>NZ_AJHJ01000001.1 GCF_000257645.1 Serratia sp. M24T3
ACGAAGAATGAATTTTCAAAGCCATTGGTGCTGTAACGCGGCGGCAAACAAACGAGTCCCGATGAGCTGACATGAGTCAGTGATTCGGGCGAGTGAGCGCAGCCAACAACATTACAGTGACAAGGGAGAAGAAAATTAGGCGATGTTTAAGTATTTGTGCGTCTGCATGGACAACCGCCAGTTTTTTGCAATACAAGTTGCAATACACAGTTTGGTGGCTTCATCTTTCTGGCTAATCGGCTGTAGGGCGATAATTCGTGCTTTCTGGTCATTTAGAGTCGCCAGCAGCTGCTCCAATGCATCGACATCTCGCTGACGAGCCACAGGATGCTTGATCTCATCGGCACGCTGCAACGCCTGCGGCAGAATGTCGTAACCCCCGCGCATGTTCACTTTTGGTGAAACAGTTACCCACGTTTTTTCCGAGCAGCGCACTTCATGCGTGCCGCTGGTTTCAATTTGGCAGCTGTAACCCTGCTCTTCCAGCAGCTTTGTCAGCGGCTGCAAGTCATAAATGCACGGCTCTCCACCGGTGATCACCACGTGTTTCGCTGTCCATCCCTGTTTCTGGATCACCTGATGAAGCTGCTCGGCAGTGGCATTGCCCCACGCGTCAGTCTCTTCGGTTTTTACCAGGATACGCTGCATATCGACTTCACGATCGGCGAATTTTTCCCAGGTGTGTTTCGTATCGCACCAGCTGCAACCCACTGGGCAGCCTTGCAAACGAATAAAAATAGCCGGCACGCCGGTAAAAAAGCCTTCCCCTTGCAGGGTTTCAAACATTTCGTTAATCGGGTACTGCATCTGAATCTCAAAGTTTAAGGAGCCAGCGCGTATTATCGCAGACATCTGGCCCCGCGCCAAATCAGGGACGGTGCCAAATGACTGGTCAAATCTTAAGTTAGAGATTATTCAGCACTTATTTATTTGAACTTTCGACTTCTGATCCCTCATCGTCCGACGCTTCCCACGGCAAATTGGGATCGGGCTTAGGTAGCACGCCTTCATTGATAAGATGCTTAGCGACAAACTTATTTTTAGCCGCGAACAGCAACTGGTAATAGGCAATACTTTCAGCATTATTAAGCACCACGGCCGCACGGATTTCTTTATTGGCGGATATTTCATGAATCCACTCACGAAGTGACATGATAGCTGCCGGATCGAGTTGTCGTTTAGTCTGATCAGACTCATAAGTTTGGGTTAATGATGGAGAATCGTATTTTTTTTGCGGGATATCCAGTCTCTCAGATACCGTATTAATCTCTCCAAAAAGGCGGTGAACAGGGGACTCCCTAGAACGAATAGCATTAACAGTGATTTTCACATTTTCATTTTCTTTCAGAAAATCATCTAAAAGCTTAACTCGGTGCTCTAACTCGCCTAAAACTTTCCTTTCAAAAAGATTTCGATCTTTAATAAGGTTAAAATTTTCGCTATATTTTGACTCTGTAAATAAGTATTCATCATAATTCATCAGTTTTAAATTGGCTTCATTAGATTCTATAAAATTCTGATTATTTTGACGCGAGGAATAATAGTCCATTCTAAAATTAAACTGATTACTCTCGGGATTAAAAAGCTCGGCAGCATTGTAGATAAAATCAAAAGCTAACAGAGGCGTTTTCGAAGTGGGTACAACGCTTTCTTTAACATGGCTTATTTCATGCAACAGCGTCTGTATTGACTCTGCATATTCACTAAGGGTTGTAGATTTCCAGAAAGCGGCGTTGACTATCGATAAAATCGGGGTGTGGAATTGTACACCATCCGTTACAAAAGCGACGGTCGAACTTTCAACCATTGCATTTTCTGGCTCTAAAAGGACCAATTTGCCAAGACGATCGCCCCCTGAAAAATAACGCGCCAGATCGCTTTTTGCGTGTGCTAAATAACGCCTGAAAATATCTACCTTCTTCAAAAAATTATTGCCACCAAAATGCGTCATGACAAACTCTTTTATAGCAGGATCGCCAAGATTGCTTAATTCATCAATAATAGCCCTGGCACTGACGAACCGATCACGCAGTGTTAATGGCTCTTCCCCGTTTATACCAGCCGGCTCATTCAATACTGACTCGCCACGCACGCGAATACGATAGTTTTCGGCGGCAATAAAATTAAGATATACTTTTTCTTGTAGTTCCATAGCGCTTGCTGGATCCGCAAGAGACTCAGGCAGACTTAACTTTATATTTTCCAGAAACAAGCGATTATTTTGCTCAGTAGATCCTTGCGTCCTTTGCATTGACTTATCCATGCTCGTTATTCCGGCCTCCTGCAGCATTTTAATCATCTTTTGCTGTACAGCCTCTCGCGTTGTTCCAACATCAAACTGCAATAATGTATTTTCTGCCGACCATGGGTTAAGGACAAAAATTGGCTTTTCGGAAAATTTAATTGCCCCAACTAGCTCGAAAACATTAAATTCATGCAGGAATAAAAATGGGGCTGCGGTGACAATTATCTCTCGCATACTATGTTCGGGATAATACAAGAGTGCGGTGTATTTAATTACACCGTTAATAGTCATATGTACTACCATTAAATTTTCGCCGGATAATCCCGCATCTAATAACTTATCAAGAAGAATATAACTAAACTCTTTAGCTCCGGCTACTGAACCTTTTAATAGCTGTTCGGCATAATATTCGCTGATGATTTTTGCCGTTCTTGCCTGTGCTTTAAAAACATCGGTTAACTGTTCGACTGGGACATTATTCATTATCTGTTGTTGATAATCTGATCTTATCGCCTCAATAGCCAGGTCATGTAATATATCATGTTCGCCTGCTCTATTTATGGGTACCAGCTCTAAAGGATTACTCTCTATCTCGGCTAATTTTTCCTGGACAATCTGTTGCGGGCTGAACTCTATTCGAGCACGCTTGGCATCGGGTTCTTCTCGTGAAGTTCCTGCTAAACAGGGATTATCATCCGCACGCTTTATTCGGCGACAGCTCACGACTTCATCAAGTGTGAATTCACCATTCTCATGATAAAGATAATAGCGCATTTCCTCGATACGCATCTCGCCGTCTGGGATTTCAAGTTTAAATCGATTGCCGTCTCCCGCTTCCTGTACGACCTTAATATATTGCGCCAATCCTCTGCGCGTATTGCCTGTATAAATAAAAACCTCTTGGGTATTCGGACTGCGAAATACATTTTTAAAACCCGCAAGCGCCGAGGCACTTTCGAATTTGAATAACGGCTGAACCAAAATGCTGGCCGGTAGATCATTAAATACTGCCGAAGTTACTTTAGCCGTCACCGTATTCCCCGCATTGGTGACGACTTCCCACTTACCCGTTGCAGATTTCCACTCCAGTAATGTTTGTTTATTTACTGGCAAAGCATCCTGATTAATCGAGAAAAAACGTTCTTCCAGATGGCCCTCTACATATTGAGTAATCACACTGTTTGGATTTGAAGGATTACGCTTCATCACTTCAAGATAATATTTCCCGGTATTGGGCACAGTCCAAACCTTGCCTTCTGCACTGACCCTTCCATTAAACGCAAGTATCGAATTGTCTCCGGGCGAAAGGCTTAATAATTCATCAGGAATTGCCGACAGTGATTTAGCCGTCAAATGGGTATTACCCGACCAGAACTCCCGCCACTCACCCGTTCGATGATTAAAATAAATCTTGTGTGCATTGCTTAAACTGAAAGTGCCATCAACAGCATTTTCATTAATGGGATAATACTTATCCTGCACCTTAATATGTAAACCTGATTCTGTATTATCCCTGCTGGAAATTTGTGTCAAACCTGTCGGTTCATGAGTTACTCTTACCCCTCTACGTGCTGAATTAGCCGGTAAAGTTCGCAATTGTGTAGATAAAGCAGGCATGATTTTAAATGCACGCGCCGCTACAGCTTCAGGCGGCATAATAATGTTGCTGGTTAGTCTTAATAACCATTCGGCAGGCGTTTCGTGTGGTTCCTTATCAAATAGTGTTCCATCCATCGTTGCGCCAAGAGTCTGTGCCAATGAACCGGCAATAGCTACCAACCCGGAGCTTATATAGGCCATCAGGCCTCCTTCCCCTTTTTCCCAAGCCATCTTGAAAATTAATTTACTGGCGGCCATTTGATTTTCACCCCAGCGAATCACTGAACCGGCTTTGCTATTGCCTTTAGTTGCGGGATCAATAACAACCATCGTTCGCATCGGGATTCTTGGACGACCATCATCAAGCTCTCGGCGGTAACGACCCGACGAAGAGTGTTCCGGTGCTTCTCTACTGAACAGCACATATTTATTTTCGAGATAATCAATCAGCGGAACGTTTTCTGAAAACGCCGAGGTGAGTTGGAAACTTTCCAGTTGAGCTTTAAGCAGCGTAGTGCCATCGGTAGGTTGATGTTCGAGGAAGTCAGGGGGTGTTAACGGGTTTGCATTAGCCCCTGACGGCCATTGTGATAAAACAGGAATGGTATTCCATACGTTCGAGGCAGCACTCATTAACTTATCTATATGCAAAGACGAGAAATAAGAATTTGAAGGTAATAGGGAAGAGGAGAAATCAGGACTATTATTTTTATCAATTGAAGAAGTTCTGTTTAATGACAACGCTGTGGATAATCCTAATAACGTTGGTATATATCTTACAGCAACCTCTTTTAAGGATTTACAGATTGCAACCTCACTCTGAGGCTCGCCTTTAATAGCTCTAATATGATTTTCTATTACTCTCCACTCATCTTGGTCAACGTTATAATATTTTCTATTACTGGCAGGCTGTCTAGTACTGTAATCAACTTTTAAGAAAGGCTTTGGATTATCCGCCTGTAGTTTCTCAGATACCAAAGGAAAAAGTTTAGGGGGGGAAGATAGCATTACTGAGTTAAAAGGCATTTTATTATCTCCAGAGAAGGAAATTTGATAATAGGCCTCGTAAAAATTTACGTCTAACGGTTAAAGCTGGTGGTTAGGCTGCGGTTTATTATTTTCCTGCTGCTTAAAAATGAAAAACCCGCCGAAGCGGGTTTATGAAGCAAGGGTCAGATATTACTGACCTTTAACTTCTTTAAGACCGTTGAACGGAGCTAAATCACCCAACGCTTCTTCGATACGAATCAGCTGGTTGTATTTAGCAACGCGGTCAGAGCGGCTCATAGAACCGGTTTTGATTTGACCCGCAGCAGTACCTACAGCCAGGTCAGCGATGGTTGCATCTTCAGTCTCGCCTGAACGGTGAGAAATGATAGCAGTGTAACCAGCATCTTTAGCCATCTTGATTGCAGCCAGAGTCTCGGTCAGAGAACCGATCTGGTTGAATTTAATCAGGATGGAGTTAGCGATACCTTTATCGATACCTTCTTTCAGGATCTTGGTGTTGGTAACGAACAGGTCGTCGCCCACCAGCTGAATTTTGTCGCCCAGAACTTTAGTCTGGTAAGCGAAACCATCCCAGTCAGATTCGTCCAGACCGTCTTCGATAGAAACGATTGGATATTGCTTGGTCAGGTCTTCCAGGAAGTGAGTGAACTCTTCAGAGGTGTAGGCTTTGTTGCCTTCGCCAGCCAGAACGTATTTACCGTCCTTGTAGAATTCTGAAGCCGCACAGTCCATCGCCAGAGTGATGTCTTTGCCCAGCTCGTAGCCCGCAAGTTTTACCGCTTCAGCGATAACAGCCAGAGCTTCTGCGTTGGAACCCAGGTTTGGCGCGTAGCCACCTTCGTCACCTACTGCAGTACCCATACCTTTTGATTTCAGAACTTTAGCCAGAGTGTGGAAAACTTCAGAACCGATACGCACGGCTTCTTTCAGCGTTTTCGCGCCAACAGGCTGGATCATGAATTCTTGAATGTCGACGTTGTTGTCGGCGTGCTCACCACCGTTGATGATGTTCATCATAGGCAGTGGCATAGAATATTTGCCAGGAGTGCCATTCAGTTCCGCGATGTGTGCGTACAGTGGCAGGCCTTTAGAGGCAGCAGCAGCTTTGGCAGCAGCAAGAGAAACAGCCAGAATTGCGTTAGCGCCGAATTGGGATTTGTTTTCGGTACCGTCAAGCTCGATCATGATCTTGTCGATATTAGCCTGGTCTTTGGCGTCTTTGCCTTGCAGAGCCTGAGCGATAGGACCGTTAACCGCGTCAACCGCTTTAGTTACGCCTTTACCCAGAAAACGAGATTTATCACCGTCACGCAATTCCAGAGCTTCGCGAGAACCCGTCGACGCACCTGATGGTGCAGCAGCCAGACCTACGAAACCGCCTTCCAGATGTACTTCAGCTTCAACGGTCGGGTTACCACGGGAGTCGATGATTTCACGACCGAGCACTTTAACGATTTTGGACATTAGGATTTCCTCAGTACAAGTTAACTAAAGCTTCAGACTCCACGACAGACTGCATTCCCGCGGCCTGTCGTGGGCCCTATATTTTATTTTACCTGACGCTTCTGATACTCACCGGCTGCCTTGACAAAGCCTGCAAACAACGGATGACCATCACGCGGCGTTGACGTAAATTCCGGGTGGAACTGACAAGCTACAAACCATGGATGGTCAGGCAGCTCGATCATTTCTACCAGTTGCTTATCGCCAGAGCGACCCGCAATGCGTAAACCAGCTTCTTCAATTGGCTTGAGCAGCATGTTGTTTACTTCATAACGGTGACGATGACGTTCAACAATCGTTGGTTCGCCGTACATCTGACGGACCAGGCTGCCTTCGGTCAGGTGACATTGCTGACCACCTACACGCATAGTGCCGCCCAAATCACTCTCTTCGGTACGTACTTCTACGTTACCGTTTTCATCACGCCATTCAGTAATCAGCGCCACGACAGGGAATTTACAGTCTGGCACAAATTCTGTTGAGTTCGCGTTTTCCATACCGACGACGTTACGGGCAAACTCAATCAGCGCAACTTGCATACCCAGGCAGATGCCCAGATAAGGAATGTTGTTTTCACGCGCATAACGCGCGGTCATCAACTTGCCTTCAACTCCACGATAGCCGAAACCGCCAGGGATCAGGATAGCATCCAGATCTTTCAGCATTTCTACGCCGCGGGTTTCAACGTCCTGCGAATCGATCAGCTTGATGTTCACGGTCAGACGATTTTTCAGGCCTGCGTGTTTCAGCGCTTCGATAACCGATTTGTAAGCATCCGGCAGCTCGGTGTATTTACCGACCATACCAATGTTGACTTCACCGCCCGGGTTGGCTTCTTCATAGATAACCTGTTCCCACTCGGCCAGATCGGCTTCTTTGCAGCTCAAGCTGAATCGTTTACAAATATAATCGTCCAGACCCTGTGATTTCAAGAGCGCCGGGATTTTATAAATTGAATCAACGTCTTTTAAAGAGATAACCGCTTTCTCTGGCACGTTACAGAACAGCGCAATTTTTGCGCGTTCGTTGGCAGGAACCGGGCGGTCCGAACGGCAGATCAACACATCTGGTTGAATACCGATAGACAGCAGTTCTTTAACCGAGTGCTGAGTAGGCTTGGTTTTGACTTCACCGGCAGCTGCCATGTATGGCACCAAAGTCAGGTGCATGTACAGCGTGTGCTCGCGGCCAACGTCAACCGCCATCTGGCGGATCGCTTCGAGGAATGGCAGAGATTCGATATCACCGACGGTACCGCCGATTTCAACCAGAACCACGTCATGACCTTCGCCGCCTTCAATAATACGTTCTTTGATGGCGTTGGTGATGTGCGGAATAACCTGAATGGTCGCGCCGAGATAATCGCCACGGCGCTCTTTGCGCAGGACGTCGGAGTAAATACGACCGGTAGTAAAGTTGTTACGGCGGGTCATTTTGGTGCGAATGAAACGTTCGTAGTGACCCAGATCGAGATCGGTTTCAGCACCGTCTTCGGTAACGAAAACTTCACCGTGCTGGGTTGGGCTCATGGTACCCGGATCGACGTTGATATACGGATCGAGTTTCATGATGGTAACGTTCAAACCACGGGCTTCGAGAATAGCCGCCAGAGAGGCTGCGGCAATGCCTTTACCCAGAGAGGATACAACCCCGCCGGTCACAAAAATATAATTAGTTGTCATGCTGAACCTGAGAGGTTAGGTTTAAAGACGATGGAAGAACCAAGACGGGAAAATAGTATACCCGAACCTTCGATGCCTCACAAACGATCGTTTTACTCTCTTCACCTCGGAGCCTTCCAGCACCCCCTCTCATGAAAATTTCAGACCTTAACATCATAAAACCTTTATTAAACAGCCATTTATTAAACATTTCCAGCTAAAAAAAAGCGTTACGCCGTAAAAAAAGGCTTTATAATTCAATTTATTAATTTTTTATGTTTTACCGAAAATTCATCAGCTCGAGCTATGTTAACAGCGTTGAGTGGCAAGGTTTTGATATCGATCACGGTAAGATTAAAATTATTTTGCTGTTGATTTTTCCAGCAGCTTGACCTGTTGCCAGGCGTCTTCCATTTGATCAAGACTGGCATCATCCATGGTTAAGCCTCGGTCGCGAATGATCTGTTCAACCTGACGAAAACGACGCTCGAATTTGATGTTGGCTGCCTGTAATGCGCTTTCAGCCTTGTGACCCAAATGGCGAGAAAGATTGACCGTGGCAAACAACAGATCGCCGATTTCTTCGCCCAGTTTCTCTTGATCAACGACCGCCTGTTTCGCCTCGAACATCACCTCGTCGATTTCTTCATAGACCTTGTCGAGCACCGGGCCCAATGTGTCCCAGTCAAATCCGACGTTGGCACAGCGCTTCTGGATTTTATGCGCTTTCATCAGGGCTGGAAGAGTGGCGGGGATATCGTCGAGCGCCGAATATAACGCCTTGTCAGCTCGCTCCCGGGTTTTACCCTTTTCCCAGTCCAGCAATACCTGAGCCTGGTCTTTGCCAACGGTATTTTCATCGGCATCGAAAATATGCGGATGACGGCGTTCAAGCTTGTCAGAAATCGCGTTACAGATGTCGTCAAAATTGAACAGCCCCTGCTCACTGCCCATCTGGGCGTAAAACACGACCTGAAATAGCAGATCGCCAAGTTCGTCGCGCAGGTCGGCGAAATCCTGACGCTGGATAGCATCCAGCACCTCGTAAGTTTCTTCCAGCGTGTAAGGGGCGATAGTCTCGAAGCTCTGCGCTTTGTCCCACGGACAGCCAGCAAGGGGGTCACGCAGGGTTTTCATGATAGAAAGCAGGCGTTGCAGGGGAACCGTAGAAGTCATTGAGTATTCCGAAATATCAAAAAATAAGTCATCTACGTCATTGAAGTTGCAGAAGGCTAACGGATCCTGAATCACTGGCTTGAGTCAGTGATTCAAATGAGCCAGCTCCGTTAACGCTGCTGCAGTTTCAAAGGCGACAAAGATTAGCTACCGTGCAGGCGCTTGGCCTCGATAACATCCGGCAGCTGATTCAACTTGGCAACAACCCTGCTCAATACTTGCGGATTATAAATCTCGATGTCCATATCGATGGTTGCCAGCATATTTTTGGTGTCGCTGCGGCTCGCAACGCCCAGTACATTAACTTTTTCGTTAGCCAGAATGGTGGTGATATCTCGTAGTAGCCCACTCCTGTCGTTTGCCACTACGCGCAGCACCAGCGAGTATCCGCTTGAATAACTTTCGCCCCACACTGCATCGACGATACGCTCAGGCGCGTGCGACTTGAGATCTTCCAATTGGTCACAATCGGCGCGGTGAATCGAAATTCCTCGCCCCTGGGTGATAAAACCAATGATCTCGTCACCGGGTATCGGCTGGCAACAGCGAGCGATGTGGTGCATCAGATTGCCCACGCCCTCGACCACCACGCGGCCGTTTTCTTTAGAACCACTGCGCACCGGAGCACGAGTGGTTTTCTGCGTCAGCTGGCGCAGAGCCTCTTCGTCGAGCTCTTCGAGACTCGGTTTTTTCAGCTGCGATTGCAGATAATTCGCCATCTGATTAAGGCGGATATCGCCGTTGCCTATTGCTGCCAGCAGCTCGTCAAGCGAGTTGAAGTTGTAGCGCGGCAACAGCAGTTTTTCTGCATCTTTGTACGAAATATCCAGACGTTCCAGCTCGTCGTCGAGAATTTGCTTCCCGGCGATGATGTTTTTGTCACGATCCTGCTTGCGGAACCAGTTCTGGATCTTCGAACGCCCGCGGCTGGTGGTGATATATCCCAGACTTGGGTTCAGCCAGTCACGGCTAGGGTTCGGATGCTTTTGAGTGATGACCTCAATCTGGTCGCCCATTTGCAGCTGATAGGTAAACGGCACGATGCGGCCACCAATTTTGGCGCCGATGCAACGATGTCCCACGTCGCTGTGAATGTGGTAGGCGAAGTCCAGCGGCGTTGAGCCGGTTGGCAAATCGACCACGTCACCTTTCGGGGTAAACACATAGACTCGGTCGTCGAAGACCTGACTGCGAACCTCGTCGAGCATCTCGCCCGAATCGGCCATTTCTTCCTGCCAGGCAATAAGTTTGCGCAGCCAGGCAATACGCCCTTCGTAGCCGCCACTGCGACCACCGACCACGGCCGTGCCTTCTTTATATTTCCAATGCGCCGCTACGCCAAGCTCGGCATCTTCGTGCATCTGGCGGGTGCGAATCTGTACCTCAAGCGTTTTACCGCGCGGGCCAAGCACCACAGTATGGATCGACTGATAACCGTTGGGTTTCGGGTTGGCAACGTAGTCATCGAATTCGTCAGGCAGATGACGGAAATGAGTATGTACGATACCCAATGCGGCATAGCAATCCTGCAGGCGTTCGACCACGACACGCACGGCGCGCACGTCAAACAGCTCGTCGAAGGACAGGGATTTTTTCTGCATCTTGCGCCAGATGCTGTAGATATG
Organism: Serratia sp. M24T3; assembly: GCF_000257645.1. Lineage (GTDB taxonomy): Bacteria > Pseudomonadota > Gammaproteobacteria > Enterobacterales > Enterobacteriaceae > Rouxiella. Next base: position 10,821 of record NZ_AJHJ01000001.1, read on the forward strand.
TTTTGGTCGCCCGTACACATCAACTTTAATGCCCTCTTCCGCCATGGCGTTACGCACGGTAGACACGAAGTCGTCAATGTACTGCGCGCGGTCAATGCGGCGCTCATGCAGCAGTTTGGCAATGCGCTTGTACTCATCGGGGTGCAGATAACGGAAGCAGAAATCCTCCAGCTCCCATTTCAACTGGCCGATGCCGAGGCGGTTTGCCAGTGGCGCATAAATATTGGTACATTCTTTAGCCGCCAGAACGCGCTCTTCTTCCGGCGCGTCTTTGACTTCACGCAGGTGAGCAATACGCTCGGCAAGTTTTAAGACCACGCAGCGGAAGTCTTCGACCATCGCCAACAACATGCGGCGAACATTGTCGACCTGCTCCGAGCCCATGGAGTCGTTTTGCGTAGCTTTAAGCTGGCGTATGGCGTCCATATCGCGCACACCATGCACCAGATAGGTGATTTCTTTCCCGAAGTCTTTGGTGAGCGTGTCTTCGTCGATAACATTCTCATCAACCAGCGGGAAAAGCAGCGCCGCGCGCATGCTGTCGTTGTCCATACTCAGCGTGGAAAGAATCTCGACCATTTCCAGGCCGCGCCAAAGCAGCAGCGAGGCATCGGGATGCCCTTGAGTTTGTTGCTCGCAGTAGCGCCAGGTTACGGCTAAACGCTCACATGATTCCTGGCTGGAGATGCCTAAAGTCGTGATCCACTCGTCAAGCGCAAATTCGCCAGCCGTATTCAAATGTGCACTTCGTACCGCAACCATAACCACTCCCTACGTTTCTGGTATACCCATCGTACTTAAGCTTTTACTACTATTACGCGGGTATCTATTTTAAGCACCAGACTGGTTGATAAACAAAGCCATCGATTCGAGGTGCCTGCCATACGGGAAAACTCACCGGCTCAGGCACACCAATTAACGCTTGGCCTTATCTTGCCCATTCACCACCAGCGTGGCAACTTCTTCTATCCTGACAATTTGCTTCGCCGTCGCTCGACCCAGACATACGATGCAAACTTAAAGTAGACCCTAAGCAAACTTCACGCCAGGTTTCTGCACACTATGGTCTTAGTTAACATTTTTAGAGTCATCACCCGCCTGTCAGGAGAGTTGAATCAGGCCAATGTCGTTGGCACACTGATTGATATAGTCTATACATTTCGTACTTAACGTTGCCTCTCAGCGACAACTTTATTTACCGTTAATCGATGTCAGCTACCAATTCTCCCACATTGGAACCTCATGACCAAATATAGCCTTCGGGCAAGGATGATGATTTTAATACTTGCGCCGACCTTGATGATCGGTTTGCTGCTCAGCACTTTTTTTGTGGTGCATCGTTATAACGAGCTGCAAAATCAGTTGATCGACTCTGGTGCCAGTATTATAGAACCGTTGGCGGTTGCCAGTGAGTACGGGATGACATTCCGTGAACGAGCGCCCATTACCCGACTCATTGATCGCCTGCATCGTACCCATTCCGACATCGTGCGGGCCATTAGTGTTTACGATGGCAATAATCTGCTTTTCGCCTCTTCAAATCCTTTGCGTGACACTGCGCTGATGCAGGTTAAAGCAGGCGAGCCAATGCCGCAGCAGCTGACCCAGCTACGTTCGGGAGACTCACTGATCCTGCGCACGCCGATTATGGCCGAGAATCATACCTCAGCCGACGAGAACACCTTCCGCGAATCTCCGGGACACAATCTGGGGTATATCTCCATCGAGCTGGATCTCTCCTCGGTTCGGCTACAGCAGTATCAGGAAGCCTTTGTTTCTACGCTGCTTCTACTGTTGTGTCTGGGCATTGCCACGCTGTTTGCTTACCGCCTGGTGCGTGACGTGACTGGCCCGATCCGCAATATGGTCAACACCGTTGACCGCATCCGCCGTGGTCAGCTCGATAGCCGAGTAGAAGGTAATATGCTCGGTGAGCTAAGCATGCTTAAAAACGGCATAAATTCGATGGCGATGTCATTGACTGCCTACCACGAGGAAGTGCAGCAAAATATTGATCAGGCCACCTCTGATCTGCGAGAAACGCTGGAGCAGATGGAAATCCAGAACGTCGAGCTAGACTTGGCCAAGAAGCGCGCCCAGGAAGCAGCGCGCATCAAATCAGAGTTTCTGGCCAATATGTCTCACGAGCTGAGAACCCCGCTAAACGGCGTGATCGGTTTTACCCGCCAAACCTTGAAAACCCAGCTTTCTCCTACTCAAACCGATTACCTGCAAACTATCGAACGCTCGGCCAACAACCTGCTGACCATCATTAATGACGTGCTTGATTTCTCCAAGCTGGAGGCGGGCAAACTGGTGCTCGAGCATATTCCTTTCTCACTGCGTGAAATGCTCGATGAGGTCGTCATCTTGTTGGCCCATAGCGCGCACGACAAGGGGCTGGAGCTGACCATTAATGTGCACAGCAACGTGCCGGAGTTTGTGCTGGGCGACCCAATGCGTTTGCAGCAAGTTGTGACCAATTTACTGGGTAATGCCATTAAATTCACTGAAAACGGCAACATTGATATCAATGTGGAATTACGCTCGCAAAAAAACGCGCAAGTCGAGCTGGAGATGCAGTTTCACGATACCGGCATTGGTATTTCCGAACGCCAGCAGGCGCAATTGTTCCAGGCTTTTCGCCAGGCGGATGCCAGCATCACCCGACGTCACGGAGGCACCGGCCTTGGGCTGGTAATCACCCAGCGGCTGGTCAAGGAAATGGGCGGAGACATCAGCTTCTACAGCCAGCTAAACCGCGGTTCGACTTTCTGGTTTCACGTTACGCTGGAACTTAATGAAAGCCACCATCAGCGGCCGAGATCAATGGCGTGCCTGCGAGACAAAAAGCTGGCTTATATCGAAGCCAATCCGACGGCGACCAAAGCAGTTAAAGAAATGCTTTCCAGTATGCCGATAGAGGTTATCCATCGCACCAGTCAAGCCCTGCTGCCTGACGAACACTATGATTTCATTGTTTATGGCATGCCAATCCTACTGAATCATCACCTTAACGACTATGAAGAACGATTGCAGCAGTTGCTCAGCCAGTGCGACCGATTAATTCTGGCATTGCCCAGCCAATTCCAGATTTCCGCCGAACAGCTTAAAGACAAAGGGGTTTATGCCTGCCTTAACAAGCCGCTTTCTAGCGTTCGCCTCTTGCCGTATCTGCTTGAAGACCCGAAAAACTTCATCGAGGAAGACAACTCGCACGATCAGCGACTGCCAATGACAGTGATGGCGGTGGATGACAACCCGGCTAACTTGAAGCTGATTGGCGCGCTGCTTGAAGAGCTGGTGGAAACGACGCTACTGTGCAACAGCGGTGAAGAAGCTATCGAGCTGGCAAAGAACGTTAATATGGACGTAATTTTGATGGATATTCAGATGCCAAATATCGACGGTATCCGCACTAGCGAGCTGATTCATCTGCTGCCACATCACATTACTACCCCGATTGTCGCCGTGACCGCGCATTCGCTCAGCGGCGAGAGAGAGCAGTTTATTAAAGCCGGAATGGAAGACTATCTATCGAAACCGATCGACGAAGGGATGCTGAAAGTGGTGCTGGCACGCTATCACTCCTCGCAAATTCCTCCACCGCATTCCGCTGATCCAGTGCGGGAAAATTCTCTCGAGAATGTCTCGCCTAAAACCCTGGATTGGGCATTGGCCCTTCGTCAGTCAGCTAATAAAGAGGGATTGGCCAACGATTTGCTGCAAATGTTGATTGATTTCCTGCCCGAGGTGAGCGGCCGCGTTAACGCGATTATTCAAGGCGAGAAAGATGATTCTATCGTAGCGTTGATCCACAAACTCCACGGCAGTTGCAGCTACAGCGGTGTCCCTCGTTTAAAGCAACTGTGTTTCTATATCGAACAACAGCTGCGCAAAAATGCATCAAACGAAGAACTGGAACCCGAATGGCTTGAGCTGTTAGATGAAATCGGTAACGTCACCCGGGAAGCGAAAGCACATCTGGATAAAAGAAATAATACCTAACAGCTTCCACGCTGCAGGAAGGCAGCAACCGAACAAATCCCCAGAAGCTTACTCAGGTAAGTGACTGGGGTGAGTAAGGGAAGCCAACGCATCTGCAGCTCGAAAGATAAATATCAGGCTAATGCCCTATAGATTTCGAGTTGCAGGAAGGCAGCAACCGAACGAATCCCCAGAAGCTTACTCAGGTAAGTGACTGGGGTGAGTGAGGGAAGCTAACGCATCTGCAGCTCGAAAGATGACGGGCATTTAGAACCAGGTGGTGACGGCGGCCGTCACATCATACTGCTCGTTGATCAACAGCAGCTGACGCCATTTGTCAAAAGTCAGGCAAGGATGTGAGATGTCAAAAGCCAGCATGTCGCCAACCTTGATATCCGCATTCTGTGGTATCGACATAAACGCGTGCTGATCCATCATGGCAAAGATTGTCCAGTCTTCGGGCGCAGGTACCACTGCGGCATAAGCCTGATTTTTGCCACTCTGTGGACGATAGTGACTGCTGGCGACCGGAAATCCGGCATCTGAGGAGGTGTCGCGTTTACCTAGCCCGACAATGGCGCGCCCTGGCTCCGGCAATGACTGCACGTAGGCCCACACCTGCAAGGCTGGTAACAGGCTAAAGTTCATTTCGCGAGCAACCGGGTTACTCTGTTTGATACGATCGGCAGCACGGTGATAGGCCCCAACATCATGAGTCAGGTAGCAGCCCGGACGCAGCACCACATCAAGCCGATGGCGTTCGCCAGCATCAAGATGCTGCCCCCCTCGACTGAACTCTTCTGCAACCACGTCATACCAGGCCGATCCTGCGCCCGATAGAATCACGTCGGTTTCCTTAAAGTGCCCGGCTTCAGCCAGCGCCTGAGTTCTGCCTAATACATGCTGCAAGAATTCACGGATGGGGTCTTCTTCGTTTAAAACACCTTCATAAATCTCGACACCGACCAGTGACAGCGACTGTGGCCAGCGGCTTACGGCCTCCAGCAATTCAATTTCCTGCAGCCCGTCACGAATACCCGTTCTGCCACCTGTCACGCCATATTCCAGCAGCAGGCGCAGCGTCAAACCCGCTTCGGCAAAATACTCGCCCAAGGCATCAACGTTAGCAGCTGAATCTACAATACAAACAAATTCGAAATCCGCAGCCTGGCGCATCAGGTTAGCAATAATCGCCATATTCCCTTTACCCACCAGCTGGTTAGCCATCAGAAATTTGCGCACACCGTGAGCAAAGGCGGCATCTACCTGCGGCGCGGTTGCCAGCGTTATCCCCCAGGCGCCAGCATCAAGCTGCATCTGAAACAGCTCCGGGCTCATGGTGGTTTTACCGTGTGGGGCAAGTTTTACTTTGTAGCGATCGATAAACTCTTGCATCCATGCCAGATTATGCTCGACTTTCTCTTTAGAGAGCACGGCAACCGGCAGGCTGACCTGCTCCTGCAAAATATTCCAGCCCTGCCTGGCGATATCGCCCATGCTCGCATCGGCGGTGAGCAGGCCCAGCCCCTTGGTGTGTGAATTAGCAGGTTGGCTGGCGAAAAAAGTCTCTGACATGATGAGTTCTCTTTAACAAATTGACCTCAAAACTAACGCAAAAGTGTGCAGGAATAAACCGCTTTCAGGAGGAGATTAAGGGATGAACTAAAAAACCGATATCTCCCTGTCAAGACACCGGTTCAGAGGTTATAAAACCTTGGCAGACAGCAGATTACAATTTTTGTGCCAAACGGATTGTCGCCGCAATATTGCGCGCCGATTTACGCAAATTCTCAGCTGCATTATCCAGCGCTTCGTCCAGTGTACAGATGCTATACAAGACACTAAACACCGCATCCAGGCCGTGGTCGAAAACCACGTCAACGTCTTTAGTCAGGCTGCCACCTATCGCAATAACCGGCTTGTTATAGCGCTTAGCCACCCGCGCTACGCCGATCGGTACCTTGCCGTTGATGCTCTGGCTATCAATACGCCCCTCACCCGTAATCACCAGCGTGGCATCTTTAACCAGTTCATCCAGACCCAGCGCCTCGGTAACAATCTCGATCCCCTGACGCAGCTCGGCGTTGCAAAAACCGTAAAGCGCGGCACCCATTCCGCCTGCTGCTCCAGCTCCAGGAACGTCGTCAACGTCGATGCCAAGATCCTTTTTGATCACCTCGGCATAATGGCTTAAATAACCATCAAGCTGCTCGATCATTTCAGGCGTCGCGCCTTTTTGCGGGCCAAAAATCGCTGTCGCTCCTCGATGGCCGGTTAACGGATTGGTTACGTCACAGGCCACTTCAAAACGGCATTTTTTAATGCGTTTATCCAGCCCGCTGATGTCAATTTTTTCTAGCTTGATCAATTCGCCGCCGCCGAAGCCAATCTGTTTACCCTCTTTGGTCAACAGTTTGACTCCCAGTGCCTGCACCATTCCTGCACCACCGTCGTTGGTTGCGCTGCCGCCAATGCCAATGATGCAGTGCTCTACGCCATGATCAAGAGCATTTTTAATCAGTTCACCGGTCCCGTAAGAGGTTGTTTTTAATGGATTGCGTAGCGACTGGGGCACACTTTCCAGCCCGCTGGCCGCTGCCATTTCAATAAAGGCAATCTTTTCATCACCCGAAAGCCCGAAGAAGGCGTCGATTGGCTCTCCAAGCGGTCCTGTTACCCTGACTTCCACCACCCGCCCGCCGGTAGCCGCCACCATCGCCTCAACGGTGCCCTCACCGCCGTCGGCAACAGGAAGTTTCACATACTCGGCGTGAGGAAAAATTTCGCGAAATCCACTTTCAATGGCTTTTGCCACGTCCAGGGCAGACAAGCTTTCTTTAAATGAATCCGGTGCGATTACTATTTTCATAAGCTATCCACTCTTAGAAACAATCCACTTTTCAGAAACAATCCGCACGGCTGTGAAAATGCGTCCTGTCAGAATGAGGTATTATTGCTGATGATAGCGCCTCCCAGAGCGGCGCTATCTCAGGTAATTACCGCGTGACTTCTACCTTCGCCAGATTTTCATAATAGCGTGCTATTGCGCTGTGGTCAGATTGTCCGTGGCCGTCAGCTCGCAATGCCTGCATAATTTCCATAACCGCAGCAGTTAAAGGCAGTTGGGCACCGATTTCATGCGAGGTATCCAGAGCGTTGGCAAGATCCTTGATATGCAGATCGATCCTGAATCCCGGCTTAAAGTTGCGATCCATTACCATAGGCGCTTTAGCGTCTAATACTGTGCTCCCGGCTAAACCACCGCGAATGGCCTGATAAACCAGGTCAGGATCAACTCCCGCCTTGGTTGCCAACACCAGCGCTTCCGACATGGCGGCAATATTCAGAGCCACGATCACCTGATTCGCCAACTTGGTGACATTGCCAGCACCGATATCGCCGGTATGCACCACAGAACCTGCCATTGATTTCATTACTTCATAGCATTTATCGAAGATGGCTTTGTCACCTCCAACCATTACTGACAGCGTGCCCTCAATCGCTTTTGGCTCACCGCCGCTGACGGGTGCATCGAGCATGACAATCTTTTTCGCCGCCAACGCCTCACTGATTTCACGGCTGGCAAGCGGCGCAATCGAACTCATGTCGATCAAAATAGCGCCCTCTTTCGCCCCTTCAATAATGCCATTTTTACCCAGCGCCACCTCTTTCACCTGGGGAGAATTAGGTAGCATGGTGATAATAATATCGCTGAGTGCGGCCACGGCCTTCGGGGTGTCAGCCTTTTCTGCTCCGGCAGCAACCAGCTCGTCAGTGGTGTCTTTGTGATGGTCGAGGATCACCACTGAATAACCTGCCTTAAGCAGGTTTTTACTCATAGGCTTGCCCATGATCCCAAGGCCGATAAATCCGATTTTCATGCGGTTACCCTCTGATTAATTGCTGAAATTTCGTTTATTAGAGTGATCAAGACTATTGGGTAAAACGATCGTATAAGGCTTGTGTCCCCGCGCGGAACACGCCTAAATCGCTGCCCACTGCGACAAAGGTTGCACCCCATTCAATGTAGCGACGAGCATCGGCTTCGACGGGAGCCAGAATGCCGCTGGGTTTGCCGTGAGCTTTGGCTTTGTCGAGAATATATTTGATGGCTGACTGCACCTCAGGGTGCCCGGCGTTGCCCAAATGTCCCAGAGCGGCGGCCAGATCGCTAGGTCCGACGAAAAGACTATCGACACCGTCAACGGAGGCAATAGCATCAAGATTATCAATTCCTTGCTGACTTTCTATCTGCACCATCACACAGATATGGTCATTGGCCTGCGCCAGATAGTCGGGCACGGTGCCAAACATATTGCCGCGATGAGAAACTGAAACGCCGCGAATGCCGGCCGGTGGATAGCGAGTTGAAGCCACTGCCAGCTCGGCCTGTTCGCGAGTTTCAACATAGGGGATCAGGAAGTTGGCAAAACCGATATCCAGCAGCCGCTTGATAATTACCGGTTCGTTGGTCGGAGGGCGAACAACTGGAGCACTTTTGCTGCTTTTAAGCGCCATTAGTTGAACGACAAAGCTGGATATATCGTTTGGCGCATGTTCGCCATCAAGCAGCAGCCAGTCAAAACCAGCCAACCCTAATACCTCGGTCGAGATCGGATTAGACAAGGCAGACCAACAGCCAATCAGCGTTTTTCCTGCCAGCAAATCTTGTCGTAAGCGGTTTGGGAATACTTGATTACTCATACGAAACCTCAATGGTTGAAGCGGGCATTAGAGAAATAGTGATGCGCCTGCACGGTTAACTACGGTAATGATTAGATAATTCAGTATAAAAAGAGACCGCGCAAATGACACTGTGCAGGCGCCCAACAATCCTCGCAAAAAGAGGATGAATTTTTTTGCAATATCACATCACCATGGGATAGGAATCACACTATTTCAGCGACATACAAAAGCGTTTAACGAAGGGTGATTGTTGTCACTTCTTATCCCTCAAATGCCTGAGAAAAACTGTTTAAGCCGCATTAAAGCTGGTCAGTTGCACAATGAGCTATTGCTGGACATTCCCTATAATTTTGCTCATAACCGATAAAACTCGCGCAGATGGAGATATCTATGTCCGCCATAAAAGAGCAAGTCAGCAAACCTTTGTTTATCAAAGTGCATGACCGCGATAACGTAGCCATTATTGTTAATGACAATGGCCTGCCAGCGGGGACACAGTTTGCCAATGGTTTGAAGCTGGTAGAACACATTCCACAGGGGCATAAAGTCGCGCTGACAGATATTCCTCAAGGCGAGGATATCGTTCGTTACGGCGAGGTGATCGGCTATGCGCTGCGAAATATTGCGCAGGGTAGCTGGATTGATGAGTCAGTCGTTGAACTGCCGCAGGCGCCCGAGTTGGAAAGTTTACCGTTGGCGACGCGCGTTCCCGCGACACTTCCCACGCTCGAGGGTTACACTTTCGAGGGTTATCGCAACGCCGATGGCAGCGTCGGAACCAAAAATCTATTGGGCATCACCACCAGCGTGCACTGTGTGGCTGGCGTAGTCGATTACGTGGTGAAAATAATTGAACGCGATCTGCTGCCGAAATATCCCAATGTCGATGGTGTAGTCGGTCTTAATCATCTTTATGGCTGCGGTGTGGCAATCAACGCGCCTGCCGCCATCATCCCGATTCGCACTATTCATAATCTGGCGCTAAACCCCAATTTTGGTGGCGAAATTATGGTCGTTGGGCTGGGTTGCGAAAAACTGCAGCCGGAAAAACTGCTGCAAGGTACCTCCGATGTACAAGCCATCTCGCTGGATGAGGTGAAAATCGTGCGTTTGCAAGATGAGCAGCATGTCGGCTTTCAATCGATGGTTGACGACATTCTTACCGTAGCCAATTTTCATTTGCAGCGACTGAATAAACGCCAACGCGAGAGCTGTCCTGCTGCGGATCTAGTGGTCGGCACGCAGTGCGGCGGCAGCGATGCTTTCTCGGGCGTTACGGCTAATCCTGCCGTCGGGTTTGCCTCGGACTTGCTGGTACGCTGCGGCGCAACCGTGATGTTTTCGGAAGTCACCGAGGTGCGAGACGCCATTCATTTACTCACGCCAAGGGCTGTTGATGAGCAAGTTGGAAAACGCTTGTTCGAAGAAATGGCGTGGTACGACAACTACTTGGCCAGCGGCATGACCGATCGCAGCGCCAATCCCTCCCCAGGTAATAAGAAAGGCGGACTGGCCAATGTCGTTGAAAAAGCGCTGGGTTCGATTGCAAAATCCGGTACTAGCGCAATCGTCGAAGTGTTATCTCCCGGTCAGCGCCCAACCCGCCGCGGGCTGATTTATGCTGCTACCCCGGCCAGTGATTTTGTTTGTGGAACACAGCAAGTCGCATCGGGTATCACCGTACAGGTATTTACCACCGGTCGTGGAACTCCTTATGGATTAACGGCGGTGCCGGTAATCAAAATGGCGACCCGCACCACGCTGGCGAATCGCTGGTTTGATTTGATGGATATCAACGCAGGAACTATCGCCACTGGTGACGCGACTATCGAGGATGTTGGCTGGGAGTTGTTCCATTTTATTCTGGATATTGCCAGTGGCCGCAAGAAAACCTGGTCAGATCAATGGGGAATTCATAACGCCTTGGCGGTATTTAATCCTGCGCCAGTGACATAAAAATGGGTTTTAGATTTGAAATCTAAGGCAACTTTTTGTGCTGCGCACGGCCTTTAGCTTAACTTCAAATTCAACTTCATGCGCTTCGCTTACTGGGCTGCGGCCCAGACCGCCTCAAGGGTGGCCCTTGGGCCGCCACCCTTAAGAATCCCGGGCCCTTTTTCCTCGCGACCAGATTGGTGCAAAAAAAGTAGATCTTTTCAGAAGCCTCGGTGCGTGGCGTTGGCCACGGCCCTGCGGGCTGCCTTCACTCAGTCGGGAGCCAAAAGCGTCTCCCTTTCCTTCGCTCAGCGTAGGCCTGAGGCCGCCAATAGCAGCTAAAAAGAAAACCGGCAACTTTACGGCGACCAACGCTACGCTTAATGCTGCGCATGGCTTAACTTCAAATTCAACTTCAACTTCAACTTCATGCGCTTCGCTTACTGGGCTGCGGCCCAGACCGCCTTAAGGGTGGCCCTTGGGCCGCCACCCTTAAGAATCCCGGGCCCCATTTCTCGTGACCAGATTGGTGCAAAAAAAGTAGATCTTTTCAGAGGCCTCCGTGCGTGGCGTTGGCCACGGCCCTGCGGGCTGCCTTCACTCAGTCGGGAGCCAAAAGCGTCTCCCTTTCCTTCGCTCAGCGTAGGCCCGAGGCCGCCAATAGCAGCTAAAAAGAAAAACCGGCAACTCTACGGCGGTCAAAAGCCGATCTCACAAAGATAGAACTCTTAGGTTTGTTCAAGACTAGATATAACTTTTGATTTCGTTTCTGAATTAATAAAACCGATATGCACAGAATGTCACCTTCAAATGAAAGTTTTTGTCAGAAGAAAGGTCTTTTGACCTCAGCTTAGGTTGCCGATTTTTCTTTAATAGCCCTGATTGGCGGCCTCGGGGCGGCGCTGAGGGAGTGAGAAAGACGCTTTTGGCTTTCGAACGAACGAGGGGACCACGCAGCGGCGCGACCAACGCCACAGACGGGAGTCACTGAAACGAACTCATCGTCTGGTGCCATACAAGTAAACGACACCCAAAGGGCGCGGAGATGCAAGAGGGCTCGCCCTGGAGACCTCTTGCCCGGTTCCGGCGCGGCCGGTTAAATGACCATTGAAATTAATGAACCGGAAAAAATGCTCGGAGTTTGATGGCCTTAAAAGTTGCTCGCGTCCAACGCAACTCTTGATGCTGCGCACGGTCTTTAGCTTAACTTCAAATTCAACTTTATGCGCTTCGCTTACTGGGCTGCGGCCCAGACCGCCTCAAGGGTGGCCTGTGGGCCGCCACCCTTAAGAATCCCGGGCCCTTGTCGCCGTTGAATAAAACGGTTCTCAAGTTTGTAGCTCTTTCCAGTCACTCCTCTGTGTGGCGCGTTGCCGCGTGGCTCCGCCATTCCTTCGTTCGGTCAGGAGCCAAAAACGTCTCCTTCCTCTCACTCAGCGCCGTCACGGAGTGCGCCAATATTAGCCCCTAGGGAAAACCGCTCCCTCCTTTTTTAAATAAAACTCACAACGGCAAAGGAAAAATAATTAGTAAGGGCGATGGATTTTGACTTTATGCCGGATGGAAAGTTTTTGGACCTAAGGTCAGGTTGCCTGTCTTTTTAATTGTCGAGATTGGCGGCCTCGGGGCGGCGCTGAGGGAGGGAGAAAGACGCTTTTGGCTTTCGAACGAACGAAGGGACCGCGCAGCGGCGCGACCAACGCCACACACGGGTGTCACTGAAACGAACTCATCGTCTGGTGCCATACAAGTAAACGACACCAAAGGGCGCGGAGATGCAAGAGGGCTCGCCCTGGAGACCTCTTGCCCGGTTCCGGCGCTGCCGGTTAAATATCCATTGAAATTAATGAACCGGAAAAAATGCTCGGTGATCATTGACCTTAAAAAGCCCGTGCGCAGCATCTAAAGCCCATGTTTAGTGAACCGGAAAAACGCCTCGGTGATCATTGACCTTAAAAGCCTATGCGCAGCACCAGAAGCCCTGCGCAGCACAACAAATTGCCTTTAGGATTCTAAATCTAAACTCGCTAAAGGAGCAGCCTAGCCCTCTTACCTCACCAAACAGGGTTTTTTAGGATCAAACGTCCAGTTTGGCACCAGGAATTGCATCCCCGCGGCATCGTCTCTGGCGCCTAATCCCATGCTTTCATAAAGCTCGTTTGCTTTCATCAGCTGGTCAGTATCCAATTCTACGCCCAGCCCCGGGCGCTCCGGCACTTTCACCATTCCGCCCTTGATTTGCAGAGGTTCTTTGGTGAGACGCTGATTGCCTTCCTGCCAGATCCAGTGAGTATCTATAGCGGTAATTTTGCCGGGCGCCGCGGCGGCAACGTGAGTGAACATTGCTAATGAAATATCAAAGTGATTATTGGAATGCGAACCCCATGTCAGGCCCCATTCGTGGCACATCTGCGCGACGCGCACCGAGCCTTGCATCGTCCAGAAATGTGGGTCAGCCAGCGGGATATCCACCGATTTTAATTGGATGGTATGCCCCATTTGCCGCCAGTCGGTGGCTATCATATTGGTCGCGGTGGGCAAACCGGTGGCTTGACGGAACTCGGCCATAATCTCGCGGCCAGAAAAACCCTGTTCAGCGCCGCAAGGGTCTTCCGCGTAGGCCAGCACGTTGCGCAGCTGCTTGCCTAAATCAATCGCCTCATCCAGCGACCAGGCCCCGTTGGGGTCCAGCGTAATGCGCGCCTGCGGGAAGCGTTGCGACAACGCAGTCACCGCCTCGGCCTCTTCACTACCGCGCAGCACGCCGCCTTTTAGTTTGAAATCATTGAAGCCATATTGATCATAGGCAGCTTCGGCCAAACGCACGACTGCCTCGGGAGTCAGGGCTTCTTCATGGCGCAGTCGATACCAGTCATTGCGCTGGTCGCGCTCGCGCTGATACGGTAGCGAAGTTTTATCCGGATCGCCGACGTAAAACAAATAGCCCAGCATTTCAACCGCATCCCGCTGCTGCCCGTCCCCCAGTAATGACGCCACTGAGACATCAAGATATTGCCCGAGCAAGTCAAGCATTGCCGCTTCAATCGCGGTCACCACGTGAATTGTCGTGCGCAGATCAAAAGTCTGTAAGCCGCGCCCGGAAGCATCGCGATCGGCGAACTGCTGGCGCACGGCGTTCATCACATTTTTATACTCGCCCAGCGTTTTCCCTATCACAAGCGACTCGGCGTCAGTCAGCGTTTGGCGAATCTTCTCACCACCCGGCACCTCACCAACGCCAGTATGTCCGTCGTTATCTTTAAGAATCAATATATTGCGAGTAAAGAACGGCGAGTGCGCGCCGCTCAGATTTAGCAACATGCTGTCATGCCCTGCTACGGGCACAACCTGCATGGAAATGATTTTGGGGGTAGTCGATGAAGCTGCCATAAAAACTCCTTTTTAACGACCAAACGCCGGACGTTTTCGATCAAATTTCCAGTCGGGAACCAGGTATTGCATAGAGGCCGCGTCGTTACGCGCACCGCTTGGCAGTTTTTTATGGAGTTCATGAGCCTGATGAATGCGGTCCATGTCAATTTCCACACCAAGGCCCGGTTTTTCAGGCACTTTTATTTTTCCGTTCACGATTTGCAGTGGATCTTTGGTCAGGCGCTGATTGCCTTCTTGCCAGATCCAGTGGGTATCGATCGCGGTTGGTTTTCCGGGAGCCGCCGCGCCGACGTGGGTAAACATTGCCAATGAAATATCAAAATGATTATTGGAATGGCAGCCCCAGGTCAGCCCCCAGTCGTTGCATAGCTGTGCAACGCGAACCGCCCCCTGCATCGTCCAGAAATGCGGATCGGCCAGCGGAATATCCACCGACTGCAACATTACTGCGGGCTGCAACTCGCGCCAGTTGGTGGCAATCATGTTGGTAGCCACCGGCAGCCCGGTCGCGCGGCGGAACTCGGCCATCACTTCACGGCCCGAGAAGCCCTGTTCTGCTCCGCATGGATCTTCGGCGTAGGTCAGAATGCCGTGCATGTTTTTACACAGCGCAATGGCTTCGTCGAGCATCCATGCGCCGTTCGGATCGACAGTAATTCGCGCATCAGGGAAGCGCTTGTGCAACTCTTTAACCGCTTCGATCTCTTGTTCACCGCGCAGTACGCCGCCTTTCAGTTTAAAATCTTTAAAACCGTAACGGTCCTGTGCCGCTTCGCCCAGACGTACAATAGCCTCGCTATCCATCGCTTTTTGATGACGCAGATGATACCAATCGTCTTTGCCGCCCTCCCCGCTCTGGTAAGGCAAATCGGTTTTTTCACGATCGCCTACATAAAACAGGTAGCCCAACACGGTAACTTCATCACGCTGCTTACCCGGTCCCAATAATTCCACAACCGGCACGCCGAGGAATTTGCCCATCAGATCCAGCAGGGCCGCCTCCAGTGCAGCTACGGCATTAACCCGCAGCTCGAAGGTCCATGCGCCTTTGGCGAAAGAGTCGAAATCCGAGGACTGATTGCCGACGTGAATTTCATGCACCAAACTGTTCATGCGTGCAATTTCTTTGCCCACGACCTGCGGCACTGCCTCGAGCAGAGTGTTTAAAATGACTTCACCTCCCGGCGCTTCCCCGACGCCGGTATTGCCCGCGCTGTCTTTCAAAATCACGATATTACGCGTGAAATACGCGCCGTGCGCGCCACCGATATTGAGTAACATGCTGTCGTGACCTGCCACCGGAATGACCTGCATATCAGTAATAATGGGCGAACTTTGTGTACTCATCATGGTTTCCTTCTTTGTTAAATTGGCAACGTGATGCGATAACTTATTTCGATTTATATTGGCTTTATGCGTAGGACTTAAGTTCGATACGCTCGATTTTCTGGACAATAAACAGGAAGCTGACTACCGCAACCAGTGCATGGATTGCGACATAAAGCAGTGCGCCGTCAAACGAGCCTGTGGCAGCGATGATGTAACCGATGGCGATGGGAGTAATGATCCCGGAGATGTTGCCGCACATATTGAACAGACCGCCGCTCAGGCCGCTAATCTCTTTCGGCGCGGTATCGGCCAATACGGCCCAGCCCAGCGCGCCGATCCCCTTACCAAAGAAGGCAGCTGCCATTACCGCGACCACAATCCATTCTGTCGATACGTAATTACAAATCACCATCGACATCGACATCAGCATGCCAAGTACAATCGGGAGTTTGCGGGCAAAGGTCAGAGAATGGGTACGCCGCATCAGATAATCAGAAATGACGCCACCGAGAATACCGCCGAGGAAGCCCATGATCGCCGGGATCGACGCCACCATACCGGCCTTGAGGATCGACATACCTTTTTCCTGCACCAAATAGATGGGGAACCAGGTAATAAAAAAGTAAGTCAGCGCATTAATACAATATTGGCCGAGATAAATGCCGATCATCATGCGGTTTGAGAGCAGCTGTTTGATTTGCTGCACCCTCGTGCCTTTGCCAATAACCTTGCCGCCTTTATTCTCCTGGTGATCCATATTGATCAATGCACCACCTGCCTCGATGTAGTCCAGCTCGGCCTGATTAGCTTTGGGATGATCTTTAGGATCGTAAATAACCTTGAGCCAGATAAAGCTCAGGATAATTCCAAGGCCGCCCATAAAGAAGAATACGTGTGACCAGCCTACCGCCGAGGTTAGCCAGCCCATGATCGGCGCAAAGATCACCGTGGCGAAATACTGGGCGGAGTTGAAAATAGATACCGCAGTGCCGCGCTCTTGCGCCGGAAACCAGGCAGCAACGATACGGCTATTACCGGGGAAGGAAGGTGATTCGGCGAGTCCGACCAAAAAGCGTAAAGCAAATAACGCGACAACAATGCCGAAGCCGTGGAAAATATCTACAAAGCCTTGTAACAGCGTAAACAGCGACCAGATAAAGATGCTGTAGAAATATACTTTTTTGGAGCCGAACTTATCGAGCAACCAGCCGCCAGGAATTTGGCCGATAACATAAGCCCATGAGAAAGCAGAAAAGATATATCCCATCCCGATTGAATCGAGGCCTATATCTTTCGCCATTGCGGAACCGGCAATTGACAGCGTTGCCCGGTCACCGTAGTTGAAAGAGGTCACGATAAATAGCATCACAACAATCCAGTAGCGAGCATTGGTTCTTTTTTTTGTCATACTCTCCGCCGAGCTGATTGTAACCATGGTGTTCTCCAAAGAGAGGAAGATCGAGAAGCTCAAAACTGATTAGGAAAAATTGTAGGGTTCAGCATTGAGCTCGTACAAAACAAGGCGTCACGCTATTCATGAAAACGTCATTCTTATTAGAAAATTCATTGGAACAGGTTACCGACGGTAATCCGCTTTTCAGGCGGCAAATACCACGGATAAACATGACGATAGTCAGTATAGGAGCAAGCAACGGGTGCCTCATTAGGCAAATCAACAAGCTTAAGGCCCAAAAAAGAATTAGATTGTTGCACCTGCACAAGGCGATGCGAATTAGCTCACGAATTGATTACAGGCCGTAAAAGCCTCGTCACTCACGGCGAAAAATGGGATTGTGCGATTAGTCTATTTAGCGATCGTCATCAAGTTGCAAGGCGACATATAACAAAAGGCGATCGTCGAAATTACCCAAATCCAGACCGGTTAATTCAGAGATCCGATTAAGACGATATTCAAGCGTATTGCGATGGATATATAACGCCTTCGAAGTGGCAGTCGGTTGCACGTTGTGGCTAAACCAGGCGCTCAGGGTGCGCCTCAATAATCCGTTACCGTCAGTGGCTTTCAAACGCGCCAGCGGACGCACCAGCTCATCGGCCTGCCATCCCCCGCGTAAACTGTCGAGCAGCACTGGCAAGATCAAATCCTGATAAAAATAGCAACGCTGATCCGGCATACGCTGTTTGCCTACTGACATGGTAGTTTTAGCGGTGCGATACGAACGGGCTATACTCCCCGGGCCGGTAAAGAAGTTGCCCAGCGACAGACGGACTCGCAGTCGACCGCTCTCGGTCATTCTGGAGAGCAGGTGATCGACCCGCTGGCGGTGTGACTCCGGGTCCCAACGGTCGTAACTGTTCAGCGCCGGTTTCAGCACCACCATTTCGGTCAGCGACACAATAGCGATGAGATTGTCGCGCTCGGGCGTGGTCAACAGTTGCTGCAACTGCTGCAGCTCAGCCATGGCGGTATCGACGCCAAGCTGGCCGCTGTCCACTTCGACCACCGCTACAACGCGCGGCTTGTTGACATCAATGCCCAAACGCTGTGCCCACTCCATCAGCGCCGGAGTCAACTCATCCATGCGGATCAGATTGAGGACCAGCTCCTCTCGCAGGCGGCTGTCCTGGGCCAGCATATGCAGTAAACGCGCCTGTTCAAGCATCATTTCCGCCGTCATGCACACGAGTTCGCCGTATTGCCGCAGCTGGGCTGGATTGCCAGTCAGGCCAATTACACCGACTATCTCCCCGTCAATGCGCAGCGGCAGGTTGATACCTGGACGAACGCCGTGCAGATGGCGCGCCACGCCCTCATCAATATCCACCACCCGCTGCTGGGAAATACTCAACAAAGCACCTTCATGCAACTCACCTAGCCGTTGATCGTCGCCGCTGCCAATAATTTTCCCACGGGAATCCATCACATTAATATTGCTATCAATGATTTGCATGGTACGGGCAACGATAGTCTGTGCCAGCTTTGCATCCAGGTGATATACCGCCATAAGTCGCTGCTCTTTTTAATTAGATTGTTTTAAACAGAATAGACATGGTGGAAAGGTCATACATTGTGCAAACGCCCAAAGCTGAAAAAATCAGCTCAGAGTTGGGAGTACCATCACAGTTTGAACGGTCTTAGTTAGGCGAATGCCCATACCGGAATGAGAAAAGGCAGACCGAAGTCTGCCTTGGATAACTTGAGTTGATGTCTTACGAGGTGATTACTGGGCCAGCAGGTAAATCTGTGTATCACCGCGCTGAATATCCAGCGCCAGCACGCCCGGCTTGGTATCCAGAATTTTGCGCAGGTCGCCAAGGTTATTGACCGGCTGCTGGTTAACGCCGTGGATGATGTCGCCTTTCTTCAGACCCACGCGCGCGGCGGCGGTGCCTGGTTTAACGGTATCAACTTTAACGCCTTTCTGGCCGCCAACATCGCTGTTGCTGAGTTCAGCCCCTTCAATACCGGTGTAAACCGTAGCGGAAGCAGTCTGCGATGGCTGAGTGCTTTGCTGCAGAGTCACGTCAACATTCAACGGCTTGCCGTCACGCAGGATGCCGATGGAGATTTTGGTACCAATCGCCATAGTCCCCACGTCTGCACGGAAGGAGGCGAAGCTGCTGATAGGTTTACCGTTCATGCTGACAATCACGTCGCCCGCTTTCAGGCCCGCTTTCTCGGCAGCAGACTTCGGCAATACCTGGCTGATGAATGCGCCGCGCTGAGCATCGACCTTCATCGCTTTAGCCAGCTCGGAATTCAGCTCGGTACCCATGATGCCCAGCTCACCGCGTTTCACCTGACCGTACTCGATCATCTGTTTAGACAGGTTTTGCACCATGTTGCTTGGGATTGCAAAACCGATACCGATGTTGCCGCCGTCCGGGGCCAGAATCGCCGTATTCAGGCCAATCAGTTCACCGTTGAGGTTAACCAGCGCACCGCCGGAGTTACCACGGTTAATTGCCGCATCGGTCTGGATGAAGTTTTCATAATTTTCAATGTTCAGACCGCTTCGGCCCAGCGCAGACACGATGCCCGAGGTGGCGGTTTGGCCCAGACCGTATGGATTACCGATAGCCACAGTGTAGTCACCGACGCGCAGCTGCTCTGAATCGGCAAACTTGATTGCGGTCAGATTTTTAGCGTCGATAAGCTGGATCACTGCGATATCGGACTGTGGATCTTTGCCGATAACTTTAGCGGTAAAACGACGTCCATCGTTAAGCTGTACAGTAATCTTGTTGGCATTTTCAACGACGTGATTGTTGGTGACAACATAGCCTTTCGCAGCATCAATAATGACGCCTGAACCCAGCGCCTGGAAAGCCTGCTTGGCTGGAGCCTGTTGCTGCTGGCCGTCATCGTCACCGTCGTCACCGCCCTGTCCACCTTGTTGGCAGACCGGAGAATTTTGGAATGGGGAACCATCCTGGCAAAGCGGTGAGTTTTCACCGAAGAACTGCTGGAACTGTTGACCCATGCGAGGCGTTTTAACCGGTGCACTACCGTCTATGTTAATACTTACCACCGAAGGCATAACTTTTTCCAGCATCGGCGCCAGGCTTGGCACTTGCGTGTTGCTTGAAGAAGCAGTCTCTGCAGCCAATGCCGATGAAACAGGCGCAACAGCCATACCAACACTTAACGCCAGGGCGCTCAAGAATAGAGTAGTTTTTTTCATCAGAAGAAATCTCTTTAAATTATGTGGTGGCGACAAGTTTTGCCACCTTGCCAGGTAGTCGTAAATTGAGATTTTATTAATAACCCGAAGTTCATCTCCGTCGAATTCACAATAGTAAAAAAGTATTGTCGACATTTACAAAAGCATACTTTTTAATCAGCAGTTTGGGCAATTATTTCACTTAAATTCCGAGCTTTATCACCCGATTATTCGGCAGCCATCAGCCTGCGATATTCGTCGTAAGCATAAAGATCGGTCATACCGCTGATATAATCCTGAATCATTCGCGCGCGGTAATAATATTCACTCACCTGCTTTTCATCTTCGCTGCAATTCTGCAATTTGGCTATCGCTTCGCTGTACGCTAAACGATGCTTGGAAGAGAGTTTATGAAACAGCCTGGTTTCAATAAGATAGCTGCGATGATCGTCTTGCTCAACTAAATGGGTAAATTCGGTCAACGGCATATCCAGCAGCGGGCTATAAATATCCAATAGCCCGCTAATGACTCGATATCCCTGGAGTTCCAACTCCTCCACTTCATAGTGGTTGAAAACATGTTTACGCGCCACGCTTTTATATATTTCCAGCAGGCGATTAGGCTGGCTGTCGTCCTCGAGTAATGCCTGATTGAAGATTCCTGAATATATTGACGATAAATTACTTATAAATCGTTTAGCCGCGTGCGGTACCAGCTGTTTCACCGTTTGTACCCGCAGCTCCATAAAGAAGTAATCCACCGGATTGCGGAACGTTTTGGCGCGATCCATTTTTTGATAAGCAGTCTCGACCACGCTTTCAAAAAGATCGTTTGGCTGGCTCTTTCCCCACTGATATTTAAGGTGCTTATAGAGCTGCTCGACGGTAAAAATGTTTTTTTCCACCGCGTCTTCAAGATCGGCAATACAGTAGGAAATATCATCCGCCGCTTCCATGATGTAAGTCAGTGGAAAACGACTGAATTCACCCAGCTGCAACTCATCGCGCATCCGGCGAATAAACGGCTCTTCCGAGAGGTAAAATCCCGGTTTTTTCATAAGATAATCAAAGGATTCTGGCAAAGAATCAAACCAATAGGCTGGCCTTGTATATTTCAAGATACAGGCGGTCTGACTGAAGGTAAGGTTAAGTTTTAACAGGGTAAAGACCAGTCGGATAGCCTGCGCGTTGCCGTCGAAATGGCACAGATCGTAGCGGACTTTTTTGCGCAGCTGGTTTAATTCCTGGTTCTGCGAATCGAGACGCAGAAAATCCAGGCTACAGTTTTCAAATGCCGAACTGCCGCTTTTAAGGCTGGCGATATCCATCCGTTTTGCAAACCAGTTGTTGATTGCCGATTCGCCAAAATGGCCAAACGGCGGGTTGCCGATGTCGTGCATCAGGCAGGCCATTTCCACAACACTTTCAAAGGGTTCGGTTGATTCACTCAGGCCGAACTTCTCCAGCCCGCCGTCTTTTCTCAGGCGATGCAAGACCTCTTTGGCAATATGACGCCCCACCTGCTGGACCTCCATGGAATGCGTCAGGCGACTGCGCACCGCCGCGTTTTTTTCCAGTGGAAAGACCTGCGTTTTTTGCTGCAGGCGGCGGATGGCAGCAGAATTGATGATCCGCCCGCGATCGCTTTCAAACTGACGGATGATATCGTATTCGTCGGCTGCTGCGAGCGTTGGACTAAAGGGACGTTGGAAGTTGAATTTCGTTTTAAAATCGATCCCAGCCATGATTCCCTACCTTATCAGTCACTTCATCCATTGCGATTGCCCTCGAGCGCTGGCAGCAAACGCATTATTTCTTGCCTTTAGCCATGATAGACTATGCCGCATTGATCGAGGTCGTGTCCAACATGCCCTGCATCGAAATGATGAAGGGAACATTTTTATCTGCTGCGAGTATTCATTATGAAAGTAGGCATTATTGGCGCCATGGAACAAGAAGTTACCCTGCTGCGCGACAAAATCGAAAACCGTCAAACCATTCAGCGTGCTGGCTGTGAAATCTACACCGGCCAGCTGCACGGCGTTGACGTCGCGCTGCTGAAATCCGGCATTGGTAAAGTCTCGGCTGCCATGGGCACGACCCTGCTGCTGGAACACTGCAAACCTGACGTGGTTATCAACACAGGTTCCGCCGGTGGTCTGGCCAAGACCTTGAAAGTAGGCGATATCGTGGTTTCCGAAGAAGTACGTTATCACGACGCCGATGTCACCGCTTTTGGCTATGAGCCGGGCCAGATGGCAGGTTGCCCGCCTTCTTTCGTTGCCGACGCAGCGCTTATCAAGCTGGCGGAGAGCTGTATCACCGGGCTAAATCTGAATGCCGTTCGCGGTCTGATTTGCAGCGGCGATGCCTTTATCAACGGTGCCGAACCTCTTGCTCGCATTCGCAATACCTTCCCAAGCGTAGCTGCTGTAGAGATGGAAGCAGCCGCCGTGGGTCACGTTTGCCACCTGTTCGGTACGCCATTTGTTGTGGTGCGCGCGATTTCCGACGTCGCAGACACTGAATCACACCTGAGCTTTGAAGAGTTCCTGGTGGTTGCCGCCGAGCAGTCAACCCTGATGGTTGATGCAATGCTGAAATCACTGGCTGCCAATCCGCTGCGTTAATCGGCGGTAGATGCGTCACATAACATAAAGGCTGCTCACCTTGCGCAAACTGCTGCTGTTAATCGCCCTGTGGCTGCCTTTGGCGGCGCAGGCGCAGGTTGCCGAAAGGGTGATTAGCCTGGCTCCCAACCTGACCGAGCTGGCTTATGCGGCGGGTCTGGGCGATAAGCTGGTGGCAGTTAGCGCTTACTCAGATTACCCTCCGCAGGCTTTGAGTCTCGAGCAGGTGGCTAATTGGCAGGGGATTAACGTCGAACGGATTTTGGCGTTGAAACCCGATCTGCTGCTAGCGTGGCGCGGGGGAAATCCGCAGCGCCCGCTGGAACAACTGGCCTCGTTTGGCATCCCTATCGTTTATCTGGATCCTGAAAGCGTGGAGCAGGTTGCCGATGCTCTAGAACAATTAGCAGCGTACAGCGCTTCACCCAAAACGGGCCATGACGCGGCGCAACAAATCAGACAACAGCTCGCTGAACTGCGCGCTAACCATCCTAAGAAAACCGCCGTGCCGGTGTTTATACAATTCTCAACCCAGCCACTGTTTACCTCTTCCGGTAAAACCTTGCAGAGCCAGATAGCCAGCCTGTGCGGCGCCGAGAATATTTTTGCCGCTAGTCCGGCGCCCTGGCCGCAGGTGAGCCGCGAGCAGGTGTTAAGCCGACAACCGAAGGCGATCATTTTTCCCGGTAATGAAAAGCAGCAGGCGGATATCCGCACCTTCTGGCAGGGGCAACTCGATGTGCCAATGCTGGCGGTAAACGCTGACTGGTTTAACCGCGCCGGTCCTCGAGTGATGCTGGCTGCGCAGCAGCTATGTGCTGAGATTGATGCGTTGAAACGCCAGTGAGCAAAAAAAACCCCGTGCAAATGCACAGGGTTTTATGTTCAGGCAAATCTTCAGGATTAGATACTGAAAGAGGATCCGCAGCCGCAGGTAGTTTTTGCGTTCGGGTTGGTGACCACAAAGCGTGAACCTTCCAGCCCCTCGGTGTAGTCAACCGATCCGCCGACCAAATATTGCAGGCTCATCGGGTCAACCACCAGCGCAACGCCAGATTTCTCAATGGTCATGTCGCCGTCGTTGATCTTGTCGTCAAAGGTAAAGCCGTATTGGAATCCGCTGCAACCGCCGCCGGTAATATACACGCGAAGTTTCAGCTCGGGATTTTCCTCATCTGCCACCAGATTTTTAACTTTACGAGCAGCGGCTTCAGTAAACTGTAACGGCAGCGCAACATGCTCGTCCAGGGTTGGCTCGCTTAAAATAGGTTCACTCATAGTTTTTGCTCCCAATCCGAATTCTGTTCAGGCCGCCGGATTGACTGTCTGAATAATGAACTGATTATCTTATACCTGCATCTTAGATACAAGTATGGGCCGTTTTCATCACCGCGTCCCGCAAAATTTAAGGCTTATTTTTGCGTAACCGTGCTCTCTGCCTGGGCAGTCTGACGCGCGGCCAAATTCGCCTGTTCGCGTTCCTGCTTCTGTAACGTGCGGGTTAAAAGTGCAGAATACAAGGGCTTGCCGCCAAGAAACTGGGCCAGCAGCGTCGCACCGAGACAGGTGATGATCATCGGTAAAATCAGCTGATAATTTTCGGTCATCTCCAATACCAGCACGATGCCAGTCAGCGGCGCTCGCACTGTAGCGGCAAACAATGCTCCCATCCCGGCAATAGCGAAGGTTCCCGGCTGAATACCATATTGTGGAAACATCGCCGCCGCGGCCATGCCAAAAGCGGTGCCTAGCAGCGTGCCCAGCGCCAGCATCGGGGCAAAAATCCCGCCCGGCGCACCCGATGAGAAGCACAACAGTGTCGTGACCACGCGGGTGATAAAAATAAACAGCAGCGCTCCGAGCGAATAAGTCCCCATCGCCGCCAGCGGGATCAGCGCAAAACCACCACCGGCAGCTTCGGGTTTAATCAATCCCAACAACCCGCAAACGCCGCCGAGCAGGCCTCCAATCAGCAGGATCTTTTGTAGATTTCCACCGTGAATACGGGCGAAAAAATCCTGAGTGCGAAATATCAGCGCATTGAAACAGACGCCTACAATGCCAAACACCATGCCCAGCACCAGATAGAGCCAAAAAGTATTCAGTGATACATTTGCCAGCACGCCAACGTTAATAACCGCCCTTTCACCGTTGAATAAGCGGTAAACAATGCTCGACATAATTACGCCGATAAACACCGCTTTAACTGAAATAAGGCTGTAGCGAAACTGCAAGCGCATCTCTTCGATGATAAAAAGAATCCCCGCCAGCGGTGCATTAAACGCGGCGGAAAGTCCTGCCGCTGCACCGGTTGCCAGCAGACTGTGACGAGCTTCGGCGCTGCGCATGCGGAAAATATCAGCCAGCATCTTGCCAAGGTTTGCGCCCATCTGCACCGTAGGCCCTTCTCGCCCCAGCACCATACCCGCGCCCAGAGTGCCCATCCCGCCGACAAACTTTACCGGAATGACTCGCCACCAGCGCACCGGCCGCAGCTCTTCCAGCGCCCCTTCGATTTCCGGAATCCCCGAACCACTCGCTTCAGGAGCAAATTTGCGTACCAGATAATAACCGACCATCGCCAGTAGAGCCGAAACGATAAAGGTCAGCGGCCACAGCAGCCAGAAGTGGCCGCTTACGCTGTCCAGCCCAGAAAGCCTGACATGTTGTACCCAGTCGACGGCTTTTTCGAACGCCACGCCAAGCAGGCCAGCCACGATCCCCACCAACGCGGCAACGATAAGAATAGCGACCGGCGTTTTATCGCGGCGCAAAAATTGACGCAGAATGACGCTGGGTCTTCTGCGCTCGGGGAGGCCTGAGACATCAGGGCTAGTTTCGAGAGATTCTTTCATGATGTTCTTTTTAATGAAGAAGAATGAAAATCAGACTGAAGAGTTAACCATAAAAATCGCATATTCAGTATGCATAATATATTTCTTAACCTTTCACAGGCCGTGAAACATTTCCTATCGACGCTATGTTCTCTAGAATAGGGCACATCGTCCGGCGGTCCATGAAGATCGTCGTGCCACTATACTATTTTTCTTAGTGCGAGCTTATCCTCTCAGCACGAAAAAAAACCAGGAGCCGATCAATGAGTAAGTCAGAAAGTTTATTCACCCAAGCGCAAACGCTGATCCCCGGTGGTGTTAACTCGCCGGTTCGCGCGTTCAATGGCGTTGGCGGTGCCCCACTATTCATTGAACGCGCCGACGGTGCGTTGTTATACGATGCCGACGGCAATTCCTATATCGACTACGTTGGTTCTTGGGGACCCATGGTCCTGGGCCACAACAATGCCAGGATCCGCAACGCTGTCATTGAAGCTGCCGAACGCGGCTTGAGCTTCGGCGCGCCGACCGAGCAAGAAATTACCATGGCCGATCTGGTGACGGGTCTTGTGCCGAGTATGGACATGGTGCGCATGGTTAACTCTGGCACCGAAGCGACCATGAGCGCGATTCGTCTGGCCCGTGGTTACACCCATCGCGACAAGATCATCAAATTTGAAGGCTGCTATCACGGCCACGCCGACTGCCTGCTAGTAAAAGCCGGCTCAGGCGCGTTGACTCTCGGCCAGCCAAACTCCCCGGGCGTACCGGCTGATTTTGCGAAGCACACCTTAACCTGTACCTATAACGATCTGTCCTCGGTTCGCGCGGTGTTCGAACAGTATCCGACAGACGTCGCCTGTATCATCGTGGAGCCGGTTGCAGGCAACATGAACTGCGTGCCGCCGTTGCCGGAATTCCTGCCGGGCCTGCGTGCGCTGTGCGACGAGTTTGGCGCGCTGCTGATTATTGACGAAGTGATGACCGGTTTCCGCGTCGCGCTCGGCGGTGCTCAGGAATATTACAACGTGAAACCTGACCTGACCTGTCTGGGCAAAATCATCGGCGGCGGTATGCCGGTAGGCGCATTCGGCGGTCGTCGCGACGTGATGCAGGCGCTGGCACCAACCGGACCTGTTTACCAGGCCGGTACACTGTCGGGCAACCCAATCGCCATGGCGGCGGGCATTGCCTGTTTGACTCAGGTTGCAGAACCGGGCGTCCATCAGAAACTCACCGACCTGACCACACAGCTGGCAGAAGGCCTGAAAGCCGCCGCAGCAGCAGAAAACATTCCGTTCGTGGTCAATCACGTTGGCGGTATGTTTGGCCTATTCTTCTCTGAACTGCCAACCATCACCAGCTACGATGATGTGATGAAAAGCAACGTGGAACGCTTCAAAAAGTTCTTCCATTTAATGTTGGAAGAAGGTGTTTATCTGGCACCTTCCGCGTTTGAAGCGGGCTTTATGTCACTGGCCCATACGCCGGAAGATATTCAGCATACAGTCGATGCAGCGCGTCGCAGCTTCGCCAAACTTTAATACTATTTAACATTAATCCATCAGGGTCAGTTCGGGCTTAAACACCTCACTGGCCCTGATTTTTTTGTGATTTAATCTTAATTCCTCTCGATTAGTCTGATTTTTATCTGAGTTAAATTTCACATAAGCCAAATTACTCGCTACCTTTATTGAGATAGTTAACTTTTTCTTATCAATAGAGAGGGGAAATATTATGGCAAATGGATTTCCAGAAGGTAACTTCCGACTAATCAATAAAGACACCGGCCACTGCCTGGCTAGCTTTTACGGCGGCCAATCTTATGGTCAGCAGGATGCCTATGACCGTTTAACCGGTGAGAAAGGTTCAATTACCTACTCACATACCAACGATAGAGTTTTCGGAATTCGCTCTAAGCCACAAGGTGAAGATATTGAACTGTGGTGGTTCGACAGTTCAAAAGATTCCTGGGGCACCCCAAAAAACTATCTTTATAATTTAATTACTGATATTCGCTCTCGCTGGGTACTACAACCTAACTCTGCTCAATCCTATAGTCCAAGCCCGATTGGACCTAAGCTTGAGGATTTTGTCACCCCAGGCGGCAATTTTATGGAGGTCTATTCAGCGTATCAAAGGATTGAAAATCGCAGATATGACTTCGAGGAAATGCGGAATGTTCCTGAAAAATATCAAAAGCAATACTTAAGCCGGTTTGATGAGCAAACCCGAAAGGACTATGAGCTTTTCGTCAAGATGTATCCCGCCGATGCCCCCCAAAAATTCAGCTATCCACTGAAAGACATCACCGAACCTGCCGTGGGTTTGAGAATGTTTGGCGCGGGACGAGAAGGCGTTAAGTCGTGGCGCTATGAGGACGGCTTTATCTATGTCAGCGGCGATTGGTATACCGTCCTGACCATTGCCTATAAAACGGATAGCGACGAAGCCGTAGCCGTTTTAACCAAGCGTGGTGCGCCGAATCAACAGTGGAAATTTAGTTAATTTAGCACCGGATAGCCGAGATTTTGTTGATAAGTCTAGGGTAAAACAGCGCGTAATCCTGATAATTTCCTGATTACGCGCTGAGTAATTCCTGATTTATGACGCCTGTTTACGCAACAGGTAGATAAAGTATGGTGCGCCAATAAAGGTTGCCAGCAGCCCTGCCGGGATCTGATTGGGGAAGATAATCATCCGCCCGCACCAGTCGGCCAGCATCATCAGTAATCCACCCATCACACTCGCTACCATCCACTGCGGAATAGCCCGGCGGAAACCCAGCATTCTCGCCATATGTGGGGCCATTAGTCCGACAAAACTCAGCGGCCCGACGGTCAAGGTCGCCACAGCGGTCATTATTGCCGTCAATGCCAGCAATGCTATGCGCGTCGGCGTAAGTGCAAGCCCTACCGCACGACCGGTCACGCTGCCGAGTGGCAAAATATTGATCCACCGGCGACAGAACGGCACCAGCATCAACAGCACCAGAGCAATAATACCAGTACGCCAGGCCTGGGCCGCAGTAACCGAATAGGTCGAGCCAGAGATCCACGACAGTAAATCGCCCATCCGAGGATCGCCACTGGCCATCAGCATTACCAGTATCGTGTTGAACACAGTGCTCAGGGCTATACCGGTTAATAGCATGCGCTCTGCCGAAAATTGCCTCAGGCCGGAAACCAGCAGAATAATGCCTAAAGTTGCCGCTGCGCCAAGGCTCCCCGCAGGTAACAGCCACACGAACGCGTCGCCAGGCACCAGAAACAACATCAGCACCACGCCAAAGGTTGCACCCGAGCTGATACCCAACACTTCTGGACTGGCCATCGGATTGCCGGTCAGCTTTTGAATGATTACGCCAGCAGAAGCCAGCATGACTCCCGCCGCCAATGCGGCAAACACTCGCGGCGTGCGCCAGGGCAACAGCAGGTTCAGCTGATGGCCCAGCGACCAGTGCCATCCTTGCGCGTTACGGCCAAAGCACAGCGCGACCACCAAGCCCATGAGTAGCAAAATGCCCGCCAGCAGCATCCAGCGAACCAGATGATGCCGCTCTTTGGGGATGTGATCGCCCTGATTCATTGGAGGCGGCACGGCGCTATGACGTAAACGCGGCAGCAACCACAGCAGGATCGGCGCGCCCACTAATGCGGTGGCCGCACCGGTAGAAATTTCAGTCCACACGCCAGCCAGCCAAAGTACAATTTGGTCAGTAAGCCACAGCAACAAGGCGCCAATCAATGGCGCGAGTATTAAACGCGTGCTCAGACGGCGAGCGCCCAATGTTCTTGCCAGTAGCGGAGCGAATAGCCCGACAAAGCCGATAATTCCCACCGCGTTTACTAACTGCGCACTCAAGAAAATCGCCAGCGCCAGTACTGTGAAACGAGCGGCTGACAAGCCAAGTCCCAGATTTTTGGCGACGCCATCATCGAGCCCCAGCAGTGTCATTGGGCGTTGCATCAAGAAAGCCAACAGCCAAACGATCGCGACTCTGGGAAGCAGGAACGCCGTGGTTGTCCAGTCCTGCTGATTCAACGAGCCGGTGTTCCACAGATAAATGCTTTGCAGTTGCTGATAGTTAAACAGCCCGAGCAGGCTGCTGACCGCGCCGCAATAAAGGCCCAGCACCAGACCGGCGAGGATCAGTGTCACCGGCGACATCCTCTTGCCCCACGCCACGCCAAAGACCAGAAGCCCGACCACAATCGCGCCAATCATTGCGGCAAACTGCTGGGTGATTTCGCCTCCCGGCAAGCTCCACAGGGTTGCGACAGTCAGGCCAAGTTGCGCACCGGCAGAAACGCCCAGCGTCGAAGGCTCGGCCAGCGGATTGCGCAGAACCTGCTGAAACAATAGCCCAACCAATCCAAGTCCAGCCCCGGCAAGCATTGCTACCGTGACGCGCGGCATCAGGCTGTAATGAAACAGCATCTGCTGCACGTCGTCGATGTTTGGCTGCCACAGCGCCCGATGCCAGAGTGCAAAAGGTAGCTGATTATGCAGATTATAAACACTGAGCAGCGAACAAATGACCGCAATGGTGATTAACAGAGTCAGCGTCAGGCTGAGATTGCGTCGATTCATAATGGCTTACCGAGTGTGGTCGACAGGATATGGCAAAAACGCATGGCGCTAATTGTGGCGCCATAGAACCAGACGGCGGGTACTACGTTGAGCTGTTTTTCACGTACGAAAGATAGCGACTGCCACAGCGGCGATTTTGACACTTCGTCGATCAGGGCCGAACTACCGTGATCGAAGCACAGGGCTCGGGCGTGCTTGATTGACGCCAAGCGCTCTATGCCAACTGTCACGCTGCCCCAAAAGCTTTTCTCGCCTTTCCAGGCGTTGGTCAGCCCTATTTCGTTCATCACTTCCTGCAATAAACTGCCTTCGCCGAAAACCAGTACGTGGCGTTTATCCAAAAAGGAGAACAGTAATAATGGCCGATCGGTGGCAGCCTTCACCTGTTGTCGAGTCTGCTCCAGCACCTGCTGATAGGCCTGCAGATGCGTCGCCGCGCGCTCCTGCAACCCCAGATAATCGGCCAGTTTATGCAGCGAGCGGATCGCCTGTTGCAGCGGATGCCCGGTGCCATCATTAGCGAGCACGCTTAATACCGGAGCAATCGGCGCCAGTTGACTGGCTTTTGGACCATAACCTTGTGAAACCAGGATCAGCGATGGCGCTAGCTGCTGCATCAACTCAAGATTCGGCGCAGTGCGTTGCCCGACCTCGATAACCGACGGGGCAAGTTTTGGCTCTTCGACCCACAGGTTATAGTTGGGGATGTCCGCAATGCCCATTGGCATCACGCCCAGTGCAATCAACAGCTCGGCGGGTAACCATTCAAGGGCGATAATGCGACTCAGACTCGTGCCGGGAGTACTAAAAGCCGGCAAGGCTGCCGCGAGTGGGGTCAGCGCCATTATCTGCAACAGACGACGGCGAGTTAAATTATTTAAATCAATCATTCCAAACCAATCCGCAAATTAATTGGAGGTGCAACCAGGCAGCAAGTGGATGACAATTCGGCCGGAAACCGCGTTGAGCCAAACTTGCGTAAATCCAAAGGATGAGCCGCGGGGACGTGAATCAAAGTTTCGATGCGCTTGCTCAAGTAATTGATTCGGATTAATGAACACCGTGAACACCGTGGCAGCGTCAAGCAAGCAGCCGATTTAAAAAACAAAGCTCACGGGTGCGCCCCCGGCAGGATGCGGCAGTATCCCCATCGGAATGCCATATACGTTCTCCAGCACCTCGCCTTTCATCATCTCGGCGGGAGTCCCTTCGGCAATCATTTCGCCGCCGCGCAATGCCACCAGTCGGTCACAGTAGCGAGCTGCCATATTAATATCATGCAGCACTGCGATAACGGTGAGACCCTTCTCGTGGCTAAGACGCTGAATAAGCGCCAGAACCTCAACCTGATGGGCAATGTCCAGCGCAGAAGTCGGTTCATCAAGCAGCAGACAGCGGCTATCTTGGGCAACCATCATCGCTAACCAGGCGCGCTGACGTTCACCACCAGACAGGCTATCGACCAGGCGCTGGGCAAACGGTTTCAACCCTACCAGCTCAATAGCTTCTTCAACCTTTTCGCGGTCATGCAAGCGAAAGCGCCCTAATGCACCGTGCCAGGGATAACGGCCAATCGCCACCAGCTCGTGCACGGTCATGCCTTCGGCAGCGGGAAGTTGTTGTGGAAGATAGGCTACCTGCCGCGCAAAAGCCTTGCTTTCCCACTGTGCGACCAGCTGTTCATTCAACAGAACACGGCCCGAGGAAGCAGGCTGATGACGACCGAGCATTTTAAGCAGCGTCGATTTCCCGGAACCGTTGTGCCCGATCAGTCCGCAGACTTTTCCCTGTGGAAAGGTCAAAGACAGAGGCGCTAACAGAGTACGTCCCGGCACGGTGAAGCTGACCTGGTCCAGACGATAAACGCTGTCGGCAAGCTCCGTTTTCTGTTCTAGAGTGGCAGTTTTCATAGTGGCCTATCGTTAAGTTTAACGGGCGCATTTTCAGTTGCGCCCGACTATTTCTGCGAGACATAACCTATCAGAAGCGGAAGGTTGCTGTTGCCTGAATCTGGCGATCGGTGCCCCAATAGCAGGCGTAATCACGATAGCAACTGGCAACATATTCGCGGTCAAACAGGTTGTTTACATTGATGCCGACGGATGAGCCGGGCATGCCGAAACGTCCCAAATCGTATTTAACAGTGGCATCAACAAGCGCGTAACCCGCCACGTTGAAGGGCTTGTCGGTGTTATCACCGGTAGTGTAGAAGCTTGAAGTTGCGCCTACGTAACGCACGCCAGAGCCCACGGTCAGGCCGCTTAATGCTGTTTCGTGGAAGGTGTAGTCAGCCCACAGTGATGCCATGTTGCGCGGCACTTCCACCGGGCGCTGGCCCTGATAAGTCGTGTCGTGAGTATATTTTGCATCGGTAAAGGTATAAGAAGCGATTACGTTAATATTGGCATTAACGGCAGCTTTGGCTTCCAGCTCCAGCCCTCTTGAGCGGATCACGCCAGACTGAATGCTAAACGCCGTATTCGCGGGATCAACGGTCAGATTATTATCTTTGGTCAGCTGATAAATGGCAGCCGTGATGCTGATGGGACGATCGTTAGGGATATATTTCAGGCCGGCTTCGTATTGCTTGCCAACGGACGGTTTGAATGGCTGTCCACCAGAGGTTGAACCGGATGTTGGCTCAAACGACTGGCTGTAGCTAAAGTACGGAGATATCCCGTTGTCGAACAGGTAATTCAAACCACCGCGCCAGGTAAATTTGTGGTCGGTTATCGAGGCGGTTGTTTCGGTGCTGCGAGTGAGCGTTGAGGTTTTTGCAATGTCATAGCGACCGCCCGCAGTCAGGATCCAGTGATTCCATTCCGCCTGATCTTGCGCATAGAAACCCGTCTGCTCCTGACGATTCAGAATATGGTAGGCGTAGTAAAGATCCGTCTTGTCATTGCCATATTGCGGAGCCAGCAGATTCAGGTTGGAGGCTGTACCGTAGTCTGCATCAATGTCATTACGCATGCGCATATAATCGACACCCATCAGCAAGGTGTGATCAACCGCACCGGTAGCAAACTTGGCCTGTGCTTGGGTATCTACGTCAAAGTTGCTCAGATTTTCATTGGACTGCACGTAAGCGCGATTCAACGTTGCCGGGGCAGTGTAACCATTGCCATAGAAACCAATGTATTGCGTTTGCAGTTTGGTATAACGCAGATTTTGCCGCACGGTCCAGGTATCGTTGAATTGGTGATCGAAGCTGTAGCCGATCATTTTCTGGTTACGTGACATTTTGTTGCCTGCTTCGCCGTCGTTGAAATCGGTTGGCAGTTTGTGCGCATTGCCCGCCGCATCGTAATACGGCACAACCGTTCCCTGACGCGGCAGCCAGCCATAGAATCCAAGGTAAGGATCGTTCTGGAAATTGCTCAGGAAGGTAAAGTTGGTTTTATCATCAGGACGCCAGCTAAATGAAGGCGCGATGGAATAACGTTTTTCCTTCGACATTTGCTGTTGAGTGTCCTGGCTGTGCGCCACGCCGGTCAGGCGGTAAGAATAAACCCCCGCATCATCAATCGCATCGCTGAAGTCAAAACCGGTCTCATAAAGGTTGTCGGTGCCCATTTTAAACTGAATTTCATGCAACGGCTCGGTGGTTGGACGCTTGCTGACCATGGTGATAACGCCACCTGGATTGCTCTTGCCATACAACACTGATGATGGC
Organism: Serratia sp. M24T3; assembly: GCF_000257645.1. Taxonomy (GTDB): domain Bacteria; phylum Pseudomonadota; class Gammaproteobacteria; order Enterobacterales; family Enterobacteriaceae; genus Rouxiella. The sequence continues at coordinate 44,509 of NZ_AJHJ01000001.1, forward strand.
CCACGCAGCAGCTCCACACGCTCCAGCATGTAAGGGTCCATCGACACTTCAGAGTAATTGTCGCCCTGTAACTTGATGCCGTCCAGATACTGGTTGGTATTGACTGAGGTGAACCCACGGATTTCGACCGCATCAATCGTGTTTGAGCTGCCACGGTTGGCGAAAATACCCGGCGCATAATTCAGAGCTTCTTTAACCGTTTTCGGCTGACGCATGTCCATCTCTTCGCGAGTAACCACGGAGATAGACTGCGGTGTTTTCACGATCGGCGTATCGGTTTTGGTGCCGCTGGCGCTATGTTTGGCGACAATAGTCGCTGCCGGGCCCCAGGCTGATTCTTGTGCCACGTTGTTAGCGGCATCACCGACGACTGTAATCGTGTCATTTTTTGGCGCACTGATGGCCGTTGTAACCGCAGAGGCTTGAAAAACAAAGCTGGCCATGGCTGCAGCCACGGTTAAGGCAAGTTTGTTGGGAATAAAAGTCTCTGATCTATTTGGAATAATTTTAGTTGAGCAGTTTTTCACAGATGCAGTACGCATTTGAGCCATTGGTTTATCTCTGGAGAAATTTGAATGGGAATGGAAACGATTATTATTATTATAACGATCGCATGATATGCGTAAGCGTAAGGAAACTGCAAGAGCATTTACTTTTATCCATAGCCAAGACAAATAACGTTATCCATGCTTTGTTTGTGGTCAATAAACTGACAGAAAGCTGATAATTAAAGGGCTGGGTTCAGGCGAAAAAAAAGCGCGATTTTCATCGCGCTCTCTGTATAAGACTAATTTTGCTTATGACATGGTGAAAAATAACAGTGTCAGCACTATTTTGAGCCGAACATGTCTTTTATCCAACCTGCTACGCCATTGCTATCTTTCTGCTGGTCTTGCTGAGGCTGCTGCTGCGGTTGGCCCGGCATCTGTTGCTGCTGTTGCTGCTGCAAAAGTTGCTGTTGTTGTTGCTGCTGATAAGCCGCCGCCTGAGAAGCCTGACATAGCTGCTGGGCATTGTCTGTCCATACAGGAATAGTGCGCAGCCCGCCGCCGGTCAATAGGCCGCCGCCACCGTTACAGATAAAGTTTCCGCTGGAGTCAATATTCATCATGCTGACGTCGTCGGGAACTTGCAGATCCAATGGCGTTGGCGTGATATTACCCAGATAGCGGCTGTAGAGCTGCAATGCACCGGTTGCACCCCAAAGTTTGGAAGGCTGGTTATTGTCACGCCCGACCCAGGTAATCGCGACCTGGTTGCCGTCGATACCTGCGAACCAGCTATCACGCAGTTCGTTGGAAGTACCGGTTTTCGCCGCCAGATGCAATTTAGGATATTTCACCGCCAGCGCGCGCGAGGTCCCTTCAGAAACAACCTGTTGCATGGCATACATGGTCAGATAAGCCGCTTCCGACGGAACAACTCGCTCTGCCTGCGGATAGCTCTGATACAGCACCGTGCCATCTTCAGCGATAACCGAGCGAACTGCAGACAACGGTGCCTTGTTGCCGCCGCTGGCAATGGTCTGATACTCCTGCGCAACTTCCATCGGCGTCAGGGCAATCGCACCCAGCAGCATTGATGGCGTCTGACTCAGAGACTCTTTAGGAATACCGAGATTAATCAGCGTTTTGGTTATGTTATCCAACCCGACAGCCATCCCGAGATTAACGGTCGGTACGTTCATAGAACGCGCCAGCGCATCAACCAGCAGTACCTGACCACGGAACTGATTATCATCATTGTGCGGTGACCAGGTCTGGCCGTTCGACAATTTGATCGTCAGCGGTTGGTCAGCCAACACGGTATTCAGACGATATTTATTCGGATCGCTCAACGCGGTCAGATAAGTCGCAGGCTTGGCCAACGAGCCGACCTGACGACGAGCCTGCATCGCACGGTTAAAGCCAGCAAACTGGGTTTCGGCACCCCCAACCATGGCGCGTACTTCACCGGTGTAGCGGTCGACGATTACCATTGCAGTTTCGATGTCGTTGAATCCACTGCGCTTACGCAACAGAGGAACGCCCTCTTCCACCGCTTTCTCGGCACCGTCTTGCGCTATTGGGTCCAGCGTGGTGAAAATTTTCACCCCTGACATGCCGGTAATCTTGTCGCCCAGCTTTTGCTGTAGCTCCTGACGAACCATCTGCATAAATGCCGGCTGAGGAGAAATCACCCCACCTTTTGGCTGCACGCCGAGCGGACGCGCACTGAGCATGTCATACAGCTCTTTGTCGATAATACCCTGCTCTTGCAACAAACGCAGAACCAGGTTGCGACGTTGCAACGCCAGCGTCGGATTACGCCATGGGTTATACAGCGACGCACCTTTGACCATACCGACCAGCAGAGCTTGCTGGTCGAGGCTCAGCTCATCCACCGGACGACCAAAGTAGTACAGGCTCGCCAACGGGAAGCCGCGAATCTGATCGGAACCGCTCTGGCCGAGATAAACTTCGTTCAGATAGAGCTCAAGGATACGGTCTTTGCTGTAGCGACCGTCCATCAACACTGCCATGTAGGCTTCGCGAGCTTTACGCCACAGGGTGCGCTGATTGGTCAAAAACAGGTTTTTAACCAGCTGCTGGGTCAGCGTACTGCCGCCCTGCACCGCATGTCCGGCAGTGATATTCGCCAGGAAAGCGCGACCGATAGAATACGGGCTGATACCGTCATGTTCATAGAAATGGCGGTCTTCAGTGGCTATCAAGGTCTGTACCAGCAGATCCGGGAACCCGGCGCGCGGCACAAACAGGCGCTGCTCACCGTTTGGCGATTGCAGCATGGTTATCAGACGCGGATCGAGACGGAAAATCCCGAAATCGCGATTGTTATCCATGTTTTTGATTTCAGAAAGCTGATTGCCTTTGAAAATCAGCCTGGCGTTGATTTGCCCTTCTTTACCGTCCGGGAAGTCAAACGGACGGCGCAGCAGGTCGATGTTTCCACCTTTAACGCTGAACTCACCCGGGCGTGTAATGCGCGTCACCTGACGGTACTGGGTACCCTCAAGCAGGTTGATCATCTCTTTTTCGGTATAAGGCGAACCTGGCTCCAGCGTTACCATGCGTCCATAAACGGCGGCAGGCAATTGCCAGACTTTGCCATCAATGCGGCTGCGGATTTCGGAATCCAGGTACACGCCGTAGGCGGCCATCAAGACCACAAATATAACGAATAATTTAATCAGCAGTCCCAGCCAGCGGCGTCTTTTACGCGGCTTTTTGCTGTTTCCTGCCTTGCCAGCCTTCCCTGATGCGGCGGTCTTACGGGTCATGCGCGACTCCTGAGGTGCTGCATTGCTTCTAACGTCATCATCTTCTTGCTCATCATCGCCCTGATAGACGTAGCGTGTATCTTCGTCTTCGTCGCGGTTACGACGCGCAGGACGCCCACGTTTGGGCTTGGGGGGTGACGGTTTGCCTTTTCGGCCAATCGGCTCGCGATCATCGCCAGACATACTTAATCTCCATCAGACCCGACTTATAAAAAATGCCGGATGCTATTTACTGCGGTTATAAAAATTTAAATTCTAAAATAAGGGCTGTGTAAAACTGGCGCTTACTCTGTGCCTCACCTTTCACCTCGTCCAGAAGAAAGGTCTGAAAATCCTCTACGTTTCTGAATCTATTGCGGCATCAAGAACGACGGATTTACGAATATTTTTTCGTGCGTTTTGTCGGCATGGCCTCCGCGGGATTGTCCGGCCACGGGTGTTTCGGATAGCGGCCTTTCATCTCTTTCTGCACTTCGCGGTAGGAACCTTGCCAGAAGGCGGCCAAATCGCTGGTGATCTGCAATGGACGATGCGCGGGAGACAACAGCTCGAGAACCACCGCGATGCGCCCAGCGGCCAACGTCGGGCTTCTCTGCTCGCCGAACATTTCCTGCAAACGCACCGAGAGTGCCGGCGGCTGGTCGCTATGATAGCGGATTGCCAGCCGACTGCCAGTCGGAACGGTGTAATGGGTGGGTAAATTAGCGTCAAGTTTCTGGCGCTGCTCCCAGCTCGGCAAGCGCATCAAGGCATCAAACAGATCAACCTGTTGCAGCGCGCGCAGGCTCCTGACGCCGCTGAGCGAAGGCGATAACCACTGCTCAAGGCTGTCGAGGAGGCTTTGCTCATCCGTTGCCGGCCATTGAACTTCAGGCAGCCATTTAGCCGCACAGGCCAGACGGATACGCAGCTGTTCTGCCTGCGGTGACCAGGTCAGCGCCGCTAATCCCTGCACGCGAATCCATTCGATTAACGCCTGCTGCAAATCCTCATCGGCCGGTTTGGCCTGCGGCTGTGCTTTCAATACCAACCTGCCAACTTGCCAGCGCCGCCATGCGCGCAGCGTGCCCTTTTCTTCGTCCCACTCCACCGCCGTCTGCTCTTTTACGATCTTCGGAAGTCGAGCGGCCAACTGGGTAGCATCAAGCGTAATCGCCAGCAAAATTCGCGCATCGGGGCTGTTATTGCCCTGTAGTAACTGTGGAGCAACCAGCCACGCGGCGCGGCTTAGCCCGTCGTCCTGAGGCAGCGATGCCCCAAGGCCGTTAGCCAGTAAATAACGGCCATCCAATCCTCGCCGTTCGGCAATACGATCGCTGAACGCCTCTGCCAGCAGCCACGGCGCGAGCGAAGCATCCACTCCGCCGCCGGAATGCGAGAGCCTCTGACGCAGCTGGCGTGCGCGCCTTTGCCAATGCGGCTGAGGACGACTTAGCCAGTAATCGATATCCGGCTGGCCGCCGCGCGGGGGTTCTTCAATAATTGCCGCCAGCAAGGCTGCCGTCGCCAGTGCATCAGCGCTCTGGATTTCGGCCTGTACCAACATAGCCGCTAAACGTGGGTCACAGCCCAGTGAGGCCATTTTGCGACCCCGTGAATTCAGATTGCCCCGTTCATCGACCGCACCAAGCGAGGCCAGCAATTGTTGAGCCACGCGTAATGCCACGGTCGGCGGAACGTCCAGCCAGGTTAGCTGCGCGGCATCTTGACATCCCCACTGCAACAGCTCAAGCCATAAACCGCTCAAATCGCTGTGCAAGATTTCAGCTTCACTCTGCGCCGCCGCACGCTCACCCTGCTCTTTACTGAACAGATGCCAGCACTGTCCAGGCTCGAGACGCCCTGCGCGCCCTGCTCGCTGGGTCATCGCGGCCTGACTGATGCGCTGGGTTACCAGGCGAGTCAGGCCGCTGCGGGGATCAAACTGTGCGCTGCGCTCGAGACCACTGTCCACCACCAGGCGAATACCTTCGATGGTCAGGCTGGTTTCGGCAATATTGGTCGCCAGTACCACCTTGCGACGACCGGCTGGAGCAGGCTGGATGGCTTTTTGCTGTTGTTCCAGCGACAGCGCACCGTAAAGCGGGCACAGGTCAACATCATCGCCAAGCCGACCGCCGAGTAAATTCTGCGTACGGGTAATTTCCGCTACGCCGGGCAGAAAAAGCAGCATCGAGCCGCTATTTTCCGCCATCAGGCGACTAACAATCCGCGCAACGCCCTCATCCAGCCGCTCGTGACTGGCCAGCGGCAAATAATCACGCAGGACAGGGAAACTACGCCCTTCGGAGATAATTACCGGCGCATCGGGTAACAGCGGTGAAAGCCGGGCGTTATCCAGCGTCGCCGACATGATTAACAGCTTTAAATCCTCTCGCAGCCCCTGCTGCACGTCCAAAAGCAGTGCCAGCGCGAGATCGGCCTGTAAGCTGCGTTCGTGAAATTCATCGAGGATCACCAGAGAGTAGTCGGCAAGCTCGGGGTCCTGCTGCACCATACGGGTCAGAATCCCTTCGGTGACCACTTCAAGTCGCGTCTCGGCGCTGACTTTAGATTCGGCGCGCATACGGTAACCGATAGTCTTGCCCGGCGGTTCGTCAAGCTGCTGCGCCAAACGATAGGCCACACTTTTCGCCGCCAGTCTGCGCGGCTCCAGCAATAATATTTTGCCTGAGAAAATGCCCGCATCGAGGATTTGCAGGGGCAGCCAGGTCGATTTACCTGCGCCAGTGGGTGCATGGAGTAACACTTGCGGCGCCTGTTGTAGCGCAGCAATAATTTGGTTGAGTACAGCACCGACGGGCAGTAATGACACAGCTTCTCCAGATAATTTCACATTGCGATAATGACGTTCAGGGCGGGCATTGTAATAGAAAAAATTGTCGTCGGGCGGGATGAATTGTAGCATCTAGCCTCGCCGTGGGGATTTGTCCCCCCGCAGCGCTGTCTCGCTCAAGGAAAAACCATGTCTGAATCACGCCGCCTGTTTTTTGCCCTGTCTCTGCCGCCCAGGCTGCAGAAAAACGTTATTCAATGGCGCGCTGACCATTTTGAACCTGACGCGGGTCGCCCTGTCGTTGCGGCGAATCTCCATTTGACGCTGGCCTTTCTTGGGGAGGTCAGCCAGCAAAAGGAAACCGCGCTACGCGAGATAGCTTCACGCATTCAGTCACCGGCCTTCAGCCTCAAACTCGACGATGTTGGTCACTGGCCCCGCCCCGGCGTGGTATGGCTGGGTACCCGCCGTGCGCCGCTGGCGCTGTTACAGCTTGCCTCTTTATTGCGATCGCACGCTGCGCGTAACGGCTGCCATCAGTCTACATTGCCGTTTCATCCCCACGTTTCTCTGCTGCGCGGCGCCACGCGTCCGGTTGCTTTGCCAGCCTTAACGCCACGGTGGCAACTTGATTCAACCGAGTTTTCACTCTACGAGTCCCGCTTTCATCGAGGACGAACACGCTATCAATGCCTGCAAAGCTGGCCACTGGTTACGCCGTCTGCCAATTAATCAGAGAGTGATTTGATGCAATTCTTTCCGCCGCTTCAACAGGCAACCCTGATCAAACGTTACAAACGTTTTCTCGCCGACGTTATTACCCTCGACGGCCGCGAACTCACCCTGCACTGCGCCAATACTGGCGCGATGACCGGCTGCGCCACGCCAGGCGATACGGTGTGGTATTCCACCTCGGATAATCCAAAAAGAAAATACGCCCACAGCTGGGAGCTATGCCAGACCCAGGCTGGTCACTGGATCTGCGTCAACACGCTGCGCGCCAACCAGCTAGTGCGTGAAGCTATCGAACAAGGAAGGATTACCGAATTATCCGGTTACAGTAAACTATCGGCAGAAGTACGGTATGGTTCTGAAAATAGCCGTATAGACTTGTTATTGCAGGCGGACCAACAACCTAACTGCTATATTGAAGTGAAATCTGTCACGTTATTGCAACAAGGCTGTGGTTACTTTCCTGATGCAGTAACGCTGCGCGGCCAAAAGCATTTACGCGAATTACAGGCCATGGCAGAACAGGGTCAGCGAACAGTACTTTTTTTCGCTGTATTGCATTCAGGCATTGAAACTGTCGCTCCGGCACACCATATTGATCCCCGTTACGCGGAATTGTTGACGCAGGTGCAGCAAAACGGTGTCGAAGTAATTTGTTATGGAGCCGAACTCTCTGCCGAGGGAATTCATCTCACAGAGCGGTTACCGCTGGTAATTGCTGGCTGATAATCAATAATTGAATCAATAGTAATGTACCCGAATTGAAGTCGTCAGCAGCCTAAAACCGTTGGGCGCGAATACGCTTTCCCTCACACGCTTGTCAAGTGCCTGTGATGAATAATTGCCAACTTCGCCACCATCTGGTATTTATAGCGGCCTGATTTTTCCCCCCGTTGGGGATCGATAGTGCGTTATGTATGTAGGAGAAGCATCATGCAAGAAGGGCAAACCCGTAAAACCTCGTCCCTGAGCATTCTCGCCATCGCTGGGGTGGAGCCGTATCAAGAGAAGCCAGGCGAAGAGTACATGAATGACGCCCAGCTGAACCACTTCAAAAAAATTCTTGAAGCATGGCGCAATCAGCTCAGGGATGAAGTCGATCGTACCGTTACACACATGCAGGAAGAAGCTGCGAACTTCCCTGACCCGGCAGACCGTGCCACTCAGGAAGAAGAGTTCAGCCTGGAACTGCGTAACCGCGATCGCGAACGTAAGCTGATTAAAAAGATTGAGAAGACGTTGAAGAAAGTGGAAGACGAGGATTTCGGTTTTTGTGAATCCTGTGGCGTAGAGATCGGCATCCGCCGTCTTGAAGCTCGTCCTACCGCTGACCTGTGCATCGACTGCAAAACGTTGGCCGAAATCCGCGAAAAGCAGATGGCTGGTTAATTGCACGGGAGACATGTTCGAGTCATTGGAATTGCAGCAAGGCAGCAAGCGCGAAGATCTGGATGAGCCTACACAAGTAAGTGATTCTGGTGAACAAACGACACTGGCATCGCTGCATTTCCATTAACGACGAGCATTACGCGGTGCGGCATTACGATGCCCACCGCGATCTCCTGACGCCTCGCTATGTTTACATCTCCCTATATTGGTCGTTTCGCACCCTCGCCTTCAGGCGACCTCCATTTTGGTTCATTGATTGCCGCACTCGGTAGCTATCTGCACGCCCGTTCTCTCGGTGGGCAATGGCACGTGCGAATCGATGATATTGATCCCCCACGCGAAGTTCCCGGCTCGGCTCGCCGCATTCTGACAATGTTGGAACATTATGGGCTGGAGTGGGACGGGGAAGTCGTTTGGCAGTCAGAACGCCATCAAGCTTACCGGGAAACGCTGGACTGGCTGCATCGGCAGGGTAAAAGTTATTACTGCACCTGCACGCGTCAGCGCGTATCTCAATTAGGCGGAACCTATGACGGCCATTGTCGCTGTGCGGGTCACGGCGCGGAAAATGCGGCTATCCGCCTGGTACAGACAATGCCGGTTCACAGTTTCGACGATGAGCTGCAAGGCAAATTTATCGCCGACACGGCTTTGGCCGAGGAAGATTTTATTATTCGCCGCCGAGATGGGCTGTTTGCCTATAATCTGGCGGTGGTGATTGACGACCATTTTCAAGGCGTGAATCATATTGTGCGCGGCGCAGACCTAATCGCTCCCACTGTGCGCCAGCTGTCATTGTATCGACACTTAGGGCTGCCCGAACCGGGTTATGTGCATTTGCCGCTGGCCATAAATGCCAAAGGTGACAAGTTATCCAAGCAGAATCATGCCCCTGCTTTACCGGCTGGTGATCCACGGCCGATCATTGTGCAAACAATGTTATTTTTAGGACAATCTTTACCAGAATGCTGGCAGGATTTAACTTTGCCTTTATTATTACGCTGGGCAGTGGCGCATTGGTCGTTAAAAAAAGTTCCACGATCTGTGTCGATTCCCCAATAGGAATGGGATTCGGCATTCTCAAAGTAGCCCGCGTAAGCTATGATTAGCCGCTGTTTTCAAGTTGCGCCATTTTTATCCGACACTATCGAGGTGTACCATTTTTACCCGAGTAGCCAATTTTTGCCGTAAGGTGCTAGTTCGTGAAGATAAAGTCATCCGTGAAGAGACTCCGGTTCACGATGATAACGGCCACCGCGATCCCGTCACTTCTCCTGAAGTTGAACACGTGAAGGCGAAAGCGCCTGAGCATCGCGAAAGACGCAGCCCGCAGCGCCAATCGCCGCGCGCGCAACAAGCACAGCAAAAACCTGTGAGCAAACCTAGCGAAACCAGGTCTGAAAACATGACGGTTATCCCGCGCGACGGCCACGACATTTCGCGCAGAGATATCAGCGACAACGCGCTGAAGGTACTCTATCGCCTGAATAAATCAGGGTACGAGGCCTATCTGGTTGGCGGCGGCGTGCGTGATCTGCTGCTGCACAAAAAACCTAAAGATTTTGATATCACCACCAACGCTACGCCTGAACAGGTTCGTAAACTGTTCCGTAACTGCCGCCTGGTTGGTCGCCGTTTCCGTCTGGCGCACGTCATGTTTGGCCCTGAAATCATTGAAGTGGCGACCTTCCGCGGTCATCACGAGCAGGTTCAGGAAACCGACGATAAAAACCTTTCTCAGCAGGCCCAAAACGGCATGCTGCTGCGCGACAACATCTTTGGTTCGATTGAAGAAGATGCTCAGCGTCGCGACTTCACTATCAACAGCCTGTACTACGGGATTTCCGACTTTACGCTGCGTGATTACACCGGCGGTCTGAAAGATCTGAAAGACGGCGTGATTCGTTTGATTGGCGACCCGGAAACTCGCTACCGTGAAGACCCGGTACGTATGCTGCGCGCGGTGCGTTTTGCCGCCAAGCTAGACATGACTATCAGCCCTGAAACCGCTGAGCCTATCCCGCGTTTGGCGACCTTGCTACAAGAGATCCCGCCGGCACGCCTGTTTGAAGAGTCGCTGAAACTCTTGCAGGCCGGTTATGGTTTCAGAACCGCTCAGCTACTGCGTGAATATCAGCTGTTCCAGCCGTTGTTCCCTCTGATTGCCCGTCAGTTTACCGAGCGTGGCGATAGCCCGATGGAACGCATTCTGGATCAGGTTCTGAAAAATACCGATCATCGTCTGCACAATGATATGCGTGTTAATCCGGCATTCTTGTTTGCAGCCATGCTGTGGTATCCGGTGATCGAGCACGCACAGAAGCTGGCTCAGGAAGGCGGGCTGACTTATTACGACGCCTTCTCGCTGGCGATGAACGACGTGCTGGACGAACAGTGCCGCTCATTGGCTATCCCGAAACGTATCACGACGCTGGTTCGCGATATCTGGGCATTGCAGCTGCGCCTTTCTCGCCGTCAAGGCAAGCGCGCGCACAAGCTGATGGAACATCCTAAATTCCGCGCCGCGTTTGATTTGCTGGCGTTGCGCGCCGAAGTTGAACAGCACCGCGAATTACAGAGTCTCACCCAATGGTGGAGCGAGTTCCAGGAAGCTACCCCGGCTTCGCAGAAAAATATGCTGGGAACTCTCGGTGATGATGCACCGCCGCGCCGTAATCGCACGCGACGCCCTCGCAAACGCGCTCCACGTTCCGGCAGCGCTCAATGATTCGTGTCTACATCGCGCTTGGCAGTAATCTTGCCAAGCCGTTAGACCAGGTAAACTGTGCGCTGGAAGCTCTGGCGCATTTACCTCGCACTCGCCTGATACAAACCTCTTCGTTTTATCGCAGTAAACCTCTTGGCCCTCAGGATCAACCTGACTATCTCAACGCCGTGGTCGCTCTGGATACCCTGCTCCCTGCCCACGAGTTGCTGGACGGCACACAGTCTATCGAACTGAATCAGGGACGCGTCCGCAAGGCCGAACGTTGGGGACCGCGAACGCTGGATCTGGATATGCTGCTGTATGGCAATGAGATTATCGGCACCGAACGGTTAATTGTGCCGCACTATGACATGAAAAATCGCGAGTTTATGCTGTATCCGCTGGCAGAAATCGCTCCAGAATTAGTCTTTCCCGACGGCGAATCCTTGCAACAATTGCTTGAGCGGGTGCCAATGAATGGGCTGACACGCTGGTAGTTTTTGAGAAATATCTACTCAGGCTGCACACCCGTTAAATTGATCGACTGTTACGGTTAAACATATTTCGCCAGCCATCGGCCAAGTGAGTCGAGTTTGTGAACTACTCAATAGCCAGCGGCAGCTTTCGCTGCCAATGATCCGCAGACTTCACAAGATGTTTGATATTTCTGCGGCCTCGCTTATCGGCGTACCATTCAATAAATTTACTGAATGTTAAATCCCCTGCATTGGTCGCGGCGAAGACTCAAACGGCAGATATTGGTAAAGCCAGGTTTCTGACAGTGTTTTGCTACTTTCCTTGAGATACAGCCTGAGTTCGACCGGCTCTTTGCCTTCAACGTGCAGGTCAAAGAAAACGCGCCAAAAACCGTTGCCGCCCGGCGACTTCTCAACTTTTATGCCCTCAAGCGTGCCGCGAGAGGCGGTTAGCACTGCCTCCGGCCTGGCATTCGATGGCAGGTTATCTAATACTGCTCCACTGAATTCCACCATAAACTTGCGCACTCCAGATGGCGGATAGGCTCCGGGATTACCGCCCCTTCCCAACCGAGTTGCCCCACAGCGCGCCAGCGGTGACGGATAAGGCTGATCCGCCAACCAGTGCATGCGATAGCTAAACTGGTGCTCGCTACCTGCCGTAGCGGGCTTTTTGGGCACCCACATCGCGACAATATTATCGTAAATCTCATCGTCGGTCGGGATTTCCACCAGCTGCACCGCGCCTTCGCCCCAATGCCCTTTCGGCTCGACCCACAAGTCAGGACGTTTTTCATAGCTGACCGAACCCAGATAACTGTTGAAATCGCGATCCTTTTGCATCAATCCAAAGCCGCGCGGATTGTTATCGGCAAAAGCGGAAACCCTGACCTGCATCGGATTGTTAAGCGGCCGCCAGACATGTTCCCCGCTGCCAGTCCACAAAGCCAATCCATCAGAGTCATGCACCTCAGGACGCCAGTCAGAGGCCGAGCCTTTCGCCGTCTTGGAAAACCAGTACATCGAGGTTTGTGGCGCGATACCAAAACGGCCAACGTCGCGGCGGAGAAACAGCGAACAGTCAACGTCCATTACGACGCCTTTAGTTCGCTGTAAAACAAACCGATAAGCCCCGCAAATACTTGGCCCGTCTAGCAGCGCGTAAACGGTAAGCTGGTTGCTATCATTGGCGGGTGTTTCAAACCAGAAATGAGTGAAATTAGGAAACTCTTCAGGGGTATCTCCCAGAACGGTATTAATCACGATACCGCGAGCAGACAGTCCAAACTGCCCCTGCTCGCCCACCGCGCGGAAATAAGATGCGCCAATAAAGGAGACCCAGTCTTTTTCAGAATTATTTTTCAGCGCCTGCTGGTTATCCAACACTCTGAACCCAGTAAACACATCGCCTTTGATATCAGGCAATACGCCATTTTTATTATCGGGGAAGCTGAAATAGCTAATATCTTGCACTATCTCACGCGCGGATTGGTTATCAACCACCGACATTTTCACCGTGGTGTTATGTAGACTGCTGACGCTGAAAAAAGTGACAGGAAAACGGGCTTTGCCCTGAGAGAATATTGCATAGTCGGGCTTGTAGATAATTTTGCGGTAAACGTCGTAATTGATATTGGCCAAGGCTTTTGCATCAACTGCGTGCGGGGGAATATAGGCGCTTTTCGCCAAGGTTTTTGCCTGTTGGATTAATCCGCCATACGTAAACGGTTCAGCGGATGCAAATTTTAATTTTTGCGCGGCAAAGGCTTCCGGAGTTATGCCTATTGCCGCCAAAGCCAGCGAGAAAGAGGTATAGGTCAGTAAATCACGTCGTGTAACCATAAATAACATCGTTCCCTGAGTGAAGGTAAACTGCTAGAACTGGGAGCTACCGTTGGGCAAAATTCCAAAACCCATCCCCTTGATGGTAGTCTTAATTCTAGCAGAACTCTCAAAAGGCTAACTTGACCTCCACCCCTCCCTTGGCGGCATTGTTATAGCTCACGCGAATACCATGCAAATCAGCGATTCGTAGAACAATAGAGATCCCTAATCCGCTGCCGGTTTGCTCCTGCCCCGGTGGTCGATAAAAACGTTCCCCTAGCCGCTGTAAATGCTCTTCAGTCAGGCTTGGCCCGCTGTTTCTGATAAGCAGGCCTGAGTGATTCAGCGAGATATGCACCTGACTACCGGCGGGTGAATAGCGAATCGCATTATCCATCAGGTTGCGCAGCAGCAGCGATAGCAGCAGCGGTTCTCCACGTATCGGCGCAGGCGTACCTTGTTGATCCAGCAATAATTCGATGCCGCGACGGTGCGCGGAAGAATCCTGCTCGATTAGCGCCTGCGTCGCCAACGCAGCCCAGTCGATAGTGGTCAATTCATCCAGTGAGACAAAAGATTCCAGACGGGAAAGCGTCAGCAGTTGGTCCACAAGTCGAGTTGAACGATCGATACTGGTGGTCAGGTTTTCTACCGCGCGCTGACGCACCTCGGCGTCATCACCGGCCAGCTGCACCACTTCGGTTTGCACTCGCAGCGCTGCCAGCGGACTGCGCAGCTCGTGAGCCGCGTCTGAAGTAAAGCGACGTTCTCGCACCAGCATCTCTTGCGTCCGTTCAAACAAAGCATTCAGTGACTGCACCAGCGGCAACACTTCGCCAGGGACTTTATCGGTAGAGATTGGCCGCGATTCATCGGCTGCACGGTGTCGTAAATCATCGGCAACACGTCGCAAAGGCCGCAGCTCGATGCTCAGCATCACCACCAATGCTGCCATCAGCAACGGCAGTGAAGCAAGCCAGGGCCAGAGTTGCCCACTGACCATGTCCCACGCCATATCGCTGCGATAGTCATACTCCTGCCCAACGGCAATACGGTAGCGGCCATCGGGAGAAGTTAGCCACAGCAGCCGCCAGCTATCGTCATCATCTTTCAGCCGAGCGTCGATAAATCCATGAGCATCGTGATTGAAATTGATCTCTTTGCCGTGCTCACCGTCGTTAAGCAACATTTTGCCCTGCCGGTCAAAAATGGCAAAAGTCAGCGCGTCGTCATCGGTGTGACCGCGACGATGTTTATCCAACAGTTGTTTGTTGTCCGGCATCGGGGGCATTTTACCGTCGAGAAGCTTATCGCCTAGCCCGGCAGTGGCCAGCCGTTTGGCAAACAGCATCTGCTGAGTATCGAACACTTCGTTAATCTTATGACGGGTTTGCTGCCAAGCCACGCTGCTGGCGACAGTCCAGGTTATCAACGCCAACACGGCAAAGAGCAAAATTAACCTGCCGCGAAGACTCATGCGGTCCAGATACTGGCGCAGTGTTTGGAAAAAAGGCCTTAACCTATTTATTACAGTAAAATGCGTCACGAGTTTTCATCGCCCAGCACATAGCCGACGCCGTGAACTGTGCGGATAAAACCGCTGCCCAGCTTGCGGCGCAAATGATGAATATGTACCTCAACGGCGTTGCTGCTGACTTCCTGATCCCAACTGTAGAGCTTTTCTTCAATGAGTTGGCGTTGCAGGACGCGGCTTTTATTACGTAGAAACAGTTCCATCAGCGAGACTTCGCGCGAGGTCAGCACGACGGGTTCACCGTTGAGAATGACACTCCGCGAGGCAGGGTCGAACTCAAGAGTGCCGTGATTGATTTTCGGCGTAACCTGACCATGACGCCTGCGGATAAGCGCCTCTAACCTCGCGGCCACCTCAACCAAAGCAAAAGGCTTACAAAGATAATCATCGGCACCGGCCTGCAAGCCGCTCACACGTTGCTCCAACGCGTCACGGGCGGTAAGAACCAGCACTGGCGTATCGCGCCCCTCCTGCCGCCACTGGCGCAGCAGCTCCATGCCGTCCAGACCGGGCAAACTCAAATCGAGGATCACCGCGTCGTAGGGTGCACTGTCGAGCGCCGTTTTTCCGGTAAGTCCATCGCAAAACCAGTCCAGAGTGAATCCCAGCCTTGTGAGCCCCACTTTGATACCGTCGCCGATCATCTTGTCGTCTTCGATCAATAAAATCCGCATTGCTGACGCTCTCCTGAATCATGCACTGTAATAGATCATTAAATCAGTATATCCCAGCCTTATTATGGAGTTCTTAAGTTGTGCGATGTCTCGCATCTTCCTTAAACAGGCTACGTGATCGACAGAGCATCCAGTAGAATAGTCAGCGGGTTAATTTGAAGTTTACAAAGTTGAGAAATTACGATGAAAGCGACAACCATGAGTCAACTGCGCCAATGGAAGCAGGAAAAGCACAAATTTGCGACCATTACCGCCTACGATGCCAGCTTTGCCCAGCTATTTGCCGAGCAAGGAATTCCCGTGATGCTGATAGGCGATTCGCTGGGAATGGTGGTGCAGGGACAGGATTCTACGCTTCCGGTGACGCTCGAAGATATTGTTTACCATACACGCTGCGTGCGTCGTGGTGCGCCAAAGGCGTTGCTGCTTTCTGACCTGCCATTCATGACTTACGCGACTCCAGAACAAACCTTTCACAGCGCAGCACAATTGATGCGCGCCGGGGCCAATATGGTCAAGCTCGAGGGTGGAAGCTGGCTGTGTGAAACCGTGTCCATGCTAACCGAACGTGCTGTGCCGGTTTGCGGGCATTTGGGCCTGACGCCACAGTCGGTTAATATCTTCGGCGGTTACAAGGTACAGGGTCGCGGTGAAGCAGCGGCCAATCAGCTGTTACAAGATGCTCTGGCGCTGGAAAAAGCCGGCATGCAGCTGCTGGTACTGGAGTGTGTGCCGGTTGAACTGGCCCGTCGAGTGACGCAGGAGTTGACTATTCCGGTGATTGGTATTGGCGCGGGCAGTGCTACCGACGGCCAGATTCTGGTTATGCACGATGCGTTTGGCATTACCGGTGGACACATCCCGAAATTTGCCAAAGACTTCCTGGCCGAGGCTGGCGACATTCGTGACGCCGTGCGCTTGTACGTCAAAGAGGTCGAAGAAGGCGTGTATCCGGGCCTTGAGCACAGTTTTCAGTAAACAACTGGTCATCCAGATAGAGGCATCATTGTGTTAATCATTGAAACTATCCCGCTGCTGCGTAGAGAGATCCGCTTCTTCAAGCAGAACAACAAGCACATAGCGCTGGTGCCGACGATGGGCAATTTACATCAAGGCCATATGACGTTAGTGGATGAAGCCAGAGCGCGCGCCGACATTGTTATCGTCAGCATCTTCGTGAACCCGATGCAGTTTGAACGTGCCGACGACCTCGAACGTTATCCACGAACCCTGCAGGAAGACTGCGAGAAGCTGAATAAACGCGGCGTTGATCTGGTATTCGCACCGATTCCGGCCGAAGTTTATCCGAAAGGTCTGGCTTCGCAGACTCAGGTTGACGTGCCCGGCCTGTCGACCATCCTCGAAGGTGCCAGCCGCCCGGGGCATTTTCGTGGCGTCTCGACCATCGTCAGCAAACTGTTTAACCTGGTACAGCCCGATGTCGCCTGTTTTGGTCAGAAAGACTATCAACAGCTGGCGCTGATCCGCGCGTTGGTAGAAGATATGGGCTACGATCTGGAGATTGTTGGCGTACCGACAGTCCGCGCCAAAGACGGTCTGGCGCTCAGTTCGCGCAACGGTTACCTGACCCACGATGAACGTAAAATCGCGCCCAAGCTGGCAAAAATCATGAATCAGCTGGCAACTCGCCTGTCTCAGGGAGAACGCCACGTTGAAGAACTGCTGACAGACTGCGCCGAACAACTGCGCGAGGCAGGTTTCACCCCGGACGAACTGTTTATCCGCGATGCCAAAAACCTGCGCGACCTGTCGGTAGACAGTACCTCGGCGGTGATCCTGATGGCCGCATGGCTTGGCAAAGCTCGCCTGATAGACAATCAGGAAGTCGATCTGACCGTGTAGGTAACGAATGAATCCCGTTGAGCTTACTCAGGTAAGTGATGCGGGTGAATGAGAGCAGCCAACAACGCTGTGGCTAAACAAAGTGTTCACCTCGAACTCATTTGAGTCACAGCAAGGCGGCAAACGAATGAATCCCGTTGAGCTTACTCAGGTAAGTGATGCGGGTGAATGAGAGCAGCCAACGACGCTGTGGCTCAAATGAGGAAGAGGTAGGTTATGGTACGTAATATGCTGCAAGGCAAACTCCACCGAGTCCACGTGACACATGCCGATTTACACTATGAAGGTTCATGCGCCATCGATCAGGACTTTCTCGATGCTTCCGGTATTCTGGAATACGAAGCCATCGATATTTATAATGTGACCAACGGTAAACGTTTTTCTACCTATGCTATTGCGGCGGAACGCGGTTCGCATATTATTTCAGTAAACGGTGCCGCGGCACATTGTGCCAGCGTCGACGATCTGCTGATCATCTGTTCCTACGTGCAGATGTCAGACGCCGAAGCGCGTCAACACAAGCCAAATGTGGCCTATTTTGAAGGCAAAAACCTGCTGAAACGCACAGCCAAAGCGGTGCCGGTTCAGGTAGCCTGATAGCCCTCCGTTATTTCGCTTAAAGAAAACGGGAGCTTGATGGCTCCCGTTTTTTATCGGCTAAATCTGGCAAAATTGATTAACTTCTTAGCCCGCGTCCGCGCTCGATCAGGTACCAGGCCAGCAGGTAAAATACCACGATGAACGCCACCAGCACCGCCATGGTAAACACCAGTGGCACATCTGAAATTCCCAGAAATCCGTAGCGGAATCCGCTGATCATATAAACGATCGGGTTAAGCTTGGAGATCGCCTGCCAAATCGGCGGCAGCAGGGTCAGAGAGTAAAATACCCCGCCCAGATAAGTCAGCGGTGTCAGCACGAAGGTCGGTATCAGGCTGATATCGTCAAAAGTCGTAGCAAATACTGCGTTCAGCAAACCACCCAGCGAGAACAGGATGGCGGTCAGCAGCAGCGTCAACGCAATTACCCACCATGAGTGGATAGTAAGATGCACGAAGAACAGCGAGATGACGGTGACCAAAATCCCCACACAAATACCGCGTGCCACGCCGCCACCGACGTAACCGGCGATCACCACGTGAGTTGGCACAGGCGCTACCAGCAGTTCTTCAATGTTGCGCTGGAATTTGGCGCTGAAAAACGACGACGCGACATTGGCGTAGGAGTTGGTGATAACCGACATCATAATCAGGCCGGGGACGATAAATTGCATGTAGCTGAAACCGTGCATATCGCCGATGCGTGAACCAATCAAATTCCCAAAAATCACAAAATACAGGGACATAGTGATCACCGGTGGGACCAGGGTTTGCACCCAGATGCGTCCAAAACGGTTAATCTCTTTCATCCAGATACTTTTTAGTGCCACCCAATAGAGTTGCGACATTATTTTTTACCCTCACTGCCATTTACCAGGGTGACAAACAGCTCTTCCAAACGGTTAGCCTTGTTGCGCATGCTCAACACCTGTACGCCCTGCTTGCTCAGCTGGCTAAACAGCGAATTAAGACCCTGCTCGCGCATCACCTCAACTTCCAGCGTCGAGGTATCAAGCAGGTTACTGGGATAGCCCTCGAGTTTGGGAATCGCGCTTTTCGGTGCCAAATCAAGCACGAAAGTTTCTGATTTCTGCTTGGCCAGCAGCGATTTCATCGAGGTGTTTTCCACCAGCAGACCGCCCTGAATAATGCCGATATTGCGACACAGCATCTCGGCCTCTTCAAGATAGTGGGTGGTTAGAATAATGGTTGTACCCTGCACATTTAGTTCTTTCAGGAAGCCCCACATAGAACGGCGCAGCTCGATATCCACACCCGCGGTTGGCTCATCGAGGATTAGCAGTTTAGGCTCATGCATCAGCGCACGGGCAATCATCAGACGACGTTTCATCCCGCCCGACAGCATGCGCGAGCGATCGTTGCGTTTACCCCACAAGTCGAGCTGAGTGAGATACTTTTCAGCACGTGATAGGGCGTCAGAACGCTTCACGCCGTAGTAGCCTGCCTGATTAACCACAACCTGCATCACGGTTTCAAAAGGGTTAAAGTTGAACTCCTGAGGGACCAGTCCGAGCTGGCGCTTGGCGTTAACAATATCCTTGTCGATGTCGTAACCAAATACCTGAACCTTGCCGGAGGACTTGTTTACCAGCGAGCTGATAATGCCTATGGTAGTGGACTTTCCGGCCCCGTTGGGACCTAGCAGCGCATAGAAATCGCCGGCTTCAACACGCAAGTCAATCCCGCGTAGAGCCTGTACACCGCCTGCGTAGGTTTTGGTTAACTTCTCCAGTTCTAAAGCGTATGTCATAAGTGAAGTCTTACCTTGTTTTCAATGTATTGTTTTCTCAAGATTCGTATAGGTTAAGCAGAACCCTTGTGAATTTCATTCGAGTTGACCTATATTACTCCAACGTAGACGCTTTCTTACAGGCTATTAACTTTCATGAAAGATATCGAAACACTGATCAGTAACAACGCTGCCTGGTCAAAAATAATGGAAGAGGAAGATCCTGGCTTTTTCGAACGCCTCTCTCTTGCTCAGAAACCACGTTTTCTATGGATCGGTTGTTCCGACAGCCGCGTTCCTGCTGAACGTTTAACCGGACTGGAACCTGGCGAACTTTTTGTTCACCGTAACGTTGCCAACCTGGTTATCCACACTGATCTCAACTGCCTGTCCGTTGTGCAATACGCTATCGACGTGCTGGAAGTTGAACACGTGATTATTTGTGGTCACCACGGCTGCGGCGGCGTGAAGGCGGCGATCGAAAACCCGGAATTAGGATTAATCGATAACTGGCTGCTGCATATCCGCGACATCTATTTCAAGCACGGACACGCGCTTAGCGAACTTGAGCCTGATGACCGTCTGAATAAACTCTGTGAGCTGAATGTTGCGGAACAGGTGTATAACCTGGGGCACTCCACCGTGATGCGCAGTGCCTGGCAACGCGGTCAAAAAATCACTATTCACGGCTGGGTGTACGGACTTCAGGATGGCCTGTTGCGTGACTTGAATATGGCATCCAACAGCCGTGAAGAGCTCGAGCAGCGCTATCATCGGGGCGTTGCTTCCCTGATTGAACAGTCAAAATAACGACATTTTCAATCATAACCGGCACTAATAATAACGCCCCGGACTATACAATAGTTCGGGGCGTTTAACGTTCCAGTATGTGCGCTGACTCAATTTTGAGCACTGCCCGGGTCAGAAGTGGCTAAATCTGACCAAGAGCGTAGCAGATGACGCCAATTGTGATTCGGACAGCGCGCAGAAACCGGAGTGGACATAAAGTCCATGAGGATTTTGAGCACTGCCGGGGTCAGAAGTGGCTAAATCTGGTAGCGAATTGCTTACTCTTCGAGCATGGTGACTTTGCCGACATACGGCAGATGGCGATAGCGCTGTGCGTAGTCGATACCATAACCAACCACAAACTCGTCTGGAATGGTGAATCCGACGTACTCCACGGTGACGTCAACCTCGCGGCGCTCCGGCTTGTCGAGCAACGTACAGATTGCCAGAGATTTCGGGCCGCGCAATTTGAAGATTTCACGGACTTTGCTCAGCGTATTACCTGAATCGATAATATCTTCGACGATCAGCACATCTTTGCCGCGAATATCTTCGTCCAGGTCTTTGAGGATTTTCACATCGCGAGTGGTCGACATACCGTTGCCGTAACTTGAAGCCGTCATGAAATCGACCTCATGCGGGACGTCGATAGCGCGGCATAAATCGGCCATAAACATAAACGATCCACGTAACAGCCCGACCAAAACCATTTCACTACCGCTGTCGCGATAGTGTTCAGTGATCTCACGACCCAACTCGGCAATACGGGTTTTTACTTCCTGTTCGGAAATCATTACGTCTACAGTGTGTTTCATATCAAGCCTGGCTACCTAAAAATAAAATGAGTCCTGCCACCATTATGGCTGATGGCAGTCTTTGTGCGCAGGGAGTATATCAAAGAACGTTGCGCAACAAGAAATTTCCCTTTCCCTTGTACAAAACGATAAGCCAGCGAGCCGAGTCTAGACGAGGGTCGAATCCGCAACGCAGAATGGTCGACGCCTAGCCAATCAGGCAACGGTGAAGCTGGTCATCATGCCTGTATCCTCATGTTCGAGCAGATGACAGTGCGCCATGTAGGCATGCTGCTGGTCGGCGCGATGGTTGAACTGCACCAGAACTTCGCTACGGCCGCCCTCTACGCGTACGGTATCTTTCCATCCCTGACGATGTTTTGCCACTGGCTGGCCGTTTTCGGTAAGGATACGAAACTGAGTGCCGTGGATATGGAAAGGATGCAGCATCATGTCTCCTTCGCCAGATATCGTCCATTTCTCATATTGCCCCTGCCTGACTGCAAACGCCGGGTGATTCATATCGTAGGCTTTGCCGTTAATCTTGTTGGCGGTCATATAGTCAAAGTGTGCAGCCTGTTGCGGCATCGCCATACCCGCATGGTCACTTGAAGACATGCCCGGCATTTTCATATTCTGATGCCCACCCGACATATCCATACTCTGATGCCCAGCCGCAGACATGCCCGGCATTGCAGCCATATTATCCGTGCTGCCGTTTTCCATGCTCATACCCGCCATTGCTCCGTGACCATAGCGTTTCATCAATGCCTGCATGCCTTGCTGGTCAAGCTGCGGATCCATCATCAGCTGTAGCCAGCGCGTTGGGATGTCATCATGCGAAGGCAGCGGCGGCAAGGCAATCAGCGAATCAGGCAAAGAGGAGCCAGACTGGGTAATAGTTGGCTGGATTTTCAGCACCGCCAGTGGCTGGTCGAACGGAGCCAGCGTCATGCCCATCTGCTTCACCGGAAGTGTTACCAAATCAAAAGCTTTGCCGTCGGAACAGTCGATCATCACTTCAAAGCGCTCGCCCATCAGCATTGGCAATTCGCTGACCTTAACCGGTTCCGGCAGGAAACCGCCGTCGCTGGCAATGACATACAGCGGGCGACGATCGCTGGTCGCAAGTATCAACGAGCGGGCATTACAGCCATTAAGCAAACGCAGCCGCACCCAGCCGCGTGACACGCCGTGTTGCGGATAAATCACGCCGTTGGTCAGCATGTGTTGCCCGAACCACCCCACCGCGGCGGTCATGATATCGAGCTGATAATCAATCTGACCGGCCGCGTTAAGCCGTTTATCCTGCAAAATTACTGGAATGTCATCAACACCCCAGCGCGAAGGAATTTTCAGCTTATCGCCATCCTCGTCATCAATTATCACCAATCCCGCCAACCCCATTGCTACCTGATAACCGCTGGTCTGATGTGGATGAGGGTGAAACCAGCAGGTTGTCGCAGGTTGGTCTACAGTAAATTGCACCTCTCGACGAGCGCCGGGTGCAATCATCGCCTGTGGGCCGCCATCTGCATCGCCGGGGATCTCAAGTCCGTGCCAATGTACCGTGCTGGCCTGAGGTAAGTTATTTTCAACGATAACCCCTACCGGCTTGCCTCTGCGCAGTCTCAGCGCGGGGCCAGGCAGATTGCCATTAACGCCCCAGATCGTGGTATTAACACCCGTTAAAATCTGGCTTTGGCCCTGCTGAAGCCTGAGACGATAGATTCCTCTGACATCTGGCTGCAGGATCTCGGGGATCGGCAGCGCCGGGCGACTGTCCGCAAAAGCCTGGCGGCTCCATGCAGGAAGGGCAGCGACGCTGCCGTATAACGCGGCCAGCTTGATAAAATCGCGACGATACATGGTCGGTCCTTTTTGATGTCAAAAGAGAGGCTGATTCACTCAGACTAAACCTTTCCCCAGGGTTAAGGTCAAGCCGATATAAGATTTGAAAAAAACTGATGTAAAAGAAATTTATGTGCGCTGTGGCAAATATGGTAACGTCATTTTGATAATTTATGGGCCTAATCATTACTATGCTGAATATTTTTACTGTGCTTAAAGCACTTTTTATCGCCAGATTCAACTTAACGGCAAAGACTCATTTACCTACAAAAACAAGGCAGAGCATGAAAAAAACCACCCTGAGTCTGCTATTGCTGACGTTACTCGGATTCTCCTCGGCCAGCCAGGCGCTTAGCGAGCCGGAAGCAGAAGATCTTGCCGACCTGACCGCTGTTTTTGTTTATCTGAAAAATAATTGCGGCTATGACCAACTTCCCAACACGCAAATCAAACGGGCGATAATATTTTTCGCACAGCAAAATCACTGGGATTTAACCAATTACGCTAACTTCGACATGCAGGCGTTGGGTGAGGACAGCTATCGCGACCTTAGCGGTATCGCGGTTCCAAAACCGGTTAAATGCAAGTCTTTGGCCCGAGATTCGTTGGGATTACTAACGTACAGTAACTAAATTGTACCGCCTCGCCCCGCTTTCTGTGGGGTGAGCTAGAATATCCTCTGAAGATACCCCGCCTGTAATACACCCCTGACAATAATGATTGTCTTGGCTGAGGTTTGACCGTGCAAGCCACGGCCGAATTCGCTACCCTATTTCACCAATCTTCAAGGCGGTGAGTACTCAGGATAAGGGTAAGAATATGTCTCAAAAAATATCTCGGAAAGAAATTTGGTATGAGACGCTGCACGACAGTTTCGGCCAATATTTCACTGTTGAAACAGAACTTTATCGCGATAAAACCCAGCATCAGGATCTGGTGATTTTTGAAAATGCGGCGCTGGGCCGCGTAATGGCGCTCGACGGCGTGGTGCAAACTACCGAGCGCGATGAGTTTATCTATCACGAAATGATGACCCATGTTCCACTGCTGGCTCACGGCGGTGCTAAAAAAGTGTTGATTATTGGCGGTGGTGACGGCGGTATGCTTCGCGAAGTTTGCCGCCACAAGGGCGTTGAGCAAATCACCATGGTGGAAATTGATCCTGGCGTGGTCGAATTCTGCCGCCAGTATCTGCCCGGCCATAACGCGGGTTCTTATGAAGACGCCCGCTTTAATCTGGTCATTGATGACGGGGTCAATTTCGTCAATCAGACCCACGAAACCTTTGATGTGATCATTTCTGACTGCACCGATCCTATCGGGCCGGGCGAGAGCCTGTTCACCTCCCGCTTCTACGAAGGCTGCGCCCGCTGTCTCAATCCCGATGGTGTCTTCGTGGCGCAGAACGGAGTTTGTTTCCTGCAACAGGATGAGGCAGTCAACAGCCATCAAAAACTGAGTCACTATTTCGAAGACGTCAGCTTTTATCAGGCGGCGATCCCAACTTATTATGGCGGGATCATGACCTTTGCCTGGGCAAGCAATAATCCGCAATACCGTAGTCTGAGTGTCGATAAGCTGCAGGAACGCTTTGCCGCCTCAAACATCGTCAGCCGATATTATAATCCAGGCATCCACCACGGCAGCTTTGCCCTGCCGCAATACTTACTGAATGCCCTTTCAGCAAGCCGTTGAAACACCATCCACAAGGGGGTGAACTAAATTGAAAAAGCTGAAACTGCATGGTTTCAATAACCTGACCAAGAGTTTAAGTTTTTGTATCTACGATATTTGCTATGCCAAAACCGCAGACGACCGCGCCGGCTATATCGCTTACATCGATAAAGAATACAGCGCCAATCGCCTGACGGAGATCCTCACCGAGACCTGCTCAATCATCGGCGCCAACATCCTTAACGTCGCGCGCCAGGATTACGAACCGCAAGGTGCCAGCGTGACGATTCTGGTCTGCGAGGAACCGATTGATCCCAAAGACGTTGATACATCTGAGCATCCCGGTCCATTACCGAGCTCAGTGGTGGCCCACCTCGATAAAAGCCACATCTGCGTTCACACCTATCCGGAAAGTCATCCGGAAGGCGGGCTGTGCACTTTCCGCGCCGATATTGAAGTATCGACCTGCGGAGTGATTTCACCGCTTAAAGCACTGAACTATTTAATTCACCAGTTGGAATCAGACATCGTGACTATTGACTATCGCGTACGTGGTTTCACTCGTGATATCAATGGTGTGAAACACTATATTGACCATTCCATTAATTCGATTCAGAACTTTATGTCGGTAGATATGAAATCGTTGTATCACTTGATGGACGTCAACGTGTTTCAGGAAAATATCTTTCACACCAAGATGATGCTCAAAGACTTCGATCTCAAACATTATCTGTTCAACGCCAAACCGGATGAGCTGAGTGCCGTCGAGCGTAAAGAGATTACCGACCTGCTTTATAAAGAGATGCAGGAAATCTACTACGGCCGAAACATCCCGAACGTCTAAATAAAAAGGCCGCACATCTTGTTGATGCTGCGGCCTTTTTTGACTGGTGCATATACCGTTTAGCGATAGGTCACGATAAATGCGCGATACTTTTCCAGCACCAGCAGAAAGTCTTCGATGCCGCAGAAAGACAGGCTTTCTTCATCGTAATAATTCATGCCTTCTTCCATGCCATCGCTTTCTAAATCCAGCTGGTTCGCCCTGACCATGACCTCTTCACCATCCAGCCACAGCGTGTATTCATGGCCTTCCATTTGCCAGGTTCGTTCACTGCCTTTCAATTCCGCAGCGGCGGCTTCTATCTTGTCGAGCAGGCTTAAATCGCCATTAATTTCTTCATTCAGCCAGTGGCCGATCACTTCATGACCCATCGAAAAACGGGCCTTTACTTGCCCGGTGATATCACGCAGGAAATCATAATCCATGGTCTTATCTCCCGATTGGCTTTAAGACTAATTTAATTATAGAAACAGAAAATTCTTGAGAACAACCCAATAAAAAAGGAGGCCGAAGCCTCCTTATGTTCTGTGGCGCAATATAGCGACTTAAAGCGCGGTTTGGAAGATCACGCTGTCAGCTTTATCGGTATATTCGCTCAGCTTATCGAAGTTCAGATAACGATAGGTGTCTACCGCCGTCTTATCAACCTCTGCCATGTAACCCAGATACTCTTCCGGCGTTGGCAAACGTCCCAGCAAGGAGGCGATTGCAGCCAGTTCGGCAGAAGCCAGATAAACGTTTGCTCCGTTACCAAGGCGGTTCGGGAAGTTACGGGTCGAGGTGGAAACCACGGTGGAGCCATCGGCTACGCGCGCCTGGTTACCCATGCACAATGAGCAGCCAGGGATCTCGACGCGAGCACCGCTCTTGCCGAATACGCTGTAATAACCTTCTTCGGTCAGCTGTGCGGCATCCATTTTGGTCGGTGGCGCAACCCACAAGCGGGTTGGCAACGCGCCTTTGTGGCTGTCGAGCAACTTACCGGCAGCGCGGAAGTGACCGATGTTAGTCATGCACGAACCGATAAACACTTCGTCGATTTTGCTGTTGGCAACGCTTGACAGCAAACGGGCATCGTCCGGATCGTTTGGCGCACAAAGAATCGGCTCTTTGATCTCGTTCAGATCGATTTCGATCACCGCGGCATATTCCGCATCGGCGTCGGCTTCGAGCAGAGTCGGGTTGGCAAGCCACTCTTCCATGCCGGTGATACGGCGCTCGATGGTACGACGGTCGCCGTAACCTTCGGAGATCATCCACTTCAGCAACACGATGTTAGAGCTCAGATACTCTTTAATCGGTGCCTGATCAAGTTTGATGGTACAGCCTGCAGCAGAACGTTCCGCCGAGGCGTCGGCCAGCTCGAATGCCTGCTCGACTTTCAGCTCTGGCAAACCTTCAATTTCCAGGATGCGACCTGAAAACAGGTTTTTCTTACCTTTTTTCTCAACGGTCAGATGGCCTTCCTGAATCGCGTAATAAGGGATGGCATGAACCAGGTCACGCAAGGTGATCCCCGGTTGCATTTTACCCTTGAAGCGCACCAGAACAGACTCTGGCATATCCAGCGGCATTACGCCGGTGGCGGCCGCAAACGCCACCAGTCCAGAACCTGCCGGGAATGAAATGCCGATTGGGAAACGAGTGTGCGAGTCACCGCCAGTGCCGACGGTATCTGGCAGCAGCATACGGTTCAGCCAGGAGTGAATGATGCCATCGCCCGGACGCAGTGAAACACCGCCGCGGTTCATGATGAAGTCTGGCAGCGTGTGGTGCGTGGTCACGTCAACCGGCTTAGGATAAGCGGCGGTATGACAGAATGACTGCATCACCAGATCGGCAGAGAAGCCCAGACAGGCGAGGTCTTTCAGCTCATCACGGGTCATTGGACCGGTGGTGTCCTGAGAACCTACAGAAGTCATTTTCGGCTCGCAGTATTCGTTAGGACGAATACCTTCAACGCCACAGGCGCGACCGACCATTTTCTGCGCCAGAGAGAAGCCTTTGGAGCTGAGAGCTACCGGCTTGGCAACTTTGAACACTTCGCTGATAGGCAGCTTCAGTGATTCGCGCGCCTTGGTAGTCAAACCACGGCCAATGATCAACGGAATACGTCCACCAGCGCGAACTTCATCGAGCAGAACATCGGTTTTCAGTTCGAAAGTAGCAATCACTTCGTCAGTTTCGTGGTTGCGAACTTCACCCTTGTACGGATAGATGTCGATCACATCGCCCATGTTCAGGTTAGACACGTCAACTTCGATCGGCAAAGCCCCAGCATCTTCCATGGTGTTGAAGAAAATTGGCGCAATTTTGCTGCCAAGAACGACACCACCACCGCGTTTGTTAGGCACGTAAGGAATGTCGTCTCCCATGTACCACAACACTGAGTTAGTCGCGGATTTACGCGAAGAACCGGTACCAACCACGTCGCCGACGTAAGCCAGCGGGAAGCCTTTCTTATTCAGCTCATCAATCTGTTTGATTGGACCGATAGTGCCAGGCTGGTCAGGAATGATGCCTTCACGTTCGATTTTCAGCATTGCCAGAGCGTGCAGCGGAATATCCGGGCGCGACCAGGCATCAGGTGCGGGTGACAGATCGTCGGTATTGGTTTCGCCGGTCACTTTGAACACGGTGACGGTAATTTTTTCAGCCGGTTTAGGACGTGCAAGATACCACTCGGCATCGGCCCACGACTGCAGAATTTTGATAGCGTGGCTGTTGCCCGCTTTGGCTTTCTCTTCGACATCATAGAAGTTGTCGAACATCAGCAGAGTGTGCGACAGCGCTTTAGCAGCGATCGGAGCCAGCTTTTCGTTTTCCAGCGCTTCAATCAATGGATGAATGTTGTAGCCACCTTGCATGGTGCCCAACAGTTCAATCGCTTTTTCGCAAGTCACCAGCGGAGATGTCGTTTCACCCTTGGCAACGGCTGCCAGGAATCCGGCTTTGACATAAGCGGCTTCGTCAACGCCCGGCGGTACGCGGTTAATCAGCAGGTCCAGCAGAGTTTCTTCTTCACCTTCAGACGGGTTCTTCAGGGATTCAACCAGTGCGGCCATTTGTGAAGCATCGAGCGGCTTAGGGACAATGCCCTGTGCAGCACGCTCGGCTACGTGCTTACGGTATTCTTCTAGCACGACTCTCTCCTCGCTCTCATTGTCATTTATTATATCCAGGCTGAGCCTGGGTTCCGACATCAATCAGCCAAAACCCCGGAGGGTCAAAGCGCCCTGAAAATGGGGTTAAATGTGGTCGATAGCCGGATCACGGCGGGGTTGTCTTGTGTGAGGCGTAAGCGAAACATCCTGAACGCTTAGCGACGACAGTCCCCGGTTGCGCTGTGGCAGCATAGCAGGGTTTGACTCGCTTGTTAATTCGTTCACAAAAAAGCAACATAAAATATTTGCTGAATCGTTGAGCACAGTGTGATCGACTGCTGTATTTGTTTTGGCCTGAGCCTTGCATGATGAGTCGCTGAAAGTCATGCCGTTTTTATCTCTTAATCAGCAAGGAAAGAAGATGTCACGCAAGAACATACAAAAAGTTATTCTCTGCTCCGCCCTACTCTGTGGATACGCTCAGGCAGAAACCTTGACCGGGACTTTGAAGAAGATTGACGATCAAAATCTGGTGACCGTGGGTTATCGCGAATCCAACGTGCCTTTCTCTTACAAGGGTGACGATAACAAGATCCTCGGCTATTCGCAGGAATATTCCAATGCGATTGTCGATGCAATCAAAAAACGCCTGAATAAAGATAATATTACGGTGAAGTTTATCTCTATTACCTCGCCTAACCGCATCCCGTTGCTGCAAAACAATGTCTATGATTTTGAGTGTGGTTCAACGACTAATAACCCTGAGCGTCAGCAGCAGGTCACTTTCTCAGACAGCATTTTCATCGTCGGCACCAAACTGCTGGTTAAGAAAGGTTCAGGAATCAAAGATTTCTCTGACTTAAACGGCAAGGCTGTTTCAACGACCGGCGGCACCACCTCGGAAATCCTGTTGAACAAAATGAATAGCGATAAAAAGATGCAGATGCGCATCATCAGTGCGCAAGAAGGAGGCGCTTCGGCATTCCATACTCTGGAAACCGGCCGCGCTTCTGCTTATATGATGGATGATGCTCTGTTGGCCGGTGACCGTGCCAAAGCGCGTAAACCATCAGACTGGGAAATCATTGGCACGCCGCAATCGCGTGAGGCTTATGGGTGTATGCTGCGTAAAAACGATCCGCAGTTTGAGAAATTGGTCGATGACACCATTGCCAGCGCGCAAACCTCCGGCGAAGCAGCTAAATGGTACACCCGCTGGTTCCTGCAACCCGTGCCGCCTAAAAACCTGAACATGGATTTTGCGATGTCAGATGACATGAAAGACTTGTTCGCGCATCCAAACAACAAAGCGCTATAACCACAAAATTCAGGTACAAAAAAACCGTCACAAGGACGGTTTTTTGCTTCCAGACAACTGTTAGCGCAGCTGAATGAAATACTTAATATCAGTAAGCTACTAATACAAGTGCCACAGAGCAAATGAAGTATGCCTCACATAGCTCAAAAAAACAACTCAGAAATGCTGTGTAAAAAACCAGTGTCACGGTACTATCCAGGCTGGACTGCTTCGCCGGTTTAGCGACCGGTCATCGGGCCAGGAGGCAGCTCATCAACACTACGATTCAAGTGCCACAGAGCACTTGTTTCACCGATATTTTTCCGATGAAGTTGACGTGGTCGTGGTTCTGCAAAGGATCGCGCAATGAAAAGGATTTCTGTTTATATCCTTATTGTTGTACTGGGGAGTACATTGAGTTTGATAAATGGCGGATGGTCAATATCCCATATTTATCTGAACATTAATGTTATCAACCAGAACAAGTAAGTTACTGGCCGCTTCTCGGAGCGGCCTTTTATATCAGGCATATAAATAAAAACGGCCCCTTCTCAGGAGCCGTTTGAACCTTTAAGCAGAAGTTACTTTTTCTTGGCTTTTGGGTTTGGCAGGTCAGTGATGCTACCTTCGTATAGCTCGGCAGCCAGACCGACAGATTCGTGCAGCGTTGGGTGTGCGTGGATGGTCAGTGCCAGATCTTCGGCATCACAACCCATCTCGATAGCCAGGCCAATTTCACCCAGCAGCTCGCCGCCGTTAGTCCCAACAATAGCACCACCGATGATACGGTTGGATTCTTTGTCGAAAATAAGCTTGGTGATACCGTCTGCGCAATCGGAAGCAATCGCACGACCGGAAGCTGCCCAAGGGAAGGTGGCGGTTTCGTAGCTGATGCCTTTCTCTTTGGCTTCTTTCTCGGTCAGACCCACCCAGGCAACTTCTGGCTCAGTGTAGGCGATTGAAGGAATAACCTTCGGATCGAAGTAGTGTTTTTTGCCTGAGATAACTTCAGCAGCCACGTGACCTTCATGCACACCTTTGTGCGCCAGCATTGGCTGACCCACGATATCGCCGATAGCGTAGATGTGAGGAATGTTGGTGCGCATTTGTTTGTCGACGTGGATGAAACCACGATCGTCAACTTCAACGCCAGCTGCGCCAGCTTCCAGCGACTTACCATTAGGAACACGGCCGATTGCTACCAGCACGGCGTCGTAACGCTGCGGTTCTGCCGGAGCTTTCTTGCCTTCCATCGTTACGTAAATACCGTCTTCTTTCGCTTCGACGTTAGTGACTTTGGTTTCCAGCATCAGGTTGAACTGCTTGCTGATTTTTTTGGTAAAGACTTTAACCACGTCTTTATCGGCAGCCGGGATCACTTGGTCAAACATTTCGACCACGTCGATTTTTGAACCCAGCGCGTGATACACGGTTGCCATTTCCAGACCGATAATACCGCCGCCCATGACCAGCAGACGCTCAGGAATGGTCTTCAGCTCCAGCGCATCGGTAGAATCCCAAACGCGTGAGTCATCATGAGGGATAAATGGCAGAGTGATTGGACGTGAGCCCGCAGCGATGATCGCGTTATCGAAAGTGATGGTCGTTGGACCGTTCTCACCTTCAACAACCAGGGTGTTTGCACCGGTAAATTTGCCCAGGCCGTTTACAACTTTAACTTTGCGGCCTTTTGCCATGCCAGCCAGACCACCGGTCAGTTGGCCGATGACTTTCTCTTTCCACAGGCGGACTTTATCGATGTCAGTTTGTGGCTGACCGAAAACAATGCCGTGTGCTTCCAAAGATTTAGCTTCGGAAATCACTTTTGCAACGTGCAGCAGAGCTTTGGAGGGGATACAACCAACGTTAAGGCAAACACCACCAAGAGTGGAGTAACGCTCAACCAGAATAGTTTCAAGACCTAAATCAGCGCAACGGAAAGCGGCAGAATAGCCTGCAGGACCAGCCCCAAGTACCACGACCTGAGTTTTAATTTCTGTACTCATCATGAC
The DNA here is from genome assembly GCF_000257645.1 of Serratia sp. M24T3. GTDB lineage: Bacteria > Pseudomonadota > Gammaproteobacteria > Enterobacterales > Enterobacteriaceae > Rouxiella. Next base: position 76,478 of record NZ_AJHJ01000001.1, read on the forward strand.
CTCTTAATTGTTTGTCCGGCGGGTCAGACGTCTTTTGAAGCGCACTCATAAACTATGAATGCAGTACGCAACGCCCTTCATCCACCGGGACGCATACACCGCGAGAAGTTTACAGAATTGTTAAAATTCTGCAAACAAAGTTCGGGTGACCTGAGTCTCAACAACCTTGTTATCCATTCGGAACAACAAGATCCGTATCAAAAACAAGGCCGGCAACTGGCCGGCCTTATAACAATTACATAACCAGACGACGAATATCTGACATTATTGTGCCAATGTATGCCGCAAATCGTGCTCCGGCAGCACCGTCAATAACACGGTGGTCGAAGGACAGAGACAGTGGCAACATCAGACGTGGTTCGAACTCTTTGCCATTCCATACCGGCTTGATAGACGATTTGGAAACGCCCAGAATCGCCACGTCCGGCGCATTGACGATAGGCGTAAACGCTGTGCCGCCGATACCGCCGAGGCTGGAAATAGTGAAACAGCCGCCCTGCATATCTGAAGCAGTCAGTTTGCCATCACGGGCTTTCTTGGAGATTACTGACAGCTCGCGGGACAGCTCAACAATGCCTTTCTTGTTGACGTCACGGAACACAGGAACCACCAGACCGTTTGGCGTATCAACCGCCACACCGATGTTAATATATTTTTTCAGCGTCAGCGTCTGCGCATCGGCAGAAAGCGAGCTGTTAAAGCGTGGGAATTCTTCCAGCGCTTTGGCTACGGCTTTCATGATGAAGACCAGCGGCGTGATTTTCACGTCGAGTTTCTTCTTCTCGGCTTCAACGTTCTGCTGTTTGCGGAACTCTTCAACTTCGGTGATATCCGCTTCGTCGAACTGCGTAACGTGCGGGATCATGACCCAGTTACGGCTCAGGTTGGCACCAGATATTTTCTGGATACGGCCCAGCTCAACTTCTTCGATTTCACCAAACTTGCTGAAGTCCACTTTCGGCCATGGCAGCATGCCTGGAAGACTACCACCCGCAGCCGCTGCGGCAGCAGGTGCAGCCTCAGCGCGTTTAACAGCATCTTTCACGTAAGCCTGAACGTCTTCGCGCAAGATGCGGCCTTTACGACCGGTGCCTTTCACTTTCGACAGGTTAACGCCAAATTCGCGTGCCAGACGACGGATAACCGGGGTCGCGTGAACATAGGCATCGTTCTCGGAGAACTCACCTTTGCTCTCGGTGGCCGCAGCAGCTGGGGCCGGAGCCGCCGCTTTCTGTTCCTGTTTGGCAGGAGCAGCCGCTTCTTCTTTCCTGGCCGGAGCCGCAGCAGGCGCCGCGCCTTCAACTTCAAACACGAAGATCAGCGAGCCGGTGCTGACTTTATCGCCCGCAGCGATTTTGATTTCTTTAACGGTTCCGGCAAACGGAGCAGGCACTTCCATCGAGGCTTTATCGCCCTCAACGGTTATCAGCGACTGTTCAGCGGCAACTTTATCGCCTACTTTAACCATGATTTCGGTGACTTCAACTTCGTCGCCGCCGATATCAGGCACGTTAACTTCCTTGCTGCCAGAGGCCGCAGGAGCCGCTGCAGGTTTCTCTTCCGCTACGGTTTCTTCTTTGGCTGCCGGAGCAGCAGAGCCTGAACCCGCGACGTCGAACACGAAAATCAACGAGCCGGTGCTGACTTTATCGCCAACAGCAACTTTGATTTCTTTCACTGTACCTGCGAACGGAGCCGGAACTTCCATTGAGGCTTTATCGCCTTCAACGTTGATCAGTGACTGCTCGGCTTCAACCTTGTCGCCAACTTTAACCAGGATTTCGGTGACTTCAACTTCGTCGCCGCCAATGTCTGGCACGTTAACTTCTTTGCTTTCGCTTGAAGCCGCGGCGGCAGGTTTTTCTTCTTTTACTTCTTCTTTTGCAGCTGGTTTTTCTTCTGCTTTAGCCGGTGCCGCAGCGCCGTCCGCAGAATCAAACACGAAGATCAGCTTGCCGGTCTCGACGGTATCGCCGACCGCAACTTTAATTTCTTTAACCACGCCAGCCTGTGGAGAAGGAACTTCCATTGACGCCTTGTCACCTTCAACAACAATCAGTGACTGCTCGGCCTCAACTTTATCGCCCACCTTCACCAGCACTTCGGTGACTTCTACTGCATCGGCACCAATGTCCGGTACATTAATTTCAATAGCCATCTGTCTTTACCTCTTACGCCAGACGCGGGTTAACTTTGTCAGCATCGATGCCAAACTTGGTGATGGCTTCAGCCACAACCTTAACATCGATCTCGCCACGCTTGGCCAATTCACCCAGTGCTGCAACGACCACGTAAGATGCATCGATCTCGAAGTGGTGACGCAGGTTTTCGCGGCTGTCAGAACGACCAAAGCCGTCGGTGCCAAGCACGCGGAAATCGCTGGCAGGAACGAAGTTACGGATCTGCTCGGCGAACAGCTTCATGTAGTCAGTCGATGCAACAACCGGCGCATCATTCATAACCTGAGCCACGTAAGGAACGCGTGGTTCTTCAGCCGGATGCAACATGTTCCAACGTTCGCAATCCTGGCCGTCACGGGCCAGCTCGGTGAATGAAGTCACGCTGTAAACATCAGAGCCAACGCCGTAGTCTTTGGCCAGAATCTGAGCAGCATCACGCACGTGGCGCAGAATGGAGCCCGAGCTCATCAACTGCACTTTACCCTTACTACCTTCGATGGTTTCTAATTTATAGATACCTTTACGAATGCCCTCTTCCGCGCCTTCTGGCATAGCTGGCATGTGGTAGTTTTCGTTCAGCGTAGTAATGTAGTAATAAATGTTTTCTTGAGCTTCGCCGTACATACGAACCAGGCCGTCATGCATGATGACCGCCACTTCGTAGGCATACGCCGGATCGTAAGAAATACAGTTAGGAATAGTCAGCGACTGAATGTGGCTGTGACCATCTTCATGCTGCAGACCTTCACCGTTCAGAGTTGTACGACCTGAAGTCCCACCGACCAGGAAGCCGCGCGCCTGTTGGTCGCCCGCTGCCCAGCACAAGTCACCGATACGCTGGAAACCGAACATAGAATAGTAGATATAGAACGGGATCATAGGCAGGTCGTTGGTGCTGTACGACGTCGCCGCTGCCAGCCAGGAAGAGGCGGCACCCAGTTCGTTGATACCTTCCTGCAGAATCTGACCTTTCTCGTCTTCTTTATAGTAAGCAACCTGCTCACGGTCTTGCGGGGTATATTGCTGACCGTTCGGGCTGTAAATACCAATCTGACGGAACAGACCTTCCATACCGAAAGTACGCGCTTCATCGGCGATGATCGGTACCAGACGATCTTTGATAGATTCGTTTTTCAGCATCACGTTCAAAGCACGGACGAAAGCGATAGTGGTCGAAATCTCTTTCTTCTGCTCTTCGAGAAGCTGAGAGAAGTCTTCCAGTTTCGGCATTTCCAGCTTCTGGGTGAAGTTTGGCAGACGAGTTGGCAGATAGCCTTTCAGCGCCTGGCGACGTTCGTGCAGGTATTTGTACTCTGCAGAGTCTTTTTCCAGAGTGATGTAAGGTAGTTTATCAATGTTTTCATCGCTAACCGGCACGCTGAAACGATCACGGATATAGCGCACGCCATCCATGTTCATTTTCTTGACCTGGTGGGCAATGTTCTTGCCTTCAGCAGTTTCACCCATGCCGTAACCTTTGATGGTGTGAGCAAGAATTACTGTTGGCTGGCCTTTGGTATTCTGCGCTTTGTTCAGTGCAGCAAAGACTTTCTTAGGATCGTGACCCCCGCGGTTCAGAGCCCAGATCTGCTCATCGGTCATGTCTTTGACCAATTCCGCAGTTTCTGGATACTTGCCGAAGAAGTGCTCGCGAACATATTTACCGTCGCGCGATTTGAAGGTCTGGTAGTCACCGTCAACCGTTTCGTTCATCAGCTGGATAAGCTTGCCGCTGGTGTCTTTACGCAGCAATTCATCCCAGCGGTTGCCCCAAATCACCTTGATTACGTTCCAGCCGGCGCCTGCAAAGATGCCTTCCAGTTCGTTGATGATTTTACCATTACCGGTAACCGGGCCATCAAGGCGCTGCAGGTTACAGTTGATGATGAAGCACAGGTTGTCCAGCTTCTCACGGGTCGCGATGGTGATCGCACCTTTAGATTCTGGCTCATCCATCTCACCGTCGCCCAGGAACGCGTAAACGCGCTGGCTGGTAGTGTCTTTCAGACCGCGGTGATCAAGATATTTCAGGAACTTGGCCTGATAAATAGCACCGATTGGACCCAGACCCATTGATACGGTCGGGAACTGCCAGAATTCAGGCATCAGTTTAGGGTGTGGATATGAAGAAAGACCTTTACCGTGAACTTCCTGACGGAAATTGTTCATCTGGTCTTCAGTCAGGCGGCCTTCAAGGAAAGCACGCGCGTACACGCCCGGAGAAATGTGGCCCTGGAAGTAAACCAGATCGCCGCCGTCCTGCTCGTTGCGTGCACGGAAAAAGTGGTTGAAGCACACTTCGTAAATAGCGGCAGAAGACTGGAATGATGACATGTGGCCACCCAAATCCAGGTCTTTTTTAGAGGCACGCAGAACGGTCATGATCGCGTTCCAGCGGATTGCCGTACGAATGTTGCGTTCCAGCTCCAGGTTACCCGGATATTCAGGTTCGTCTTCAACAGCGATGGTATTGATATAGTTACGGCTTGCAGAACCAGCTGCAACGCTCACGCCGCCTTTACGTGCTTCGCTCAGAACCTGATCGATCAGGAACTGTGCACGCTCAACACCTTCTTCACGGATGACCGATTCGATCGCTTGTAGCCAGTCGCGAGTTTCGATCGGATCCACGTCATTATTTACACGTTCTGACATGGTGCTTTTCCTTATCTGTCTCTAATACGTAGGTTTATCTGGAGCCTGTCTTCCTGCATTCTTGACGTAAAAATGCACGAAGACAGGCCCATCAGTTTAGTTTCTGCTCTCCTGAAAGAGCATCAAGCTTCCAAAATTATTCTCAAAAAACCCTAAAAAACGGGCCATGGGTATGCAGACAGCCAGGATTACCCAGAGTTTAATTTTCTTCATTGCGTTGCTGGAGTCGGCGTAGTGAACGATCACGACGGCTGTGCTCCCTGCTCATATCCAGCAAAACTTCCTCAATAAACGCCAAGTGGCGGTGTGAAGCTTCGCGCGCCTTTTCCGGCTCGCGTGCCACAATCGCCGCAAAAATCCCGGCGCGGTGGTTGCTCACCAGCGGCAGCATTTCGCGACGCGAGTAAAGCAATTCAAAATTTTGGCGGACGTTTTTTTCCAGCATTGGTCCCATACAGCGGACCAGATGCAGCAGCACCATATTATGCGTGGCTTCTGTTACAGCAACTTGGTACTGCATAACCGCGTCGGCTTCGGCGTCGAGATCGCCGCTGTCCTGCGCTGTCTGAATCACAACGTGACAGTCACGAATGCGCTGCAGGTCCTCTTCCGTTCCACGAAGTGCGGCATAATATGCAGCAATACCTTCAAGCGCGTGTCGGGTTTCAAGGAGGTCAAACTGTGATTCAGGATGGTCAGAAAGTAATTCTGTAAGAGGATCACTAAAGCTTTGCCAGAGGTTGCTTTGTACGAAAGTACCACCGCCCTGGCGACGAAGCAGAAGCCCTTTGGCTTCAAGCCGCTGGATAGCTTCCCTCAGCGAAGGCCTTGAAACATCAAACTGTTTTGCCAGTTCACGTTCAGGCAAAAGTTTTTCACCAGGCCGTAGCGTCCCTTCCAGGATCAGAGATTCGAGCTGTTTCTCAATTGCGTCAGATAACTTCGGCTGTCTAATTTTACTGTAGGCCATGGGAACGTTTATCTGCCTTTTAGGTCTCGTGAAGAGCTCGGAGTAAATTGGTAATACCAATTTAAAAAACGTGGCCGTAAAGTAACAAAGTATTCACTCGGTGTCCATATCGGGCCTTCCTTAAAACCGCTTATCCCGCACATTTTAACAAAAATTTAGCATTTCATTTTTTAACGTGCTCTGGATCACATTTCGACCTTTTTAGTCAGTTTTTTGATCAACATGCGCGTTTCTTATGCGCTTATTCAATAAACCAGGTGCAAACTTTTTCGCTTAACACTATTCTTGGCCGAACGGTAGTTAATGCTGATTTTAAGTCACATTACAGCCGTAAATAATTAGATACAAAGCATGTAATCTTCGGCTTACAGCATACGTTTTAAGCTGATTTTTAGATTTTCCCTTACGACAGAGGATCGGGAAATGGAACACAGGCAACACGGTGATGAACTGAAGCGCGGGCTGAAAAATCGCCACATTCAGTTGATTGCTTTAGGTGGCGCAATTGGCACCGGGCTTTTTCTGGGGATAGCCCAAACGATTAAAATGGCTGGGCCTTCTGTACTTCTTGGCTATGCCATTGGCGGTTTGATCGCATTTCTGATCATGCGTCAGTTAGGTGAAATGGTAGTAGAAGAACCTGTTGCAGGTTCCTTTAGTCATTTTGCCTACAAATACTGGGGTAATTTTGCTGGTTTCGCCTCAGGCTGGAACTACTGGGTATTATACGTATTAGTCGCAATGGCAGAGCTGACCGCGGTTGGCATCTACGTACAATACTGGTGGCCCGAGATCCCGACCTGGGTCTCTGCTCTGGTGTTCTTTGTGCTGATTAACGCCATTAACCTGACCAACGTTAAAGTTTACGGCGAGATGGAGTTCTGGCTTTCGCTGGTAAAAGTGGTCGCGATTGTCGGCATGATCGTCTTCGGTGCCTGGCTGCTGGCCAGCGGTCACGGCGGTCCCGAAGCTACAGTGACCAATCTCTGGGCGCAGGGAGGATTCTTTCCTAATGGCGTTAAAGGGTTAGTGATGGCGATGGCGGTGATCATGTTCTCGTTCGGCGGACTCGAGCTGGTCGGCATTACTGCTGCCGAAGCCGATGACCCGGAAAAAAGCATTCCCAAAGCCACCAATCAGGTTATCTATCGTATTCTGATTTTTTATATTGGCTCGCTGGCTATCCTGCTTTCGCTCTATCCCTGGGGCAAAGTTATCGAAGGCGGTAGCCCGTTTGTACTGATCTTTAACGCCTTGGACAGCAAGCTGGTCGCAACCCTGCTTAACGTTGTGGTGCTGGTTGCGGCACTGTCGGTTTACAACAGCTGTGTTTACAGCAACAGCCGCATGCTGTTTGGCCTCGCCAAGCAAGGCAACGGTCCAAAATCGCTGCTGAAAGTTGACCGTCGTGGCGTGCCTTATGTGGCCATCGGTGTCTCGGCGCTGGCTACCGCATTATGCGTTGTGATTAACTACGTGATGCCAGGCGAAGCGTTTGAAATCCTGATGTCGCTGGTAGTTTCTGCTCTGGTGATCAACTGGGCGATGATAAGCCTGGCGCACCTCAAGTTTCGTCAGGCCAAGGCGCGTGCTGGCGTAAATACCAAGTTTAAAGCGCTGCTTTATCCACTGGGTAATTACATTTGCCTGCTGTTCCTGGCAGGTATTCTGGTGATTATGTACCTCACGCCAGGTATTCGCATTTCGGTGATTCTAATCCCGGTGTGGCTGATTTTGCTCGGTATCAGCTACAAGCTGAAAGGCAAAAATTCTGCAGTGGTTAATCTCGGTAAATAACCCGCTTATAAATGACAAACCCGGCGCTTCTGCCGGGTTTTTTTATGCTTGTGCAAAGCCATCCGAACTGTTGCCAAGCTCACAATTTCATTTTCGTGACCAATTCGTCCATCTCTATGACCTTTATCTCCTGACTCGAAACCATAAGCGAGGTTAATACTTCATACACAAGTTATTTGCCCCTTTGGAGAGAATCAATGAGACAAGGCGCGCTGTCATTTAAAGAGAAAGTGGCCTATGGCATGGGAGATGCGGGCTGCAACATGATTTGGGGCACCATCACCCTGTTTCTGAGCTACTTTTATACCGACGTTTTCGGGCTGGCTCCTGCCTTGGTTGGCGTGATGTTATTATCGGTGAGAGTCGTCGATGCAGTCAGCGATCCGATTATGGGCGCGATTGCAGACCGGACCACCACTCGCTGGGGGCGATTCCGTCCTTATTTACTGTGGGTTTCGCTGCCATTCGCCCTGTTTAGCGTTTTAATGTTTTCAACGCCAGACTGGAGTTACTCCAGCAAGGTGATCTATGCGTTTGTGACCTATTTCCTGATGTCGCTGACCTACACCGCTATCAACATTCCTTACTGTTCGCTGGGCGGTGTGATAACAGCCGATCCAAAAGAGCGAGTTTCCTGTCAGTCTTATCGTTTCTTTATGGTCGGCATTGCCACGCTGATTCTGTCCTCTTCCCTGCTGCCAATGGCGCAGTGGTTCGGTGGCGCGGACAAGGCTCGCGGTTATCAGATGTCGATTGGGGTGATGGCGCTGATTGCGCTGGTCATGTTTTTGTTTTGCTTTAGCTCGGTCAGAGAGCGAATTCACCCTGCAGCCCCCACTAAACGCGCACTGAAAAGTGACCTCAAAGATGTATGGAAGAACGACCAGTGGGTGCGCATTCTGCTGCTGACTTTCTGCAACGTCTGCCCCGGCTTTATTCGCATGGCCGCCACTATGTATTACGTCACCTGGGTGATGGAGAAATCGACGTCGTTCGCCAGCCTGTTTATCAGCCTTGGCGTCGTCGGCATGATGGTCGGCAGTGCGCTGGCCAAGCCTCTCACCGATCGCTTCTGCAAGCTAAAAGTCTTCTTCTGGACCAATATCATCCTCACGCTGTTTTCATGTGGCTTCTACTTCCTGAATCCACATCTGACGACATTGATTCTGGTGGCATATTTTGTGCTGAATATCCTGCATCAGATACCTTCCCCACTGCACTGGTCATTGATGGCAGACGTAGACGATTACGGCGAGTGGAAAACCGGTAAACGAAGCACCGGCATCAGTTTTTCCGGCAATTTATTCTTTCTGAAGTGCGGACTGGCAGTAGCTGGCGCTATGGTTGGATTTTTACTCTCGCTTTATGGCTATCAAGGGGGTGCCACATCACAGACTGCATCAGCGCTTAACGGTATCGTGCTGTTGTTCACCGTGATTCCGGGTATTGGTTATCTGATTACCGCCGGCGTGGTCAGGCTATTGAAAGTTGACCGTGAATTAATGAAGACTATTCAGGCCGATTTGGAGAAACGCCGCCACAATTTTCATGATCTAAACACCTATCCTGAAGCTAAACAGGGGGCAGCCGATTTATCGGCCTTTGCAAGCAAGGAACCCAAGCATGAGTAAAAGTGTTTATTCGAATCCGTTTATCACCCAGCGCGCCGATCCGCACATCTGGCGTCATACCGACGGCCATTATTATTTTATCGCTTCGGTACCAGAGTATGACCGGCTCGAAATTCGCCGTTCAGCCACTCTTGAAGGTCTGGCCGAAGCCCGACCGCGCATAGTCTGGCGCAAGCACAGTGGCGGCCCAATGAGCGCACTGATTTGGGCGCCAGAGCTGCATTATATCAATGGCAACTGGTACATTTATTTTGCCGCAGCGCCTTCAGACAAAATAGTCAAAGGATTGTTTCAACATCGAATGTTCGTGCTTGAATGCTCCGATGCCGATCCCCTGAGTGGAAAATGGCAGGAGAAAGGCCGGGTCGCCACGCCGATTGATAGCTTCTCGCTGGATGCGACCCATTTCAGTCATGCGGGCAAAAGCTACTATCTTTGGGCGCAAAAAGATCCAGCTATTGAGGGTAATTCAAACTTGTATCTGGCTGAGATGAGCAACCCGTGGACGCTAAAATCCGCGCCGGTAATGCTTAGCAAGCCGGAACTACCGTGGGAAACCATTGGTTTTAAAGTGAATGAAGGACCAGCGGTGATTGAGGGCTACGACAAAATTTTCATCACCTATTCCGCCAGCGCCACTGACGAAAATTACTGCATTGGCTTGCTATGGGCCGATCTCGAAAGCGATATCACCGATCCGGGCCAATGGCATAAATCGCCGACGCCGGTATTTAAGACTGAGGCAGATAATCGTCAGTTTGGACCGGGACACAACAGTTTTACCCAGAATGAAAAAGGCGAGGACGTGCTGGTTTATCACGCAAGAAATTACACCGAGATTCAAGGTGATCCGCTTTACGATCCCAACCGCCACACGCGATTAAAGACCATAAACTGGGACGATGACGGCATGCCGGTGTTCGGTATTCCTCCGGCAGATAATCATTAGTTTGATTAAACCAGTGTGCCGTAAATCGTCAGCAATGCCACCACGATAAGAATGATAATGGTGACTTTTCGCGCCATGGCAACCGCTGAGCGCGGGGTTTGTACCGGATCAAGGTGCGGATCGCGCGCCAGTGAAAACTGAGCTAATCGAGTAAGCACTTCATACTGTCGAGTATGTACATCGCCCAGTGAAGCAAACCAGGCCGGTAAGGCCTTTTCTCCGTGACCAATCAAAGCATAGGCAACGCCCGCAAGACGAACCGGGATCCAGTCAAGCACATGCAGCAGATTATCGACACCAGATTGGCTGCGCTTCAACGGCGTAGAGTTGCGGGCAAGCCAGGACTGATAACCGCGCAGTGCGGCATAGCCTGCCAACGCAACCGGACCATAAGGCCCGCAGACTACAAACCAGAATAGCGGCGCGAGATAATAGCGAAAGTTAATCCAGATTAGGGCGTTTTGCAGCTCGCGTAAACGCAGGCCCTCGGCACAATCCCCAGGTAAACCGTGAATAAGCGCCAGCTCTTCTGCCATCTCGGAACAGGCGTTGGAATCGCCCTGACGAGCAGATTTCAGATAGGCGCGATAGTGCTTGCGCTTAAGACCCGCACCGATGCACAGCAGGCAGATCAACACCCATAACACCAGCGATGGAACACCAAAGAAAAAGCCATGTACCAGCCGCAGAATACCCCACACCACCGCCATCCAAATGACAATAATCGCCAGAGTTTTAGTCAGCGAAGCCGCGCGACCGCGGCGATAAATCACCTCGAAACGATGATCGAGCTGCCAATGCTCGCCTAGTTTAAATAAGCGTTCCCAGGCTAAAACCAGCAACAAAGTAATTAACGTCATGGACGATGGCTCTCTTTTGGTGTGTTACTCAGCGTGTGCTATTTCATTGCTTCAAGATAGCGCTGCCAGTCAAAGTGCGGGCCTGGGTCAGTTTTCCTGCCCGGCGCAATATCACTATGTCCTGTAATGTGCTGCAAATCGATAGGATAGTGTCTTAGTATCAAATCAGTAACTTGAAGTAAACTCTGATATTGAGCGTCGGTAAATGGCTCAAAGTCGGTTCCTTCGAGTTCGATGCCGATAGAGAAGTCATTACAACGCTCCCTGCCCTGCCAGTTAGAGACTCCTGCATGCCAGGCACGTTTGTTAAAAGGCACGTATTGCACCACTTCACCGTCGCGGCGGATTAAACAATGGGCCGCAACGCGTAGCTGGTAAATCTGCTCGAAAAAGGGGTCTTCACTGGGATCGAGCGTACCGGTAAACAGCTGATCGATGTAAGGCCCGCCAAACTTGCCAGGCGGTAGGCTTATATTATGGATAATCAACAGTGAGGGAATTTCATCTTCTGGGCGAAGATCGCAATGCGGAGAAATAACCTGCCGCGCTTCGGTGATCCAGCCTTGGCTTAACTCCATTGTCGCTCCTTTTCAAGTATGACGGGTAAGCGGCCAACGCATCTGCAGCTTCAAGTATGAAGGCTAAAAGGGTAGCATGTTTTAATTCACCATCCTTTGCCATTTCGGAGTTTTGTATGCCAACTCGCAGCTACAGCATGGAAAGTCGCCGCGCCGCGTTGCTCGACCGTATTCACAATGATATCCCCCTGATTGTCAAGCAAGCGCTCGAAGAAGATCTCGGCGGTGAAGTCGATGCCAATCGCGATTTGACAGCGCAGCTACTGTCTGCCGATACTCTGGCGCAGGCCACGGTTATCACCCGTGAAGCCGGAGTTTTCTGCGGCAAAGGCTGGGTTGATGAAGTCTTTGCCCAGCTTGGTCGCGGCGATGTACAGATTACCTGGCTAGTAAAGGATGGTGATGCACTGGTAGAAAACCAGCCTTTGTTTAATCTCGCCGGTCCGGCTCGTTTACTGCTCACCGGTGAAAGAACAGCGCTGAACTTTGTGCAAACCCTTTCAGGCGTTGCCAGCTCGGTGAATCGCTATGTAAAACTGCTTGAAGGTACTAAAACTCGCCTGCTTGATACTCGTAAAACCCTACCGGGACTGCGCACGGCACTAAAATACGCGGTACTGTGCGGCGGTGGCAGTAACCATCGTCTGGGGCTGGCCGATGCCTTCCTGATTAAAGAAAACCATATTATTGCCTGTGGTTCCATTAAGGACGCGGTGTCCCGCGCTCAGCAAATTCACGCCGACGTGCCGGTTGAAGTCGAAGTTGAAAGCATCAACGAGCTTAAAGCTGCGCTGGAGGCTGGCGCGGATATCATCATGCTCGACAACTTCACCTTGGAGACGATGCGTGAAAGTGTTGCCTTGACCGCAGGCCGTGCGCTGCTTGAGATTTCAGGCAACGTAACCGATATTACCCTGCGTCAGTTTGCCGAAACCGGCGTCGATTTCATCTCGGTGGGCGCATTGACCAAGCACGTACGAGCTATGGACCTGTCGATGCGTTTCCGCTAAACCTCAAGCAAATTCTCCTGCCGTTTAAACTAATCCCTGAATGAGATTTAGAGAATCCCCTCTTCGGTTTTTTTTGAAACCGCGAGGGGAATTTGCGAGCTTTATTCCTGATTTATTTCTCCGTTTCATCATTACATTTTCTTTTTCCGCGACGTCTCGCAAGACGCTTTTTCTCCGCTAGCCGCTGCACACCGAAGTCGCTAAGTTGAGCCCTCATTCAGCCTCAATGATTTCCAGGAAAAGGAAAACCTTATGCAACTCAAAATGATATCCCCCGTCTTATTGCCGGCTCACTCGGCTGTTACTTGCTCACGAACCACCTCAAAACATCAAAACTATCAGCAGGGTTTTTCGCTGATCGAGCTGATGGTAGTGATTGGGATTATTGGCATTCTCAGCGGTATCGGCATTCCCGCTTATCAGTCTTACACCCAAAAAGCGGCACTTACCGACATGCTGCAAACTATGGTGCCTTATAAAACGGCCAGCGAACTATGCAGCATAGATTTAGGCGAACTGGTTGCCTGTAAAAATGGTGTCTCCAACATCCCCGAAAGCAAGCAGTCTCGCTATGTCAGCGAGGTGAAGGTTGAAGCCGGTGTTATTACGCTCATCGGAAAGCAGGCTTTGAGCGGGCTCAGCGTAGTCATGACACCAGTGATTAACTCCGCTGATGGCAGTATTGACTGGAGCCGCCAATGTCTGAATACGGGAAATGATGGGTTGGTAAAATCATGCGAACAGATTTTCCATTTCAATGACACTGGAACACGCTAATGGATGCCCGGCTTGACTCGATCAAGGAGCAACTGGAGCAGCAATGCCAACATTATGGTGCGGTATTAATTGGTATGGAACAGGACGATTTGCGCGTCGCCTGCCACCAGCAAAGTACCGACACTGCCGCCCTCCTGAGTGCACTACGCTTTATCTGCGCCTTAAAGGTCAGGCTGGAATATTGGCCGCAAACTCAAATCGAACGCGCGCTGAACCGGGCTGAATATGATTCAGGCGATCAACAGCACTCAGCCCGGCATAACGAGGACCATAATCTTGATGAGGAAAGTAAAGTACCAGTGGTGCAGTTTCTTAACCAGACGTTGAAACAGGCAATTCAGCGGCGAGCCTCGGATGTTCACTTTGAACCGTTTGAAAATCAGCTACGTGTGCGGTTACGTATCGATGGCGTTTTACAAGAGGTTCCCGCTCCCGATTATTCTCTCATCGCCAGCGTGCTTGCTCGACTTAAAATTATGGGGCAGTTGAACGTCGCCGAGCACCGTTTACCGCAGGATGGGCAAATAGCAGTGGCCTGTGACAAGCAGCGGTATTCTATGCGCATCGCGTCATTACCCGTATTGTGCGGGGAAAAAATCGTGCTGCGGATTCTGGATCGCACCCAGCAGGAATTGTCGATGGAGCAGCTCGGGCTCTCAGCCATAGAGCAACAACAGTATCTCTCCGCGTTGAGTAAACCTCAGGGCCTGGTTTTAGTGACCGGCCCGACCGGCAGCGGAAAAACTGTCACGCTATATACCGGTTTACGCCATCTCAATAAGGTCAGCCGAAATATTTGCAGCGTTGAGGATCCGGTAGAAATACCGGTACATGGTATCAACCAGACGCAGATTAATAGCAAGACGTCGTTGAGTTTTGCCAGCGTGCTGCGCTCGCTACTGCGCCAAGATCCCGACGTTATCATGATCGGCGAGATACGCGATGCCGAGACAGCAGAAATTGCGGTCAAAGCTTCTCAAACCGGGCATCTGGTGCTGTCGACTTTGCACACTAACTCGACTTCCGAAACTCTGGTCAGGCTGGCGCAGATGGGTATCGAAGGCTATCAGATTGCTTCGGCTTTACGTTTGGTGATTGCCCAGCGACTGGTCCGTAAGTTATGCCCGCACTGTAAATCTCCTCATCAAACAATGTTAAAATCGGAATCTGGTGGTCAGGCTAACGCCATGGAAATCTGGCAGGCGGTAGGCTGTGAGCACTGTTTCTCGGGTTATTACGGCAGAGTGGGGATTTATGAAATGCTTGAAAACAGCCCGTCGCTGCAACAGGCATTGGTCAATGGCGCAGATTCACAGGCGCTGAGAGAAATTGCCTCCTCACAAAGCCAACAAACACTCTATGCCTCAGGGATGACACTGGTTAAGAAAGGCATTACCTCGCTGAGTGAACTGTACCGAGTGATCGGCGAGGAAAATTCGAGTGAGTCAGAGTGATCTTTATCTTTATACCTGGCAGGCAGTAGATGACTCAGGAAAGCTGCTCTGTGGGGAGAGCCTGTTACCACGTTCACAGGAGGTGTTCGGTCAGTTGCTTCAAAAAGGACTCCAACCGATTGTCCTTAAAAAATCACTTAAGATGGGCAAAGGATACTGGAAAAACAAGGAGCGTATTGCCTTTGTCCGTCAGTTAGCCACGCTGCTACAAACTGGCCTGCCTCTGACGCTGAGTCTTGAGCTGCTCGCCAGCGACCATCCACTGGCAGGATGGCGCTGTGTGCTTGCAGACCTGGTAAAGAAGGTCAATGAAGGGCAGCCGCTGTCGAGTGTAATGAAGGAATATCCGCAGGTCTTCCCCCCTATTTATGCGCAAATTATCTCAATAGGGGAATTGACTGGCCAGTTGGATAGCTGCTGTGCACAGCTGGCAATCCAGCAGGAACAGGTAATGCAGCTGCAAAAGAGAGTAAAAAAGGCGCTGCGTTATCCGCTAATTGTCATGGTGGTCGCCTTGGCGATTACCTTGTTGATGCTGACACTGGTCTTACCGGAGTTTGCCAAAATTTATGATTCCTTTGATGCTCAGCTACCGTGGTTTACACAGATGCTGATTTCCACTTCCGGGGCCATTGTGCGCTTTGGGCCTGCCGTCTCGCTGTTTTTTGCCTTAGGTATTGGGTTGTATATACGGTATCTGCACCCGCAAGAAAAATGGCGCTGGCGAGAGCAAGCCTGGTTGCTACGACTGCCACTCGTGAGAAAGCTGATAGGCGATGGTTGCTTGTGTCAACTGTTTCAAACTCTGGTTCTAACCCAACACGCTGGGATGACCCTTAGCGCCGGGCTTGAGGCGGCTGAAATAACAATCAGTAATCTTCATTATCGGCGCGCAGTCGGGCAACTGACACAGCGTTTATCTCAGGGAATAGCCTTGAACAAGGCACTGCATGAGTCCGTGCTGTTCCCGGCGCTTTGTCGCCAACTGGTGCGGATTGGCGAAGAGTCTGGAGCATTGGATACTTTGCTCGAGAAACTGGCTCATTGGCACGCTGAACAGGCCAATGAATTGGCCGATAACATGGCGCAAAAGATCGAGCCGCTGATGATGCTGTTTATGGGGGTAATAGTTGGCGGGCTGGTCATCGCGATGTATTTACCAATCTTCAATCTCGGGGCGGCAATGACCTGAAACGCGAGGTTTTTTTTCAAGGCTTGTTACTGGAGGCAAATTAGCAGAGGTTTATAAAACTCAGGTGTTTTAGCTTATTCTCCCCAGCCAATTGTGTTCTCAACAGGCCGGGGAGTGCTCAATAAATAGCGTGCAGCAATCAGAGAACTATGCCCCACAGACGTTTGGATTATTGTCCAAACAACCGATTTTCCTGCTCGGCAACGCGGATAAAGGTTGTGCGTTTTGTCAGCTCTTTCAGTCGCTCTGCGCCAACGTAGGTGCACGCTGAACGTAGGCCGCCTAAAATATCACGAACGGTATTTTCGACAGGTCCACGCAGCGGCAGCTTGACCATTTTGCCTTCGGCAGCGCGATACTGCGCAACACCGCCTACGTGACGTTGCATGGCAGATTCTGAGCTCATGCCGTAAAACAGCATAAATTTATCGCCATTTTCTTCAACGATGGTGCCTTCGCATTCATCATGTGCGGCCAGCATACCGCCGAGCATGACAAAATCAGCACCGCCGCCAAAGGCTTTGGCTACGTCTCCGGGCACTGCACAGCCGCCGTCGCTGACAATTTGGCCGCCAAGGCCGTGGGCCGCATCGGCACATTCAATCACCGCTGAAAGCTGCGGATAACCCACGCCAGTTTTAACTCGCGTAGTGCAGACCGAGCCTGGTCCGATCCCGACTTTGACAATATCCGCACCCGATAAGATAAGCTCTTCGACCATCTCACCGGTGACCACATTGCCTGCGCAGATGACTTTATCCGGGCAAGCCTCGCGCACGCGCTGCAGGAATTCAACAAAGTGTTCGGAATAGCCATTGGCAACGTCGAGACAAATAAATTTCAGCAGCGGAGATAGTGCCAGAATATCCTGCAATTTTGTGAAATCTGCCTGCGATGTCCCGGTCGAGACCATCACATGATGCAGCACGGTCTCACTGCTTAGAGCGATAAAGGCCTGCCACTGTTCTACGCTGTAATGTTTGTGCACTGCGGTGAGTAAGCCAAAAGAGGCGAGCGCTTCTGCCATGCTGAAAGTGCCGACGGTATCCATATTGGCGGCAATGATAGGCGTTCCCGACCAGCTCTGGCCAGAATGCTTGAATGTGAAGGTTCGACTGAGTTCGACTTCTGAACGGCTCTTGAGGGTTGAGCGCTTGGGACGAATGAGGACGTCTTTAAAACCTAATTTTAAATCTTCTTCAATACGCATAGGGTTGTCCTGGTTGGGGCTAAAAGCCTGCATCACGAAACAGCAGGCAAGTAACAGTTTGCACCTTCTCCAGTGGTTTTATCATACTCAGGAATAGGCGCACGGCAAGAGGCCGTTTTGCCTCTCACCTCACAGTTTGCAATTTCACTTTAGGCTATATCCTGTGCTCAAGGCTGAATGCGCACACGCCGATGCCCCATCAACCATAAGGTTGGCTTGCACTTACTGACGATACCTTTATCATTTAAGCTATCGCACTTTATGAACACAAAGCATTCGAGCTAAAGCATGAGCTACATAGTTGCACTCACCGGCGGGATAGGCAGTGGAAAAAGCACGATTGCCAACGCCTTTGCGCGTCTGGGCGTTACGCTGGTTGATGCTGATATTATTGCCCGTGAAGTTGTCAAACCTGAAACCCCTGCGTTGAATGCGTTGGCTGAACGATTTGGTAAACAAATTATTCAGCCTGATGGCTCACTCAACCGCCCACGTTTGCGCGAAATTATTTTTAGCAATACAGATGATAAACAATGGGTTAACCAACTCCTCCATCCTATAATACAGGCAGAGACACAGCGTCAGATTCAGGGCTCTTTGACGCCCTATGTGCTTTGGGTCGTTCCTCTGCTAGTAGAAAATGGATTACAAGGGCGGGCAAATCGCGTACTTGTGGTTGATGTTAGCGAAGAGGTTCAACTCGCAAGAACAATCAGCCGTGATGGGGTAAACCGTCAGCAGGCGGAAAGCATTATCGCCGCGCAGGCCTCGCGCCAGCAAAGGCTGGCCAGCGCGGATGACATTATTGATAACAACGGTGGTCCCGAGACGATCGAGCCGCGTGTTGCTTCATTACATAGCCGTTATCTGGAATTAGCGGCTTCAGCGACCCGACAGGATATTGACAAGAATGAGTGATGTGGTTTCTACCGTTCTCTTTGAACATCCTTTAAATGAAAAGATGCGCACCTGGTTGCGTATTGAATTTCTTTTACAACAGTTACACGCTAATCCCCAGATTAGTGCCATGGGCCCTGCGCTGACCTTTTTCCGTACCGCGTCTGATTTGCTGGACGTTTTGGAACGCGGGGAAGTGCGCACTGAACTGCTTAAAGAGCTTGAGCGCCAACAGCAAAAACTGCTGTTATGGGCCGATGTCCCAGGCGTTGAGATGTCTCGTATTCATGAATTGCGTGCCGAGCTGAAAGAGACGGCAACGGTGTTGATGAGCGCACCGAGGATTGGTCAGGCGTTGAAAGAAGACCGTCTTATCAGTCTGGTGAAACAGCGCCTGAGTATCCCTGGCGGCTGTTGCAGTTTTGATTTACCGACGCTGCACATTTGGCTGCATTTGCCGCAAGAACACCGTGATGGCAATGTGCAAACCTGGCTGGAAACGCTGGCTCCGCTGAATCGTTCGCTGACCAGTATTCTTGGCCTGATTCGACAGTCTGGGCCTTTCCGTAACCAGATTAGCCTCAATGGTTTCTTTCAGGATAATGCTGAGGATGCAGATTTACTGCGTCTGCAGATTTCTCTTGAGCATCAGCTTTATCCGCAGGTGTCAGGCCATAAGACTCGTTATGCTATCCGCTTTTTGCCTTTGGATAGTGAAAAGGGCCAGGTTCCGGCCAGACTTAATTTTGAACTTGCCTGCTGTTAGGAGTTGGTGATGAATAACGACGTAATTGAAGTCAATTGCCCAACCTGTGGCAAATCGGTTATCTGGGGCGAAAAGAGTCCTTATCGTCCGTTCTGCTGCAAACGCTGCCAGTTGATTGATCTCGGCGAATGGGCCGATGAAGAGAAACGCATCCCAAGCAAAGGCGAGATTAACGACCTCGACGAGTGGAGCGAAGACGACATCAAATAGAAAAGGGCCGCAAGGCCCTTTTTTACGTCAGTGAAACGTTATTATCATGCTCGTGATACCCGCGCATTAACCTTTCAAATCTCGCCTTTTTGCAATGCGATTACGATTTCGGCGTTGGCCGGTGGAAAGTCACTTTCTTTGAGTTCACTTTGCGCAACCCAACGCATTGGCTGCCCCTCTTTGCCATAGGGCTCGCCGCTCCATTGCTCTACGATGAAGAAATGCAGATTTACAATGCGGTCGGGAAAGGTGTGTTGCAAAGTACGAATCAGCACCGGATGGCGGGTGTCGATACCGACTTCTTCCTGTAGTTCGCGGACCAGCGCTTCAACAGGAGTTTCACCGCTTTCGATTTTACCGCCCGGAAATTCCCAAAATCCAGCCATGTGTGATGAAGGGTCTCGCAGGGTAAGAAAGATCTCTTTCTGTGCATTGCGAATGATCCCTACCGCGATATTCCGTTGTTTCAGAGTCACTGTTTACACCTCAAAAGTAAGGGCGGTGATTAGCCGCCCCTGTGTATCATTTATTGCTTGCTGCCAAGAGCAATTAGCTCTGCAGACGGCCGTGGCACTGTTTGTATTTCTTACCTGAACCGCATGGGCAAGGATCGTTACGGCTCACTTTGCGATCAGCGGCCGCCGGGCTGCCTGCGGTTGGCGACAGTTCCTCTTCGAGAGAGGCAACGTGGCTCAGCTGTTGCTGCTGTGCCAGACGCTCGGCTTCTTCACGGCGGTGCTCTTCCATGGCCTCAACTTCTTCAGGCATACGCACCTGAACCTTGCTCAATACGCTAACCACTTCATATTTCAGTGATTCAAGCATTGATGCAAACATTGCGAAGGATTCACGCTTGTACTCTTGCTTAGGATCCTTCTGCGCATAGCCACGCAGATGGATACCCTGACGCAGGTAGTCCATCGCTGCAAGATGCTCTTTCCACAGGGAATCGAGGGTCTGTAGCATCACACCTTTCTCGAAGTTGCGCATCATGTCGATGCCAACCACTTCTTCTTTGCTGGAGTAAGAATCTTTGGCGATTTGCAAAATACGCTCGCGCAGAGTCTCTTCATGAAGTTCAGGCTCTTTATCCAGCCATTCCTTGATAGGCATCTCCAGTTCGAAGTCGTTCTTCAGGCGCTCTTGCAGGCCTTCAACATCCCACATTTCTTCCAGAGACTGTGGTGGAATGCAGCTGTCGATAGTGCTTTTGAACACGTCTTCACGGATGCTGGCGATGGTTTCGCTCACGTCGCTAACGTCCAGTAGTTCGTTACGCTGCGAGTAAATTGCGCGACGCTGGTCGTTGGCTACATCATCGTACTCAAGCAGTTGTTTACGAATGTCATAGTTACGGCTTTCAACTTTACGCTGTGCGTTGGCAATAGCCTTGGTCACCCACGGGTGCTCGATAGCTTCGCCCGGTTTCATACCCAGTTTACGCATCATGTTGGCAACGCGATCGGATGCGAAGATACGCATCAGCTGGTCTTCCATAGACAGGTAGAAGCGGGATGAACCGGCATCGCCCTGACGCCCCGCACGGCCGCGCAGCTGGTTATCGATACGACGCGATTCGTGGCGCTCGGTACCAATGATGTGTAAACCGCCGGAAACCAGAACCGCTTCGTGACGGATGTTCCAGGCTTCTTTGATGCTGGCGATTTGCTCTGCCGTTGCATCTTCACCCAGATTTTCGATTTCAACCTGCCAGCTACCACCCAGCACGATATCAGTACCGCGACCGGCCATGTTGGTAGCAATGGTCACGCGGCTAGGCTGACCGGCCTGCGCAACGATATCTGCTTCTTTAGCGTGGAACTTGGCGTTTAGAACGCTGTGTTCGATACCGGCCTTGGTCAGCTCGTGAGAAACCACTTCAGACTTCTCAATCGACGCGGTACCGACCAGAATTGGCTGGCCGTTGGCGCTGCGAACTTTGATATCTTCAATGATAGCGCCAATTTTTTCCATTTCGGTCATGTAGACCAGGTCTGGCAAATCTTTACGCTGCATTGGGCGGTTGGTTGGCACCACGATGGTATCAAGCTTGTAGATGGTGCTGAATTCAAACGCTTCGGTGTCAGCAGTACCCGTCATACCGGCCAGTTTTTCGTACAGGCGGAAGTAGTTCTGGAAAGTGATGGACGCCAGTGTCTGGTTTTCGTTTTGAATATCAACGTGCTCTTTGGCTTCAACGGCCTGATGCAGGCCGTCTGACCAACGGCGGCCCTGCATGGTACGGCCAGTGTGTTCATCAACAATGATGACTTCGCCGTCTTTCACGATGTAGTCAACGTCACGGGTGAACAGCACGTGGGCACGCAGCGCGGCGGTCACATGGTGCATCAGCATGATGTTGCCTGGGGAATAGAGCGACTCGCCCTCTTCCATGATGCCTGCTTCAGCCAGCAACTCTTCAATCAGGATCAGACCGCGTTCAGTCAGGTGAACTTGACGTGCTTTTTCGTCCACAGAAAAGTGGCCTTCGCCCTGGAAGGAGTCGGAGTCTTCTTTTTCCTGACGGATCAGTTTAGGGATCAGTTTGTCTACGCGAATATACATCTCTGAGCTATCTTCGGCCGGACCGGAGATGATCAGCGGAGTACGGGCTTCATCGATTAAGATTGAGTCGACCTCATCCACCAGCGCGTAGTGCAATTGACGCTGCACGCGTTCTTCAATGCTGAACGCCATGTTGTCACGCAGATAGTCAAAGCCGTATTCGTTGTTGGTGCCGTAAGTGATGTCCGCAGCGTACGCTTCACGCTTGGCCGGTGCTGGCATGTTTGGCAGGTTGATACCTACGGTCAGGCCAAGAAATTCAAACAGCGGGCGGTTATTTTCGGCGTCACGTTGCGCCAGATAGTCGTTGACGGTAACAACGTGAACACCCTTGCCGCTCAGCGCATTCAAGTAGGCTGGCAGGGTTGCGGTCAGCGTTTTACCTTCACCTGTACGCATTTCTGCGATACAGCGTTCGTTCAGTACCATACCACCGAGCAGCTGCACGTCGAAGTGACGCATGCCGAACACACGATCGCTCGATTCTCGAACCACTGCAAAAGCTTCCGGGATTAAAGATTCGAGCTCTTCGCCCTTGGCAAGGCGTGCACGGAATTCGTCAGTTTTAGCACGCAGTTGTTCGTCGCTGAGTGCCTTGATTTCAGGCTCGAGGCGGTTAACCTGGTCAACCACTTTGCGCATACGGCGCAGAGTACGATCGTTACGGCTACCAAATACTTTGGTCAAAATTTTGCTGAACATAATTCTTGATTTCTCGTTAAGCCACTCTCGGCGGCTACTATTTATGTTGAAACTTTGGGTCTTGCCGGCGCAGTTAATAGGCTTATGACTTACTTACTGGCGCAATAAAAAACGGCAGAGATCACTTCAGGAATGACAATCAAACAAGAGAGAGTTTTGGACCGGCGCGCGTACCCAGAACTTGTGCGATCCACAATCCAGGTTGGTATTGATTGGAGGCCGTGAGCAGCGTTTGCTGAGTACCACGGATAATAACGGGAGGTTTTGCCTCATGGGTCAGCAGCGAGTTAAGCGTAACCAGCAAGGCGAGTTGTTGCACGTGCAGCGGTTCAGCATCGGCTGAAACGGCGGTGTGCGTCACAACATTATAGGTAACAACCTGTGGGGCGAGTGCAAAAGAAAGATGACGAATGACGGTGCGTAGCGCATGCTGCTGCCAATAGTCGACGCCTAACGAGGCACGACGATTACCCTGCAGCCATGCCAAATTGGTCAGCCCGCGGTTGCCGATATTTAAACGGTTTAGACTTGGCGAGGTATTGGTTACACTGGCCAACTCAGTTTGTGAAAGATTCGTCGACACGCCAAGGCTAGCCGCGACCATCCCCAATAGGAGATGCGGCCAAAAATACCTTCTGCCAAATTGTCGCCAACGATTTAGAATACCAATCACAAGTTTTACAATCCGCCGGAGCTCGTCAATGCGTAACAGCCGCCCACAATTATTAGATATCCTGTTCGATGACGCTACCGCTGCCGGGCAAAGCCCTCTGCGCGTAGTTCAACAACGTGCGGCCGCATTACTCAAGCTCAATCGCGCTGTCAAAAGTCTGCTACCGACCCAAATGCAACCGTGGTGCCGGGTGGGTAATTATCGCCAGGGTGTATTGGTGCTAGAGATAGCAAATGCCAGTTGGATGATGCGGTTACGTTATGAACAACCGGCGCTTCTCTCTGCACTTCGAGCGCAAATACTACCATCATTGTCTTCAATCGACATCAGGATTAATCCATCGTTGATGGCGAAAGTGGAAAGCATTGCACAGAAAAATGAAAATTCTGCTCGAGAATATGAAAAAACGGGAATATCAAAAGGACCCTTGCCGCAAGTAAGGCAACTGAGTAAACAAAGCGCAGAAGAATTACGACAGTTGGCGAGCCGTAGCCCTGAGAAACTTAGAAAGGCATTAGAACGACTGGCTGAAATGGCCGGAGAGGGTGCCAAGACAACCAGTCGTAATAAGTAATATCGATACCGATTAAGCGAATACGGTAGATGGGGCTCTAAATGCCACTGGCACTTCAGCTTCATCCTGGAAGGTTACATATTCCCAGGCTTCCTGCTTGGCCAATACCGCTTGCAGTAACTTATTGTTCAACGCGTGACCTGACTTAAAGGTACAAACTGCACCAATAATATTGTGGCCGCACATGAACAAGTCACCGATGCCGTCCAGCATTTTGTGACGAACGAATTCATCTTCAAAACGCAGACCGTCTTCGTTAAGCACGCGGTAATCATCAACAACAATCGCGCAATCAAAGCTGCCACCCAGGCACAATCCACGTGACTGCAAATATTCGATATCACGTACAAATCCGAAGGTTCGGGCTCTGCTGATCTGGCGAACAAAGGACTCTGCCGAGAACTCTAACTGAAAACGCTTGGCGTCACCTTCGATAGCCGGGTGGTTGAAGTCGATAGTCCAGTCCAAATGGAAACCGTTGTAAGGTCTCATTTCGGCCCACTTATCACCATCTTCAACACGCACGGTTTCTTTGATGCGCAGGAATTTCTTCGCGCTATTCAGGAGTTCAATGCCTGCGTCCATCAACAGATAGACGAAAGGCGCGGCGCTGCCATCCATAATCGGAATCTCAGGCGCATTAACTTCGATAATAATATTATCGATGCCAAGACCTGCAAGTGCCGCATTAAGGTGTTCAACCGTAGAAATACGCACGTCATGCTCATTAACCAGGCAAGTACAGAGCATGGTATCACGCACGGATTTTGCATCTGCCGGAAAATCAACCGGTGGATTCAAGTCAGTGCGACGATAGATGACCCCGGTGTTAGCCGGTGCTGGTCGCAAGGTCAGGGTCACTTTCTTACCGGTATGTAAACCGACACCCGTCGCCTGAACGATACGTTTTAATGTACGTTGTTTGATCATCGTTTTTATCTCGCAATGTTATCCATCCAACCGGCTTAAGTTTACCTTAAGACCGGCGAGACAGTATAGCACAAAGAGCGGAGATCCCAACTTTAGGACAATTCGTTTAACTTAGTCCGCCTGCTTGCGCAGGAACGCCGGAATGTCCAGATAGTCTGGCTCTTTGTTTGATTGCGTACCTGGATCGTTAACCACTTTGGCAGCTGGCTTGTTTTCCTGCGGCAGCGGCGACATGCCGTGCTGCTGGTAACGGTGATCCATTACTGGCTGGCTGGCAGGTTTATTGGTCACCAGAGTGATTTCAGGACGTTTGTCCATACCAATACCTGTTGCTACCACAGTAACACGCAATTCGTCGTTCATTTCCGGGTCAAGGGAAGTACCGATAACGACCGTTGCATTATCAGAGGCGAAAGCACGGATAGTGTTACCCACGGTTTCAAACTCATCCAGACGCAGGTCGAAGCCAGCGGTAATGTTGACCAGCACGCCGCGCGCGCCAGACAGGTCGATATCTTCCAGCAGCGGGCTGGAGATCGCCATTTCGGCGGCTTCTTCAGCGCGATCTTCACCACAGGCCACACCAGAACCCATCATCGCGTAGCCCATTTCGGACATCACGGTGCGCACGTCGGCAAAGTCGACGTTCATCAGGCCTGGACGGGTGATCAGCTCGGCAATACCCTGAACTGCGCCTTTAAGCACGTCGTTGGCCGCACCGAAAGCGTCGAGCAGAGAAATACCGCGACCCAGAACTTTAAGTAACTTGTCGTTCGGGATAGTGATCAATGAGTCAACGTGCTTTGAAAGCTCGGCAATACCCTGCTCCGCAAACGCCATACGCTTCTTGCCTTCAAAGTTGAAAGGCTTAGTCACTACCGCTACGGTCAGAATACCTAAATCTTTTGCAACTTCAGCAACCACAGGCGCTGCACCAGTACCGGTACCGCCACCCATACCTGCCGCGATGAACACCATATCGGCGCCTTCGAGTGCAACTCGCAGGGCTTCACGGTCTTCTTCAGCAGAATTGCGACCCACTTCCGGGTTCGCACCAGCACCCAGACCTTTGGTAATACCGCTACCAATCTGGATTGTCTGGCCTACTGCCGTCTTACGCAACGCCTGAGCGTCGGTATTAACGGCAAAGAATTCAACACCTTCGATGCGCTCACGCACCATGTGCTCGACAGCGTTGCCACCGCCACCGCCGACGCCGATGACTTTAATCACCGCGTCGTTGGTCAGTTCCATAGGTTCAAACATAGTTTCTCTCCGTTTTGTGCCTGTCGCTTCGGGATCACCAATACACTTCACTATGATCCCGTTGTTGAAACATTAAAACTCTTTTCTCAGCCAACTATTGATTCTTTTGAACCAATTGCCCACTGAGGCGCGTTTTTCCACTTCTGCCTCACCGCTGAGGTGAGACTCTTTACCATAGTGCAGTAGCCCTACAGCGGTTGAGTAGTAAGGTTCCTGCGCATAGTCTGTCAGCCCGGTAATGTTCAAAGGTTGACCAATTCGCACTTGGGTATGGAATACCCTTTGTGCACAAGCTGCCAGACCATCGATTTGTGCTGCACCACCGGTTAATACAATACCGGCGGCCAGATGGTGTTTTACGCCCTGTTGGCGTAACTGTTCCTGCAATTGCAGAATCTCGTCATTGACCAGATTCAACAACTCCGTGTAACGCGGTTCGATTACCTCTGCAAGCGTCTGACGCTGCAGGCTGCGCGGTGGGCGTCCACCTACGCTTGGCACTTCGACATTTTCGTCTTTGCCTACGATCGAACCCAGAGCACAACCGTGACGAACTTTAATTGCTTCGGCATCAGTTGGCGGCGTACCGAAGGCATAAGCGATATCACTGGTGACCACGTTACCCGCATACGGGATAACCTTAGTATGACGCAGTGCGCCGCCAGTATAAACGGCTATATCCATGGTACCGCCGCCGATATCTACGACACAAACGCCTAGCTCACGTTCGTCTTCAGTCAGTACTGCATAACTTGCAGCCAAACCGGCAAATATCAGCTGGTCAACCTTCAGACCACAGCGTTCAACCGCTTTGACGATATTTTTGGCCATGTCGTTATGACAGGTAATCAGATGAACTTTAGCCTGCATGCGCACGCCAGAAAGTCCGACCGGATTCTTGATGCCTTCCTGATAATCGATGGCGTATTCCTGAGGAATAACGTGCAGAACGCGGTGTTCGTCGCGTACGCGTACCGATTTGGCGGTATGAACCACGTTCTCTACATCTTCCTGCGTAACTTCCTCTTCCGAAATAGGAACCATCCCTATTTCATTCTGACAACTGATATGTTTACCAGACAAAGCAAGGTAAACAGAGGAAATTTGGCAATCTGCCATCAATTCGGCCTGATCAATCGCGCGCTGAACGCATTTCACGACTGATTCGAGGTCGTTTACTCCACCCTTGTCCATGCCTCTGGACGGGCAGCTTCCCACTCCGATAATGTTGACCATGCCATCGGGCAGAACTTCCCCTACCAGTGCAGCGACTTTTGCTGTACCGATCTCCAGCCCAACTACCAGTTTTCTGTCCGTCGACTTGATCATTGTTGTTTAGCCTGTACCTGATTCTGATTTCTGTTGTTTTGCTGACCGTCTTTTTGTCCATCACTGCCAGCCGGGTCGATAAACGCTGGAGCCCAACCTACCGAGGCACCGCTTTCATAACGTAAATCAACATAACTGATGCGTTTCTTATCGGCGTCCGCCTGCTGTTGCAGACGAGGATAAAGCTCGATAAAACGCTGCAAACGTCCGTTGCGATCGTCACGCCCCAAATCAATGCGGATATCGTCATCCAGCGTAATCTGCCATGAGTGACGTGCCGTCATTGAGACTGACTTGACCGCGAACTTCCCTACAGAAGACGCTGACGCCAGCTGTTGGCTCATGGTCTGATAACCTTGCAAAACATCCTGTTCACTGCCTTCCGGGCCATACAACAGCGGCATTTTCTGTTTGGCTACGCGCTCGGCCGGAATGCTGAACGATTTGCCGTCGACATCAACCATGTGCAAATCATTCCAGTGCGCCACTGGCACATACTCCACCAGATGTATCTTCAATTCGTTCGGCCACTGCTTGCGCACGCTGACCTGTTTAATCCACGGCAGACGTTCTATCTGCTGCTGAATAATGTTCACGTCCTGAGTCATAAAGGTGCCAGGCTCGCCCAGCGACAATATAGACTGCCGGATATCGTCGTTGGTGGTGTAATGGCGATCGCCAGTCACTACCAGTTCAGACAGCGGAAGACGCTTGGCATCGTCCATCCAGCTCAGCACCGCCCAGGCACTCCAGCCGATAGTTGCCAATACCAGCAGCAGGAAGAACATTCCCGCCAGCTGTCCACCGTTACTGCGGCGGCCTTGACTTTGGCTTTGGCTATCAGCCTTCGTCGCACGCTCTCGTGCATTTAGGGCAGCTTGAGACATATCAGTCAGCGAGCTCCAGAATGCGGGCTACCAGCTGCGGGAAACTCAGTCCCGCCTGTTTGGCCGCCATCGGCACCAAACTGTGGCTGGTCATGCCGGGTGATGTATTAACTTCAAGCAAATTGAAGTTGCCTTCGCTGTCCTGCATGACATCAACACGCCCCCAGCCGCTGCAATCCAGCGCGCGGTAGGCCTGTAAAGCCAAGTCTGCCAACTCTTGTTCCTGCTGAGCATCGAGGCCGCTCGGGCAAAAATATTGCGTCTCGTCGGAAATATATTTCGCCTGATAATCATAAAAAATACCGGCTGGCTGGATGCGAATAGACGGCATCACCTGGTCGCCCACAATCGCTACGGTATATTCAGGGCCGCTTAACCATTTTTCGATCAGCAGGTCGTCGTCGTGAAGAAATGCTTCTTCCAGCGCAGGCAGCAATTCTTCCGGCGCATTGACCTTACTCATACCAACGCTGGAACCTTCACGGCTTGGCTTGACTATCAACGGAAGACCCAGTGCGGTAATCTTCTCGCTCAAAGCGCCCTGCCCTGCCGCTGCCAGATCTTTTTTGTTTAATGCGACAAACGGTGAAACCGGCAGTCCCAGCGCTTCCCACACCAGCTTGGTGCGAAATTTATCCATGGTCAGCGCCGAAGCCATCACGCCACTGCCGGTATAGGGCAGGTCGAGATGCTCAAGAACGCCCTGAAGCGTGCCGTCTTCTCCACCGCGGCCGTGCAGCGCGATAAACACCTTGCCGTACCCTTCATCTTTAAGACGAGTGACGGCAAACGTTTTGGTATCGAGGGCGTGAGCATCAATACCTGATTCACGCAGGCCGGCCAGCACCGCTGCACCTGACTGCAATGAAACTTCGCGTTCGGCTGAAGAACCGCCAAACAGCACGGCGACTTTAGTATTGGCATTAGACATAGTGCTCATCTCCCTTCTTGGCCGCCTGCAACTTTTGGTCGGCCAGTTTGCGAGCGACCTTGCCGATATTGCCGGCACCCTGAACCAGGATCAGGTCGTTGGCGTCGAGGATGGGTGCCAAAATGCCCGGCACGGCGTCAATATCAGAAACCAGAATCGGGTCAAGCTTGCCGCGCGCACGGATGGTGCGACACAGCGAACGGCTGTCTGCGCCCGGAATTGGCGCTTCACCTGCCGGATAAACGTCTAGCATCACCAGCAAATCTACCTGTGACAGCACATTGGCGAAATCGTCGTATAAATCACGAGTACGCGTATAACGGTGCGGCTGGAACACCATCACCAGACGCCTGTCTTCCCAACCGGCACGCGCGGCTTTGATAGTCGCGTCAACTTCGGTCGGATGGTGGCCGTAGTCATCAACCAGCATTGCGCTGCCGCTTTTGCCGTTAACATTGTCCAGCGGATATTCGCCCAGGAAGTCAAAGCGGCGTCCAGTACCCTGGAAACCAGCCAGCGCGGTCAGGATCGCGTCGTCGCTGATATCTTCGTCGGTAGCCACGGCAATCGCCGCAGCCGCGTTCAGCGCATTGTGACGACCCGGTGCATTAAGCATCACGTCCATCGGGGTCTTGTCCTGGCGGCGCACGGTAAAGTGTCCTTGAGAACCGACCTGACGGTAATCTTCAATAAACACGTCGGCATCTTCGCTGAAGCCGTAAGTCGTTACGTGGCGACCTACGCGCGGCAGCAACTCGCGGATAACCGGATCATCGATACACATCACCGCACGGCCGTAGAACGGCAAATTGTGCAGGAAGTTAATAAATGTCTGCTTGAGGATCTCAAAGTCACCCTGATAAGTGTCCATGTGATCCGCTTCGATGTTGGTTACAATCGCCACCATCGGCTGTAAATGCAGGAAAGACGCATCGCTTTCATCTGCTTCGGCAATCAGGAATCTGCTGGAACCAAGACGCGCGTGCGTGCCTGCTGCTTTAACCAGGCCGCCGTTAACGAAAGTCGGATCCAGTCCAGCCTCGGCGTAAATACTGGTCACCATCGCGGTAGTCGTGGTTTTACCGTGCGTACCAGCCACTGCAATCCCGTGACGGAAACGCATCAGTTCGGCCAGCATCTCGGCGCGGCGAATAACCGGAATACGCGCTTCTCGTGCTGCGATAAGCTCCGGGTTGTCGGCAGAAATGGCGGTTGAGACCACCACAACGCTGGCGTCCAGCACGTTTTCAGGACGGTGATTAAAGTAAATCGTTGCCCCAAGAGCGGACAATTGCTGCGTTACCGGATTCGGAGCCAGGTCTGACCCACTAATCTGGTAGCCTTCATTGGCCAACACTTCGGCGATACCACCCATGCCGGCACCACCGATGCCAACAAAGTGTATGTGCCGGACGCGATGCATCTCGGGCACGAAGGTACGCAGTTTCGCCAATTGTTGTGTATTCACGTTTCTCATAAACCTTTGTTAATCGGACTGACGGCGTTCATGCTGCCGTCACTCACTGTTTTCATTTATTACTTGCCGCTACCACTTCAGCGGCAACGCGTTCGGTCGCATCCGGGATAGCCGCCGCGCGAGCGTTACGGGCCATCTCTAACAGACTCTGACGATCCCAACCGGCCAGAAGGTCTGCAACAGCACCGGCGTTAAAATCTTTTTGCTCGATAATCTTTGCGGCACCGGCTTTTTCAAGCGGCAACGCGTTCCAATACTGCTGGCGATCCTTGTGCTGGAAGGGCACAAAAATGGCCGGTAAACCTGCGGCGGCAATTTCGCTGACGGTCAACGCACCGGAACGGCACACCACCACATCGGCCCAGGCGTAGGCTTGCGCCATGTCATCTATAAACTCGGTCACTTTATGCTGCGTTTGACCGGCCTGTTGATACGCCTCATTTACCTGCTCCAGCGCGCCTTTACCGACCTGATGCCAGATAGTCACGCGATCGCCCAGGATGGCGGCAATTTTTGGCATCGCCTGATTTAAAACCCGCGCGCCCTGGCTGCCGCCAACCACTAGAATTCTGATTTGACCTTCACGACCGGCAAAACGTTCATCGGGCAACGGTAACGCCAGCACATCGGTACGCACCGGATTCCCCACGACTGCCGCGTTCGGGAACGCACCGGGAAACGCCTGCAATACCGTCTTGGCAATGCGTGACAGCCAGCGGTTGGTCAGTCCGGCAATACCATTTTGTTCATGTAAAACTACCGGAATACCGCATGACCAGGCGGCCAAACCGCCAGGACCTGAAACATATCCGCCCATCCCCAGTACCACATCAGGCTTGAAGCGACGCATGATAGCCTTCGCCTGCCGCCACGCATGATATATGCGAATCGGGGCCGTAAGTTGCGCTTTCAGACCTTTCCCACGCAATCCGGCAATTTTAATGAAATCTATTTCAATTCCGTGTTTTGGAACCAGGTCAGCTTCCATGCGGTCGGCAGTGCCTAACCAGCGAACTTCCCAGCCTTGCGCTATTAAATGATGAGCCACTGCCAGTCCGGGAAAAACATGACCACCGGTACCGCCTGCCATCACCATCAAACGCTTGGTCTTGCCACTCATCGGGCACTCCTTACAAACGCCTGCGCTTTCGCCATCCGCGTTTCATAATCTATTCGTAGCAACAGCGTTAACGCGGTCGACATAATCAGCAAACTTGAACCACCGTAGCTTATCAGCGGCAATGTCAGACCTTTGGTCGGTAACATCCCCGCTGCAGCACCCACGTTTACCAGAGCCTGGAAGCTTATCCATACGCCGATTGAGCAGGCCAGAAAGCCGGAAAAACGCTGGTCAATCTCCAGCGCGCGACGGCCAATGGACATGGCGCGAAAAGCGACGAAGAATACCATTAACAGCACTAAAACCACACCGAAATAGCCGAGTTCTTCACCTAAAATGGAGAAGATAAAGTCGGTGTGTGCTTCAGGCAAATATTCGAGTTTTTGTACTGAATTTCCAAGGCCTTGCCCCCAAAACTCGCCACGACCAAATGCCATTAAAGACTGCGTTAACTGGTAGCCGCTGCCGAACGGATCGGCCCATGGGTTCCAGAACGATGTTACGCGGCGCATACGATAAGGTTCAGTGACAACCAACAGTGAAACCGCGAACAGTCCAGAACCGATAATCGCCAGAAACTGCCACAGCTTGGCACCGGCTAAAAACAGCATCGCCAGCGTGGTTACGAACAGCACGATTACGGTACCGAGGTCCGGCTGTAACAGCAGCAATACGGCCAGCACCACCATCACGCCCATCGGTTTGCAGAAGCCCCAGAAGTTGCTTCGTACCTCATCAACCTTACGCACCAGATAGCTGGCGAGATAGCAAAACAGCGAAAGCTTGGAGAACTCGGCCGGCTGAATACGCAACGGCCCCAGGGATATCCAGCGCGATGCACCGTTGATCGAGCTCCCCACGCCCAGCACGATAACCAGCATGATGATTGAGGCAAACAGCAGAACGTTGCTGTATTTCTGCCATACCATCATCGGGATACGCAGGGTAATCAGACCAATAATAAAGGCCAGCACCAGATAGATTGCATCACGCTTGGCAAACATAAACGGATCGTTTGCCAGACGCTGGCCGATTGGCATGGAGGCCGAGGTCACCATGACGAAGCCGATAATTGCCAGCCCAAAAGTCATCCACATCAGCGTGCGGTCATAGAGAACCAGTGTCAGGCTTTCGTTCTCTTTGGCGCCCATCACCCAGTCGTTGGCTTTATTGCCAAATCCTCGAAGCAGGCCAAATCCAGGAAGTCGAATACGCATCAGCCAAGCTCCTTAGCTAGAGCGGTAAATACGTCGCCACGCTGTTCAAAGTTTTTGAACTGATCCAGACTGGCGCAGGCTGGCGATAGCAACACCAAATCCCCGGATTGCACTTTGCCGGCGATATCTCGCATTGCCTGCTCCATTGTCTCGAACAGTGAAGATATCTCGGGACGTAAATCAGCCAGCTCGCCGCCATCATGACCAAAGCAGTACAGGCGAATCTTGTCACCGCTCAGATAGGGCAACAGCGGGGTGAAATCCGCAGACTTGCCGTCCCCACCCAGCAGTAAATGCAGCGTGCCTTCAACCTGCAAGCCGTTTAAAGCCGCCTCGGTGCTGCCGACGTTGGTGGCTTTTGAATCGTTAATCCAGCGCACGCCGTTGTGTACCAGCGCAACCTGAAAACGGTGAGCCAGACCGGTGAAGGTGGACAACGCCTTGAGGCTGGATGCCTGAGGAATACCCACCGCATCGGCCAAAGCCAGCGCTGCCAGCGCATTGGTATAGTTATGTCGACCCGTCAGCGGCATCTCGGCGGTATTAAAGATCCGTTCGCCACGCACTCGCAGCCAAATTTCGCTTTGCTGGCGCGTAAGATGATAATCACCGACATCAGCGCCAAAGCTCACGCAGCGCTTATCTGCACCGCGGATCGGCATGGTCAGCGCGTCATCGGCGTTTACCACGCACAGTTTGGCGTTTTCATAAACTTTAAGTTTCGCCGCGCGGTACTGCTGCAGGCCAAACGGGTAACGGTCCATGTGGTCTTCGGTGACATTTAAAATAGTCGCTGCCGCCGCGTGCAGACTGTGGGTGGTTTCCAGCTGGAAGCTGGACAGCTCGAGCACGAACAGTTGATAGTCATGACCAAGCATGCTCAGCACCGGTAAACCAATATTGCCGCCTACGCCGACCTGCCATCCTGCTGCCTTGCCCATTTCCCCCACCAGACTGGTGACGGTGCTTTTGCCGTTGGAACCCGTGATCGCCACAATCGGCACGGTCACTTCACGGCAGAACAGCTCGATATCGCCGACAATTTCCACACCGGCTTCGGACGCTGCGCTCAGAGCAGGCGTGGCAAGCGCCATACCCGGACTCGCGACGATCAAATCCGCCTCCATCAGCCAGTCTTCATTCAAAGAGCCTAAATGGCGCTCGATATTGGCCGACAGCTTGTCGAGTCCCGGCGGACTGACACGGGTATCGATAACACGCGGCGTGACGCCCCGTGATACAAAGAAATCAACACAGGAAAGGCCGGTAAGCCCCAGCCCGATGATGACCACTTTTTTACCCTGATAGTCAGTCATAATTAGCGCACCTTCAGCGTCGCCAGGCCAATCAGCACCAGCATCAGCGAAATAATCCAGAAACGCACAATCACGCGAGGTTCCGGCCAGCCTTTAAGCTCATAGTGGTGATGAATTGGCGCCATACGGAAAATACGCTGGCCGCGCAGCTTAAAGGACCCTACCTGCAAAATAACCGACAGCGTTTCAACCACGAACACGCCGCCCATAATCAGTAACAAGAACTCCTGACGCAACAGTACGGCGATGGTGCCCAGTGCTCCGCCCAGCGCCAGCGAACCGACGTCACCCATGAATACCTGCGCAGGATAGGTGTTAAACCACAAGAACCCGAGGCCTGCACCGACAATTGCCGTACAGACAATGACCAGCTCGCCCGCATGGCGCAGATAAGGAATATGCAGATAGTTGGCGAAGTTCATGTTGCCAGTCGCCCACGCTACCAGTGCAAAGCCAGCCGCTACGAACACTGTTGGCATAATCGCCAGCCCGTCCAGACCGTCGGTGAGATTCACCGCGTTGCTGGTACCGACAATCACGAAATAGCTCAACAGGATGTACAGCAGTCCCAGCTGCGGCATGATGTCTTTGAAGAACGGCACCACCAGCTCAGTGGCTGGCGTGTCTTTGCCCACGGTGTACATCACGAAGGCAACCACCAGGGCAATCACCGACTGCCAGAAGTATTTCCAGCGAGCAATCAGGCCTTTGGTATCTTTGCGCACCACTTTGCGATAGTCATCGACAAAGCCAACCACGCCGTAACCTACCAGCACGAACAGCACGCACCAGACGTAAGGGTTTGATGGATAAGCCCACATCAGCACCGAAACGGTAATTGAGAACAGGATCAGCACTCCACCCATGGTAGGCGTGCCGCGCTTACTAAAATGTGACTCCGGGCCGTCATGACGCACGACCTGGCCTATCTGCAATTTTTGCAAATAGGTAATCAGACGCGGCCCCATCCAAAGCGAAATGAACAGAGCCGTCAGCAGGCTGACAATGGCGCGAAACGTCAGATACGAAAAGACGTTAAAGCCGGAATAATATTTGACCAAGTGCTCGGCCAGCCAAACTAACATGTTGCATTCTCCTGTAACGCCCGTACTACCTGCTCCATCGCGGCACTACGTGAACCTTTAATTAAAACGGTAATTACCGCGTGTTCAGATAACAAGCTGGCCAAACGGGCAGTTACAGCCGCTTTATCCTGAAGGTGTTCTCCGCAGCCACTGGCATCGCTAATTGCGCGACTGTCATGACCGACGGTTAATACTTTATCGATACCGGCAATGCGGATAGCTTCGCCGACCTGACGATGGCAAGCCTCGCTTTCATCGCCCAGCTCTGCCATGTCGCCCAGCGCCATCACGGTATAACCCGGCATTTCTGCCAGAGTTTGCGCAGCGGCGGTCATCGACCCCACATTGGCGTTGTAGCTGTCGTCGAGCAAAATTTTGCCTTCCGCCAGTGCTATCGGATACAAACGACCTTTCACCGCCTGCAACGTGGCCAAACCTTCGCGGATTGCTTCGAGCGTGGCATCCACAGACAATGCCAGAGCCGCGGCGGCCAATGCATTCGCCACATTGTGACGACCTGGCAATGGCAGACTGATATCAATTTTTCCGGCCGGAGAATGCAGCGTAAAGGTGGTTTTTTCTGCCCCAACCTGCACATTGCTGGCGTAGAAATCGACACCGTCAGCCTGTTCCGGAGAGAAACGCCACACGGTTTTATTACCGATATGCGCCTGCCAGTGCGGCCAGTCATTATTGTCGGCGTTGAGGATTGCGACACCGTCGGCTGGCAGTCCTTCAAAAATTTCACCCTTGGCTTTTGCCACGCCAGCCAGTGATCCAAAGCCTTCGAGATGTGCCGCAGACAGGTTATTCACCAGCGCGGTCTGCGGACGAGTAAGATCGGTGGTATAGGCAATTTCGCCCTGATGATTAGCCCCCAGCTCGACCACGGCGAAATCGTATTCCGGGGTCAGTCGCAGCAGGGTCAACGGCACGCCAATATCATTATTAAAGTTGCCCGCGGTGTAGAGTACATTGCCGCATTGGCGAAGGATCGCCGCCGTCATCTCTTTCACCGAGGTTTTACCGGAAGAACCCGTCAGTGCAACCACGCGAGCAGGCACCTGCCGGCGAACCCAGGCACCGAGTTTCCCCAGGGCAATGCGCGTATCGGCCACCACTAGCTGCGGGGCATCCAAGGCAAGACGCTTGCTGACAATCAGCGCGGCAGCCCCGGATTTAAGGGCATCGGCGGCAAAGTCGTGGGCATCAAATTTTTCGCCTTGCAGGGCGATAAACAGACAGCCCGGCGTAATCTGGCGCGTATCGGTGGTGACCGCTTCAATTTGCGTGTCGTTGCCAATCAGCTCGGCGGCCAATACTTCGGTGAGTTTTTGCAGGGAAACCGGGATCATGCGACCACCCCCAGCAAACGAGCGGCAGTGACGCGATCCGAATAATCGAATCGTTGATTGCCGACCAATTGGTAGTCTTCATGGCCTTTACCGGCTATCAGCACGACGTCGTTTTCACCCGCCTGCATTATTGCGCTGGTCACGGCTTCGGCTCTGCCAGAGACAGCCAGCGCGCGGCCAGCATCCAGCAAGCCGGAAAGAATGTCATTGATGATAGCGCGAGGATCTTCGCTGCGCGGGTTGTCGTCGGTGATGACCACGCGATCGGCGTACTGCTCGGCAATGCCGCCCATCAACGGACGTTTACCCTTGTCGCGATCGCCGCCACAACCAAACACACACCAAAGCTGGCCGGTACAGTGCAGGCGAGCCGCCGCCAGCGCTTTTTCCAACGCGTCAGGGGTGTGAGCATAATCGACCACCACGGTTGGACGGCCTGGCGCATGGAACACTTCCATACGGCCACAAACCGGCTGCAACTGCGGCGCGGTTTGCAGTAGCTCGTCAAAGGAATATCCCAGAGACAGCAGCGTACCGAGCGCAACCAGTAGATTGCTGACATTGAACGCGCCCATCAGGCGGCTTTCAAGAATGCCTTTGCCCCAGCTGGAATCCAGCTCGACGGTGGCACCTTTATCGTGATAATTCACGCTGCTGGCCGATAACCAGCGACCCTTCCAGCCTGCTGGCAGTTTATTTTCCATGCTGACCGCAACGGCGTCGGGCAATTGTGCCAGCCAACGTTGCCCGACGGTGTCATCAGCATTAATAATCTTTTGCTCACTATTATGAGTCGAGAACAGCTGCCATTTCGCTTCTTCATAATTTTGCATATCACCGTGGTAATCCAGATGATCGCGGCTCAGGTTAGTGAACGCAGCCGCAGCAAATGGCAAAGCGGCAACGCGGTGCTGCACCAGGCCGTGTGAAGAAACTTCCATCGCAGCGAAGGTCGCGCCCTGCTGCACTAAATCACGCAGGATTTGCTGGACCTGAACTGCAGAACCGGTAGTGTTTTCCGCCGGAACCACATGATTGAGTAAACCATTGCCTACTGTTCCCATTACCGCGCTGGTTTCGCCCAGCATCTGCGACCACTGCGCCAACAGCTGGGTGGTGGTGGTTTTACCGTTAGTGCCGGTTACACCGACCAGACGCAATGCGGCACCCGGCTGCTGGTAAAAACGACCGGCAATCTCGGACAACAGCAGGTTTAAATTTTGCAGATAAATCACGGGCACGCCGTGCTTCACGCTGATAGAGCCGTGTTCGGCCTGCCCTTGCGCTTCTGCTACTACCGCACTTACACCTTGCGCAATAGCCTGAGGAATATAGTGACGGCCATCACTGGTATGGCCTGAAATCGCGACAAACAGATCACCGGCAGCCGCAATGCGACTGTCGAGAGCCATGTCTTTGAGCACCGTTTGCGGGGCATCACTCACCCACGGAGCCAGGAGGTCGCGTAAATTACGATCTGTCACCTGAAGCCTCTTTTTGATTATTGACTATGTCATTGCCTACGTCCGTCGGTAAGGCATCCGGCTCGATATTCATCGTGCGCAATACGCCGCCCATAATGGCGCCGAATACTGGTGCAGAAACCGCACCCCCGTAGTATTTTCCGCCCTGAGGATCGTTAATCACTACCACCAGCGCAAAACGCGGATTACTGGCTGGCGCGACGCCCGCCGTGTAAGCAATGTATTTATTCACGTATTTACCGTCCGGTCCGACTTTCTTGGCAGTACCGGTTTTGATGGCAATGCGATAGCCCTTGATTGCGGCTTTCACACCGCCGCCTCCAGGAAGGGCAACACTTTCCATCATTCGAACCACGGTACGCACCAGAGGTTCAGGAAATACGCGTTCGCCGGAAACCGGCGGATCAACTTTGGTAATCGACAGCGGACGGGCAATGCCCATGCTGCCAATCGTTGCATAGACTCGCGCTAGCTGGAGAGGTGTCACCATCAGCCCGTAGCCGAAAGAGAAGGTGGCCCTCTCTATGTCAGACCACCGTTGTTTTTTTGGATATAAGCCACTGCTTTCCCCAACCAGTCCCAAATTGGTGGGTTT
Organism: Serratia sp. M24T3; assembly: GCF_000257645.1. Lineage (GTDB taxonomy): Bacteria > Pseudomonadota > Gammaproteobacteria > Enterobacterales > Enterobacteriaceae > Rouxiella. The sequence continues at coordinate 115,120 of NZ_AJHJ01000001.1, forward strand.
ACCCAGCCCAAAGCGCGAGTAAGTGTCTACTAGCTCTGAGGACGGCATCGCTAACGCCAGTCTGGAAACACCAACGTTACTCGACTTCTGGAGGATACCCGTGACCGAAAGCTCCGGATATCTGGCCACGTCCTTGATTTCATGGCCATTAATGCGGTAGGGCATCGTATTTAATACGCTATTTTCCTTGACGACACCCTGTTTCAGCGCAGTCATTACCACCATCGGTTTAACCGTTGAACCCGGCTCGAAGATGTCGGTAATAGCGCGGTTACGCATGGTGTCTTTTGGCGTATCAGCCATATTATTCGGGTTATAGGACGGGCTGTTGGCCATTGCCAGCACTTCACCGGTCTGCACATCGACCAATACCGCCGTGCCTGATTCGGCTTTGTTGAAAGCCACGGCATTGTTCAGTTCACGATAAACCAGCGCCTGCAAACGTTCATCAATGCTGAGCATCAGGTTGTGCGCGGCCTGACTGTCTACCGAAGAGATATCTTCAATCACGCGACCATGGCGGTCTTTACGCACGGTTCGCTCGCCCGCTTTACCCGTTAGCCAGCGATCAAAACTTTTCTCGACGCCCTCAATGCCTTCGCCATCAATGTTAGTCACGCCAATAACGTGCGATGTAACCTGACCGGCGGGATAGTAGCGACGGGATTCCTGGCGCAGGAAAATACCCGGAAGTTTGAGCTTGCCGATGTATTCGCCAATCGCTGGATTCACCTGGCGCGCCAGATAGACAAAGCGGCCACTCGGATTGGCATTCACTTTTGAGGTCAGTTGGTCGATGGGGGTGTTCAGAGCATCGGCCAGCGCTTTCCAGCGGCTGTCGCCAGTAATGCCGCCGTGCTCGTTAACTTCTTTCGGGTCGGCCCAGATAGCGTTAACAGGAACGCTCACCGCCAGCGGACGGCCCGAGCGGTCACTGATCATGCCACGCGAGGTTGGAATGGTTTGTACGCGAAGAGAGCGCATATCGCCCTCTCTCACCAGTTTGCCGGGGTTGATCACCTGGAGATAGGCAACGCGCGATAACAGTCCGGCCAGTGCCAGAAGAATACCGCCACACAGCAACGCAAAACGCCAGCTTATAAAGCTGGCTTTATCTTCCTGACGCTTAAACTTTGCGGCACCGGTCGCTTTCATCTGTCGCTTGTCATCTCCATGAGCAAATTGCCTTAAGCCTTATTGCCGAATTAATTTATTGCTGCACTACGATGGTTTCCTGTGAGGGGTCAACGTGTTGCATTTGCAATTTTTCGGTCGCGATACGTTCTACCCGGCTGTGATCGCCGAGGGCGTTCTCTTCAAGGATCAGGTTGCGCCATTCAATATCCAGCGCATCTTTCTCAAGCACCAGTTGTTCCCTCTGGGCTGTCAGTAATCGCGTTTTATGCGATACGGTAACGACTGCCATGGCACTGACCAAACTGGAGATCAGCAAGATCATGGGAATTTTTCCGTGGCGCAGGATGTCGCCAAAAATAACTCCCACCAAACCATGACGCTCGTTGCCTATCATTACGCGGTCCTCGCGGCAAAACGCAGTACTGAGCTACGTGCTCTAGGGTTTTCAGCCACCTCAGCCTCAGAAGGCATCATCTTGCCCAAAGATTTGAGGGTCCGACCACCAAGGCTTTGTAGCTGAGCTTCAGTCATCGGGATACCCGCTGGCACCTGCGGCCCACGGCTGTGCTGGCGAATAAATCGTTTCACAATTCGGTCTTCCAGCGAATGGAAGCTGATCACTGACAAACGGCCATCCGGTGCTAAAACTTCATGTGCTCCGTCCAGCGCGCGCTCGATCTCTTCGAGTTCGCTGTTGATATAAATACGGATTGCCTGGAAGCTGCGCGTTGCCGGATGCTTGTGCTTCTCACGAAACGGTGACGCATTGGCAATCAGGTCGGCCAGCTCCTTGGTGCGGGTCATTGGCTGTTCGCGATTGCGGTCAACAATGGCGCGGGCAATGCGTTTGGCAAAACGTTCTTCGCCGAAAGTCTTCAAAACCCAGGCAATATCGTCGGCTTCGGCTTTCATTAGCCATTCAGCAGCTGAATAACCGCGGCTCGGGTCCATGCGCATATCCAATGGTCCATCGCGCATAAAAGAGAAACCGCGCTCTGGATCGTCCAACTGCGGCGAGGAGACGCCCAAATCCAGCAATACTCCGTCGATCTTGCCTGCTAATTCGCGTTCATGAACATATTGTGCAAGGTCGGAAAACGGGCCATGGACAATTGAGAAACGTGGATCATCAATCGCTTTGGCAGCTTCGATCGCCTGTGGATCGCGATCGATTGCCAGCAGTCGCCCTTCCGGCCCCAGCTGTGACAAAATCAGTCGCGAATGACCGCCGCGACCAAAGGTTCCATCGATGTAAATACCGTCTGGGCGAATATTCAGCCCGTTTACGGCTTCATCCAATAACACGGATGTGTGTTTGTAATTTTCAAGCATGCTTATAATGACAAGTCCTGTAATCTCTCGGAAAGTGGTTCGCGAGACGATTGTTCAGCGTCAATGTCTTCCTTAACTTGTTGATACCAGGTCTGTTCATCCCACAATTCAAACTTGTTGAATTGCCCAACCAGCATCACTTCTTTGGCCAGCCCGGCGTGCTGCCGCAATGTGTTTGCGATAAGCAGGCGCCCGGCGTTATCCATCTGACATTCACTTGCATGACCCAGTAATAAACGCTGTATGCGGCGTTCTACCGGATTCATGCTCGACAGACGGGACAATTTTTGTTCAATAACTTCCCACTCAGGCAGGGTGTAAAGGAGCAGGCATGGGTGATGGAGATCGATGGTGCAAACCATCTGACCTTGCGACTCTTCGCTCAGCAAATCCCGATATCGGGTGGGTACGGCAAGCCGCCCTTTGCTGTCGAGGTTAACCATCGTTGCCCCACGGAACATACCTGAGCTACCCCTCAATGACCCTTTTCACCACTTTACACCACAAATTCCCACTTGAAGGAGTTTACGGATGGTTTTAAAACCTTGTCAAGCCAGAGAGGCCAAGGTTTCTGAATATTTACAGGCAATAAGTTGAGCAAAAACCGGTGAACTGTGTTTTTAACCAGAGGGATTAAAAAATAACGTCATGATTAGTTGAGGAAATTTCATTTAAATAATAATAATGCTCAAAAAGAAAACAATTTGGACATTATTTATCTATTTATATTCTTCTGCTATCGATCTCTCATTTCTTAAAACCACGGACTTTGCATATTGCTTAATAGTCCCCGACACTTGTCGTGCCGTTAAAAATGCTTCATACCGCATGACAGCCCTTCCTGCCGCAGCTTTCAGCGCCTGAAAAGACATGACTAAAATTGCCGGGCCAAATTAAGCCGGGAATTCTACAGCAGAATAGCTCACAGTATTAACGTATTTTTGAAATTGATTATTCTCTTTTTATGAGGGAAAACATTTTCAAATAATAATTTGTGTGAGATTGCTCTTAATCTTAATCGACGGTGGCTTTTTAAGAATTGTCGAAATCTTTTCGCCGCAATTTCAGCCATTCAAAAGTATTGTTTTGTAAAGTTTAGGGTTAATGCAGAAAAAGCCGGAAGGGGCGAGTTCAGAAATGCAGATACGCATTATCTGAACCCGGAAACTATTTACGGCTGAGACTGCCGCGACGGAATAAGTTACGACGAATACGGGTCAGGCCGGCTTTTGGCTTTCTAGGTTCATCGAGGCAGGCAAGCACCAGTTCGAGCACGCGCTCTGCTACATCGCGATGTCTCTGCGCCACGGCCAGCACCGGACACTCGAGGAAATCCAACAGTTCGTTGTCGCCAAAGGTAGCAATAGCAAGATCCGCGGGTAACCTGCCCTGCTGTTTTAGCGTGACATCCATAACGCCCTGCAATAGTTGGAACGACGTGGTGTACAATGCTTTCGGCATCTCATGTGTTTTGAGCCACTCGGCAAAAACTTGAGCAGCTGAATCGCGATCGTAGGCATTGGCGTACAGATAATCTGGCTTACGCGAGTCGCCTTCCCATGCCTGACGGAAACCTGATTCACGCAGGAAGCTAACAGAAAGCTCAGGCAGTGCGCCAAGATACAGCACGCTTTCGGCAGGGAATTTACGCAACTCATCGGCCAGCATAAACGCATCTTCCTGATCGGCGCCGACGACGCTGATAAAGTTCTCGGGATCCAGAGCGCGATCGAGGGCGATGATCGGGAAATCATCTTTTGCCCAGCGCTGATAGAAAGGATGTTCCGGCGGAAGTGAAGTAGAAATAATAATTGCGTCGACCTGACGCTGCAACAGGTGCTCGATACAGCGCATTTCATTATCTGGCTGATCTTCCGAGCAGGCGATCAGCAGTTGATAGCCACGCTGGCGCGCCTGACGTTCCAGAAAATTAGCAATTTTTGTGTAGCTGGTATTTTCCAAATCGGGAATGACCAGCCCAATCGAACGGGTTCTGCCTGCGCGCAGTCCTGCCGCAACGGCATTTGGGTGGTAGTTATGTTCCTTCACGACAGCCATGACTTTCTCGACTGTCTTATCGCTGACACGATACTGCTTCGCCTTGCCGTTAATAACATAACTGGCAGTCGTACGCGAAACACCCGCTAACCTCGCGATTTCATCCAGTTTCACCAAGAACCCCTTAATAAAAGTAAATACCCTGAATATCTAACCCAATAAGACCCTACTCGGCAAGGTGTTTTACCATAACCCCTTAGCCCGATAGTGAAAAGTCAGGGAATGCGCACGGAATAATAAAAAATAAAAAAGCCCAACCGGAGTTGAGCTTTTTAGCGATGACGGGGGTTTTAATCATCCCGAATGGCAATATTAGCGCATCACCTTATCACCGCGTGACACACCGACCACGCCCGAGCGAGCAACCTCAACAATCTCGGCAACGTCACGTACCGTGTTGAGGAAGGCATCGAGCTTGTCGCTGGTGCCAGCAAGCTGAACCGTGTAAAGCGTAGCAGTCACATCAACAATCTGCCCACGGAAGATCTCGGTAGAGCGTTTAATCTCTTCGCGGCCGTAGCCTGAAGCCTGCAGTTTAACCAGCATGATCTCACGCTCGACGTGAGCGCCCTGCACCAGTTCGTTTACACGCAACACGTCCACCAGCTTGTGCAGCTGCTTCTCGATCTGTTCCAGCACCTTGGCATCACCCACTGTCTGAATAGTCATACGCGACAGAGTAGGATCGTCGGTCGGGGCCACGGTCAGGCTTTCAATGTTATAACCGCGCTGGGAGAACAGCCCGACAACGCGAGACAGTGCGCCTGATTCATTCTCTAACAGTACTGATAAAATCCGGCGCATGATTATGTCCTCTCCGTTTTGCTTAACCACATTTCGTCCATTCCACCGCCACGGATCAACATTGGGTAAACGTGTTCGGTTTCATCCACGCTGATATCGACAAATACCAGACGATTTTTTAACGCCAGCGCTTCGGCCAGTTTGCTTTCGAGCTCGTCAGGATGGCGAATGGCGATCCCGACGTGACCGTACGCTTCAGCAAGTTTGACGAAATCAGGCAGCGATTGCATGTAAGACTGAGAGTGGCGACCCGAGTAAATCATGTCCTGCCACTGCTTCACCATGCCAAGATAGCCGTTGTTAAGGTTAACAATCACCACCGGCAAATCGTATTGCAGCGCGGTTGAAAGCTCCTGGATATTCATTTGGATACTGCCGTCGCCGGTAACACAGACTACCGTTTCATCCGGCAGACCAAGTTTGACACCCAGCGCGGCGGGCAAACCAAAGCCCATGGTGCCGAGGCCACCGGAGTTTATCCAGCGGCGCGGTTTATAAAACTGATAATAAAGAGCCGCAAACATCTGATGCTGGCCGACGTCGGAAGTAACGTAAGCTTCGCCCTTGGTCAGACGATGCAATGTCTCGATCACTGCCTGTGGTTTGATGGTACCCGTGTTTTTATCGTAACCGAGGCAATTCTTGGCCCGCCATTGCTCAATGCTTTGCCACCAGTCACGCAGCGAATCGAATTCTTGCTTCTCTTCGGCGGTTTCCAGCAACTCAAGCATTTGCACCAGCGTTTGTTTGGCATCACCAACGATTGGGATGTCAGCATTGACTGTTTTCGAGATCGAAGTAGGGTCAATATCGATGTGCATGATGGTCGCGTTAGGGCAGTATTTTTCGAGATTGTTGGTGGTACGGTCGTCAAAACGCACGCCCACGCCGAAGATCAAATCGGCATTGTGCATGGTCATATTGGCTTCGTAAGTTCCGTGCATACCAAGCATGCCCACGCTCTGGCGGTGAGTGCCGGGGAAAGCGCCCAGGCCCATTAGCGTTGATGTTACCGGCAGATTCAATTTTTCCGCCAGCGTCAGCAATTCGGCGCTGCACTCGGAATTCACTGCGCCACCGCCGACGTAAAGCACCGGCTTTTTCGCTGCCATTAACGTCTGCAAAGCACGTTTGATCTGCCCACGATGGCCTTGCACCGTTGGGTTGTAAGAGCGCAGCGAAACCTGCTCTGGATAGGCATAAGGCAGCTTAATCTGCGGGTTCACCACGTCTTTCGGCAGGTCAATGACCACCGGCCCAGGTCGGCCGGTAGATGCCAGATAAAACGCTTTTTTCAGAACGGTAGGAATATCTTCCGCACGCTTGACCAGGAAGCTGTGTTTCACAATAGGCCGAGAAATCCCGACCATGTCACATTCCTGGAAGGCATCGTAGCCAATCAGCGAGCTGTGAACCTGACCGGAAAGCACGACCATGGGGATGGAATCCATATAAGCAGTGGCAATACCGGTAATGGCATTGGTTGCGCCAGGTCCTGAAGTGACCAGAACTACGCCGACTTCTCCCGTCGCACGCGCATAGCCATCGGCCATGTGCACTGCGCCCTGCTCATGTCTCACCAGCACATGATCAATCCCGCCAACCGTGTGCAGGGCATCATAGATATCCAACACCGCTCCGCCGGGATAACCGAATACATGTTTTACGCCCTGATCGATTAACGACCGGACGACCATCTCGGCTCCTGACAACATCTCCATGGGTTTGCCTCCAGGCTTGTCTTCTTATTTGTGACGACTCGTTTCTAATGGATGTCGGAAATCGTTCCCTAATCCCGGATATGAGGGCTTGGCACCCTTCTGTACTGTTTTAATGTTCTGAATATAACTGATTACCTTAACGTCAGAATTTAGGTCAGGCAAACGACAAAAAACCATAGAAACTACAAGGCTATCTTGAGCCGCTGCATTTATCATAGTTATTGGAATAATAAACCATACAAGCGGCGCTGCTAGTGGGGGATATAACGCTGAAGGAGTTAATTACAGAATTAAATTATGCCCCATTAGGGCATATTTTTTATATAACAAAAAGTGATCTTCATCACGCTATGAGGTTAAGAATCCAAGTCTTTTCTTGATTTTCAAATAAACACCTGAAGCAGACGCCATAATAACCGGGCTCGCGTGGCTGGTTTTTAAAAGAAAATAAAAGTAGGTTAAGCTGCCGCAAGCCGTTTGGTAAAAAAAATCACAACGCAATTTTACCAGTATAAAAAACTACAAAAAAGCCCTTAGGGCAGGCTTACATTCTGCGTCAACAACTCCTTCATCCACAGATGTCCTTTGTCTTTACTCGCGGATTCATGCCACGATAAATAACTGGTTATTTTATTATTAATCCATGGCAAACGGTCAATTTTCAAATTTAATCTTTCTGCACTCTGCTGCGCTAGCCACTTAGGCACGACTGCTATCATTTCAGTTTGCGAAACAATTTCCATTACGCTGAACAGGCTCGCCCCCTGATAACAAACTCTCTTATGGGTTTCGGGCTTATTATAATAAGGGAAACTAAATGATGACGGCCCATTAAGTCTGACAACCGCATGTTTCTCTTTAAAATAATAGGACTGGCTAGCCTGCTGCTGAATGCGCGGATGATTATTAGAGGAAATCAACACAAGCTCATCTTCGAAAAGCTTTTGATTATAATAGTCGGCACGATCAATGCTGCGGTAATCAATGACAAACTCAAGCTCCTGATAGCGCAGTTGATTTTCGATATTATCGCTAATCAGTGATCCAATATTCAAGGTCACGCTGCGCGAATGCTGCTTGAGCACGCCAAGAATCTTGGGGGCCAGCAGCAGGTCAAGCGGGCTGCTGATAGTGATGGCAAACTGTCTGCGACTGGTTTGAGGATCGAAGCAAAGGCCGGGTAACTCATTAGTGACCAGTTGCAAAGCCTGACGAATCGGTCCGTAAAGTTGATGAGCACGTGCAGTAGGTTCTATACCGCGACCTGAGCGAACAAATAGCTCATCGCTGAACATATTTTTTAATCGGGAAACAGCATTACTGACTGCCGGTTGTGACATTCCCAGCATCCGTGCGGCACGTGTTATATTTTGCAATTGCATCACCGCGTCAAATACGGTTAATAAATTTAAATCTGCACGGCGTAGATGGTTATCCTCATGGCTGACTTGTACTTTATTGTCAGGAATTCTTTTACTCTGCGTTTTATCTAAAATAATGTCAGTCATGACGCCTCCCACATTAAAAGTTAAGTCCATTTGAACCAACACCTAAACCAACGCGATTAGCTCGCTATTTATCAGCTGTAACCCTGTGATTATTTATCCACGATGAAATAAACTACCGCAAAAGGTTAAATTTCTATCTGAGTAATTCGTGATAATCCTTATCAGAGACCTTTTATTTATGAGAAAAACCTGATTATTTGGCTCTGTTTAGCGATAAAAATGCTCGGGTAACTTGATTCACTGTTGAAGCAGGTATTTTCAGAGTTTTATTCCGGATTAAAACCCTGTCCTTTATATTGCCTTTTCGCCTGTGAATGCAGACAAGAGTTGACATCAACTCCGCATTCAAGTATCAATTTAAAGCACTGGCACAACGCCACTCAATTACAGAGAAGCTGAAATCGAAATGTTAAAATTCACCCGTCTACTTGGCCTACTACTCAACGCAGAATCATTGCGCGGTATGCCAGTGGGTGAAAGCAAGAACTGATTTCAGCCTCCACAAATAGCAAACCCGCGCAAATGCGCGGGTTTTTTTTTATCCGCAAAGCGCGAAAATAACCTCGACAAGGAACATAGACATGAGTGAACAAGTCATTATTTTCGATACTACGCTGCGTGATGGTGAACAGGCACTGCAGGCTAGCCTGAGTGTTAAAGACAAGCTGCAAATCGCCATTGCTCTGGAAAGAATGGGGGTAGACGTGATGGAAGTTGGCTTCCCCGTTTCTTCTCCCGGTGATTTTGAATCGGTACAGACCATCGCCCGCCAGATTAAAAACAGCCGAGTTTGTGCTCTGGCACGCTGTGTTGATCAAGACATTGATGTCGCCGCCGAGGCTCTGCGAGTGGCGGAAGCTTTCCGTATCCACGTATTTTTGGCAACCTCTACCCTGCATATCGAATCGAAGCTGAAACGCTCATTTGATCAGGTATTGGAGATGGCCGTGCACTCAGTCAAGCGCGCCCGTAATTACACCAATGATGTTGAATTCTCTTGTGAAGATGCGGGACGCACGCCGTTGGATAATTTGTGCCGCGTGGTCGAAGCCGCCATTAAAGCCGGAGCTACCACTATCAATATTCCTGATACTGTAGGCTATACCACGCCTCACCAGTTCAGCGGAATCATTACTAATTTGTATGAGCGTGTGCCAAACATCGATAAAGCAGTGATTTCCGTCCACTGTCACGACGATTTGGGCATGGCGGTCGGCAACTCTATTGCAGCGATTCAAGCTGGTGCTCGTCAGGTTGAAGGCACGCTTAACGGTATCGGCGAGCGCGCGGGTAACACCGCGTTGGAAGAAGTGATCATGGCGATTAAAACCCGCTCCGATTACATGCAGGTGCATACCAATATCAATCATAAAGAAATCTATCGCACCAGCCAGATAGTCAGCCAGATAACTAACATGCCAATCCCAGGTAACAAGGCGATTGTCGGCTCCAATGCCTTCGCTCACTCATCGGGAATTCATCAGGACGGCGTTCTGAAAAATCGTGAAAACTATGAGATTATGACCCCGGAATCGATTGGCCTGAATCAGGTACAATTGAACCTGACTTCCCGCTCGGGTCGCGCCGCAGTGAAGCATCGCATGCAGGAAATGGGTTATAAAGAGTCAGACTATAATATGGATCACCTGTATAGCGCGTTTCTGAAACTGGCCGACAAGAAAGGTCAGGTTTTCGATTATGATTTGGAAGCGCTGGTGTTTATTAATAAACAGCAGGAAGAGCCTGAATTCTATCGTCTGGACAATTTCAGCGTGCAGTCTGGTTCTAGCATCAATGCGACTGCCTCGGTGAATCTGGCCTGCGGTGAAGAAATTCAGACCGAAGCTGCTATTGGCAACGGTCCAGTCGATGCAGTTTATGAAGCCATCAACCGCATCACCGGTTATGACATTGAGTTAATTAAATATCAGCTGACGGCGAAAGGTCATGGGCGTGATGCGCTGGGTCAGGTTGATATTGTTGTGTCCTACCAAGGGCGTCGTTTTCATGGAGTTGGATTGGCAACAGATATTGTTGAATCCTCTGCGAAAGCGATGGTGCATGTGCTGAACAGTATCTGGCGCAGCAAGCAGGTAGAAAAAGAGAAACAACGCCTGCAAAACGATCGTAACTCATTGAATGAAAATCAGAACGACAAACTGAATAGCAAACAAAATAATCAGGAAACGGTGTGAACATGAGTAAGACCCATCATATTGCTGTATTGCCCGGCGACGGAATTGGCCCAGAAGTTATGGCTCAGGCTTATAAGGTGCTTGAAGCTGTCCGCCAGCGTTTTGGTTTAAACATCACCACCAGTGAATACGACGTCGGCGGCGCGGCTATCGACAAACACAACACGCCGCTGCCTGCGACCACCGTTGCTGGCTGTGAACAGGCCGATGCGATTTTATTCGGCTCAGTGGGTGGCCCGAAGTGGGAACATCTGCCCGCCGACTCTCAGCCAGAGCGCGGTGCATTACTGCCTTTGCGCAAGCACTTCAAGCTGTTCAGCAATTTGCGCCCTGCCAGTCTTTATAAGGGTCTGGAAGAGTTTTGCCCGCTGCGCAGCGATATTGCCGCACGCGGTTTCGACATTCTGTGCGTACGCGAACTGACCGGCGGCATCTATTTCGGCCAGCCAAAAGGGCGTGAAGGTCAGGGCCAGCACGAGAAAGCCTTTGATACAGAAGTTTATCACCGTTACGAGATTGAACGTATTGCTCGCATTGCGTTTGAATCTGCACGTAAACGCCGTAATAAAGTGACATCAATCGACAAAGCCAACGTCTTGCAATCTTCAATTTTGTGGCGTGAAGTGGTCGGCGAAGTGGCAAAAGATTACCCGGACGTGACTCTGACGCACATGTATATCGATAACGCGACCATGCAGTTAATCAAGGATCCGTCACAGTTCGACGTCATGCTTTGTTCCAACCTGTTCGGCGATATTCTGTCTGACGAATGCGCGATCATTACCGGCTCTATGGGCATGTTACCTTCTGCTAGCATGAATGAGCAGGCGTTTGGCCTGTTTGAACCTGCTGGTGGTTCTGCACCAGACATCGCGGGTAAAGATATCGCCAACCCAATTGCGCAAATCCTGTCGCTGGCATTGCTGTTACGTTACAGCCTGGGCGCTGAAGAAGCGGCAGGCTCGATTGAACAAGCGGTTAACCAGGTATTGGAACAGGGTCATCGTACCGGCGATTTGGCAAATGGTGGCCACGCCGTAGGGACCAACGAAATGGGCGACATCATCGCGAGTGCTGTTGCCGAGGGGGCGTAATGTCCAAAACGTTATATCAAAAATTATTCGATGCGCACGTGGTTTACGAAGCTAAAAACGAAACTCCGTTGCTCTATATCGACCGTCATCTGATTCATGAAGTTACCACCCCGCAGGCCTTTGACGGCCTGCGAGCGATGAATCGTGGCGTGCGCCAGCCGGGTAAAACCTTTGGCACCATGGATCATAACGTTTCAACGCAGACTAAAGATATCAATGCCAGCGGTGAAATGGCGCGCATTCAGATGCAGGAACTTATCAAGAATTGCGCCGAGTTTGGCATTGAATTATACGACCTGAAGCATCCATTCCAGGGCATTGTCCACGTGATGGGTCCTGAACAGGGGCTGACTTTGCCGGGCATGACGCTGGTTTGCGGTGATTCACATACTTCGACTCACGGAGCTTTTGGCACACTGGCCTTTGGCATCGGCACCTCGGAGGTCGAACACGTGCTGGCGACGCAAACCTTGAAACAGGGGCGCGCCAAAACCATGAAGATTGAAATTGTCGGCGACGCGCCGGTCGGCATCACGGCCAAAGACATTATTTTGGCAGTGATTGGCAAAACTGGCACCGCCGGTGGTACTGGTCACGTAGTGGAATACTGCGGACCGGCAGTTGAAGCATTGAGCATGGAAGGTCGTATGACACTGTGCAATATGTCGATCGAGCTGGGTGCCAAAGCTGGTCTGGTTGCGCCTGATGCAACGACCTACGCCTATTTGAAAGGCCGCAAGTTTGCGCCGAAGGGCCAGGATTGGGATGACGCCGTGGCCTATTGGGAAACAATTAAATCCGACGCTGACGCAGTGTTTGATCAGGTGGTAACGTTGGACGTAGCGGATATTGCGCCACAGGTGACATGGGGAACTAACCCGGGACAGGTGATGGGCGTTAACCAAACGATACCTTATCCAGCCTCTTTCAGTGACCCGGTAGAAAGGGCATCGGCTGAGAAAGCCTTAGCTTATATGAACTTGCAACCGGGCATTAAACTGACCGACGTGGCTATCGATAAAGTCTTTATCGGCTCATGCACCAACTCGCGCATAGAAGATCTGCGCGCGGCGGCGGCGGTTGCCAAAGGGCGCAAGGTGGCGGCAGGCGTACAGGCGATTGTGGTACCAGGTTCCGGCCCGGTCAAGGCACAGGCGGAAGAGGAAGGTCTGGACAAGATCTTCATCGATGCCGGTTTTGAGTGGCGTTTACCGGGTTGCTCGATGTGCCTCGCCATGAACAACGATCGTCTGAATCCAGGAGAGCGCTGTGCCTCTACCAGCAACCGTAATTTCGAAGGCCGCCAAGGTCGCGGAGGCCGGACTCATCTGGTCAGCCCCGCTATGGCAGCAGCCGCAGCGGTTGCCGGTCACTTTGCCGATATCCGCGAACTGAATTAAGGAGACGCTCATGGCAAAATTCATTACCCATAGCGGTCTGGTCATTCCATTGGATATCGCTAACGTCGATACCGACGCCATTGTGCCGAAGCAGTTCCTGCAAATGGTGACCCGCGTAGGTTTTGGCCAGTTTTTGTTCTATGACTGGCGCTATCTGGAAGGTCAGGGCTATACGCCTAACCCTGATTTTATTCTGAATAAACCTGAATATCAGGGTGCCAGCATATTGTTGGCACGAGAAAATTTTGGCAGTGGCTCATCTCGTGAACATGCGCCATGGGCATTGACCGATTACGGCTTCCACGCCGTAATCGCGCCAAGCTTTGCTGATATTTTTTACAACAACTCCTTTAATAACCAGCTATTGCCGGTGACGCTGAGTGAAGAGCAAATTGACGAGCTGTTTACGTTGGCGAAGGAAAACGTTGGGATTCATTTCGACGTCGATCTCGAAAATCAAGTTGTGCGCGCTGGCGACAAAAGCTATCCGTTTGAGATAGACAGTTTCCGCCGCCACTGCATGATGAACGGGCTGGATAGCATCGGTCTGACGCTGCAACATGAAGACAGTATCTCGGCCTACGAGAAGACTCAGCCTGCCTTTATGCGTTAATTCGTTAGCTCAGTACTCCTGACCCGTCGCTCGGCGGGTCAGACATTTTTAACCCGGGTCATCAGGATTAGCGCGATAGCTGAAAGCCCTAACGCCGACCAATACACCTGATAATGCCCAAAATTTTCTACAATCGTGCCCTGCAATACGCCAGCCAAAATAGCGCCGGTGGAGATACTGTTGGTGAACAAAGTCGTCGCTGAACCTGCCCTGCCCGGCATTAAATCCTGAAAATACAGCATGCCAATACCCGCGATAATGCCGATAAAAATCGCGTTAAACAGCTGCAGGATCATTAACGCTGCTTTGAACTGGAACAAGATAATCCCCAGATAAAACAATACGCCAAACAAAGTCGCACAAAGCATCAGACGTTTTTTACCGGTGCGCTTTACCAGTGTTCCAGCAATCAGCATCACCGGAATTTCCAGCCCGGCAGCAGCACCCATCAATAGCCCGGCCAATCCTTCCGGCAAGTGCATGTCCGCAGTGATATATAGCGGCATATCAATGATGTACATAATGTTGCAGGTCCACATCAGCAGCGAGGCAACAAACAGGAGCCTCACGTCACGATTTTTCCATGCACTAACGGGAACGGCCACTTCATCGACCGGTTGCTCGATCCTCTCGACCGAGGGCAGAAAGAACCACACCATCAACGCGCCAAAGGCGAATACCGCCGCAGCACAGAGATACATCAGGGTAAAGCCGTAATTAAGCGCCAGCATAAAGGAGATGGGGGGTCCCAGCACCCAGGCCAGCGACAGCGTTGCCCGCATCATCGAGCTGAACATCACCACTTCGCGGGCGGAGCGGTCGGCGTATTCACGTGCCAGAGCAAACAACTGTGGCATTGAGGCGTTGCCGATCGCGGCCAGCAATACCCCAACGCTTATCAGCACCAGATAATCTCGGCTAAAAGCAAAAACCAGACTATTGCCAATCGCCAAAAGAGTGCAGTAAAACAATAACCTGCGACGATCACCCTTTTTATCGGAATAGTTGGCCAGCAGGAAACTGATCACAATCCCGGCCAGCGCATTGACGGTATAGAACAGCCCGACCCACAGTGGCCTGACCTTGACTTCATTGGTGAGAAACAGACTGAGAGTCGGCGCCTGTAGCGCCCCGGCTATCCCACTCAGAAAAGACACTAGCAGGAAAGTTGCAAATATAAGTGATAAACGGCGAGAAGACATAAACCATCCCTGATAACAGTCGAACTGTATGGCGTGTAGGCACATTCAACTCTAAGCGTAAGAGAGTAAACACAAAAAAACCAGTGAGTGACCTCACTGGCTGGCGACATTTCACCATTACTCAGAAAACGGCTGGCAGCAGTGAAGCAGCAAGCATCACGCTACAGGACTCTTTGTTGCCAGAGATTATGGTCGTAATATAGGGAAAGATAAATTGATGGGTTTGCTTACAGGAGTTCCTCTTTTATGTCATCGCCACGTTTGCAGCAGCAGTTCCTTCGCCTATGGCAGTTTTGCCATGGAGAACCCGTAGAAACTACGTTACAGGCGCTGTCCGAGGCCCTTAGCTGTTCGCGCCGACATATGCGATCGCTGCTGGGCAACATGCAAAAGGAGGGCTGGCTCCATTGGGAGGCGGAAGCCGGCAGAGGGAAAAAGTCGCGGCTAACGTTTCTGTTTACTGGTCTGGCATTGCAGCAGATGCGGGCCGAGGAACTGCTGGAGCAGGACCGCGTTGATCAGTTAGTACAGCTGGTGGGAGACAAAACGGTAGTTCGCCAAATGCTGCTTTCACAGCTCGGGCGTCGTTTTCGCCAGGGGAAACATATACTTCGTGTCCTTTACTACCGCTCTCTTCCCAGCCTGCTTCCCGGCAGCATGCTACGTCGTTCCGAGACCCATTTGGCGAAGCAGATCTTTAGCGGGCTGATTGGTATAAATGAGGAAAATGGGGAACTGCGCGGCGATATCGCACATCACTGGCAGGAAGTGACTCCATTGCACTGGCGTTTTTATCTGCGCCCGGCGATTCATTTTCACCACGGCCGCGAGCTGGAAATGGCTGATATAATCACGACTTTCGCGCGGCTCGATTCTCACCCACTGTTTAGTCATTTTTCACGCGTCGAATCGCCCACCCCTAACGTGATAGATATTTTTCTCCATACGCCGGACCGCTGGTTACCCTGGCTGCTTGGCAGCGTGCATGCGCTTATCCTGCCGCAAGAATGGCAAACGCTGAAGGATTTTGCCCGTCATCCGATGGGTACCGGACCTTATGCAGTGGTTCATAACCAGCCAACACAGCTCAAGATACGCGCCTTCGATGACTATTTCGGTTATCGTGCATTGCTTGATGAGGTGAATATTTGGGTACTGCCGGAACTGACCGAGGAACTGGTACATTCTGGCGTTCAGCTACAGGCTGATGACACCGCCAACGATCAGTTGGAAAGTCGGCTCGAAGAAGGCTGCTATTTTGTGCTTTTCGACCAGCGATCTACCGTGGGAAGGAACCCGGCACTGCGTGAATGGCTTTGCGAGGTGCTTAATCCGATTGCCCTGCTCAATGCTTCTGCCCCTGCTTATCAGCGCTATTGGTCGCCGGCTTACGGCCTGTTACCCCGCTGGCACCATCGACGCCCGCAGATTCAGCAGCCAAAACCCTCTAATATTCAAGAGCTAACCATCACCTTTTATAGCGATCATTCTGAGTATCGGGACATTTGCCAGGCCCTGACTCCTCTGCTGGCCAAACATGATGTTAAACTTAATATTCAGGTGGTGGATTACGCCAAGTGGCAAAATGGAGAGGCCGCAAGTGATATCTGGCTCGGCAGCGCAAACTTCACCTTGCCGATTGAGTTTTCGCTGTTTGCTACCCTGTTTGAACTGCCGCTGATGCAGCACTGCCTCGATGACAGGCTGCAAATTGCCGCCAATCAATGGCGCTCCGGCGAGTTTCCGCTGGCGGAATGGTCACAGAAATTAGTCAACGACAACCATGTACACCCGCTATTTCACCACTGGTTATTGCTACAAGGACAACGCAGCATGCGCGGGGTCAGGATGAATACCCTGGGCTGGTTTGACTTTAAATCTGCCTGGTTTGCGCCCCCCGACGCATAAACCTGCTTTCAACGCTGTCACATAATCTCTACAATAGCGCCGTTCTCAACGGGGTGCTGATCCACTGATTTTGCGCAGGCAAGTTCGGTCTGAGGCTGAGAAAAAACCCGTCGAACCTGATCCGGTTAATACCGGCGAAGGGATTTGAGAGTGCATTTTGCTGACTCAAAGTCCTTTGCCACGCCTATTTTTCTCTCAAGGTAAAAGTTGGAGTGCAAAGTGTTTAAAAAATTACTGCCCTGCCTGATGCTGGTCGCTGCACCGGCATTCGCTGCCAAGCCTGTTCTCACTGTATACACCTACGACTCCTTCTCCGCCGATTGGGGCCCTGGCCCGGCGATAAAGAAAGCTTTCGAAGCCGACTGCGGCTGCGAGCTGAAATATGTTCCTTTAGAAGATGGCGTTTCACTGCTGAACCGCCTGCGGATGGAGGGGAAAAACAGCCCGGCCGACGTGGTTGTAGGCCTTGATAACAACCTGTTGCAGGCAGCCGAGCAAACTGGCCTGTTTGCCAAACCTGCCGTCGACCAAACTCAGCTCGATATTCCGGGCGGCTGGCACGACAGCACTTTCGTTCCTTACGACTATGGTTACTTCGCTTTCGTCTATAACAAAGACAAACTTAAAAACCCGCCGAAGAGTCTGAAGGAATTGGTCGACAGCCCGCAGCCCTGGAAAATTATCTATGAAGATCCACGCACCAGCACGCCTGGCCTGGGCCTGCTGCTGTGGATGCAAAAAGTTTACGGTGACAAAGCGCCAGAGGCCTGGCAGAAGCTGGCGAAGAAGACTGTGACGGTCACTAAAGGTTGGAGTGAAGCCTATGGCCTGTTCCTGAAAGGGGAAAGCGATCTGGTGCTGAGCTACACCACTTCTCCGGCATACCATATTATTGAAGAGAAAAAAGACAACTACGCGGCGGCCAATTTCAGCGAAGGTCACTATCTGCAAGTTGAAGTTGCCGGCCAGCTTGCGGCCAGCAAGCATCCGGAGTTGGCGGCCAAATTTATGAAATTTGTCACCAGCCCGGGTTTCCAGAACGCTATTCCTACCGGCAACTGGATGTATCCGGTAGTGAAATCGCCGCTGCCAGCAGGATATGATGCCCTGACCGTACCGAGCATTTCGCTTCAATACAGCGCCAAAACCGTCGCTGAGAACCGCAGTAAATGGATCCAGGCATGGCAGAACGCCGTCAGCCATTAATCCCCAACTGGCTATGGCCCGGTGCCATAGCCGCATTGGTTATCCTGCTGGTGGCCTTTTTGGCACTCGGCTCACTGCTGCGCCATGCCCCGGCACTCCAGCTAAAAGCCGTCTGGCAGGATAGCTATTTGTGGCACGTCATCCGTTTCACCTTTTGGCAGGCACTGCTGTCGGCGCTATGTTCCGTGTTACCGGCCATCTTACTTGCCCGCAGCCTTTATCGGCGGCGTTTTCCCGGCAGACAATGGCTGCTGAGACTTTGCGCCATGACACTGGTGCTGCCAGTGCTGGTCGCGGTGTTTGGTATCCTTAGCGTTTATGGCCGCGAAGGCTGGCTCGCCCAACTGTTCGCAGCGTTAGGGCTTCAATACCGTTTCTCGCCTTATGGGCTGCAAGGCATTCTGCTGGCTCATGTGTTCTTTAATTTGCCGCTGGCAACGCGCCTGCTGCTGCAATCCCTTGAAAACATTGCCATCGAGCAGCGCCAGCTTGCCGCTCAGCTTGGCATGAACGGCTGGCAACAGTTTAAATTCGTGGAATGGCCAGCATTAAGACGACAAATTCTCCCCGCCGCCGCGCTGATTTTCATGCTCTGTTTTGCCAGTTTTGCCACTGTGCTATCGCTGGGCGGCGGTCCGAAAGCCACTACCATCGAGCTGGCTATCTATCAGGCTCTGAGTTATGACTACGATTTAGGCCGCGCCGCGCTATTGGCATTGATTCAGCTATTCTGCTGTCTTGGATTGGTGCTGCTGAGCCAGAAGCTCAGTCAGGCGCTGCCGGTTGGGCATACGCACGCCCAGCGCTGGCGCGATCCGGCCGATTCACTGTTTCGCCGATTCAGCGATGGCTTACTTATTCTGCTTGCCCTACTGCTTATCTTGCCGCCGCTGGTGGCCGTCATCCTCAGCGGCTTGAATCATTCCCTGCTCGCCGTGCTACATCAGGAGGCGCTATGGCAATCGCTGTGGATGTCAGTCCGATTGGCCATTGGCAGCGGCCTGCTGTGCCTGCTGTTGGCAATGATGTTGTTATGGAGCAGCCGCGAACTTCGCCTGCGTCAGCGTAATAACTGGGGGCAAAGTCTAGAACTTTCAGGAATGCTGATTTTGGCCATGCCCGGCATCGTACTGGCCACCGGCTTCTTTTTGCTGCTCAGCGACACCAGCGGACTGCCACAGTCACCGTGGATGCTGGTAATTTTCACTAATGCGCTGATGGCTATCCCTTACGCACTGAAAGTTCTCGAAAATCCGATGCGTGACGTGGCCGAGCGCTATTCATTGCTGTGCTTGTCACTGGATATGAAGGGCTGGAACAGGCTGCGCTGGATTGAATTGAGCGCCCTTAAACGGCCGATGACGCAGGCGCTGGCGTTTGCCTGTGTGCTTTCGTTAGGTGACTTTGGGGTAATCGCGCTATTTGGTAATGAAAATTTCCGTACACTGCCTTTCTATCTCTATCAGCAGATGGGCTCGTACCGCAGCCAGCAAGGCGCAGTGACGGCGATGCTGTTACTGATATTATGTTTCCTGCTGTTTACCCTTATCGAAAGATTACCGGGCCGCCATGCTGAATCTAAATAAAGTCACTTATTTGTATGAACATTTACCGATGCGCTTTGACCTGCATATCGCAGCAGGCGAACGCGTGGCGATCCTTGGACCCAGCGGCGCAGGAAAAAGCACACTGCTGAGCCTGATTGCCGGTTTTTTGTCGCCGGGATTAGGCACCATCGAGCTGAATCAGCAGGATCATACTCATTCGCCACCGGCAAAACGTCCGGTTTCGATGCTGTTCCAGGAAAACAATCTGTTTTCTCATCTTACGGTTCGCCAGAATATGGGGCTGGGGCTGCATCCTGGGCTGAAGCTTGATGCCGACCAGAAACAGAAGTTAACTGAGCTGGCTCAACAGGTTGGGCTAAAAGAGTGTCTGGATCGCCTGCCTTCACAGCTTTCCGGTGGGCAGAGACAACGTGTGGCACTGGCCCGCTGCCTGCTGCGCAGCCAGCCTATTTTATTGCTGGACGAGCCCTTCTCCGCGCTGGATCCGGCCCTGCGAAGTGAAATGCTCGCCCTGCTCGACAGTGTGTGTCAGCAGCAGCAACTTACACTGCTGATGGTGTCGCACAACCTTGACGATGCGGCGCGCATTGCTGAAAGAACGCTACTGGTAGTTGATGGCCGCGTGTTTTATGACGGGCCGACTCAGGCGCTGACCGACGGCAGCGCCCCAGAGGCAGCAATATTGGGAATGAGTAAATTATTGGCTAAAGGATTTTGACACCATGGCAAGGCGCAAGTTTGTGAGTCCCAATGAGCATACAAATTAAGTTATCGGGATACACATTTGCGGCCAACGCTGCCATGGCACTAAGGGATAGGCTGTTACCGAGTGATTACCTTGTAGAGCAAATGAGCGTAAATCGGCATCAGCGGCTGCTTGCTTAGCATATAGATGCTAATCACTGTCGCCGCGAGGCTCAGTAAACTCACCCAACGCAGGCGTGGCAAAGGCAACCATCGAGTAACCGCATCCGATTTTGTTTTATCAGAACGCAGCCAGCGCCAAAGCAACCAGGCACTGAGCCAAATCAGCACCACGGTAATAAACAACGCCCATTTGAACACCGAGCTTTCATGGCTGTGCGGAATATCAATTGCCACCCCGGCCAGAATACCCGGCAAGAAATAAACAGGTGGCCAGGTGATACAGCCGACAATGTTTGGCGGGGCGAATTTATAAGGCGGCAGGTTGAGCATGCCCGCAAGCAGCGGTACCAAAGGTCGGGTCGGTCCGATAAAGCGTCCAAGGATCACCGTCGCAAAGCTGTGCTGCTCAAGGGCATTGCCAGTTTTGTCGACTATTGACTGATAACGTTTTAAAAAAGACCAATTGTGTAGCGGTTCCTTAAAGGCGCGTCCGATAAAGTAAGACGCCCAATCGCCAAAGAAACAGCCTAGTCCTGCAGCTAACCATGCTTCGTAAAGACCTACCTGACCACTACCGATCAGCGTACCTAGTGTCGCCATCATGACGGTGCCGGGCAACAGCAGTCCCACTAACGCCATCGACTCGAAAAATGCCACGACAGAAACAATGATAAGTGCGAAACCCACTGACTGAGCGACCAAATGTTGTAGATAGGCTTCCATATAATTCCAGAGTTAAGGTACGCATCACGCGCACGGTACGGCAAACCTTTATTTCTTATAAGGTTGAAAACTGTCAACGCACAACAGACGATTTACGCTCTGAGTGACCAGCAAAAAGTTTAGCCCTTGAAATCGAGACCTCAAGGTTTTGCACTTTAGTGTAGCCATCACAGCTTAAGCGAAAATGAAAGAGGCTGAATTGTCGGTAAATGGTAAAGGCGAGTCAACCCAGTAATTGTATGCGCATTTAATCCTTCTCTTTTGTCACTGGTTGCTCAACTGGCTGCTTTAACCACAGGAACTGTATAAATAACCATGCTATATTTAGTGTGTCACTTCCCTTTAACAGCAGCATTTTCCGAAGCCTTTGCGCTAAAAAATTCGTTTACAAGCCGCTATCAATAAGCACTTATCTATAAAAATCGAGGTCGTTATCAACCACGTTACTGCGCAACCCAACTTGCAGACTCAGCCACGCCAAGGCTTCGTGCTGACCCGGCATTGGCGCGATACACCGCAGGGAACGGAAGTCGACTTCTGGCTGGCAACCGACGAAGGTCCACAAAAAATTCGACTGCCCGCACAGGAATCAGTGGCCTTTCTGCCTGTTGAACAGCAGGAGAGAGCGGAACAACTGTTGCTCGGCGAAAAGGGCTATACCCTTCGTCCGCTGCCGTTAAAAGATTTCCGCCTGCGCCCGGTGGTTGGACTTTATTGCAACGGCCATCGCCAACTGATGCGCATTGAAAAAATGCTAAAAGATGGAGGTCTTACTCTTTATGAGGCCGATATCCGCCCGCCGGAACGATTCCTGATGGAGCGTTACGTCACCGCACCGGTGTGGTTCACCGGCACGCCAGGCAGTGATGGTATCCTGCTGAATACCAAGATGAAGCCCGCAGAAACTTACCGCCCTACGCTTAAATTATGTTCGCTGGATATTGAAACCAGCGGCAATGGCGAGCTTTATTGCATCGGCCTCGAAGGCTGCGGCCAGCGCGATGTCTACATGCTCGGTCCAGCCAACGGAACTCCCGGCAGTCACGGTGATTTCAACCTCGAGTACGTGGACAGCCGCCCACAGCTGCTACAAAAACTCAATGATTGGCTGCAGCGCAATGACCCGGACGCGATCATCGGCTGGAGCGTTGTGCAGTTTGACCTGCGAGTTCTGCAGAAACACGCCGATCGTTACAAGATCCCGCTGCGTTTTGGCCGCGACGGCAGCACGCTTGAATGGCGTGAGCACGGTTTTAAACAAGGGCACTTTTTTGCACAGGCCGCTGGCCGGTTGATTGTTGACGGCATTGAAGCACTAAAATCAGCGACCTGGAACTTTCCGAGCTTTAGTCTGGAATACGTCTCGCAAACTTTACTCGGCGAAGGCAAAGCGATTGACAACCCCTATCAGCGTCTGGCAGAAATTGAGCAACGCTTCCGCCAGGATAAACCCGCGCTGGCCCGCTATAACCTTAAAGACTGCGAACTGGTCACTCGCATTTTTGCCAAAACCGAGCTGCTGTCGTTTCTGCTGGAACGCGCGTCGGTAACGGGATTAGCAGCCGATCGCAGCGGCGGATCAGTGGCGGCATTTACCCATCTTTATCTGCCGCGCATGCATCGTATCGGTTTTGTGGCACCCAATATGGGAGAGCGGCCCGACGAAAACAGTCCCGGCGGATTTGTGATGGACTCTCGCCCCGGCTTGTATGATTCGGTGCTGGTACTCGATTATAAAAGCCTGTATCCGTCGATCATCCGCACCTTTCTCATCGACCCGGTGGGCTTGATTACCGGACTGGATCAACCGGATGATGCCCATTCGGTTCCCGGCTTTCGAGAGGCCTATTTTTCACGCACTCAGCACTGCCTTCCTGAAATAGTCCGTCAGATTTGGCAAGGGCGTGAGGCGGCGAAAAAACTGAAAAATCAGCCACTTTCGCAGGCGCTGAAGATTATTATGAACGCGCTCTATGGCGTATTGGGAACCAGCAGCTGCCGCTTTTTTGATTCTCGACTGGCTTCGTCGATTACCCTGCGCGGCCACGAGATCATGCAGCAAACCCGTAAACTTATAGAAGAAGAAGGCTATCAGGTAATTTATGGTGATACGGATTCAACCTTCGTTTGGCTAAACAGCGCACATAGCAACGAAGATGCCAATGAGATCGGCCAACGGCTGGTGGTGAAGGTCAATCAATGGTGGAAGACGCATCTTAACCAGGAGCTGGGTCTTGAAAGTGCGTTGGAGCTGGAGTTTGAAACGCATTATCAACGTTTCCTGATGCCCACTATTCGTGGCTCCGAATTAGGCAGTAAAAAACGTTACGCCGGCCTTGTAAAAGACGCAGACGGGGAGCATATGGTTTACAAGGGGCTGGAAACTGTTCGTACCGACTGGACCAAACTGGCGCAGACTTTTCAACAGTCGCTGTATGAGCGGATTTTCCACGAGCAGCCTTACCAGGACTATATTCGCGATTATGTCGCGAGCACTCTGAACGGGGAATTTGACGACCAGCTTGTCTACCGTAAACGTCTACGTCGCAAGCTGACTGAGTATGAGCGCAACGTTCCGCCCCACGTTCGCGCGGCACGTCTGGCCGATGAATATAATTTGGCCAACGGTCGACCCATGCAGTATCAGAACGGCGGCTGGATAAGCTATGTTATGACGACTTCAGGACCGGAGCCGCTGGAGAACCGTCAATCGCCTATCGACTATGATCATTACATCGAGAAACAACTCGAACCGGTCGCAGACGGCATTCTTCCGTTCCTGCATGACGATTTTGCTACACTGATAACAGGTCAAATGGGATTGTTTTAACCATATGGCGCAATGACAGGTGACGAACGGCCTACCTTCAATTAACATAGCGCCCTTTCCCATTTCTTATCTTACCTCAAAAAATTAATAACTCCACGCCTTAATGGGCGGGGAAAGAAAAGCTATTACATAAAGTTTGATAATTATCAGTTAAAGGGCACTACAGCCCAACAGACAGACACAAAGCACAGAGAGACAATATGCCCTTTACACTTGGTCAACGCTGGATAAGCGACACGGAAAGCGAATTAGGTTTAGGTACTGTGGTCGCAGTAGACACGCGCATGGTCACCCTGCTTTTCCCCGCTACTGGTGAAAACCGCCTGTATGCCAGAAGTGATTCCCCTATCACCCGCGTAATGTTCAACCCGGGCGATACCATCAGTTGCCACGAGGGATGGCAGCTGAAAGTTGAAGAAGTCGTCGAGGACAAAGGTCTGCTCACTTATGTGGGAACGCGTCTGGACACCGAGGAAGAAGGTGTAGCAATGCGTGAAGTGCTGCTCGACAGCAAACTGACCTTCAGCAAGCCTCAGGATCGCCTGTTTGCCGGTCAGATTGACCGCATGGACCGCTTCGCTCTGCGTTTTCGTGCACGCAAATATCAACGTGAACAGTTCCGCCTGGAATTTGGCGGCCTGCGCGGCATGCGTGCCAGCCTTATCCCACACCAGCTGCACATCGCCTATGAAGTCGGCCAGCGCCATGCGCCACGCGTTCTGTTAGCCGATGAAGTCGGTCTGGGTAAAACCATCGAAGCGGGGATGATCATCCACCAGCAGCTGCTTTCTGGCCGCGCCGAGCGTGTGCTGATTGTGGTGCCCGAGACCCTGCAGCACCAGTGGCTGGTCGAGATGCTGCGCCGTTTCAACCTGCGTTTCTCGCTGTTTGATGACGATCGTTACGCCGAATCACGCCATGACGCGACCAACCCGTTTGAGTCTGAGCAGCTAGTTATCTGTTCTCTGGACTTCGTGCGCCGCAATAAACAGCGCCTCGAAGAGCTGAACGACGCAGAGTGGGACATGCTGGTCGTCGATGAAGCCCATCATCTGGTTTGGAGCGAAGACGCGCCAAGCCGTGAATACATGGTGATTGAGCAACTTGCACAGAATATTCCAAGCGTGCTGTTGTTGACCGCAACTCCTGAGCAGTTAGGTCAGGAAAGCCACTTTGCCCGTCTGCGTTTGCTGGATCCGGACCGTTTCCACGATTACGAAGAGTTTATCGAAGAACAGCAGCAATATCAGCCGGTTGCCGATGCAGTCACCCTGTTGCTCAACAAACAGCCGCTGACTCCTGAAGCGCTGGCCCTGCTGGGTGAGAGCGTAGGCAATGCAGACGTTGATACTTTGCTCACCGCCGCCAATAAAGGTGATGAAGACGCTGCTAAAAAACTGGTTGCGATGCTGATGGACCGCCACGGCACCAGCCGCGTGCTGTTCCGTAACACCCGTAACGGGGTTAAAGGTTTCCCGGAGCGTCATCTGCAGGCCATTAAGCTGCCATTGCCGACCCAGTATCAGACGGCGATTAAAGTTTCCGGCATCATGGGTGCCAAGAAATCTCAGGAAGCCCGCGCGCTGGATATGCTGTATCCAGAACAAATTTATCAAGAATTTGAAGGCGATAACGCGACCTGGTGGAACTTCGACCCACGCGTCGAATGGCTGCTCGGTTACCTTACTGCCAACCGTGATAAAAAAGTGTTGGTTATCTGTGCCAAAGCGGCCACCGCGTTGCAGCTGGAACAGGTTCTGCGTGAGCGTGAAGCGATTCGCGCTGCGGTGTTCCATGAAGGCCTGTCGATTATTGAACGTGACCGTGCAGCGGCTTATTTTGCCTCTGAAGAAGATGGCGCGCAGGTATTGCTGTGTTCTGAAATCGGTTCGGAAGGCCGTAACTTCCAGTTTGCCAGCAAAATGGTGATGTTTGACCTGCCGTTCAACCCGGACCTGCTTGAACAGCGTATTGGCCGTCTGGACCGTATCGGCCAGCAAAATGACATCGAAATTATGGTGCCATATCTGGAGCAAACCGCTCAGGCAATCCTGCTGCGTTGGTTCCACGAGGGTCTGGATGCGTTTGAACACACTTGCCCGACCGGGCGCACCATCTACGACGGCAGCTATCAGCAGCTAATCGGTTTTCTTGCGACGCCAGCAGAACAGGAAGGCCTCGATGAGTTTATCCTCACCTGCCGTGAGCAGCATGATGCGCTGAAACAGCAGTTGGAGCAGGGTCGTGACCGCCTGCTGGAGATGCACTCTAACGGCGGTGAACCGGCGCAGGCGCTGGCAACGGCGATTGCCGCGCAGGATGACGACGTTAATCTGGTGAATTTCGCGCTAAATCTGTTTGATATCGTGGGTATCAATCAGGAGGACCGCAGCGATAATCTGATTATCCTGACGCCTTCCGATCATATGCTGGTGCCGGATTTCCCTGGGCTGCCGCAAGATGGCTGCACCGTCACTTTCGATCGTGAGCAAGCGCTATCACGCGAAGATGCCCAGTTTATCAGTTGGGAACACCCGATCATCCGCAATGGTCTGGACCTGATCCTTTCTGGTGACACCGGAAGCTGCGCGGTTTCCATCTTGAAAAACAAAGCGCTGCCAGTGGGCACGTTGCTGGCCGAACTGCTGTACGTGGTGGAATGTCAGGCACCTAAACACTTGCAACTGACCCGCTTCCTGCCGCCAACGCCGGTGCGCATGCTGATGGACCGCAAAGGCACCAATCTTGCAGCACAGGTCGAGTTTGAAAGCTTTAACCGCCAGCTGAATGCAATAAATCGCCATAACTCAAGCAAGCTGGTTAACGCCGTGCAGCAAGATGTTCATGCCATGCTGCAACAGGCCGAACCTCTGATCGCGGTAGAAGCACAGGCATTGATTGAAACCGCCAAGGTTGAGGCCGATCAGCAACTTAGCCTGGAGCTCGAGCGCCTTAAAGCGTTGAAAGAGGTGAATCCAAACATTCGTGATGACGAGCTTGAGGCGATTGATTCTAATCGCAAACAGGTGCTAAACAGCCTTAACGATGCCAGCTGGCGTCTTGATGCCATTCGTCTGGTTGTGGTGAGCCATCAATGATAACGCCACCGCCGTCAAACATTCTGCCGCTTGAAAACTATCATCCGCCAATCGATCCCTGGTTGCGGGTGCTGTTCCAGGACGAACATCTGATGGTGGTAAACAAGCCGAGCGGGCTGCTGTCCGTTCCCGGCAAGGCTGCCGAGCATCACGACAGCCTGATGACACGAGTCCAGCGCGATTTCCCGATTGCCGAATCGGTGCATCGTCTGGACTTGTCCACCAGTGGCGTGATTGCCATAGCATTGACCAAGGAAGCCGAGCGCGAGCTAAAGCGTCAGTTCCGCGAGCGAGAAACCAAGAAGGCCTATGTCGCGCGGGTGTGGGGCCATATGGCGGAAGATTACGGCATTATTGATTTGCCGCTAATCTGCGACTATCCGAATCGCCCCAAGCAAAAGGTTTGCCATGAAACCGGCAAGAAAGCGCTGACTCAGTATGAAGTGCTTTCGTGGGATGCTGACGGTACGACACGGGTGAAGCTTCGCCCGATAACCGGTCGCTCTCATCAGCTTCGCGTTCATCTGCTGGCGCTGGGGCATCCGATTCTGGGCGACAAGTTTTATGCGCACCCTGAAGCTCTGGCGATGGCGCCGCGTTTACAGCTGCACGCGCAGGAGTTATCGATTTACCATCCCATCACCGATGAACCGATGACTTTCAGCTGCGACCCGGATTTCTGATCCCGTAGCGTAATCTTCTCTCTTTAAGCATAAAAAAACGCCGTGAGCACAACTCGCGGCGTTTTTTATAGCTAACAAAACACAAGCCAAAGGTTATTTAAAACCCTTTTCACGCTTGATCAAATCATAGGCTGACTGAATCGACTGCGCTTTTTGCTTGGCCATCTCCATCATTTCCGGCGGCAGGCCTTTGGCGACCAGCTTGTCGGGATGGTGTTCACTCATTAACTTGCGGTAAGCGCGTTTAATGGTGGTGGCATCGTCGGTTGCCTGCACGCCCAACACTTTACAGGCATCGGCCAGCGTCGGCCCCTGAGAGCCGTGCTGGTAACCACCATGCGAGTACTGGCCCTGCTGATTACCGCCAAATTGCTGCCCGCCTTCCATCATGCTCAGGAACTGATCGAACTGATGACGCGAAATACCCAGCTCTTCGGCAATGACGTACAACACCTGGCGCTCGTTGGGATGCAGCGAACCATCGGCAAACGCCGCCTGGATCTGGATTTCCAGGAAAGTACGAATTAGATCAAAGCGTCCGAAACATACGGTGCGCATTTCTCGCATTTTTTCACGCAGCGGATAATTCCCACCTTTACCCGTGCGAAACGCCTGCTGTGCCGACTCTCTTTGAGCGCCGTGAAGCTGCATGCGGTCCATAAACAGGCTGGCTACTTGAATATCAGCCTCTGTTACTCGTCCTTTTGATTTGGTTAAATGCCCCATCACCTCAAAGGTGGTGCGGAAAAAAATAGTTTGTCTTGTCTGCTGATCGGAGAAGAAGCCACGACGTTTTACACTGCGCGCCTTGTCTACCATGTGCCCAACCAACAGCCCCAATACGATTCCCCAGAAGCCAATACCGGACATCAAGCCCAATATTAGTCCGAGCAGCTTTCCCCAATACTGCATATACTCCTCAATTCACAATGCCGTCGCGTAAGATTTGCTTTATCATAACCGGCATTTACCGTTGTGCCTAACGGCTACAGCGTAACCCTGTGGATTTATCACTAGCGCAACGATGATGAGTAAGATAGTCTCTGACCGTTTGCCGGAATGACGCCTCTGATGACGGAACACACATTTTACGTATGAAAAAAAGCTTCCCCACCCTGCTGGCCACTATGATTTGGACAGCACTTTATAGCCAGGGCGCACTGGCCGATCTCGCTGAACAATGCATGCTCGGCGTGCCGACCTATGACAAACCTTTAGTCACAGGGGACACCAATCAGCTTCCAGTGAAAATTCAGGCAGATCATGCCCAGGGAACCTATCCTAACGATGCCGTATATACCGGCAACGTTAACGTCGAGCAAGGTAACAGCACGTTAACCGCTGACCAGGTTCAACTCAATCAGGTGACGAACCCCAAAGACCCTACGCCACTGAGAACGGCTACCGCAACGGGCGATGTACTGTATTTTGATAATCAGATTAAGCTGAAAGGCCCTAAAGCCTTCTCTAACCTGAATACCAAAGACACCGACATGCAGAAAGGCGATTATCAGATGGTGGGCCGTCAGGGCCGTGGTACGGCTGATCTGATGAAGCAGCGCGACAAGAACCGCTATACCATTCTGAATAACGGAACTTTTACCTCCTGTCTGCCGGGCGATAACAGCTGGAGCGTTGTGGGGACTACGATCATCGAAGACCGCCAGGAAGAGCTGGCAGAAATCTGGAACGCCCGTTTCCATATCGGTCCGGTTCCGGTGTTCTATAGCCCTTATATGCAGCTGCCAATCGGCAACACGCGCCGCTCAGGTTTCCTGATCCCGAATTTGAAATACAGCACCAAGAACGGTGTTGATTTCGCGCTGCCGTATTATTGGAACATCGCACCAAATTACGATGCCACCATTACTCCGCACTACATGAGTAAACGTGGTCTCCAGTTACAGAACGAATTCCGTTACCTGACTGCTTTGGGTGCCGGTGTGATGGAATTTGACTTCCTGAACAACGATAAAGGTTCCAACGACGAGCATCCAGATTTAGACAGAACAAAACGTTGGATGTTCTACTGGAACCACAACGGCGTTTACGATCAACACTGGCGCCTCAACGTTGACTATACCAAGGTCAGTGATACTTACTATTTCAACGATTTTGACTCTAAGTATGGTTCGACGACCGACGGCTATGCTGCGCAAAAATTCAGCGTAGGTTACGCCGATCAGAATTGGGACGCGACGCTGTCAACCAAGCAGTTCCAGATATTCTCTGAAGCTACGACCAATAATGTCTACCGCGCCCTGCCGCAGTTAGACATGAACTACTACAAAAACGATCTTGGCCCATTCAATTTCCACACTTATGGCCAAATTGTCAGATTTGACAACGTTAACCCTGAATACCCTTCGGCAACCCGCTGGCATGTCGCGCCTGAGATTGATCTGCCGTTAAGCAACCGCTGGGGAAGCTGGGATAACGAAGTCAAGGTAATGGCGACCCACTACCAGCAGAGTATTCCGGGGGATTATTATCGAGATAACCCGACGACTCCGCTTAAGAGTTCGGTTAACCGCGTTATGCCGGAATTCAAGAGTGACGCAAAAATGGTGTTTGACCGCACCATGGACTGGAACTCTGACTACACGCAGACTTTAGAACCGCGTTTGCAATACTTGTATATTCCGTATCGCAATCAGAATGATATTCAACAGTACGACTCAACGCTGCTGCAGACCGACTATACTGGCCTGTTCCGCGATCAAAGCTACAGTGGGCTTGACCGTATCGCCTCTGCCAACCAGGTTGCATCCGGCGTAACTACCCGTATCTATGACGCGAACTCAGTCGAGCGCTTTAACGTGTCTGCGGGGCAGATTTACTACTTCACCCCGCCACGCACAGGCAGCAATGACGCGCTGTACAACAGTAGCAAAACCGGGAGCGTTGTCTGGGCCGGTGACACCTACTACAAAATCAATGATGCCTGGGCTGTACGCGGTGGCATTCAGTATGACGCACGTCTTGATTCTGTAGCCTTGGGCGATGCGGTACTGGAATATCGTGCTGACGCAGATAGAATGGTCCAGTTCAGCTACCGTTATGCCAGCTCGGAATATATCGAGGCAACACTGCCTAACCTGACTGACGCAGGATATCAGCAAGGCATTTCTCAGGCCGGGGTTATTGCAAGCTGGCCTATCGCTGACCGTTGGGCCGTGGTCGGTGCCTATTATTATGACACCAAAGCCAAGCAGGCCGCCGATCAGCTGCTGGGTCTCCAATACAGCACCTGCTGCTGGGCCGTCAACTTTGGCTACGAGCGCAAGATTATCAACTGGGATTCAACCAGCGAAAAGAGCATATACGACAAAAGTATTGGATTTAACATTGAACTTCGCGGCCTTGGTACTAATCAAAACCTCGGAACTGCTGAAATGTTAAAAGGCGGCATACTGCCTTATCAGCGCGCATTCTGATGCTCAACGGCATGTTGAATTCAGTAAACTTGAAACTTGAATCCGCATTTGCGGAGAAAATAAATGGAAAAAGTATGAAGAACTGGAGAACACTTCTCCTCGGCGTGGTGCTTTGTGCTAACACCGCGTTCGCAGCACCGCAAGAGGTTGATAAAGTTGCCGCCGTTGTGGATAACGGGGTGGTTCTGGAAAGCGAAGTCAATGACATGCTGCAGTCCGTTAAGCAGCAGGCTAAAGAATCCAAGCAACAGCTGCCAGATGAAGCGACACTGCGTCGCCAGATCCTCGATCGCCTGATTATGGATAACATTCAGCTGCAAATGGCCACCAAAATGGGCATTACACTGACTGACGATGACGTGACCAAAGCTATTGCCGGGATTGCGCAGCAAAACAATCTGACCGTTGATCAACTGCGCAGCCGTCTGGCTTACGAAGGTCTTGACTACAACACTTATCGTACCCAGATCCGCAAAGAAATTTTGATTTCTGAAGTGCGCAACGGTGAAGTTCGTCGTCGCGTGACAATTCTGCCTCAGGAAGTTGATGCGCTGGCTAAACAAATGGCCGCACAGACTGATAACGAAGCAGAATATAATCTGAGCAACATCTTGCTGCCGTTACCGCAAAATCCAACTCAGGATCAGGTTGATCAAACCGAAATATTGGCCAAGAAACTTGTTAGTGACCTGAACCACGGTGCTGATTTTGCGAAAATGGCGATGACTTACTCTGCCGATCCGCACGCCCTTGACGGCGGCAACATGGGCTGGGGCAAGCTACAAGGTCTGCCTTCACTGTTTGCCCAGGCTTTGGTTAACGCCAAGAAAGGTCAGGTAGTTGGCCCTATCCGTTCAGGTGTTGGTTTCCACATTCTGAAAGTCAATGACATGCGTCAGGCCGATCAAAAAGTCTCTGTGACCGAAGTTCACGCTCGCCATATCCTGCTGAAAACGTCTGTAGTGATGACGGATGCACAGGCTCAGGCTAAACTTCAACAAGTTGCAGCAGCCATCAGAAGCGGCCGTGCCAACTTTGCCGATGAAGCGAAACAGCTTTCTCAGGACCCTGGTTCTGCGGTTAACGGCGGTGACTTGGGCTGGTCTTCACCAGACATGTACGATCCGGCATTCCGTGATGCGCTGCTTAAGCTGAAAAAAGGCGAAATCAGTGCACCTGTTCACTCTTCATACGGCTGGCACTTGATTCAACTGATTGATACTCGTCAGGTTGATGGGACCAATGCGGCGATGAAAGACAAAGCTTATCGTCTGCTGTTTAACCGTAAATTTGCAGAAGAAGCCCAGTCCTGGATGCAGGAACAGCGTGCTCAGTCGTACGTAAAAATTCTGGATGGCAATGGACAATAATACCCACGTGACTCAATCAGTGGTCATTACCCCCGGCGAACCTGCCGGGGTTGGGCCTGATCTGGTTCTTGCACTGGCTCAACGGGACTGGCCCGTTGAGCTTGTCGTTTGTGCGTGCCCGTCTTTGCTGCTTTCCCGAGCCAAGGCGTTAGGTCTGCCCGTTCGTTTACTGGATTATCGCCCAGGTTTTGCCAAACCTCAGGCGGCTGGCACGCTGACCGTTCTTCCCGTGCCGCTGGCTGAAACTGCTGTCGCGGGTGAGCTTAACGTTGCCAACGGCCCGTATGTGGTTGAAACCCTGGCTCGCGCTTGTGACGGCGCGCTAAACGGTGAGTTTGCTGCGCTGATTACCGGTCCGGTTCAGAAAAGTATCATCAATGACGCCGGCATTCCGTTTATTGGTCATACCGAATTCTTCGCCGATCGCAGCCTGTGCGACCGAGTAGTAATGATGCTGGCGACGGAAGAGCTCCGCGTTGCGCTGGCGACCACGCACCTGCCATTAAAGGACGTATCGGACGCCATCACTCAGCAGAGCCTGCATGAAGTGATCACCATTCTTGATAACGACCTGAAAACAAAATTTGGCATCGCGTCTCCACAGATTTACGTCTGCGGCTTGAACCCTCATGCGGGCGAAGGCGGGCACATGGGTCGTGAAGAAATCGATACCATCACGCCTGCGCTCAACTCGCTGCGTGAAAAAGGCATCAACCTGATTGGCCCATTGCCGGCAGATACGCTTTTCCAGCCAAAATATCTGCAACACGCTGATGCCGTGCTGGCCATGTATCACGATCAGGGCCTTCCGGTGTTAAAATATCAGGGATTTGGTCGGGCAGTGAATATCACTCTGGGGCTGCCGTTTATTCGCACCTCGGTAGATCACGGCACCGCACTGGATCTTGCTGCAACCGGCAAAGCCGACGTTGGCAGCTTTATTACCGCATTAAATCTTGCCATTAACATGGCCTCTGTCAGTAATGACATCAATCTGTCTGCAATGACGACTCATGTCAGCACCGACAACAACAGTAGTGTAAAAAACAGCAATGAATAATCGAGTCCACCAAGGCCACTTTGCCCGTAAACGCTTTGGACAAAACTTTTTAAAAGATCAGTTTGTCATCGATAGCATCGTTTCGGCGATCCATCCCCTGCCCGGCCAGGCCGTAGTTGAAATCGGCCCCGGTCTGGCGGCGTTGACCGAGCCGGTCGCGGCACGTCTGGATAGCATGACGGTAATTGAGCTTGACCGTGATTTGGCGGCCCGACTTGAGGTTAATCCCAAGCTGGCCAACAAGCTGCGTGTCATTCAGGCCGATGCGATGACCGTTAACTTTGGCGAACTGTCAGAAGAGCTGGGCCAGCCGCTGCGCGTGTTCGGCAACCTGCCGTACAACATCTCGACGCCGTTGATGTTCCATCTCTTCACCTACACCACCTCGATTAGTGACATGCATTTCATGTTGCAGAAAGAAGTAGTGAATCGTCTGGTGGCTGGACCGAACAGCAAGGCTTACGGGCGTTTGAGCGTGATGGCGCAGTATTACTGCAACATCATTCCTGTGCTCGAAGTACCGCCGGAATCCTTTACGCCGGCCCCTAAAGTGGATTCAGCCGTAGTGCGTTTGACGCCGCATGCAGAAATTCCTTATCCTGTGTCTGATATTCGTATTCTGGCGCGCTTGACCACCGACGCTTTTAACCAGCGCCGCAAAACCATCCGCAACAGTCTGGGGCATTTGTTCACTCCAGAGCAGATGACTGAGCTGGGCCTGGATCTCTCAATGCGTGCCGAGAATATTTCCGTTGAAAGTTATTGCAAGCTGGCTAACTGGCTTTCAGTACGTAAAAACAACGAACAGTAAACCTCAGCTGGAGTTACGTTATGCTTAATGCCCCGCGAGTCAGTATTCAGGTACAAAGTATCTACATAGAATCTCAGTCGATACCGGAAGAACAGCGATATGTTTTCGCCTATACCATTACTATCCGCAATCTCGGGCGTCATAACGTACAGCTTTTGCGCCGTTACTGGCTGATAACCAACAGTAACGGCCATAAGACAGAGGTTCAGGGAGAGGGCGTAATTGGCGAACAACCGCTGATTACTCCCGCTGGCGAATTCCATTACACTAGCGGCGCTATCCTTGAAACACCCATGGGCACTATGGAAGGCCATTACGAAATGATCGATCAAGACGGTAACCCCTTCCGCGTCGCTATCCCCGTATTTCGCCTTGCACTCCCTACCCTGATTAATTGAGTTTCAAGTAAGAAGGTAAAATGTCGACATACTTAGTGGGTGATATTCATGGCTGTCTGGATGAGCTTAAAGCCCTTCTCGCACAGGTAGCTTTTAACCCACAGCAGGATACTTTGTGGCTGACCGGCGATCTGGTTTCTCGCGGCCCAGATTCTCTCGGAGTCCTGCGATATGTCAGCAGTCTGGGCGATTCCGTTCGTATGGTATTGGGCAACCATGATCTGCATCTGCTGGCCATCTTTGCCGGCATCACGCCAAATAAGCCAAAAGACAAGCTGACTCCGCTGCTGGAAGCCGAGGATGCCGACGAGCTGATTAACTGGCTGCGCCGCCAACCGGTATTACAGATTGATGATGAGTTAAAGCTGGTGATGGGACATGCGGGTATTACCCCGCAATGGAATATCGAGACGGCAAAAATTTGCGCTCGTGAAGTTGAAGCGATTCTCGGCAGCGACAGTTATCCGCTGTTCCTGGATGCGATGTACGGCGATATGCCAAACAACTGGTCGGAAGACCTCAGCGGCCTTTCTCGCCTGCGCTTTAGCACCAATGCGCTAACCCGCATGCGCTATTGTTTCCCCAATGGCGAGCTGGATATGATCTGCAAAGATGCTCCGGAAGATGCGCCGCGCCCGCTCAAACCCTGGTTCGCGCTGCCAGGCAAAGTCATGGAAGAAGGCTATAGCATTATCTTTGGCCATTGGGCATCGTTAGAGGGTAAAGGTACGCCTGAAGGCATTTATGGTTTGGATACTGGATGCTGCTGGGGCGGGGTAATGACCCTGCTGCGCTGGGAAGATCAAACCTATTTCACCCAGCCCGCCTTTCGTCGCAAAGACAAACAGGCTTCTTGATTTTTAAAGCCCTGGCTGTTGTGTGACAGTTGGCTGAAAAAGCAAAAGGCACCCATTGGGTGCCTTTGTTGCTTTCAATTCTGGTTACATTCAATTCTAGTTGCATTCAATTCTAGTTACATTGAATTCTATGCGGGCGAAATTACTCGCCGCGGCGATCCAGAATTTCAAAACAATAGCCGTGAGTGTTCGCTTCATCTGCGTCATGGAACTCGCTAAATACGCTTTCCCACTCGTCAGGCTCGTAGTCAGGGAAATGCGTGTCCCCTTCAACTTCAGCATCAATGTGTGTCAGATACAGGCGGTTGGCGCGCTTGAGGAACTGGGTGTAGACTTTCCCCCCTCCCATAATCATCACTTCTTCTGCATTACCCGCTGCAGATAAAGCTTCATCGACAGAGCTTACCCAGGTTACGCCATCCAGGCTTCCAGGCTGGCTGCTGATAACGATATTTAGACGACCAGGTAATGGTCGGCCAATCGACTCGAAAGTCTTGCGCCCCATAATAACCGGTTTGTTCAGCGTGTTACGCTTGAACCAAGCCAGGTCACCCGGTAAATGCCAGGGCATAGCGTTTTCCATACCGATAACGCGATCCGCTGCCATTGCAGCGATCAGGCTGATAATCATCGTGAAACCTTTGGTGAAGTGCTAATAAGAATAGATTCGTGGTTCCGCCAGCAGACGACATACAGCAGACCAGGAACAAATTCTATGTCGGGGCAGAAAAGAGCCACACTATACGGAAAGGCTAATCGCCCGTCGATAGGGATAATGTGCCTTGCTGAAGATATAAGAGACCTCTTAGCACAGGCTGACTTCGGCAGAACAATACACTAACTGGTTAGCTTTAAGGGGGTGTAAAGCGTCAAACCTTCTAATTCAGGCAGCGTATCGTGCTAACACAGCCGTAAAGTTAACCAACCATGTAAACTGTTCCATACATCGTGGGTGAGAATGTATACAAACGGGAAAGGTCCCCATATTCTGCCGCTGTTAAAAATCAGCGATTGGCGTATGATGCCGCCATAATTTTTCTCGCTCCTTGATAACGGTCAGTGAAATGCTCGAAACCTCTTTGTTTGTCGCGACCATCGCCGCGTTGGGGATGATCTCCCCTGGTCCGGATTTCTTTCTGGTGATTAAGAATGCCGCGCGCTATCCACGCCCCGCAGCGCTGATGACCTCGCTCGGCGTGGTTTGTGGCGTGATAACTCATATGTCGTATTGCGTGGCAGGGCTGGCGGTGGTGATCACCAAAACGCCATGGCTGTTTGATTTACTGAAATACGTGGGCGCAGCTTATCTGATTTGGGTCGGCATTCAGGCGCTGTTTTCGCGTACCAATAGCAAGATGAATCTGGACAATGTTGCGCCACAGCAAGTCAAACTGGGTAAAGCATTTGTGCAGGGTTACCTGTGCAACCTGCTGAACCCTAAAGCGACGCTGTTTTTCCTGGCAATGTTTACTCAGGTTTTACAGATCAACTCAAGCCTGGGCGAGAAGCTGTGGTATGCCTCAATTATCGTCGGCCTTTCCGTGATCTGGTGGCCGCTGTTGGTGGTGCTTATCCAAAGCGGTCCGGTGCGTCGCGGTCTGGCCAAGGCGCAAAAGCTGATTGATAAAATGCTCGGCGGCGTGCTTATCGCGTTGGGTATTAAAGTAGCTCTGAGCTGATTGTCGATTTACACCTCAGATAAAAAAAGCGCATTCATTGAATGCGCTTTTTAGCATCAGGCAGGGGAAACTTACCCCTCCTTCGCCTCAATCACGTCGTGTTCAGGCGCTTTACCATCAATACTTCCGCGCCAGCTTTGCTGCTGTTCCCCCAACCGTTGCTGATCTTCCTCTATTGCTGCGGTCAACATATCGCGAGCACGGGCCAGACCAGCAAGGCGGAATTCGGTATCCTCATAGTTCGCCAGCGTCGCTTCCAGCATCTTCAGGTTGAAGAATTTGAACTGTTCGGCTTTTTCTCGCGCTTCATAAGGATCCAACCCCAATAGCTCCAGTGTTTCCCGTCCTGCACGCAAAGAACCTTCAAACAGTTCACGCTCTGGCGCTTCAACGCCTAGCTGACGAAGCTGATACCAGTGGTCAACGTCACGAGCACGGGCAATGATTTTAAGATTCGGGAAATTCTCTTTCGCCAAACGGGTCAGTTCAAGGTTAGCCGCAACATCATCGATAGCGTTGATTAACACCTTGGCCTGAGCTGCACCGGCAGACTCGAGCAGGTCCACGCGCGTTGCATCACCGTAAAACACCTTGGTGCCGAATTTACGCAGAGTCTCGATGTGATCCGGATCGTTGTCCAAAACCACCGTGTGCACATTGTTAGCCAGCAGCAAACGACCGGCGATTTGCCCGAAACGTCCAAAGCCGGCAATAATTACGCTCGCGTGCTCGTCGTCGATGATATCCTGCGGACGATCGTCCTTCGGCGCATTTCGCTCCAACCGGCTGGCAATCACCAGTAATATCGGCGTTACCGCCATAGATAGCGCAACTGCCAGCGTCAGCGCTTTAGCCCAATCGGCTGGAAGTACCCCTGCCAGCTGGGCCGCACTGAAGATAACAAACGCGAACTCACTGCCCTGACCCAGCAAAATGGCAAACATTCCGCGCTGGCGCTTTGGCACACTCAGCATTGGCGCAATGATCCACAGCAGAGCGGCTTTTAAAGCCATAAAACCAACCAGCAAACCGGCAATCAGCAGCGGATGATGAATCAGCGTTCCAAAGTCGATAGACATACCGACGCCAATAAAGAACAGCCCGAGCAGCAAACCTTTGAAAGGCTGAATATCGCTTTCGAGTGCGTGACGATATTCAGAGCTGGCAAGCATTACCCCGGCCAGGAATGCTCCCATCGCCATCGACAGTCCCGCCATTTCCAGAAGCAGACCGAAGCCAAATACCAGGAACAACGCCACGGCACTGAACACTTCACGCATGTTGGAACGGGCAACAAAATGCAGCACCGGGCGAGCCACGTAGCGACCCAGCAGAATCACGATCGCCAGCGCGCCAACCACTTTTGCCGCCGAAATACCAAATGCCAGCATGGTGGTTGATTCGCCGGTGCTGGCCAGCAGTGGGATCATCGCCACCAGCGGGATAGCCGCGATATCCTGGAACAGCAGCACGGCAAAGGCGCTGCGACCAATCGGCGTAGGCGTCAAACTGCGCTCACTCATCGCCTGCATGGCAATGGCGGTTGAGGACAGCGCCAGCGTCAGGCCAATCAGAATGGCAATTTTCCAGTCGAGGCCTAACGCGGCGCAAAACGCGCTGAGCACCAGTCCACAGCCTACTATCTGGATACTACCGCCGCCAAATACCGAGGCACGCAGGGTCCAGAGCCTTTTGGGATCTAGCTCAAGGCCAATAATGAATAACATCAGCACTACGCCAATTTCGGCGAAGGTCAGTATCGATTCGGCATCAGAGACCAGTTTTAAGCCCCACGGGCCGATGATGCATCCGGCAATCAGATAACCCAGCACGGAACCTAAACCGAAACGCACGGCAATCGGGACAAACAGCGCGGCTGATCCAAGGTAGATAAGCCCCTCAATCATCATGCCGTGATTATCCATTGGTTTCTCCTTCCATTGCCTGAGGCTGAACGGCAACCGCTGCCGGATGTGCTGTTTGCCAGTCGATAAGCCGCTGACGATAAGCTAATGCGGCGGCACTAATCGCCACCTCGTCGCAGGTAAATGTGTTATGCAAGGCAAAATAGGGCTGCCATTTCATGCCGCAGTACAACGCAGTAGCCTCAAGTGGCTGCGCCAGAGCAGAGAAATCAGGGTGATGACCCAGTTGAAAATGCTGTTCGTTACCGCCGGTAGTCACCGCCCACATACAGCCTTTGCCGTTAAGTACATCCCCGCCTTGACCATAGGCCCAACCGTGCTCCAGCACCTTGTCGATCCACAGTTTGACCAACGGAGGTAAGCCGTACCACTGCATTGGATGTTGAAAAATGACCAAATCAGCTTCTTCTACTGCTTTTTGTTCGGCTTTAATGTCAATGGTGAAGTCAGGATAAAGATCGTAGAGAGATCTGATTTTTACGTCAGGAAGATCCTTTATTTCCTGAAGTAAACGCTTATTGGCATGAGAATGCCGAGGATAAGGGTGAGCATAAATAATCAGGATCATAAAAGGTCCATTAAAATCGTATTTTGAACAGCATACGCAACTTTGGACCAGAGGAAAAACATGCCTGCTATTGATTAAGTTAAATTAATTAAAAAAGTAAAAAAAAAGGGCGCTGCACAATGCGGCGCCCTCAATTTCTTCAGCAATTAAATCTAATCAGTGGATTAGGCTTTAATTTTGGCATGCATTTCCTGGACGGAAATAACCTGCTCAGTCGGGTCGGAAGACAGCGCCATGGTGGTGGCATAGCCGCCGTTCATGGTGGTGTCGTAATGCACTTTATATTGCAGCGCGCTGCGGCGAATAAGCTTGGAATCTTCAATCGCCTGGCGTCCAGCGGTAGTATTCACGATATAAGCATATTCGCCGTTTTTGATACGATCCTGAATGTGCGGACGGCCTTCATGCACCTTGTTAACCTGACGCACGGTAATGCCCGCGGCGGTCAATACTTCGGCAGTGCCCTGAGTCGCATCAATCTCGTAACCGTGTTCCAGCAGCTTGCCGGCCAAAGTCACTACGCGAGCTTTATCACCATCGCGAACAGACAGCAGCGCACGTCCAGTTTTCTTAACCGTAGACAGGCTACCCAACTGAGCTTTGGCAAAGGCTTCGGCGAAGGTGCGACCTACGCCCATGACTTCACCGGTAGAACGCATTTCAGGGCCGAGGATTGGGTCAACACCCGGGAATTTGTTAAACGGCAGCACGACTTCTTTCACGGAGTAGTACGGCGGAATAACTTCTTCGGTAATCCCCTGCTGAGCCAGCGTTTGGCCCGCCATCACGCGCGCCGCCACTTTTGCCAACGGTACGCCAGTCGCTTTAGAGACAAACGGTACGGTACGCGCGGCGCGTGGGTTAACTTCAATCAGGTAGACTTCGTTGTCTTTGACCGCAAACTGCACGTTCATCAGACCGCGAACTGACAGCTCGAAGGCCAGTTTTTCTGCCTGTTGACGCATAACGTCCTGAATTTCTTTGCTCAGGGTATACGCTGGCAATGAACACGCAGAGTCACCGGAGTGAACGCCCGCCTGCTCGATGTGCTCCATAATGCCGCCAATCAGCACGCGCTCACCGTCGCAAATTACGTCAACGTCAACTTCAACCGCATCATCA
Source organism: Serratia sp. M24T3 (assembly GCF_000257645.1). Lineage (GTDB taxonomy): Bacteria > Pseudomonadota > Gammaproteobacteria > Enterobacterales > Enterobacteriaceae > Rouxiella. The sequence continues at coordinate 156,294 of NZ_AJHJ01000001.1, forward strand.
AGGAAGCGGTCGAGCAACACTGGCGCATCGTTGGAAACGCTGACTGCATTCTGGAAGTAGCGACGCATGTCAATTTCGTCATAAACGATTTCCATTGCACGACCACCCAGAACATAAGATGGACGAACGACCAGCGGATAACCAATACCTGCCGCTTTTTCAACTGCCTGCTCAATGGTTGCCACTGTGGCGTTGGCCGGCTGTTTCAGGCCGAGACGGATAACCGCCTGCTGGAAACGTTCGCGGTCTTCTGCACGGTCGATGGCGTCTGGGCTAGTACCGATAATCGGCACGCCACAGGCTTCCAGTTCACGAGCCAGTTTCAGCGGAGTCTGGCCGCCGTACTGTACGATTACGCCTTTTGGCTTCTCGATGCGCACGATCTCCAGCACGTCTTCCAAAGTCACTGACTCAAAGTACAAGCGGTCGGAAGTATCGTAGTCGGTAGAAACCGTTTCAGGGTTACAGTTGACCATAATGGTTTCGAAGCCGTCTTCGCGCAGCGCCAATGAGGCGTGAACGCAGCAGTAGTCGAATTCGATACCTTGACCAATACGGTTTGGACCGCCACCCAAAACCATGATTTTTGGTTTGGTATTGGTTGGGTTGGACTCGCACTCTTCTTCATAAGTGGAGTACATGTAAGCAGTATCGGTGGAGAATTCAGCCGCACAGGTATCAACACGTTTATAAACCGGGTGCAGATTAAGGCTGTGACGCAGCTTGCGAATTTCGCTTTCAGCCACGCCAGCAAGCTTGGCCAGACGCAGGTCGGCAAAGCCTTTACGCTTGAGGACGCGAAGGAAACCGTAATCCAGTGCGTTGATGCCGCCTTGTGCCACTTGGCCTTCCAGCTGAACCAGCTCTTCAATCTGCACCAGGAACCAGCGGTCAACGTTGGTCAGGTTGAAGATAGCGTCCAGAGACATACCGGCGCGGAAAGCGTCAGCGATGTACCAGATACGGTCAGAACCGGCATCTTTCAGCTCATGACGAATTTTGGTCAACGATTCTGGATCTTCCAGGTTCACAATGGGGTCAAAACCGCTGGCGCCCACTTCCAGACCGCGCAGTGCTTTTTGCATCGACTCCTGGAAGGTACGGCCAATTGCCATCACTTCGCCGACAGATTTCATCTGTGTAGTCAGACGGTCGTTGGCACCGGCAAATTTCTCGAAGTTAAAGCGAGGAATTTTAGTCACAACATAGTCGATAGACGGTTCAAACGAGGCCGGAGTTTTGCCACCGGTAATGTCGTTCATCAGCTCGTCGAGGGTGTAACCCACCGCCAGCTTGGCCGCGACTTTAGCAATCGGGAAGCCGGTAGCTTTAGAGGCCAGAGCGGAAGAACGCGACACGCGCGGGTTCATTTCGATAACAATCAGACGGCCATCTTTCGGGTTAACCGAGAACTGCACGTTTGAGCCACCGGTTTCAACGCCGATTTCACGCAGTACCGCCAATGAGGCGTTACGCATGATTTGATATTCTTTGTCAGTCAGCGTCTGCGCAGGCGCCACGGTGATTGAGTCACCCGTGTGGATGCCCATTGCGTCAAAGTTTTCGATAGAGCAGACGATGATACAGTTGTCGTTCTTATCGCGAACCACTTCCATCTCATACTCTTTCCAGCCAATCAGCGACTCGTCAATCAGCAGCTCTTTGGTGGGTGACAGGTCCAGACCACGCGTACAAATCTCTTCGAACTCTTCGTGGTTGTAAGCGATGCCACCGCCCGTGCCGCCCATGGTAAAGGAAGGACGGATAATACATGGGAAGCCAACGTCAGCCGCGATAACCAGCGCTTCTTCCATGTTGTGAGCAATACCTGAACGCGCAGTGCCCAAACCGATTTTCTTCATCGCGATATCAAAGCGACGACGGTCTTCTGCCTTGTCGATAGCATCGGCAGTCGCGCCAATCATGGTCACGCCAAACTCTGCCAGCACGCCCTGACGCTCAAGTTCCAGCGCACAGTTCAGCGCAGTCTGGCCGCCCATGGTAGGCAGCACGGCGTCTGGACGCTCTTTCTCGATAATTTTACGCACAACTTCCCAGTGAATAGGTTCGATGTAGGTTGCATCGGCCATTTCCGGGTCAGTCATGATGGTAGCTGGGTTAGAGTTCACCAGAATAACGCGGTAACCTTCTTCGCGCAGCGCTTTACACGCCTGAGCACCTGAGTAGTCAAACTCGCAGGCCTGTCCGATAACAATCGGACCCGCGCCCAGAATCAGAATGCTTTTTATGTCTGTACGTTTTGGCATTATCTGCTCCTGTTAATTATTTGCCGCTGTTACGGTAAGCTTCGATCAGTTCGATAAAGTGGTCGAACAAGGGTGCTGCATCGTGCGGACCCGGGCTCGCTTCAGGGTGTCCCTGGAAGCTGAACGCTGGCTTGTCGGTGCGATGCAAACCTTGCAGTGTACCGTCGAACAGTGATTTATGCGTGGTGCGCAGCGTGGCTGGCAGACTCGCCTCTTCAACCGCAAAACCGTGGTTCTGTGCAGTAATCATCACGGTATTGTTATCGATATTTTTAACCGGATGGTTGCCACCATGATGACCAAATTTCATTTTCGAGGTTTTCGCGCCGCTTGCCAGTGCCAGCAGCTGATGACCCAGACAGATACCAAACACCGGAATTTCGGTGGTCAGGAAAGTCTTGATAGCCTCGATGGCGTAATCGCACGGCTCAGGGTCGCCCGGTCCGTTTGACAGGAAGATGCCGTCTGGATTGAGTTTCAGCACATCTTCCGCTGGCGTTTGCGCCGGAACAACGGTCAGGCGGCAGCCGCGGTCAACCAGCATGCGCAGAATGTTGCGCTTCACGCCGTAATCGTAAGCAACAACGTGGAAGGGTAAATCTTCAGCTTTCTTCGCTTCCGGCAAATCGCCTTCAAGAGTCCAGCTACCCTGTTGCCAGCTATAAGACTCTTGCGTGGAGACTTCTTTAGCCAGATCCATCCCTTTTAGGCCCGGGAAAGCTTTAGCTTTTTCCAACGCCAATGCAGCATCAATCGCGTCGCCCGCAATAATGCAACCGTTCTGCGCGCCCTTCTCACTCAGCAAACGAGTCAGCTTACGCGTATCGATGTCCGCGATGCCTACAATGTTGTGACGTTTGAGGTAGTCAGAAAGGGTTTCTTCATTACGGTAGTTGCTGGCAATCAGAGGAAGGTCGCGAATTACCAGGCCTTGAGCGTGTACTGCGGAGGATTCTTCATCAGCGGCGTTAGTGCCGACATTGCCGATATGGGGATAAGTAAGAGTAACGATCTGGCGGGAATAGGAAGGATCAGTGATGATTTCTTGATAACCGGTCATCGACGTATTGAAGACCACTTCCCCTATTGCCGTTCCCTCTGCCCCGATGGCCCGACCGTGGAATTGGGTTCCGTCTTCCAGAACCAGTAGCGCTGACTTTATCAAAGCATCCTCCAAGAATAATCAATCATTATATTTGCATATTAATTCAGATCCGGTGACCTAATCAATGCAAAAATTGCACTCAGAGTGGTAATTTTTCTACCCTAAAAGCTAATTTTTGGCAAATTGGGCGCATTCTAATGATGGGCGCAGAGTTTGTCCACCAAAAGCACCATTATTTTACTGTTTTTTGCACCACTCAAGTAAATGAGTGTCAAATAGCGATAAAAGGACAGGATAAGTATGCATAGTAAACGTTTGCGAAGGGGTTTGTTTGGAAATCTGGATATTTTAAGCAGTCTAGACGATCTGAAGGAAATGACCTGATTATTAATTAACCAATACGGTAAAAATTCTGTCCTAAAACAATAGTAATAGTCATTTCAATATAAAAACCACGCCAATCCTCTATTTTAATGAAAAAAGAAAAGGGCAATAAAAAAACTGCCCTTTCATCAAAACATTATGATTAAAACAACCACATCACGATTGTTGGGAAAACTTATAAATCTTCGAGACCCAAGACGTCTCGCATATCAAATAGACCATTTTTCTTCGATGATACCCACTTTCCTGCACGAACAGCGCCATTTGCGAAGGTCATGCGGCTGGAAGCCTTGTGAGTAATCTCGACACGCTCGCCAATATCAGCAAACATGGCAGTATGTTCGCCAACGATATCGCCTGCGCGAATGGTGGCGAAACCGATACTCATCGGATCGCGCTCGCCGGTATAACCTTCACGGGCATACACTGCGCAGTCTTTTAAATCACGGCCCAATGCACCAGCGATTGCCTCACCCATTGCCAATGCGGTGCCAGACGGCGCATCGACCTTGTGGCGATGGTGAGCTTCTACGATTTCAATATCGGTATAGTCACCCATGACTTTGGCGGCTTTCTCAAGCAGTTTAAGCACTACGTTGACGCCAACGCTAAAGTTAGCGGCAAACACTACCGGAATATCGCTTGCAGCCTGCTTGATAGCAGCCTTGCCGGCGTCGTCAAACCCTGTGGTGCCAATAATAATGCCTTTGCCGTGCTTAACGCAGAAACTCAAGTGATCCAGCGTGCCTTCAGGACGGGTAAAGTCGATCAAGATATCGAAATCTTGCGCTACCGCTTCCAGGCTATCGCTTACGATCACGTTAGCCACGCCCACGCCCGCCAGTTCGCCTGCATCGGTGCCAACTAATGAAGAACCTTTGCGTTCCAACGCCGCGCCCAGTACTACGCCTTCAGCCTGCTGTACGGCCTGAATTAGCTGGCGGCCCATGCGCCCACCGGAACCGGCAATCGCCATGCGGATATCAGCTTTGCTCATAATTTCTCTCTTTATTAATGTGTGCTGCCGTAAAACAGAGTCAGGTTAACGACCCACTCCCGCCACGGCTAGTGAAATTGCCTCATAATTAGAAAATTATGTTACAGGCGCGCCAGCATCAGTAAATCTATTTCGCACTTTGGGCGACAATGTCGGACTTGTCCTCTCAACGACAAGATAAATCAGCACTTTTACGCTGCAAACACTCTCCACCGCCTCAATGAATAATCATGCAGTCAACTGAATAATCATCCAAACGCAGTTTTTCCTGCTACAAACTGTCGCCAACTGGATCAATTTATGTGCGCTGATATAAATAATTCATATTTCGTTATTGGATTTTGCACAACCGTTATGCTACTAAATAGCCAACTAATTCTAAGTCGTGCAATTATTGTAAAGGCAAAATTAAATAAGCCGAACTATAAGCGCGGTAACATCTTGAATTAGTTATTTATTCTTTAATCATCAGTTAATCGTGCAATTGAGACCAATTTTTAAATTTGGCAAATTGCCAGGTAGCTGTTAAATGCTCGTTAATCCCCCTCGTGCATAACTAGGGAACTTAGGCTGCCAGCAGATTAATGGCACCTGGAGTCAGTATGAAATTTAAAATGAATAGGGTTTCACAAACGGTTGTCGCAGGCCTGCTATTGGGTGGCGCATCGTTCGCAGCACAGGCTGAAATTGAACTGATTAAACAAGATCCTCAACCTTATGATCTGCTGAGTCGCCTTGACTTCAAAGTGGGCGGTAGTATTCGTCCGCAGGTCGTTAATACCATGGGCAGTTCTGATAAAGGCTCATACAAGAACAACGGCTATGACGGCGGTTCACGTTTCCGCTTTACTGCCGACTACTTCCTGTTCGATGACGTTCACTGGGTAGGTTACTACGAACTCGGCGTAAACATTCCAGCCGTGTTCAGCTGGGATAACCACTATGCTCAGGGCGCGCATGATACCACCCGTCGCCAGCTGTATACCGGCTTCAAGAGCAAAACCTACGGTACTCTGACTTACGGTCAACAGAACAGCATCTATTATGATGTGGTTGGTGCGAAAACCGATATCTGGGATGACGACATGTTGGCCCAGGCACCGGGTAACGGTATCAACGGCGACTACGACGGTTCATACCGTTCACGTAAGCAATTGAAATATAAATACAGTGCGGGTCCGGTTGACCTGTATGCAGCTTACTTGCTGCCTGATGATGATTTGCTGGAATCACATAGCCTGGCCTACAAACGTAAAGGCGGCGGTTCTGTTGGTGCCAACTGGCACATCAACGATACTCTGACCTGGGGTTCTGCCTACAACTACACCAGCGCAGAAGTTAAAAATCGTGCTGCCAACAACGTTTCTAAAAACTATGACCAGAGCATTCTTGGTACCGCACTGTCGTGGACACCAAGTCACTGGACCTTCTCTGCGGGCGGCGGTTGGTACCATAACTTCCTGACCACCAAAGTGAATGACTACCAAGACTACTTCGCAGGCAATGCCTGGGGTGTCGAATACTATGCCGGATACAACATCCCAGTTAAGCAATTTGCTATCAAGAGTATCCAACCTTACTTCATGGGCGACCATCTGAAGTACGTGAGCGGACGTGATTATCAACGCACCGATAACGGTGTGGGTGTTTCTGTGAAACTGGATTACGGCTTCCAGGTTGACTTCGAACACGTGATAACCAACTCTACCGATAACATTGGCGACCTGAACCTGGTTCGTTTGTACTACAACTTCTAATCTCCGACCCGCTATTCTAGACACAGATAGAGCGTTGGAAATATGGGCCTGCTGATAATTTCAGCAGGCTTTTTTTATGCTTACGATAACGAATCTTTTACCCTCTCTTTCCTCAGAAGGCTTTACACGACTAAACTCATTGGGATTAGTCTTTTATTTTGCCGGAGAAATCCTCATGTCCGCATTTTTAAGGTCCGCAGTTGCCGTGGTGAGTGACTATCGAGCTACTTTAGGCGAGACCCCCGTCTGGTGCCAGCGTACTCAATCTTTACTTTGGGTCGATATTCCTAACCAGCGTCTTCTGCGCTACTGGCCACAAAAGCAAACATTCCAACAGCGTGAACTTCCTTTCCTGACCAGTGCTGCATTGCTAACGGAAAAACAAGACACCTTTTTACTCGTCACCCAAAACGGCCTCGCTCTTTATGACTATCCTGCCGAAAATATCACTTTTTTGTGCGAGTATCCGGGAGTAAAAGGAACCCGGCCAAATGAGGCAGCAATCGCGCCCGATGGCTCAGTGTGGTTTGGCACCATGGATTTGCAGGAAGACGAAACGATTGGCGGCTGGTATCGCTATGAAACTGGCGATGATGCCCCTGCGCTGATGATGGATAACGTAGGAACGCCCAATACGTTAGCCTGGTTCGAAGGGAAAGTGTGGTTCGCAGACAGCATGAAAAAACGCTTTTATTCCGGCAATGCGCGAAAAATTAATCCGCTGAAGCTTTCCTGCTTTTCCTCCGGAGATAAAACCCCCGATGGATCAACGCTGACTGAAGACGGCATTCTGCTGACCGCCTGCTGGGGCAACGGTTGTCTATTGCGTCAGCAAATTAACCAGGGGGAACTTATCACACTGGATACAGTGAAACTGCCGGTGACGCAACCGAGTTGCTGCACCTTTGGCGGGGAAGATATGAGCCAGCTGTTTATCACTTCGGCGAGGACGGGTCTGGAAAATCCGCAAGAAATCGAAGGGGCATTATTGCAGGTACAAACCGCGACGCGCGGCAAAGAACAGTCCCGGTTTAAGCTTTAATCCGATGAGCTGTGACTTGATATGTTCCCCCACCATAAAGTTGGGGGAACTACCGAGTATTAGCTTACCGCTTTGATATCGATACGCAGTTCTTTCGGTACTTCAAATACGATATTTTCTTCACGCCCGTCCATATTGACGACCCCCAGGCAACCCAGGGTTTTCAGACGTTCGATGACTTCCTGAACCAGAATATCCGGCGCAGAAGCTCCCGCCGTAACACCGACGCTGATTGCTCCCTTCACCCACTCTTCTTTGATATCTTCCGCAGAATCAATCAGGTAAGAAGGTTTACCCACGCGCTGTGCCAATTCGGCCAGGCGATTGGAGTTGGAGGAGTTTTTAGAGCCAACCACCAGCACCACATCCGCTTCATCAGACAGGTTACGCACGGCTTCCTGACGATTGGTAGTGGCATAGCAGATGTCGTCTTTGCGTGGACCGACGATTTTCGGGAAGCGCTCACGCAGGGCGTCAATCACCTCTGAAGTATCATCAACCGACAGCGTGGTCTGCGTCATAAAGCACAGGTTTTCCGGGTCCTTGACATCCAGCTTAAAGACATCAGCCGGAGACTCAACCAGATACATGCCACCCTTCGGGTTATTGTACTGCCCCATTGTGCCTTCGACTTCGGGGTGTCCGGCATGGCCAATCAGGATAGCTTCCGTGCCTTTTCGACTGGCGCGCGCAACTTCCATATGCACCTTGGTCACCAGCGGGCAAGTGGCATCGAACACCGTCAGGTCGCGTGATTTGGCTTCAGTCCGCACGGCCTGGGAAACACCGTGCGCCGAGAAGATCAGAATGGAACCGTCAGGCACTTCGCTGATTTGCTCGATAAATACTGCCCCGCGCTGACGCAGGCTATCTACGACATAGCGGTTATGTACCACTTCATGGCGCACATAAATCGGCGCACCATAAAGCTCAAGCGCGCGTTCAACGATGGTAATGGCACGGTCAACACCGGCACAAAAACCACGCGGATTAGCCAGCAGAACTTGCATCAGACGCCTCCATTTCAGGGTCTATCTTTAACACTTCAATATCAAAATCAATGTGATGACCGGCAAGCGGATGGTTAAAATCCACAGTGACCGAACCTTCTGTCACTTCTCGCACCACGCCCGGCATTTCGCTACCATCACGGGTAGTGAATAGCATGATAGTACCGACATCCGGGACGCCGGTCTCCATAAAATCACGCAGCGGGAAGAACTGAACCAGATCTGGGCTGTTGGTCCCAAACGCCGACTCCGGGGACAGCGTAAAAGCTTTCTTGTCCCCGACGTGCAGACCCAGCAGTTGGTTTTCCAGCGCCTCGGACAGACTGCCATCTCCCAGACGGAACAAGGCGGGTTTGCCGTGACTCAGTGTTGATTCCGCGGTTGAGCCGTCTTCCAGCTTCAGCGTGAAATGAACCAATACTGCGCTGTCGTGTATCACCTGCTCGGTCATGCTCTATCCTTTACTTTTTGTCGTTTTAGGGGAAGACAGAAAGCCTTCCAGAACAACTAACACTGCGCCAACACAGATAAAGCTGTCGGCCAGGTTGAATATTGGGTAGTGCCAATCGTTGACATAAAAATCTATGAAGTCTATGACGAACCCGTGAACCATGCGATCAAACAGGTTACCTAACGCGCCGCCGATAATCATCGCAAAAGCAATGTTATTCAGCTTCTGCTGCTTGCCGTTGCTGCGGTACATCAGTACCAGCAGCGCGACGACAATAACCAGCGCGATAGCGGCAAAGAACCAGCGCTGCCAGCCGCCTTTATCCGCCAGGAAGCTGAACGCGGCACCTGGATTATGTGCATAAGTCAGATTGAAAAACGGGATCAGCGGCAGGGATTCACCGAGTTGGAGATGATTCATCACCAACACTTTGCTGCCGAGATCCAGCACCAGCACAACAACCGCCAGCCAAAGCCAGCGGAGTCCGGTAGAACAAATCGATTTAGCCATTATGCAAATTCGCGCTCTTCGCCGTCACCAGCAATGTTGGTCGCACAGCGTCCGCAAACTTCTGGGTGCGCTGCATTGTGTCCGACATCAGTAGTGAAATGCCAGCAGCGTGGGCACTTCTCGCCTTCAGCTTTTTCCAGACCAATTTTCAGGCCTTTCACCAGCTCGCTAGCGATAGCCGTGTCATCTGCCGCAGACAGTGGAGCGACTTTGGCACCCGAGGTCAGCAGCACGAAGCGCAGCTCATTGCCCAGGCTGTTGAGCTTGGTAGCCAGCGCATCGTCAGCATAAAGTGTTACGGAAGCTTCCAGCGACCCGCCCAGACGTTTGTCTGCACGCGCCTGTTCCAGCACCTTGTTGACTTCGCCACGGACTTTCAGCAGCTCGGCCCAGAACTCGTCGTTCATCGGCTGGCTTTCTTCCAGACCAAACAGGCCGTCGTACCACTCTTCGGTAAACACAAACTTCTCGCGTGAACCCGGCAGGAAGCCCCAGATCTCGTCGGCAGTAAAGGACATGATCGGAGCCATCCAGCGAACCAGCGCTTCCGAAATATAGTACAGCGCGGTCTGGCAGCTGCGGCGAGCAATGCCGTCGCTTTTCGCGGTGTACTGACGATCTTTGATGATATCCAGATAGAATGAACCCATCTCGATTGAGCAGAACTGCATCAGGCGTTGCACCACGCCGTGGAAATCATAGCGATCGTAAGCAGCAACAATTTCTTCCTGTGCCGCCTTCGCACGACCCACGGCCCAGCGATCCAGCACGACCATTTCTTCCGGTTTCACCATGTGCTGCGCGGGATCGAAACCGTTAAGGTTCGCCAGCAGGAAGCGCGCGGTGTTACGAATACGGCGATAAGAATCGGCTGCGCGTTTGAGGATCTCGTCAGACACCGCAATTTCGCCGGTGTAATCGGTTGAAGCCACCCACAGACGCAGGATATCGGCACCGAGCTTGTTCATCACGTCTTGCGGGCTGACGGTGTTACCGATAGATTTTGACATCTTGCGGCCGTTGCCATCCACGGTGAAGCCGTGAGTCAGAACCTGCCTGTACGGTGCGCGGCCTTTCATCGCGGTTGAGATCATCAGCGATGACATGAACCAGCCACGGTGTTGGTCGGAACCTTCCAGATACATATCAGGCTCTTGACCGTTGAACTCAGGGCGCGCGTCTACCACGGAGAAGCTGGTTGAACCTGAGTCGAACCACACGTCCAGAGTGTCAGGGACTTTGACGTAATCCGCGGCTTCTGCACCCAGGATTTCTTCAGGATTGAGATCCCACCACGCCTGAATACCCTCTTCTTCAACGCGTTTTGCCACTTCTTCCATCAACTCAAGACTGCGTGGATGAAGCTCTTCAGTGTCTTTGTGCACGAACAGAGACATAGGAACGCCCCAGGTGCGCTGACGGGAGATACACCAGTCAGGACGGTTGGCAACCATGTTTTCGATACGCGCCTGGCCCCACTCGGGGATCCACTGCACGCCTTTGATTTCTTTCAATGACTGCGCACGCAGGCCTTTCTGATCCATGCTCACGAACCACTGTGGCGTGGCGCGGAAGATGATCGGCGTTTTGTGACGCCAGCAGCACGGATAGCTATGGGTAAACTTCTCGAAATGCACCAATGCATCGTGCTCGCGCAGGATTTCGACGATGATATCGTTGGCTTTGAACACAAACTTGCCGTCCAGCGCCGGGAAGGTGCCAGGCAGGTAGCAGCCGTTCGGGCCAACAGGGTTAGCCACTTCAAGACCGTATTTCTGACCAATCACATAGTCGTCAGGGCCGTGACCAGGAGCGGTATGAACAGCACCGGTACCCGCATCCAGCGTAACGTGGTCGCCAAGGATAGCCGGCACGTCGAACGCCAGGAACGGATGGTGGAAGCGCTGTAGCTCGAGATCAGCACCTTTACATTCGCCCAGCACGGTCCACTCGGTCACGCCAATGCGCTTCATCACACTGGCAACCAGCTCGGTCGCCAGAATCAGACAGCGGCCTTCGATCTGCACGAGCTGATAAGAGAATTCGGCATTCAGCGAGATCGCGCGGTTGGCCGGCATGGTCCACGGGGTGGTGGTCCAGATAACCAGAGAGACTTGACCGTTGAACGCCGTTGCGCCAAATTTGGCGGCCACTGCAGCCGAGTCAACCGCGTTAAACGCAACGTCGATAGCCGGAGAGGTTTTGTCGTAATACTCGACTTCAGCCTCGGCCAGTGAAGAGCCACAGTCGGTACACCAGTGAACCGGCTTCGCGCCTTTCAGCAGGTGACCATTGCCGATGATTTTACCCAGCGCACGGATGATGTTGGCTTCGGTTTTGAAGTCCATGGTGCGGTAAGGGTGATCCCAGTCGCCCAGCACGCCCAGACGAATGAAGTCAGCCTTCTGACCTTCGATTTGTTCTGCCGCGTAGGTACGGCAGGCTGCGCGGAATTCAGCAGGCGTAACTTTTTCGCCCGGCTTGCCGATCAGTTGCTCGACTTTCAGCTCGATTGGCAGACCGTGGCAATCCCAGCCTGGAACATAAGGCGAATCGTAGCCGGCCATCCCTTTAGACTTAACGATAATGTCTTTGAGAATCTTGTTAACCGAGTGACCAATATGAATGCTGCCGTTCGCATACGGAGGGCCGTCATGCAGAATAAAGGATTTTTTGCCCTTTTTGGCAGCGCGGATAATCCCGTACAGATCCTGCTGATACCAGTTATCCAGCATGGCAGGTTCGCGCTTGGCTAAGTCGCCGCGCATCGGGAACCCTGTTTCCGGCAAGTTCAGGGTATTCTTAAAGTCACTCATAAGATTCTCGGTTCCGTTTTTCGGCTAAAAGCCGGGCTACAAATGCAAATGTGTATTGCGCTATTTTTTTAGCTCAAGAATGTTTCAGCCCAAAAAATTTCCGGGCTGTTTGCTCGTCGTTGGCAATCTGTTGCTTTAACGCATCGAGCGATGAAAAACGTTGTTCGTCGCGTATTTTCACGCGGAGCACCACGTCAATGTGGCGCCCGTATAGATCTAATGTGGTGTCGAGCAGGTGAACTTCCAACTGCTTGCGGACACCATTCACTGTTGGTCTGGTACCAATGTTGGCTACGCCAGGCAGCGGGTCGGGACCAAGCCCAACCACCTCTACTGCATAAACGCCTTTGACCGGGCTGACCAGGCGCTTGAGCGGCACATTAGCGGTTGGAAAACCGATGGTGCGACCCAGTTTGTCGCCGTGCACCACCCTTCCCGAAATACAGAAAGGATGACCAAGCAGGTTTTCCGCCAGCGCCAGCTCGTCGTCACGCAGTGCGTCACGGATGGCAGTGCTGCTAATCCGATGGCCACCCTCGCGGAAGGTCTGGGTGCTGACGATGTCAAAACCATATTCCTCACTGGCGCTAAGCAGCAGTGTGAAATCGCCAAGACGAGCCGCACCGAAGCGGAAATCGTCGCCGACGGTAAGAAATTTGACACCCAGTTTTTCGACCAGCAGTTGCGCAACAAATGCCTGGGCACTGTTCGCGGCAAAACGCGGATCGAATTTAACCACCAACAGATAGTCTATCCCGCACTCGGCGAGATACTTGGCCTTGTCACGCAAGTTGGTCAAGCGTGCCGGGGCCTTGTCTCCAGCAAAAAGCTCAAGAGGCTGAGGTTCGAAAATCATAACCATGACCGGTAAACCCAGGCGGCGACCTTCCAGCTTCAACTGTTCGATCAAGGCCTGATGGCCACGGTGTACACCGTCAAAATTACCAATAGTAAGGACGCACCCGTGGTGACGTGCCTGAATATTGTGTATCCCGCGAATTAGCTCCATAACAGGCTCAAATCCATAGCTGGCTCAAAACAGAGGAAATCGGCGGATTATACCTTGTACAGCCCATAAGGTTAACCAGCGATTAGCGGGATCGCAGGATTCTCTCATCGATAACATAGTTTTTTTGGTATCGGGGCGACTTGGCCGGAGATTATCTCTATACTCGGCGTGGTAAAACAGTGAGGCCTCATCGAAACCCCGTTTTCGTCAATCCTTTCTGTTTTCTCAAAAAAACTCAGCATTAACAATCTCTGTTGGAAGAATAATCACTTCTCGACCGAATTTTATTGCTATGGGCTGTATTCTGCGGCTGGAAGCTGTTAAAATCCTGCGCCATCACAACGTAACAAGCGTCGCTTGTAGTTCGGATGAAGTTCGAGCGTTAAAACGGCGCTTATTTGCACAAATCCGTTGACAAAAGAAGTCCGAAAAGGCATATTCCTCGGCCTTCGAATTGTCCTCAATAGAAAAATATTTGGGAGTTGGACCTTGGCTAACATCAAATCAGCTAAGAAACGCGCCGTACAATCAGAAAAACGCCGTCAGCATAACGCTAGCCGTCGTTCAATGATGCGTACCTTTATCAAAAAGGTACACGCGGCTATTGCAGCTGGTGACAAAGAAGCTGCACAAAATGCATTCAACGCAATGCAACCAATTGTGGACCGTCAAGCTTGTAAAGGTTTGATCCACAAGAACAAAGCTGCGCGTCATAAGTCGAACCTGACTGCGCAAATCAACGCTCTGTAATTTTTTACAGTTTGTTGAGAGCTTGATAAAAAAACCGGCGCGAGCCGGTTTTTTATATCTAAATTTCTGTGCGACTCTATTTTCAGAGCGCTTTTTTAGGCAACACCCGCCCCAGCAGTAAATAGCCTATCACTGCCGACAGCACCGATCCGATTAAAATACCTATCTTGGCATAAATCATCATCGACGCATCCGCATCACCAAACGCCAGCGATCCCAAAAAAATCGACATGGTGAAACCAATACCACACAGCACTGAAACTGCCGAAATTTGCTTGAAGTTGATGCCCGGTGGCAAACGAGTGATCTTTAATTTCATCGACACCCAGCAAAACAGCATGATGCCGATTGGTTTTCCGAGCAATAATCCTGCGGCAATGCCCATCGGCAGCAGTGAAAACACGTCTTCTCCCGTGACTCCCTGCAGCGATACACCGGCATTGGCAAAGGCAAAAATGGGTAGGATAAGCCAGGCAACCCACGGATGAATACCGTGCTCAACACGCCGCGCAGGGGACTTACCTTCCGTTTTTAACGGGATGAGGAAACCCAGTATCACACCGGCCAAAGTGGCGTGAACACCCGATTTCAGAACACAAACCCACAGGAAAATACCCAGCACCACGTAAGGCGTTAGCTTCGTTACGCCGCGCCAGTTAAGCCAGGCAAGGGCTGCAATTGCCAGCACAGACAATATTAAAGCGGTAACAGAGATATCGTGACTGAAAAAAGCCGCGATTATTATGATCGCGCCGAGATCGTCGATAATTGCCAGCGCCAGTAAAAAAACCTTCAGACTGGTAGGGACTCGTGACCCTAGCAACGCCATCACGCCTAATGCAAAAGCGATATCAGTCGCTGCAGGAATAGCCCAGCCCTGACGTGCAACCTCGTCACCGCCGTTAAAGCATAGGTAAAACAGCACCGGAACCAGCATACCGCCTAGCGCAGCAATGGCTGGAAACAGTGCCTGTTCTCGACTCGACAGCGCACCTTCGAGTAACTCGCGCTTTACCTCCAACCCGACCATCAGGAAGAAGATCGCCATCAGCCCGTCGTTAATCCATAACAGCAGCGGTTTGTTCAAACCAAACTGCCCGATGCTCAAGGCGACCGGCGAGTTGAGGAAATCGAGGTAAATACCACTTAACGAGGTGTTCGCCATGATCAAGGCGATGACAGCAGCCACAATCAAGACAATTCCGCCCGACGCTTCCATACGTAAGAACTGACGAATCAGGTTTGTCACTTTTCTACACTCCTTTAAAAGCTGTCTGTGGAAATAATGCACAGAGTCAGTGAGGAAGTGTACTCAGATGTGGTCGCAGGAAAAAGGCGTTTATGCCGAGGGTGGTTCCAAAATGCGAGACAAATAAAAATCCCCGACTTTTCAGCCAGGGATTTCATTATTTCTTGCGAGCTCTGCCGAACTTAACGGGTCAGGTCGTCAAAAAACTTTTTCACGCCGTCCAGGAAGCTCTTGGAACGCGGGCTGTTTTTCTCGCCCGATGCACCGCCAAAGCTTTCTTCCAGATCGCGAAGCAGCTGTTTTTGCTTATCGTTCAGGCTAACCGGAGTTTCAACCACTACGCGACAAAGCAAGTCACCCTGTGCGCCACCACGAACGGATTTCACGCCGCGACTGCGCATGCGGAACACTTTGCCGGTCTGCGTTTCAGAAGGAATTTTCAGCTTCACGCGACCATCGAGCGTTGGCACTTCAATCTCGCCGCCAAGCGCCGCCATGGCGAAGTTGATTGGCACTTCACAATACAGGTTGTTGTCTTCGCGCTGGAAAATCTTGTGCGCCTTGACCTGAACCTGAACGTACAAATCGCCTGCTGGTGCACCCTGTTCGCCCGCTTCTCCTTCGCCTTCAAGACGAATACGGTCGCCGGTATCAACACCGGCCGGGATTTTCACCGACAGCGTCTTGGCTCGCTCTACGCGGCCATGACCGTGGCATTTGCTGCAAGGATCTTTAATGATGTTGCCGCGACCCTGACAAGTCGGACACGCCTGCTGTACGGTAAAGAAGCCTTGGCGCATCTGCACCTGGCCCTGACCGTGACAGGTTGGACAAGTTACCGGCTTGCTGCCCGCTTTCGCGCCGCTGCCGTGGCAAACGTCACACTCTTCCAGAGTAGGAATACGAATTTCTTTGGTTACGCCACGAACCGCCTCTTCAAGAGTCAGGTCCATGTTATAGCGCAGGTCTGAACCACGGCTCGCGCGTTGACGACGGCCGCCACCAAAGATATCGCCAAAGACGTCACCAAAGATGTCGCTGAAGTCTGCACCGCCGCCGCCGCCGTAACCACCACCACCGCCACCCATGCCGCCCTGTTCGAAGGCTGCGTGACCGTATTGATCATAGGCCGCACGCTTTTGCGCGTCGGTCAGAATTTCATAAGCTTCTTTGATTTCTTTAAATTTGCTTTCGGATTCTTTATCGCCCTGATTGCGGTCAGGGTGATGTTTCATCGCCAGGCGCTTATAAGCCTTTTTGATTTCGCGCTCGTCCGCTGTTTTGGAGACGCCCAAAATCTCATAGTAGTCTTGCTTCGCCATGCTTTTGCTACCCTCAACATGCGTGCACGGGCGCAGAGTTACCTCGACGCCCGTACTGGTTATCAATATTCCCCTAACCCTTCGAAACACAGACAGTTTTAGCTGCGCTCACTCACTCAGGTAACTTACCGATGCAAGCTCCTGAAGTGAGTTCACTTGCCGCCTACCTGTATCTCAAAAGCTTTCGGGGACGTATCGATTACTTTGCCTCAAGGGCATTATTTTTTGTCTTTAACTTCTTCGAATTCAGCGTCGACTACGTCGTCATCTTTCTGGGCGCTGGCATCACCGCCTTCGGCCTGAGCCTGCTGCTGTGCCATTTCCATCAGCTTGCCAGAAACCTGGACCAGAGCCTGGGTTTTAGCTTCGATGTCGGCTTTGTCTTCGCCTTTCGCTGCAACTTCCAGCGCTTTCAGAGCGTCTTCGATAGCAGTTTTGTCTTCAGCTGGCAGTTTGTCACCGGCTTCTTCCAATTGCTTGTGCGTACCGTGAATCAAATGGTCAGCCTGGTTACGGGTCTGAACCAGCTCTTCGAATTTACGGTCAGACTCGGCGTTAGCTTCCGCGTCGTTAACCATTTTCTGGATTTCTTCTTCGCTCAGACCAGAAGATGCCTTGATGGTGATCTTCTGCTCGCGACCGGTATTTTTGTCTTTGGCAGACACGTGCAGGATACCATCGGCGTCCAGGTCGAAAGTAACTTCGATCTGAGCCATGCCGCGTGGCGCTGCCTGAATACCATCAAGGTTGAACTGACCCAGCGATTTGTTATCGGCTGTACGCTTACGCTCACCCTGCACCACGTGAATGGTCACCGCAGACTGGTTGTCTTCAGCCGTAGAGAACACTTGGCTGTGTTTAGTCGGGATGGTGGTGTTCTTGGTGATCAGCGGAGTCATCACGCCGCCCATGGTTTCGATACCCAGGGACAGTGGAGTCACGTCGAGCAACAGAACGTCTTTAACTTCACCAGACAACACGCCGCCCTGAACCGCAGCACCGATGGCCACTGCTTCATCCGGGTTAACGTCTTTACGTGGTTCTTTACCGAAGAAATCAGCAACTTTCTTCTGAACCATTGGCATACGAGTCTGACCACCAACCAGGATAACGTCCTGGATGTCGGAAACGCTCAGGCCTGCATCTTTCAGTGCAACTTTCAGTGGCTCGATAGAACGGGCAACCAGGTCTTCAACCAGAGATTCCAGTTTTGCACGGGTTACTTTGATGTTCATGTGTTTCGGGCCGCTGCCGTCAGCAGTGATGTATGGCAGGTTAACGTCAGTCTGTTGTGCAGAAGACAGCTCGATTTTAGCCTTCTCTGCCGCTTCTTTCAGACGCTGCATTGCCAACGGATCGTTACGCAGATCCATACCTTGGTCTTTCTTGAATTCTTCAACCAGATAGTTGATCAGACGGCTGTCGAAATCTTCACCACCGAGGTGAGTGTCACCGTTGGTAGACAGAACTTCGAAGGTTTTCTCGCCATCAACTTCGTCGATTTCGATGATAGAGATATCGAAAGTACCACCACCCAGGTCGTATACCGCGATAGTACGGTTACCGACTTCGCGATCCAGGCCGTAAGCCAGCGCTGCTGCGGTAGGTTCGTTGATAATACGTTTTACTTCCAGACCTGCGATACGGCCGGCGTCTTTAGTTGCCTGACGCTGGGCATCGTTAAAGTATGCAGGTACGGTGATAACAGCTTCAGTTACTGGCTCGCCCAGGTAATCTTCGGCAGTTTTCTTCATTTTCTTCAACACTTCGGCAGAGATCTGCGGAGGTGCGATTTTTTGGCCTTTAACGTCGATCCAGGCGTCACCGTTGTCAGCGCCAACGATGCTATAAGGCATGATGCCTTTATCGCGCTGAACTTCTTCGTCCTGGAAACGACGACCGATCAGACGCTTGATAGCAAACAGCGTGTTTTGCGGGTTAGTGACTGCCTGACGCTTAGCAGGTTGGCCAACCAGGATCTCACCATCCTGTGCGTAAGCAATGATTGAAGGTGTAGTACGATCTCCTTCGGCGTTTTCGAGCACACGAGCCTTGGTGCCGTCCATGATCGCTACACAAGAGTTGGTTGTACCCAGGTCGATCCCAATAATTCTACCCATCTAAAACGTCTCCACTAAAATTCATTATTCGTTGAGGTTGTTACTCTATATGCGGACGGTTTTTTTCATTTCAACTGTCCGATATTGCTTTCATCAGCGGTAACAACTGCGGTTGAGAATAAGATGGGGTCATGTGACGCAGCATCAAGGGCAACAACAAAAAAAATTTTGTGTTTATTGCCCTTTTAGATCAATTTTGAGCGATTACGTTGATTATTGTCCGCCGGAAAGAGAGTCAGCCAGCCGGGTTTCGATGGTTGACTCATTATTAAGGTCACGGTTGAGGTACAAACCTAGCCCCAGTCCGATCACCGCCAAGGCCATAACATAGTAGCAAGGAGCCATTGGCGTGATGCGCGTGATCATGGTGACAAAAATCGGTGTCAGGCCACCAAAAATCGCGTAGGACAAATTGTATGAGAACGAGATGCCGGTAAAACGCACCTCTGCCGGGAAAGCCCGTACCATCACAAAAGGCACCGCCCCGACAACGCCAATGCTGAATCCGGTCAGGGTATACATTGGTTTTAGCCAGCTGCTGTCAATCGCTACTGTGTGGTAAAACGCCCAGCTGCAGAGGCCAAAAAATACGCTGCCGATAATAAAGGTCTTACTCGATCCAATGCGGTCAACCACCCAGCCCGCGCAAATACAGCCAAACAGCAACGCGATGGTTGCCATACTGTTAGCCTGCAAGGTAAGCGCCGCGGGGATCGCCAGCTGTTTTTGCAGGTAGGTTGGTGTCATCAAAATCACCACCACGATGCACGCCGACAGCAGCCAGGTCATCAGCATAGAAACCACAATTTCTTTCTTGTGATCGCGGATCACTGATTTTATCGGCATCCCCTCTGCCAGCACCTTATGCGATTTCATCTCGATAAAGATGGGCGTTTCCTGCAACCAGCGACGTAAATACAGCGCGATAAAACCAAAGATCCCGCCAATAAAGAACGGAATGCGCCAGCCGCCGTGCGCAATAGAAGACGCGGGCAACAGCGTATTTATCAATGTCGCAACCAGTGAACCGAGCAAAATCCCCATCGTCAGTCCGGCGGTTAGCGTTCCACAGGCGAAGCCAATACGTTTGCGCGGCACGTGTTCGGCGACAAACACCCAGGCGCCCGGCACTTCTCCGCCTATCGCAGCCCCCTGCAAAAGACGCATCAGCAGCAGTAATAATGGAGCCGCGATGCCGATAGAGGAATAGGTAGGCAACAGACCAATCGCCAACGTGGGCAAAGCCATTAATAAAATACTAAGGCTAAACATACGCTTACGACCAACTAGATCGCCAAAGTGCGCCATCACAATACCGCCCAGCGGGCGTGCTAGATAACCGGCTGCAAAAATGCCGAAAGTTTGCACCTGACGCAGCCAGTCCGGCATTGAAGCAGGGAAAAACAGATCGCCAATCGTCGCCGCGAAGAAGACAAAGATGATGAAGTCGTAGAATTCCAGAGCGCCGCCTAATGCAGCGAGGGAGAGGGTTTTGTAATCCTGCCGGTTCAGCCGGCGATTATTGTCGTGTTGCATAAGATACCTGGAGCACCGAGTTGAGGTAAAAAAATTGCCGCGCTATGTAAAGTAAACATTACTATAATCGGCAATTAATTTACACACCACTACCCTCGGATCTTATCGCAGAAAAACGTTAATTTTGGTTGTTTGTATCGCGGATTGCGCTCTTTGGGCGAAAAGCTGCTACAACTTGCGGCTGTGTTTCAATATAAGGCCCATCAAGCAGCTGTATACAATAAGGTACACTGGCAAAAATTCCTGACACTATGACTTTACCCTGCTCGTCCTTAAGCCCTTCCAGCGTTTCTTTGATCGATTTTGGCTGACCGGGTAAATTCAGAATCAGCGCCTGCTTGCGGATGACTCCAACCTGGCGCGACAAAATTGCCGTAGGGACAAAGTGCAGACTGATTTGGCGCATTTGCTCGCCAAAACCCGGCATCAGTCGATCGGCAACCGCCATAGTCGCGTCAGGAGTTACATCGCGCCGCGCAGGTCCAGTGCCGCCGGTCGTTAGCACCAAATGACACCCTGCTTCATCCACCAGCTCGCAGATAGCCTGCTCAATCAGCGGCTGTTCGTCAGGAATTAGGCGTTTTTCAACCACGAAAGGAGTCATTAACGCCTGCTCCAGCCACTCTTCAAGCGCTGGAATACCTTTATCCTGATACACCCCACTCGATGCACGATCGGATACCGACACCAGACCAATTCGTAATTTATCCATCTCACTCCTCCAGACAGCTGTGAAAATTGCCGCGTATTGCGGTCACAGTAAAAGCCAAGTATATCGGGAACCTGAAGAGGAACGACACAAGGGTTTGGTTTTTTTGCAGTAATGAGCCAGAGAATTGGCGGCAGGCAGCTAAAATCAGGACATAAAAAAGGCGGCCTCAGCCACCTTTTCTAGAAAACAGATCGTGCTAACCGGCAATTACAGCAGGTCGGCGATCATTTTCTCAAGTTTGCCCTGGTCTATGGCAAACTTGCGGATACCGTCAGCCAGCTTGTCGATAGCCATTGGATCCTGGTTATGATCCCAGTAAAACTGCGCTTCAGTCAGCGGAGCTGGGCGAGCTTTAACTTCACCGGTGTAAGACAGTTTACGTTCCAGGCTGCCTTCAGTTTCTTTCAGTTCTTTCAGCAGTGCAGGTCCGATAGTCAGACGGTCACAACCAGCCAGCTCGACGATTTCGTCAGTGTTACGGAAGCTTGCGCCCATAACAACAGTTTCATAACCGTGCTGTTTGTAGTATTCGTAGATTTCAGTAACAGAAACAACGCCTGGATCTTCGTGTGGCGCGAACTCTTTCTTGTCGCCGTTAGCTTTGTACCAATCAAGAATACGGCCAACGAATGGAGAAATCAGGTAAGCACCGGCTTCGGCACAGGCACGCGCCTGAGCAAAGGAGAACAGCAGGGTCAGGTTACAGTTGATGCCTTCTTTTTCCAGCTGCTCGGCGGCACGGATGCCCTGCCAGGTTGAAGCCAGTTTAATCAGGATGCGATCGTTGCTGATGCCGTGATCGTTGTAAAGCTTGATAAAACGATGAGCCTTGGCAATGCTGGCTTCTGTGTCGTAAGACAGGCGAGCATCAACTTCGGTAGAAATACGGCCTGGAACCAGTTTTAGGATTTCAAGACCGATATTTACTGCCAGCTTGTCCGCTGCATCGGCGATTTGCTGATCGCGGTCACCGCTTTGATCGCGCGCCCATGCAATAGCTTCGTCGATCAATTTACGATATTC
Organism: Serratia sp. M24T3; assembly: GCF_000257645.1. Taxonomy (GTDB): domain Bacteria; phylum Pseudomonadota; class Gammaproteobacteria; order Enterobacterales; family Enterobacteriaceae; genus Rouxiella. The sequence continues at coordinate 178,354 of NZ_AJHJ01000001.1, forward strand.
CGGAATCGAAGCAGCGTTGAGGATCAGAGAAGGGTTAGTGGTTGCATCCTGAGGCTGATACAACTTGATTGCCGCGATATCACCAGTATCTGCAACTACTTTGGTCAATTCGCGTAGGGAAGAAAGTTTATCGGTCATTGTGGCATATCTCATCGTTTAGAGTTTATCGTTGAGGCATTTTCATGCCTTGCCTTCTCTTGATGATAACATGCAACAAGACATCCGCAAGGCAGATATGGCGGTCCAAACTTTAAGTGAATAAATCGCATATTCACATAACAGATCAATTCGATAACCGGCATAAATGGAGGGATTCACCATGATTTTTCTAGGGAATAAAGGACTTAATGGCCAGTTTGCTTAACTTTCTCGACGATATCCTGTGGGAATCGATCCTGATTTACTTCCTGCTAGGCTACGGGCTGTATCTGACACTCAGGACGCGGTTTATTCAGTTTCGCCGTTGGCCTGACATGTTTTTCAGCCTGCGCCGCGATGCACAAACCGATCGCAGAGGAGTTTCACCCTGGCAGGCACTGGCGGTCAGCTTGTCGGGAAGAGTCGGCGTCGGGAGCCTGCTGGGCGTAGCGATGGCGCTAACAGCCGGTGGTCCGGGAGCTATTTTCTGGATGTGGATCATTACTTTACTCAGCTTGCCAATGGCGCTGATTGAAAACACGCTGGCGCAAATCTTCAAAACCACCGACCAACGAGCACAATTTCGTGGCGGACCGGCAGAATATATGAGTCGCGGATTGGGCATGCGCTGGATGGGCGTGCTGTTCGCCGTTCTGATGATTCTAACCATTGGCCTGGTATTCAACGCGTTACAGGCAAAAGCTGCCATTCATGCGCTGTCTAGCGCCTTCCAGATTGATCCTTGGTACACCGGCATCGCGTTAAGTCTGGTTTTTGCCGTGACCTTGCTTGGCGGACTTAAAGCGCTGGTCAAAATTTCCGTCTGGCTAGCGCCGTTGATGAGTGCCGGTTATCTGCTGCTGGCGCTGTGGATTATGGCCGATAACCTTGAAAAGCTGCCTTCCGTGTTCGTGCTTATCTTCAATAGCGCCTTTGGCTTGCAGGAATTTGCAGGCGGTATTTTGGGTTACGGCGTGACGCTGGCGCTAACTCAGGGCATTCAGCAGGGATTATTTTCCAATGAAGCCGGTGCAGGGTCGACTCCGCATATCAGCGCGCTTGCTGCAACTCGTCATCCTGTTGCGCTTGGCTTTTCACAGATGCTGGGCGTATTGGTCGATACCTTTGTGGTATGCAGCGCCACCGCGATGATCATTCTCTCTTCCGGTTTCCTCAGCGCGCCGACTGACCGTATTAGCGGTCTTGGCCTGCTGGCCGAAGCAATCACGGCGGATATCGGACCATTGGGGCCTGAAATCCTTGCAGTGTTTACGCTGGCGTTTGCGTTTACCACGATGCTCGCCAACTATTTGTATGCCGAGAATAATTTAGTCTTTTTAATGCGTGGCAACACGGGATGGATTTACCTTTTGCGCCTCGCGATGTTAGTGCTCTTGCTGGCCGGTTGCCTGATCAACACTCCACTGCTGATGCAGACTGCCAGCATCTCCCTGGCGCTAATGACCATCATCAACCTGACTGCGCTATTGTTGCTTTCCGGGCTGGCGCTCAAGGTGGTCAGAGACTACGAACGCCAGCGGCTGATGGGCCGGGTGCCGACATTTAATCCGGACAATTTTCCCGAGCTAAAAGGCCAATTGCAGGCAGGCATCTGGTCGAAGGCGGTTCGCTCTTCAGAGCCACGTTAAATCGGCTTAAATCACAATGGCCGCGCTTAAGGCAGCGGCTATTGCTATGATTTTTTCTTCGTTGCGCGTTTTTTGTTAAAATGCACGCAGATTGCTTATTTCATTTCCTGCTGAACTACTGCGCAGACTAACCGGACGCCCCTATGCTGACTATTATTTCTCCAGCCAAAACACTTGATTATGAAAGTGAGCTTGCCACTAAACGCTACACACAGCCGGAACTGCTCGACAAATCCAGCCAGCTAATCGCCATTGCGAAAAAATTGTCGCCAGCCGAGATCTCTAGCCTGATGGGTATCAGCGACAAGCTCGCCCATCTCAACGCCGAACGTTTCAATGACTGGCAGCCAGACTTTACGCCGAAAAATGCGCGTCAGGCGATTTTGGCGTTTAAAGGCGACGTTTATACCGGTTTGCAGGCGGAAGATTTCAGTGAAAAGGATTTTGATTTTGCCCAGCAGCATTTACGGATGCTTTCAGGTCTCTACGGGCTGCTGCGTCCGCTTGATTTAATGCAGCCCTATCGTCTCGAGATGGGCATTCGATTGAACAATCCGCAGGGAACCAATCTTTATGCTTTCTGGGGCGAGTTGCTGACTGAAAAACTTAATACGGTCCTTAAAGAACAAGGGGATAACATCCTGGTTAATTTAGCTTCAGACGAGTATTTCAAGGCGGTCAAACCTGCCAGGCTCGATGGAGAAATCATTAAGCCTGTCTTCCTTGACGAGAAAAATGGCAACTACAAAGTCATCAGTTTCTATGCCAAGAAAGCGCGCGGATTGATGAGTCGCTTTATTATCAAAGAGCGTTTGACCAAGCGCAAACAGCTTGAGGAATTCTCGCTGGAAGGTTATCAGTTTGACGCCACGCGCTCCGAAGGGAATGAGCTGGTGTTTACCCGCGCCGAGCAGAAATAAAAAAGGGAGCACTGCGCTCGCGGCTCCCCTATCCTAACCTTGCCCGAATTTAAATCCCTGCGCAGTAGGCAGGGTTTTAAATACTACTCTGGCAGCGCCATCAGGAACTTACGCAGTTCGCTGAAATCTTCCGGCAGATCGTGCGACAGCAGCGGCAGATCGGCGCGATCGGCCAACTCTTTCGGCAATGGCAGTGTCTGGCCCAGGATTGCGTCAACGCTTTCCTTGAACTTCGCCGGATGGGCAGTACCGATAAACAGACCAAACTCGCCGTCTTTCAGCTGATCGCGCAGCGCACGATAGGCAATCGCTGCGTGTGGTTCTGAGATGTAGCCGATATCTGCCAGCTCACGCATGGTGTCTTCGGTGGTCTCGTCAGAAACGGCGGCATAGCCCAGATCTTTCAACTGCCAAATCTTGCGGCGATACAGCTCTTCAACGCGCGGCCAGTTGTTAGGCTGGCTGACGTCCATGGCGTTCGACAGTGTCGCAACGGTCTTGTTTGGCGTCCATTCACCGTTGGTCAGGAAACGCGGCACGGTGTCATTGGCATTGGTTGCGGCAATAAAACGCTTCACCGGCAGGCCCAGCGACTTGGCCAGCAGGCCCGCAGTAAGATCACCAAAGTTGCCGCTTGGCACAGAAACCACCAGTTGGTTACGCGCTTCCTGTGGTAACTGGGCGACGGCTTCAAAGTAGTAGCAAATCTGCGCCAGCAGGCGGCTGATATTAATCGAGTTGGCAGAGTTCAGGTGCAGAGCGACTTTCAGCTCTTCATCATCAAACGCCTGCTTGACCAGCGCCTGGCAGGCATCGAAATCGCCGTCAATTGCCACGGTGTGAATATTATCACCGAGGGTACAGAACAATTTTTCCTGCAGTGGACTGATTTTGCCGCGCGGATAAAGGATAACGACACGCACGTTTTTCAGGCCATGGAAAGCGTGAGCCACTGCCGCGCCGGTATCACCGGAGGTTGCGGTCAGAATGGTTACCGGCTGATCGCCTGAAACTTCTGTCAAAATCTGCGCCATAAAGCGGCCGCCGAAGTCTTTAAACGCCAGCGTAGGGCCGTGGAACAGTTCCAGACAGGCGACGTCTTCTTCAACTTTTTTCACTGGTGCCGGGAAAGCAAAGGCATTTTTAACGCGCTGATAAAGCTGCTCTTCCGGGATCTCATCGCCGATAAAAGCGGAAAGAATACGGCTGCTACGAGTCACAAAATCCAGCTCGAGCAAGCGATCGATTTCGGTCAGCTCAAACTCAGGCAAGTCCAGCGGGAAAAACAGTCCTTGTTGCTTGCCCAGGCCTTGCTTAACCGCTTGTGCAAAGCTGACCTGCTCGTTGTGATCCTTCAGGTTGTACAGTTTCATTGATTATCCCAATAGTCTCGCGCCTGCGGTATCCAGGCGACAAATATGAACAAAGCCTTCGTCATTTTGCAGATAGTGATTCTGCAGCCATTCAGCCATGCGTTTTGCCGTATCGCCGTCGTTGCAAATTGCAAACAGCGTCGGACCCGATCCTGAAATTCCGCAGGCCAGCGCGCCAATTTCTTCAGCGGCGGCTCGTGCCTCGGCAAAGCCCGGCAGCAAACGAGTGCGGTAAGGTTCGGCAATCACATCTTTCATCAATTTAGCCGCTAAAGCAGGCTGTTGCGTATGGCAAGCGTGAATAAAGCCCGCCAGATAGCGGCCGTGACTGATACAGTCCTGGCGGCGATACTGCGCAGGCAAAATAGCGCGCGCCTCGGCGGTAGAAACTTTAATTCCCGGATACGCCATCACCCACAGCCAGTCATCAAAGCAAGGGACGTCCTGAGAGATAATGCCCAGCTCCTCGAGCATCAGCTGCAAACCGCCCAGATAGCACGGCGCCACGTTGTCGTAATGCACGCTGCCAGAAATACGCCCTTCCAGCTCGCCCATCAGCTCAAGCATTTTGGTGTCATCGAGCTGATTGTTGTTGAATTCGTTCATCGCCATCAAACCGGCGACCACAGAACAGGCGCTGGAACCCAGCCCTGAACCAATTGGCATATTCTTTTCCAGTGTCATCGCCACCGGAATTTCTTTGCCGATTTCCTGACAGTAACGCTGCCAGCACTGATAAACAATGTTGTCTTCCATCTTGTCTGGAAGCTTGGAAACAAAGCGCCCACCGTTGGTCAGACTAAAAGTCGTGGCGGCTTCGACGGTCACACAGTCACCCAGCAACGAGCCATCTACCGGAGAAACTGCCGCACCCAGCACATCAAAACCGACGCTAACGTTACCAATTGATGCCGGGGCATATACCTTAACCATATTAAACTCCTAACTTCCATGACAGCGTTCGCAAAAGATCGGCGAAGACGCCAGCCGCAGTAACATCGTTACCCGCACCGTAGCCGCGCAATACTAGAGGAATCGGTTGATAATAACGGCTGTAGAAAGCCAGCGCATTCTCGCCATTTTTAACTTTATACAGCGGATCGTTACCATCGACAGCAAGGATTTTGACCTTGCATTGGCCTTCGTCGATCGCACCGACATAACGCAATACTTTGCCTTCAGCGGCGGCATCGGCTACGCGCTGTTTAAATTCAGCATCAATCTCTGGCAGGCGAGCCAGGAAGCTGTTTACGTCACCGCTGGCGTCAAAGGATACCGGCAGAACCGACTCGACTTCAATGTCTGAAAGCTCAAGTTTGTTACCGGCTTCACGGGCGAGGATCAGCAACTTACGTGCGACGTCCATTCCCGACAGATCGTCACGCGGGTCAGGCTCGGTAAAACCGCTGGCCCGCGCGGCCAACGTGGCTTCGGACAGCGAAACGCCTTCGTCCAGCTGACCAAAGATTTGTGACAGCGAACCAGAGAGGATCCCGGTGAAACGCACCAGCTCATCGCCCGCATTGAGCAGATTTTGCAGATTTTCAATGACCGGCAAACCGGCACCAACGTTGGTGTCATACAGGAACTTGCGGCGCGAACTGGCGGCCGCTTTACGCAGCTGATAGTAGTAATTCATCGATGCCGTGTTGGCACGTTTGTTCGGCGTTACTACGTGGAAACCGTCAGTCAGCAAATCGGCATACTGATTAGCGATCGCTTCGTTGGATGTACAGTCAACCACGACCGGATTCAGCAGATGATACTCTTTCACCAGGCGGATCAGGCGGCCAATATTGAACGGCTCCTGCGCGGCGCCCAGCTCGTCACGCCAGTTTTCCAGCGCAATGCCGTGTACGTTGGTCACCATTGCTCGGGAATTGGCGATACCGCAAACGCGTAAATCAATGTGCTTGGCCTTGAGCCACGCCTGCTGACGTCGAATCTGCTCGATCAAAGCCCCGCCCACGCCCCCGACGCCAATCAGGAACACCTCGATGACCTGATCGGTGTTAAACAGCATCTGATGGCTTACGCGCACGCCCATGGTGGCATCATCATTATTCACCACTACGGAAATGGAACGCTCGGAAGATCCCTGCGCAATAGCGACGATATTGATGTTGGCACGCGCCAGGGCAGAGAAGAACTTCGCCGAAATACCGCGCAGTGTGCGCATACCGTCGCCGACAACCGAGATCACCGCCAGTTTTTCGGTAACATCCAGCGGCTCCAGCAGGCCGTCTTTCAGTTCCAGATAGAATTCATCTTCCAGCGCTTTGCGCGCGCGGACCAGCTCGCCCTGCGGCACGCAGAAGCTGATGCTGTACTCAGAAGAGGACTGGGTGATCAATACGACTGAAATCCCTGAGCGCGACATCACCGCAAACACGCGCGCTGCCATGCCGATCATGCCTTTCATCCCCGGACCGGACACGTTGATCATCGCCATGTTATTGAGATTGGTGATGCCTTGGACCGGGGTATTTTTATCTTCGAATTCGCTACCCGCGCTGTGGCTGCCGATTAAAGTACCTGGCGCCTGCGGGTTGGAAGTATTTTTGATCAAACACGGGATCTGGAATTGAGCGATAGGCGTGATAGTCCGTGGATGCAGAACTTTGGCACCAAAGTACGAAAGCTCCATTGCTTCCTGATAAGACATTGATTTCAGGAGACGCGCATCCGGCACAATACGCGGGTCGCAGGTATATACGCCGTCAACGTCGGTCCAGATCTCGCAACAGTCGGCGCGCAGACAGGCTGCCAGCACTGCGGCGGAATAGTCTGAACCGTTACGGCCCAGCACCACCAGCTCGCCTTTATCATTTCCTGCAGTGAAACCGGCCATCAGCACGATGTCGGTTGCAGGAATATTGCTGGCGGCAATGCGCGCGGTGGATTCATTGATATCAACGGTAGACTCGAGGTAATGACCCACGGCCAGCAGCTTTTCAACCGGATTGATCACGGTTACGCCGAAGCCTTTGGCTTTAAACACCGCTTCCATAACAGCAATCGATAACTTTTCGCCACGGCAGATGATGCTGGCGTTGACGCTGTCCGGGCACTGCCCCAACAAGCCGATACCGTGCAATAGTTGCTTAAGCTGGCCAAATTCCTGCTCGACAAACATTTTGGTGGCTGGCAGGTCAAATTCTGGCAGCGCGTCAGCCAATCCATTGATCAACTCGGCAAAAATGCGTTCTGCATCGCTCATGATCGGCAGGATATCCTGCCCGGCAACGGTTTTTTCGATCATCGCGACCAGATGATTGGTAATTTTAGCCGGGGCTGACAATACCGCTGCAACCTGTCCCTGACTTGCATTGCTCTCCATGATTTCCGCAACCCGCAGGAAGCGTTCGGCATTTGCTACTGAAGTCCCGCCAAATTTCAACACTCGCATTTCTGGTTTCTCCTACTCTCATAATCAGCAATTTTCACAAGGGAATGTAGCCGTAAAAAAAAAGCCCGCACTGGTTAGGTGCGGGCTTTTTTCTGTTTTTCCTGTACGCGTCAGCCCGCCCCAGTACCGATGGTAATGGTGGTGGTAATAATTGTTGTGTTCAGGCTGATGTGTCGCATTGGTTTTTTGTGTTTATCTTGTTAGTTTTTACTCTGTCTGCCCTATTAGCTAAAGCATAAGGACCAGCAAGTCAATTTTTTTCGATTTTTTACTCTAAAATCGATGAACAACCGAGCAGCGAATTAAACCACAACTTCGGGACGTTTTTAGATAATAAAACCATTATTTCGCACAAAGGTTAGACAAAACACTCAGTGAACGAGAATATACCGCCAACCTCAGTGGGCTAATTTTTTTTCGATATCGTGCAGCAAAGTGTGCAACATCGCGGCGTCTCTCTGTTCCAGAACGCCCAATCTTTGCTGCAACCAGTCACCCAGTTTTTGGTCATCCTGAGCATCAAGATTGACCAGTAAACGCGACACTCGCGCACGCAGCGCATCCAGCTGACCCGGCTCGGCCTGCACCGCCTGTTTTTGCGCCAGCTGATTAAGTGAAGAAAGCTGATAGCAAAACACCATCACCGCCTGTCCTAGATTCAATGAAGGATAATCAGCCACCATCGGCACACCCGTCAGCAGATCAGCCAGCTCAAGCTCTTCATTGGTCAGGCCCGAATCTTCACGACCAAACACCAGCGCCACATTGTTAACCCAGCTTTGCCGCTCGGTAAGCTGGGCTTCAAGTTCCTGCGGCGTACAGTAATAATGAAAACGAGCGCGGCTACGTGCAGTGGTTGCGACAGTAAAATCGATATCAGCCAATGCCTCTTGCAGGCTGTTGAAGTGTTGGGCATTTTGTAAGATTTCGCCTGAACCGTGAGCCACCCATCCTGCCTCTGGCTGTAAATGAGCCTGGCTTTCAACGATGCGTAATGAAGCAAAGCCCATGGTTTTCATTGCTCGCGCCGCGGCACCTACATTTTCAGGCCGTGCCGGAGAGACGAGAATAATATGAAGTTGCATGAGCTACCTCTGAAGAATGCAGATTAAAGAAGATCAGTAGGTCGCCATTTCATTTTATTTAAGGCAACAGACAATCGAGATGAGCACAATTATAATTCACATCCGTTTAACAGTCTTCGAATATGTTGTCGTAATGCCTGGAGGGAAAGCGTTCAGGTTACTTTATGGAGTTTGAATAGTATAACCATTCAGGGCATTGATTAATTATGATTATAAATCATGCTCATAGCTTTAATAATATGATTTGTTAAGTTTTTTGAAACTTAACGTTATTTATTTATCAAAAAATTTTTAATAAACCGCAAAATGTAAGTCAGCGGTGCCGGATTTTAAGTATTTTTCACCGTTCTGTTACCGTGCTACAATTGAAATTGATATATGTCAACAAAGCGTAGTTTTGTTGAGTGGCAGTTTCGGTACTCGCTGTTATATTGCTGTTAATAGGGTTAGGATATGCGCCGCTCAAGGTACCAACGGGACTGCAGGAAGTGGTTACCCAACTGAGCTGGCGATGTTGTTGCCGTTGATGGAAAGTGTACCAAGAACGCGTTTACGTACTTTAGTCATGTAACGAGTGAAACCGAACAAGAAACTGTCTAATTCATTTGTATATCAAAGACTTCTGTACTCCTATTTTCTATTTGTTGGCAATCTTAGGTAGCAAAAATGCAGACCCCCCAAATTCTTATCGTCGAAGACGAATTAGTAACACGTAATACTTTAAAAAGTATTTTCCAGGCAGAAGGTTACACGGTTTTTGAAGCCAGTGACGGTGCAGAGATGCATCACATTATGTCTGAGAACGATATCAACCTGGTATTGATGGATATCAACCTGCCAGGCAAAAATGGCCTGTTGCTCGCAAAAGAAGTGCGCGAGAAAAACAACGTGGCGCTGATGTTCCTGACCGGACGCGACAACGAAGTCGACAAGATTGTCGGCCTGCAGTACGGCGCAGACGATTACCTGACCAAGCCGTTCAATCCACATGAACTGACTATTCGTGCGCGCAACCTGCTGTCTCGCACCATGAATCTCAGCCCGGTGGGTGAAGAACGTCGTCTGGTAGAAAGCTATCGTTTCAACGGCTGGGAGCTGGATATCAACAGCCGCTCACTGGTTAGCCCGGCGGGTGAACAGTACAAGCTGCCGCGCAGCGAATTTCGTGCAATGCTGCACTTCTGCGAAAACCCGGGCAAGATTCAGACCCGTGGTGACCTGCTGAAGAAAATGACCGGACGTGAGCTCAAGCCTCATGACCGCACCGTTGACGTGACCATCCGTCGTATTCGTAAGCATTTCGAAGCTACCCCGGATACTCCAGAGATCATCGCCACCATTCACGGTGAAGGTTATCGCTTCTGCGGCGACCTGGAAGAATAAAATCTTACCCGTGGCTTTTCGGCTTCGGGGACTAGCTTAGCAATGAGATCATTGCATCGTTAACAAACGGGTTGCCAACCGGTCTGTAACTAGTAAAAAGGCCAGCGAGAGCTGGCCTTAAATATTATGGTTATTTACCTGCAATACTCTCAGTTAACGATTACCCCATGGAATAATCGGCACGGCGCTGATGGCATTCTTCGGCGAGCCGTCTACCACTTTGTCTGAATAACTCAAGTAAACCAGCGCGTTGCGTTTCGGATCGTAAAAACGCACCACCTGAAGTTTCTTGAAGATCAGTGATGTCCGCTGTTTGAATACTACCGTTCCCTTGTCGCCACTCTTCTTGATATCATCCGACACCTCGACCGGCCCAATCTGCTGGCAGGAAATCGCCGCGTCCGAAGTATCCTCGGCAAGTCCAAGACCGCCCTTGATGCCGCCAGTTTTAGCCCGGCTGATATAACAGGTTACATTTTTAACATCTGGATCATCGAAAGCTTCGACAATAATCTTATGGTCCGGACCAAGCAGCTTGAACACAGTATCGACTGAGCCAATTTGCTCGGCCTGCACGGCGGTTGCACCGAATGACAGTGCACCGAGAACAAAAATTAGACATTTTTTCATTGAGTTACCCCAAATCCTTTTATTGATGAGTTGGCCAATCGTACCATCCAAATTTCCTGCGCAAGCTCACAAAATCGAGAAACTTTACGCCATTTTTTGTTCAAAATCGCACGGTATGCTAAAAAATATCTGCGAGTTTTACTGTTAAAAAATTGCTATCATAAACGGGTTAACAACACTACGCGCCTATATTAGTTCAACGAGGATGATCTATGGATCAAGCAGGAATCATTCGTGATCTTCTCAGCTGGTTAGAAACACACCTGGACCAGCCGTTATCACTCGACAACGTTGCAGCAAAAGCAGGCTATTCGAAATGGCACTTGCAGCGGATGTTCAAGGATGTCACGAATAATGCTATTGGTGCTTACATTCGGGCTCGCAGGCTTTCAAAAGCTGCAGTGGCACTGCGTCTGACTAGTCGTCCAATTCTTGATATTGCACTGCAATACCGTTTTGACTCTCAGCAGACTTTCACCCGAGCATTTAAAAAGCAATTTGCACAAACGCCTGCGCTATACCGTCGCTCTGAAGATTGGCACTCCTTCGGGATTTGTCCGCCTATCCGTCTTGGGGCTTTTATTTTGCCGCAGCCAGAATTTTTATCACTGCCAGAAAAGCATCTGATTGGCGTCACTCAGAGCTATTCTTGCACGCTGGAGCAAATTACTACTTACAGAAACGAAATGCGCGATCATTTCTGGCGTCAGTATATTGGTGAAACCGCTGAGTTACCGCCGCTGCTTTATGGTCTGCATCATTCAAGGCCAAGCCAGGACAAAGACGACGAGCAGGAAGTGCTTTATACCACTGCCATTGAGCCAAGCTATCTGACTGAAAACATGCCAGAAGGCAAAGAAATCGTGCTTACTGAAGGTGAATTTGCACTGTTCCGTTTCAAAGGAACACCTGAAGGCTTGCAGGAGTTTATTCTGACGCTTTACACCACCTGCCTGCCAACGTTGAAACTGACTCGCCGTAAAGGTCAGGACATCGAGCGCTTCCACCCAACGCGTAAAATCATGGGTACTGAACCGCCGAAAGAGCTGGATTGCGATTATCTGATCCCAATTCGTCGCTAAATACTAAACAGACGCGACAGGAATTCAAACCTGCCTGCGCCTGTTTAGCATTAAATCTTCCCCGCCCGAACCACAAAAATTGTTTATCGCTTATCGCTGTAGTTCGTCCAATGCAGGTTGGTCGAGGTGTGCAATATCCCCCGCAGTTTCCACAATCCATCCATTAGCCAACCACGCGCTTTGCTGGTGATCGACACGCGAAAGAGAGCAGTTACGCAGACGTAAACGGCGCTCGGCATGAGCAGGCAACCCCAGTAAGGTACTGATCAGGCAACCCAGCGCGATACCATGACTTACCAGCAGCGGCTTGCTGCCCGCTGGCAAATCCAGGCAGCTGTTCAACGCTTCCTGCATACGCGCAGCCAGTTCACTCATCGTTTCACCTGAAGGAATGCGCCCTTCAGGGGTGCCATCGACCATCTGTTTGCGCCAGGCCTCTTCCTTCTGAGACAGTTTGTCCAGCTCACGCTCTTCCAGCACGCCCATATGCAGCTCACGCAAACGTGGATCAGTGATGATTTCGCAGCCACACGCATCTGCAATAATTTGTGCCGTGCGTTTTGTGCGACCCAGATCGCTGGATATCACATGTGTGATACCCTCATTGCGCACCCTTTCAGCAACCTGCCTGGCCTGGAAGACGCCTTTTTCTGTCAATGGACTGTCTGACTGTCCCTGGATTCTACGTGCGGCATTCCATTCAGTTTCGCCATGACGGACGAGATATACCTGTAACATGAGTTTTTTCCGTTATACTGCGTGAAATAAGCTAAGGACAATAAAATCTATGTATCACGTTATCGCTGCTACGACTAACCCAGCAAAAATTAACGCAATTGCCATGGCTTTTGAGGACATCTTCGGTGCCGATACCTTCCATATTGAAGGCATTGACGTCGATAGCGGCGTTCCCGAGCAGCCAATCGGCAGTATCGAAACCCGCACTGGCGCAAGACATCGCGTCATCAGCGCTCGCCAGATTCGCCCTGAAGCTGACTTCTGGGTTGGAATAGAAGCCGGTATCGAAGACAACATGACTTTTGCGTGGATGGTGATTGAAAACATGCACCAACGCGGCGAATCGCGCTCTGCCAGCCTTATGTTGCCTGAAATTATATTACAGGAGATAAATCAGGGGAGTGAATTGGGCGACGAAATGGAAAAACTTTCTGGAATTGCCGAAGTTAAACGCAAAGGCGGTGCGATTGGCATCTTCACTGCGGGTAAACTGACGCGAACCAGCGTTTATCATCAGGCGCTGGTATTGGCCCTGGCGCCCTTTCATAACGCGATTTATCAGACCCGCTCACAGACGCACTGATGGCTCCGCGCGGGCGACTAGGCACTTTGCTCGTCGTCCGCAGCATTTAAAAGCTTCGCTGTCATCCAGGCTTTCAGCTCCGGCGGTGCAGACTTAAGCCCATTTGAACCGCGTGTGATAGTCGCAATCCCCGCCCCCAACTGATTCTTCAGCTCTCGCTGACTCATCTCACCCTTCATCAACTCTTCAATAATTCTTAATCGCGTCCCAAGCGCCGTGCGCTCGTCGGGCGTTAGGAACAGCTGAAGCAAAGGAAAGTGCAAATTTTCAGCAAAAGATTGCTGTAGCAATGTCATAAAACATTGCCAGTCCTCATTGCCTTGTTGGGAAAGAGCCGGGTCGTTTACAGAGTCTTGTGCCATGAATACGCTGCCATACTATTAAACTAGTACAGCAGCATATCATAATGGCGTAAAAATCAGTAACGCCTCTGCCACTCCGCATCTGTTAAGATTTTGGCTGGCTGATGTAAAAAGTAACGATAGAATGCATCATATGCTAACACATTTTTAACATACCGGCGAGTTTCGGAGAATGGAATACTTTCGATAAACGCCACCGCATCAACCTGCCCCTGCGTAATGCCCAGCCAGGTATTCACTCTTGAAGGGCCCGCATTATAAGCCGCGCTCGACAAAATACGGTTACGCCCGAACATTTGATAAACGTATTCCAGATAGCCGGTACCAATCGTAATATTGGTCTGCGGATCGAGCAGTTGACTGCTGTTGCTATAGCCCGGAATGGCGTTCATTTGCACCGTGTGTTCCGCTGTAGCAGGCATTAACTGCATCAAACCTGATGCACCGACCGGCGAACGGGCCATCGGGTTCCAGGCACTTTCCTGACGGGCAATCGCCATCGCGTAGCTTTGAGTAATCCCTTTATTTGCCGTCGCCTGACGGAACTCCGGTGACCAGGCCAGTGGGAAGCGCTCCTGCAAATAATCCCACAGCTTACCTGCGATAGTCGCCTGCACGCTCAGCTCCGGCCAGCCCTTTTCATAGGCATAGCGGGCCAGCGCTTCCTGTTGCGGCTTGCTGCGGCTCTGCACCAGATAGGTCCACTCGGTGCGTGCCAGGTTATCCATGTTCCAATACATCAGCTCGCGAACGCGGGCGATTTCAGGTGATTTATCAAGACTGCTGTCCGGCTTGGCGGCAACTAAAATCACCATCGGATAGGGCACGCCAAGCTTCTGTGCCGCCGCCATCGGATAGAACCCACGACCTTGCATCAGCGTGCGCAGCATGTTTTGGCCGGCGGTGCGTTTGCCTTGATCAATCAGCAAAGAGGCTTGCCAGTACTGCCATTCATCCTCTTGCATTGCTTCAGAAGGCAATCGCGCCATCCAGCGAGCCAGGCCCTGCTGGTCTCCGGCGGCCAACGCCATGCGAATACGACGCTCTACCAGCGAAGTCGAGTTGCTACGCAGGATCACATTGTCGCGCCACGCAGCCTGCTCGGGCGTTGCATCACTTCCCATGTAGCGCCAGGCAATAGTTTCTTCCATTTCCAGACGATCGCTGTCATCCATTTTCTGCAATCGCGCAAGAATCGGTAGCATCGAGCGCGCATCTTCCACGTTGTCGCGCGCCACGCGGGCAAAGGCGATGCTCACCGCGTTGCGAGTAAAATCAGTCGGCCCCACGGTGCGGGCAAAACTTTCAACGGTAGTCGGGTCGTTTTGCAGCTTGAGCAAGGCGTCACTCATGGTCTGGTAATCCGGCGGCAACTGTTTGGCCAGGAAATTCACCAGATTGCTGTTACCGGCTTTCATCGCCAGGCCAATGCGCTGCAAAGTGGTGAGCGCGGTCTGGTTTCCGGCCTGCTGCCAGACGGTAAACAGCTTATCGCAGGCCGCAGGCAGAGAAGTGCCCGTCAGCCAGATATCTTTGGCGGCATCTAACGCAACCTGCTGCTGGCCGGTAGACCATTTGGCAAAATAGTAGTTACAGCGAGCGGCAACCGGTTTGGGTGCCTGCGGACTAAAGGCCAATAGTCCCTGCCAGTCCTGACGGTTGGCCAGTTCATTGACGAAGCGGGCAGGCAGAGAGCGCGCAGGTGGCAGCGTCGGATTGGCCTGCACAAAGGCCGTGATCTGCTGCGGCGTATCCAGCGCTATATTCTGTGTCAGTTGACGATATTCGAGATAAGGATATAAAGGATAATCGGTCAGGGTCGGCATCAGCTGGCCGACAACGTCTAGCTGATTGGCATCCCATGCCTGTTTGATCTGCATATACCGCTGACGCTGCGCATCGAGTGAATCGGCGTGAGCCGCGCTCGTAGCTGTCGCTAACAACAGTCCCACTGTCAGTAATCGCCACTTGTCCGCCTTGACCATACTTACCTTATCCTCGCTGATTGTGTTGCTTATCGACTGTGCTGATCTTGATAGTGCATACGCTAATCTATTCATCAGCAGAAATGAAGGAATGCGCGCCTAAGCCCACAAACTTTACACAGTTTGAAGAAATAGCGTCGGATTTGAATTTTTTATCACGCAGATCTATTTAGTGTTGGGGGGTGAGAGTTAGGCTGAAACAGGCTAAACTTCGCAGTCGGAACATCTATCAGTCTTGCCGCGGTCAGGCGAGGCTGAAATTAATCTGCCGGAGTGCGCTCAGTGTCAACCTGACCTGTTCACAGCAACCGGCCTGCAAGCAAGAGGCTCAAAACAACGTGGCTCAATACGTATACAGCATGCATCGCCTTGGCAAAGTCGTTCCGCCAAAGCGTCATATTCTAAAGAACATCTCCCTGAGCTTCTTTCCGGGCGCTAAAATCGGCGTTCTCGGTCTGAATGGTTCAGGTAAATCTACCCTGCTGCGCATCATGGCCGGCCTCGATACCGATATCGAAGGGGAAGCACGCCCACAGCCGGGTCTGAGAATTGGCTACTTGCCGCAGGAACCTCAGCTTAATCTGGAACACACCGTTCGTGAGTCAGTTGAAGAAGCCGTGGCTGAAGTCGTGGGTGCGCTCAAGCGCCTGGATGAGGTTTATGCACTTTATGCCGATCCTGACGCTGATTTCGATAAACTGGCCGCCGAACAGGGCAAGCTGGAAGAAGTCATTCAGGCGCACGATGGTCATAATCTGAACACTCAGCTCGAGCGTGCCGCCGATGCGCTGCGTCTGCCGGACTGGGATGCAAAAATTGCCAACCTGTCCGGTGGTGAACGTCGCCGCGTTGCGCTGTGCCGCCTGCTGCTCGAGAAGCCGGAAATGCTGCTGCTCGACGAACCGACCAACCACCTGGATGCTGAATCCGTGGCGTGGCTGGAACGCTTCCTGCACGACTTCGAAGGTACTGTTGTAGCGATTACCCATGACCGCTACTTCCTCGATAACGTTGCCGGCTGGATCCTCGAGCTTGACCGTGGTGAAGGTATTCCATGGGAAGGCAACTACTCTTCCTGGCTTGAGCAGAAAGACGAACGTCTGGCGCAGGAAGCCTCTTCCGAAGCGGCTCGTCGCAAGTCGATCGAAAAAGAGCTGGAGTGGGTGCGCAAGGGTGCCAAAGGCCAACAGTCCAAAGGCAAGGCCCGTCTGTCTCGCTTTGAAGAGTTGAACAACACTGAATACCAGAAACGTAACGAAACCAACGAACTGTTTATTCCACCGGGTCCACGCCTGGGCGATAAAGTGGTTGAAGTTACCAATCTAAGCAAGTCCTACGGTGACCGTGTTCTGATTGACGATCTGTCCTTCTCCGTGCCGAAAGGGGCGATTGTCGGCATCATTGGTCCGAACGGCGCGGGTAAATCGACTCTGTTCCGCATGATGTCAGGCCAGGAACAGCCTAACGGCGGTAACATCGAACTGGGTGAAACCGTGGTACTGGCGTCTGTTGATCAGTTCCGTGACTCAATGGATAACAGCAAAACCGTGTGGGAAGAAGTGTCTGGCGGTCAGGACATCATGCGTATCGGCACGACTGAAATGCCAAGCCGTGCCTATGTCGGTCGTTTTAACTTCAAGGGCGTTGATCAAGGTAAACGCGTTGGCGAGCTGTCTGGGGGTGAGCGCGGTCGTCTGCATCTGGCCAAACTGTTACAGGTTGGCGGCAACATGTTGCTGCTTGATGAGCCAACCAACGACTTGGACATTGAAACCCTGCGCGCGCTGGAAAACGCCCTGCTGGAGTTCCCTGGCTGCGCGATGGTTATTTCCCATGACCGCTGGTTCCTCGACCGTATCGCCACCCACATCCTTGATTATCAGGATGAAGGCAAAGTTGAATTCTTCGAAGGTAACTTTACCGAATACGAAGAATACAAAAAACGTACTCTGGGTGCAGAAGCGCTGGAGCCACGTCGCATTAAATACAAAAAGATCACCAAGTAAACTATTTGGATGGTCAAGCAAGCCCGGGCGCAGTCAGCCCGGGTTTTTTATTGCCTAAAGCGCGGCAATATAGTGCTCGGCGAAAGCGTAATCGTTAATCATGAAATCGATGAAACAGGCCAGCGCGGGCGAATTCAGCTTGCGGCTCGGATACACCAGATACAGCGAATTGCTCTCAGCCTCCCATTCCGGCAACACGCGTACCAATTGCCCTTGCCGGACTTCATCGTGACTCATAAAGGCGGGCAGCAGCGTGATCCCGGCCCCGGCAATCGCGCATTCCCGGGCGTAAAGCAAATTGTCAGTGTGGTGCGCAGGCGGCAGCATCCAGCGATGATAATGATCGCCTTTGCGCAGCACCCACTCTTTCCAGGCCTGATGGCCGATACAGCGATGCACCTCCAACTGTTGCGGCGAGGTAAGCGGAGGATGCTGGGCCAGATAATCCGGCGACGCGAGCAAATAGCGTGGTCCTTCACCAAGCGAGCGGCCAATCAGCGTAGAATCCTGCGGCTTACCGCTGCGCAACGCCACGTCAAAACCTTCATGAACTAAATCAATAAGTTGGTCGGAGACGGACACCTCCAGCGACACATCAGGGTAGCGCTTTGAAAACTCAGCATTCATTCGTGCCAGCAGAGTCGCGCCTAGACCGGCCGGGCTGGTGATGCGCAGGCGTCCGCTGGGATTATCTTTCAGGCGTTGAATTGCCTGATCGGCGCGTTCGCTGGCCAGCAGCATCTCCTGACAGTGAACCAGATAGCGCTCACCGGCAAAAGTCAGATTCAACTGCCGCGTAGTGCGATTCAGCAGGCGGATGCCTAAACCTTGTTCCAGCTGACTGACCCGCTGGCTGACGCTGGATTTAGGCAAACCGGCGCGTTTGGCCGCGCCTGTAAAGCTGCCGGTTTCTGCCACCAGCGCAAACAGTGCCATGTCTTGGAGTTGTTTAAACACGATTGTTCACCTCAGCCGAACACTTTGTTAATTATTGTCCATCTTATCAGCTTGGTTGAAGGCGGCTACACTGAAGTCAGTTAAAAACATCTAAACCTAATGGGAGTGTTGCTATGAGTATTAAAGCTATTGCCGTGGATCCAAAAAACCTGAAGCAGTTTATCGCCATTGAACTGCCACAGCCGAAAGTCGGCGAATACGATTTGCTGGTTGAGGTGAAAGCCGTGTCGATTAATCCGGTTGATACCAAGGTACATCAGGGTGCGATTAAAAACGGTCTCGAGCAGCCTAAAGTGCTGGGTTGGGATGCGAGCGGCGTGGTGAAATCTGTCGGTGCCAAAGTCAGCGGATTCAGCGCGGGCGACGAAGTCTGGTATGCCGGTGATATCACTCGCTCAGGCAGCAATGCCAGCGAGCAACTGATTGACTCGCGTATC
This sequence comes from Serratia sp. M24T3, assembly GCF_000257645.1. Taxonomy (GTDB): domain Bacteria; phylum Pseudomonadota; class Gammaproteobacteria; order Enterobacterales; family Enterobacteriaceae; genus Rouxiella. The sequence goes on from NZ_AJHJ01000001.1 coordinate 197,091, forward strand.
GTGGCAAAAAAACCGCGTTCTCTGAACTGGGCCGAAGCGGCCGCTATGCCATTGACCGCCCTTACCGCGTGGGAAGGTCTGTTTGAACATCTGAAAATTCAGGAAGCCGGTGCCGATAAAACCCTGCTGATCATCGGCGGTGCCGGTGGCGTAGGATCACTGGCAATTCCGTTTGCGGCGCAGCGCAGCAACGTTAAGGTTATCGCCACCGCTTCTCGTCCTGAATCTGCCGCCTGGTGTAAAGAGCGTGGTGCCAACCTGACCGTAAATTATAAAGATTTGGTTGGCGAGCTGGAAAAACAGGGCATCAAGCAGGTGGATTATATTTTCTGCCTGAATGATACCGACGGCCACTGGGAAGCAATCGGCAAACTGATTGCTCCGCAGGGTAAAATCTGCACCATCGTTGAAAATGAAAAACCGCTGGACCAAAACCAGCTGAAACTGAAGAGCGCCTCGCTGCACTGGGAATTCATGTTCACCCGCAGCATGTACAAAACGTCGGACATCAGCGAGCAAGGCCATATTTTACAACAGGTTGCCGAGCTGGTTGACGCAGGCAAGGTTGCGACCACGCTGACTGAAACGATTAGCGGCTTAACGACTGAAAGCATCCAGTCTGCGCATGACAAAGTAAACGATGGGCACATGCAGGGCAAAGTGGTGGTGACTTTCTAACCCTCTGGCACTCAATTTTCCTCAATCTCAGAACGATTTTCTTCAAGTCGAGAGCGAAACAGGATTAAGGCAGAGGTAAAAGTGAAAACGGCGTCGCTGCCTGGTGCAGTAACGCCTTTTTTTTGATAAGACATTGGCCATCAGGAACCGATTGTTGAACCTTCGTCGCCCAGCATGTTCTGCACCAGCTCTACACAGTCGAGGAAACGCTGGTCATAATCAGATGCCGTAACGTGAGTGAAGGAAATGTTGTTTTTCTCCATCATCTCGACCAGCATGGTTTGAAACTCCGCACGATCCAGAGAACTGCCCAGACTGCGCAGTCCGTCGGCAACCCATGGCGTGTTGTTCTCCAGCAAAATCACCAGATCAAAACGGTATTCGTCGATCAGCGCCTGCACAAACGGGTGCTCTCGCCCCTCGTATTTTTTGCAAAATGCCTGAGTAGTCAGAAAGTCAGTATCGAGAAAGGTGACTTTGTTGGCATATTTAACAGCAAAATCAATGTACTGCGCTTGACCGAGTGCAATTTTATCGTAATCGGAATACTGCAACGCCATCTCGTCACCGCCGAGGTGCGAGAAGATGTAGTCACGCCCATATTCCCAGGCACTGGTGGTGTTGAAAATATTCGCCAGTTTGTTGACCAGCGTTGATTTTCCGCTGGATTCACCACCGAGCACCGCCACCGTGCGCACAAAGAATGGCTTCACTTCGGTCGGAATATAGTCCCAGTAGCGGAACGGGTCACGGCGGATCTGCGAGCCACTTATTTTCATAAACGATCGTTTTGGATCGATCAGTACCGTATCGATCTCTAAATGCTCGCGATAGCGCGGCTCATCGTTTTGTTCACTGGTATAAATGGTATTGGGATGAATACCTTTTTGTTGCATAAAGGCGGTGATGCCCCGGCTCCACACGTCCCAGCCGTGCGGATACGGCTCCATGCCTTCTTCGTTAAAGGCGTGAATATGAATATTTTTCTGATATTTAAAGGTTTGCAGCAGCCAACGCAGGCGATCGCTCAGGGTCGGCTGTTGCGACATCGAGCTGTTTTCAAACAGTTCGCGGTCGCGAGGTTCGTCATAGCCGAGAATAATGTGCAGCTCGTCAACCTGGCTACAGGCCCGTTGAATCAAATAGATATGCCCGGTATGCAGCGGATAGAACTTGCCGAACACCACGCCGATTTTCTTCTCGCGGCGCGGGAATTCGAGATCAAGAAAGCGATGCAACGCCTCCAGCTTCTGCGCGCTGGGACTTTTAATCTTGTCATTCAACAGCTGGCTCAAATAGCCCTTGGTCATGCCGCTGGCTTCCGCCACCTGTTGCAGCGTACGTCCCTGTTGCTTAATCGCTGCCTTAAGATAATCAAACTGCGGCATAGCGGGTCCTTGTATTAATTAGAGATCCTCGAGGATGGCCAAGGCGTCTGCCAACTTTTTGACGCCGTAAACTTTCATGCCTTCCGGCAGTTTTTTCGGCACGTTGGCGTGCGGCACAATTGCGCGTTTGAAACCATGCTTGGCCGCCTCGCTGATACGCTCCTGCCCGCTAGGTACCGGGCGAATCTCACCGGAAAGCCCGACTTCGCCGAACACCACCAGATCCTGCGGTAGCGGCCTGTCGCGCAGGCTTGATACCAACGACAGCAGCAAAGCCAGATCTGCACTGGTTTCAGTGACTTTCACGCCGCCAACCACGTTGACGAACACGTCCTGATCCGCCATTTGCAGGCCGCCATGACGATGCAGCACCGCCAGCAAAATCGCCAGACGATTCTGTTCAAGCCCAACCGCAACGCGACGCGGATTGCCCATCATAGAGTGATCCACCAGCGCCTGGATCTCCACCAGCAGCGGCCGAGTTCCTTCCCAAAGCACCATTACCGAGCTACCAGAGGTGATTTCATCACCACGGCTCAGGAAGATCGCCGACGGATTGTTTACTTCGCGCAGGCCCTGTTCGGTCATGGCAAATACGCCGAGCTCGTTAACTGCGCCAAAACGGTTTTTATGACTGCGAATAGTGCGAAAACGCGAATCGGCATCACCGTCGAGTAAAACTGAACAGTCGATGCAGTGTTCCAGCACCTTCGGACCGGCCAGGGAACCGTCTTTGGTCACGTGTCCCACCATCACGATCGCTACACCGCGCGTTTTGGCATAGCGGGTGAGATAGGCGGCGCTCTCACGCACCTGCGCCACGGTACCCGGTGACGACTGGATATCCGCCATGTGCATCACCTGAATGGAGTCGATCACCATCAGCTTTGGCTGCTCCTGATCGGCTATCTGGCAGATTTGCTCAATGCTGGTTTCCGACAACATGTTCATATTTGCCGTCGGCAATCCGAGGCGGTGGGCGCGCATCGCCACTTGTTGCAGTGACTCTTCACCTGTGACGTACAGCGTTTTCATGTTTTCGCCGAGTTTGCAGAGGATCTGCAACAGCAGCGTACTTTTACCCGCACCGGGATTACCACCGATCAGGATCGCGCTGCCCGGCACCACGCCGCCGCCCAGTACGCGGTCAAATTCTTTAAAACCGGTGCTAAAGCGCGGGGTCTCGTCGAGACTGATCTCCGACAGCTTCTGCACGCGGCTCACTCCCGCATCGCCCGCATAGCCGGTGAGACGTTCGTTACGAGCCACGGTTGGGGAAGCAGCCAAGCGGATTTCAGTAATGGAGTTCCAGGCCTGACAGGCACTGCATTGCCCCTGCCAGCGCGGATAATCTGCGCCGCATTCATTACATACGAACGCTCGTTTTGCTGCTTTTGCCACAATTTACCTCGTTTTGAAGCGCGAACGCCCCGTTAAATCAATTACGCCACGCTGCCGCTAAGAATGCAAAGCAGGCCTATCAGGTCGGCATGACGAATGCAGACCTCGGCCTGCTCATAGACCTTCGGCTTAGCGTGGAAAGCGACGCCCAGTCCTGCGACCGACATCATTTTTAAATCATTTGCTCCGTCGCCAATCGCCACGGTCTGTTCAACGGGAATACCGAGTTTTTCGGCCAGCGCCAGCAAGGTATCGGCTTTGTATTGCGCGTCGACGATAGGCCCAAGCACCTGACCTGTCAGCTTGCCGTCATAGATTTCCAACTCGTTGGCGACTGCAGCAACCAGATTCAGCTCGCCGCGCAGGTAATCAGCGTAGTAGGTGAAACCACCTGAAGCGATAGCCACGTGCCAGCCCAACTCTTGCAGGCGAGCCACCATACTACGCAGGCCCGGCATCAGTGGCAGGGTTTCGCGCACCTTGAGTAGAATATTGGCGTCGGCATCTTTTAACGTGCCCACGCGCTGACGTAAACTGGCCGCAAAATCAAGCTCGCCGCGCATCGCACGTTCGGTAACTTCCGCCACCTGCTCGCCAACTCCGGCCAGTTTGGCAATTTCATCGATGCATTCAATCTCGATTGCAGTAGAATCCATGTCCATCACCAGCAGGCCCGGAGTGCGCATGTGTGGCACTTTTCGCAGCGGGGTGATGTCGAACTCGAACTGCTCGGCCAGCTCGAAAACGTCTGGCGTCAACGGACCAGCAAGGCGCACGACCTGATAGTCTTCGACCATCCAGGCACTGACCACCACCAGAGCGCGGCCTAGCTGGCTCTGGAAGCGACTGATACTGAGTTTGTCGAGCTTTCTACTGTACAGGAGCCAGCCAGTGTGTCCGGCCCGGTAATCGAGCGGCATCACTTCGTCACCGCTGAGTGAAAGTGGAAGTCCCGGCCATTGGTGGATCTCGGAAGGAAGATCGCAATAGGTCAGACGGTTTGGCATGATTTCTCCTGTAAGAGCAAATACTCTGCCGAAATGCAGAGGGGCCGCGATAAAACGACGCATCAAGCTACCTTATCGCCAACGCTTCTGGCAACATTAAAGTCGTCGAATACCTTAAGGAAACAGAATGGCAGAGGCCAAACTGAAACTTCGCAGACACCGCACGGTTATCGTGCTGATTTGCTTGGCTTTATTAGTTTTATTAATGCAAGGCGCGTCCTATTTTAGCCTAGGACACCAATTAGCGCGATCCCAACAGGTCGAACAGTTGACCCAGACACTTGCTCGCCAGGTGGCATTCTCGTTGGCACCGCTCATGGACAGCCAAAATGATGGCGCGGACATTGCCCAGATTACTACTATTTTAAATCAACTTACCGATCAGAGTCGCATACTGGATGCCAGTGTTTACCAGCTGGACGGATCGTTGATTGCTCATTCAGGCGAGACAGTGCCGGTTCGCGATCGTTTGGCGCTCGACGGCAAGCGCGCGGGCAGTTATTTCAATCATCAGATAGTGCAACCCATCGGCGATAAAGACGGTCCTAGCGGCTTCCTGCGCATGACGCTGGATACCCACGTACTGGCGACCGAGGCCAAACAGGTCGATAACACGACCAACCTTTTGCGCCTGATGATGCTGCTTTCACTGGCCATTGGTATTATCCTCGCCCGCAGTCTGTTGCAGGGCCGCCGCAGCCGTTGGGAACAGTCACCGTTCCTGCTGACCGCCAGTACCCGCCTAAGAGAGCGAGACGAAGACGACGACTTGCCGGCGCACAATAACGAGCCGCTGGTGATTGCTATCGCCGAAGAGAGGGTCGAAGAAAAAGTGGTGCTTACCCCGGAAGAAGAAGCCGAGCTGGAAGCCGTACAGGCCGCTCATCGCAATTTGCAACGCAGCGTTGAGCCGACGGAAGAAGAAGACGAAAAGAATAAAGATAAGTAATCAGGCGAGGCGGTTGATTTCAGCCGTCAGGCCACTCACCAGATAGACTGCAAAACTTTCCACGCCAGCGATATTTCTGCGCAGAGCATAACGGGTAGATTTCGCTTTACCCATTTTTAAAATGGCTGCGTCATGTTTAATTTTTCGCGAAAGCGTAGGCTGACTAACCTGCAAGGCAGCCATCAGTTCTGACGAACTGGCGGGCCCCAATCGTAGAATATCTTCAGGTTTTATCATCACGGCATCGATTGATGAATAGATAAAACGGCAGCAATGAATAGAAAAACAAGCTGTTATCAATGAAAACGGAGGCTCATTGGCCTCCGTTTTTTTACTACTCACGAGGTAAAACCGGCTTAGGCTTTGTCGCCCAGCAGCACGGATTCCAGCGCGATCTCAATCATGTCGTTGAAGGTAGTCTGGCGCTCGGCTGCAGTAGTCTGCTCGCCGCTGCGGATGTGATCCGACACGGTACAAATAGCCAGCGCCTTAGCACCGAATTCTGCAGCCACGCCGTAGATACCCGCGGCTTCCATTTCCACGCCCAAAATGCCGTACTTTTCCATCACGTCGAACATTTGCGGGTCTGGTGAATAGAACAGGTCGGCGGAGAAAATATTGCCAACACGCGCTTTGATACCTTTTGCCGCCGCAGCATCGGCCGCGTGACGCACCATGTCGTAGTCGGCAATGGCCGCATAATCATGGTCTTTGAAACGCATACGGTTAACTTTGGAATCGGTGCAGGCACCCATGCCGATAACCACGTCGCGCAGCTTGACGTCCGCACGCACCGCGCCACAAGAACCTACGCGAATGATTTTTTTCACGCCAAACTCGGTGATCAGCTCTTTCGCATAAATTGAGCAGGATGGAATGCCCATACCGTGACCCATTACGGAAATTTTGCGGCCTTTGTAAGTGCCGGTAAAACCGAGCATACCGCGTACGTCGTTGACCTGTTTAACATCTTCCAGGAACGTTTCTGCAATGTGTTTAGCGCGTAACGGATCGCCAGGCATCAGGACTACGTCTGCGAAATCGCCCATTTCTGCGTTAATGTGTGGCGTTGCCATAGTAAACATTCCTTTTGTTATTGACCCTTCATCTTTTGAACTGCAGATGCGCTAACTTGCCGCCCTGCTGCAATCAAAAATATCACGGGTATTGCTCTGAGTAATTGAATCGAATCTTCTCAAAAAATTCGTCTTAAAGCATGGATTTTCCATACTCCATTGGCGACAGGTCAAAATAACTGGCAACGGTTTGGCCGATATCGGCAAAGGTGTCGCGATAACCCAGGGATCCTGGTTTCACTTTTGGTCCGTAGATCAGCACCGGAATGTGTTCACGGGTGTGATCGGTACCGCGCCAGGTTGGGTCGCAGCCGTGGTCGGCAGTCAGAATAATAATGTCTTCGTCTTTGACCAGCTCTAATAACTCTGGCAGACGGCGGTCAAATAATTCGAGTGCAGCGGCATAGCCGGCGACATCGCGACGGTGGCCGTAAGAGGAATCGAAATCAACGAAATTGGTGAAAACAATAGTTTTGTCGCCCGCCAGCTTCATCTCCTGAACGGTGGCATCAAACAAAGCGTCCAAACCGGTGGCTTTAATTTTTTTGGTGATACCGACGTGGGCATAAATATCGGCAATCTTGCCTACCGATACCACTTCCCCTTGTTTCTCGTCGACCAACTTTTTAAGGATTGTCGGCGCCGGTGGCTCTACCGCCAAATCGTGACGGTTGCCAGTACGCTCGAAATTACCTTTTTTGTCGCCAACAAACGGACGCGCAATCACGCGGCCAATGTTGTAACCGCCTTCGGTCAGTTCTTCGCGAGCGATTTCACACAGCTCATAAAGACGTTCGAGACCAAAAGTCTCTTCGTGACAGGCAATCTGGAACACCGAATCGGCAGAAGTGTAGAAAATCGGCTTGCCCGTTTTCATATGTTCTTCGCCTAAAGCATCAAGCACTACGGTGCCTGACGAGTGGCAGTTACCGAGATAACCCGGCAGATCGGCGCGCTCTACCAGCTTGTCGAGCAGCGCTTGCGGGAAACTGTTTTCCACATCCGAGAAATAGCCCCAGTCGAACAATACCGGCACTCCGGCGATTTCCCAATGACCTGACGGCGTATCTTTACCGGATGATAGCTCGCTGGCATAAGCATAAGCGCCAATGATTTTAGCATCGGGATCCATGCCTTCCGGGAAATGACCGGTCGAAGCTTCGGCGGCTTTCGCCAGGCCCAGCGCCGTCATGTTCGGCAGGTGCAACGGCCCTTTGCGGCCAACATCGGCTTCACCACGGGCACAGGCCGCAGCAATATGGCCCAGCGTGTCGGAACCCACGTCACCAAAGCGTTCGGCATCTTCACTGGCGCCAATTCCAAATGAGTCCAACATCATGATAAATGTACGTTTCATTTTGCTCTCCTGCGCATTACTACGCGTTGCAAGCGGCCATTAAAGCACCGCTTTTGATGAATGGGTTAACGAGGCCAATCGCGCTAGCTGATACGGCGATAGACTACAGGCAGGTCTTGCGGAGCCACGTCACTGAGTACTACCGCTGCACGCACTGCCTCCGCGGCCTGTTGCCACGCCTCTTCACTGTTGGCGTGAATCATTGCCAGCGGCTGCTGAGTATCGATCTGCTGGCCGATACGCGCCATTTGCGTTAACCCAACGCTATAATCAATTGCGTCGGTGGCACGGCGACGCCCGCCGCCCAAGGCCACCACGCTGAGTCCAAGAGCTCGGGTGTCCATCGCGCCAACAATCCCGGCCCGCTCCGAATACACCATTTTACTCAAGGTTGCCTGAGGCAAATAGCGATCGTAATTTTCAATAAAGTCGATTGGGCCTTTTTGTGCCGCAATCATTCTGCCAAAGATTTCTGCCGCGCGACCGTTGTCCAGCACCGCTTGCAGTTTACCGCGAGCTTCGGCGTCGTCCTTCGCCAGTCCGGCTGATAACAGCATCTCGACACACAGCGCCATCGTCACTTCAAGCAGACGCGGGCTACGATACTCACCGGTGAGGAAGCGCACGGCTTCACGCACTTCAACCGCGTTACCCGCGCTGGAAGCCAGCACCTGATTCATGTCAGTCAGCAACGCAGTGGTTTTACATCCTGCACCGTTGGCGACGTCTACAATGGCCTGTGCCAGATCCTGCGACAGCTCATAGGTTGGCATAAATGCCCCGGAGCCGACTTTGACATCCATCACCAGAGCATCCAATCCTTCAGCTAATTTCTTCGCCAGTATTGAGGCGGTGATCAGCGGAATCGAATCGACCGTGGCGGTAATATCGCGGGTAGCGTAAAAACGCTTGTCCGCCGGTGCCAGCGAATTGGTCTGGCCAATAATCGCCACGCCGACGTCCTGAATAATTTTTCTAAAACGATCGTCATCGGGGAAAATATCAAACCCCGGAATACTCTCGAGTTTATCGAGCGTCCCGCCGGTATGACCCAGGCCGCGACCGGAGATCATCGGGATATAGCCGCCGCACGCCGCCACCATCGGTCCCAGCATCAGCGAAGTAACATCGCCCACGCCGCCAGTGGAATGCTTATCAACAATCGGTCCGTTCAGCGACAAATGTTTCCAGCTCAGTACCGTACCGGAATCACGCATTGCCATCGTCAGCGCCACGCGTTCATCCATGTTCATGTCATTGAAATAAATGGTCATTGCCAGCGCGGCAATTTGCCCTTCAGAGACTTTGCTGTCACGAACACCATTAATGAAGAAGCGGATCTCTTCTTCACTGAGCGGCAACCCGTCACGTTTTTTACGAATTATTTCTTGAGCCAGAAAGGTTTTTTGCACAGATGCCACGTTCTCACCCTAATTTGGATACGAAAAGGAAATCATCAACGTAAGACAAATCGGGGCCAGCATCGCCGCCCCGATCCATAGCAATCAGTAACCGCTGCCGGATTTCTGCCCCTGATGTCCCAGCGTGGTCAGCAGACTCGCCAACAGGCTTGAGGCACCAAAACGGAAATGGCGGGTATCGGCCCATTCGCGACCAAGAATGTTATCGGCCAGCGCCAGATATTGCGCGGCATCTTCAGCAGTTTTCACGCCACCCGCCGGTTTGAAACCCACCGACTGAGCAACGTTCATGTCTTTAATCACCTGGAGCATCAGCTCGGCGCTTTGCAGCGTGGCGTTTTCCGGCACTTTACCGGTCGACGTTTTGATAAAGTCTGCACCCGCGCCAATCGCAATCTCGGAAGCTTTGCGAATTAGCGATTCCTGCTTCAGCTCACCGGTTTCGATGATCACTTTCAGCAAAATATTGGCGGCATGACAGGCTTCGGCACACTGTTTAACTAATTCGAATCCGACCTTTTCATTACCGGCAATCAGCGCGCGGTAAGGGAACACCACGTCAACCTCATCAGCGCCATAGGCAATCGCCGCGCGGGTCTCGGTGACGGCAATCTCGATATCATCGTTGCCGTGCGGGAAGTTAGTCACCGTGGCGATGCGTATCTCTGGAGTGCCCTGATCGCGCAGCGTTTTGCGAGCAATCGGAATAAAACGCGGATAAATACAGATTGCGGCCGTGTTGCCAGCCGGGCTTTTCGCCATTTCGCACAAGGCAATCACTTTGGCATCGGTATCGTCATCGTTCAGGGTGGTCAAATCCATCAGACTCAGCGCACGCTGCGCCGCTGCGGTTAAATCAGTCATATAACTCTCCAAAATTTCAGTTCTGACAGGCCGTCAGCGCTGTGCATACAGCCGCAAATGTTTTGACTGAATACGCCAGAAACACTCCCTCATTTTGGCGAGCAGACAGAGGCAATCACCCACCTGTTGAGACTATTTGAACAGGTTTGCGCCATTTATGGTGTGCAGTATTTCACACAAAATGAAAATTGATTGCAACGTTACTCAAAAAAATGAGATCTAAATCACATTTAGAGGCCGTTTGCCCAGTCTTGGGCAGTGATAAAAGTGTATACCTCAACCATGACAACTGTGGCATGACAACTGTAAATCGAGGGATAACTCTTGATAGAGAGAATAGTAACTCAATGCGCGATGTTATTTAAATAACATTTAAGGCAATAGCCGAGATATCACTCACAGGAATATAATAAAAATCCGTATTGGGCGTGGAAAAAAATCTCGAGGAGAATGTTATTTAAATAACATTTAAGTTAGAAGATTGAACACTCGCCGTGTGTTTTTCATCAGCGCATCAGCAATTTCTTCTGTAGATTCAGCCCTTAACTCACACAGCGTCTTAAACACTTGCGCCGCGCGCTCCGGGCGATTTGGCTGGCCTTGAAAACCCTGCAATGGCATATCGGGGGCGTCAGTTTCCAGCAATAAACACGACAGCGGCAGTTGCGCCATGACTTGCCGGGTTTTGTGCGCCCTTTCATAAGTGATAGTGCCACCTACGCCGATTGCAAAACCAAGGCGCACAAAGGCTTGAGCCTGAGAAAGACTCCCCGCGAATCCGTGCACCACTCCAGTTGCGGGCAAGTGGGCTTTACGCAGCATGGCAGAAAGCGGGTCGTGGGTACGCCGTGAATGCAGGATTAGCGGCAGGTCATGCAGTTTTGCCAGCTTGAATTGCTCTTTCAGCAGCCATTGCTGCTTCTCGAAATCGGGATTTTCCATATATAAATCCAGCCCGGTTTCGCCAATCGCCACCAGCTTATTGTCTCGCGTTGCAAGATGTTCGGTCAGGCTCGCCAGAGAGGCTTCGTTGTGACGCTCAATACAGATAGGATGCAGGCCCAGAGCGGCAAAGACCTGGGGATGATCTTTGGCTAGCATCAATATTCGCTCAAAGCGATCGGCTTCTACCGCAGGCACAATCAATTGATTCACTCCTGCTTCTCCGGCGAGTTGCAGGCTGTGTGTCTCATTACCGGTGAACGGGGGGAAATCAAAATGGCAGTGGGTATCGATAAAATCCGGCTTCACAACTTGTCCCCTTCTCCTTCTATTCCTTTGGCGGCCACGGTGGGCTCAACCTTAAATGGCGGATCGGCAACCACGCTGTCTGCTATCGGGCTGATAACCACCCGCGCAGCTTCATCCTTAAAGGCGCTAAGAGCGGGACGAACCGTATTATCGAGATTGATATCGGCCAACGCAATCTGGTCAGGCAAAATCTGATCAACCTCAATAGACTCGCGCTGATTCAAATCAGACTGATTCGCGGCAGCACTGACCGGCAGCTCGATTTCTGGCGAGACAGTTGGCGGCACAATAATGCTCGGCCTTCTGATCGGACGCGGCGTCATGATTGGCATCGGCCGATCTTTTTCACGCGGCAACAACCAGTGTGAAGCAATCGACAGGAAATAGCGCGCACAGCGGCGACCCAAATGATAATCCTGATTCAGCGCCGGTAAACGGCTACCTAGAGCATGACTCGCCAACGGTTTCGGCGGGAAAATCTCGAAGATACGCAGGTCGCCCGGCGGATTCTCGATAAACTGCTGAATACGGTAATAGCTTTGCTCGTGATGCTGCACCATATGCACCAACTGTTGCAGGCTGCTTTCACTCAGCCACTGCTCCATACGCTTCATCCACTGCGGCGTATAAAACATTGCAGAAGGTACGGTGCGGATCACCACAATTGTGTCGGCTCCGCGGCGATAGGCCTCTTCGACCGGAATTGCATCACTGATCCCGCCATCCTGATAGCTGACTCCGTCGAGATCAACGCCCATGCGGTAAAAACCGGGGATCGCACTCGAAGCTTTAATGACTGGCAGCCAGCTTTCACGCGTTGGGGCAAAATAATTTGGGGTGTAATCGTCGCTACGGCAGGCACACATCAGAAATTCACGTCCGTCGATCAGCAATTTCTCAGCCGAATCAATGGCCAGCGGCATACTTTTGGAGATAGCGTCGATGTACCAATCGAGATCAATGAGGTGTCCGCCACGTACAAAACGTAGAGGATTAAAAAATTGCGGACTGGTGGTATAACGTGTGATTACCCGCCGAGCATAGCCAGCTTGACCACAAACATAAGCAGAAAGGTTTTGAGCACCGGCAGAAGTGCCGATTAAAAGATCGAATGGATTGAAGCCCGCCCGTTGAAATTCGTCGAGCACGCCTGCGGTGAAAATACCCCGTTGGCCACCGCCCTCACAAACCAGTGCGATTTTACCAGGTAAATAGGGTTTATAAGCCAGGGGTTCGATATTTCCCAGCGTGACCGGAATTCTATATCCCAACAGAGGTTCCTCAACAATATTGATTCTATGATGAGCATACTCCGTCTTTTCCCGATCGGTAATGTTCTTGCAAAATCCCGGAGATTAAATCGTTACTTCCTGTTAACCATTTGCCCCGCCATTCATTGTCAGGGCTAAAAAATAACGTCAGGCTCTTCCTTGTACTTCCCTGTGCCTTTAATAACGTTACTCTTTATTAATCTCCGGGATATATCAGATAAATAATTTATCTTTTAAACAGTATCACTGCCTGAAACTCTATAAGGGCTATAAGCGCTTACGGCCGGTAAACAGGCTGACCAGGAACAGAATGATACCGACTACGAAGACTACTTTTGCAGCCCAGGCCGCTGTACCTGCCAGTCCACCGAAGCCCAACGCTGCCGCGATTAACGCGATGACAAGAAATATAATACCCCAACGAAACATAAGCTTCTCCTTACCCTATATTAAATTTTCGTCCGTTATTCGCTGATGTAATGCGTCCTGAATAACGGTTGATAACTGTAGATACATTTATTTGAAGTACAGTATTAAAGATAGCTCGGAATTTCAAAAATGGACGGAAACCCAGTGATTTTTCACGTAAATAATCCGTCAGTATTCTTTTTTTGTGACTCGTGGTGCTTAAGACATTCTTCAGCTAACTTCGGTAATCAGATGTTGCCCATCGCTGAGATGAGCAACATTATCAATCAACGATATTAAGGCTGAACTTTCAGATCGTTCTTGACGCTCTTAACGCCACTCACGGTCTTGGCAACGCTTTCGGCGCGATCGGACTGAGCCTGATCTTTTACCGTACCTGACAGCTGAACTACGCCATCGGTGGTTTCAACTTTCACCATACGTGAAGGCACAAGGTCATCGGCCAGCAGTTTAGCTTTGATTGAAGTCGTGGTTGCAGTATCACCCGCATAACCGCCTACGGACTGCGTTTTGCTATCTTTGGTGTGAAGCTTGTCGCTGACGGATTTAACACCTTCAACTTTGGTTGCCACCGCGACGGCCTGTTCACCTTCGGCCTGAGAACCGACGAAACCGCTCAACGTCACGACGCCTTTATTAGTTTTGACTGAAATATCAGTACTTTTGATCGCTTTATCATCTACCAGTGCGCTTTTTACTTTAGCGGTGGTTGCACTATCGCTCATGTAGCTATCAACTTTACTCATGGAGCTATCGATTTTTGCACCCGCAGAATCCGTTGTGCTATCTGTCGAAGCAGCCAACGCGCTACCGCTCATCAGGGCGGTACCCAGAACTACAGCCATCATTGAGTATGCAAAATTAGACTTTTTCATCGATTTCTTCCTTAACAGTTTGGCAGCTCATAATCTGAGAGCTGTTTCCGTCACATGGTCGTGACGACTTTAAGCTTTTACTGTGACCACATCACTGTGATATTTAAGCTGTAATGAATTAACAACTCAGCACAAGTCTCTACTTAGTATCAAAAGACCAGCGTTTACCACTGCCCTTCGTTGTGCGTTTATTAAATATAGCCGACGATGAGCAAAACTGTAGTAAGAATAGGTTATTTACCTGTAATACAGATAAGTCTGAGCATTATGGGCTATTTTTAGGCTAAAAAGCGCTAAAAACGCACAAACTAGTTTCCAAATGAAACTAATTTGCGATGCGAATGACGAAAAAAAAGACGGCACAGTGGCCGTCTTGATTGGTCGATAGTTGCCGCTAAAGGGCATCGTAAAGCAAATTAATGCTCACGCGTTTTACGGAAATCGACTTCAGGATAACGCTCTTTTGTCAGGTTAAGGTTAACCATTGATGGAGCAACGTAAGTGAGATTATCACCCCCGTCCAACGCCAGATTCACTTCACACTTGCGCTTGAAATCTTCAAATTTCTTCACGTCAGAGCATTCAACCCAGCGCGCCGTTGAAACGTTTACTGATTCGTAAATTGCTTCAACGTTGTATTCACTTTTCAGTCGCGCAACCACGACTTCAAACTGCAGCACACCCACCGCGCCAACGATCAGGTCGTTGTTAATCAGCGGACGGAACACCTGCACCGCGCCCTCTTCAGACAGCTGAACCAGACCTTTAAGCAACTGCTTCTGCTTCAACGGGTCACGCAGACGAATGCGGCGGAACAATTCAGGAGCAAAGTTCGGGATACCAGTGAACTTCATATTTTCACCCTGAGTAAAGGTGTCGCCAATCTGAATGGTACCGTGGTTGTGCAGGCCGATAATATCGCCGGGGAAGGCCTCTTCAACGTGCGAGCGGTCACCGGCCATGAAGGTCAGCGCATCGGAAATTACCACGTCTTTACCGGTACGCACCTGGCGCAGTTTCATGCCTTTTTCGTATCGACCAGAAACGACGCGCATAAACGCCACGCGGTCACGGTGTTTCGGGTCCATGTTGGCCTGAATCTTAAACACGAAGCCGGTGAATTTCTCATCGGCGGCCACGACTTCACGCACGTCGGTATTACGTGGCTGAGGCGCAGGCGCCCACTCCACCAGACCGTCGAGCATGTGATCAACGCCAAAGTTACCCAACGCGGTGCCGAAGAAAACTGGGGTCAAATCGCCGCTGAGGAAGGCTTCGTGGTCAAATTCGTGCGATGCACCCTGCACCAGCTCAAGCTCGCTACGCAGCTGAATCGCCAGCTCTTCACCAATGGCAGCATCGAGATCAGGATTGCTTAACCCTTTAACAATGCGAACTTCCTGAATCGTGTGACCTTTACCCGTCTGATAAAGATAAGTTTCATCTTTATAGAGGTGATAAACACCCTTGAACAGTTTGCCGCAGCCGATAGGCCAAGTAATCGGTGAACAGGCGATTTTCAGCTCGCGCTCAACTTCGTCCATCACTTCCATAGGGTCACGAATGTCGCGGTCAAGCTTGTTCATAAAGGTCAGGATCGGGGTATCGCGCAGACGGGTGACTTCCATCAGCTTACGGGTTCGATCCTCAACGCCTTTTGCGGCGTCGATAACCATCAGACAGCAGTCAACGGCGGTCAGAGTACGATAGGTATCTTCGGAGAAGTCTTCGTGTCCCGGGGTATCGAGCAGGTTAACCAGCGCATTGTGATACGGAAACTGCATCACCGAGGTGGTGATGGAGATACCACGCTGCTTTTCCATTTCCATCCAGTCGGATTTCGCGTGGTTATTGGAACCACGGCCTTTTACCGTACCGGCGGTCTGAATAGCGTTTCCGAATAACAACACTTTTTCAGTAATAGTGGTTTTACCCGCATCGGGGTGCGAGATAATTGCGAAGGTGCGACGTTTGGCGACTTCGAGGGCGTATTCACTAGGAGACATGTTTTTCCACGTTTCTGCGGTTGTCCGCCCTGCATCGGTATTGATTTTAAGCCAGAACGGCATCAGGCAAAGCGGTAATAAAAGTTATAGCCGGCTATTTTCTATGATTTGGCAGGGATAGACAATCAATGCTTTTATATTCACTGCGCGCGAGCTGTAAAATCTTGGTCAGAAATGTCATTGCCACGATCGGCTGTGCTCAAAATCCGTGCCCTGTTCAGCCTGTTTGCATCAAAATGTGATGAACATCGCATATATTTTTTGCATAAGTTTTTTCCTTGCATTAAAAATACCTGTCCCATCACAAAACTGGCCTACGCCTTTCTGGATAATCGGCCAATAAAAGTTGTATCGCTACAAAATAGTGGTCTTGACCACTGATATTTAACCTTTTTGCGGGTTTTAACCTCTTATACATCACAAGGATGTATCTTAAATGACTAAAAGTAATCGATTGCTTCTCACCTGGATTAGCTTTTTCTCTTATGGACTCACTGGCGCGCTGGTGATTGTCACCGGCATGGTAATGGGCAACATTGCTGAATATTTTGGCCTGCCTGTTTCCAGCATGAGTAACACCTTTACCTTCCTCAATGCCGGTATTTTAATTGCTATCTTCCTCAATGCCTGGCTGATGGAAGTTATCCCATTGAAGCGTCAGCTGATTTTTGGCTTCGTGCTGATGGTGCTGGCGGTGGCTGGACTCATGCTGAGCAAAAATATCAGCGTATTTTCGCTGTGCATGTTTGTGCTTGGAGTGGTGAGCGGCATTACAATGTCGATTGGCACCTTCCTTATTACCAGCATTTATGAAGGGCGTCAGCGCGGGTCGCGTCTGCTGTTTACTGACTCATTCTTTAGCATGGCGGGAATGACTTTCCCGGTAGTGGCGGGCATGTTGCTGGCGCGAAGCATCGGCTGGTACTGGGTCTATGCCTGCATCGGCGTGCTGTATCTGGCAATTTTTGTGCTGACTCTGATAGCCGATTTCCCGGTGCTGGGCAAGAAAGCTGAAACGCTGAGCAAGCCGGTCGAGAAAGAAAAATGGGGTGTTGGCGTATTATTTCTGTCGATTGCTGCGCTGTGTTACATCCTTGGCCAGCTGGGCTTTATTCAGTGGGTACCGGAATACGTTACGAAAACCTTTAACCTCGACATCAATCAGGCAGGCAAGCTGGTCAGCGATTTCTGGCTGTCTTATATGATTGGTATGTGGGTGTTTAGCGTGGTGCTGCGCTTCTTCGACTTGCAGCGCATCGTGACCCTGTTAACTCTGCTGGCAACCGTGGCGATGTACCTGTTTATCTCAACTACCAACGTCGATCATCTGACCTACGCGATTTTGGCTTTGGGCTTTGTTTCAAGCGCGATTTACACCACAATCATTACTTTAGGCTCTTTGCAGACCAAAGTATCTTCGCCAAAACTGGTTAACTTTATCCTGACCTGCGGCACCGTTGGCACCATGTTAACCTTTGTGGTTACCGGCCCGATTGTGGCAAAAAGCGGTGCTCACGCAGCACTGGCAACCGCCAACGGCCTGTATCTGGTGGTATTCGTGATGTGTCTGATGCTAGGCTTGGTAACCAAACACAGAAGCCACGGCCACGAATAATTTTCCAAATTCAAGAAAGCAACAAGCGGGCGCAATGCCCGCTTTTTCAGCCAATCGGCAATGCCATGATAATGGCATCTTCGCGCCCGGAGGCCGCTGGATAGTAATTACGGCGAATCGAAACCTCGTTGAATCCCATACTCTCATACAGCGAAATTGCCCCACGATTGGAAGCGCGAACCTCCAGCCAAAGCGTAAACACGTCGCGAGTTTCAAGCTGAGCGAGAATTTCTTCGAGCAAAATACGCCCCAATCCCTGCCGTTGATAGGCGGGATCAATGGCAATATTAAACAGCGTGGCTTCGTCCAGCACGGTCTGCACAATCGCAAAACCTACCATTTTGCCCTGCTGTTCTAACTTGAGATTGATATAACGTTCGCCCTGATTAGTCGCAAACGTTTTTTCACTCCAGGGAAAGGCGTGGCTGGCCTGTTCAATCTCAAAGGCGCGCGTCAGATCCGCGGGGGTCAGGATAGAAATGTTGTTCATTTTCACAAATCTGCTGCCAGAGCGCGCGTTTGGCTCCAGCGTCTTGAGAAAGCTCGGCCAGCGCCGGGCTAGATAACTGCGCACCCGCGACCGTTAACGGTTCGCTAATGCCCAGTCGCCAGGTATTGCAGTGCGTGTCTTCCGGCAGCATCGCGACCTGCTCCGTTTGCAGGCAATAAACCTGCGAATCGTGCAGATTGAGGCTGCGGATCACGTCTTTTACCAATAAATCGCCTTCCAGCGGCAGCACGTCGGCAACAATTAGCAGCTTTGTCTGGTCCGGCAGACTGACGGCCACTTCACCTTGTAAAACCGTGGGGCGACGCAGCGTCCACTGGGTTATTCCCAGCTGCTGTAATAGCCAGTCTCGTCTTGAAGCCATGCTTTTTCCTGCCCGTTGGCGACTCTTATAGCGCGCTATGCTAGCAAACACATCGAACCTGCGCCAATAAACCTCTATAATGCCGCCCATATTCCTGAGGAGCCTTATCTGATGTCAGCATTAACCCCGGCCAGTGAAGTCATACTGCGCCACAGCGATGATTTTACCGGCCGCCGCGTACTGTTCGCCGGCGATTTACAAGATGACCTGCCAGCCGATTTCGATGCTGAAAACGTGCGAGTCCATACCAATCAATATCACCACTGGCAAATGCTCAGCGCTTCATTGAAAGATGACGTGCAGTTTGGTCTGGTGGCGGATGCCGAGTTTATCGCTGCCAGCGATTTGCTGATTTATTACTGGCCGAAGAGCAAGCAGGAAGCCAAGTTCCAGCTGTTCAACCTGCTTTCTACCCTGCCACTGGGCATTGACGTGTTCGTGGTCGGTGAAAACCGCAGCGGCGTGCGCAGTGCGGAAGAAATCCTGTCTGAGTTCTGCCAGCTGGATAAAATTGACAGCGCCCGCCGCTGTGGCCTCTATCATGGCCGTCTGGAAAAGCAGCCAGAGTTCGACGCCGAAGACTGGTGGCAGACTTATATGGTCGAAGAAGTCACCATCAAAACCCTGCCAGGCGTATTCAGCCGAGAAGGTCTGGACAGCGGCAGCCTGCTGCTGCTCAACAGCTTTGAAGAGCCAATTAAAGGCAAAGTGTTGGATATCGCCAGCGGTTCCGGCGTGCTGGCTTCTGTGCTGGCAACTTATTCGCCAAAAATGAAAGTCACCCTCAGTGATGTCGGTGCCGCCGCGCTGGCCGCAAGCCGCGCTACGCTTGAAGCCAACGGGCTAACCGGCGAAGTGATTGCCAGTAATGTCTATTCCGACATCAAAGGCCGTTTCGACATGATCATTTCGAACCCGCCTTTCCACGAAGGCCTGCAAACCAGCCTGCACGCTTCCGAGCAGCTGATCCGCGGCGCAGTTAACCACCTGAATATTGGCGGTAAACTGCGTATCGTGGCTAACGCCTTCCTGCCTTATGCAGCGCTTTTAGACGCTACCTTCGGTAACCATGAAGTACTGGCGCAGAACGGCCGTTTCAAAGTGTACGAAGCCACCCGTGGCCGTCCGCCGCGCGACGATAAAAAGAAAAAGCGTTAATAATCTGAAAGTTAATAGCTTATAGATTTCGAGCGACAGGAAGGCAGCAACTGAAGAAGTCCCCGGGAGCTTACATCGGTAAGTGACCGGGGCGACTGAGGACAGCGAACGCACCTGTGTTTGAAAGATATAGCGACAATAGCTTATAGATTTCGAGCGACAGGAAGGCATTAACTGAAGAAGTCCCCGGGAGCTTACATCAGTAAGTGACCGGGGCGACTGAAGACAGCGAACACACCTGTGTTTGGAAGATATAGCGACAATAGCTTATAGATTTCGAGCGACAGGAAGGCAGCAACTGAAGAAGTCCCCGGGAGCTTACATCGGTAAGTGACCGGGGCGACTGAGGACAGCGAACGCGCCTGTAGCTCGAAAGATATAGCTAGGAATTGCCAAGAATACGCATCATCTCTGCCGCATACCGCTGACCAGAAGCAGAGTGCAGAGGAAAAGCAGCTTCGATCGCCGCGAGTTCGGCTTCATTCAGGATGACATCAAGCGCGGCGATGTTCTCTTCAAGATAAATACGACGCTTTGTTCCCGGGATTGGCACAATATTTTCCCCCTGTGCCAATACCCACGCCAACGCCAGCTGGGAAGGCTTCACGCCTTTCTCGCTGGCGAGTTCGGCCACTTTATCCGCCAACTGCAGATTTTTTTCGAAATTATCCCCCTGAAAACGCGGATTATGTTTGCGGAAATCATTGTCGGCTAAATCTTCAGGTGAACGAATGGTGCCAGTCAAAAAACCGCGGCCTAACGGGCTGTAAGGCACAAAGGCAATCCCCAGACGCTCACAGGCTGGCAGGATGCTTTCTTCCACGTCGCGGCTCCACAGCGAGTATTCTGTTTGCAGCGCGCTAATTGGATGCACCTCGTGCGCCCGCTCCAGCGTGGCGGTACCCACCTCACTCAAGCCGATATAACGGATTTTACCTTCACGCACTAAATCCGCCAGCGCGCCAATGGTATCTTCAATCGGTACAGCAGGATCGGCGCGATGCTGATAATAAAGGTCAATGACATCGGTTTGCAGGCGTTTTAGGCTACCTTCCACTGACTTGCGAATGTAGTCCGGATGTCCGTTTGTGCCTCTGGCATGAGGATTCGTCGGGTCACGGACGATGCCAAACTTGGTTGCCAGGAATACCTGATTGCGACGCCCCTGCAATGCTCTGCCCAGCAGTTCCTCATTGGTATAAGGGCCATACATGTCGGCGGTATCAAGCATGGTCACCCCTAGCTCAAGCGCGCGGTCCAGCGTCGCCAGCGACTCTTTCTCGTCCATATTGCCGGTGTAAAATTCGCTCATCCCCATGCAGCCTAAACCCAGCGCCGAGACCATTGGACCGTTTTTGCCTAATTGACGTTGTTGCATGTTTATTCCCTCTGATTGTTCCGTCGATGAAAATCAGTTTGGTTGTTTACCGCTCAAAGATAAATCCGCTAATCTGTGCAACACTGTTCAGAAATCGCAAACAATGAGAAACCAGCGTGGATCAGATTCAGGCGATGCGGATTTTTACCCGCATAACAGAGTTGGGCAGCTTTACACGCGCGGCAGAAGATCTCGATTTACCGCGCGCCACGGTAAGCACCACTTTAAAGATGCTCGAGCAGCGTCTTGGGGTGCGACTTTTTCTGCGAACCACGCGACAGGTGAAAATTACCGAGGAAGGCGAGCAATATTATCAGCGCTGTCTGCAACTGCTGGCGGCATTCGACGAGGCGCATAATCTGTTTGCGCACCATCAGGCACAGCCTGAAGGCCATGTACGCATTGATATGCCCCATTCTGCGGCGCGTGAAATCGTGCTGCCCGCGCTACAAGAGTTTTCCGCGCGCTATCCGCTGATAAGCCTTACCGTCAGCGCTAATGATAATGCGGTTGATCTGCTGCATCAGGGTGTCGATTGCGTGATCCGCGCATGGCCTGCGGAAAACGAGAATCTTCAGTCGCGACCTATCGCCATGCTGGAGCAGATTACCTGTGCCTCGAGGGATTATTTGCAGCGCTACGGCGTGCCCGTCAACATTGCTGATCTTAAGCAGCATCGGGCCGTAGCTTATTTTTTTGCCCACCAACGCCCCGAATCGCATCTTGAATTTGTTATCAACAAGAAAGTCCAGCAGGTAATGATGGATCACACGCTGACCGTGAGCGGCGCAGACGCCTACATTGCAGCCGCAAAATCTGGATTTGGGCTGATTCAGACCTCACGACGTGTCGTCGCGGGGGATATTTCGCGTGGAGAATTGATTGAGGTGCTTCCTGGTTTCACTCCGCCGCCCATGCCGCTGTACATTATGTATCCACCTGGGCGTTTTCTGGCGCCGCGCGTCCGAGTGCTGCTCGACTGGCTTATTGAACTGTTTTCACGATTATAAACAAGTAAAGTCGGCGATCAAAAAACGCCTATAAAACCAACGACAAGCAGATCATCCGCTTGAATATCCTGCTATTCGGGCGAAAACTGCGCTTTTTTACAGCAATCATCGCCTTTCAATGAAATAACTATTGACGCCCTCGCTAAAATCTCTAGAATTCGGCCCCGTGGTTGCTTACTCGTATAGACGATGTTTTATACGTTAAGAAACGGTTTGCGAAGGTGGCGGAATTGGTAGACGCGCTAGCTTCAGGTGTTAGTGTTCTTACGGACGTGAGGGTTCAAGTCCCTCTCTTCGCACCAAACAACCATAGGCAGTAAACAGTACAACGCAGAACGTTGCGAAGGTGGCGGAATTGGTAGACGCGCTAGCTTCAGGTGTTAGTGTTCTTACGGACGTGAGGGTTCAAGTCCCTCTCTTCGCACCAATGTGTTTGTATCGCAGATGCCAAAAGAAACAGAATTATCGCAAGTAAGTAATCATTTGTGCGAAGGTGGCGGAATTGGTAGACGCGCTAGCTTCAGGTGTTAGTGTTCTTACGGACGTGAGGGTTCAAGTCCCTCTCTTCGCACCAGATGACTCTTACAATAGCTTCAAAATACCATTGCTTTAAATACTATTGTTTTAAAATACAACAGCTTCAAAACACTCGCCTTACTCTCCGCAAGAATCTCTCTTCAACTCAAGACGTTAAAAATCATCTTTTTATTTCTGAAAAAAAATTTTACTAAAGCTCAGCTCTCTTTTTCACATCAAATTAAAGTTTACCGACACAGCAGCCAGTCCGCCAGCCAATGCCATAAATGACGGCAGCAACAAGTAATGTCTCAGTTTGCTGTGGAACAACATGATAAGCGTCGCCAGCATCGCGATAATCACCAGATACTTCAGATGATCCAACGACAGATTTGCCAGCGCTAAAACGGGCAGCAGTGCACAAGGTAATAACACGCCCCATCCGCTAGACAAACGCTTGCCAAAAGACCAACTCACTCCCCACAATCCACACGCCGTAACTATTGCTGCAATCATGCTGCTGTCCCACGCTAACTGATAATGATAACTAGTAGCATATAGCAACTTTTCTCATCGCGCATCCGTTTGTTGAATGCTTTTTGTGCAATTAGCATTATGTTTTATAAATAACTGTGATTGGCACCCTGAGAGAGAAGCAAAAAGTGACATTCCTGAGACCCCGTTAGAACGCCATCAAAATTGGCGCAGATACAATTTATAGCCAATTATTTGAATATATTAGCTATTATCTAGTGCAGGGCGAAACAACAAAACGCCCGATGCAAGGGCATCAGGCGTTTTGAGAGCACAAAAATGTCAATCTATGCCAGGACTGCTCATGTCTCGGCTCATTAAACTGTCCCAGTTATTTATGCAGTGCCAATAACGCAGCAAAGACGTGTTCAACCGCTACCGCGCCAGGATCTTTCACCCCTTTCAGACTGTCACTGTTGAGATATGAGGACCGACCGGCGTTGGCTTTTTTCATGCTCGCGGTGTCTTTGGCTCCTTTGGCCGCTGCATTGGCTGCACCGGCTAAATCTCCTGTTTTTTTATCCAACGCTTCCAAAGCTGGCTGTAAAGCATCGATTAGCGTGCGATCGCCCAAATCAGCCCCACCGTAATGCTTCATGCGCTCCAGGCCAAACAGCAGGGACTGGGCAAGCGATTCTTGCTCGCCAACTTTCTGCCCGGCAGCGGTAAAGAATATCGACATCAATACGCCGCTCGAGCCGCCCATCACTGTCGCCAGACGATCGCCGACAACCGCGAACAACGATGCGAAATCGTCCTGTGGCAGTTTGTTGCCTTCGTTGAGTTCGAGAATATCTTTGGCGCCCGACGCAAAAGTCGAGCCGGTATCGCCATCTCCCACCTTGGCATCGAGCTTGTTCAATTCACCTTCCAGCGAAATCAGTGTTTCTGTAATCACTTTCACAATGTTGCCAACCGTTGCATTGCTCGAAGCTTTGATCTTCACTTTCTGGCTGATTAATTTAACCTTCTGTAGTGGCAATTTCTCGAGTTTGACCAGCGGATGCCAGCCCGAGGCTTCAACCTCTGCCAATAAAGCTTCTTCAATGTCCTTGTTCAGCACGATGGTTGAGAGTGAGAAACCTTTCATATCCAACGCGCTCACCAGAGCAGCAGGGCCTATGAGATACTTGATGGCGCTCGCGAGGTCAGAATGTACTAGCTCTTTGGTGATCTGATTCATCTCCAGCGGTGAAACGCCGCCAAGATTGTTAATCAGCACCGCAACTTTGTGGCTTTTCTTCAGCTCTTTTTGCAGCAATTCGACCAGTGTTTTAACTATTTTTTGGCTATTGTGTGTTTTCAAAACTGACACACCCGGTTCACCATGAATTCCAAGACCTAACTCAACGTGACCGGCAGCGATACGATCGCTCTCATCTTCTTCGTCATCTCCACCCGGCAAATTACAACCGTGCATGGCAACGCCGATGCTCGAGGTGGCATCAATGGCTTGCTGAGCGATTTTAGTCACCTCTTCCAACGACTTGCCCTGCTCGGCCGCATAACCCGCGACTTTATGCACTAGAGCTGTGCCGGCAATACCGCGCGGCTGCTTATTATCTGGCAAAGCAATGTCATCAGACACCATCACTAAATCGACTTTATAGCCGAGGTGTTTAGCTTTTTCAGCCGCCAGACCAAAGTTGAGACGATCACCGGTGTAGTTTTTCACAATCAGTAAACATCCGGCGTCGCCAGAGACTGCAACAATCGCATTCAACACAGCATCAACACTCGGTGAAGCGAATACGTCACCGCATACCGCAGCAGTTAGCATGCCTTTACCAACAAAACCAACGTGAGCAGGTTCATGCCCAGAACCACCACCAGAGATTAGCGCTACTTTCTTTTTATCCCAGTCGCTTCTGACCACGACACGAATCGCTGAGTCTACATCCAATTTGGCTAGATTCTTGAAAGGTGAGGTTAAGATCACCCCTTCAATTACGTCATTAATCAGCGTCTTGCGGTCGTTCATGAAGAAATTAGACATACCGGATGAACTCCTTTTGTGGTGATAAAAATACTGTCAAATAGTCATGGTGAGTTTTTTATTAATTCGTTCAAACTAACCAAAGCCAAGAATCTCTCCAAGCATAGTGAAAATTTTAACGATATGTTTGCGTTATCATTGCAAAGTTATTATTGCCGAGATTTATATATTATTGCGTGATGATGCGCACATTGATAAACCAAACCACAACAGGATAAATAAATATAGCAAACAGGTAGCGCCTTCAATATTGACGGGATGAGTCATTCCACATTATGATCAGCCAAATAAAAATAACAGCTTATTGGAATAACTGTTTATTATTTAATTTAACTTCAAACGTAAATAAACAAGTCACTCATACTGGATGATTTGAGCTTATCAGAGCGCCCACAATGAAAAAAATAGGCTGTTTTATTTCTAATGGATTTAATATGTTAACTCTTTCGCGGTTATCTGCCGTACTCGATTTAGCAAACTCAATAAGGATGAAGAAGAAACGCTATCAGCTTATTCTATTATCATCAAAGGGCGGTACTGTTTATAGCGCCTGCCAGCTTCCTGTTGAATCTAGCATAACGACCAGCAAAAGCCTTATAATGCTTAATAGTTTGTTTATCATGGAGAATTTAGAAAATTTTCATCCTGCATGGAATAACGCTGCATCCGCTGATCTGCAAAATGACAGTAATCATAAAGTAAAATATCTCGGTATAGAACCTGTGACAATCAAGGGCCTGACATCTCCACTTTTTTTTCTGGCCTCTCTGGAAGAGGAAGCAAAACTTTATCATCTTTCGACTTTTGATAGCGCAATGCCAAATGTAAATTTCAAAAAGGAATCTGTGCTGATATTTAACAACCATGTTTGGGCCGCTAGCGGGCACTGGGCTGGAATTGATCTTATATTAACGTTTATCGAGGAAGAGTCAGGGGCGGCCGAGGCAATGCAATTGATGAATATCGTTGAACGATTGTTTAATAAATATGAAAATAACAGTCAACTTGCGGTGCTGGAGAATTTTTCCTGCCACGGTAATAGTGAAAGAATAAACTTGTCGCTACGTTATATCAGGCAAAATCTTTGTAATACAGTCACCATTACACAATTAGCAGAGCTTGCTAATTTAAGTGCCAGACAATTTAGTCGACTTTTTAAAGAAGAAACCAGCACATCTCCGGCTAAAGCCATCGCGCAGATTCGTGCCGAGGTCGCTCGAAATCACGTGATTCAAGGGAGACTCTCGCTGGACAAAATCGCTAGCCTGTGTGGATTTTCCGGAGTTAAAGGAATGCGCCGCGCCTTTTTAAAATTTTACGGAGAATCACCCTGCAATTTTCGTATTAAGTGAAAACTTTAAATTATTTTAAATAACCAATACTTAACGAAGACCAATATTGCAATTTTAGTTCAATGCTCTTTGCAGAGAGATACCCAATTATTATTTATCATGACTAAATATTCTCCCCGTTTAATTTTTTCAAAATG
The DNA here is from genome assembly GCF_000257645.1 of Serratia sp. M24T3. Lineage (GTDB taxonomy): Bacteria > Pseudomonadota > Gammaproteobacteria > Enterobacterales > Enterobacteriaceae > Rouxiella. The sequence goes on from NZ_AJHJ01000001.1 coordinate 223,632, forward strand.
AAAGGTTAAAGACTGATCTTTTGCGGCAAAAAAGCTCCCAACGCCATGTAGCTCGTCGCCTGGAGCAATATTAGTCGTTTTAACATATGCCGTGATTACATTCGACTGCCTTTTAACATTTTCAAGCAGCAGACTACGATTCAACTGTTTCTTCCCCTCACTAGTATCATATATGCCAAAAATAGTGATCATATTTGAATTTAACCATAGTGTGATGCTGCCATTGAATCGGTAGTTTTTAAACTGATCGTTAATAAACTCACCGTTAGTGATTTCCATACTGCAAGGCGCATCCGGTAAAGGGTTATTAAAGAACAGTTTGACGCTGATAAAGTATCCAGCAAAGGCCAAAGCCATTATGGCAATTAGTACACTGAAAAATGTTTGTAAGCGCAAGGCACATCATCCTTATAGATACTCTTTTCACAGTAGGCTACCCACATTTTTGGACCGTTGGATGCAACATAAACCTCACGCGTCATTGGTAAAATATGTTGTTCAATTCGCTGCCATATTGCCTCAGATACCTGCGCCGAAGGTGCCATGTAATAATTCACCTGATTGAGATATTTTATTTGCTTGAAGTAATTCGACGAGAAAGTGTTTGAGAGCAAGGCAAACATGAATAAAGATGCAGTAAATATAATGAAAACAGTAAAATACCTGGACGATAACTTGTTGTGCCCCAGATATTGCGGGGCAAAAAAATTTGCCTGCGTGATGACATCCCCCCTGCTCCGTAAGGAAGCAGCTCCTTGATAGCAGTCGGGAGACAGCGGTAGGTGTCAGGCAAACACTCAGGTTTTATCACCGCCTCGTTGACATACACAATGCCATAACGAGGTATGGTTTTAAGACAAGAAGAGGGTAAACCCGCGGCTGTAAATTTCCTGCGCAACATTTTCACTAACTGATGGTAACTAGACTCGCTAACTACTATGCCTTTTTGATGCCATATTTCGTCAATGATGGTGTCTTTTCGCCCGCGCTTATCCAATATTATTTCAAGTATCTTTTTTTCATTGGGTGTTAGGTGAATATCACCGGCGGTGCTCTCCAGACACGAAAATGTCGAATTATAATAAATCCCCTCTCGCAAGGGCACTTTATTACTTGCCATAAAAAATCCTTAATTCAGTCTGCGTACAGGAGAGTTTTTTCTTAATTTAAATCTGATAATCAAAAAATTTTTAATTATCGAAATTTAGTTAATTTATCACTAGAGCCAATAAGTTGATTTGGAACATATCATATCCGCTCCACCTGGGCCATGGACACAGGTCACATTCTCAGGGTTTTATCAGATAATGAAAACATGTAATTTACTTTTACTTCACATCTCAATTACTCATGAAAAAATCACATTATATTCAAATTATAATTAGCAAAATATGATGGGAAGATAATTCATTATCTCTTATAGGAGTGAATTCTGATTACCTTTCATTTGTCATTGAAACTGTTAGATTCTACTACCTGATGATTAGAATAAAGAAACGAGTGTCGATTTTAACGGCGCTTGAAGAAGCCTCTTAGTTTAAGCAGAAATGAAACTTGAAAAGCCTGAGGAAACTCTGAGAAAAACCTGATAATTAAGTGCCGGCTCAACAGTATTGAGCCGGCTAATTTTAACGCTTACGCCAAACGGTCAGTTGTGCCACCGTGTGCTGGTGCTTTCTAGCCGTTTCACGAATAACAAATGGAACATCAACCGGAGCCTGAACTTCAACAAAATCAGCCGCCAGCAATCGCTGTAATGCCTGATAGGTGGTTAACGCCTCTCCATTTTCACGCACACCACCGATCCAATTCTCCTTAGGCGTAAACTCTTCAAGCCAGGTATAAGGAGAAGACAGCATCAGAATACCGCCGCTGACAATACGAGTAGTAATGTCGCGCAGGAAGCGTTTAGGTTCGCGCAGGCGGTCCACAAGATTGGATGCCAACACAAGATCGTACGCCTGATACTGAGGTTTTAGATTACAGGCATCGCCCTGCACAAAATTCACGCGCTCCGCCTGATCTGCCGAAATACCAATATCAGACAGGCTTGCCTGACAATATTGCATCAGATCGCCCTCTTCCGGCATGAGATAGCGGCGTTCTTCACCACGAACCAAGGAAAGAGCTACGTCAATAAATCGTGCAGAGTAATCCATTCCAGTGACTTTATCGAAAGTGCGGGCCAGCTCGAAGCTGGCACGTCCGGTCGCACAACCAATATCCAGCGCCGAACCGCGTTTCTCAACAATTTGCTCGGCGATATCAACCAGCGCCCGTGCATAATTCGCCACGTTGAAATAGCTTGGACCATATTGGAAATCAAGATATTGGGAAACCAGCGTATCGGTTTCATAAGGATTAATGGTAACTTTCTCCTGATGCGTGGAAACCACATAACGGAAACCGGCATGCTGGAAGAAATGGCGGCGGAATGCATAACGTGCAGACTTTAGCGCCTCGTTACCGGTTGAAATCCAACTGCCGCCTTTGATGATAGCGTGCTTGCCGTCAAAGGTCGGAGTTGAGAAATCATCGTAAAGAGGGTGAATTTTGAAACCGTCAAAACCGCTGATTGGCGTCGTAGTCCATTGCCAGACGTTGCCCACGATATCAAAAAAATCGCCTTGCGCGAAACTGTCTACCGGGCAACTCGACGCCCACCAGGCCAGATTGATATTACCTGGTGCTTTCTGCCAGTCGGTCTGATCGCCTTCAACCTGCTGACGTAGCACGTACCATTCAGATTCCGTTGGCAACTGAATTGACTTGCCAGTCTCATCCGCTTTCCAGCGACAGAAAGCCGCGGCCTCGAGCTGATTAACCTCGGCCGGCCAATCCCATGGCATCGTCACTTCTTCCGTTAGCAGACGCAATTTTAGATTAGCAGGGTCAGTTATCGAACCTACCCAAAATGTTGGCATTTCTGCTTTAGAGAATGACAGCCAACCTTGCCCCTCTTCATCCCACCATTGCGAGTCCTGATAGCCACCGGCCTGCACAAATTCGAAGAACTCAGCATTGCTAACCAGCATTTTACTGGCTTTAAACGCGCTAACTTTGCTCTCATAGCTACCGTATTCGTTGTCCCAGCCGTAGGTATCATCGGTTTTACCCAGCGTGATCGCAGTTTCCGGCAATGATACTAATGAATTTTCAGGCACTGCCGTGCGATCGGTACGAGCTTTTTGGCAGGCTGGCCAATGAGACTGTGGCTGCAACCACTCGATCGGCAACTGACGCATCAGCACGCTTGAGGTCTCAAGATGAATTCGCTCGTGCTCAATGCCCATCATGATAATCCACGCCGGACTTTCCCAATCCAGCGGCAGTGTTATCGGCATGGTTTCAATCAGTTCAACCACACGGCGATTGACTTTACCGCGGTAGTCGCGCAATTCGGAAACCGATGGCCAGTCATAATGACTGTTGTCCAGATCGTCCCAGCTCATCTCATCAACGCCAATGGCCAGCATCGCTTCGATGTGCGAATCGACTCGCTCATCGATCAGACCCGCAGCCATCAATTTATTGATATAAAAGGTAGCGGTATGACCAAAATAAAAGATCAGTGGATGACGCAGGGGAATCGCCTTCGTGAAGTAGGCACGCTCGTCTGCCAGGCATTCGAACAGGCTCTCGTATAATTCCCAGGTCTGGTTAAAATAGGTCAAAATTTCTTCGCGTTTTTTCTCAACGTTATCACCGCTCAACAGTAAAGTTCGTGTTGGCTCTGGTAATCCTGCGTTGACCGCTTTATTGCTCGCCATCTTTATTCTTTGCCTCTGGTTTTTTACTCGAATGGGAATAAGTGTAGCAGGCTGAAAAATCAGTTATGCCTAAACCTTCTAACGTTATGTGCCTGAGAGCTGTAGTCATGGAAAGTCTTTTTTTGACATATTGAGTGGAATCAACAAGCTGGGTCTTGATAAGTTTTGTAAACAGAAATGTTTGGATACGAGATCAATAGTTGATCGCTTCCACATTCTACAATGAAAACCTGTTTCGTAAACTGCGATACGATGGAGTTACGCGAACTTTGATCAGCATGCTATAGCATGGGTAGACTTGAGTCGTATTTTCGTTCGCATTGTTTGTGAATGACTTAAGATATATTTTTATTCGGTAAAACAATTTAATATTAATGGCACCCTCAGACGGCTACATAACAGTAAATAATTTCTTTAAATTGGAAACGTAGCTTAATTAATAATAAATCCTTGCTCAAAGGTGGTATTCCCCCCTTACACAACAGTCATCCAATCAATCAGACCCTATATCTCATAACAATGAGAAAAAAACAATAGCGCTCCTTTTGAAAAAATAAATAAAACCGCAAAATAAGAAATTTATTGGAAATAAACCACCAATAGAAAAGTAATAAATATAATTCTAAATACTCAAAAAAACATTAACTAAAACCATTTCTAAAAAACCAATGTTTAAAAAAATAAAAAAATCCTTTTGAAAAAAACTTTTAAAAATAAAACCCTTTTATTTCATAACAGTAATCTAACTTTTTTATTACATTAAACTTGCCGATATTGATTAATTGCAATCGAGGGATATTATAAGACCACAAGTCAGCCATCTCGCATTATTGTAGTGAACGTATTTAATTAATTTTCTGCCATGGCCAGACATGAAGCAAAAATACCAATTACCAGTACGTCGAGAAAACACTATTTTAATTACAGGAAATGAGACTAACTATGACTAACAGCTTCCAGAATGAGATCCCTAAAGCACGCGTTAATATTAAACTTGACCTACACACCGGCGGAAAAAATAAAAAAACAGAGCTACCTTTAAAATTAATGATTATGGGTGATTACAGTAATGGCAAAGAGAAACGTTTGTTATCAGATCGCGATAAGGTAAATATTAATAAAAACAACTTTAACAGCGTACTCGCCGAATATCGTCCATCGTTGAATCTAACTGTCGAAAACACTCAGGCCGGCAACCATAGTGAAGAAAATATTTCTCTTATATTCAATGACATGAAAGATTTCGAACCCGAACAAGTTGCCCGCCAAATTCCGCATCTGCGTGTGATGCTAGCAATGCGCAATCTTTTACGTGACCTCAAATCTAATCTTTTAGATAACGCCACCTTTCGAAAAGAACTTGAGGCAATCCTCAAAGACGATGCACTGAGCGAAAACTTACGTAATGAACTGGCGGCCCTCGCCCCTGATAACGCCTAACTCTGACTGAACCGGATTACACCGGAGGATGCTCATGTCTGTTAATGCAAAAAATACACCACAAAATAAAACCAGCCTTCTGGAAATTGGAGACACCGAAAGTGTTTATGCGTCTCTGTTTAAAAAAATAAATCTTACTCCCGTGTCGTGTTTGGGTGACGTTAACCTTTTTCAGGACAGTCAGGCTTTGTCTGATGTCACTACCGATGAACGCGTTACTGCTGCAGTTCAGGTATTTCTGGAACGCCTCAAACAGTCTGGCCAAAAAGTCGATCGTCTGGATAAAACACTATTGGATGGCCACATAGCCATGCTCGACGAGCAAATCAGCCTTCAATTGGATGTGGTTATGCATCATCCTGATTTTCAGAGAGTTGAGTCAGGGTGGCGAGGTCTAAAATTTCTGGTTGATCGTACTGATTTTCGTCAGAACGTCAAAATTGAGCTACTCGACGTATCGAAAAATGACCTGCGCCAAGACTTCGAGGACTGCCCTGAAATAATTCAGAGCGGGATGTATCGCCATACTTACATCCAGGAATACGATACGCCAGGCGGAGAGCCCATTGCTTCTGTTATTTCAAACTACGAGTTTGACGCCAGTCCACAAGATATTGCATTACTTAAAAATATTTCAAAAGTTTCTGCCGCTGCACATATGCCTTTCATTGGATCAGTAGGCCCTGAATTCTTTCTAAAAACATCAATGGAAGAAGTTGCGGCAATAAAAGACATTGGCAATTACTTTGAACGCGCGGAATACATTAAGTGGAAAGCGTTTCGAGATACAGATGACTCTCGTTATATCGGCCTGACTATGCCCAGGGTGTTGGGCCGTTTGCCTTACGGACCCGATACTTTGCCAGTGCGTAGTTTCAATTACGTCGAAGAAGTCAAAGGCCCGGATCATCAGAAATATCTTTGGACTAACGCCTCTTTTGCCTTTGCGGCCAACATGATGAAAAGCTTCATCAAAAATGGTTGGTGCGTACAAATTCGGGGTCCACAGGCGGGTGGCGCAGTCACCGATCTCCCGATTCATCTTTACGATTTAGGAACGGGTAATCAGGTAAAAATTCCTTCTGAGGTCATGATTTCAGAGACTCGTGAATTCGAGTTTTCCAATCTGGGTTTCATCCCTCTTTCATACTATAAAAATCGCGATTACTCGTGCTTCTTTTCTGCAAATTCGGCACAGATACCGGCAATTTATGACACTGCCGATGCAACCGCCAATAGCCGGATAAATTCGCGGCTACCCTATGTCTTCCTACTATCGCGCATCGCGCATTATCTCAAGCTTATCCAGCGCGAAAACATTGGTACGACAAAAGATCGCCGCCTGCTCGAACTTGAACTTAATACTTGGGTGCGAACCTTGGTCACTGAAATGACTGATCCCGGCGACGACTTACAGGCTTCGCATCCTCTGCGTGATGCAAAAGTTACGGTCGAAGATATCGAGGACAATCCTGGTTTCTTCCGAGTAAAACTCTATGCCGTCCCGCACTTTCAGGTTGAAGGCATGGACGTGAACCTGTCGCTGGTTTCTCAAATGCCAAAGGCAAAGGCATAGCGGGAATACAATGAAAATTTTTCGTCCGTTATGGAACGACGGGGCTTTTTTGACTCCACAGCAATTCCAGCAACAGGCTCGTTGGGATGCCTATGTCGCAGACGGCATTGCACATATGGCACTCGCTAATCCCTGGGGAGTGATCAAAGCAACGTTTGACAGTGGATCACTGGCGCTGGAGCGCCTAAATGCGCTGCAACTTGTAGTTCGTTTTCCCGATGGTACACAAATAGACACCGAATTGGCCGATAACCTGCCTCCTGCATGTGATCTTTCTAAAATTTCAAATCTTGATAACGTTGACGTGGTACTGGCCTTACCTTTGCTTTCAGCCAATGGCGGCAATCTGGACAATGGGCAAGATAGCGAACGCCCCCGTCGCTGGCAACAAGAGTGGATAACAGTACAGGAGCTTGCCGAGCATGAACGAAGTGAGCTGGCTGTGATGCGCCACGCTATCACACTGCGTTTTGCACACCAGGAAAACAGCGCCTATTTAGTCTGTCCTATCGTGAGATTAAAACGCAATGTCCAGAGCGTGTGGGTTCAGGATGAAAATTTCATCCCGCCTATGCTGTCTCTAGCAGCAAGTCAGGTCGTATTGAACGGATTAGGAGATTTACTTCATCGTTTGCAGGCGCGCCGTGGCCGCCTGATGACCATGCGCCGCGAGAGCAATGAGCGTATGGCTGACTTTGCCGTAGCAGATGTCTCACTGTTTTGGTTGCTCAATGCGTTAAATAGCGCCGAGCCGGTATTAAGGGAACTTTATCAAACTCCTTTCCGGCACCCTGAATTATTTTACCGTGAACTGGTTCGCCTTGCCGGGAGCCTGCTGACCTTTTCTCTTGAGCATAAATCAGAGGACATCCCACCTTACCTCCACACAACGCCAGAAAAGGTATTCCCACCTCTTTTTGCCCTGCTCGATGCCCTGCTCGAAACGAGTCTACCTTCGCGCATGGTGGTAATCGAACTGGTACACAAAGGCCAATTTTGGACCAGTTCTCTGCTTGATGCCCGCCTGCGGGAAGAGGCCGATTTCTATCTTTCAGTTCGCTCTTCAATCCCAAGACACCTATTGCAGACACAGTTCCCACTGCTATGTAAGGCAGGCAGCTTTGAAGATGTGACTGACGTGGTCAACATTGCGCTGAGCGGTGTAGTGATGAAGGCACTGTCTCACGTTCCGGCAGCTATCCCGCTACGCCTTGAAAATCAATACTTTGCTCTAAACCTTAGCAGCCCTGAAGCCAAAGCCATGTTGGATGCCGGCAATTGCGCTTTTTATACACCCGGCTCCCTGGGGGATATCAAACTCGAACTCTTCGCGGTGCTGCGCTCATGAGCAAAATAAATATCTCCATGGTTGATAAGGTGTTTTATCCATGTTGGTTAATGGTCAGCCAGTTACGTAATGGCCATGAGATTGAAGATGGCGAAGCTTTATATAAACGCGCCTGCGAGTGGATCGACATCGCTCGCGAGACTTTATTGCAAGCTGGTTTTAGCAATATCTGCTGCGACCATATGCTTTATACCCAGTGCGCGTTGTTGGATGAAAGTGTCCTAAATAGGCAACAAAAGGACAGCGGTTACAATAAATGGCTGCAAGACCCGCTTCAGGCGCGCTACTTCAATACCCTCAACGCCGGTGAAGAACTCTGGGAACGTATTCGCACTGTTTTAATGGATCCAACGCCTGATACGGCAGTACTGACCTGTTTTTATCGTGCCCTCTCCCTGGGATTTACCGGCTGTTATCGACATACAGGAGATCAGCGCCGAGAAGATATCGTTCGCAAGTTAAGCAAGCTAGTCCCCGCCTTTACGACTTCACAGGAAATGCCGGTTATATCATGCCCATCGCATTTGTACTCTAGTCCAAGGAATTACTGGCTCTTATGGGCGGCAGGTTCAACAGCTCTATTTGCACTCTGGTTAACACTCTCCACCACCTTGGCACACATGGTGACGCAACTGATCGGGAGCCAATAGCAGATGAGTGGACCAATCCGATTAATAATGCTGCTTGTTGGGACCAGCCTTGCGCTATGGCTAATTCTCGGCATTTGGATTTTGCCTGCCAGTAACCAAATAGTTTTAAGCCTGCTGACGGCCACAATCAGCATTACGACCGGTTACTTTCAGTGGCGCAGGTATTGTCTTCACAAAGTTGCTCACCAGCATTTCGAAAATTCAGTTCTGCCGCCAGAGGATTTTCAGGGGGCGGTCATTTTAGTTTGTGCCGACTATAAAACTCTTTTTTCAACATTGAAGCTCTTTCGAGAATCTCGTCTGAGCTTTTATTTACCGGTAAAAACCCCGGAACAACTGCCCATTATTGCGCAAATTCTTTCTACTGAACGCCCGGCCCTAATAGCCCAAATATCTATATTAATGGCCATCGTACCGGAGCAACACCAAGAGATTGATGAGGTTGCGCAGTCCCTGCGAAGCTGGCAGCGGGCCATCGCACAGTGCAAATGTTGGCTAAACGGCGTCCCGCCAGTGTGGTTTAGCCTCTGGATTTCATCTCTTGGAAACCCTTCCGAGCAGGCAGATCGCTGGTACACGATCACTCCTTTTCAAAAAGGGATTCAGGTTCACGAGGCGGGTTCAGTCTCTATCCCACTGGAGGAATGGAGCCATCATCAGGCTGCTTGCAACCTTCAGGAAAGATTCAGCATTACGCTATGGTTGGAAAGCTTACAGTCTTGGTACCAAGCTAATATTCAAAGCATCTTGTCGCAACCACAGGGAGATGCCTTACCCATTATCCCCTGCGCATGTGGCGTCTGTTTTATGCCGGTGCAATGCGCTGCTGGCAATCTTTGGCAGAGACATATTGCCACGATGACATCCTTGCCAATCCTGGCTTCTAGTATCCCATCATCTTTAACCTTGCCTGAAGTTCTGCTGCCCTACTTACCTCGGCGCCGTGCCATCTCACGACTGATGCAAACCTGGCAACTCTTTGGGCTTCTCGGCGGGATTTTTCTACTGTTTGCGCTATTGGGCTCGTTTTTCAATAACCAGCGTCTAATCCAAAGCGTAGGCGTTCACTTGTCATTATACAACGGACTGACAGGTACTCTTCCAGCCGCTAAAACTCAGGCCCGGCAGCAGCTTCGCGCGGATGCACAATTGTTGGATGGCTGGTTGCTTGATGGTTCTCCAATGAATATGTCTCTTGGTCTTTATCAAGGGATGCGGCTGATTGCACCGCTCACCGCGGCTATCAACAGCGGGTCGCCGCCTCTACCAATTTCAACGCCGCCACCTGTTATCAAGACAAACGACAAGCAGCCGAAGACGCTAAGTATCGACAGTCTGTCACTTTTTGACGTCGGCAAATCTGCCCTCAAGCCAGATTCAAACAAAGTATTGATCAAGGCACTCATCAACATTCAATCCCAACCCGGCAAGTTAATTGTAATAGCAGGCCATACCGACAGCACAGGCGATGCCCGGAAAAACCAGGTTTTGTCCCAAAAACGCGCCGAAGCACTTAGAAGCTGGATGCTTGCAACCAGCGAAATCTCACCGTCCTGTTTTGTTATCAAGGGATATGGTGCCAGACGCCCTTTGGCATCGAACGACACCACAGAAGGCCGAGCGGCTAACCGACGTGTCGAAATTACTCTGCAAACGCAGGCCAACGGCTGCCCAACGAGAAAACATCAACTGGCATCAGATTCTGATACCGGAATAACAACCAGCAAGGAGAAGTAAATCATGGCAATTCCAATCTATCTTTGGCTAAAAGACGACGGTGGCACCAACATCAAAGGGGCTGTGGAAGTCAAAGACCGCGAAGGCAGTATCGAAGTGGTTGCACAAGATCATAGCCTTTATATCCCCACAGATAACAACACCGGCAAGCTGACCGGCACCCGTATTCACACCCCATTCCTGTTTACTAAAGAAATCGACTGCTCGAGCCCTTATTTATACAAAGCAGTCACTACTGGCCAAACATTGAAATCGGCCGAGTTTAAATGGTACCGCATCGATTCTTCAGGTGAGGAAGTGGTGTATTACACAACCAAGCTCGAGAACGTGAAACTGGTGAAAGTCTCGCCAAAAATGCACGACACCAAAGATCCTGCCTTTGAAAAACATAACCATCTTGAACTCATTGAATTACGTTACGAAAAAATCACCTGGACCTATAAAGACGGCAACATTATTCATTCTGACTCCTGGAACGAACGCGCAACTGCGTAAAACCTCACAGCAGACGATTCGTCGTCTGCTGCTTTTATTGTTGGCAAAACGGCTCAATCAGGTCTTTTTGCCAACAGCGGAATAATTCGGACATCGACCCTATGGGCCTGGGTTCCTGCAAAGGAAAGGCTACGGGCGGTAGCGTATTCAAAAAGGAATACAGTGTGGAAAATCAGTCAGCCGATCTACTCCGTCGCCTTAACCCCTACTGTGCAAAAGCACTTGAAGCGGCCGCTACTCTCTGCCATAACCGCGCCCACGCTGAGATAACCATTGAGCATTGGCTTCTGAAACTGTTGGAATTAGGCGAGGGTGATATCACCGTTTTGGCCCGCCGCTATGAATGGAATATGGACAACCTTTGGCAAAATCTACTAACCCATCTCGACCAACTCGCGCATTCGATAAACTCTCCGCCGATTTTATCCGAGTCATTGAATGCGCTGATGCAGTCTGCATGGCTGACGGCTTCATTACAGGACAATGCCAAACATATCCGTAGCATACATCTACTGAAAGCATTAGTTTCACAACCGCAGTTGCTGCGCAGTGAAGGGACATGGCCGCTATTCAGTCTAAGCTCTGCCCAAATAACGCGCCTTTTACCTTTACTAAACCAACAATCGGATGAGCGTCCAGAATTACAGCAGCCAGCAGATTTAATTGTTCCCTTTGCCTCGCAACATGAACTCTCACCGCACACCAGTATAAATAGGCTGAACTTAAACGAGTCTCATCAGGCAGTATTAAACAAGTTCACCGTAGACATCACGGCAAAAGCCAAAGCCGGGCAGATTGATCCGATCTTTGGCCGCGATACCGAGATCCGCCAGATGATCGACATCCTCTCACGGCGTCGTAAAAACAATCCCATTTTGGTGGGGGAGCCGGGAGTGGGCAAGACAGCGTTGGTCGAAGGCCTTGCACTACGCATTATTGAGGGGAATGTGCCGGAAAGTTTAAAATCAATTAGCCTGCGCACTTTAGATCTTGGTCTATTGCAGGCGGGTGCAGGCGTCAAAGGTGAGTTCGAACAGCGTCTGAAGAATGTAATCGAAGCGGTGCAGCAATCACCAGCGCCAATTCTGCTGTTTATCGATGAAGCCCATACAATTATTGGTGCAGGCAATCTGGCCGGTGGTGCTGACGCGGCAAACCTGCTGAAACCCGCTTTGGCACGGGGAGAATTACGTACTATTGCTGCCACGACCTGGTCTGAGTACAAACAGTATTTTGAACGCGATGCCGCTCTGGAGCGCCGATTCCAGATAGTCAAAGTGGATGAGCCTGACGACGCAAAAGCCAGCATGATGCTGCGTGGTTTGAAAAGTCGCTACGCTCAACACCATTGTGTAAATATTCTTGATAACGCGATAATCGCTGCAATTAACCTTTCACGCCGGTTTCTCACTGGCCGACAGCTGCCTGACAAAGCTATCGATCTACTAGATACCGCGGGCGCGAGGGTGCGCATGAGTATAGATGCCCAGCCGGAAGCACTGACGCAGATTAACTCCGGGCTTGCGGCGCTGGAGATGGAACGACAAGCCATCGAACAGGATAAACGGCTAATGCCTGATCGAGGATGTTCCCGCCTGAAAGAGATTGATCAGCGCCATATGGAATTGACTATCGAGCAGCAGACCGCCGAGCAACAATATAAAGAAGAAAAACGCTTAATTTCTTTGATTATTGAAGCCCGTAAGCAACCTGCGGACACCGGAATTTTAAAAAAACTGCAACAGCAGTTAAGCGATACTCAAGGGAATAATCCCCTGTTATCGCTCGACGTTGATGCTCGCACCGTCGCCACAGTGATTGCGGACTGGACCGGTATTCCGCTCGGCAGCCTGCTAAAAGATGAGCAAAGTGATTTGCTACTATTGGAAAGCCATCTTGCGGAAATTGTAATAGGCCAGGATGCGGCGCTAACGGCAATGGCCCAACGCCTGCGTGCAGCTAAAACCGGATTGACCTCAGAGAAGGGTCCATTAGGGGTATTTTTGTTAGTGGGTCCCAGCGGCGTAGGTAAAACCAAGACTGCGGCAGCGTTGGCCGAGACTCTCTTTGGTGGCCAAAAATCATTGATAACTATCAATATGTCGGAGTATCAGGAGGCTCATACCGTTTCTCAACTTAAAGGCTCGCCCCCGGGTTATGTCGGTTATGGGCAAGGGGGCATCCTCACCGAAGCCGTTCGCAAACGTCCTTACAGCGTGGTGCTGCTTGATGAAGTCGAGAAAGCGCACAGTGACGTTATTAATCTTTTTTTTCAGGTCTTCGACAGAGGAATAATGCGTGACGGCGAAGGGCGCGAAATTGATTTTCGTAATACCGTGATTCTAATGACAGCTAATTTAGGCAGCGACCGATTGATGCAACGGCTCGATGACCAGCCGGAGTCAACCCACAGTAATTTGCACGAACTTATTCATCCGATACTGCGCAACCATTTTCAGCCGGCTCTTCTTGCTCGTTTTCAGACCCTAATCTATCGGCCGCTTAACGCCGACGCGCTTCGCAACATTGCTGAAATAAAATTGAGGCAGGTTACAAAACGTCTGAACAAACATTATGGCCTGCAATGCATCATTCAAGATCGTCTCTACGATACTTTGGTTGCCGCCTGCCTTCTGCCTGATGCTGGGGCGCGAAACATCAATAGCCTGCTTAATCAACAAATTCTGCCAGTGCTGAGTCAACAACTATTAAGCCGTAAGCCAACTCAGTGGAAATCCTCTTTGCTAACTCTAGGCTGGTGTGAGAAGCAAGGAATAACGTTAGAGTTTGAAAATCAGTCTGAAAATATGTAACAGCCGAGTCTATAACACGCCACTCCTTAATAAAAAAACATCAAGGCCATACGGGGAAATCAATAGTGAACTCATTGTCTGAACTCACAGGAATCACACTTAATCGTTATACTTTGAATATTCCCTCTTGCCCTCACGAACTGGACGTTGAGGACTTTAATGGCTTGGAGCAACTTAGCGCCCTTTATCACTACACTATTCGTTTTACAACTTTCCATACAGATTTAAATCCCGAATCATTATTAAATAAACCAGCAACGTTGACTATGGGTGTTGGAGGGCTGCTCAATCCATTAACAGGAAAGATAGTTCATGGTGTTATCACTAGTTTTCAGCGCATAATGGGTACTCGTGATCAGGTTAAATATGAAATCATCATTGAGCCGTTCCTCGCGCTATTAAATAAACAATTCCGTACTCATCGATTCTTTGTCAATAAATCTGTACCAGACATTATAGAGCTGGTTCTTAAAGAGCACGGCCTTAAAAGCTGGGAGTATGCGTTTACACTCAAGCAAAACTACCCTAAGCGCGAGCAGATAAATCAATATCAGGAAAGCGACTTTGCCTTTATTGAACGGTTGCTTTCCGAGGTGGGAATATTTTATTTCTTTACCCTACAGCCGGATACTCAGACCGAAGTTGTGCATTTTGCAGATAAACAAAGTGCATATCAGTTTGGTAAATCTCTGCCATTGAGCAGCCCTTCCGGGATGAATGACAGCGGCGTTGATTCTATTTGGGGTTTAAATGTGCGGCACAGTGTCGTGCAAGCCAGCGTAATCGCCAAAGACTACAACCATCGTAAAGCCCATAAATTATTGCAGTCTACCAATGCCGATATCACTGGCGGCGAGAGGGCTGGAATAACTTATGGCGAGGCTTATCATTATAAGCCCAGGCATCTGGAAGTGGGTGAAAAAACTCAGCCAGCAGCCGAAACCGCTAATTTCTTTGCCCTGCTGGATCACGAACGATTTTTATGCGCTCAGACTTTAATTACTGCAATCAGTACTGATTCAAATCTACAGCCTGCCCAGGTATTAACCGTGACTGATAGGTTAATAGCTTCATCCCTGCCAGACTTGCTTTCCTTGCCAATGGTGCTCATACGCACCGGGTTTAGCGCAAGTCGAAAAGATGCTTTGAAAGTGACTATTGCCGCCGTGCCTTACAGTGAAACCCTATGCTGGCGGCCACAACTTAAACCTCGGCCCATCGTTAGCGGAACCCTGGCTGCGCGTGTAACGAGTGCAAAGAATAATGATATTTACGCCTGGCAAGATGCATTGGGCATGTATCGGGTAAAATTTGATGCAGACTGTGATAATAAGCCTCAGGGGCAAGAAAGCATGCCGCTACGTCTCGCTAAACCTTACGGCGGCGATTTATATGGGCTTCATTTCCCATTGATCCAAGGAACAGAAGTGGCAATAGCTTTCCACGACGGCGATCCCGATCGCCCTTATATTGCCCATGTTCTGCATGACTCACGCCACACCGACCACGTCACTGAAACAAACAACACTCGTAATATCATCCGTACCCCTGCTTTTAACAAGCTGAGGATGGAAGATAAACGCGGCGAAGAACATATAAAACTAAGCACAGTATATGGCGGCAAAACTCAGCTAAATCTTGGCCATATTGTTGATAAACAGAGAAAGTTACGCGGCGAAGGTGCGGAGCTCCGCTCGGATGACTGGGTCAGCATCCGAGGAGGTAAAGGGCTGTTATTGACGGCAGATGTACAGCCCAATGCCGGAAAAAAAATGCTGGAAATGGACAGTGCCATTGAACAGCTTGAACAGGCCTTGACGCTGGCCAGGAATTTGCAGGTCGCGGTTAAGACAGCAAAGGCATCACTGGCCGATATAGATAGCCAAAAGTCACTCAATGAAGCTTTAAAATATATGAAGATGCCCGGCCTTCTGGCTCATGCGCCTGCGGGCGTGGGTATTGTTAGCCTTTCTGCTGTTCGCCTTGCCTCCGGAGGTGAAAGCGTTGCCGTGATGTCTGGAAAAAATACTGATATTAGCGCTGTTAAATCCTTTACGGTTGCTGCTGGCGATGCTGTCAGCCTGTTTGCTCGAAATACAGGTATGCAGCTCTTCGCCGGAAATGGCAAAGTTGATATTCAGGCTCAGAGCGATGCTCTTAATACTTCTGCCAAGAAAGATGTGACTATCAGTAGTTCCGAGGGGAAAATCACGATAAATGCCAATCAGGAATTAGTGCTGCTTTGTGGCGGCTCCTATATAAAACTTAGCGGAGGAAATATTGAACTTGGCTGCTCAGGTAATATTTTTCTTAAGGCGACCAACGTGATAAAAACAGGTCCGTCGACTATGGAGACATTGCCGATAACATTCCCTTCAGGATATGAAGATGAGGCTCAATGAAAATATATCAAATCCAAATAGCTATCGCTAATTAACTATTAAAAATCAACAAACAATACCTTAATAAAAATACCCCCCTTGGTTAATTACCCTTATTAGCTTAAAAGAACTTCACTTCACATACTTTGCCGTAATTAATTAATAACAGAAGACTTAAAGGATAACTATGGGCTGGCAAAAGGCTGAGACCATAACACCGAAACTACCGACCGCGCCCTTATTCCTTTTATGGCTACTGGCGGGAGTCATGGCAGTATTTAGTGGAGTACTGCTATTTATTCTACATGCATCAGAGTTAATTGAACTACTGACCAGAGTTGATATCTGGTGGCTATCAATGACCCCACCTGCGGCCTGGCTAATGCTATTTAGTTTTCGTTATTGGCTGTGGGGCAAGAAAGTCGATGAATATAAATTTTTCCAGCAGGAAGCAAAGTTTGGACATCAGCAGTGGCAGGCTTGGTCGGAACGCCACCTTGTTATTCTTGGCAGTAGTATTTCATTACCTGACAGCATTACTGCCGAAACTATCTGCAATGGCTCGGCGAACGATATCCCCTGGCAGATGGGCTGCTGTCGGCGGCTTGCTGATTTGCCACTCAGTGATGCGGCAACCATCAATTTGTGCATTTCGGGTATTAAAAATGAGTTAAATAATTTACCGGTCCATCTGCCTCTCGCAGTTACCCTCGTAACTGATTTGGACTCCAGTGAGATGACTCAGGCTTTGGTCATGCTTTGGCCAACGCTTTTCCACCAGCATAAAGTCCCCGATGAAATTATCGCCACCAGCGCCTTATCAATGAATTGGGTTGAAGAACGCCTGAAACAGCCTGTTAAGAATGTCCATTTAATCCTGATAATACAGTTAAATGGTGAAGCGTCTTATTCCGATGGGTTGGCTGCACTGCTGCTGACCAGTGATGACGTAGTGAACAAATACCGGTTGCCTGCCCAGGTACGCCTGCTACGCCCGATGCCTCTAAATATGTTGTTGTTTCAACAAGAAATCTCCCTGTTTATTAAAACCCAGACCGCCGCCCGCCATACATCTCGCATACTCGGGGATGCCCGGAAATGGGAGGATTTTTCAGCAGATCTTTCTGCTCTCAGTTCTATCCATGGAACTCTCTGGCAAGTTACTGAAAACGAATTGCTGGAAAAATGGTGCGGCATAGCCGGACCTTCCTCGCCCTGGTTATTAACTGCGCTCGCGGCAGAACTGGCCAATCTCCGCGATGAGTCACTATTGATGTTTTGCTCTTCGGGGCAGGAGCATTTTGTCAGTACCGTCACATTAGGAAGTGAAAATGAGCACATCGGGTAATTGGCTCGGTAGCACGGGGCGTTTAGCATTAATACTGGCAGGAATTGCCGTTATTTGGGCGCTGATCAATCATTACGGCCCAAGCATAGGCATTACTACCGCAACAGAAAAAATACTAACAATGACTTGCGCATGTCTGTTGCTTGCCATTACACGTTATTTTATTTCTATATCATTGAATGTAAAAGAGATATATTACCGCCGCAAAGCCAGACAGGACCACAACTTGCCTCAGGAAGAATCGCGTCTTGCTCAAACGGCGCAACATCACGAAACCCTGACGAGATTGTTTCTGGCTCAACGCGATAACTACGGGCGGTTTTGGCCCCGTAAGGTACAAATTCTGCTGCTTACTGGCAGCACTGCCGACGTGGAACTTCTCGTGCCGGGTCTGACCTCGCAATTATGGCAGGAGGGGAATCGCACAATATTGCTTTGGGGTGGCGAACCTTCAACGTCATTAGACTCTCACTGGTTCAATGCTTTACGTGCTTTACGTCGTCGACCGTTGGACGGCATAGTTTGGGTGACATCAGCTTTAACACATTCTGCAAAAACCGATGGTGGAGAGCCATACCAACCCATTCTACCTGATACCATGGATGCCATAGCGCAAGGGTTTTCTAATCTTTACCAACGGCTCGGCTGGCGACTGCCGCTGTATGTCTGGTCCTTGCAATCAATTAAAGATAATGACGCCGATCGCGTTACTCAATCTGTCGGCTGTTTGCTGCCAGCCGGATGCAATCCACAGGAGCTGGGCGTTCGGCTAGCCGAACTTGTACCCACTTTAATTGAGCGAGGGATCCAGCAGGTCAGCGACCGTACTCAACATTTATTCCTGTTAAAGTTGGCAGACCTGTTAGCGCATCATTCAGGCTTCATTGCAGAACCGCTGTCGGCATTAATTAACCCTTATCGCCCTTCTCCACTCGCTGGCGTTATTTTTAGTCCTGCATCATTCAACACAAAACGTAGCGTAAAACATCATTGGCAAAAAGATAAGCGCTGGGATGTGTTGATTGATTCTCTTTGCTCATTACCCACTGGGCTGGCTGCAAAAAAGCGGGGATTTGTATGGGGTAAAATGCTGAGAATCATCATTGCAGCAGCAATGCTGCTTTGGGCCGTAGGGATGGTGCTCTCATTCACGGTTAACCGTCACGCCGTAATCAACAGCTCAGCGCAGGTCAAGCTAGCAGCCAATACGATTCACTCCGTTTCGGAACGTCTACATGCGCAGCTTGATGTGCAGAAAATACTCGACAGCCTGCAGTATCGCCAACTAAAGGGTTCGCCATGGTATAGCCGCTTTGGACTAAGCCAGAATGATACTTTACTGACGGCACTTTGGCCGCATTATGAAGCCAGCGGCCTTCCTCTTATTCGTGACGCAGTTGCGCTTCATTTAGAAGAAAATCTCAATTTTTTGGCTCGACTCCCCGTTGCCGCCTCACCACGTGATCAACCATTGCAGGCTGCTTACCAGCAATTAAAACTCTATTTGATGCTGGCTCAACCAGAGAAAATGGATGCTTCCTGGTTTGCTAAAACCCTGCTGATTAACTGGCCGCAGCGCAAAGACTTAACTGATGGCATTTGGCAAGACATTGCTCCTCCCTTGTTAGATTTCTATGCCCGCAACCTCCCCTATCATCCACAATGGCGTTTGGCTACCGATGAAGAATGGGTCAATCAGGTACAAACTTTGCTGGTCCGTCAAATGGGATTGCTTAACAGTGAAAATTCGCTGTATCAAAAGATGCTGGCAAAGGTAGCGCAGCAGTATGTTGATATGAGCCTCGCTGATATGACCGGCGATACAGACGCCGCGCGTATTTTCACTACCGCCTCTTCAATGACTGCCGTTCCGGGGGAGTTCACCCGTAAAGCGTGGAACGAGGCGGTAAAACCGGCGATTGAAAAAATGAGCAGCGAACGCCGCGAGGAGATGGATTGGGTGCTCGGCGAGAATAAAAACATCTTTCTCGAACAGGACTCGCCAGAGGCGTTGCAATCGCGGCTCAGAGACCGCTATTTCGCCGATTTTTCTGCAAGCTGGTTAAAATTCCTCAACGGCCTACATTGGCAGCAGGCAAAAACCTTTTCTGATGCTATCGATCAGCTCACGCTAATAGCCGACGTCCGTCAGTCACCGCTGGTTGCATTAATGAATACGCTACGTATGCAGGGTAAAACGGGGCAATCCAGCGCCGCTATCTCAGATTCGCTGGTCAAATCGGCAAAAAACCTGTTAAACCGCGATGAACAACCGGCCATCGACCAGCAGTCTGGCGAGCGCGGACCACTGGATGCCACTTTTGGTCCGCTTATCTCACTGATGGATGGCAAGACTGGCATTCAGGGCAATATCCCACTGAATCTGCAGACCTTTTTGACCCGCGTCACCCAGGTACGCCTTAAACTCCAGCAAGTGGTCAATGCTGCCGATCCTCAGGCAATGACTCAGACACTTGCCCAAACCGTGTTTCAAGGTAAAGCAATTGATCTTACCGAAACCCGCGATTATGGGAGCCTGTTGGCTGCTAGCCTCGGCCGGGAATGGAACGGATTCGGACAAACTATGTTTGTTCAGCCGATGGAGCAGGCTTGGCAACAGGTTTTAACTCCTGCGGCAGAGAGCCTCAATGCCCAGTGGCAGGCAGTTATCGTTGATGACTGGTACAGCAAATTCGGTGGACGTTATCCGTTTAAAAATACTGCGAGTGAGGTCTCGCTTCCACTGCTGGCGCGTTATCTCAACGGAGAGAGCGGACGTATCACGCGTTTTCTGCAAACCCGATTAAACGGCGTACTGCATAAAGAAGGCAGTCACTGGGTACAGGACAGAATCAATGCTCAAGGGCTTACTTTCAATCTTGCATTTCTCAAGGCAATAGACACGTTAAGTGACCTGTCCGAGATCGTTTTTATCAACGGTGAGGCAAAGATCCATTTTGAACTGCGGCCTGCCACGGCCAAAGACATAATGCAGACAGATTTGATCGTCGATAACCAAAAGCTTAGCTATTACAACCAGCTACCAAACTGGAAACGCTTTTCCTGGCCCGGTGATACGCAGGCTCCCGGCGCGAGCCTAAGCTGGATAAGCACTCAGGCAGGCACTCGGCAATATGCCGACCTTCAGGGAGCCTGGGGATTGATTCGCCTGCTCGATAAAGCCGAGGTAACGCCCTATCAGGGAGTCAACAGCAGCTTTCATCTTCGCTGGAAAACTCATGATGGCTGGCCCCTCAATTACACCTTGCGAACCGAGGCCGGAGAAGGTCCGTTAGCTTTACTTCAGCTGCGTAATTTTGTTTTACCGTCAAAAATATTCAGCATTGGGGCAACAGAGGAAGGAAGCTGATGGCGAACTTGACTACGATACTGATGGCCTGCAACGGCGATCGATCCTTACTTTCGCAGCAGGTGCAACAGCAGATCTTGCTTTGGCAAAAGTGGCTTGCTCCAATTTTAGAACACTCGCCGACAGGGAGTGATCCCAGCTATCAAGATGACTTTCAGCAAATGCGCGAGGAGGTAAATAAACTCTCAGGCGCGGACACAGATTTAATCTGTGAGTTAGCCGAGAAACTACTGACCTCGACTTGCAAAGATGTTCGAGTAGCGACCTATTACATCTGGGCACGGTTGCACCAACAGGGCGAAATCGGTCTGGCCGAGGGGCTGGCTCTGCTGGCCGGGCTGCTGCAGAACTTTGGCAATCAGCTGCATCCACAACGTAGCAACAGCCGCAAGCTGGCAATAGATTGGCTGGCTGGCAGCCGGGTATTGGACAGCCTTTCGCTTTATCCGCAAGTGAACAAAGATGATTTCGAACGCATTGTCGGGGCTATGGCGTTAATAGAAGACAGTACTGCTGGCTGGGAAGATGCTACCAGGCCAGATTTGGGCAGCCTTTATGCCACGCTGGAAAGTCGCCTGGCTCAGTCTGGCGGCCCGGACGCGGTAATCCCTCAAAACAGCATCGGTACTGCCAACATATCTGCCTCCAATTCGGGCAACTCACTGACACTCAACCCTGTCACTTCAGGACGAGATTTGCTCGATCAGGCCAAGCTACTGGCAGCCTATCTGCGTAATCAACCAGGCGGTTGGCTTTCCGGTCATCGTCTGATGAAAAGTGTACGTCTGGATACTCTGCACAAGCTGCCGCCACTGGGTGTTGACGGACGCACTCGGCTATTGCCGCCAAAACCGGAAAATCGTGCACTGCTCAAACGACTTTACCTACAGCAAAGCTGGCTCGAGCTTCTGGATCAGACCGATAGCCTGTTTGGGCAAGCAGTGAATCATCTGTGGTTAGACGTGCAGTGGTATATCCATCAGGCGCTGATTAAAAGCGGTGAACCCTATGAGCACTGGGCCGAGATCATCAAGCAGGATCTGAACATCTTATTAACTCGACTGCCCGGTCTAGAAAGTTTGGCATTCAACGATGGTACTCCATTCGCCGATGAGGTGACGATGAACTGGATCAATCACCACGTTATCGATTCGCCAGAAAACAGGGGAAGCCCGCCCGCCGTAGCGGCAATTGTCGCAGATGAGGATATTCTACAACTTGAGCCCGAAGCTCTGGCACAGGCCGACAGCAACGGCATTGAAGCCGCACTGGAATGGCTGCAGAAACGGCCGGGCATGCAGTCGCCGCGTCAACAATGGCTGTTGCGGTTACTGATGGCGAGGGTTGCCGAGCAATATGGTAAAAACCACATGGCGCTACATCTTTTGAACGAGCTTGACGGCAGCGGGTCTCAAATCACCCTCACCCAGTGGGAACCCGAGCTAATGTTTGAAGTAAAAGCCCGTCGCCTGAAGCTGATGCGCATGAAAACCACCCGCTCAGAGTCTGATAAATCCCGTTTGCAAAGCGAAATGGAAACTCTGCTCGCTGGACTCATCGCCCTCGACCCTTCACGCGCTGCGGTGTTGTGTCATTAAATCCACTATCCGATCTTAAGAAGCCATGAAAGACTTAACCCTGCGTTATTACCAGGCCGAACTGCGCTACCTGCGCGATGCGGCAAAAGAGTTTGCTCAAAGTCACCCTGATAAAGCAGCCATGCTGGACCTCGATAAACCCGGAACCGCCGATCCTTACGTTGAGCGCCTGTTCGAAGGCTTCGCCTTCTCCATGGGCCGGCTGCGTGAAAAAATTGATGATGATTTGCCAGAACTTACAGAGGGGCTGGTCAGCATGTTATGGCCGCACTATCTGCGCACCATTCCATCGCTGTCGATTGTTGAGCTGACACCGGATTTGCTGGCAATGAAAGTTGCTGAAATTGTTCCTTTGGGAATGGAGGTTTATTCCCGTCCTGTGGGTCCGAAAAATACCATCTGTCAATATCGCACGACGCGCAATATGGTCCTCAATCCACTAGCAGTCTCAAAGGTCGCTATCATCACTGAACCCGATGGGCGTTCATTGCTACGTTTGCGGCTGGCCTGTAGCCCACAGACCGATTGGGCGCAGGTGGATTTGCATCGTCTTTGTTTTTACCTGCCGGGTGAGCCGGCAGTTAGCAGCGCGCTTCATCTGGCCTTGACCCGCCGTCAGGCAGAGCTTTATTTGCGACTGCCGGATCAGGGCGATCGGCGAAGACTAGAGGGCTGGTTTTCTCCAGGAGGTTTTACCGATGAAGACTTGCTATGGCCCAAAGGAGAAGGCGTCTTTAGCGGTTATCAGCTGTTGCTGGAATATTTCACCTTTCGTGAAAAGTTTATGTTTGTGCACCTCAACGGGCTAGAAATGGAGAAGCTGCCAGCCGGTATAAACTATTTTGATATTGAAGTGGTGCTCAGCAGCCAATGGCCAAATGACCTTCCGCTTACAGATGAGGCACTAAAACTGCATTGCATACCAGTAATCAACCTGTTTTCACTGGAGGCAGATCCTCTCATTGTCAATGGGCTGGAGAGTGAGTACCTGCTGCGTCCTCGCCGTTTGCAGGACGGCAATACCGAAATTTACTCCGTCGATTCGGTAGTAGGCTCCCAACGCACCTCCGACGCCAGCTATGTGCCGTTTACCAGCTTTCGTCACCGAGGCGGCATGCAGAGACGGCACGCGCCTGAACGTTATTTTCATACCCGCATCAAACGGGGAGTCACCGGAATGCACGAAACCTGGCTGATCCTCGGTGGGCAACAGTGGGAGGCCGATCGGCTGTTTGACCGCGAAGCCTTATCGCTGAGAATCACCGGGACTAACGGCCAGCTGCCGCATAAGGCACTCCAAAGTACCTTGCTCGACAGCTGCGAATCGGGGCTGCAAACAACGTTACGGGTGCGCAATCTCTGTAAACCCTCTTTGCCCGCCTACCCTCCGAAAGAAGATCACTTTCAGTGGCGAGTGTTGAGCCATCTTGGTTCAAGCTACCTAAATCTGATGAGCAGCGCCGAAGTGCTTCGCGGCACGCTGGAACTTTATAACTGGCAGGGAGACGAGCTCAATAATCGGCGGCTTGATGCCATTCAACGAGTACAGCATCACCAAATCCAACGTTTTGAGAAAGGCTTTCTGCTGCGTGGGATTGATATCGAAGTGACGTTGGACAGTAACGGTTTTACTGGTGAAGGTGACATTCACCTGTTTGGCGAAATGCTAAATCGCTTTTTTGCTCTCTACGCAGACATCCACTTATTTAATCAACTCTCGCTAATCGTTCAGCCCGATGGGAAATGCATCCGATGGAAAGAGAACCACAATCAGCGCCTGCCAGGCTGATCGAGCAGTTAAGAGATAAGCTTCCTTACACCCAGTTTTATCGCTTTTGCCAATTACTTGAACAAAGTCAGCCAGATGCACCTGCATTGGGTAGCCACTGGCAGATAAGACACGATCCGATTCGCTTTAGACCTCATCCCGGCATGGGATTTCCGGCCAGCGAATTCAAGCCGCTTGAGATATCAGAACAAACACCCATTCCCTCTACTATTCGTACCACTTTTATTGGTTTATACGGCGTGGAATCGCCATTACCCACTCGCTATATCGATGACATTACCCAGCGCCGAGAAGGGCATGAGGCGGTCAGTGATTTTCTGGATATCTTTAACCACCGCCTCACGACCCAGTATTACCGCATCTGGCGCAAATACTCTTATCCGGCCACCTTTGAGCCTGGTGGCACCGATAAAACGTCTAAATACCTGCTAAGCCTTTGTGGGCTGGGAATTGACGGCTGTGCTCAAAATATTGCGACGCCAGTCTCTCGCTTTCTGGCATTGACCAGCCTGATGCGACTGCCTACACGAACCCGCGAAGGGATTATTTCGCTGGTGCAGCTACTGGCTCCCAATACCGAAGCACGTCTGGTGACCCACGATCGCTGGCGCATACCGCTGCGTAATCCGCTGGCAATAAGCGTGAATCATCCAATCAGCCTGAGTTTACATCCAGTGATGGGAAGCCATGCCATCGATATAAACAGTCAGGTTTTACTGCAATTAAAAACTACTGACCCCGATGACGTCAGGAAATGGCTGCCCGGCGGGCAAATACATGCAGATTTGATGGCGCTGCTGTCCGTATACCTTGGATCAAGGCTACATGTGCGCTTAGAACTGATGGTTTCGCGAAAACTGCTGCCCGATGCACAAGTTTCCTGCCAGCCACGAGCAACCGGCGTCCTTCTAGGCAGAACTGCGGTGATGCGAGCACTGCGAGCCGATCCATCTACACAGGCCAGCAATGAACTGCTGATCATTAATCTGGGCCGCTACCAGCGAGTTCAAGAAAATCCACACTCAAGGGAGGTTACAGAACATGGCGATTATCGCTGGTGAAAGTCGTAATTCATTAATAATGCTGATTGCAGCACTGACTCTTTGCGGATGCGGCCTGACGCAAACAGTGAGCGAGGGAACGGTCGCTATGACCCGATCTATTTTTTACAAACAAGTGAATAATCTACATTTGGATATCAAAGCGCGCGAAGCGTCAAACAACAATGAAACCGGAGCACCGTTGGCAACCATCGTGCGTGTCTATCAATTAAGAGATCGTAAAAAGTTTGATGGAGCCGATTACCCATTGTTATTTAGCGAAGATAGTCAGGCGATAAAAAGCGATTTACTGGCGGAAAAGGATTTTCGCATTCGTCCTGGAACAGCCGTGAGCATTGACGTGCCGCTGGAAAAAGAAGCTCAGTATGTTGCAGTTGCTGCACTGTTTCTGGCACCGGACATCAACAACAACACTTGGCGAATAGTGATAAATCGCAACGATCTAGACCCTGACGAGCCTCGCCAAATTGAACTAAATAATCATAGCCTGGCACTGCTTCCATTAAAGGATAGGTAAATGCTGCGGCCCTCTCTCTATGAAATACTGTTCGGTAATTTTACTGGCGGACTCGAGCTTCATCAGGTCAGCGACGAGAATCAGGTCATCCTGTCTGTGCTGGACAACATGCAGCGCGTGCTTAACTGTCGCGCTGGAACGTTGAGTCATCTACCTGATTATGGCCTGCCCGACATGAGCAAAATTCTACAGGGGATGCCCGGCTCCGCACATTCACTGCTGGCAGTATTGTCCAGCACACTGCTGAAATATGAACCGCGCCTGAACAGCCTGAATGTTGTACTGCTGCCGCAGTCCGCGCAGGGTTTTTTAGAATACGGCATTGATGCCGAACTCAAGGATTTTGGCCTGGTCAGGTTCGGCACCACTTTTATGCCGGAAGGCCGCGTACTTCTCCGGCATCTCAAAAAACAGCATTACGCCTAAATCCAGGGATTCTACATGTCTAATAACCGCCAGTTACGCAGCGGGGGAGACCCGCGCGCGCTTGCTGATTACGCCGCCTTGCACCAAGAGTTGAGCAAGTTGACACACCCGGCGCGCCCCGACGTTAACTGGAAAAAAATCGAACGACTAAGTCTCAACCTTTTCCAGCAAAACGGGATCGAACTGCAAACCGCTTCCTGGTTTACCCAGGCTCGAATGCATCTGACAGGTTTATCAGGGCTGTGTGAGGGACTTGGGATTATAGAAGCGTTGCTCTCGCGACAGTGGGCTGGACTGTGGCCATTGGCCGTGCATGCACGCGTGGAAATTCTGAGTAGTCTTAGCCAGCGCCTACAGCAGCGATTTCGAAGTATTCGACTGGAATATCACGATTTGCCGCAGGTTTATCAGGCAGAAAAACTGCTTAATTCGCTGTGCGACATTCTGCAACGCCTTGAACTGAAAAACGTCAGTCAGCTCGGTGAAGTGAGTGCCTATCTTCACAACGCGGCAATGCGGCTGGAGAATAATCACGCTAACCCCGCAGTCCCGGCAGTGCTGCAAGCCGTTGCGAAGAAAGGAGAGGTAGAAGACCGCGGCCAACCGTGGATATATATGCCTCAGACCGCTACCGAAGCACCTGTCATTATTATCTCTCCTGAACCTACGGCTAAACCTCTACTTCAGTGGTGGGGATTTGTTGCGGGCATAATATTTACAGTGACGTTTTTCGGTGCGATTACTGCGGGGGCCAAGGTATTTTTTCATTCATCGGCAGAAGAGCAGATATTGGCCACTCTACAGGCATTGCCAGACCTATTAAACCCGCAATCCCTTGAAAGTATGAGGATCAATAATGTCGGGATGCTCAAAAAGCAAGGCCCTGAATTGATCGCCGTTACCAGGAAACACATCAATTATCTTGCCGACCTGTCACCCCTGTGGCCGCAAGACAGAGCGAATAAACTGGTGCATCAGGTGAAAGTCCTATGGCCGGAAGATCCTGAGGCTCTATCGCTAATCAAGGATTGGACTCAACAACTGAAGGCCAATGCCATGCCCACTGAAAGTCTTCCAGGCTGGCATTCTGCCAATCTACAACTGCAAAAGTTGGCGGATAAACTTAACGGGCTAGACGAGAAACGCGGGCATTACATGACCGTTTCGCAGCTCAAAACGTCTGTATTTGCCATCCAGCAGGCATTGAACCGTGCAATCCCGGTCGAAGAGTCGTTACGTAAACTTGACGAGGACAAGCAGGCAAACAGGGAGATAACCCCGCAAAGGTTAGCGCAGTTGGATAACCAGTTCAGGCAGTTGCTGAACCGCTATGGATTGATGGTTGCTGACTTTCTCTGAATCGTGTCTATATCTTTACTATATTTCAGTGAGTTGTTGAACGCGAGGTACTAACGATGAGCCCTTCTCGTGAAGAAGTGATAGGTTTTTAGAAGATTTTGTCAGGCAATCATCTCATTGAACCCAAATTTTCTCCAAAAAAAAAGCCACCCGTAGGTGACTTGATTCTCATACTTACTAATGGTGCCGAAGGCCGGAATCGAACCGGCACGCCTTGCGGCGGTTGATTTTGAATCAACTGCGTCTACCGATTTCGCCACTTCGGCACTGCAAGTAGTATGCGGAAAACGGGTGCATTATACCTTTCCAACACACCTACGCAATAGTAATCCATGCATTCTGATGCTAAGTGCTGAAAAAACCGGCATTAATCCACCGACCGTTTGATATTTCGACAAATATCATCTTCATTCTACTGACTTTTGCCCCCTGACTCGCCCCAAGGAATCACAGCGTTTGCAGCATCGGTGTGCGCGAAGCAAATTCCGCAACGGCTTAACCTATCAAGCCTAATGAAAGATGCGGTCAAAGCAGGATGAATGGGTTTTAAGATCATCCCGAAATCCTAACACCCCATTAATACTGTAAATTTTTCCTACATGCGGCGAATTCCTCATGCGGTTCTGCGCTTATCACATTAAGATAAATTCATTCTTCCCTTTCACCATTTAAGAATGGATACGCGTTCGTTGAAAAAATTCACCCTTTCGCTGTTAGCTATGGCCTTTGCCAGCATGCCAATGCTGAGTCAGGCTCAGACCCAACGTCTGGCTTCTCAGGTGGTCGATGACCACGCAGAACATATTTTCTTTAACAGCGGCGCTATGGGCATGGCCCTGGTGGTCGTCGATAACAAGCAACAGGTCTTTCGCAGCTTTGGTGAAACAAAGGCGGGATCGGGTATTCGGCCCCGTGAAAACTCGCTGATCCGTATTGCCTCTCTCAGCAAGCTGATGACCAGTGAAGTATTGGTCAAAATGGCAGAACAGGGCACGGTGAAGATCACCGATCCGCTGCACAAATACGCCCCTGCCGGCGCGTTTGTGCCTTATTACAGCGCGACCATGCCTATCACTTTGCTGAGTTTGGCCACCCATACCAGCGGCCTACCGCGCGAGCAGCCGGGTGGTGCACCGCATCGCCCAGTGTTCACCTGGCCGAATCGCGTTGAACGCTGGAACTGGTTGCAGTCCGCCAAGCTGAAAGTCCCGCCGGGTGCAGAAGCTTCCTACTCGAATCTGGGCTTTGACCTGCTGTCGGATGCATTGTCCGATGCGGCTCACAAACCTTACACTCAGCTGTTCCGCGAGCTGATCACCCAACCGAATGGCATGGTTGACACTACCTATACACCCACTCCAGCCCAGTGCTCGCGTCTGATGGAGGGCATGCATCCAAGCCCTTGCGTGAATACTACGGCAGCAACGGGCAGCGGCGGAGTCTATTCGACCCCGGCCGATATGGGCCGCTGGATGGAGCAGTTTATGCCATTGGCCAACGGCAAGCAGAGTGCGACCGCGGCGCTGGCTCAGAAGATGTATTATCGCCGTACCGATCTGGCGGCGTTGAAGGGCATGGACGTGCCTGGTCCGGCCTATGAATTAGGCATGGCGTGGATAACTATGGCACCGTCGCCGCTTTGGCCACGTATTATTGAGAAGACTGGCGGCGGCGGCGGCTTTATCACTTACATGGCCATGGTGCCGCAGCGTGGTGTGGCCGTGTTTGTCGTGGTGACCCGTTCTCAGTTAACCAAGTTTAAAAACATGAGCGATGGCGTGAACGATCTGGTCGCCTCTCTGGTTCGCAACAACGAAATATAACTTCAGTTGTTCAGGCGTTATATAGCAAAAAAGCAGCTCAACCGAGCTGCTTTTTAATAGCCATCATCAACTAAACTAATTACGTTTTAACAGCAGATAGGTACTAATCACAAAGAACAGGCCGCTTGGCAATACAGCACCGAGTAATGGCGGGATATTGTAGACCAAACTGAGCGGACCAAAAATCTGATCAAGTACATAGAACAGGAACCCAAAGCAGATACCGGTCAGCACACGAACCCCCATCGGCACGCTACGCAGCGGTCCGAAGATGAATGACAGCGCCATAAGCATCATTACCGCCACGGACAATGGCGCAAAGATTTTACGCCACATATTCAGCTGATAACGTTTGGCTTCCTGCCCGGTTTGTTTGAGGTACTTAACGTAGTTATACAGGCCGCTGATCGACAGGGAATCCGGATCTAACGCTACCACGCCTAGCTTGTCGGGCGTCAGGTTTGTCTTCCATACGCCGTTTAGCGTCTGCGAACCGGTTATACGGGTTGGACTTCCCAGCACGGATTCATCAACCTGAGAAAGCTGCCAGCTGCCGTTCTCATACTGCGCCGAGGTCGCGTAGCGCACTGACAGCAGTTTATGATTATCATCAAAGTGATAGATGTTAACGCCGCTGATTTGGTTATCACCGACCACGTGTTCGATAAAGATAAAATCGGGGCCATCTTTCGCCCACAGACCGTTTTGCGTTGATACCAGCGAACCGCCGAACAGCTGCTGCGCACGGTAGTTACGCGCCATTTGGTCGCCCACTGGTGATACCCATTCGCCGATCGCCATAGTCAGCAATACCAATGGGATAGCCGTTTTCATGACCGCAGACGCCACCTGCATACGGGTAAAACCGGAAGCCTGCATAACCACCAGCTCACTGCGAGTTGCCAGCGCGCCCAGTCCCAGCAGAGCCCCAAGCAGCGCAGCCATCGGGAAAAACACTTCAATATCGGTCGGCACGCTGAGAATGGTAAAAATTCCGGCGTCCAATGCAGAATAACTCCCCTGCCCGACTTTACGCAGCTGGTCGACGAACTTGATAATCCCGGAAAGGGAAACCAGCATGAACAGCGTCATCATGATGGTATTAAAAATCGTTCGACCGATATAACGATCTAATACGCCAAACATCAGGCCGCTCCTCTTAAACGTGCACGTAGTCTGCGCAGGGGAAGCGTATCCCACATATTGAGTATCACCGCCAGGGCGAAATAAACCAGATTGGTTGCCCACATCCAGAACATCGGATCAAGTTTACCTTTCTCACCGTTCGATCTCAGCGAGCTCTGTAACAGGAAGAAAACCAGGTAAAGGAAGATCGCAGGAAGCATGCTCAGTACACGCCCCTGTCGAGGATTGACCACCGAAAGCGGTACTACCATCAGCGCCATCAAGAACACGGAAACTACCAGCGTAATACGCCAGTTCAATTCCGCGCTAGCCTCTTTGGCTTTGGAATTCCACAGTGACGTCATGCTCATTTGCTCAACGTCGCTGGCATCAAGCTCAACCGCACGATGGCCAATAACCGCCAGATAATCGGTAAAATCGGTAATGCGGAAGTCACGTAGCAATGCGGTACCTTCGTAGCGAGTACCGGTATCCAGAGTAACCTGCTGGGAACCATCCGGGCGTTGATCCATATGGCCTTTCTCGGCTACTACCACGGATGGACGCTGATTGCCGTTAGGCCTGAGCTGCGCCAGGAAAACGTTATGGAATTCTTTGCCGCGCACGTTACCGACAAACAGCACTGAACCGCCATCCTGTGAAGGAGTAAATTGTCCCGCGACCATAGCCGCCATACCGGGATTTGCCTTGGCATCTGCCATGACCTGATCCTGATGCTTGGAGGACCAGGGACCGACCCAAAAAGCATTGATACCGGCGAAAACAGAGGTAAACAGCGCCAGAGACATGGCAGCAACGATTAATGACCTTTTTCCTAGGCCACAAGCGTGCATAACGGTGATTTCGCTGTCAGTATAGAGTTTACCCAGGGTCATCAACAGCCCCAGGAAAAGACTTAACGGCAGGATGAGTTGAGCCATATCAGGAATGCCTAAACCAAGCAGCTGAATGACTAAATTTGTTGGGATATCGCCATCGACTGCCGCGCCCAGTATCCTGACTAGCTTCTGACAGAAGAAGATTAGTAACAGAATAAACAGGATCGCAAATTGGCTCTTGAAGGTTTCCCTAACCAGATATCTAATGATGATCACGCTGAATACGCCTGTGAAAACTTGTCTTTTTGCAGGAAAATCGATAGTTTCATCGCTAATCCGTCATTTTTTCTCATCATATGGCAACCTTCACAGCTAAAATAGTATTACAACACCGTAAATTTGGGTGACCTATAGGAAGATGCTTATAGCCGCCAAAAATAAATTTCTATGCCGTATAGGTTAACACAGGTCATTACATCAATGACGGGAGAGTGTAACGGACGCCCCATTCTATCCGTACCCCCCGCCTTTGTCTTTAAGATTCAGGAGAGTGCATGGAGTTCAGTGTAAAAAGCGGTAGCCCGGAAAAACAGCGCAGTGCCTGTATTGTAGTCGGCGTATTTGAACCTCGCCGCCTATCCCCTATGGCTGAACAGCTCGACAAGATCAGCAATGGATATATCAGCGCCCTGCTCCGCCGCGGTGAACTGGAAGGAAAAGTAGGGCAAACCCTGTTCCTGCACCATGTTCCAAACATTCTGTCCGAGCGCATCCTTTTGGTAGGCTGCGGGAAAGAACGCGAACTCGACGAGCGCCAATACAAGCAAGTCATCCAGAAAACGATTAACGCCCTGAACGAAACCGGTTCGATGGAAGCGGTTTGCTTCCTCACCGAACTTCACGTCAAGGGACGTAATACTTATTGGAAAGTGCGTCAGGCCGTAGAGACCTCGAAAGAGTCACTTTATACCTTCGACCAGCTGAAAACGAATAAGGTCGAGCCACGTCGCCCGTTACGTAAAATGGTATTTAACGTGCCGACGCGTCGCGAGCTAAATAGCGGTGACCGCGCGATAGCTCACGGCCTGGCGATTTCTTACGGGGTGAAGGCCGCGAAAGATCTTGGCAATATGCCGCCAAATATCTGTAACGCAGCCTATCTTGCCTCGCAGGCTCGCCAGCTTGCCGATGCTTTTAGCAGCAACATCACGACTCGCGTCATCGGCGAACAGCAGATGAAAGAGCTGGGAATGAATGCCTATCTGGCAGTGGGTCAGGGTTCGCAAAACGAATCACTGATGTCAGTGATGGAATATAAAGGTAATCCAAATGCCGACGCCAAGCCGATTGTGTTGGTTGGCAAGGGCCTGACCTTTGATTCCGGCGGTATCTCCATCAAGCCAGCCGCCGACATGGACGAAATGAAGTACGACATGTGTGGCGCGGCAACGGTTTACGGCGTCATGCGTGTCGTGGCCGAGTTGAAGTTGCCACTTAACGTGGTCGGCGTTCTGGCCGGTTGTGAAAACATGCCGGGCAGTCGCGCGTTCCGTCCGGGCGACATTCTGACGACGATGTCCGGCAAAACCGTTGAAGTGCTCAACACCGATGCCGAAGGCCGTCTGGTATTGTGCGATGCGCTGACCTACGTCGAGCGTTTCGATCCGGAACTGGTTATTGATGTCGCCACCCTGACGGGTGCCTGCGTGATTGCGCTGGGTCACCACATCACCGGTTTGTTGTCGAACCACAATCCGCTGGCGCATGAGCTGATCACCGCTTCTGAACAGGCCGGTGACCGCGCATGGCGTCTGCCGATGGGCGACGAGTACGACGAGCAGTTGCAATCGAATTTTGCCGATATGGCAAACATCGGTGGCCGTCCGGGTGGTGCTATCACTGCTGGCGTATTCCTGTCACACTTTGCCGAGAAATATAACTGGGCGCATCTGGACATCGCCGGTACCGCATGGCGTTCAGGAAAAAACAAAGGTGCAACGGGTCGTCCCGTTTCGCTGTTGTCGCAATTCCTGTTGAACCGTGCTGGTCTCAACGGCGACGATTAATCGCCAATTGATGTAAACGCCTCCCTCGCGCATTGCGTCGCGGGGGATGGCGTCAGGAAGACACTCATGAAACAGGCTACATTTTTTCTACTTAACTCACCCGACGTCGACGGCGAGCTGAGCGGCCATGAAGATCTGGCTTGCCAGATTGCTGCCCGGCGTTATCGCGCAGGTCAGCGCGTGCTGATCGCCTGTGAAGACCAAAAGCAGGCCGAACGTCTTGATGAAGCGCTGTGGAAACGTGATGCCGAGCAGTTTGTGCCGCATAATCTGGCAGGAGAAGGCCCGAGATTCGGAGCCCCCGTCGAGCTATGCTGGCCCGGAAAACGCGGAAATGCGCCGCGAGATTTGCTGATCAGCCTGCTTGGGCAATTTGCAGATTTTGCCACCGCTTTCCATGAAGTGGTAGACTTCGTTCCTTACGAAGATTCTTTAAAGCAGCTGGCGCGCGAACGCTACAAAGCCTATCGCAGCGTCGGCTTCAATTTGACCACGGCGACACCGCCGGACGTCAATACAACGACTACAGACTAACGAAGCGAAATGGATAAGACATATAACCCGCAAGATATCGAGCAACCGCTTTACGAGCACTGGGAAGAACAGGGCTATTTCAAGCCTAACGGTGATACCAGTAAGGAAAGCTTCTGCATCATGATCCCGCCGCCGAACGTTACCGGTAGCTTGCATATGGGTCACGCTTTCCAGCAAACCATCATGGACGCCATGATCCGCTATCAGCGCATGCAGGGTAAAAACACCCTGTGGCAGGCGGGAACCGACCATGCCGGTATTGCTACTCAGATGGTAGTAGAGCGCAAAATTGCTGCTGAAGAAGGCAAGACTCGCAAAGACTACGGTCGCGAAGCCTTTATCGACAAAATCTGGGAATGGAAATCAGAATCGGGCGGCACTATTACCCGCCAGATGCGCCGTCTGGGCGATTCCGTGGACTGGGAGCGCGAGCGCTTCACCATGGACGAAGGCCTGTCAAACGCCGTTCGTGAAGTGTTTGTTCGACTGTACAAAGAAGACCTGATTTACCGCGGCAAGCGCCTGGTGAACTGGGATCCGAAACTGCGTACTGCGATTTCCGACCTCGAAGTTGAAAACCGTGAATCCAAAGGTTCCATCTGGCACCTGCGCTATCCGCTGGCTGACGGCGTGAAAACCGCTGACGGTAAAGACTATCTGGTGGTTGCGACCACCCGTCCCGAAACCGAGCTGGGCGATGCCGGTGTTGCCGTTAATCCAGAAGATCCGCGCTATAAAGATCTGATCGGTAAAGAAGTTATCCTGCCATTGGTAGGCCGCCGCATTCCTGTTCTTGGCGACGAACACGCCGATATGGAAAAAGGCACCGGCTGTGTGAAAATCACCCCAGCCCACGACTTTAACGACTATGAAGTCGGTAAACGTCACGGCCTGCCGATGATCAACATTCTGACTTTCGACGGCGATATCCGCCAGACTGCCGAGGTGTTCGACACCAAAGGCGAAGAAAGCGACGCGTGCAGCAATGAAATTCCCGAGCAGTTCCGTGGCCTGGAGCGCTTCGCAGCGCGTAAAGCCATCGTTGCCGCCTTCGAAGAATTGGGCCTGCTGGAAGACATCAAGCCTCATGATTTAACCATTCCCTATGGCGACCGTGGCGGCGTAGTTATCGAGCCAATGCTAACCGACCAGTGGTACGTGCGTACTGCTCCGCTGGCAAAAGTTGCCGTTGAAGCGGTCGAGCAAGGCGAGATCAACTTTGTACCAAAACAGTATGAAAACATGTACTTCAGCTGGATGCGCGACATTCAGGACTGGTGTATTTCTCGTCAGCTGTGGTGGGGTCACCGTATCCCGGCCTGGTACGACGCTGAAGGCAAAGTTTACGTCGGTCGTGACGAAGAAGAAGTGCGCAGCGAAAACAACCTGGGCGCAGACGTTGTTCTGAGCCAGGACGAAGACGTGCTGGACACCTGGTTCTCTTCCGGCCTGTGGACCTTCTCGACGCTGGGCTGGCCAAACGAAACGCCTGACCTGAAAGCTTTCCATCCTTCAAGCGTTGTGGTCAGCGGCTTTGACATTATCTTCTTCTGGATCGCCCGCATGATCATGATGACCATGCATTTCGTGAAAGACGAAAACGGCAAGCCACAGGTTCCGTTTAATACTGTTTATATGACCGGCCTGATCCGCGATGACGAAGGGCAGAAAATGTCCAAGTCGAAAGGTAACGTTATCGATCCACTGGACATGATCGACGGTATCTCGCTGGAAGATTTGCTGGAGAAACGCACCGGTAACATGATGCAGCCGCAGCTGGCGGAAAAAATCCGCAAGCGCACCGAAAAGCAGTTCCCGAACGGTATTGAACCGCACGGCACCGACGCCCTGCGCTTTACCCTGGCGGCGCTTGCCTCGACGGGCCGTGACATCAACTGGGACATGAAGCGTCTTGAAGGCTACCGCAACTTCTGTAACAAGCTGTGGAATGCCAGCCGTTTCGTGCTGATGAACACTGAAGATCAAGACTGTGGTCTGAACGGCGGCGAGCTGCAACTGTCTCTGGCTGACCGCTGGATCCTGGCAGAATATAACCGTACCGTAAAAGCTTACCGTGAAGCATTGGACGGCTACCGCTTCGACCTGGCGGCCAGCATTCTGTATGAATTCACCTGGAACCAGTTCTGCGACTGGTATCTGGAACTGACCAAGCCGGTTATGAATAACGGCACCGAAGCTCAGCTTCGCGGCACTCGCCATACGCTGGTAGAAGTGTTGGAAGGCCTGCTACGCCTGGCGCACCCGATTATTCCATTCATTACCGAAACCATCTGGCAGAGCGTGAAACCGCTGAAAGGCATCACAGCTGACACAATCATGCTGCAACCTTTCCCGGAATACTCGGCGGATAAAGCCGATGAGGCCGCGCTGGTCGATCTCGAGTGGATCAAGCAGGCGATCATCGCTATCCGTAACGTGCGTGCTGAAATGAATATCGCACCGGGCAAACCTCTCGAGCTGTTGCTGCGTGGCGCAAGCGCCGATGCACAGCGTCGCGTCGAGCAGAACCTGAGCTTTATCAAATCACTGGCGCGTCTGGAGTCAATCACCGTGCTGGCTGCGGGCGATAAAGGTCCAGTTTCTGTGACCAAACTGGTTGAGGGTGCAGAACTGCTGATCCCGATGGCCGGTCTGGTCGATAAGGAAGCAGAACTGGAACGTTTGAACAAAGAGATCGCCAAACTTGACGCAGAAGTTGAACGTATCGAAGCCAAGCTTTCCAACGAAGGTTTTGTGGCTCGCGCTCCTGAAGCCGTAGTTGCTAAAGAACGCGAAAGACTGCAAACATTTGCCGAAGCCAAAGTTAAGATTCAAGAACAGCAGGTTACTATCGCTGCTCTGTAATCTTCGCTGATACGGCAATCTTTAAAAACGGTGGGGCGAAAAGCTCCGCCGTTTTTTTTGGAATTGCAAAAATCGCCTGCACGCGGTATTAAATACGAATAAAAAATAGCTAACCACTTCAACAATATTAAACCTAAATCATTGGAATCACGGCAAGGCGGCAAGTGAATGAGTTCCCAAAAGCTTACTGAAATAAGTGACTGGGTCGAATAACGCAGCAGTGGCTTCAAAAATAATGGGTATAAGAGCAATTATGACTACAGCCGTGAAAACACAACAGAACGTCGTGGTGCGCCGCATCACTTGCGATGACAATGCCGAAATCGCAAGGGTGATCCGCGCCGTGTCTGCAGAATTTGGTTTAACTGCCGATAAAGGCTATACCGTGGCCGATCCCAATCTGGATACCTTATGCGAAATGTACAGCCAGCCGCGCAGCGCCTATTGGGTCGTCGAGCTTGACGGGCAGATAGCCGGAGGCGGCGGTGTTTCCGCACTAATCGGCGCTGATGACGACGTATGCGAATTGCAGAAGATGTATTTTATGCCGAGCCTGCGCGGTAAAGGGCTGGCCAAACGCCTGGCGGTTCAGGTGATGGCTCACGCCAAAGAGCAGGGCTTCAAACGGTGTTATCTTGAAACTACCGCCAGCCTGACTCAAGCAATCGCGCTTTACGAGCATCTTGGCTTCGAACATATCAACGGCGCGATGGGCAGCACCGGCCACGTCGACTGTGAAGTCACAATGCTGAAAACTCTTTAACGCGATGTTTATGCAATAAAAAAGCCGACTAAGTCGGCTTTTTTACATTTACATGACTATTAGTGGCGTTTGCCGTCGTCATCTTTGTCGATCACGTTTTTAGGGGCAACGTGCTCGTCTTCTTCTTCATCTTCTTCGTCGAATTCTTCTTCGTCGCCGTCTTCGCCGTTTGGATCTTCAAAATAGGTGCCCCAGCCGTCATAGTTGACGCCGTTAGCTTCAGCCAGCGCCACCAGCTGCTCAACCTGGGTGTCGATCAGTTCAGCATTCAGCGCAACTTCGCTAATCACATCACAGCACATCACCACGGAGCCGTCTTCAATTTCCAGCTCTTCGGCATCAGTCACTTCATAGCCCAGTTTGAAGGCTTCTACCGCTGCTCGCTCTAAAACTTCGAATTTCTCGGAAGAGAAATGATGCTCAATAGTGTAAAGCGCGTCAGGATCGCTGCCGTCTTCCAACAGCTCTTCGATGATTAAGCGGGTCTCATTACGTTGTTCGTCTAGCAATTCACGGTTTGCCATGCCTCAGTCCTCAATCAATGTGACGTTTAGACGCTATTTTCACACAGCAGACGGCTTGCCTCCAACATAAACGATAAAGTTTTTACTTTGGGGTTGTAATTGCATATTCATACATATAAATTGAATTTTAATTCATTATAAATGTTTCGGAGATAGGCACATGAGTCTGTTAAGCAAACGCCATTTTCTAAGGCTGCTGGATTTTACCCCGTCAGAAATCGCAACCCTGCTGAAGCTGTCGGCTGATTTGAAAACTGCCAAGAAAAACGGCAGCGAAAAACGTTATCTGCAAGGCAAGAATATTGCGCTCATCTTCGAAAAAGACTCAACTCGCACCCGATGCTCTTTCGAAGTTGCCGCTTACGATCAGGGAGCACAAGTCACTTACCTCGGCCCGAGCGGTAGCCAGATTGGCCATAAAGAGTCGATGAAGGACACTGCGCGAGTGCTGGGCAGAATGTACGACGGCATCCAGTATCGCGGCTTTGGTCAGGAAAACGTCGAGACATTGGCTGAATACGCCGGAGTGCCCGTCTGGAACGGGCTGACCAATGAGTTTCATCCTACCCAACTTTTGGCCGATCTGCTGACCATGCAGGAACAGCTGCCGGGGAAAGAATTGTCGCAAATGTCGCTCGCCTATCTTGGCGATGCGCGCAATAACATGGGTAACACGCTGCTTGAAGCGGCGGCGCTGTGCGGGTTGGATCTGCGTTTAGTTGCACCTGCTGCCTGCTGGCCGGATGCCGAGCTGGTTGAAAACTGCAAACATCTGGCGCAGGAGAACGGCGGCAACATTACCTTGACCGATGATATCGACGTTGGCGTTAAAGGCGCAGATTTCCTTTATACCGACGTTTGGGTCTCAATGGGCGAGCCGAAGGAAGTATGGAAAGAGCGCATTAATCTGCTACGTGCTTATCAGGTGAATATGGCAATGATTGCCAAAACAGGCAATCCTCAGGTCAAATTCCTGCACTGCCTGCCGGCTTTCCATGATGACCAAACCACATTGGGCCGTCAGATGGCTAAAGAATACAATTTGCCGGGTGGCATGGAAGTGTCGAACGAAGTGTTTGAATCGGCGCACAGCGTAGTGTTCGACCAGGCTGAAAAC
Source organism: Serratia sp. M24T3 (assembly GCF_000257645.1). Taxonomy (GTDB): domain Bacteria; phylum Pseudomonadota; class Gammaproteobacteria; order Enterobacterales; family Enterobacteriaceae; genus Rouxiella. The sequence goes on from NZ_AJHJ01000001.1 coordinate 262,966, forward strand.
CGCATGCACACCATTAAAGCGGTTATGGTTGCCACCCTCGGCAGCCTGTAAGCACTAATTGATCAATACAGCCCGCCAGACCTTGGTGGGCTGCCTTTTCCTCGCCCTATCCTCATGCATTGTTGCACTTTCTAACCTCCTTTATGCCTCAGCCAAGCCTTTTATCGACTAATCTTTCACAATGTGAATAGATAAGGGAACCGTTATGGGTGCTGTGAATCCCGAGTTCGTGCTTCGTCTGGAAAGTCTGCTGAGCAGGGTTTATCCCAAAGAACACATTGGCGATCTGATAAAAAAAATTCTGCATCTCGGTGAGAAATGGAATTACGGTGCACACCGCTCTGACCAGTGGGTTGATGGCACTAACATTTACCTGATTACCTACGGAGATACCCTCTCTGAAGGCCAGCGCCCTCCTCTCGCGACGCTCAACGATTTTGCCAGCAAGCACCTCAAAGACGCCATCAGCGACATTCATATTCTGCCGATGTACCCTTACAGTTCCGACGATGGATTCAGCGTCATCGACTATCGCCGCATCGACGAACATCTCGGCGGTTGGAGCGATATTCACCATCTTTCCGCCAACTTCAACATGATGTTCGACTGCGTGATTAATCACATCTCGCGATCCAGCGACTGGATGAAAGGCTATATCAACGACGAGCCTTACTTTCGCGACTATTTTATCGAGTCCAAACCCGAGCTGGATTACAGCCGTGTGGTGCGCCCTCGAGCCTCGCCGCTGCTGACGCCGTTTATCAAGGCCGATGGCAAAGAGCTGTATCTCTGGACCACCTTCAGCGAAGATCAGATTGATATTAATTTCAAGAATCCTCAGGTTTTGCTGGAAAGCATTGACGTGATCCTGCAATACGCGGCCAGCGGCGGGCAGTCGATTCGTCTGGATGCGATTGGCTACATCTGGAAAGAAATGGGTACCACCTGTATTCACCGTCCTCAGGCTCACAATATTATCAAGCTGTGGCGCACTATTCTCGACGAGGTGATCCCCGGCACCCGCATCATCACTGAAACCAACGTGCCGCATCATGAAAATATCAGCTATTTTGGCGAGGGCGACGAGGCACACATGGTGTATCAGTTCGCGCTACCGCCGCTGACGCTGCACGCTTTCCTGCGTGAAGACACCACCACGCTGACCAAATGGGCGCAGGGTTTAAACGCCGAGGCGCACTATCCGAAAACCACCTATTTTAATTTTCTCTCCAGCCACGATGGTATTGGCTTGCGCCCGACTGAGACCTTTCTCGACGACGACGAGCGTAAATACCTGGCGCAGGAAACGCAGCGCAAAGAAGGTCGGGTTTCCTATAAAGACAACGGTGACGGAACTCACTCCCCCTATGAGCTGAATATTAATTACCTCAGCGCCATCACTGAAGTTGATGATAGTGTCGAAATGAAGGCGCGTAAGTTTCTGGCGGCGCAGTCACTGTTGCTGTCATTTATGGGCGTTCCGGCGATTTATATTCACAGTCTGCTGGGCAGTGAGAACGATCTGGATGGCATGCACCAGTCTGGCCTGAGCCGACGGATAAACCGCAAAAAGCTCAAACTTGAAGATGTCGAAAAAGATCTGGCGACCAAGGGATCGCTGCGATCGGCAGTATTCTATGGCCTTAAAAAACTGATCGATATCCGCCGCAACCGCCCTGCATTCTCGCCACAGGCCGGACAGAAGATCCTGGAGCTTGGCAATAAGCTGTTTGCGCTTGAACGCTATGATCCAAAATCAGAGAACCGCATCAGCTGTATCTTCAACATCAGTAGTCAGTCGCAGCCTTTCAAGCTGGCAGTTGACGGCAAGGATCTAATAAGCGGTGAACCGTTTAACGGCCAGATGCGCCTGCAGCCGTGGCAAGTGGTATGGATCGAGCACAAACTCAAGGCTCCTGAACGTTTGGGCAGGCTGCGTCGTTGGCGGAAAAAGATTTACATCTCGCTGAAAAGGTCCGATGCCAACCGATTGCTCACAGGCAGACCTCGCAAAGCAAAAAGGTGAAGTTACCCTCTTGCAGGCAGAATTCGTGCGCGTATAATGCGCCACAATTTGCCGGGAGACTGACATGAAAAACGACAACACACCGCGATTCGATGCTTCACCGAACCCTGTGCCAGTAGGCGGCGTTCAGCCGTTGTCTCTCCCAATGGTTTCAAATATGGGCTTGAAAATAACCCACCGATCGCTGAAAGCCCCTCATTGAGGGGCTTTTTTTTGTCTGTCATCGTAGAGGAGAGCGACAATGGCCAATCCGCTGTATCAAAAACACATTATTTCAATTAACGATCTCAGCCGTGAAGAGCTTGAGCTGGTGCTGGACACCGCCGCCAGCCTGAAAGCCAATCCGCAGCCAGAACTGTTGAAACATAAAGTGATCGCCAGTTGCTTTTTTGAAGCCTCGACCCGTACTCGCCTGTCGTTCGAGTCCGCTATCCATCGTTTGGGCGCATCGGTAGTAGGTTTTGCCGACGGCAGCAACACTTCGGCGGGCAAAAAAGGCGAAACGCTGGCCGATACCACCTCGGTGATTAGTACTTATGTCGATGCGATTGTCATGCGTCACCCGCAAGAGGGGGCGGCGCGTCTGGCGACCGAGTTTTCAGGCGGTATTCCAATCCTCAACGCCGGGGATGGTGCCAACCAGCATCCGACTCAGACGCTGCTCGACCTGTTCACCATTCAGGAAACCCAGGGTCGTCTTGATAATCTTAAAATCGCCATGGTCGGTGATCTGAAATACGGCCGCACAGTGCACAGCCTGGCACAGGCGCTGGCGAAATTTAACGGCAATCGCTTTTACTTTATCGCCCCGGATGCGCTGGCAATGCCGGAATACATCCTCAATTTGCTGAAAGAAAAAGGGATTGAATACAGCCTGCATGAAAGCATTGATGAAGTCGTGCCGGAGCTGGATATTCTTTACATGACCCGCGTGCAGAAAGAGCGTCTCGACCCCTCGGAATATGCCAACGTCAAAGCGCAATTCATTCTTCGCGCAGCTGATTTGGCCGACGCCCGGCCGCATCTCAAAGTGTTGCATCCACTGCCGCGCGTCGATGAGATAACTACCGACGTTGACAGCACCCCTCACGCCTACTATTTCCAACAGGCCGGGAACGGGATTTTCGCCCGCCAGGCCTTGCTGGCACTGGTTTTAAACGCAGACACCGCAGAATAAGGAGCGCATCATGACGCAAGATAACAAACTCCAGGTTGAAGCCATTAAATGTGGCACGGTGATTGACCACATCCCGGCGCAGGTGGGCTTTAAGCTGCTGTCGCTGTTCAAACTGACTGAGACCGACCAGCGCATTACCATTGGCCTGAATTTGCCGTCAAACGAGCTGGGCCGCAAAGACATTATCAAAATTGAAAACACCTTCCTCACCGAGCCACAGGTCAATCAGCTGGCGGTCTATGCGCCGCACGCCACGGTGAATCGCATCGACGATTACGTGGTGGTGAAGAAGCTGCATCCGAGCCTGCCGGACCGTATCGAAGGCGTGCTGCGCTGCCCGAACGGCAACTGCATCAGCCGTTTTGAGCCGGTAGCCTCAAGTTTTGCAGTTAAAAATCGTCAAAACGAAATACACCTGCAGTGTAAATACTGCGAGAAAGAGTTTGAGCATCAGGTAGTGCTGAATAACGAATAGTCGCTGCCAGCGGGAGATTGGGGGATGCTTTCTTGCGCCCCGCTCCTTATACTGTCTCGACAATTTTTATCTCAGCAAAGCTTTTAAACTCAACGAGGAATCAGTATGTCTCGCGAAATCAGTACAGAACACGCACCGGCGGCTATCGGTCCTTATGTTCAGGGTGTCGATCTCGGCAGCATGATTATCACTTCCGGCCAGATCCCTGTTGATCCTAAAACCGGCAACGTTGCTGAAGACATCGCTTCTCAGGCGCGTCAGTCACTGCAAAACGTGCAGGCTATCGTTGAAGCCGCAGGCCTCAAAGTTGCCGACATCGTGAAAACTACCGTTTTCGTTAAAGATCTTAACGACTTCGCGACCGTTAACGCGACTTATGAAGCCTTTTTCACCGAGCACAACGCGCCATTCCCGGCTCGTTCTTGCGTAGAAGTTGCCCGTCTGCCAAAAGACGTGAAGATTGAAATCGAAGCTATCGCCGTTCGTCGTTAAGTTTCCCTTTTGATAAAAATAGGTCAGCCTGCGTGCTGGCCTTTTTTATCGCCAAATCCCACCTAGCCCCTTCTCGACCTTGTGATTGCTTCATCAGCGACCATAATTAAATCTGATGCACTTTTTTTGATCATTTTTGCCGACACGGCGTCTTTTCTCGCACTGTAAAAGCGCGATCTCCCCACAAAAACAGCGTTTTTCCCGCGTTTATGCACGCTGGCACAGTTTATGCGTATTGATTAATGCCAAGGCAATCTTTTAGGCCAATTATAAGTTTTAGATATGAAAAAACCCTAGCCTGTTATGTCAGTGAGGTGATGATGATAAATATTGACCTTTCCGATTCACCCTTTTTTGATGAGATGTTAATGGCTGAAGGGCAACACCGCAGTCATTACGACGCCTACTGGCAATGGTTACAGCAGGCCGATCAACAGGCCGTACAGCGCAAAAAAGAGGAAGCCGCGCTGTTGTTTCATCGGGTGGGAATTACCTTTAACGTCTATGGAGACGATGACGGCGCTGAACGTCTGATCCCGTTTGACAGCGTGCCGCGCATCATTCCGGCCAAAGAATGGCAGATGCTCGACCGTGGTATTCGTCAGCGCGTGCAGGCACTGAACTGTTTCTTGCATGATATCTATCACGATCAAAAAATCCTTAAAGCGGGGCTGGTTCCGGCAGAGCAGGTTTTAGCAAACGAGCAATACCAACCTTGCATGCAGGGCGTTGATTTACATCGCGATACCTATGCCCACATTGCCGGAACCGACATGGTTCGCGGCGGTGACGGCGAGTATTACGTGCTGGAAGACAACCTTCGCACCCCGTCCGGCGTGTCTTATATGCTGGAAAACCGCAAAATGATGATGCGGCTTTATCCAGAACTGTTTAGCGAACAGCGCATTGCACCAGTGTCCCGTTACCCTTCCCATCTGTTGCAAACCTTGCGCGAAAGCACGCCAGTCAATGATCCTACCGTGGTGGTTTTGACGCCGGGTCGTTTTAACAGTGCCTATTTCGAACACAGTTTTCTGGCCCAGCAAATGGGCGTCGAGCTGGTCGAAAGCGTGGATCTTTTTGTTAAAGAAGGCGCAGTGTTTATGCGCACCACCGCCGGGCCGTGCAAAGTTGACGTGATTTATCGCCGCCTCGACGATGCATTTCTCGATCCGCTGGCCTTCCGCGCCGATTCTATGCTCGGCGTTCCCGGCCTGTTGTCGGTGTATCGCACCGGTAACGTGGTGCTGGCCAATGCGATCGGCACCGGCGTCGCCGATGACAAGTCGATCTATCCGTATGTGCCAGAGATGATCCGCTTCTATCTTTCGGAAGATCCGATCCTCAACAATGTGCCCACCTGGCAGTGCCGCAAGGAGAAAGATCTCTCTTACGTACTGGCCAATCTCGAAAAAATGGTGGTGAAAGAGGTTCACGGCGCGGGTGGCTACGGCATGCTGATTGGCCCGAAAGCTTCTCAGGCAGAGTTAGCGACTTTCCGCGAGCTGCTGCGCGCGCGTCCGCAAAACTATATTGCGCAGGACACGCTGGCGCTTTCCACTTGCCCAACTTTTGTTGAAGAAGGCCTCGCGCCGCGCCACATCGATTTGCGCCCCTTTGCCCTTACCGGTGCTGAAATTCGTCTGGTGCCGGGCGGCCTGACCCGCGTGGCGCTGTCGCAAGGTTCACTGGTGGTAAACTCGTCTCAGGGTGGCGGCACCAAAGATACCTGGGTTTTGGAGGATGACGCATGCTAAGCAGAACAGCCAGTGAACTCTATTGGATGGCCCGTTATCTGGAGCGCGCCGAAAATATTGCCCGTCTGATGGATGTGACCAACAAGCTGTCGATGATGTCGATTCGCGACAGTAATCATGACCTGCTGGTGCCTTTGCTGCTGACCGGGACTGAAACCGTGTTTAATGAGACTTACCAGCAAGTCACCATGAACAATCTGCTGAATTTCTTCGCCCTCGACAGCACCAACCACAGCAGTATCTACAGCTGCATGCAGATGGCCTGGAACAACGCTCATGCGGTGCGCGGCAGCCTGTCTTCAGAAGTATGGGAGAGCATCAACGCCTCGTGGATCGAGATGAAAATTATCCGTCGTCAGGGTGTCGGCTCCTCCGGAGCAGACAGTTTCTTTGACTGGGTTAAAGAGCGCTCGCATCTGTTCCGTGGCGCGATGTTTGGCACTTTGCTGCGCAGCGACGCGCTGAATTTTATCCGCCTCGGCACCATGCTTGAGCGCGCGGACAGCACCGCCCGTCTGCTGGAAGCAAAAAATCAGCTGCTCGATGCTGATGAAGATCCGGTCCGTGAATATTACCGCATGGACACACTGTTGCGAGCGGTTAGCGCCCGTGAAGCCTTCCATACTTTGTATAAGCAGCAGATTAGCCGTGAAACCATTGCCGACCTGCTGATCCTGCGCCGCGAACTACCGCGATCGCTGCTGGCCTGCGTCGAAGTGATCACCGAACAGCTTGAATTAATTGGCGGATCTGCGGGCAATCTCCCGCGCCGCCGCGCCCATACCTTGCACGCCCAGTTGCGCTTTTCAACGCTGGCTGAAATTCAGGAAATTGGCCTCAGCGTCTGGCTCAACGACTTCCTCAGCCAAACCAGCGCGATTGCAGAAAGCGTTCATCAAACATATCTGGAGGCACAATGAAGCTTAACGTCAGCCACAAGACGCATTACACCTATGCGCAACAGGTTAAACGCAGTACCCAGTATTTGCGTCTGACCCCACAGAACTCCAGCCACCAGAAGATACTTTCCTGGGAATTGAGTCTGCCGGAATATGCCACCCGCACTATCGACGCTTACGGTAACGTGCTGCACGTCCTGACCCTCGATCAGCCGCACCAGGCGATCACCATTGAGGCCAACGGCGTGGTCGAAATTGAAGATAACGTCGAAGATGATAATTTTGGCATTCTTTCGCCGCTGGTTTTCCTGCGCACCAGCCCGCTGACTCACGCCGATGCGGCGATCCGCGATTTCGCCTCACGCTATTATCGCCCGCAGGCGCAGCATGAAAGCCTGTGCAAACTGATGGGCGAGTTGCTGCTGAAAATGCCTTACAGTCCCGGCACTACGACGGTAAAAGACAGCGCCGCGCAGGCGTTTGGTGCCGAGCAGGGAGTTTGTCAGGATCACACTCACGTATTCCTGGCCTGCTGCCGCAGTCTGAACATTCCTGCGCGCTACGTCAGCGGTTATTTGTACAGCGAAGACAGCGAACATGTGGCGACTCACGCCTGGGCCGAGGCTTGGCTCGACGATCGTTGGCAGAGTTTTGATGTGACCAATAATACTTGCCAGCCCAATCAACATTTGAAACTGGCTATCGGTATAGATTATCTTGATGCCTGCCCGGTGCGCGGCATTCGGCTGGGGGGAGGATGCGAAGATATGCATACTATTGCAGCAGTGCAAATGCTCGATATCCCTCAATAACTTAACGTTGAATTAGATAGGTAACTGGTATGACTTACTGTGTGGCCATGCGATTGTCCTCTGGCCTGGTGTTTGTTTCGGACTCGCGAACCAATGCTGGAGTGGACCATATTTCCACCTTCCGCAAATTGCATGTGTTTCATCAGAGCGATGAACGCCTGCTGGTGATCCAGAGTGCCGGCAATTTGGCGACCACACAGAGCATTCTCAGCCTGTTGCACCGACGTTGCCTGGACCCGGATCGTCCAAATATGCTCAACGCAGAGTCAATGTATGATGCGGCGAGCCTGTTGGGCGAAACGGTGCGTGAGGTGATTGCTCGTGACAGCGGTGCAAATCAGGGCAGCATGACTGATTTTAGCTGCAACCTGCTGTTAGGCGGGCAGATTATGGGCGAAGGCATGCGCCTGTTCCATGTTTATCCGCAAGGCAATTTTATTGAGGCAACGCACGACACGCCGTATTTTCAGGTGGGTGAAAGCAAGTACGGCAAGCCAATCATCGATCGGGTGCTGACTTATGATACCGAGTTGGATCAGGCGATGCAGTGCGCGTTAATCTCGATGGATTCGACCTTGCGCAGTAACCTGTCTGTGGGGTTGCCGCTTGATGTGATGATCTATCCAAAAGACAGTTTCAGCAAACAGCAGCAGCATCGCATCACCGAGGATCATCCCTATTTTCAGATGATCCGCAAAGGCTGGGGCGAAGGCTTGCTGAGTATTTTTGCCCAGTTGCCGTCGCTGAAACTTGATTAGCAGTTACCTGAAGCTATTTATAAAATAGCGGCCAGAATTGCAGCCTGAAATGGCCTCTATTGCAGAGGCCATTTTCTTAAACCGTTTCTGCCTGCCCTTCTTTCTGCTCAAGCTGCGCTTCTTTCTTTTCCAGCATTGTTTCGATGGCAAAAGGATCGATACCGCGCTGCTGCATTCTATAAAAACGAATAATATTGAAGCCGTTCATGATGAGAAAGCTGCCTTCGATCAGCGTGCCGCCAATCGATCCCAGCCAGATATTGTGAGCTACCCAACCGCAGGTTGAACACCACATAATACAGCGCGTTTTCATGCCACTGGTGCGAAAAAGCGCCCACGTGCTGGCCACTGTGCCAATCACCGGCAACAATTCCATGAGATGTTTGGCTTTGCCCAGCCCGAAAATCAGCGTCAAAGCGATGAAAACCAGCATTACCCATTGGCTGCGGGTACGCATGGCCAGCTGAGTGCGCACGGCGTTGAGCAGTGCTGTGCTACCCGCCGAGTTTGCCCCCATCAGCAGGAAATGAATGCCGATAATTGCGCTATAGGCTGAAAGCTGTTGCTTAAAGCGGCGATCGCTGCGGTTGAAAAACATGGTTATACCAACACAAAATGCCAGCAAACCAACGCCTTGAGCAAACCAGTAATACGTCATGCGGTGACATCCCCGAAATTCCCGTAAAAACCTTCTGTTTGAGTACCTATTCCGGGGACGTCAGGCAGAAAGCAGTGGCGCTTTGATTAACAAAACGCGGCATGATGCTACCTTTATTTAACAAATCGGACAATATCTCTCACAAAGTCACACCGCTTTTAAAAATCGCCAATTCGCGAAAATCATTCAGCTCATTTTTACTCGGCTGACCGTTGGCAATTGCGACGATCAAATCGACAAATTCCACCAGCAGCTGATCCATCGGCGTATCGTGGATCAGCGCCCCGGCATCAAAATCGATCCAGTGCGGCTTTTTATTGGCCAGCTCGCTGTTCGTCGCCAGCTTAACCGTGGGCACGAATCCGCCGTATGGCGTGCCGCGACCCGTGCTAAACAGCACCATATGGCACCCTGCGCCCGCAAGCGCGCTGGTAGCCACCGCATCATTACCCGGCGCGCTCAACAAATTTAATCCGGGACGACTCAGTCGTTCACCGTATTTCAGCACGTCGACCACTTGGCTCTGCCCGGCCTTCTGCGTGCATCCCAGCGATTTTTCTTCCAGCGTGGTAATGCCGCCCGCCTTGTTGCCCGGCGACGGATTTTCATAAATAGGCTGCTGATGGGCTATGAAATAGCGTTTGAAATCATTAACCATATCAACGGTTTTGTCGAAAGTTGCACTGTCGCGGCAGCGGCTCATCAAAATACGTTCTGCACCAAACATTTCCGGAACTTCGGTTAACACCGAGGTGCCGCCATTGGAGATTACGTAATCAGAAAAACGGCCAAGCAGCGGGTTGGCGGTAATGCCGGACAATCCGTCCGAGCCGCCACACTCCAGCCCGAATTTTAGCTCGCTTAACTTGCCCGCAGAGCGTTTGTCCACCAACATCGCCTGATACAGCGCGTGCAGCAGCTCGACCCCGGCTTCGACTTCGTCGTCAAACTTCTGGCAGACCATAAAACTGACCCGCAGCTGATCAATCTCTCCTAGCGTTTCGCGAAATACGTCTACCTGATTGTTTTCGCAGCCTAATCCAATAACCAGTACCGCTCCGGCATTAGGATGACGCACCATGTTTTGCAGCATGATGCGGGTATTTTCATGATCTTTTCCCAACTGGGAGCAGCCAAAAGGATGGGTAAAAAGATGCACGCCGTCGATGCCTTCAGCTTGTGCTGTTTCTTTCAAAAATCGCTGTTGGATCATGCGCGCAATCCCGTTAACGCAGCCGACAGTTGGCACGATCCACAGTTCGTTGCGGATCCCCACCAGACCATTGTTGCGGCGATAAAGGGCAACCTCGCGATCCGCCATCTGCGGCGGGATCACGCTGAATTCTGGCTGGTATTGATACTGATCCAGATCGTTGAGATTGGTTTTGGCATTCTGCGAATGAATATATTCACCCGGCTGAATATTGCCAAGCGCATGACCAATTGGCAGTCCGTATTTAATGATATTTTGCCCACTGTCGATAAGACGCAGGGCGAACTTGTGCCCACGCGCCACCGGCTGTGGCAATTCAAACTGCAGCCCGCCTACGGTAATCTCTTCACCCTGAGCCAAATCGCGCAGCGCTACGGCAACGTTATCCGCGGCATGAATCTGAATGGTACTTTTCATAGATAACTTCTTACCCCTCTGCCGTAACCGCTGCGCAACGAGTTTGCTGCTGATTTATTGCTGCATCTGACGAGCGCTGCAAATCCTGATTTTGCATTGGCTGAATACCTCATCAGCCAATGATTGCCTTTGACCACTCTCAACCGCCGTGCAATTCAATCGCAAAATACTCTTTTGCATTGTCAAAACAGATGTTTTTAACCATTTCGCCCAACAGCTTGATGTCATCGGGCGCTTCTCCTTCAGCCACCCAGCGGCCAATCATCTGGCACAAGATGCGGCGGAAGTATTCATGGCGGGTATACGACAGGAAGCTGCGGCTGTCAGTGAGCATGCCAATAAAGCGGCTGAGCAGGCCCATATTTGCCAACTGCAGCATTTGTCGTTGCATGCCATCTTTTTGATCGTTAAACCACCAGGCTGAGCCGTACTGCATCTTGCCGCGCACGCCTTCACCCTGGAAATTACCTGCCATGGTCGCCAGCACCTCGTTATCACGCGGATTTACGCCATAAAGGATGGTTTTTGGCAAACCGCCGTTGTTGCCCTGTGCTGCCAGCAAACGTGACAAAGGCTCGGCCAGCGGCTGGTCATTGATAGAATCGAAACCAACGTCGGGACCGAGAATATTTAGCATGCGCTGATTGTTATTACGCAGCGCGCCGATGTGATACTGCTGCGCCCAGTCACGGCGGTGATATTCAGAACCGAGGAACAGCAGCACCGCAGTACGGAATTGCGCAATTTCCTCTTTGTTTGGCAGCTTGCCGCTGAGGCGACGAGCCAGAATGGCGTCGAGCGTAGCTTCGTCAGCTTCGGCGTAAACCACTACGTCCAGCGCGTGATCTGAAACCTTGCAACCGTGCGCCGCAAAATGATCCATACGTTTCTTCAATGCATCGCACAGCGAGCTGAAACGCGAAATTTCTGTATCAGCCACCTGCGCCAGACGCTGCATGTAATCGTTAAAACCGGGAGCCTCGATATTGAAGGCTTTATCAGGCCGCCAGCTCGGCAATACCTTGATTTTGAATGAAGTATCATCGGCGATAGTTTTGTGATGCTCCAGAGAATCTATTGGATCATCAGTGGTACCGGCCATTTTGACATTCATCTGCTGCATGATCCCACGCGTGGTAAAGCGATCCTGTGCAAGGAGATCGTTGGTTTGATCCCAGATTTCATCAGCAGTGGCTGGCGAAAGTAGTTTACCGGTGATACCAAAAGGTCGGCGTAGCTCGAGATGGGTCCAGACATACAGCGGATTACCAATGGTATGCGGCACGGTCGCGGCCCAGGCATTGAATTTCTGCCGATCGCTAGCGTCGCCGGTACACATTGACTCAGGCACGCCGTTAGCTCGCATCGCCCGCCATTTGTAGTGATCGCCTTTCAGCCAGATGTCATACAAGTTTTTAAAATGATAGTTCTGAGCAATCTGCTCAGGAGGTAAATGGCAGTGGTAATCGAATATCGGTTGGTCTTTGGCGTACTCATCATAAAGACGGCGGGCAATTTCAGTATCCAGCAAGAAATTTTCCGGTAAAAACTGCGACATGTTGAATTCCTCTTCTTCCATTCCGATCTGATTAAAACCTGAGTAAGGTCTGATTATGATCTGATTGCGATCTGATTTTATGCATCTTAAGAAAAGTTATCACACCAATTAAATCTATCGTCCAGTGTTTATTTTAGCCACCAGCAGGCTAAAAAACCCAGCCAAGATCACATAAAATCCGCTAATAACCTGAATTTGTTTAGTTTGTCACATAAATCATACTACCAATCATTATCCACACTATTTAAAAGTGATTTTGTGATATCACTCAAATTTTAAATCTGTATGACAAGTTATCTTGATTTCGCCCTGTGAGGATCAAGTTGTGATCGTTTGCCACAACGTTCTGCGGTTCATACGGCATGGTTGTCCCCGCGAAACAGGGGACCAGCAGACGTGAAATCCACTGCCTGATTCTTATTTGGAGAAAGTTGAATGCGTAAGATCAAAGGGTTACGCTGGTACATGATTGGACTCGTCACGGTCGGTACCATACTGGGTTATCTGACACGCAATGCCATTGCCGTTGCTGCCCCAACGCTGCAAAACCAGCTACACATCACCACACAACAGTATTCCTATATTATTGCCGCCTATTCTGCCTGCTATACCTTGATGCAACCTGTGGCGGGATACGTGCTCGACGTGATGGGCACTAAAGTGGGCTACGCGATGTTTGCCATTCTCTGGGCGCTGTTCTGTGCCGCGACAGCGTTAGCCAGCAGCTGGGGCGGGCTGGCGATCGCTCGTGGCGCAGTAGGTATGGCCGAAGCAGCGATGATCCCTGCCGGTCTCAAGGCTAGCAGCGAATGGTTCCCTGCCAGGGAGCGTTCGATTGCGGTGGGCTATTTTAACGTTGGTTCATCGATTGGCGGGATGATCGCGCCACCGCTGGTAGTTTGGGCGATTGTCATGCACAGCTGGCAGATGGCCTTTGTGATTACTGGCGTGCTGAGCCTGATTTGGGCCGTATGCTGGCTGGTATTTTATAAGCATCCGAAAGATCAGCAAAAACTTGGTGAAGAAGAACGGGAATACATTCTTGGCGGCCAGGAAGCTCAGCATCAAACCACCAATCAGAAAAAGATGTCGGTCAGGGAAATTCTGCGCAACCGCCAGTTCTGGGGCATTGCACTACCCCGTTTTCTGGCAGAACCTGCCTGGGGAACCTTTAATGCCTGGATCCCGTTATTTATGTTCAAGGTCTATGGCTTTAATTTAAAAGAAATTGCAATGTTTGCCTGGATGCCCATGCTGTTTGCCGACCTCGGCTGCATTGTCGGCGGTTACCTGCCAACGCTGTTCCAGAAGTATTTCAAAGTTAACCTGATTGTCTCGCGCAAACTGGTGGTCACCATGGGTGCATTGCTGATGATTGGCCCCGGTTTGATTGGCCTGTTTACCAGCCCGTATGTAGCCATTGGCCTGCTGTGCATCGGTGGCTTCGCGCATCAGTCGCTTTCTGGTTCGCTCATCACCCTGTCTTCTGACGTGTTTGGCCGCAATGAGGTTGCGACTGCCAACGGCTTGACCGGTATGGCTGCCTGGACCGCAAGTACGCTATTTGCGCTGGTTGTCGGTGCGCTGGCTGATACCGTCGGCTTCAGCCCACTGTTTGCCGCGCTGTCTGTGTTCGACCTGCTGGGAGCGATCATTATCTGGACCGTGCTGCAAAACCGCTCCGCCGTTAACCCGGTTACTGCGCCGATGCATGCCGCCAAAGCTTAAATTTATCATTGCCCGTCTTAAATTCCTGAGCGAAACCTGAAGATCGCTATTCAAGACGGGCGCCCCCTTCCCACTGCTGCATCATTGCTCTTATACTGGTATAACAACTGATCAAAACATCTTCTGATACCTGTAGCACCTCAACTAAAGAGCCTTTAATCATGGAACCGACTGAATCCAGACGTCTCTACCAACAACTTGCCGCGACGCTGAAAGATCGCGTCGAAAAAGGAGTTTATCCGGTCGGAGAAAAACTGCCCGCCGAACGGCTGATTTCAGAGGAAATGAGCGTCAGTCGTACTGTGGTGCGAGAAGCGATTATCATGCTCGAGGTCGAAGGTTATGTGGAGGTCAGGAAAGGTTCCGGCATCCACGTAATGTCCAACCAGCAAAAAAACCTGCTGTTACCGGGATCCGATGGCGAATTTGATGCCGCAGGGCCTTTCGAATTACTGCAGGCCCGTCAACTGGTTGAAAGTAATATTGCCGAGTTCGCCGCGACTCAGGTAAACAAGCAGGACATCATGCGCCTGATGGAAATCCAGGAGCAGGCCAGGCTAGAAGACCGTTTTCGCGATTCGCAGTGGGATTTACAGTTTCATATTCAGGTCGCGCAATCGACGCAAAACAGCGCGCTGGCGGTGATCGTCGAAAAAATGTGGAGCCAGCGTTTGCACAATCCTTATTGGCGCAAGCTGCACGAGCATATCGATGAGAAATCGATTGAGAGCTGGTGCGAAGATCACGACCTGATCCTCAAGGCGCTAATCCGCCGAGATCCAAAAGCCGCCAAGCTAGCAATGTGGCAACATCTTGAAAACACCAAACAAATGCTGTTCCGCGCCACCAGCGATGACTTTGAATTTAATGTCGATCGCTACCTTTATACTGAGAATCCAGTGGTAGATCTCGATACGGCTGCATCAGGCCAAAACAAAGCATAATCCCCGCTTTTAGAACTCATGGCGGCCCCACTCTGGGCCGCCTGCCTCATCCCGATTTTCTTTAAAAAATGTCAAACGACTTCCAGTAATGTCAGCCAGTGTAAAAAGTCCTCTCAAAGTTAAACCAAAGGCCACTAAACGCATCAATGGGCTATTTCGGCGATTGATACTTTGTTACAGTTAGACCAGTTTTCTTACGGCCTCTTTGCTTAGGCAACATTTTCGAATCGCAGGCTGTGTGCATGATGCACAACGGGAAACTCACAATATCGGTAAGCGGTTGGCATCGAGAAAATCTCTCCGCAAATTGTTCGCTCACCATTTGAAATCTATGGAGTTTCTCAGGACACATGGAAATTATCAGCTCACTTATGCATGCCCTTTGGCAACAGGATTACGAAACACTGGCCAATCCTTCGCTGATTTGGACTCTGTATATCGTGCTGTTCGTGATCATTTTTCTTGAAAATGGCCTGCTGCCTGCCGCGTTTTTACCCGGCGATAGCTTATTGATTCTGGTGGGCGTGCTGGTAGCAAAAGACGCGATGAGTTTTCCGCTGGTAATAGTATTGCTTACAACAGCAGCCAGCCTGGGCTGCTGGCTGAGTTACGTTCAGGGCAAGTGGCTGGGCAATACGCGCGTAGTGCAAAGTTGGCTGGGGCATCTTCCAGTTCAATACCATGAGCGTGCGCACCAGCTGTTTCACAAACACGGTTTGTCGGCGCTGTTGGTTGGCCGTTTTTTAGCTTTTGTACGGACATTATTACCAACCATTGCCGGAATATCCGGTCTTAGCAATGCCCGGTTCCAGTTTTTCAATTGGATTAGCGGGTTCTTGTGGATAGTTATTTTGACCAGCCTGGGCTATTTCATTGGTAAAACGCCGCTGTTCAGAAAGTATGAAGACCAGCTCATGCTGTGCCTGATGGTACTGCCTGTCTTGCTGTTGGTTATCGGCCTTGTTGGCTCAGTGATCGTGTTGTGGAAAAAGAAAAAGGCCGACCGAGTCGCCAAAGGAAAAAACGCATGAAATCGAATATTCCGGCAAGGTATGTAGTATGTTCAAGCTAACTTTTTCAAAGAAATATATTCTTTGGCCTCTGACTTTTGTGGTTCTGCTAATGTTGACCACGGTGGGCGTTATTGCTTTGCCAAAAATGCCTGTAAATGCCGAAGCCTTCAAGATTAGTCCAACCCAGCCTGGCGAAGATCTTCCCGATGGTTTCTCTCTTTATCAGGGACTTAGCCAGCGCGGCGTGGAAATCGAAAGTATCACTCCAGCCAACGGCAGCCTGGTAGTCAAACTGCACTTACCTCAGCAGGAGCATCTGGCTCGGGAAACACTCAAGTCCCTTCTGCATGGCGGTTATATCATTCAACCTTTCAGCCCTGCTCCATTGCATGACTGGGCCAGTAAAATCGCTCGTGACCAGCCAAAAATGGGCTAATCCTGCCTGACTTTTATTCAGAGTTTGCTTAATAGCTTTTCTATCCCGCCTCACTATAGTTACCTCATAGACATTAATCGTTCATCTGCCGAAGCTGCGCAGCGTGGATCTGATCGGCAAGGAAGAGGCGCTTCTTACGCCCTCATCAATAAAATAGGAAAGGGAATAATGAAAACATCATTAGCCGCACTGTTAATGTTACCGACTCTGGCGCTAGCTTCTACCGCCTATGCTGCCAAACCGGCGGAGACCTGCGCCACCAAACAGCAGGAAATTAAACAGCAGCTTGAATATGCCCACCAGCACAACAACAAAGATCAAATCGCCGGGCTGCAAAAAGCCCTGAATGAGAGTCAGGCTCACTGTACTGAAGCCGACCTGCAAAAGGATAAGCAGCAGAAAATTGCTGAAAAACAGGAAAAGGTTAACGAACGCACCCGAGAACTTAAAAAAGTCCAGGCGGGCGGCAATAAAGAAAAAATTGCGAAACAGCAGAAGAAACTTGATGAGGCATTGCACGAGTTGAATGAAGTTTCAACTCATTAGCAAAAAATTGTGCTTAAGCTGGCAGAATAATGCTTATGTCCAATACCAGAGAAATCGCATTTGCACTGTCATTAAAATCCGCTATGTTTAATATTCTTATCATAAAGTTATGGAGTGACGAATTATGGCTAGTAACTCAACGTCCGACAATCTGCGTGCTGAACTGAAATCATTGGCAGATACCCTTGAAGAAGTACTCCAGACCTCAACAGATAAGCCAAAAGCAGAGCTCGACAAACTGCGTAGCAAAGCAGAAGGCTTGCTGAAAGACACCCGCTCACGCCTGGGTGATACTGGTGAAAAAATTGCCAGCCAAACCAAAGAAATTGCCGGCAAAGCTGACGATTACGTTCACGACAAACCATGGACTGGCGTAGGTATTGGTGCCGCAGTCGGTGTTGTGATTGGCGTACTGTTAGCACGCCGTTAATCCTATGGCAGAAACTCCAAGAACAACTCCACAGGGACCGGGAAGAGGCATTCTCGACAGCGCTCAACGTATCGTGACTATTATGGTCGGGATGATTGAAACACGCCTGCGCCTGGTCGTCGTCGAGCTGGAAGAAGAGAAAGCAAACCTTTTCCAGCTGTTGTTGATGGCGTGTATCACCCTGATTTTCACCGCCTTTGGTTTGATGGGGCTGCTGGTTGTGCTATTTATCGCAATCGACCCGGCCCATCGTCTAATGGCTATGGCCGTATCAACGGCGGTTTTACTGTTGCTGGCAGTTATTTTAGGGGCCTGGACAATTGGTAAAGCCCGGCGTTCGACCTTGCTTAGCGCCTCGCGCAGGCAGTTGAAGATCGATCGCGCGTTACTGGAGAAGGAAGATCTGGAATGAGCAAACCGGCACCAGTAATTGAAAAAGCCAGGTTACTCCGCAAGATCGAGCGCGAACGCGCCGATCTTGCGATCGCAGCCGATCACTGGCTGGATTCCACCACAAAACTCGACCATGTGTGGGTCAAACTTTTTGACGCACGCAAATATTTGGTTGTTGCTTCCAGCGCGGCGGCAATTTACAGCATCCGACATCCTAGCCGTTTGATTCGCTGGTCCAAAAGGGCCTTCAGCATTTGGGGAACCGTTCGCCTGTTCCGTAAAACTTTCAGTAAGTAAAGGCTGCTCCCCGCAGCCTTTTTCCCTGTCTTCCCAGCTTCCCCTACCCCACTGTCTTCATGCTTTTAATTGTGCAGATTTTCCACAGAATGTTTTAGCCGAAAGATAACCTTTCTGAATTATTCCCCTTTGAAATTAATCAGTTAAAACTACATCATCATCAAAAAATTTTCTTTTATTGGAATTAATTCAATTTATTTGATGATAATAAACAGTTTTACTTGCTTACAAACTCCGAATTTCCCCTCTATTATCAGCGCCATCAACACAGACAAGGCCACGATGCGGATACAAACCGGCGAGGCTTTTAAACTAAACGTCATTTTAAAGCCAAATTTTTTGGCCTTCTTACTCGGAGTTTCAGGCAATGAACAAAGTACAAAACACCGCCATACTGATCGCTCGCATCCTGATGCCAATTCTGTTCATCGTTGCAGGCTGGGGCAAAATGCATGCTTATACCGCAACTGCGGCCTACATGGCTTCTGCTGGCGTGCCTGGTTTCTTCCTGCCGTTGACCATTCTGCTGGAATTCGGCGGCGGTCTGGCAATTATGTTTGGTTTCCTGACTCGCACCACGGCGATTATCACCGCAGTCTTTACTCTCCTGACCGCGCTGCTGTTCCACGTAGACTTCTCGGTGCCTGTTAACCAGATGATGTTTATGAAAAACTTAACCATCGCTGGCGGCTACCTGGTACTGTTTGCAGCGGGTCCAGGCGCGTTCAGCATCGACCGCTTGCTGAAAAAGAACTGGTAAGCCATCGCCAACACTTCTCAGGCACCGCAGTTGACGCGCTATACTTGGGTCAGTGGATCATCGGCAAATAATTTTGTGGGCGATGTGAGCAATCACCTCGCCCTTTTTCATTTCACATTAACGGTTTGAATATTCCTGTCGTTTTTAAAAGCAGGAATAAACGGGAGAACCACCATGGGACAGCTGGTCGAAGGTAAATGGCATGACATCTGGTACGACACCAAGTCAACCGGCGGGCATTTCAAACGTTCAACATCGCAGTTTCGCAACTGGATCACTGCGGACGGTCAACCCGGTCCTCACGGCGTTGGAGGTTTTACCGCCGAGAAAGATCGCTACCATCTCTATGTTTCTCTGGCTTGCCCGTGGGCGCACCGAACTCTGGTGATGCGCACGCTTAAAGGACTTGAGAAGCTGATAACGGTTTCCGTAGTTCATCCTTTAATGCTCGAAAATGGCTGGACCTTCGCTACCGATTTCCCTGCGACAACCGGCGACGATCTTTATCATCTGAACTATGCCTACGAGATATATTTGCGCGCGCAGAATGACTATACAGGCCGCGTCACTGTGCCAATTCTGTGGGACAAGCAGCAACAAACCATCGTCAGCAATGAATCTGCCGATATCATGCGCATCTTCAACAATGCTTTTGATGCTGTTGGCGCCCGTGCCGGTGATTATTATCCCGATGCTTTGCGTTCAAAGATTGATGAAGTGAATGAATGGATCTACCCGCAGATTAACAACGGTGTGTACAAAGCCGGATTTGCTACCAGTCAGGAAGCCTATGACGAGGCGGTGGAAGGGGTATTTGCTGCCCTCGAGAAGGCAGAGGCAATGCTTGAGAAACAGCGTTACCTCACCGGAAATCAGCTGACCGAAGCCGATTTACGCTTATGGACCACGCTGATTCGTTTTGACCCGGTATATGTCACTCATTTCAAATGCGACCGCTATCGTATCAGTGACTATCCCAACCTCTACGGCTTCCTGCGCGATATCTACCAGATGCCGGGCATTGCCGAAACCGTTGATATGGCGCACATCCGCAATCACTACTATCGCAGCCACGCCACCATCAACCCTTACGGCATCATCTCGACCGGGCCAGCACAGGATCTCGAGGCCGAACACGGACGTGATATCCGATTTGGAGCTCGTGAAGACTAACGGGTTGCCAGCAGTCTAGGGATCTCTCGCAAGAACCAGGCCTTGGCTTCGCCCATACTGTCGCGACGCCAGGCCATAATGATATCCGCCTCGCGATTGTATTCCGCGCTAACGACCCGCAGGCGACCCTCGGCGATATCCTGTTCGACCATCGGATAAGGCATGGTTGCAACGCCCAAACCCGCCAACAGCGCGAGGCGTTTTTCCGGCAGGCTACTGACCGTCAAACGCTGTTGTTTATCAAGTAATTGCACGGTCAATACCGGGCGCTCGCGGGCAGTATCTGCCACCGCAATTCCGCGATATTTCACCCGACTTACCTCAGAAAGCGGCTCAGCTTCCAAATGAATCGGGTGGTCCGGTGCGGCAACATAAACACTCATCAGCTTGTAAAGTTTGCGACTGTTGATTTCAGAAGAAGAGCGGAAATGCATGTCCGGCGCGATAACGATGTCCGCACGGCCATTTTCCAGCCTTTCCCACGCTCCCGCCAGCACTTCGGTAATCAGCGAGACCTGAGTATTGGCTTTTAACGCGAGCTTTTCGATTAGCGGAAACAGCTGAGCTGCCGGAGCCAAAGCCTCGCAGACGATAGTAATGTGCGTTTCCCAACCGCGGGCCAGCGCCTCTGCGTCAACCGTCAACTTATCGGCCGCTTCAAGCAGCACGCGGCCACGCTCTAACAACATCCGGCCAACGTTGGTGAATTTGGTACGATGCCCTGAACGGTCAAATAGCACCACATCCAACTCTTCCTCGAGCTTTTGCATGGTATAACTCAGTGCAGAAGGGACACGCCCGAGTTCATCCGCTGCGGCGGCAAAGCTTCCACGGCGATCAATCGCATCCATAACTCTCAGTGCTTCAAGAGTTAACGCTCGGTCCTTGGCCATTGTTTTTCTCTGTCAGGAAATTTGAATATAGCGACCAGATTAACTGGCTAACAATCACGCGTCCAGACGCTTACCATTTATCTATCGATTTTTTTAACTGAGCCAACGGCTATGATTAAAAGCAGAGCAGCGCAAGAGTGCGGGAAAGCAGACTTTGGTTGGCTTCAGGCACGTTACACTTTTTCCTTTGGACACTATTTTGACCCGACGCTGATGGGCTATGCCTCGCTGCGCGTCCTGAACCAGGAAGTGTTGGCACCGGGTGCCAGCTTCCAGCCACGCACTTATCCCCGCGTTGACGTGCTGAATCTGGTGTTACAGGGCGATGCCGAGTATCGCGACAGTGAAGGCAACAGCGTGCTGGTGAGTGCAGGCGAAGCGGCCCTGTTGTCTACCCAACCAAATGTCAGTTACAGCGAGCACAATCCGAGTCAGAACAAACCGCTGACCCGCATGCAGCTTTGGCTTGATGCATGCCCGGAACATGAAAATCCGCTGATTCAGAAAATTGCGCTCGGTGAGCAGCGTCATTTCCTCCTGGCTTCTCCGAATGGCGAAAATGATAGTCTACAGCTCCGCCAGCAAGTGTGGATTCATCACATCAGTCTTGAAGCAGGCGAGATGCTGGAATTTAAAATCAACGGCCCGCGCGCCTATCTCCAGTCCATTCACGGACAGATAGAGGTTCAGGGCGGTGACACTCATGCCGAACAGAATCTGGTATGCGGCGACGGCGCGTTTATTCATCAGGAAAATATTCTCACCGTGACTGCCCGCACGACATTGCAGGCGCTGCTGATCGATTTACCGGTCTGATAACGAATAAAAAGACAAAACCCCGCCGAAGCGGGGTTTTTAATGGCGTGGCGTTGACCGTTAAGCCGCCCTCCTTTCATAGAGAGGGTCGTGGACAGTCATTCATCTTGCCGTGCTCCAGAAAAGACAAAACCCCGCCGAAGCGGGGTTTTTAATGGCGTGGCGTTGACCGTTAAGCCGCCCTCCTTTCATAGAGAGGGTCGTGGACAGTCATTCATCTTGCCGTGCTTCAGGAAAGACAAAACCCGCCGAAGCGGGGTTTTTAATGGAGTGGAGTTGACCGTTAAGCCGGGTTCTGTCGTGGACAGTCATTCATCTAGGCCAGCAATCGCTCACTGGCTCAAGCAGCCTACCCGGGTTCAGTACGGGCCGTACCATGTGAACCCCTATTTGGCCTTGCTCCGGGTGGAGTTTACCGTGCCACGGACTGTTGCCAGCCGCGCGGTGCGCTCTTACCGCACCCTTTCACCCTTACCTGATCCCACTTGCGCGGGCCATCGGCGGTTTGCTCTCTGTTGCACTAGTCGTAGGCTTGCGCCTCCCAGGCGTTACCTGGCACCCTGCCCTATGGAGCCCGGACTTTCCTCCCCTTCATCTGTCTCCCCCGAAAGGGACGGCAATGAAGCGGCGACTGTCTGGTCAACTCCGGCGCGGATTATAGGGGGTTCGCGCGCCGATGTATAGGGCAGAGGTGACGATAAGCCAACCTATTGGTCAATCCTTACTCTTCATCCTCTTCACCCGCCTCGTCGCCCTGCTTTTCCAGCGCATAACGATAAAGCTGATTTTTCTTCACGCCGTGGATCTCGGCGGCAAGTGCAGCAGCCTTTTTCAGCGGCAATTCCTTTTGCAATAGCGCCAGCGTTCGCAAAGCTTCAGCCGGAAGCGCCTCGCTGTCAGGCGCATGCCCTTCCACGATTAACACCATTTCGCCACGCTTGCGGACTTCGTCTTCCTGCACCCAGGCCAGCAGCTCACCCACTGGCGCACCGTGGATTGACTCCCAGGTCTTGGTTATCTCACGAGCCAGCACCACATAACGCTGCGGCCCCCACACAGTGACCATATCCTGAAGGCTTTCCAGCAAGCGGTGAGTCGATTCATAGAAAATCATGGTGCGAGTCTCTTCAATCAGCGCCTGAAGAGTGTCTTTGCGTGATTTTGTTTTGGCCGGCAAAAAACCCTCATAACAAAAACGGTCCGACGGCAAACCGGCAGCGCTAAGAGCCGCTATTGCCGCACAGGCTCCCGGCAATGGCACCACACGAATGCCAGCTTCGCGACAGCGACGAACCAAGTGATACCCTGGATCGTTAATCAAAGGAGTTCCGGCATCAGAAACTAACGCAATACTTTGACCAGCCTGAAGTTTTGACAAAAGATGGTCAGCTTTTTGCTGCTCGTTATGGTCATGTAGAGGATACATTTTTGCACTGATAGCGAAGTGCTGCAGCAGCAATCCGGTATGCCGCGTATCCTCGGCAGCAATCAAATCCACACTGCTCAACACGGCTAAAGCACGCTGCGTGATGTCTCCCAAATTGCCGATTGGAGTCGGTACCACATACAGCGTTGATGCAGAAATATCTGCTTGATCGTGTTGATTCATTGTTTCATCCGGATTGCCGATTTAATATTGAGCATCTTGAAAAAAACATCACTGGAAACAGCATGCCTTCCTCAACTACTTTTCGTACCCGCACGGGGCGTTTGATCCCTGCAATTATCGTGGCGATGTTACTTGCCAGTTGTTCGAGCCAGGCTCCGCAGACGCCAAAAGAAAGCGTACAGGATGCGGGCACCGGCAGCGCCGACTACTATTTGAAACAGGCGCAGCAGAGCAGTGATGATAACAAGGCTAACTGGCAATTACTTGCGATTCATGCCCTGTTACGTGAAAACCGTGTTCCTGAAGCCGCGTCTCAGTTCAGTCAGCTGCCTCAGCAGGGCCTGACCAATGCCCAGCAGACAGAGCAACAGCTTCTGAGTGCCGAGTTAATGATCGCGCAGAAAAATAATCAGTCAGCCAGCATCACTCTGGGCAAGCTTGACGTCGATACCCTCTCGGCCGATCAGAAATCTCGCTACTACAAAGCTTTGATTACGTCGAGTCAGGGCCGTGCCAGCCTGCCGCTGTTGCGTGCCTATATTGCACAAGAGCCGCTGTTACAGGGCAAAGAGCATCAGGATAATATCGATGCGACCTGGTTGGCGCTCACTCAGCTTTCAACCCAGGACGTTAACGCCATCGTCATCAATGCCAATGAAAATGTGCTGCAAGGATGGCTGGACCTGCTTAATTTGTGGCAGACCAACAAACAGGATCCAAACTTGCTGAAAGCCGGCATTCAGGACTGGCAGAAGCGCTATCCTTACAATCCGGCGGCTAAAACCTTGCCAACCGCACTTAACAACGTCATTAACTTCAAACCAGGTTCAACGGAAACCATCGCCCTGCTGCTGCCGTTAAGCGGTGCTGCGCAGGTCTACGGTAACGCCATTGAGCAAGGTTTCAACGCGGCGGTAAACGGCCAGGCCAACGGCCCTGCACCGGCTCAGCCTGCACAACCTGCCGCAGCCCCTGCTGCAGCCGTGACGCCAAGCGCGACACCAGCCGACCCTAATGCCGCAGTGAGCACTTCAGCACCCGACGTGACGGCAGCACAAGGCACACCGACGACTGCACCCGCCGCCGTTCCCGCTGCTGCCCCAGCCGCGCCGGCTCCGGTTCAATCAATGCCTTCAGCAACGGTCAAAGTGTATGATACCAACAGTCAACCGCTGCCTGCCCTGCTGGCTCAGGCCAAGCAAGACGGCGCGACGCTGGCTGTCGGTCCACTGCTCAAAGATCAGGTGACTTCCCTGACCTCGGCTCAAACCTCACTGAACGTGTTGGCACTTAACCAGCCAACAACCGAAACCAATAGCCCGAATATCTGCTATTTTGCGCTATCTCCTGAAGATGAAGCACGTGACGCCGCGCGCCATATCTTTGGCCAGCATAAGCAAATGCCACTGTTGATGGTTCCAGCCGGTGACTTTGGCGATCGTATCGCGCAGGCCTTTGCCGATGAGTGGCAAAAGCAAGGCGGCCAAACCGTGTTGAAACAGACTATCGGTTCTTATGCCGACCTCAAACAACAGGTGAGCCGAGGTGGCGGTCTGCGTCTGAGCGGAACGCCGATTACTCTGGCGAACGCGGCTCCAGCCCAGCCAGCTGGCGTGACTATCGGTGGAATTACCATCCCTTCGCCGCCGAGCGATGATCAAGTTACCGCCGGCTCTACAGACGGCTCGGGTACTATAGACGCTATTTATATCGTCGCCGCGCAGGATCAGCTCACTCTGATCAAGCCAATGATTGATTTGTCTATCAATACCCGCGTGAAACCGTCACTCTATGCCAGCTCGCGCAGCTATCAGGCCGGAGCAGGTCCGGATTACCGCCTGGAAATGGAAGGCTTGCAGTTCAGCGATATTCCGTTGCTGGCCGGTGCCAATCCGGGGCTAATGCAGCAGGCAACCAGCAAGTTTAATAATGATTACTCTCTGGTGCGGCTCTACGCGATGGGAATTGATGCTTATAATTTGGCGAATCATTTTGCTCAAATCCGCCAATTGTCTGGCTTCCAGCTTTCCGGCACCACCGGTAATCTGTCTGCAAACAGCAATTGTGTGATACATCGCCAGCTACCTTGGTTACAATACCGTCAGGGCACTTTAGTTCCTGTATCATCATAGTCTTTGCATCAATATTCTGAATTTTAATGCCGCGGTTGGTGCTCGACGCCGCTGCGGCATTAACGCTTAGGGTATCGGGTACAAGGACGTACAATGAATACTGATAAACCGACTCGCCGCCAGATTGGCGCAAGCTATGAGGCGTTGGCCAGACGTTATCTCGAACGGGCGGGGCTGAGCTTTATAGCAGCAAACGTATCCTGCCGTGCCGGTGAGTTGGATCTCATCATGCGAGATAAGCAAACCTGGGTATTTGTCGAGGTTAGATATCGCCGCAATGCCAACTTCGGCGGTGCGGCGGCCAGTGTGACATACCCCAAACAGCAGCGCCTGTTGCGTGCTGCGGCCTTCTGGCTTGCGCAACACGATGCAAGCTTTGACACATCATCTTGCCGTTTTGATGTTTTAGCCATCACGGGTTGCCAGATAGAATGGCTGCCAGATGCATTCAATGCGCAAGGATAGTACCAAGACTGATGGACACGCACCGGCGCTTCCCCGGCGTGCCAACACATTTGACTGACGAGAAAATAACGTGCTGGAAAGAATCAAAGCCTGCTTTACCGAAAGTATCCAAACTCAAATAGCAGCAGCAGAAGCGCTGCCAGATGCGATTTCCAGAGCCGCGATGACGCTGGTGCAATCGCTGCTGAACGGCAATAAAATCCTTTGCTGCGGGAACGGAACCTCGGCAGCAAACGCCCAGCATTTTGCCGCTTGTCTGATAAATCGTTTTGAGACTGAACGTCCTAGCCTTCCTGCAATCTCACTCTCTGCAGATACCGTGGTTTTAACCGCAATCGCCAACGATCGCCTGCATGAAGAGATTTATGCCAAGCAGGTTAGGGCCTTAGGTCAGGCAGGTGACGTACTTTTGGCGATTTCGACTCGTGGTAACAGTCGTGATATTGTCAAAGCAGTAGAAGCTGCTGTGACACGGGATATGACCATTGTTGCTCTTACTGGCTATGACGGCGGCGAGCTGGCAGGACTACTGGGTACGCATGACGTTGAGATCCGCATCCCTTCTCATCGCAGCGCGCGTATCCAGGAAATGCACATGCTTACCGTTAATTGCCTCTGTGACTTGATAGATAACACGCTATTTCCACACCAGGACGATTAAGGAGATCCAATGAAGGCAAGTTACCTCTTTGCTGTAGTGCTTAGCGCCCTATTGTTACAAGGCTGTGTTGCCGCTGCGGTTGTCGGAGCGGCAGGCGTAGCAACCAAAACGGGCACCGACCCACGCACGGTGGGAACCCAGGTTGATGACAGCACATTAGAGGCTCGCGTTTCCAACGCAATTAGTGCCAACAAGGATTTGAAAGACAAAGCGCGCATTATCGTTACCGCGTATTCAGGCAAAGTGCTGCTGACAGGCCAGGCGCCCACTACAGACATGGCCAACAATGCCAAACAGATTGCAATGAAAGTCGATGGCGCAACGGACGTTTATAATGAAATCCGTCTCGGCACCCCTGTGAGTTTGGGGACTGCTTCGGGAGATA
Source organism: Serratia sp. M24T3 (assembly GCF_000257645.1). Lineage (GTDB taxonomy): Bacteria > Pseudomonadota > Gammaproteobacteria > Enterobacterales > Enterobacteriaceae > Rouxiella. The sequence goes on from NZ_AJHJ01000001.1 coordinate 289,889, forward strand.
CCTGGATCACCACAAAAATACGTTCGCAGCTGTTAACCAGCGATCAGGTGAAATCCTCCAATGTGAAAGTCACCACCGAGAACGGCGAAGTATTCTTGTTGGGACTGGTCACGCAGGAGCAAGGCCAGGCAGCGGCCAAACTTGCGGCAGCCGTCAGCGGGGTTAAGCACGTCACTACGGCATTTACTTACGTTAAATAAGTAGAGCCTATACAAAAGCCAGGCCTGACCAAGTAAAAAAAGCCCATAATTCTAGAATTATGGGCTTTTTTATTTAACGTATAAGATACTTAATAAATTGTAATCCGATTCTTAAACATATTAAGAAGAATATTTAGAAAGCGGATACCATGATTTACCGTCGCAGACCAATTGTACGGTCGTTTTTGGCGCAATGGTAAAACTGCCGCCGCCATCTTCTAAGGGGCCTTTGACAGTCAAAGAAGCCGAAGATGATAAATTCCTTATATATATAGTTCTCTCAGAATTCGCATTCCCTGCGGGCAAGTTTACAAAATCCTTATCAGCAGCAGGCCTTACAAAAGCAACAACAGTGAAATCATCGATTGTCGCTCCGATTTTAACGGGCGCTGTAGATAAGCGTAATCCTTGCCAACTTCCTCCTGCATTAACCCCAGTAACGAAAGAGTTATCATTGCGCTGCTGAATAAATGCATAATCAGAGGGATTTTTAACCTGCAAGCCATAATGGTTATTTTGCAGTGATACACCGGTATTATCAGCACCTGAATAAAATCCAATCAGGCCAGCATTTTGAGATACAAACCCGTAATTTGCGCCTGGGTAGGAATAAAATCCAACGTTAAACTTACCTCTGGACTGAAAAGCATTTCCTATTCCAAATTTACCAAGATTAACCGAGTCAAAACCGTAACCAGAATAACCTTCAATTTTATTATTTAGAAGGCCTAGCTCATAGCCGGAAAATGAATCAGCCTCTGAGTCTGGGTTGAGAATAACATTTGTGTTTTGTCCCCATACCTTAGTATTAGGAACAAAAATGGCTTTAGATCCGGCGAGCGGTAGCCCTTGACTTCCACCTCCTCCTTTGACAAACCAGCCGGTATCAACCGTAACAGTATCTCCGGATACGTGAGTAATTATTGCACTGTAAGATTTTTTTGTATTAGAGGGGTCATCAACATCTATAATCTGGCCAACACGTAAGTAACGTCGGACAGAGCCAATATCACTACTTGTTACGGAGTGGGGAGTGAATCTTGTGTTTGTAGTCGAGAGCAATGCAGGAGGACCTGTAATCTGGACATTAAGGCCGACAAAGTCTCGATCAGAATATGAACCTAAACCCGATGGGCTGGTTAATCCCAGGACCTGCGTTGTAGGTTCTTGCTCAACAGGAGTGTTTAAATTAGCGATTGAGACAATCGCCCCTCTATCTTTAAACCCATCTAACCAGTCCCATACTTTTATAGTTTGCCCAGGAAAAATAGACTGCCTTGGACTGGTATTATCGGTATTTGCTGTCCGTTTTAATGAAACGTTTGGATTAGCTGCAGAGGAGCCCATTATATAACGTTCAGTACTTGAATTAGAAACGGAATTATTTTTTTCCTGCTGAGTAACTATAACCTTATCATTTTCCGGTGACTTTTCTTGAACAACACTTTCTGCCATTGCATAAGGCACTTGCCCCGCAATAATCATGGCAAAAATGAATCTATTCATAAAAAATTTCCTTTTAAATTGTAAACATGCAGCAATGGAATGAAAGCTTCCCGACCTTTTACTCGTACTACATTCCGTAATTTTATTATAGAAAAAGATATTTTTGAAAAATAGAAAGGGGCTTTAAACAAGAGTAATTTATAGAGTATAAATTCTTGGAATAAATGATATGAAATGAGGAAGGTTTGACATTTAAAAAAGATAAAACCAGATATTAAGTAAATAGTCCGCAAGATAAAAACGGAAAAAGATGTCTACTTTATAGTAGATAGACATCTTTATTAACAAACCTAACCTTTACAAATCACTTAGAAAGTCGGTTAACGCCGAAAAGTTATTTTAGGTATGCGTATCCACGAGCGTTCAGGCCTGTGGTCTATAAGTGGATACATGACCATAAAGAGGAAAAGATTGCCATATTCATAGCCATAAGTCTGGAAGCAAACATTAAGAAAATAACCTACAACTAAAAAGACTCGACCCTTCTTATCACCCACATGATTATAAATAAATATAAGGAACAAAGAAAAAGCTATAAAATGAAATATTCCATATGCACCTATTTGGTTCATAAAGAACATATGAAAATTATCAATATCAAGATTTGCTCTTAGTATAGTGTTTAGCTGATCAACTCCATTGCCAAGATAAAAGAAGTCTTGGAAATGGTTAAAGAAATATCTCCATAAATCAAGGCGCTGATTAGCACCATCATTAGTATTTTGGAGATTAAAGAATGTAGTAAAGAACAACATCCCTAAAGCAGCTGACATTGTAATAACAATTACTTTATTTGCATACCCGGCAATAACAAACCTGTAGAATCCATAAAGAGTAATTATAGTTAGAATAGATTGTCGAGACAGGAAAGCAGTTGAAACTACAAAAAAGAGGATGAATTCTAAAAAGCTAACCTTTTTATCAAGCCTGTAAGCCACATATATATAAAAAGAAAATACTGACACAACAAACATAGCAGATATGTTTTTAGTCAAGAATGTTTCATGTAAGGGTTCAGCAAAATTGTATAGCTTGGAGCTGTCAATATTTGAACCTGAGTCTAACACTACTGCTAGTGATGCGAGGCTTGTTATGCCTTGGCTTAAATAAAGCAAAACAATAACAACAAACCATATAACAAGAATATACCTAATATGTCTCAGGGTTTTAGTAGAGAACTTAATTCGCTCATCACCTGCAATCACTATGATTGAAACAACATTGACGAATAATTTAGAAGCAAGCTCAAAATTAGTACTTTGAGCAGTAAGCTCTACAACAATAGGAATACTGAATGCAATAATGCCACAGAAAAATGCGGTGTAGTCGGCAAAATAAAGTCTTTTATTTAAATTTGCTACAGAGATTCCGAGCATTAAAACCTGAGGAATAACATAAAGTGTATGATTAGCAAGAGTAATTGGATATAACAATATGGACAGTATAAAGAAAAAATGCGCCATATTACCAAGTTTGCTATATGATATTATATACTCAGTATCTAAAAATTTATCGTTATTTAATATAAAGTTTTTCATGGTAATCCCATGCAATTCATCGATAGTAAAATTTTATAAACCATCATGAATGGCGTGTATTTTCCAGCAAAAATACAATCAATGATGGTGCGGCTTACTTTATTTCAGCTTTAATAAACCCTTAAAAATCCGTTATTGATTAACGCCAAAACCAATAAGAAATAAAAGGTTTTTTAAACCTATTAGTTACCGCCAATGTTACCCAGCAAAGATAACTCTAATAAGTAAAATGCTTTTTAATGCTTACGGGAAAGGTAATTTTCACTAATCACCTCCTGTAGGCTTACTTACTTGAAATAAGGGCTGCATTAATAGCTTACAGCCCCTCAACTATTTGTTACTTGTTCTTTCCATCAGAATAAGAGTAGCCATAATTGCTATAGCCATTACTATAATAGCTACTAGCTTTTCTTACTACACCATTCAGGATACAGCCTTTAATTTCAACGCCACTCTGTTCAAATCTTTTAATACTTACTTCAATTTCTTTAGTGCTGTTTGCTTCGAAGCGAGCTACCAATAAAGTCGTTCCAGCATAACGACCAACGATAGCAGCATCAGTCACTGCCAAGATTGGGGAAGTATCGATAATAACCAAATCATAGTGTTCTTTAGCCCATTCTAAAAGCTGCTCAAGGCGCGGATGCATCAACAACTCTGCAGGATTTGGTGCTATGTGACCGCGGGATATAAAGTCAAAGCCCGCATTGGCAACAGGATGAATGATTTCATCAATTGAGGCTCTGCCTGAAAGATGATCAGAAAGGCCCTTGCCTGGCTTTTGCCCAAATATTGTATGTGCATAACCACGCCTAATATCGGCATCAATAAACAGAACTTTTCTACCAGTTACAGCCAAGGTTGCTGCCAAATTACTACTAATGAAGGTTTTACCCGCATTTGGACTTGCACCAGAAATCATAAGAATATTATTTCTAGCTTCCATCATAGCAAAATGCAAGCTTGTTCGTAGACCTCGAATCGCTTCAATCGATAGGTCCGTAGGGTTTTCAAGTGCCAAGAATTTCGCAGCTTCTTTCTTTGTCTTGTTTTTTAACTTTTTACTATCGTTCCAGTTTGTACGCTTGTTCAACCATTCCGATTCTGGAATATTTGCATAAACATTAATCCCAAGCTCTTCTAATTGCTCAGGTGAGTCAATACCACGACGCAGGAAGACTCTTACAAGAACTAGGCCCATTGAGAGGAATAAGCCTAAAATAAGACCAATAACAACAATTAGCGCTCTTTTAGGCTTGATAGGACCTGGTGAAGTTACAGCACTATCAATAATCCTAACGTTTCCAATAGCGCTTGATTTAGCAATGCTTAATTCCTGCTGTCTATTAAGCAATTGCATATAAACTGCCTGGCTAGATTCAACATTACGGCTGAGGCGAAGAACTTCCTGCTGATCAGTAGGCATCGTAGATACCTTTTTATTCAGCTGTGCTCTCTCATCTTCCAATGTCTGACGCTTTTCGAGCAATGCCTTATAAGTAGGGTGATCTTTAGTATAAAGCTGGGAGATTTCTGCTTCTCTGAATGTCAGTTCATTAAGTTGATTTTCGACATTCACAATTTGTTCAAGAATTGACTTAGCTTCAAGAGTCAAATCAACCGAATTAATCTTTTTGCGATAATCATTTAATTTATCTTCAGATGCATCTAAATCACTGCGAACTTTTGGCAACTGCACATTTAGGAAATCTAAACTTTTCTCATCATGTGCGGCCTGGCGAGCAATATTCTGTGCTAGGTAATTTTGACTAATATTGTCTAACAGCTGTGCAGCAAGTGCTGGATCAGTGTTAGTCAAAGTTAAATTAAGAATACCAGTGTCATTTCCTTTATCTAAAACAGTGAATGATGCTAATAAATTATTGATTGCATCAAGCTGAGTTAATTGAGTGACAGTAAACTTTGTATCAGGTTTAGCATCAATGCTTTTAACCATTAAAGATATGCCTTTATCCTCAAGTAGCACACCAACTTCACCTTGAGCAGTAAACCCATCACCATTTACCTGGTAATGGGTTGCATCTTTAACAGTTACAGTAATGGCCGAATCATTGCCACCCGCTTCTGGCAAGTAGAGGCGAGTAACTTCTAAATGTCCCGGTTCCTCTCCCATCAAGGCTGAGAAACCACGGCCAATCACTGGGAAGTATTTTTGCCTTACACTCGCCTCAAGATTGAAATCATTTACGGTTTTGCCAAGAATCATTCTCGACTTTAACAAGGCGATTTCTGGAGCAGACGATGTCTCTGGAGCTTGAGGAAGCATCTTGCTCAAACTATCCAAAAGTTCATTGGCCTGCCTCGGTTCAACTTGAACCAATGCATCTGCCTGATATATTGGCGTAGAGAATAAAGCGAATAATACAGCTATTACAGTGAAGAGGGATGTTATACCGATAATGAGTTTTCGGTGATCAATCATTTCACCAATTAACCGTCCTATATTTATCTCATCCGGTTCTGAAACTGATCGAATATTTTGAGTTACAGATGACATGCGGTATTTTCCTGATTGTTATTCTTTAAGCTTTTGCCCAGCTCTGGCAAGCTAGGTCCATTAGTCGCAAGTTTATCACTTGTGATACAGGCTCGGAAGTATCGATATATCGAACTTATACCTAAGTATTCTTACGCTCTAAAATTACTTTCCAAACCGTTTTTATCAGCACTGTTATCATGTGTTAATTCTCTAAAAAGATATTCCAAGCACTTTATCTGGTGGTTTTATAGAGTAAAACTATAATTTATCCACATCTAAAACCTGCTTATGCTTCGCAAGCAACCCCTCCTGTAGATGGGCCAATTTTGGACAAAACCTCCCATAGTTACTTTTCCAAAAAAGAACAACATTGATTGCTGATACAACGATTACTCACTGATTAAATATTAATAATCCTTAAAAAATTACTTACCCTCCTCCCCTTAGGAGAATAATTGGGTGGAAAACCCGATCAGTTCCACACTTACACTCGATATGCTACCGCCCTTGGCTCCACAGCTACCAAAATACTGACTGAACTTGTAGAAACCGATTGAATTACTGACTAAAAATTAAGCAATTTTTGTGCCAAATATTAGAGATCATAACAACTGACTTATCATCTTTAATGGCCATGCTGGGAATAATTTGACTCAAAAAAAGGTCATATTGGACTATGGTGCAACAATAATCACTCTTAAAATCGTATAAATTTTTGTTCTTGTAAATGAGAGATTATCATTACAATAGCGTGAAGAATATCTCAAGATACCGAGTTTAGCTTACTAAAACTCGCAATTCGAGTTCTCAGTTTTTCCAGCCCTACATATCGCTTAGAAAAGCCGGTATTTTCACCATAACAATGCTGAAAAACTTCTAAAATATTGTCTTTCTAGATAAAAAAATTTCTGCATGTAAGCATCAAGTTAAAGCTATTTATGCCTATCTTTATAACTTTAATCATCCAAATGCATTAAAAAGTTAATTCTGTTTTTAAAAAGCTTTCACTGGTGCCTAGGACTTTTCCTGAAAACTTATAGTCAGTGTAGCTTATGCTCTGCAAGGAAGGAATCGCCTCCCAGTTGACTCATTTGTCTCAGGATCCACTGCTGGCGCCTGAGCACATAGGCTGAAGGTGCATTGACCTTAAACAAATGTGGATTAGGCAATACGGCAGCTAATAATGCCGCCTGTGAAGCAGTCAACCGGCTGGCGGGTTTATGGAAGAAATGCTGAGCCGCTTCTTCAACGCCGAACACGCCATCACCAAATTCCACAATGTTCAGATAAACAGTAAGAATTCGCCGTTTAGTCCAAACGGTTTCAATCCCGACAGTTAAACCAGCCTCCAGTCCTTTACGTAAATAGCTGCGCCCATCCCAGAGAAAAAGATTTTTAGCAGTTTGCTGCGAAAGTGTCGAAGCGCCACGAATATTCGCGTCATCATTCTCATTATGGGACAAAGCGGACTGAATGGCGTCGACGTCGAATCCCCAATGTTCCGGGAACTTCTGATCTTCACCTGCCATCACAGCCAATGCCATAGGTGAAGAAATTTCATTCATTGATACCCAATCTGAGTGAGCTACGTAACCAAAATCACCGCTCAACCAAGCTGAAATCTGCCTTTCAACCATTACAGCCGAAAAAGGCACAGGTAAAAACGAAAAAAATACAATTCCGGCTAACCAGATACCAAGCAAGGAAATAATGGCTCTTTTAAGCCACAAAAATGGCTTATATAACGGTGTCTTTTTTAGTGACTTGCGCATTCAATACAATCCCTGACACTTCCGATCAACTTATCAATACCCACATCAACGCCGCGTTGTACGCAAGCTGAGGTAATTCTTTGCATGCAAACCCTGTCGCTATCATAGGCAGAAAATGAACCTATCGCCGTTTAACATACGGTATCTACGCCCAACGCATCAATGAGTTCCGAATTTAAAATCCCGAGTTCCCAAACATAATACCTGATAGAAATAATTTCTTTCGCAATTAGTACAGTTGGAAATAACTCAAATCTAATTGGTTTGCATTTCTTATCAATTTTGGATAAAAATCGTGTAAACGTTTACTTTTACTTAACAAGCCCGACAGTATTACCAGACAGTTATCGGTGAAAATTTTGCTGTTTGCCGAATAAATAACGCCTGAAAGGAACCGGTTCCTACCTAGGCTTTAAAGTGAAATTTTTTCACACCTGGCTATTTTCTTTATGTCTATTATAAATCGCTGCCTGTCTGTCTGCCATTTTCAGATAAGTTATTTATTACAGCAAGTTGCATCACCCCACCAACCATACATTGTGCTTTTAAAGTACATTTTTTCAGCGGAAACCATGCCGCAACGGGCTTATGAATCAGCAAACGCTCTTCAAATTACCTCACAATGATTAGTTCATTGAGCGGTTAAAATAGCCCCGTCCAAAATTTACTGAGATTAGCGCTTGAACTTTTGTACACACAAAGATTAATCTACATCACAGTTTTTAATGATTCTCGTAACAGCTTCACTGATATTTGTTATGTTGATTACCTAAAGTTGTATTACACTTATACATCTGATTAACCAAGGCCTGCGAATAATTACCCTTAGTAGAACGATACGCGGGTTACCCATTTCCCTGGTGTTGGCGCAGTATTCGCGCACCCCGGCTTAGGCTGGGGTTATTTTTTTCCGCTTTTGTCGTCCACTCACGCAACGTTTTAACGTCATTGCGCCATTCAAGTTTCAACTCTTCAATCCAATCCTGAACGTTATCCCACCACGCGGGTAGTGAAGGAGTCTGAATTTGTTGTGCAAGCTGTTGTAAATGCTTGAGGCCCACAGACCCTGCGGCTCCTTTAATTTTATGCCCTTCATCGGCAATCCCTGCCTGGTCACGCGCGGTCATATTGGAATCAAGCACTTCAAGATAGCTCGGCATCATCTGCTCGAACATCTCCAGACTTTGATGAATTAATCCGGGCCCTACCAATTCCATGTATTGCTCAAGCATGGCGATATCAAGCAGTTCTTCATTGCTCTTCCCTGGTTTTCCCTCTGCAGGAGAAGGCTCGTGATCTGGCTGATGATCCCAAAACAACTGAATCATAGCAGTCAGCGCCGGTACAGACAGAGGCTTGCTCAGCACGTCATCAATACCCGCTTCGAGATACTCTTTTTTATCTTTCAGCACGTTGGCAGTGAGTGCAACCAATGGCGGCAGCGACTGTCCGGCATATTTTTCGCGCAGGATCCGAGCCACGTCGAGGCCGGTCATATCTGGCAACTGGATATCCAGCAGTACCAAATCAAATTCGTGAGGATCGAACATCTCCAGCGCCGCCTGGCCAGTCATCGCCACCTCGACACTGCTTCCCAGCTTCTCAAGAACGGAACGCGCAACAATCACGTTGAGTTCAATATCTTCCACCAGCAGAATATTCAATGCCGGCAGCGGCAGGATGTCATCCTCATCAATTTCTTTTTCAGGCAAATCCAGCGATGGCGCACAGACCGTCAGGGTAAAGCACGATCCTTTGCCAGGACTGCTATTGACCAGAATGTCGCCACCCATGCTCTGCGCCAGTCGTTTGGAAACCGCCAGACCAATACCTGTGCCAGTCGCTGGTTTACCGCCGTTCTGATCTTTGACCTGATAGTACATGGCAAAAATCTTGTCCTGCTCGTCCTGCGGAATACCCATTCCGGAATCCTGTACTTCGAAGCACAGCTGGTCGTTTTCCTGATGATGGACGCGCACGACAATTTCTCCCTGATGGGTAAATTTCACCGCATTACCAATCAGGTTCCAGAGGATCTGGCGCAGACGGGTGCCATCTGTGAGCACGGTGTGCGGCAGCGGGATATCTGGCTGCATCACAAATTTCAGCCCCTTCGGCTGCACCAGCAGACCGGTAAGGTTTTCCAGCTCGGAGAGGAAATCGGTAAAGTTGACCGGATTGTTGTCGAGCTGCACTTTGCGGCGCTCGAGTTTATCCATCTCGATAATGTCATTGAAAATATTACCCAGCGTAATGGCGCTGACGTGGATGGTTTTCAGATAATTGTGCTGCTCGCTGTCCAACTCGGTGTCCAGCAAAATGCGGCTGAGGCCCACGATTCCGTTAAGCGGCGTACGAAGCTCATGACTGATCGTTGAGATAAAGGTGGTCTTTTCCCTGCTGGCATTCTCTAACGCGTCCTGATAGCGCTTACGCTCTGTTATATCGCGTCCAAAGCCCATCAAGCCATGGCGTTTCCCAATACGGTCGTAAAACGGAACTTTACGCAACTCAAAGCAGGCTTTTCTTCCATCGGGATAAACCAGCCACTGTTCATAGGTCAGAGCCACGTTATGGCGGAACACTTTTTCATCGGTTTCGATGACTTTTTCTGCAATATCAGGGGAATAAACGTCATTTGGAGTCAGGCCGATTAGCTGCTTTTCGCTTAATCCGGTCAGTAATTCCATGGCACGGTTACAGCCAGAGAACTCTTTATCTTCGTTACGGTAGTAAACTAAATCGGGTGAGGCATCGAGGAATGAGCGCAGCAAAGCTGACTGCTGGCTAAGCTCAATTTGTGCCTGCTCGCGATGCTGCATTTCCAGCTTGAGTTTGTCGACTACCGCCAGTCGCGCCTCTTCGGCTTTGATACGATCGGCGATTTCCTGGTTCAGCTGGTTAATATTTTCTGTAAGCTGCTCGTTAAGTGTCAAATCACGATGACGCATTTCTTCAAGTTTATCGACCAGCCTCGACAGGCGTTGACGGGATTCCTCCAGTTGTTCGACCACCACCGAGAGGAAATAAACCGCCCACGGAGTAATGATCAGGCCGAAAAATATCGAACGCACTACATCGATACTTTCAACCTGACCGCGCAACAGCATGGTTACGGCCATTTGCACAATCATTGCCAATACTACCAGCGCCGAGGCAAGCAACAGCGAAAAACGGACTAGCCCGAGCTTGACCATCAGGTCAACATAGTACTGAGCAAGTAATCTGATTTGCTTCATAGCCTTTCCTTGAGAAAAAATCGTCAATACCCCAACCCGACTGGAATAAAGTAGAGACAAATGATACCGCAAATGGGGTGAAAAATGACGCAGATATTAGTTCAGAAGAGACTTTTAACGCTGACATTGCCAACTCTGCACCGTGGATGAACGAGCAATGGTGCAATGATTCAAAATGGTGTTTATTGACTATTCCCGACCCGCAGATTATAAATAGCGCCCCGCCTGAATGTTCCAAGGCCAAGCCCCTAAAGGCTTTTATCTTTTCTTTATTAGCGTTTTTAAACCCAACCGCCAATCACAAAGAATAACTATGCAGTATTACTGCAAATAAAGTCATTCCTGTCGCTATGAATAATTCTTATTATGCGACTCTTATTAGTACATTATTACCGTATGATTAAAAACAGCAATAAAGCACACCTCAAGGGCATTTGACAGAATAAAACGCTGGCAAAACATTCCGTTCCAGCATGGTGAACAGATATGCAGCATACACTACAGTGAGACAGCTCACACTTCATCCACTGCTCCACACTGTTAATATGGCTACTAAAAAACAACTTAAATCATATAATTCAATATCTTAATTGATAAAACGACCTTTTTGGCAATGCGTCAACCGATATTTGACCTAAGAACGCTTTCTCGCTAAGTTGGAAGTCCGCTGGAAGCACTCTTTATCAGTTAAAAATCGATGAGCAAACAACTCGTCATATTTATGCAGTAATTGAAGACTCCCTCATTAAAACAAGTCATATTCCACTTGTGAGAACCGTCACGAGGGGCTACTGACGGAGGATGTCAGCCAAAATCGCACCATTAGAGTGCGTTAAACGCTGAGTCAGCCGTTATTTTGCTCCCTCGCAGTAGGTGTGAGAGTCTCGCAGAGCCTGGGGAGGTTCACGTTATGTTATATGATGCATCCCATGAGAAGGATAACTGTGGCTTTGGCCTGATCGCCCATATTGAAGGCGAACCTAGCCATAAGGTCGTCCGCACGGCCATTCACGGCCTGGCACGTATGCAACACCGTGGCGCAATTCTTTCTGACGGAAAGACTGGCGACGGTTGTGGTCTGTCATTACAAAAACCGGATCGTTTCTTCCGGATGATCGCCGAAGAGCGCGGCTGGCGCCTGGCGAAAAACTATGCCGTTGGCATGATCTTCCTCAATAACGATGATGAGCTCGCAGCCGAAAGCCGCCGCATCATCGAAGAAGAAATTCTGAATGAAACGCTGTCGGTTGTAGGCTGGCGTGATGTCCCGACGAACCCTGACGTTCTCGGCTCGATCGCACTGTCTTCAATGCCGCGCATCGAACAGATTTTTATCAACGCGCCTGCCGGTTGGCGTCCGCGTGATATGGAGCGTCGCCTGTACATGGCGCGCCGCCGCATTGAAAAACGCATTAGCGAGACTGAGACCCCAGATAAAGAGTTCTATATCTGTAGCTTCTCCAATGCGGTGAATATCTATAAAGGCCTGTGCATGCCGATAGACTTGCCGCGCTTTTATCTTGACCTGGCAGACCTGCGTCTGGAATCGGCCATTTGCCTGTTCCACCAGCGTTTCTCTACCAATACCGTTCCACGCTGGCCGCTGGCCCAGCCGTTCCGCTATCTGGCGCACAACGGCGAAATCAATACCATTACGGGTAACCGTCAATGGGCGCGCGCCCGTGCTTACAAATTCAAAACCCCGTTGATCCCCGATCTGCAGGATGCATCTCCGTTTGTCAATGAAACGGGTTCCGACTCCAGTTCATTAGATAACATGCTGGAGCTGTTCCTGGCCGGTGGTATGGACCTGCTGCGCGCCATGCGTTTGCTGGTACCGCCAGCCTGGCAGCAGAACCCGGATATGGATCAGGATCTGCGTTCATTCTTCGACTTCAACTCCATGCATATGGAGCCGTGGGACGGCCCTGCAGGCATCGTAATGTCTGATGGTCGTTATGCAGCCTGTAACCTTGACCGTAACGGCCTGCGCCCTGCGCGCTACGTTATCACCAAGGACAAGCTGATTACCTGCGCCTCTGAAGTCGGTATCTGGGATTACCAGCCGGATGAAGTGGTTGAAAAAGGCCGCGTTGGACCTGGCGAGCTGATGGTTATCGACACCCGCAGCGGCAAGATTCACCATTCTGCAGAAACGGACAACGATCTGAAAGGTCGTCACCCTTACAGGCAGTGGATGGAAAAAAACGTTCAGCGTCTGGTGCCGTTCGAAGATTTGCCTGACGATCAGGTAGGCAAGCGCGAGCTTGATGATTCACTGCTGGAAACTTATCAGAAGCAGTTTGGCTACAGCAGCGAAGAGCTGGACTCCATCCTGCGCGTGCTGGGTGAGAATGGTCAGGAAGCGGTCGGATCCATGGGCGATGATACGCCGTTCGCCGTGCTGTCCAGTCGTCCGCGCATCATTTATGACTATTTCCGTCAGCAGTTTGCGCAGGTTACCAACCCGCCAATCGACCCGCTGCGTGAAGCGCACGTCATGTCACTGGCGACCAGCATTGGCCGCGAGATGAACGTGTTCTGCGAAGCCGAAGGTCAGGCACACCGTCTGAGCTTTAAATCGCCGATCCTGCTTTACTCCGACTTTACTCAGTTAACCACGCTCGACAGCAAGTACTACCGCGCCGAGACTCTGGATTTGACTTACGATCCAGCCGAAATGGATATGGAGCAGTTTGTTAAGCAGCTGTGTGACGAAGGCGAGCGCAAAGTGCGTGAGGGTGCCGTGTTGCTGGTGCTGTCCGACCGTAATATTGCCCAGAACCGTTTGCCGCTGCCTGCGCCAATGGCCGTGGGTGCGCTGCAATACCGTCTGGTCGAGAAGAGCCTGCGTTGCGACGCCAACATCATTGTTGAAACCGCCAGCGCCCGCGATCCGCACCATTTTGCCGTGTTGCTCGGCTTCGGTGCGACCGCCGTTTATCCCTATCTGGCCTATGAAACACTGGCCAAGATGGTTGACGCAAACGTCATCGATAAAAATTATCGTGAAGTGATGCTGAACTACCGTAACGGCATCAACAAAGGTCTGTACAAGATCATGTCCAAAATGGGCATTTCGACCATCGCCTCGTATCGCTGCGCACGCTTGTTTGAAGCCGTGGGTCTGCATAAAGAGTTGAGCAACTTCTGCTTCCCTGGCGTTGTCAGCCGTATCGGCGGTGCCAGCTACAGTGATTTCCAGATGGACCTGCAAAATCTGTCCAAACGCGCCTGGCTGAAACGCAAGACGCTGGACAATGGCGGTCTGTTGAAATACATGCATGACGGCGAATATCACGCTTATAACCCTGACGTAGTGCAGACTTTGCAAACGGCAGTGAACAGCGGCGATTACGACGACTATAAAAAGTATGCCAAGCTGGTCAACGAACGTCCGGCCTCCATGCTGCGTGACATGCTGAAAATCACGCCGAATGGCGCGCCAATTCCTGTCGATCAGGTTGAGCCGGCTGAAGGTCTGTTTACCCGTTTCGACTCGGCGGCGATGTCTATCGGTGCTCTGAGCCCTGAAGCCCACGAATCACTGGCTGAAGCGATGAACAGCATCGGCGGTCGTTCCAACTCGGGCGAAGGCGGCGAAGATCCGGCGCGTTACGGAACAAATAAAGTATCGCGCATCAAGCAGGTTGCTTCGGGCCGCTTCGGCGTGACCCCGGCATATCTGGTCAATGCTGACGTTATTCAGATCAAAGTTGCGCAAGGTGCAAAACCGGGCGAAGGCGGTCAGTTGCCGGGTGATAAAGTTACCCCTTATATCGCCAAGTTGCGTTATTCCGTACCAGGCGTGACGCTGATTTCACCTCCGCCGCACCACGATATCTACTCAATCGAGGACTTGGCACAGCTGATTTTCGACCTGAAACAGGTGAACCCGAAGGCGATGATTTCCGTCAAACTGGTTTCTGAACCAGGCGTTGGCACCATCGCGACCGGTGTGGCGAAAGCCTATGCTGATTTGATCACCATTTCCGGCTACGACGGCGGTACCGGTGCAAGCCCGCTGTCCTCGGTGAAATATGCAGGCAGCCCTTGGGAGTTGGGTCTGGTTGAGACTCAACAGGCGCTGGTTGCCAACGGCCTGCGTCACAAGATCCGTCTGCAGGTTGATGGCGGTCTGAAAACCGGTGCCGACATAATTAAAGCCGCAATCCTCGGTGCGGAAAGCTTCGGCTTCGGTACAGGCCCGATGGTGGCTCTGGGTTGTAAATACCTGCGTATTTGTCATCTGAACAACTGCGCAACCGGTGTGGCAACCCAGGACGAAAAACTGCGCCGCAACCATTATCACGGCTTGCCTGAGCGCGTGGTGAACTACTTCAAGTTCATTACACAGGAAACCCGCGAAATCATGGCCGAGCTGGGTGTCAGCCAGCTGGTAGACTTGATTGGTCGTACTGATTTACTGGTCGAGCTGGACGGTTTTACCGCCAAACAGAACAAGCTGGACCTGTCTCCTCTGCTGGTTACCGCGACCCCGCATCCGGGCAAGGCGGTGTACTGCACCGAGAGCAACCCGGCCTTTGATAAAGGTCAGTTGAACAAAGATATTCTGGAGCAGGCTGCACCGCACATTGAAGCGAAGCAGAGCAAGGCGTTCTACTTTGATATTCGCAACACCGACCGTTCTGTTGGCGCGCTGCTTTCTGGCGCTATCGCCGAGAAGCACGGCGATCAGGGAATGTCGGCAGATCCAGTGCGCATCAACTTTAACGGCACGGCTGGCCAGAGCTTCGGCGTCTGGAACGCAGGCGGCGTTGACCTGATGCTGACCGGCGATGCGAACGACTATGTGGGTAAAGGCATGGCCGGCGGACGTATTGCAATTCGTCCTCCAATTGGGTCGGCATTCCGCAGTCACGAAGCCAGCATTGTCGGCAATACCTGCCTGTATGGTGCAACCGGCGGCAAGATGTTTGCAGCGGGTCGTGCAGGTGAGCGTTTTGCAGTGCGTAACTCCGGCGCTATCACCGTGGTTGAAGGTATTGGCGATAACGGCTGTGAATATATGACGGGCGGCATCGTCTGCGTTCTGGGTCGTACCGGCGTGAACTTCGGTGCAGGCATGACCGGCGGTTTCGCTTACGTTCTCGATGAAGACGGCGAGTTCCGCAAGCGCGTTAACCCTGAGCTGGTCGAAGTGCTCGAGGTTGAAGATTTGGCAATCCATGAAGAACACTTGCGTGGTTTGATTACCGAACACGTACAGTTGACCGCGTCGACCCGTGGTGAAGAGATTTTGGCGAACTGGCCTGAATGGGCGCCTAAATTTGCCCTGGTAAAACCAAAGTCCAGTGATGTTAAAGCATTGTTGGGTCACCGTAGTCGTTCCGCAGCCGAGCTGCGGGTTCAAGCGCAGTAAGAGGTTAAGATGAGTCAAAACGTTTATCAATTTGTCGACTTACAGCGCGTTGATCCGCCAAAGAAACCGCTTAAGATCCGTAAAATTGAGTTTGTCGAAATTTATGAGCCGTTCTCGGCAACCCAGGCTGCATCACAGGCGGACCGCTGTCTGTCTTGTGGTAACCCTTATTGCGAGTGGAAGTGCCCGGTCCATAACTACATCCCTAACTGGCTGAAGCTGGCCAATGAGGGGCGTATCATGGAAGCGGCAGATCTTGCGCATCAGACTAACAGTCTGCCAGAAGTCTGCGGGCGCGTTTGTCCGCAGGATCGCCTATGCGAAGGTTCATGTACGCTGAACGACGAATTTGGTGCCGTCACCATCGGTAACATTGAGCGCTATATCAATGATAAAGCGATCGAGATGGGCTGGCGTCCTGATATGTCTCATGTGCACCCTACCGGTAAACGTGTAGCGATTATCGGTGCAGGTCCGGCAGGTTTGGCCTGTGCAGACGTGCTGACCCGTAACGGCGTCAAGGCGGTAGTTTACGATCGTCATCCTGAAATCGGTGGGCTGCTGACCTTCGGCATTCCTTCGTTCAAGCTGGAAAAATCAGTGATGACCACGCGGCGCGAAATCTTCACCGAAATGGGTATCGAGTTCCAACTCAATACTGAAGTCGGCAGAGACGTGACCATGGATGCACTGCTGGAAGAATACGACGCCGTATTCTTGGGCGTGGGGACTTATCAGTCTATGCGCGGTGGATTGGAGAATGAAGATGCGCCGGGCGTGTACGACGCTCTGCCATTCCTGATTGCCAATACTAAACAGCTGATGAAATTTGAAGCCCAGCCAGACGAGCCTTACGTCAGCATGGAGCACAAACGCGTGGTAGTTCTGGGCGGTGGCGATACCGCGATGGACTGCGTGCGTACCTCGATTCGCCAAGGTGCGACCGAAGTAACCTGTGCTTATCGTCGTGACGAAGAAAACATGCCAGGCTCACGCCGCGAAGTGAAAAATGCCCGTGAAGAAGGTGTTGAATTCAAATTCAACCTGCAACCGCTGAGCATTGAGCTGAACGACTCTGGCCGCGTATCGGGTGTTCGCATGGCGCGTACCGAACTGGGTGCTCCAGATGCTCAGGGCCGTCGCCGTGCTGAAATCGTTGCAGGTTCTGAGCATGTAATGGATGCCGATGCCGTTGTAATGGCGTTTGGCTTCCGTCCACACAAGATGGAATGGCTGGCCGCTCACGACGTTGAGCTGGATAATCAGGGCCGTATTTTGGCACCAGAAGGCAGCGAAAACGCCTTCCAGACCAGCAACCCGAAAATCTTCGCTGGTGGCGATGCGGTTCGTGGTTCAGACCTTGTAGTCACAGCGATCGCAGAAGGCCGTAAAGCCGCTGACGGTATTATGTGCTTCCTGGAAGTCTAAAACTTCGCGAACTGTAGATGTGAAAAGAGACCGCAAATGCGGTCTCTTTTTTTTATGCTCTGAACTGCGACGTTGTTTATTTAACGACGCGCAGCGATGGACGCCCACCGCGTGGCGGCGTTGGCGGCTCATCATCACCGTCTTCAGCGTTATCGGGCAGATCGCCGTCGATCACTGACATAGTCGGTTCAGTATTTTGCTCTTCGAGGTGCTCGAATTCACCCTCGCCACCAAGACCCGGCTCAGGTTCAAACATAGTGCCTGCGCCGTTCTCGCGCGCGTAGATAGCCAATACCGCAGCGATAGGTACGAAAACCTCGCGCGGAACGCCACCAAAACGTGCATTAAAACGGACATCGGCGTTGCCAAGTTCAAGGCTGCCAACCGCACGCGGCGCAATATTGAGAACAATTTGCCCATCACGAGCAAATTCCATCGGCACACTCACACCCGGCTGGGTGACGTCGACCACCAGATGCGGCGTTAACTGGTTGTCGAGCAACCAGTCATAGAACGCACGCA
This sequence comes from Serratia sp. M24T3, assembly GCF_000257645.1. Taxonomy (GTDB): domain Bacteria; phylum Pseudomonadota; class Gammaproteobacteria; order Enterobacterales; family Enterobacteriaceae; genus Rouxiella. The sequence goes on from NZ_AJHJ01000001.1 coordinate 307,977, forward strand.
GCAGGAAGGGACGGCGAGGAGACATCTCTGTCATCTCCATAACTTAACCCCGGCCACCGTTCAGACGCATTTCACGCTCTGGCTCAGTCAAAGACGCCAGGAATGCATCACGCTCGAATACGCGAGTCATATAGACCTTAAGCTCTTTAGAACCGGCACCAGACAACTCAATGCCCAACTCTGGCAAACGCCAAAGCAGCGGAGCCAGGTAGCAATCGACCAGGCTAAACTCTTCGCTCTTAAAGTAAGGCATGTAAGAGAAGATTGGCGCGATAGCCAGCAGCTCTTCACGCAGTTGCTTGCGAGCAGCATCGGCTTCGGCAGCAGAACCCTGCTCGATTTGACGCAGCAGAGAATACCAGTCGTTTTCGATGCGGTGCATCATCAGACGGCTCTCACCACGGGCAACCGGATAAACCGGCATCAGCGGTGGGTGCGGGAAACGCTCATCAAGGTATTCCATGATGATGCGGGATTCGAAAAGAGTCAGCTCACGATCGACCAACGTAGGCACAGTGCGGTACGGGTTGAGGTCAATAAGATCCTGTGGCAGGTGATCCATTTCTACCTGCTCTATCTCGACACTGACACCTTTTTCCGCCAGTACGATACGTACTTGATGGCTAAAAATGTCGGTCGGGCCAGAAAACAGCGTCATTACCGAACGTTTGTTGGCAGCGACAGCCATGAAAACCTCCAAGTTTATCTAGAATTATACTGCGAATAGCCACTATCAGGCTGCTATCCTGAATAATCATGCCCATCGTAGTTCGGGCACATTTCACCTGTAACCCACAGTTTCGTAGATAAGCCAAAGCGGGGGAACAGAGCCAGCAAGTTCAGCAAGGTTCACGGCTCGGCGAACAGGCGCAAAAGTGTGTGATAGTTTACCAGATTTTGCTCGTTCTGTGGGGATGTCAGATGCGATTTCGTATGGAAATGTTTTTCAGGCGCTAATTAGCAGCATAAAACAAGGATTTTGAGACGAAAAAAAACCCGGTACAAGACCGGGTTTTTGTAGCGTAATGCCTGGAAGGGACCGAAATCCCAACCCTCTGCCGAAGCAGGAGGCAAATTAACGCTTGGAGAACTGAGGACGACGACGTGCTTTACGCAGACCGACTTTCTTACGTTCAACCTGACGAGCATCGCGAGTAACGAAGCCTGCTTTACGCAGTTCGCCACGCAGAGTTTCGTCATATTCCATCAGTGCACGGGTGATACCGTGACGGATAGCACCAGCCTGACCAGAAATACCACCACCTTTAACAGTGATGTACAGGTCAAATTTGGTAACCATGTCGACCAGTTCCAGAGGTTGACGAACTACCATGCGGGCAGTTTCACGACCAAAGTACTGTTCCAGGCTACGCTGGTTGATTACGATGTTACCGCTACCCGGTTTGATGAAAACGCGAGCTGCGGAGCTTTTGCGGCGACCAGTGCCGTAGTATTGATTTTCAGCCATTGCCTATAATCCCGATTAAATGTCAAGAACTTGCGGTTGCTGTGCCGCATGAGTGTGCTCATTGCCCGCGTAAACTTTAAGTTTACGGTACATTGCACGACCCAACGGACCCTTCGGCAGCATGCCTTTAACCGCGAGCTCAATCACACGCTCAGGACGGCGAGCAATCATCTCTTCAAAGGTCGCTTGTTTGATACCACCGATGTGGCCGGTGTGATGGTAATAAATCTTGTCGTTACGCTTGTTACCGGTTACAGCAACTTTTTCTGCGTTCAGAACGATGATGTAATCACCAGTATCAACGTGCGGAGTGTATTCCGCTTTATGCTTGCCACGCAGACGGCGAGCCAGTTCAGTGGCCAGGCGACCTAAGGTCTTGCCGCTTGCGTCAACTACGAACCAGTCACGCTGTACTGTTTCCGGTTTAGCTGTAAAAGTTTTCATTAAAAGCTTACCCAATTTAAGTTACACGTTGGCGAACACCCAAACGCCTATATGTTTTATAAACTACATTTTTTCAAACACAGTTTACAAAATAAGTATTGGAGGTTCACACGACCATCAGTCCAGCAAACCTACCCCTTCGAATAGCCATTGCCGGCACTATAAAGTTTCGGGAAAAAAACTTTGTTGTAACGTGGGGTCGCAAGATTATAGAGAAGTCCCCAGCAAAAATCGAACCCTTTTTTGGAAAAAAGTGAAGTTTTTTGCTTTCTCCATTGTATCGAAGATGAACATTTATTGCGCACTATTTCGCCAGCCTCAAGGGAGATGCTCGCGAGCAAGATATTCTTCACTTTGCATTTCCTGCAAACGTGACAAACAGCGCTGATATTCAAACTTCAGACGCTCGCCACGATAAATCTCGTACATTGGCATTTCTGCTGAAACCACCAGCTTGACGTGACGTTCGTAAAACTCGTCCACCAGCGCCAGGAAGCGACGTGCGGCATTTTCCTGATCGGCGTTCATCACCGGCACATTATGCAATATCACGCTGTGATAGAGCTTTGAAAGGGCAATGTAGTCGAGCTGGCTGCGCGCTTCTTCACACAAGGTATGGAAATCAACCGCGAGTACGCCATCCGCAGAGGAAATAGCCTTGAGAGGGCGATGATTAACCTGCAAAACGGCTGGTTCACCAGATTTACCCGCCAGCTTGCCAAACATCTGCTGCATCGATGCTGCAAGATCATTCAACGTCTGACCTGCTTGCGGTGTCAGCCAAAGATTGGCCTGGGTCAGCGTCCGCAGCCGATAGTCGATGCCGGCATCGACATTCATCACATCACAGAACTCATTAATCAGCGCGATGGCAGGCAGGAAGCGCGCTCGTTGCAGCCCATTGCGATAAAGATTATCCGGTGGGATGTTAGAGGTTGCGACCAACGTGATCCCCCGGGCGAACAACGCCTGCAAAAGCGTAGCCAGCAGCATCGCGTCGGTAATATCCGAAACAAAGAATTCGTCGAAGCACAGCACGTCCGTTTCCTGTTTGAAACGGTCGGCAATCAGTTCCAGCGGATCCGAATGGCCTTGCAGCTCGGTCAGCTCCTCATGCACACGCAGCATAAAGCGGTGAAAGTGTAACCGCATTTTACGATCGCCCGGCAAGCTATGGAAAAACATGTCCATCAGCCAGGTTTTACCGCGCCCCACTCCGCCCCACATGTAGAGACCCTGCACCGGGCGAATCGTCGCCTTGGCCGAATTCTTTTTAAATAACTTACCTAACCAGCCGCTGCTTTCGGGCAATTCTGCTGGTTTTTTCGCTACCAATTCCTGATAAATGGCGTCAAGACGAGTCACAGCCTGCTTTTGTACAGCATCCGGCTGGAACTCTCCGGCATCAAGTGCAGTCTGATAAGAGGTAAGCGGTGTTTTTGATTGCATGATATTGAACGTCCCTGAGAAAATATTTTCAGTTATTCGTGGCGATGTTTTCATGACGTTTAACACAGATTTTTCCACTATTTCGCCGCTTTTGCTGCACTTGGCACATCTGAAGCCACACCGAGCCGCTGCGAAAGTTACCACAGGATTCCACTAACCCAAGGTTAACGGTTATAGTGGTTATCTGTTTGACGTAAAGCTTGCCATGTAAAAGTTTTGTTTAAAAAGATTGGTAAGAAAGTTACGCCAAAAAGCCCTACAGGACAATGTTGTCAATAATAGGAGTTATTATGACTTGGGAGTACGCGCTCATTGGATTAGTGGTCGGTATCGTCATTGGGGCGGTAGCGATGCGCTTTGGCAATCGTAAATTACGCGATCAGCAAGTGATGCAAAACGAGATCGACAAGAGCAAGGCCGAGCTTGAAGAGTACCGCCAGGAGTTGGTGGGGCACTTTGCTCGCAGCGCCGAGCTGCTTGATAATATGGCGACAGACTATCGTCAGCTTTACCAGCACATGGCGAAAAGTTCCAACAACCTGTTACCAGACCAGCCTGTGCAGGACAATCCGTTCAACTATCGCCTGACCGGCTCTGAGGCCGATAACGACCAGGCTCCGGTTGAAATGCCTCGCGACTACTCCGACGGTGCTTCAGGCCTGCTGCGTACTGGCGATCGCCCAATCCGCAAATAAGTAGCATCAAGCCAGTGGCCTCAGTCACTGGCTCTTTTTGGCACGTCATCTGCAGTAATTCTCGGAGAGTGATCCAAATGAAAAAATCATTTCTACTCAGTGCACTGGCTATCAGCCTTGGATTAAGCCTCTCTTCTTTTCAGATAGCTAACGCTGCCCTGCCCGTTGCCGTTGAGGGACAAACTCTGCCCAGCCTGGCCCCAATGCTGCAAAAAGTGCTGCCGGGAGTGGTCAGCGTGCAAGTATCTGGTACCCAGCCGCCGAGCGATCAGGTACCACCACAGTTTAAATTCTTCTTTGGCCCGGATGCCCCCGCTCAGCAGCAGGGCGGCCAGAAATTTGAAGGCTTGGGATCGGGCGTGATTATCGACGCCGCCAAGGGCTATGTGCTGACCAATAATCACGTCGTCAGCAACGCCGACAAAATTACCGTACAAATTAATGATGGCCGTGAGTATGACGCCAAGTTGATTGGCAAAGATGACCAGTCCGACATCGCCATCATTCAGCTGAAAGACGCTAAAAACCTGACTCAAATCCCGATGGCAGACTCGGATAAACTGCGCGTTGGTGACTTCGCCGTGGCCGTTGGTAATCCTTTCGGATTGGGGCAAACCGTAACCTCTGGCATTATTTCTGCGCTGGGCCGCAGCGGTTTGAATCTCGAAGGTCTGGAAAACTTTATTCAGACCGATGCTTCAATTAACCGCGGCAACTCGGGTGGCGCGCTGCTTAACCTCAACGGCGAGCTGATTGGCATCAATACCGCCATCCTTTCATCTCAAGGTGGCAGCATGGGGATTGGCTTTGCTATCCCTATCAACATGGCCAAGAATCTCAGCAAGCAGCTGATTGAGTCTGGTCAGGTGAAGCGCGGTCTGCTGGGTATCCGCGGTAGCGAGATGACCTCGGATCTGGCCAAGGCATTCAAGCTCGACAGCCAGCGCGGTGCGTTCGTCAATGAAGTGTTACCAGATTCTGGCGCTGCCAAAGCCGGAATTAAATCCGGTGATGTGGTGGTGACTCTCGACGGCCAGGCTCTGAGCAGCTTTGCCGAGCTGCGCGCAAAAGTAGGATCCCTCGGCCCGGGTGCTGTTGTGAAGTTGGGTGTTCTGCGCGACGGCAAAGCAATGGACGTCAACGTTACCTTGGGCGCAAGTCCTGAAGTTGTCGTGGAGTTGGCAAAAATCAATCCGGCGCTGACCGGTGCTACGCTAAGCAATGTTGATAGCAAAACGGGCAAAGGCGTGCAGGTTGATGATGTCGTCAAAGGTTCACCGGCGGATCAGGTTGGATTCCAGGCGGGTGACGTCATTGTGGCGGTCAATCGTGGACCAATCGACAACCTCGATGCTTTCCGTAAAGTTCTGGAAAGCAAACCGGACCTCATCGCCATTAGCGTGATGCGTAAAGGCCAGAGCATTTATTTGTTGATGCCGTAACATAATTTGGGCGTAGTGTAGACTACGCCCAAACACTTCATGCTATCCTTCAAGTACATTTTCTTACGACCCCAAAAACCTCATGTTTGTTAAGCTATTGCGATCCGCACTCATCGGTCTTATTGTTGCCGCCATTTTGCTGGCCGTCGTGCCAAAGCTGCGTAAAACCATCGTAGAACCGATGTTTGAGCATGATTTTAGCCATCATAGTGAACAGCCTGCCAGTTATAACGAGGGGGTTCGCCTTGCTGCGCCTGCGGTAGTCAACGTTTATAACCGTAACATGGGCGATTCCACGCAAAATCAGTTACAGATACGTACTCTGGGTTCAGGCGTTATCATGAACGATAAAGGGTACATACTGACTAACAAACACGTGATCAATAACGCCGACCAAATCATTGTCGCCCTGCAGGATGGCCGCGTTTTCGATGCACTTCTGGTCGGTTCGGATAGCCTGACTGATTTGGCAGTACTGAAAATTGATGCCACCAATCTACCAGTGATCCCGATTAACGCCAAACGCATGCCTCGCGTCGGTGACGTGGTGATGGCAATTGGTAACCCTTTCAATATCGGGCAAACTGTGACGCAGGGCATTATCAGCGCCACGGGTAGAATTGGCCTTAGCCCTTCTGGCCGTCAGAATTTCTTGCAGACTGATGCAGCCATTAACCAGGGCAACTCTGGCGGTGCGCTGGTGAACTCTCTTGGCGAGCTGATGGGTATCAACACCCTGTCGTTTGATCAAAATAAAGATGGTCCAGCGCCAGAAGGCATCGGATTTGCCATCCCGACCGCATTGGCAACCAAAGTCATGGACAAGCTGATCCGCGATGGTCGCGTTATTCGCGGCTATATCGGTATTACTGGGCGTGAAGCTTCTCCCCTGCATGGCCCGACTGCCAATGTCGATCATTTACAGGGTATTGTGGTGAATGAAGTTACACCAAATGGCCCAGCGGCCAACGCCGGTATCCAGGTACAAGACGTCATTGTCAGCGTCAATAATCGACCAGCCATTTCGGCGATTGAAACCATGGACCAGGTAGCCGAGATCCGCCCGGGCGCGGTGATCCCGGTGGTAATAAACCGCAACGGCAAGCAAATCACCCTACAGGTTACTATCCAGGAATATCCGGAGCACTAAACCGCCGATATTCTCAGATAAAAGCCATTAAAAAGCCGGCAAGAGGAAACTCTTCCGGCTTTTTACTTTTTAAAGAAAATACCTATAACCCAGTAAAGGAGGCTCGCTGCTAAAAGCGAATTAAGAGCCGGAATGCCCCAGGACGTTGTAAAACCTACAGCTCCGCCTATGACGCAGCATACAATCGCCGTCCAACCGATTGTGGGAATGTGTTCATCTTCAGGCAGCTTTCCCTGAAGGCGGCTAGCTTTTAACAATGCCCTACTGGATTTAAGAAAGTAATAATCGACTATCATCACACCTAACAATGGTGGGAAGACCACACCAAGCAAGGTAAGGAAGTCTATGAATCGGTCTAAAATGCCAGCGACCGAAAGGCCGGTTCCTATACAGCCGACAGTTAAAATAATTGCAGTGAAGTTAACTTTTCTACCTGTAATCGCAAAAATTGAATTAGCAATGCCGAGTGATGAAGAATAGAGATTGATATCGTTAACCCGCAACGTAGAAAACACCACAACCAGAAGGCCTATTCCCCCTGCTGTTTCAGCCATAATGCTCACCACATCGGCGCTTTTGACAGCCCTCGCCAATAATATCGCCAGACCATTAATTATAAATTCGCCAATAATAATCGAAACAATCGTCATCCAGAAAACATGCCGTCCGCTTTTTGAATAGCGGCTCATATCCGGCGTAATCAGGCTGGCAACAATGCATCCACCAATAATCATGGTGATGCCTGCAGGCACGGACATGGAAACCCCGGCGGGTATTGCGCTAACAAGCTCACTACTTTTGTGCCCGCTTAGAATAAGAATAGAGACCGTTACAATGACAGCAATAAAAAGCGGCACGGCGATCCGTGCGGTAAACCTTAGCGCTTTGAAACCAAAGGCGACCAAAATAGTAAGAAACAGGCCGGAGAAAGTCGCAGACCAGGCGAAACCAAATCTGTCGTTTAAGGCGTAATTTAAACCCTTGGCAAATACTGCATTTTGCACGCCGAACCAGCCTAATAGGCTTACAGCAATCACCAGGCTAACAAACAGTGAACCGACTCGCCCAAAACCACACCAGCGTGACAACAAGCTGCTTGAAAGCCCCTCTTTCATTCCTGCATAACCCACTGCGAAGGTCACGATGCCGAAGATAACACTGGCAATAAAGATCGCTAAAAAAGCATCGGTCAGTGTCATTGAATGGCCGAGTACGGCACCCAACATAAATTGATCTAAAGCAGTCAACATGCCAGCATGAACTAATGTCACACTTAAAAATGATAGTCTTTCTCCGATAGGCACACGGCTTACTGGATAATTTTCTATTAAACTCATCGTTATCTTATTCCCTAAATAAATTGAATACCTTTTGATAACAGAGACTCGGGGATATATTTATCTAATCCAAGGCTCCTGCAAAACTCTTTAAGCTGGTGCATAGAGTGAACGTGAGACTTCTGATAAAGGATATTTAATCTAGCTTCGATGGTTCTGTGGGAAACATTTAATATCTTTGCCATATCTTTACAGGATAAATTTTGTAATAACAGGAAAATTACATGTAACTCTTTAGTTTTAAATAACTCAACAGAAGCCTGAGTGGTTAAAATAGATGGCTTTTGTTGATTGATATAAATTAACGGGGAGTGCGTGTGAACTTCCCGCGCATTCCATAAAGTCCCAATACATTTATCTGATTGACCAAAAAGCGGGATCTTCTCGCTAATGTAAGGTGCTATGAAGGAGTTTCCATTCCAATAATGCGTTTCTATAACTGTAACCCGCCGAAACATTTCTGCCGTGAGCCTGTCATGTTCTTGCAGATCATCTGCAAGCTCGCTCCATTCTGTCGGAAACTCGTTATCAAGCTTTCCTTCGACGTCAAAAGTGTCTGGAGTATTGGTATAACGAAGCGCTGCCATGTTCATATAAAGATGATTTGAAGTACTATCTTTTATGCCCCAGGGTTCATCCAAGCGTTCGATCATCGCGATCGTATTTTCAATAACCTGATGATTACTTATCATTTTCGTCATGCCACTGAACTAATAATTCATTTAAATTATCTAAACTCAATCTTTTAGATAAATAAAATCGAGTATGCTGATGAGCGAACTCTGCCAATTCACCATACTGCCTGAACCCCAAACGTTGATAAAATCCCAGCGCCTGAAAACTGAAAGTGTCGACATAAGCCATATGGCAGCCTCGACCAATTGCCTCAAGCTGCGCGGTTTGCATAAGCCTTTTTCCTAGCCCCATTTTGCGATTCTCTTGCGCGACCCAAAGATACTGAATGTCCAGCCCACCCCACCAGGTCCTGGAGAGTAACCCGCCAACTATATCGCCGCTTTCATTTTTCGCTACTACGCGTAAAGGCTTTATATCGACAGGCGTTACGTGAGAATTATATTCCCACAGGTTATCAATGATAGTTTGCTCTTCTTTAATACTTGATATATCGCTAACGATTAATTCCATTTAATTATCCATCCTGATTAGAGTTCATGTAAATCAGCCACCCAATTACCTTATATTGATAATTGGCGATAGCGTAGTAATTACGGTTTATCTATTCACTTTGATGCTATAACCTTAAGATTAATTAATCCATACCGATGCCTTCACCAGGGTGATCCAATGCCAGTTAATAGGCAAAGGAAGGTATATTAAGTTCTGAACGTTAGGCAATGGCATGCCAATTTTTTGAATGTTTATAAAACCCAAGACATTAACATTAGATTATCGTGCAAGCGATATTTTTCTGGCTTATTACGCTAAAATAACTATCCATTAATAAGAATTATAATTTGTTAATTAAACATATAAAAAAGCCGGTAAGGTTTCCCTAGCCGGCTTTTTATTGATCTTAAAACAACAGTTTTAACGGCAAATATTGCAGATTATTCTGCGCCACTCACACGTTCGATCTTGGCACCTAACAAACGCAGCTTATCTTCAATGCGTTCATAACCACGGTCAATGTGATAGATGCGGTCAACGATAGTCACGCCGTCTGCAATACATCCGGCCAGCACCAGGCTGGCAGAGGCGCGCAGGTCGGTGGCCATTACCTGAGCGCCAGACAGTTTTTCAACGCCGTGGCAGATCAGAGTGTGGCTTTCAATTTCAGCGTGTGCGCCCATGCGAATCAATTCTGGTACGTGCATAAAGCGGTTTTCGAAGATAGTTTCGGTTATCACACCCGTACCTTCAGCAACCAGATTCAGCAGGCTGAACTGGGCTTGCATATCGGTCGGGAAGCCCGGATGTGGCGCGGTACGCAGGGTAACGGCCTTCGCACGCTTGCCGTGCATATCCAGGCTAATCCAGTCTTCACCGGTTTCAATATCGGCACCCGCTTCGCGCAGTTTGGCCAATACCGCATCCAGAGTATCTGGACGGGTTTCGCGACAAACAACTTTACCGCCTGAAATCGCTGCAGCGACCAGGAAAGTGCCGGTTTCGATACGGTCTGGCACGATACGGTGAACGCCGCCGCCGAGACGAGCAACGCCTTCGATAGTGATTTGATCGGTACCCGCGCCAGAGATTTTGGCGCCAATTGCATTGAGGAACGCAGCGGTGTCGGCAATTTCCGGCTCACGGGCTGCATTCTCGATAACAGTGGTGCCTTCTGCCAACGTTGCCGCAGTCATGATGGTAATCGTCGCGCCCACGCTGACTTTATCCATCACAATGTGCGCGCCTTTCAGGCGTCCATCAACTGTAGCTTTGACATAGCCTTCTTCAAGCACGATTTTCGCGCCAAGCTGTTCAAGACCGGTAATGTGCAGGTCAACAGGACGCGCGCCAATCGCACAGCCGCCTGGCAGGGAAACCTCACCATGGCCAAAACGCGCAACCAGAGGACCCAGCGCCCAGATAGAGGCACGCATGGTTTTCACCAGATCATACGGCGCACGAAACTCATTAACACCGCTTGCATCAACCCACACAGAACCGTTGCGCTCGATTTTAGTACCCAGCTGGTTCAGAAGTTTGATGGTGGTATCAATGTCTTTCAAATGCGGAACGTTTTGCAGTTCTACCGGTTCTTCAGCGAGCAGTGCGGCGAACAAAATAGGCAGTGCGGCATTTTTCGCACCAGAGATCGTGACTTCTCCACTCAGGCGGGTTCCGCCCTGTACACGAAACTTATCCATTATTGCTCTCTTATCTGTTATCGAAATTCTTTAGGTATAACAAAATGGCCGGCAGCAACGCTTGCCCGTCACCCTTAAAAGCCGTTGAGCTTGCGATCGCGCTGCCACTCTTGCGGGGTATAAGCCTTGATAGAGAGTGCGTGGATGCGGTTATCGGCAATGTATTCCATCAGCGGCGCGTATACGGCCTGCTGTTTTTTAACGCGGCTCATGCCGTCAAACATTGCGCCAACAACGATAGCCTGGAAGTGGCTGCCATCACCGGTTACGTGTGCTTCATCGAGGGCCAGTGCAGCCATCAGCACGTCTTTAATTTCGTTAGTTTCCATAAAACCCGTTTAATCTTTAATCGTATGGGAAGTAATAGCCGAACATATTATAGGGATCCGGCCAACTCTTAAACCATCAAAAAGCCCCTGCATGAGAGTTTCAGACAGGGGCCCTGTTTTGAATAGCGATTTATCGCAGAAAAATTTTCGCAGGGGTATTGCTAACCCTCCGATTCGAGAGGAATTATCCCCTGCAAATTGTATAACTCGACCAATGTACGTAAACGATCGGTGATACCAGAAATCTGCAATTCAACACCGTGCTTGCCCGCCAGATCGCGCAGGTGCACCAGCAGCGCCAGACCTGATGAGTCAACGCGCTCAAGCTGAGCCACATCAATGCAGGTAACGCCTTTAAGCAGACTTTCTCGCTGCTCCCAAAGAGGAAGCAGCGTTTCTCGGTCCAGGCAGCCACTGAGGATCAGGCATTGCTGCAATGATTCAAAGTGCAGTCCGTTAATCATTTTTTGTTCTGCTGCAGAGTGATCGGCTGAGCTGCTGCTGATTTCAGACGTTCAGTCAGACCATCGATGCCTTTCTGACGCAGGATGTCTGCCCACTCGTTCTGCTTGGTAGTGATCATGCTGACGCCTTCAGCGATCATGTCGTAAGCCTGCCATTCGTTGGTACGGCTGTTTTTACGCCATTGGAAATCAAGACGAATAGGAGGACGGCCACCTGGATCGGTAATAGTCACGCGAATGGCAACGATATTGGTGCCCGCGGCAATAGGCTGAGCAGGCTGAACCTGATAGGACTGGTTGGTATACATCGCCAGCGCCTGTCCGTAAGCCTGTTGCAGGTAATCGCTAAACGCGCTGAAGTAGGCTTCACGCTGAGCTGGAGTGGCTGAATTGTAATAGCGACCCAATACCAGCGCACCGGCGTATTTAACCTGCACATAAGGCAGGAGCTGTTCACGCACTACGGTACGCAGATAATTTGGGTCCTTTTGAATCTGTGGCTGATCGGCCTTCAGTGCAGTAAAGGTCGCATTGGCGGCGGCATTCATCACGCTGTAGGGATTAGTTTTATCCACCGTAGCAGCCGCATTGGCAGCCAGGGGCGCGATCATCAGTAAAGCAACCACCATTAAACGTTTAAACATAAAAAATCCTCTTAATTACCTTTGGCCGCAGGAGCGGATGGAGCAGGCGCAGTATCTGGCGCAGCAGAACTATCTTGTGAAGCCCCGGCTGAACCAGGCGCAGCAGCACTATCCGGCGTAGCTGAAGCATCACCCGATTTCGCGGCGTCGTCTTTACCGCCGCTTTTGTAAAGGAACTGGCCGATCAAGTCTTCCAGAACCATAGCCGATTTCGTGTCCTGAATGGTGCCGCCATTTTTCAAGATAGTGGTGCCCATATCCGGATCCTGGAAGCCAATATTCAGTGCCAGGAACTGTTCACCCAGCAGGCCTGAAGTTCGGATGGCCAGCGAACTGGTATCTGGGATCTGGTTATATTTCTGGTCGATATCCATCGCTACGCGCGGGGACATATTTTTATCCAGAGTGATTTTGTTGACACGACCAATGACCACGCCGCCAATCTTGACCGGTGAATCAGTTTTAAGTCCGCCGATGTTATCGAAATCAGCATAAATACGGTAGGTCGGATCGGAGCCAAATGACTGAATGTCAGCGACTTTCAGACAGATGAACAACACGGCACAGAATGCGATAAGCATAAATGCCCCAACCCAGACTTCACTCTTTTTAGTTTTCATGGATCAATTCCCAAACATCAGTGCTGTCAGCACAAAATCCAAACCCAGCACCGCCAGTGACGAGTGCACGACGGTACGAGTTGTAGCCCGGCTAATCCCTTCGGAGGTCGGGATTGCATCATAACCATTGAAAAGCGCTATCCAGGTCACGGTAATGGCAAAAACAACGCTTTTAATCAGACAGTTGAGCAAATCCTGACGCCACTCTACGGCATTTTGCATCGCTGACCAGAAAAAGCCGCTGTCGATACCTTTCCAGTCAACACCGACCAGCGATCCGCCCCAGATACCCACTGCAACGAAAATAGCCGTAAGTAAAGGCATCGTGATCAAACCGGCCCAGAAGCGCGGAGCAACGACGCGACGCAGCGGATCGATTGCCATCATTTCGAGGCTTGAAATCTGCTCTGTGGCTTTCATCAGGCCGATTTCGGCAGTCAGTGCCGAACCTGCACGACCGGCGAACAGCAGCGCGGTAACAACCGGTCCGAGTTCACGCAGCAGCGAAAGCGCCACCATCATGCCCAGGCTGGCTTCGGCACTGTAAGTGGTCAATACCAGGTAGCCCTGCAAACCCAGTACCATGCCAATAAACAGGCCAGATACCACGATAATCAGCAGTGACAATACCCCAACACTGTATAACTGTTTGACTAATAATGGCCATTGTTTGGCAAACTGTGGCCGCCCTACCAGCGCACGGAACAGCAACTGCCCCGCCCGCCCGAATGACGCACAGGTTGCCAAACCGCTGCGGCCTATTGACGCTAACGCCCTAATTAACATTGATTTACAACTCCATCATCCAAGCAGCTCGGTCTTGTAATCACCGGCAGGGAAACGGAAAGGCACCGGTCCATCGGCGATACCGTCGAGAAACTGGCGAACGCGTGGATCTGGATTATTTTGCAATTCCTCGGTCGTCCCTTCAGCGATAACATGCTGAGCAGCAACGATATAAGCATAGTCAGCAATACTGAGGACTTCAGGCACATCGTGCGAAACAACGATGCAGGTGACCCCCAGCGCATGGTTAAGCTCGTCGATAAGCTTGACCAGCACGCCCATGGTGATCGGATCCTGGCCGACGAAAGGCTCATCGAACATAATCAGTTCGGGATCCAGGGCAATTGAACGCGCCAACGCCACACGACGCGCCATACCACCAGAAAGTTCCGCAGGCATCAGTTCAGCCGCACCGCGCAACCCTACTGCCTCGAGCTTCATCAGCACAGTAGTTCGGAGCAGTTCTTCCGGCAGCTTGCTGTGCTCGCGCAGCGGAAAGGCAACATTTTCGAACACAGTCAGGTCAGTGAATAGCGCACCAGACTGGAACAGCATGCTCATTTTCTTGCGAGATTCGTACAACTTACGGCGAGACAGCGCAGGAATATTTTCACCATCAAACCAAATTTCCCCACTGTCCGGCGTAAGTTGTCCGCCGATTAATCGTAGCAAGGTTGTTTTACCGATCCCCGATGGCCCCATGATTGCGGTCACTTTGCCTTTGGGCACGGTCATGTTTATCTCTTCGAAAATGGGACGGTCACCGCGCATGAAACTCATGCCTTTGATGACCACCAAATTCGCTTCGCTCTGACTCATTTGTCTCTTCCTCTGGGCGAACGCAAGATGTGATCCCATTAAGGGTAGAACTCTATCTATAAATTTGGCCTAAACGAGCTTGCCAACACCCGACATTTTACAAAAACTTACCGCGATTGCGTTACCAAAGTTGCCATTGATTTACTTTTAAGCCTCAGACGGTCAAAATCATGCTTTGCGGCCGGATAGATATCGGGAAGCATTAAATTGTCAAAACAGAAAGTCAGAAGCCAAGGTAATCGCTATTATGGAACCCTATTCAATTCTGCTCGGGTCTTTTGCCTGAAACCAGATTGATCAAACTTATTTTGGTTCCTTGCCAGACTTACGAACATTGCATTATACCCAATAAAGGATTTTTCATGCTTCTCGCTAGTGTACTAATGATTGTCGGCTTGTTTCTGTTAGTGTATGCCGCCGATCGTTTGGTGTACGGAGCTTCAGTTCTGGCAGCCTCAATCGGCATTCCCCCTCTAATAATTGGTATGACGGTCGTCGGCGTGGGAATTTCCTTGCCCGAGCTGGTTGTCTCGACGACAGCAGCAATAAATGGCCAGATGGATTTGGCAGTAGGCAATGTCATTGGTTCCAATATCACTAATATTCTTCTGATTTTGGGCGGTGCCGCGCTAATTCATCCACTTTCCGTTCGTTCTGATATCTTGCGACGCGAACTGCCGCTAATGTTAGTCGTTACTGTGCTGTGTGGTTTTGTGCTTAGCGACAGTGAGCTTAGTCGATGGGACGGCGTGTTGCTGATTATTGCTGCAGCGGTGTTCCTGATGCTAATGGTGAAGATTGCCAGGATCTCGCAAAAAATCGGCCAGGACACACTGACTAGTGAACAAATGGCGGAGTTACCCCAGGACGGAAGCAACACAGTAGCATTTTTGTGGCTGGCCCTGGGTTTTATTATCATGCCGCTGGCGTCGAACATGATTGTCGATAACGCCTCGGTCATAGCGCGCTATTTTGGCGTCAGTGAACTGGTCATCGGCCTGACGGTCATAGCAATAGGCACTAGCCTGCCTGAGCTGGCAACCTTTATTGCCGGAGCAATAAAAGGCGAAGACGATATTGCACTGGGCAATATTATTGGCGCGAATATATTTAATATGTGCCTGGTGTTGGGGCTGCCCGCTCTGGTAGCACCGGGACATTTTAATCCCGATGCATTCCATCGGGATTATTGGGTGATGCTGGTTGTCAGCGTCGTGCTCACCGGACTTTGCCTGATGCGTAAACATCGGATTGGTCATTTGGCAGGCGCGCTGCTGCTGTTCGGCTTTATCGCTTATCTGGCGGTGCTTTTCTACATGCCCACCAGCGTTGCCTTTTAGATCTGATAGAATTTGTTTAAATAACGAACGATTCAGGCAAAGTCACAGGAATTGACGATGACAACATTTGATAACGAAAAATTTAATTTCGTCCAGGTCGGTAAACAGGTGTTGTTAACCGAAAGGGAAGGACTTGAACAGCTCGACCAATACATCAACGACGATTTTACCCGCGCCTGTGAGATGATGTTCCAGTGCAGCGGCAAAATTATCGTGATGGGTATGGGCAAATCCGGACACGTAGCCCGCAAGATGGCCGCGACATTTGCCAGCACCGGCACGCCAGCTTTCTTCGTCCATCCGGCTGAAGCCAGCCACGGCGATCTCGGGATGGTATCGACGCAGGATATCGTTATCCTTATTTCCAACTCGGGAGAGTCGCACGAAATTCTGGCGCTGATCCCGGTGCTGAAACGTCTGGATATTCGCTTGATTTGCCTGACTGCCAATCCCGAAAGTTCGATGGGTAAAGCAGCAGACGTGCACATTTGTGTCAAAGTGCCGAAAGAGGCCTGTCCGTTAGGCCTTGCGCCCACCACCAGCACCACTGCGGTAATGGTGATGGGCGATGCCCTTGCCGTCGCACTGCTTGAAGCGCGCGGTTTTACCGCCGAGGATTTTGCCCTGTCCCATCCGGGCGGCGCACTGGGTCGCAAACTTCTTTTACGAGTCAGCGATATCATGCATACCGGCAGTGAAATCCCGCAGGTTAGCCGCGATGCCTCACTGCGTGATGCCCTGCTCGAAATCACCCGTAAAAACCTTGGTATGACGGTGATCACCGACGATTTGATGAAAATCGAAGGCATATTCACCGATGGTGATTTACGCCGTATCTTTGATATGGGTGTTAACGTCAATGAAGCAAAAATTACCGACGTGATGACCCCTGGCGGCATTCGCGTTCGCCCGGTGCTGCTGGCAGTCGATGCCCTGAATCTGATGCAGGAAAAGAACATTACCTGCGTCATGGTGGCCGATGGCGACCGTCTGCTGGGTGTGGTACATATGCATGACATGCTGCGTGCCGGTGTTGTTTAATTTAGAAAATTTGAACCTGGCCTGTAACGTAAGGAACTGCCCGAATGAGTAATAGCGCAGCCAATGTGGATACCTGTTATGGTCCCGTTAGCGCAGAAGTGCTGGAGCGAGCCAAAGCTGTCCGCTTGCTGATTTGTGACGTTGATGGCGTAATGTCTGACGGCCTGATTTTCATGGGAAATAATGGCGAAGAATTGAAAAGCTTCAACGTGCGCGATGGCTATGGGATCCGTTGCCTGCTGACTTCAGATATTGAAGTGGCAATCATTACTGGGCGCAAGGCCAAATTATTGGAAGATCGTGCTAAAACGCTGGGCATCCGCCATCTTTATCAAGGACAGTCTGATAAGCTTTTGGCCTTCCGCGAACTGTTAGATACACTATCGCTGCAACCTGAGCAGGTTGCCTATATTGGTGATGACTTGATCGACTGGCCGGTGATGGAGA
This sequence comes from Serratia sp. M24T3, assembly GCF_000257645.1. Taxonomy (GTDB): domain Bacteria; phylum Pseudomonadota; class Gammaproteobacteria; order Enterobacterales; family Enterobacteriaceae; genus Rouxiella. The sequence goes on from NZ_AJHJ01000001.1 coordinate 325,283, forward strand.
AAGTCGGTCTCTCCGTTGCTGTTAACGATGCCCACCCGATCCTGCTACCCAAAGCTGATTATATTACGCGCATCGCAGGTGGACGCGGTGCAGTTCGTGAACTGTGCGATTTGATTTTAATGGCACAGGGCAAGCTGGAGGACGCCAAAGGGCTGTCGATATGAGCAAAACAAGACTTTGGATGACTCTGTTGCTGGGCCTGCTGGTTTTGGTGCTGATTGGCTGGACGATATCGGATAACGATAATAAAGCGCCTGCACCTCCGCTGAATACACAGGATCCAACTTATCAGAGCCAGCACAGCGTAACAGTGGTGTACGATCCGACCGGCAAACTGAATTACAGACTGGTGTCCGAGCAAGTTAAATATTATACGACCGATCTCGTGTCATGGTTCACCAACCCGGTCGTGACGACGTATGATCCAGACACCAGCGTCGCGACCTGGACTATCCGCTCCGATCGCGCAAAATTGACCAACGATAAAATGTTGTATCTTTATGGTCACGTGCAAATTGATAGTCTGACGCCAACAACGTCACAGCTGCAAAGAATAAAAACAGACAATGCCCAGGTTAACCTGGTCACACAGGACGTAGCGTCAGACGACGAAGTCTACATTTACGGTACAGGTTTCACCTCTAACGGCATGCGAATGCGTGGAAATTTGAGGAATAAAACCGCACAGTTGATCGAGAAGGTAAATACTAATTATGAAATTCCAAGCAAAAAATAAAATCCGTAACCTGTTGATTACCACCTCGCTGTTAGCGGTAAGCATCCCGGCGCTGGCGTTGAAAACCGACACGCAGCAGCCAATGACGGTCACTTCTGACAATCAGGCTGTGGATATCAATACCAATACCGTGACCCTTACGGGCAACGTTGTGGTCAAGCAAGGTAGTATTCTGGTTCATGCCGATCGCGCGACCATTGTTCGCCCTGGCGGTCAATCTGGCAAAGAAATCGTCGAAGGCTTCGGTAACCCGGTGACTTTCTACCAGATGCAGGACAACGGCAAGCCGATTCAAGGGCACTCCCTGAAAGTCCGCTATGAAGTTGACAAAGATCTGATTACGCTGACAGGCAAAGCTTATTTGCAACAGCTGGACAGCAACGTTACAGGCGACCGCATTACCTATCTGGTGCAGCAGCAGCAGATGCAGGCATTTAGCGACAAGGGCAACCGTGTAACCACCGTGCTGATACCTTCTCAGCTTCAGGAAAAAACCCCAGCTCCTGGCGCACCGGCTGCAGCACCGAAAAAGAGTAAATACTAACTTATGGCAACATTAATTGCAGAAAACCTGGCTAAAGCCTATAAAGGCCGCAAAGTTGTTGAAGACGTGAGTCTGTCAGTCAAGTCAGGCGAAATCGTCGGCTTGCTGGGGCCAAACGGCGCAGGTAAAACCACCACCTTTTATATGGTGGTCGGTATCGTTCAACGCGATGCAGGGCGGATTGTGGTTGATGACGAAGATATCAGCCTGCTTCCACTCCATACTCGTGCCCGTCGCGGGATTGGCTATCTGCCACAGGAAGCCTCAATTTTCCGTCGTCTGAGCGTGTTCAAAAACCTGATGGCGGTGCTGGAGATTCGTGAGGATCTCAACAAAGAACAGCGCGTTGCTCGTGCCAATGAGCTGATGGAAGAGTTTCATATTTCCCATCTGCGCGACAGCCTTGGGCAATCACTGTCAGGCGGTGAACGTCGTCGTGTAGAAATCGCTCGTGCATTGGCCGCCAATCCGAAATTTATCCTGCTGGATGAACCGTTTGCGGGTGTTGACCCAATTTCAGTTATCGATATCAAAAAAATAATTGAACACCTGCGTGACAGCGGGCTTGGTGTGTTGATTACCGACCACAACGTCCGTGAAACGCTCGATGTGTGCGAGCGTGCTTATATTGTAAGCCAGGGGCATCTTATTGCTCACGGCACCCCTGCAGAAATCCTGCAGGATGAGCAAGTTAAACGCGTTTATCTGGGCGAAGCGTTCCGTCTTTAATCATCTAAGTTATCGGCGAATTTTTAAAAACGGAAAGAATCCAAGATATGAAGCAAGGTTTGCAACTCAGGCTCAGCCAACAATTGGCAATGACACCGCAGCTACAGCAGGCAATTCGCCTGTTGCAGCTGTCCACGCTTGAACTCCAGCAAGAGATACAATTGGCGCTGGAAAGCAATCCGCTGTTGGAACAATCCGATCTGCACGATGAAATAGACTCAGTAGAAACCCCTGAAAACGAAGCGCTTGATACCCGCGAAGCCCTCGAGCAGAAAGACATGCCCGAGGAACTTCCACTCGACGCCACCTGGGACGAAATCTACACCGCAGGTACGCCTTCGGGCACCGGCAATGATTACAGCGACGACGAGCTGCCGGTCTATCAGGGTGAAACTACTCAGACTCTGCAAGACTATCTGATGTGGCAGGTCGAACTGACCCCCTTCACCGATACCGATCGCGCTATTGCAACCTCGATTGTTGACGCTGTCGATGACACCGGCTATCTCACCATATCTTTGGACGACATCCTCGAAAGTATTGGCGATGAAGAAGTCAGCATGGACGAGGTAGAGGCGGTGCTCAAGCGCGTACAGCGTTTTGACCCGGTCGGCGTAGCGGCGAAAGATTTGCGTGATTGTTTGCTGATTCAGCTATCGCAGTATGTTTCTGAAACCGTGTTTTTGACCGAAGCACGCCTGATTGTCAGCGAACATCTCGATCTGCTGGCAAATCACGATTTTCGTGCGCTGATGCGTTCAACACGTTTAAAAGAAGATACACTTAAAGGTGCCATGCAGCTGATCCAGTCTCTGGACCCAAGGCCTGGACAGTCGATCAACACCGGTGAATCCGAATATGTCATTCCAGACGTGCTGGTACGTAAAGTAGGCAAAATCTGGACGGTAGAATTAAACTCAGACAGCATTCCACGCCTGAAGATCAATCAACAGTACGCCGCGATGGGTAATTCAGTGCGTAACGATAGCGACGGACAATTTATTCGCAGTAACCTGCAAGAAGCCAAGTGGTTGATTAAAAGTCTTGAAAGTCGCAATGACACATTATTGAAAGTGACACGTTGTATTGTTGAGCAGCAGCAGGCATTCTTTGATCTCGGTGAAGAGTTTATGAAACCCATGGTGTTGGCAGATATCGCCAGTGCCGTGGATATGCACGAATCGACAATCTCCCGTGTGACTACGCAAAAGTTCCTGCACAGTCCGCGAGGCATTTTCGAATTAAAATATTTCTTCTCCAGTCATGTAAGTACGGATAGCGGTGGTGAAGCCTCTTCCACGGCAATCCGCGCACTGGTGAGAAAATTAATCGCGGCGGAAAACCCCGTCAAACCTCTGAGCGACAGCAAGTTAGCCACTATGCTATCGGATCAAGGCATTATGGTGGCACGACGCACTGTAGCGAAATACCGAGAGTCTTTGTCAATCCCGCCATCAAACCAGCGTAAACAGTTGGTTTGACCTCAACAGAGAAGGAAGACATCATGCAACTCAATATTACCGGGCATCACGTAGAAATTACCGAACCTCTGCGAGAGTTTGTGAACGCAAAGTTTGCAAAACTTGAGCAGTATTTTGACCGTATTAACCAGGTCTACGTAATATTGAGCGTTGAGAGAGTGCAAAAAGTGGCGGAAGCTACGTTGCACGTGAACGGGGGTGAGTTGCATGCAACCTCGGAACATCAGGATATGTATGCCGCTATCGATGGACTGGTAGATAAACTGGCCCGACAGCTTAATAAGCATAAAGACAAACTGAAACAGCACTGATCCTTAACTTTATATCGGTTCGCTATTTTTATCTTTGGTACTTGAAATTGCTACTAAAACAGGTGCAAATTCAAGTTAAGAGGGTAAAGTGCGAGCCGATAAATCTTTGGGATCAGTCTAAGTGAAAATGAGATGATTAACGATACAGCACTGCAGTTGACCTCGGTATTAAATGCCGAATGCACCAAGAGCAACGTTCACTGCGCCAGTAAAAAACGCGCACTGGAAATCATTAGCGAACTGGCAGCCAAACAGCTGAACCTCTCGCCACAGGTGATTTTCGATGCCATTCTGACCCGTGAACGCATGGGCAGTACCGGGATTGGTGCTGGGATCGCGATCCCTCATGGAAAACTCGAAGAAGACACGTTGCGAGCCGTTGGCGTATTCATCCAACTCGAACAGCCGATTGCTTTCGACGCAGTGGATAATCAGCCGGTGGACCTGCTTTTTGCCTTGTTGGTTCCTGCAGATCAATGTAAAACCCATTTACATACTCTGTCTCTGGTCGCCAAAAAGCTGGCTGATAAAGCAGTGTGTCGACGTCTGCGCGGGGCACAAAGCGACGAAGAGTTATTCCAGATTATTACCGAAGACGAGTAGCACCCCTATAACTTGAAAGACAAAAGTATTTTTGGGAGAGAATATAATGGTGCTGATGATTGTCAGCGGCCGTTCTGGTTCCGGGAAGTCCGTTGCCCTCCGTGCGCTGGAAGATATGGGCTTTTATTGCGTTGATAATTTGCCGGTCGTTTTACTGCCTCAGCTCGCCAGAGAGTTGGCCGAACGTAATACTTCAGCCGCAGTAAGTATCGACGTGCGCAATATGCCAGAGACGCCTGAAGTTTACGAACATGCCATGACTCAGCTTCCGGACAGCTTCTCGCCACAGCTGCTGTTTTTGGATGCCGATCGCAACACGCTGATCCGTCGCTATAGCGATACTCGGCGTCTGCACCCTCTTTCCAGCAAGAATCTGTCTCTTGAAAGCGCGATTGATCAAGAAGCCGAGCTGCTTGAGCCATTGCGTTCAAGCGCTGACCTGATTATCGATACTTCCGAGATGTCAGTGCATGAACTGGCTGAAATGCTGCGCACCCGTTTGTTGGGCAAACGCGAGCGCGAATTGACGATGGTGTTTGAATCCTTTGGTTTCAAACATGGCCTTCCTATCGATGCAGATTACGTGTTCGACGTTCGTTTCCTGCCAAATCCACATTGGGACCCGAAGTTGCGCCCGATGACCGGCCTGGACAAACCCGTTGCCGCCTTCCTCGATCGCCATACTGAAGTTCATAATTTTATCTATCAAACGCGCAGCTATCTCGAGCAATGGCTACCGATGCTGGAAACCAATAACCGTAGCTATCTAACGGTAGCAATCGGTTGTACGGGGGGTAAGCATCGATCGGTTTACGTGGCCGAGCAGCTCGCGGACTATTTTCGTTCCCGTGGCAAGAACGTACAGTCCCGCCACCGCACGCTTGAAAAGCGCAAATCGTGACAGTTTCTCTTTATAACGGTAAAAGTTATGTCGATAAAACAAAAGGTTGAGATTAAAAACAGGCTGGGAATGCACGCAAGACCGGCCATGAAGCTGTTCGAGTTGGTACAAAGTTTTGAATCGGAAGTGATGCTGCGTAACGACGCGGGTATTGAGGCCGAAGCAAGCAGCGTTATTGCGTTGCTGATGCTCGATTCCCCTAAAGGTCAAGAAATTGAAATCGAAGCCACCGGTCCCGATGAAGCAGAAGCGCTGGAGGCTGTCATCAACCTGATAAATTCAGGGTTTGATGAAGACTAAGCCTTTTGACAGGGCCGCAGACGCCGCCCTGTTTGAGAAAAATCCTTTTAAATTCGGCTCAAACAATCTATCGCAATCTCCTTGAAGCTATCGAAGCTCTTGCTGGTTAACAGGCGGCTCATCGATCTCTCGCGCACGAAAGTGACAAACAGATCATAAATCGCCATTGCTTCTTCATAATCGGCCTTGCTTATCGCCAGCAGGAAGATGACATGCGCCGTTTCGCCATCCCCCCATTTGATGCCTTGGGGTGAGAGCACGGTAATTACCACCGTTTTTTTGGCCAACAGTCCTAACGAGTGCGGCAGCGCGATCCCTTCACCCAGCATGGTCGAAACAATCTCTTCGCGTTCAACCACCGAAGGGTGAAACTCCTCATCAACATACCCCTCTTCCTCAAGCTGGCTGCACACTTTACGGAACAACTGCGCCTGAGTCATAGGTTCATCAAGGCGCATAAAGTGGCGCTGGTCGAAAAATTTTTCCAGCATATATGGCCGCGTACGGTCCACTAGCACCAGTTTTCCCAATTGCTCCATCTGGAACTCAGTCGGGAATGGAGAAAGGACCACCACCGGCTTATTACGCTCTGCAACGCGCGCATTGGCGATGATGAAATCTTCGTCGATATGCTGAAGCTTTTCGTAATCTCGCAGCGAAATAACGCGAGTAATAACAATTTGTGGGAATTTTCGGCTAATCTGAGCCTGGATCATCCGAATGGTGGAATTACCGGTGTCGCACACCAGCATCGCCTGTGGATGGCGCTGATAGCCGATATTGTAATGCCGCTCAAGTCCGACACCGATATGCAGCACCAGGAAGCCAATTTCATTTTCGCTCAGACTATAAGGGGTATATTTTCCCCAGCTTGAAACGGCAGCCAGCGTAACGTCGTAAGCCATCGGATAATGCTGTTTGATGTTATTCAGCAGCGGATTAGGAATATTGATCTGGTATTTAACCCGAGTGATCATCGCTTTGATGTGAGTCAGCAAATCTGATCGAAGCTGCTTATCACCTTGCAGATCATAGTTATAGTGAGCATTGATATACGACAAGATATAATCGACCAGCGACTCCTCGTCGTCAGCGTTAATATCAGTGGGTAGAATACTTTGTACCCTTCTGGCCGCAATATTTACCCGCAAATAAGCCTCTTCGGCAGCAGGAATTTCTTTACCGACCATTCTTTTCAGCTCGGCGGCTAGCATAACCGAGATATTCTTCACGCCCGGCTCTTGCTCTTCCGCATCGAAATCAGTCAGCGGATACCCACCGGCAATGCGCTTCACCGCCACTGCGCAATAAAGAATCAGATACTTTTCGCCTTCGTCGGTCAGTTGAATCGACGACTGCAACAGTAGCTGATGCATAAAATCGGTCAGTGGCTGGAGTGCCTCGGGTTCGAGGCTTTCAGCCTTGAGGAACGGGCTGATTTGATCATCGCTGTTAAGCTGAAACAGCAAATCGGTAAGGCAGGCGCGGATAGCCAGTTCGGAGCCAAACAGCTTCATGCCGTAACGCGGTTTGGCCTCGATATTCAAATGGTAACGCGCCAGATGCTCACGGACATCGGGCATGTCATTTTGCAGGGTTCCCCGGCTGACAAACCATTCGTCGGCCAGATCTTCCAGTTTTAAGGAAAAGGAGGAGGTGAGAAAGCGGATAAGCAACCGGTTTACCCGCTCGGCAGCACTGCGCGGCGTCGGGTTAGCAGGCCGCGCGGGCTGCTGCAGCATGGAAAACAGCGCAGCATCGTCCACTTTCAGCTGATAGCCGCTGCCGCGATTATGCACAAAGCACGCGCCGTATTGCTGCATGATTTCGTTCAACGCGGTGACATCGGCGCGCACCGTGCGCGTCGAAACGGCCAGGCGTTTCGCCAGCTCATCCTGAGGCAGCGTTTCCGACTGCAAGGCATCAAACAATACGGCTAATCGTTGATAGGGAAATCTCACCATAAACCTTCTGTTATCAAGGCACCATGACCATCTGCGACGGACTGCCAACCGCAGTATAATCGTCGACAAAAATTAATTTTCCAGTACTGCTCTCAACTTTGAATCGAGTGATGTTATCGCTGCGCTGATTCATGGCATAAACGTATTTGCCGTCGGCGGATAACGTCAGCGTGCGCGGATAATCGCCTCGCGTCCAGAACTCATCGGCCCAGTGCATGTCACCGCTGCCGGTGACGTTAATTTGCGCAATGCTGTTGTGCAGGCGATTCGCGACATATAAATGCTTGCCGTCTTTACTGAGTACTATCCCGGCTGCAAAGTTGGTCCCTTTGAAGTTGGGCGGTAGCGTGGAAAGACTCTGCAGCTGGGTGAGCGTGCCTTTGCTCTTGTCGAATCGATAACTGGTCAGAATCGAGGCTTCTTCATTGACCAAAAATACAATATTTCCGTTGGGATGGAACACGAAGTGGCGTGGACCTGCTCCCGCAGATGAGGCATTGATAAACGGCGGATCGTTTGCCACCAGCTGACCATCTGCCGGATTAAGCTTCCACTGATAAATTCTGTCCAAACCAAGATCGGTTGAGAAAACAAACTTGCCGCCAGGAGCGGTGGCAATCATGTGGGCATGAGGACCATTATGATCGCTGATGGCAAAGCTGCCCTCGGCTGCCGCAGCGGGTTTTCCCGCGCCCGCAGGACCAGAATCCTGATGCACCGAACTGGCATCACTCAGCTTGCCGCTGCTGTCAATGGGGAAGGCCGCCACGACACCGCTTATATAGTTCGCGACCAGCAGATGATCCCCTGACGGAGTCAGTGAAAGATATACCGGACCCGCACCCTGGGAATCGACCTGATTAATCAGGCTCAGGCTGCCATCTTCGGGATTAATATGATAGGCGGCGACTGAACCGTGCTTGCCGCCGTTGTAATTGTCGACTTCACTGCCGACATACAGAGTTTTGCCCTGATGCCCCACCACCATCTGCGACTGGTTCGGCAGTTGGCTGACCAAGGTCTTGTCGCTCAGCGCCCCAGATTTGGCATCAACCTTAAAGCGATAAACGCCTTCGCCGTTCGGGTTGTAAGTGCCTACATAGGCATAATGAGATGTCTCGGGAGTCATTGCCTTCTCTGCTGCATACAGCGGGGTGGCAGAAGCTGCCAGCAACGCTGAGGTTAAACCTGAAATACGTAGCCAGTTTCTCATAGTTCCTCTTATGCTTTTAATGGAAAGAACAACCGCTTACAACCCGAAAAATCCGATCAGGCCAAAAGCCTTTTCACACTCGCCAGCAAGGTTCTGACATCTTCAGGGCGGGTGTTGCCGCTGGCACTGTCGATAATCGAGCTATAAATATGTGGAATGATTTTGCTGACTCCGGCTTCAAGAGCGATTTCCATAATCGCTTCGAAATTTTCCAAATCGATACCGCCGGTCGGTTCCAGCCAGAAATCCTGCTCCGCGCAGGCGCGGGCCACACAGGCAAACTCTTCACGAGTTTTCAGGCCGCCCATCGGGAAATATTTCACCGAGCTGCCACCCATGTCTTTCAGCAGCGCGATTGCCGTGTCGACAGGTACAATGCCGTCGCTGGCAGTTGAACTCAGTGGGCCAGTGGAAATTTTTACCAGACCCACTTTGCCGGTCGGGGAAATCAGTCCATTGACCACGCTGTCGTTTTGGCCCAGCAACGCGCGGCTGGTGCCGACGCCGGTAAATACCTGATTTACGTGCTGTGGTTGAACCTGCCGAGAAATTTGACTGACCATTAGAGACTGACGCGGATCGCCCGCCCCCAGTCCAACGGAAAGCGCGTTTTCAATTAGCGCGGCATACTCTTTCATGTCTGCCACGGCACTCTCGACGTCGGCGTAATTCTTTGACAGCACGCCAACCAGCACGTGACCTTCAGCCGCCTGATAAATTTCACGGGCATTATCTTTCGAACCGGCGAGCACGTTGAGGCAAACGCGATCGCGATAAAAATTCGGGGTCAGCTTCATGCTTTCTCTCCACTAAACAAGGCTTTAAAACACTCGGCTACGGTAACCAGTTGCGACGGCGTTACACTACGGACATCGACGTCAATCTTTCCTTCATTGGCGCGATAGCCACGGAAATAAATCGCAATTTCGCCCGTCTTCATCGCATCGACAATGGCCTTGGTTTTCCACCCTAGCTGCGCTTCGTCAAAGGTGATTTCTGTACGCGCAATATCACGCCCGGCACTGTCCCACACTACTTTGGCCGAAACTCCGTCCAAATCGTTAAGGCTGTTGATAAACGGCGTCATTTTATCGACCATTTCCTGGCCGGTAGTTTTTGGCTGGCTGATGTAACTTTCGATCGCCTGAGTTAGCCCAAGAATGCCCTCTTTGCCGACCTTCATGGCACGGCCAATCCCGTTGGATTGCAGCTTCACCCATTCAACGTACTGCTTTTTGCCCAACACCAATCCACTGGTCGGGCCTTCCAATGCTTTTGCACCGCTGTAAATCACCAGGTCTGCGCCCATCTGGTAGTAGCAGGTCAGATCTTCTTCTGCCGCTGCATCAACGATCAGCGGGAGTTGGTGTTCGCGAGCCACTTCAGCGGCTTCGGCCACCGACAGAATGCTTTTCTGTACCGAGTGATGGGATTTGATATACAAGATGGCTGCGGTACGCGCTGTGATGGACGCAGCCAGCTGTGCAGCAGAACATTCGTTGGCATAACCGGCCTCGATCACTTTACCGCCACCCATGCTGACCATGGTCGCAACCGGCGCGCCGTAGTTAACGTTGTGACCTTTAGGCAGTACGATTTCATTGGCCACGGTCAGTGGTACGGCATGCAGATTTTCCAGTAACCAGGCATCGTCTTTAATAATGATGGCCGCCACGGATTGCGCGATGCCCGCCGAGGCACAGGAAACCACAACCGCGTTTTCAACGTTCAACAGTTTGGCAATATAGGCGCCGGTCTTATTGACCAGATCTTTCATTTCGAAAAAATGATTCAGACCATAATTTACGACTTCAGCCACGTCCGCACGCGGAGTGGACACGCCGAGAATCGTCATGCGGCCAGAGGCATTAATCACTTGTTTTAAATCATACTTTTCATAGATTGAAGACATTTTTTGACTTCCCTTCATCCGTTAATATCGGCTCACCGGCAACAACCGCCGCCAGTGGCACCAGAATGCGGTCGCCCTTGACCGACTGACCTTCTGAATCGACAAATATCTGCGGTGCATGCTCAACGGCAAACAGTGTCAGATCGGCATCACCGCCCACTTCAAGGCGACCTTTATTGGGCAGGCGCAGCGCTTGCGCGGCATGACTGGTAACACAATCAATAACTTGCGCCAGCGTGAGGCCAACGCTAAAGAATTTAGACATCACCGTCGCAAGACTATGCACCGGGCCGTTGATCCGATTGCGGCAGTAAATATCCGAGCTGATGGTGTGCGGAATAATGCCCTGCTTGATCGCCACTTCGGCAACCGCAAAACTGAAGCTCGCTGAACCATGCCCGACGTCCAACCTTACGCCGCGTTCGAGTGCGCGTTTGATCGCGTCGCGCAGCTGTCCTTCCGGGGTCAGAATGCGATTAGGCTTACCGTTAAAGCAGTGGGTGATAATGTCGCCTGATGCCAGCAGGTCGGCGATCTCATCCAAATTGGGTGGGTTGTTACCAATGTGTACCATCAACGGCAGCTGATTGTTTTCCTTCTGAATTTCTTTGGCGCGCACCAGAGGTTGAATACCATTTTTGCCCACGACGCTGCTGCTCATCCGCGCTTTGAGGCCAATGATAAAACCAGGATTGTTGGCAATCGCCTGACGGACACCCACCTTGTCTATCTGTGTCATGTCGGCCAGTTCGTTTTGCGTGACAATACCGGTGCGGGCAATGTTCAAAAAGGCGTAGACGTTAGTTTTGGCATCGCGAGTAATACGATAGAAATCATCGACATCGTTCGCACCAGTGCTACCGGCATCGATAACCGTGGTCACACCGCTGGCGACTCCGATCAAATCAGGTTCATCGTGATAAATCGGCGATTTTGGATAGCAATGCACGTGGGAATCGATCCACCCTGCGCTGACCCAACATTTGCCCTCTAAATCGAGGATTCTCCTGGCGCTTTCTGTGGTAGCAAGTTGGCCAATTGCCGCCAGCTTGCCGTCCAGAATCGCAATATCAATCAGGCTGCCGTCTGTTTTTTTGGCTTGTCTGACAATCAAATCATACATACGGCATTTCTCCTTGAAACCTGTGCATTTTTAGACCATTACAGTGAAATCGGGAAGATGGCCCCAAGGATCATTGCACCGAGGATCGCGCCGCCAGTCAGCGGTTTCTTCCAGAGATAGAACACCAGCGCGCCCAGCAGTGATCCCAAACCGATCGGTATCGAGGCCGAAATTGCAGACAGGATAATCAGTGGCCCGAGAAAACGCCCCGTGGTATTGCCTGCGCCCATCATCACGTCAGCGCCGTAAGTCGAGTTACCCTGATTGATGGTGAACTTACGTGCCAAAATAATGATGTAACCCACGGCCAGTCCGAGGACTAAACCCGTTACCAGTGAAGCCGCGAAGTTGGTCACCGGGAACAGGATCCCCGAGCCTAGCAGCAGCGCGGGAACGCCGAGGCCGATGCCGGTTTGAATGGCGCCGCCGATGTCCAGAATCCCCACCAGCGAGCCTTCAATGATGCGCGCAAACAGGAAGCTGGCACCGAAAGCGGCTACCGCGCCATATACGCCGGTGTCCATGCCCGAACGCAACATTGACACAAACGCCACTTCGTTGAAGGCACCGATGCCGTATAGGTAATACATGTGTGTACCGGCAAATACCCCGGCGGAAAGTAGCCCGACAAAGATCGGGAATGACCACTCGGCGTACCAGAAACCGGTTTTGGCTTGTTCTTCCATTGTCATGAACCCCTTATTTGCCGCTGAGTGAGTTGTGAATGCCGTTCAGCCAGGTCGGCACGTTGAGCATGAAGGACTGCAACAGTTTGACGTCGAAGCCACGGAAGAAGCCGCTAAGCACGAACAGCGCGATAATAGCGCCCATCATGACTTTAGTGACGTGGTTCCAGCCGCCCTCTTCTACGCCTTTGCCGATCAGGATCCCCAGTACCAGACCCGGCACAGCATTGCCCATGATCAACTGAGCCAGCCCACCAAAAATGGTGCCCCAGAAGCCGGAGCGACGGCCTGCATCGATAGCCGCAAGCCAGAAAATTACCGGCATTACGGTGTTAACCAGCAGGTTGGCCGCAGGCACCAGCACCTTGATGGCGGTAACCTGCAATGCAGGCGGTACGGCAGAGGCCGTGGTGTTCAGGAAAGCCACCACGATCATGCCGATGATGCCACCCGCGATCGCCATTTTGCGCGGATCGTGCAGGGTTTCGGCCACGTTGCGATTTTTCATCATCAACACGGCCGCGGCCCAGTTTGGAATAATGCGGTGGTCGACATCCTGCGTGAAGGAACCGGCCGCCACTGAGGACGCCCAGGCGTTGAAGAAGAAGCCCAGTCCGAAAGAGAAGTGTGAGGCAGGATCGCCTTCACAGGAGTTGAGTTCCCCAAGCGTACGAAAAGCCCCCATTCCTTGCACGGTCGGAGCATGGAACATACGTGCAGCACCTGCACCTACGCCAACCCCTACCAGTCCGCCGATAATAAGCGACTTAAATAAGATAATTAGAAACATCAGGTTATCCTTGTGATTATATTGACTCGTGCGGGCAAGGTTGCATTCTTTGCAGAGGCAGCATTAAACCTGTCGAGCCTTTATTTCTTGGTGAATATGACCTGCTCAGTATTAATTACTGTCATGTTGACGGTAATATCTAACGCCACGTGATAACTCTTCCTTTCTCTTGGCAGAAAAAAGAATAAAAACTTTTCGTGAGTGATCTTCTCTTCTGCTGTAATGACTTTGACGTCCTGCGGCTCAATGCGCAGCAAAATATTATCAGTAGATTTAAGAACGGTTCGTTGTACCTGACTCAACGCCGACGAAAAAGCCGCAGCCTTGGTTTCGCCTTTGCCCTCAACTCTTACCGTCGTGGTTAATTGTTGCTTCATTACGATTGGCCATTTTTCTTAATGTAAGTTTCAACTAATCTCTGACCCAGCTCTTCTTTATCCATAAAGCCAAAACCCAATACAGTGCAGCCTTCGTTAATTGCCGTCACGCCTTCATCCACTGAACGCATGCCGTGTTTTGCTTTATATTTATATTTATTTTGTGCCGTGATAGCACCCGCGCCGCCGCTGCCGCAGAAAGAGATACCAAAGCTGGCTCCTTCCGCGTTCATCACGTCGCCCAGTTTCATATCAGCTGCAACGCCAGGAATAACAATGGCTTTCCCGCCCGCGGCTTCCACACCTGCAGCAACTTTCTGGCCTTTACCTAAGCGATCTCCAATTACTACGATGACTTGTCCCATTATTTGAATCTCCAGATAAGTTGTTTATTAATTTGTAAGGTTAAAAATAAAAGTCGATCAGTGATTATTGTCTTTCGCCACTTCAAAATGTACCGAGAGTAAATACGCTTCCTCAATCGGTAAATTTCCTAGCCAATTGACCACCTCTTCGGCCATCTTCATTGACTCTGGCGAAATTTCATCAAAAAGTTCCTTTTCAACCTCGGGTAAAGGTTCGCCGGTAATTGAGCGTAACACCATCGCTTTTACATGAGAGGTCAACATCTGCTGCTGAACGTCATTAGTAAATATATTCTCGGCATTCAACATTCGTTGAATATCTGCTAATAACTGCTCGGTTCTTTCTGGCGCATCTTTTAATTCAAGTGCATTATTCATAACAATCTGCTCTGCCCCTTTTACAGATGCGATCCTATTTTTACTGACAAAATGCGTGCTCTAAAATGATGTTATGGCAATAACCTTTCATCTGTTCTTACCCTACTCGCAGGGACAAGACCTGTGTAGACTGTTTTTTTCCAGTTCAAACTGGAAATAGCGGGCATCAAGTAGATCTATTTCTCAAAAATAGAATACCTGAGTTAGATGAGCTGGCTGGATCGGATTTGGCAGTGTAAATGACTGGAAAATACTGGATGGGAGACGCTGGCCTCCCACCCTAAATCATTTCGTAGGTTATTTGAATTTCTTATGGTTTTCGTTGCGAATAGCTTTAAGACCATCGGCCTCTTTCTTGGCATCGGCCATCTTACCGGCATTAGCCAGCTCAGACGCCTTGTCAATGTGGCTAATCAGATTATCCAGACCTTTGTGGTAATCCTGAATCTCTGGGCTGTTATCGGGTTTCGAGTCCAGTTTTGGTGGCTTGGATTTTTTGGCATCTTCCGCCGCGGCTTTCATTTTCGCCAGACCGGCAATAAAGTCGGCTTTATTATCGGTTTTCATGACTTTACTGTAGTTATCGGAAATGGTGTCCATATCCGTTTCTAAATCTGCCGCCAGCGTCTGTACGCTCCAACCCAGCAGTGCCACTGTAGCTATTGCAATCACATGTTTGTGCATGCTCACCTTCCATTTGTATTTTTATAGGAAATAACGACATTATTTGTGTGACTATTGCTGTTATTAACATAGATGTAACAGCGGCAAAGTGGCATCAGTTTTTTGTAAAGAATATTCAGAACGTGAAGTCGTGCAGAGGGGAGAACAGCGACGAATGGCACGCCGCTGTTTGAAGATCCTGGAAAATTATTCGCCGGCTATTTTCATCTCTGGCAGGATAATCGAACCACACTGGATATTGCTGCGGGTTTCAATGTCGCTGCCGATGCTGACCATATTACGCAGCATATCTTTCAGATTACCGGCGATAGTGATTTCACTTACCGGGTACTGAATCTCACCGTTTTCAACCCAGAAACCGGCTGCGCCACGGGAATAATCTCCAGTAATGCCGCTTACCGCCTGCCCCATCAATTCAGTCACCAGCAGGCCTTTATCCAGCTTGCGCAGCATCGCGTTAAAGTCATCACCCTGACCCGCAATGCGCCAGTTATGGATGCCGCCCGCATGACCCGTAGTTTGCAGACCCAGTTTACGCGCCGAATAAGAGGTCAACAGCCAGGTTTGCAGAACGCCGTCTTCGACGATATTACGACGGTGAGTGCGTACACCTTCACTGTCGAACGGCGTAGACGCCAGCCCTTGCAGCAAATGCGGATGCTCTTCAACGGTAATCCAGTCTGGCAGAATCTGTTTGCCCAGGCTATCGAGCAGGTAGGACGATTTACGGTAAATACTGCCACCGCTAATGGCCCCGACCAGATGACCAAACAGGCCTGTCGCGACTTCGGCTGCAAACATCACCGGTGCTTTCATGGTCGGCAACTTGCGAGGACTCAAGCGTGACAGGGTGCGGCGTGCGCATTCGGCACCCACCCACTCAGGACTTTTCAAGTCATTGATTGAACGAGCAATGGTATAAGCGTAATCGCGTTCCATATCGCCGGCCGCTTCTGCAATGACCGATGCCGAAAGCGAATGGCGCGTCGAGCAGTAGCTTTGTAGCATCCCGTGACTGTTGCCAAATACGCGAAGACCATAGTGACTGTTAAAGCTGCCGCCTTCGGTGTTAGTGATGCGTTTATCCGCAGCCAAAGCCGCTTGTTCAGCGCGTGCGGCCAGCTCAATCCCGCGATCGGCGTCCAGTTCGGTAGGATGGAAAAGGTCGAGATCCGGTGCTTCGAAAGCCAGCAGCTCTTTATCGGCCACGCCTGCAAAAGGATCTGGAGAGGTGTAGCGTGCGATATCCAGCGCCGCCTGCACGGTACGTGCGATAGCATCGGGGCTCAAATCGGTCGAGGACGCGCTGCCCTTGCGCTGCTGATAATAGACAGTAATGCCCAGTGCACCATCGCTATTGAATTCAACGTTTTCAACTTCGCCAAAACGGGTGCTAATCCCGATACCGGTAGTTTTACTGACCGCCACTTCCGCACCGTCAGAACCGGCTTTCGCTAACTCCAGGGCCTGCGCTACGGCCTGTTCCAGCGTTTTACGTTGCTCTGCCACTTGAGTGGTTACGTTCATCAGCCCGCCCTTCTTTTGAATAAGGTTTTAAGTAAAAAGTTGGAGTTAATTAGTTCCATATTCTTCAGAGTCTAACAGAGACTTAGTACAATTTCGCATTCCGGCTGGGTCTTTTGTTGCCAACCGTGCGATAATGCGGCCAAGAATTTTAAGGATCCATAATGACTAAGAAAATAGAAGACTGGCTCGACGATGTTCCTGAAGAGGACAACGAAGAAGATGAAGAGATCATCTGGGTCAGCAAAAGTGAAATTAAACGCGATGCCGAAGCACTGAAAGATCTCGGTGCCGAGATGGTTGATCTGGGTAAAAACTCACTCGACAAACTGCCACTTGATGAAGATCTGCGCGCAGCGATTGATTTAGCTCAGAAAATTAAAAAAGAAGGCCGCCGTCGTCAGCTGCAACTTATCGGTAAAATGCTGCGTTCGCGCGACATAGACCCGATTCAGACTGCGCTCGACAAGCTTAAAAACCGCCACAACCAACAGGTTTCGCTGTTCCACAAGCTTGAAGTACTGCGTGACCGTCTGGTTGAAGAAGGCGACGATGTGATCCCGACCGTTCTGGATCTCTATCCTGAAGCCGACCGCCAACAGCTGCGTGCTCTGGTGCGTAACGCGCAAAAAGAGAAAGCTGCGAACAAGCCACCCAAGGCTTATCGCCAGATCTTCCAGTATCTTCGTGAGCTTGCCGAAGCCCGGGACTAACCTGCGTTATTGAAGCTGTAGCTGTGTTGGCCGCGCTCACTCACCCGAATCACTGACCTGTGTCAGCTCATCGGGATTCGTTTGCTTGCCGCCTTGCTACAGCGTCAATTACTGGGTTATTCCATTGGATGACTAAATGATTGAATAATGGTTAGTTTCTGAAAAATCATAGTTCAACATTCAGGTACGCTAACACAGCTACAGCTTCAATTACGCAGGGGAAAAAGATTGAAGGTGAAGGCACCGTCTAACTCCTCCTCCGCCTCTTCAAACAACAGCACCAGTGAACCGAACTTGCGTTTACGGGCAGCATTCAGATTTGTGAAATCAATTTCGACCGGCAGCTCAATGCTACCTGTAACCTCATCCCATAAGGCATCAAGATTGGCACCGAAATGATCGCCGATACCGAACTGGCGGGCAAAATCGGCATAGAAGGCTGCCAAGTCGGGGATATGATTGAAATCGAAGACCACTTTTTTCATTTGATTTACTCCACCCGCACAACATTCTTGTAGTGATCGCGACTGACATAAATCAGGCCATCATTGGCAAATAATATGCGATCGGCACCGCGTCGTCCGCAGTGATAATTAATATCCGCTTCACGCCAAACTCGACCGGGCGCAGACGGCAGCGTTTTCTCGCGATTGGAGAAACGATCGCCACCGATTGCCTTGCCCGGCAATACCTGACAAAGATTGCCGGATCGCGCGTCCCATCCAGCCTGGCGTGCCTGTTTCTTGGTGACAAAATAGTCTGGTAGACGGTGATTCTGCTGCAAATAGCTGACCACGGTATTCTCCGCCGTCAGCGATTCAATATTCCCTTGCGCAGGATGGAAAAAACTCATTTTCGCCGATGCACTGCCGCAGAACATGACCAGCAGCCCCGCCAATAGCAAATGAGCCCGAACCCACGTGTTTACTGCTCTCATTGTCACCTACTTTCTAAATTAAACCATTTACGTTACAGATTACCCAGATGCAGAGTTTTAACCTGTAAATACTCTTCCAGCCCCAACACTGAACCTTCACGGCCCAGCCCGGACTCTTTCACCCCGCCAAACGGGGCCACTTCCGTTGAAAGAGAGCATTCGTTAATGCCGATCATGCCGCTCTCGATGGCTTCGGCAACGCGGAACACTCGCTGGAGGTTTTGCGAATAGAAATATGCGGCCAGACCAAACTCGGTATTGTTGGCTCGCTCAATCACTTCTTCCTCCGTTTTGAAACGGAAACAGGCAGCCAGCGGGCCAAAGGTCTCTTCGGCGGCGACTTTCATCTGGTCATTGGCGAGGCCAATCACCGTAGGTTGGAAAAAATTCCCCCCCAGCTTGTGACGTTCGCCACCCACCAGCAGTTTTCCGCCGTGTTCTAGAGCATCTTTAACGTGTTCTTCGACCTTTTCAAGACCTTTAATATTAATTAACGGACCGACGATAACTCCTTCGTCCATGCCATTACCTACTTTAAGTTTGCCAACTTCCTCGGCCAGACGACTGACAAAGGTGTCATAGATACCGTCCTGCACGTAAATTCGGTTAATCGAGACACAAACCTGGCCGGAATTACGGAATTTACAGGCTAGGACGCCTTCCAGTGCGGCATCAATATCGGCATCGTCAAAGACGATATAAGGAGCATTGCCGCCCAGCTCCATCGACACTTTTTTCATGGTGTCGGCGCTGTTACGCACCAGGGTTTTACCTACCGCAGTCGAGCCTGTGAAAGAAATTTTGCGCACCGCGCTACTGGCCATAATGGCGTCACTGATGGCTGAAGTGTCTCCGGCAACACCATTGAGCACGCCGTCCGGCACGCCTGCCTGCTTAGCCAGCTCCAGCAGAGCAAAGGCTGACAGCGGCGTATTGTTGGCCGGTTTGATTAATCCGGTACAACCGGCGGCCAATGCAGGGCCAAGCTTACGAGTCAGCATCGCCAGCGGGAAATTCCACGGCGTGATAGCCGCTACAACCCCAACCGGCTCGCGAGTTGCCAGAATCCGGGATCCTGCTTTTACCGGCGGGATGATTTCACCGTTGGCGCGTTTTGCCTCCTCGCCAAACCATTGCAGGAAGCTCGCGGCGTATTCGACTTCACCCAGCGCTTCCTTCAGTGGCTTGCCTTGCTCGGCAACCATCAGTTCGCCGAGAAACTGTTTATTCTCCAGCATCAGTTGATACCAGCGATTGAGGATCTCGGAACGCTGTTTTCCCGTTTTTTTACGCCAGGCCGGGAATGCGTCGCTGGCCGCCTTAATCGCCGCTTCAGTTTCGGCTTTGCCCGCCCGCGCGACTTTCGCGACAACTTCACCCGTTGCAGGGTTGTCGACATCGAAAGTTTCACTGGCAGTTTTCCACTGGCCAGCAACAAAATAGCCAGTTTTAAACAAATTGTGTTCGGAAATTTTCTTCTGTTGAGCAGACATAATGAGTGTTTCTCCTGAACGAGGGCCGTCGGTTTCTGGCCGTAAAACCAAAGATAATTAATGATTAAGTATAGTCATTAAAACCCTCACTGTAGGCGTATCTACTCAGCGCACTGTGCTTTTCAGAAAGCTTAACCCCAGTCTTTCATGCTACTTTTTAACCAATTTCTGCTATATCCCCCATCGCTTGCCGGAGTCCTTGCGCACTATTTCGGTGCAATGCGGCTTATAAATAGCACGCAAATAATGCGAATAACCTCTATATGCAGGCTATTAGTACAATTCTATCGGCTGTTTAACAGTCTGGCACGGTTCCTGCTCATTAGTTTTATGCATCAAAAAGGGATGGTTGATGTTTCTTAAAACGTTAACAGAGATGGTTTCTGTCATTCATCAAATTCTATACCCTAAAGAGGACCGCTATGACTCAGGGGACATTGAAAAAAAATTAGGCCTGGTGGATCTTACCCTATTGGGTGTGGGTTCAATGATTGGCTCAGGGTGGCTCTACGCGGCACTGACAAGTTCTGGGTATGCAGGAGGTTTAACCGGTTGGGCGTGGTTACTTGGCGCCGTAATGGTGTTGTTGATTGGTTTGGTGTTTGCTGAACTCGCTGCGGCAATTCCTCGCGCTGGCGGCTTTGTGCGTTATCCGCAGTACACTCACGGCAACGTGGTGGGATTTGTTATCGGCGTCAGCTCGCTGCTGGCCTACACCTCCACAGCAGGGGTTGAGGTTGAGGCTGTGCGTCAGTACGCAATGTACTGGTGGCCGGCGTTGGGTAACACCGACAGCAGCCCGACGACTCTCGGTTTCATTATGCAGATTCTCCTGCTGGTAGGCTTTTTCCTGCTGAACTACTGGAGCGTCAAGTTCTTTGGCCGTATCAATACCATCATTACTACCTTCAAATTTATCGTTCCGGTAATGGTGATCATCACGCTGTTTGGTTACTACCACGGCGCTAACCTTGAGGTTCCCGGCACCAATCCTGGCGGCGCGCACGGCGTATTCTCTTCTCTGACCGGCGCAGGCATCGTGTTTGCCTACCTCGGATTCCGTCAGGCCGTGGACTTTGCCAGCGAGGCGAAAAATCCGCAGCGCAACATTCCTATTGCTATCGTTTTGGCAATCGCCATCAGCTTTGTGGTTTATATCCTGCTGCAATTTGCGTTCATGGGCGCGGTGCCAACCGACCTGCTGAGCACGCACGGCTGGGTTGGCCTGAAAAGCGTCTTCCAGTCTCCTTATGCCGATCTGGCACGCAGTCTGGGCATTACCTGGTTGATTAACCTGATCTTGATCGATGCGGTCATCTCTCCAGCAGGTACCGGTAACATTTATCTCGCGGGTGCTTCGCGCGTGCTGTTTGCCTGGGCGAAGAATGGACACCTGTTCAACATCTTTGCAAAAGTTGATCCTAAGTCCGGCGTTCCGCGCGGTGCGCTGTGGCTGTCGCTGGTTCTGGCCATTGCCTGGACTCTGCCTTCCGAGTTCCAGGTTTGGGGTGGACTGATTGGTGCGGTAACGTCGGCAACGGTGTTTACCTATTTGCCGGGTCCGGTCAATGCTGGCGTGCTGCGCGCTCGTCTGCCAGGTCTGAAACGTCCGTTCAAACTGCCGGTCTTTGGCCTGATCAGCCCATTGGCGTTCATCGCCAGTAGTCTGCTGATTTACTGGAGCGGCTGGTCAGTGAACATTCTGTTGATCCCGATTCTGCTGATTGCCTGGGTTGCTTACGTAGTGTTCGGCAAAAAAGATGAGAACTTCGGACGCGATGTTAAGAGCTCAATCTGGCTGCTGGTGTACTACCTGGTAGTGCTGGTGCTGTCTTATCTGGGCACATACGGCGGTATCAACGCGATTTCCAGCCCGATGGATATGGTGCTGCTGATCATAGTAACGCTGGTCTGCTACTACTGGGGCGTTGCTTCAGGTCATGAAACGCTGGTGATTCCGCACGATGAAGATGAACCAGAGGATGATGTCACTCCGGTGAAGGTAAAGTCTGCCTATCAGTAATCATCAAGTAAAAGAAAAGGCTGACACCGCGAGGAGTCAGCCTTTTTTATTGGTCGCTGTTCAGTGATTACTGCAAGAACGCGCGCTGATAATTATTTAACAAATCGCATAAACGCCTGACCGGCTCAGTCACTTTGAGCGGCGCATCGTATTCCACCAGCTTCTGCTGATACTCACTCATTTCACTCAACAAACGCTGATAATAATATTCGCGTTTGCCCTCACTCTGAGATGAAACCACGCGATCGGCAGTATTACGAATTCGTTTATGAAACGCCGACAATTCTTCATTAACCGGGACTTCGGCAATCTTTAAACGTTGATGGGCAATAATCAGTTGCAACGCCAGACGGTATTTCCCCATGTCGTTCGGGAACAGAACCAACAGCTGATTCAACTGGTGATAAAGCGCAGGAAGATGGTTCTCACGACGGCGATAGGCTTTGGTGGTCAACGCGGAAACAGCACTGCTCACGAAGCGGTTAAGCAGCGTACGCCCGGTTTTATCACGCGATTTATCGCGAATTAGCATCAGTACCAGCAATGCAATTACGCAGCCGATCGCCTGACCGGTGGCATTGTCCAAAAATGTCGAAATATTGAATTTCATTGGATTGCTGAGCACCAGAATATTGATGCTACCGACCAGCAGGCCCAAAATCCCCAGACGACGTTTTTGCACCTCTATTCCGCAGATAAAAATACAAATCCCCAGCGCCAGCAACAGCAGGAACAGGCTTTGCTGAGTCGCGGGCATAACCACGGAATATAAAAGCCCACCGATAGGAATGGCGGCCATCATGCCGATCAAAAAGTCCATCGCCATCATTTTCGGGTTCGGAGTGCGCATCGCCAGCGAGGTGATAACCGCAATAATGACCACCGCGCCTGAGCCGGAAGTCCAGCCGGTCCATAACCACAGTAAACAGCCCGCGGCGCTGGCAACAAAAGTACGCAGCCCGTTAATCAGCGCGTGGTGCATTTCAGCTGAGGCAGGCTTGATCACCACTTCACTGTTTAGCACGTTGCTTTCTGTACTGCTGATACTGCCGTTGGTATGTATGCCTTTGATCATCAACAATGCGCGGCTGGCGGAACCAATCCACGAATAAAGAGGTAGTGCGACGTTTTCCTCTGTCAGATCATTACCAATCTTGCGCAGTCGCTTAAGGATTTTACGCACGTCATCCTGATTTTCGATAGGTTCATTGACCAGTAGAACAATCTCGGAAGGCACCAGCTCTGGCGTGGTCTGCATAATAATGAAGGTTTCGCAGGCTTGAGTGATCATGCTCAGCGACAGGCTATGTAACGCCTTTATGCGCCGATTTACGCGCTGCCAGCGGGAAGACTCCATCATCAGGCTGGTTCGCATCCCATTGATTGCAGTGGAGCTTTTAACCAGGGTATTCCACGCCTTGTCGATATCTTCTTTTTCGGCCTGATTCAGGCTGAGTTTGAGCAATTTAAAATGGTCGAGCATCAGCTGGTCTACGGCACGATCGATATCTTTTTTGATCGAACGAGGAGAGAACAACAGATCGGCCACGATCGCGGCAACGATGCCGACGACAATTTCGCTACAGCGTTCAACGGCAAACTGCGGAGTTTCGGTAAGGTTAGATGAGGCGAGCACCACAATGATTAACGCGGTATAACCGGCCAGTCCTAAAGCATAGGAGTTTTCAACGCGAACGATTGAAGACCACCAGGTGCAAAAGCCTGCCCACAGGCAGCACACCAGCAGCATCAGTGCTGGTGCACGAGCAAAGGTCATTACGATAGTAATTGCGGCGATACAGCCAATAAAAGTGCCGATAACACGTAATATCCCACGATGCCGAATTGCCCCGGCAAACGGCTCGCCGCCGGCGACCATGGCGGGTCCGGCGGCTACGATGGCAGCGGTCATCGCCGACCATCGAGGGGTTTCCAGATTCAGATAAAACCCAAACACCAATGCGCCCAGGATAGCAAAAGTCAACTTGCAGGCAAATCGCATGCGCAACAGAGATGGGCTAATCATTTATTTTCTCTTAGCCAAACTCGCGCAGGCGGTGCAGGAATTTGGTAAACCATGAGCCATTTTCTGCTCGGTCGTGCTCACCAGCCACTACAACTGTCGCCGTGGTGCCTGCCGGGTACGGGTGTTTTTCGTCCATATCATTCAAAGTGATTTTTACCGGTACGCGCTGCGCCAGACGAACCCACTCGAGGTTGCTGTCGATACTTGCCAGGCCATCACTGGAATCGGTGCTGCTGCTGTCTGTCACCGCTGCCGCAACGCTGTTCACAGTACCGTGCAGAACTTTATTGCTGCCCAGCGGGGTGATTTCGACACGATCGCCAAGTTTAACGCGAGCCAGCTTGGTCTCTTCCATATACGCCAGTACATAGAAGGTGTGCTCTTTAACCAGCGCGATAGTAGTCTGGCCGCGAGTCACGAAGTCGCCTGGGTGAACGGTCAGGTTAGTGACCCAGCCATCAGCCGGAGCAACCACGGTAGTACGCTGCAGATCCAGCGCCGCTCCTGCTGCTGTTGCCTTGGCTTTCGCCAGCTGTTGCATGGTAGTTTGCAGGTCGTTGGTTGCCTGTTCGATAGCTTCGATAGACATTGCCTGAGTACCAAGTTTTACACGACGAGTCGCTTCGCGTTTTTTCTCGTCTGCCAGCGCCTGATAATAGGATACGTCGGCATTTGCCTGAGCCAATGCCACCTGATAACGCGGCTGGTCAATCGTGAACAGCACCTGGCCCTTGCTCACTAATTGGTTATCTTCAACAGGAACGGAGGTGACCAGCCCGGCAACGTCTGGAGCCATGGCTACAACGTCAGCGGTAAATTTTGCGTCACGCGTCCAAGGTGATTCTGTATAAAAGACCCAGGCACGGAAAATCGCGATGGCGGCCAGGACCACAATGATAAACGTTATTGCGTAACGTATTATTTTTATTGAAATGTTTTTCACGACAGCCTCAGACGAAAATGCAGGATATTAGATAGAAGAGACAGCAATACAATGCCGTATTAAATAATGCCGGATGCCAGACAAAATCATAAATCCCGGTAGGTGTCAAAATTCGGCGCAGTATGAAAAATATCGCTAGCGCCAAAAGTATTTCAAAGAACACCGGGGGAAACGACAATCCGAAAATCACCATTACCGGAAGCAAACTCATGGATATTTCCTTAGACTCTTACCACAAAGGTAGTGACGCACAGCAACCCTCATATTATTTATTAATTTTAACATTAGCGCGCGTTTTTGATTCAAAATTTTCAACAATACCAGCGCACTTCGAGAGAAAAATCTCTAAAGGTTGCGCAGAGGGGTAATGTAGGATTGCCAGAAAAGTCGGCGGAGGTAAGATACTTAATTTTACTGCATCCGAACTTGAGGCTTTTATCTCGACCAGTATATTAGCCTGCTTATTATCAAGACATCAACATTCTGTGATCACAATCACTTTTAAGCTGGGCTTAACAATGGACCGATTAAAACGCATGTCAATCTTTGCTCAAGTGGTTGAAAGCGGCTCTTATACCGCTGCAGCGCCTCGTCTACAAATGAGCGTTTCCGCCATTAGCCAAAGCATCTCCAAGCTTGAAAATGAATTACAAATCAAGTTGTTAAACAGAAGCACTCGCAGTCTCGGCTTAACTGAAGCGGGTAAGATTTACTACCAGGGCTGCCATAAAATGCTGCATAACGTTCATGAAGTTCATGAACAATTGTATGCGTTTAACAACACACCAACGGGTACATTACGCATCGGCAGCTCCTCGACAATGGCACAAAATGTCCTTGCAGCAATGACGGTCAAGATGCTCAGCGAGTATCCAGGCCTGACCGTGAATCTGGTAACGGGGATTCCTGCGCCGGATTTAATTTCTGACGGGCTGGATATTGTGATTCGCGTCGGTAAATTGCAAGACTCGAGTTTGTTCTCAAAGCACCTTGGCTCAATGCCGATGGTGGTTTGTGCGGCGAAAAATTATTTGACCGAGAACGGTAAGCCTGAAGCTCCGACAGACATGGTAAATTTTTCGTGGCTGGAATACAGCATTCGCCCTGACAGTGAATTTGATCTGGTTTCACCTGAGGGTCAACCGATTCGTATCAGGCCGGAGGGGCGTTTTGTCTCCAACGATCCGCAAACCATCATCCGCTGGCTAACGTCGGGCGTGGGTATCGCCTATATTCCGCTGATGTGGGTGATTGATGAGATTAACTCAGGAGAGGTCGAGATTCTGTTTGGTAATTATCAGTCGGAGCCGCGCCCGGTTTACGCCTTGCATACGGAAAAGGACAAGCTGCCGTTGAAAGTGCAGGTGTGCATTAATTATCTGACGGAATATTTCAAAGAGGTGAGCAAGGTTTACCGCAAGCACCGCAAACGAGAGCCGGGGGCGAAATAAGAACCTTTCCACTTAAAAGGATTTTACTGAACAACATAAAGTTTAATAAACGAGGCCTTGGTGTTGCCATTCGGCAGCAAGAGAGCAAATCCCCAGGAGCTTACACAGGTAAGTGACCGGGGTTTGCGAACGCAGCTAACGCAGTACTGGCTTCAAGTAAGAAGATTATACCAAATAATCAAGTAATTGGAGTCAGAGCAAGGCAGCAAGAGAGCAAATCCCCAGGAGCTTACACAGGTAAGTGACTGGGGTTTGCGAAAGTAGCTAACGCAGCACTGGCTTCAAGTAAGAAGATTATTTTTAGGCAGTGCCGCCAACGGTTAAGGAATCAAGTTTCAACGTAGGTTGGCCCACGCCGACCGGGACGCTTTGACCTTCTTTGCCACAAACGCCGACGCCTTTATCAAGCGCCAGATCGTTACCGACCATGGAAATCTGCTGCATTGCCTCGATACCTGAACCGATCAGGGTCGCGCCCTTCACTGGCTTGGTGATACGACCTTTCTCAATCAGATAGGCTTCTGAGGTTGAGAAGACAAATTTTCCAGAAGTGATATCCACCTGGCCGCCGCCAAAGTTGGGTGCATAAAGACCATACTCGACGCTGCTGATAATATCTTCCGGGGTAGATTGACCGCCCAGCAGATAGGTATTGGTCATGCGCGGCATTGGCAGATGTGCATAGGACTCGCGGCGACCGTTACCCGTCGGAGCCACGCCCATCAGGCGCGCATTGAGCTTGTCCTGCATGTAACCTTTCAAAATACCGTTTTCAATCAGCACGTTGTACTGCCCCGGTACGCCTTCATCATCTACCGAGATTGAACCACGACGGCCTTGCATAGTGCCATCATCAACAACGGTACAAAGCTCGGAAGCCACCAGTTTGCCCATTTGCCCGCTGAACATTGAGGTACCGCGGCGATTAAAGTCGCCTTCCAGTCCGTGCCCGACCGCTTCGTGCAGTAAAACGCCCGGCCAGCCTGCGCCCAGGACAACTGGCATCGCGCCAGCCGGGGCAGCAACAGCGCCAAGATTAACCAACGCCATGCGCACGGCTTCGTGGGCAAAGGCTTCGGCACGAACTTCGCCATCTACGGTTTCGAGGAAATATTCGTAGCCGCTACGACCGCCGCCGCCACTGGAACCGCGTTCGCGAAGACCATCTTGTTCAACCAGCACGCTAACAGACAAGCGCACCAGTGGGCGAATATCTGTTGCGAGAGTGCCGTCAGTCGCGGCAACTAAAATGCTTTCATATACGCCGGTGATGCTGGCGGAGACTTCAACTACCCGCTTGTCGGCAGCTCGAGCGGCTTTGTCGACACGGTGCAGCAGGGCAATTTTCTCTTCACGCGGCAGGCTTTGCAGCGGATCGGCCAGCGAATACAGTGCTGCATGCTGGATTGCGCCCAAAGTATGGCTTTTGCCGTTACCCTGTTCGCGCACGATGCTGCGCGCGGCCTGAGCGCTTTGGTTAAGCGCATTGAGGGTAATCTGATCGGCATAGGCAAAACCGGTTTTCTCGCCGCTTACGGCACGAACGCCGACACCTTGGTCGATATTGTATGAACCGTCTTTAATAATGCTGTCTTCAATGACCCAGGCTTCATGGAAACTGGATTGGAAAAAGAGATCGGCATAATCGAGACGGCGCTCAGCCAACTGGCCTAATACCGTAAACAGGTCTTGTTGACTCAGATTATTAGCGGTTAGTAAACGCTCACTGACTAGGGCCAGACTCATAATTTCTTCACTCTCTTTGGTCATAAAAAGTCAATGTACAGCCTAACACAGTATGCAGTTGCTCAACACTGCGAGACCAGACTTAAGGTGCTGGAACCTTAAGCGCTTTTTTATCTGCCTTTGATTGGCGCAAGATTTCATGAATTGTTGGCTGTTCAATGGTGCCGTCAATCTGATAGCGAATTAGCGAAATCTTATTCCACAGCGGGGCGAGCGCCTGACTGGCGGCGAACACCGCAGCGCCGACAATCGGGTTAATCACGAAAGCAGTGGCAACCCCGACGGTCGCTGAAATCTCGGGAGCAATCACCGCTTCGAGATCCAGACGCTGGCTGACCAGATTCACGTTGCCATTGATGGCTATATCCGCGGCTAAACCGTCGACCAGCAGATCATTGGTGTGAAGCACGCCATCTTTAATCCAGGCGTCAGATTTGATTGAATCAAAGTAGAAGCCTTTACCGAAGGTATCGCGGAAATCAAGCTGAAGTTTGCGCAACAGTGCGTCGAAACTGACCAGACGCAGTATTTGCCCCGCACGGCCGCCGCCCATGTTGATTATCTCACCTTTGCCGAGATAGGTTTTTAGCGTGCCGTTAAGGGTTTTCACATCTGGCTTCCACGGCGCATCTTTCCAATGCAAATCAAAATCGACTTTGAAAGGTGCGCCTTTAAGCGGAGTAGCCACGCCGAGGAACGAATTAAAGCGATCAATATTTTTGCCGCTCAGATTGCCTCTCAGCGCGGTGCTGTCCTGATTTTGTGCATCCTGTTTCCACTCGCCCTGTATATCGAGCCGCCCTTCGCCGGTATCAATCAGGCCATTGCGCAAGGTCAGTTGATTACCCTGCGGAGCCAGATCGGCGTTAACTTTGCGCAGGCTCTGCCCCATAAACCAACAGGCTTCGCAGCGAATATTGAGCGCAGGCCAGTTGCTGAATGAAAGATGGCTGCCAAACAGATTTTGCCCGCTGCTGCCGCTGGTTGCCCATTGAGGATTGAAGTAAAGGTAGCGCAGATTCGCCAGCCACGGGCCGCGATTGTTCATATCCAGCGTACCATCAATCTCTTTGCCTTTGACATTGATATGCATGCCATCGTCGTTATGAGTCGAGACCAAGGTTAAATCATTCCAACCCTGTCCGGCCAAGGTCAGGCGCGGTGTTGTCACGGTAATTTGGTTAGGGAAACCGAAGCCGACCGTTTTGGTATTTTGACTTTGCGTCGCTTTATCCGGTGATAATAGCCCCAGCCAGTTTTCTCCGTCCAAGGCTGGCAAATTCAGTGTCAGGCTGCTGGTTGCAGGCAACGCGGGAGTTTTAGTGGTATTGATCGCCCACGCTGCGCGGTCAAGAGTCAATTGTTTACCCAGCAACCAGCGGCTGTTAAAGCGATCTTTACCGGCCAGCACGCCGTTTAAATTAAAGCTGTGTAAATCACCCTGAACGTTAACATTCAGCGGCAAAGCTTTGCCCGGCGCTTTGTTTAAGGGATTGGGTAAGTGACTACTCACATTCCTCAAGTCCGCGTCAGCCGTGACTTTATAGGTTGGTGTGCCTTTATGTGGCAGCAAAATGTCGACCGCACTGTTCCAGTTGGCACCGCCTGAAATCTTGGCTGCAATGGCTTTAGGCAAGCCCGGCAATTTTGCAGGCTGCCAGTTGCCGTCTAAACCAATATTAATCTCATAGTTATCAGGCTGATCGAACGTTTTGAAGTTAATATTTACCGGCTGACCAAACCAGGTCGCTGTCATTGAATTACTGTCCAGATTGCCATTATCAAAGCTGAACTGGCCAGTCAGGTTTTTGATTTTGCTTTCCAGAGGCGCAACAAACAGGCTGTTATTGTTGAGATTAATACCTCCGGTCGCACGAACTTGTTTACCATTCAATGGGATGTCGAGATGTAAGCGCCCACTGACATTGCCGCCAATCTGAATCTCTTTTAGTGCCGCACCGAGCGAATCTTTGAGCGGAGTTTGCATGAAGTACTCGCCAACGTCCTTGCCCTCTCCGCTAACATCGGCGTCGATTAACAGTTTTTCTTTTTCATAATCTGGAATGCTGGCGACAACATTTTTCCCCACTGCATTACCGAGCTGTGTGTGTGCCGCTTTCATGAACAGCCCGTTGTCCAAGAAGTCGAGATCGATATCAAGGTTAGTCAGCGCAGGCCATTCAGGCTGGAATTTAAAGGTCGAGTTGCGCAGCGGTACCCAGACCTCAAACTGCCCTTCATTATTTTTGAACGGGAAATCATGTGGATTACCGTTAAAGCTCAGCGTGGCGTTATCAACCTGCCCGGCCAAAATGGCTGAACCAAGATAATCCACCAGATTTTTACTCATCAGGTTTTGCGGGAAATAGCGCCACGCCTGTCCGCCGTCATAAACGCGAACGCCAGATAAAATTTTCAGCCATGGCTGGCCTTTGCTCGGCTGTTCATAGCTAAAACCGCCGGTAGCCCACAACCCTTTGGCCTTAACATCCAAGTCTTTTGACCACAACGACCAACCTTGATCATTGTTGCTCCAATCGAAGGTACCGCTAGCCTGACTGACTTCCAGCGGCGCGCGGAACACGTCTCCAAAAGGCAGCTGACTGTTTTGCAAACCTATCGTCATTCGCCCGCGAGGCACGCTACCGCTCAAGGTGCCGCTAAAATTATTCACCCCTGGCAGCAACTCCCAGCGGGTCCAGCTGACATCATGCCATTTCATATCAAATCGAGTTTGCTCGGGCTGCTTGAGCGGAATGTCTAACGCCAGCTGGTCGACCATGCCGGTTGGCTTGAGATCTTTCCAGCGCTCCAGCAGCGCCGGAGTTAAAAACGAAATGGTCGGGATAATCGGCCCGATCCTTTCGAGCTGAATATTATTGCCGCGAAGCCGCAGCTGCTCTTGATGATCCGGCCCAAGGAACTGGCTGTTATCGCTTACACCATTTTCGGGTAGATAAAGCGCGGTCAATGAGCCTTGCGGCCAAGCCTGCCCGTCAGTTTTCAGATTCAGCTGCGGCGTACCCACTTGCCAGCCGCTCCCCTGACGATTGCCATGCAGGGTCAGATCATCCACATCCAAACGATGCGACTGGCCGTCGGTATGCCAGACGGCCTCGCCATCTTTTACATGAATATCACCGGCATAGACTTGACCATCGCGCAGGGTTAACCACGCGGCGAGACTGAAATTGGCACTGTCTAAACCAGTATTGCTGCGCAGCCAGCGGCTGAACCACGGCTTCATGTCGATATCATCGGCTTGCAGATAGATTTTACCGTCATTCAGCAAACCGTCGTTATCGTTGAGATCCATACGAACCTGCACAATACCGTGCTGGCCGTTGAAGCTCGATAAACCAAGCTGCCCTTCGGCGCGGTGGCGATTCTTGGAGTTCAGCCAGGTCATCTGCTGGATGTCGAATTCTGCCCGTGGGCCGGAAGGCGTTTTGAAGCTAATGCGGCTATTGCGCAGGTCGAAGTGGTCAACCTGCTTTAGGAAGATTTCGCTGATTCGATCGGCACCTACCGGGCTTTTGTGCTTGTCGCCGTCACCGCCCAGGGTTGAATTGAAATCGAGCTGCAGGTTATAGAAAGTCAGATCGCGGAACTGCCAGCGCAGATGCAGCAAGGATTGCCAGACATCCAGCGCCATGGTGATACGTTGCACCTTAGAGGAAGATTCCGGAAGAGAGATGGCCAGATCTCGAATTTCAAGCGTTGGGCCAAAAGTCTTCCAGCTGCCGTTAACCTGAGAGAGGCTAATCGGCACACCAGTAACCGCCTGAATCTTGTCGACAATAGGCTGTTTGAATCGATCAAGCTGAGGCAGCGCCAAACGAAGCCCACTGATCGCCAACGCGACGATAACAACAATCGTCGCGAAGCTGGTTAGCAGTATCCCGGGCAGTCGCCTCACACTTAATCTCCTTGTCTTACAATCAGCGCTGAAATCGACGACGCTCTTTGATCCTACATAAAAAAAATGCCTAAATTAATCCGTCAATTCTTATAATCACATCATGACAACGTCAAATTGTTCCTGACTGTATAACGGTTCAATCTGAACTTTGACCTGTTTGCCAACGAAAATTTCGACTTCGGCAAGAGCGTGAGACTCTTCGCCTTTCAGGGCATCGCCAACGGCGACCGAGGCGTAAACCAAAAATCTGTCTGCATCATAAGCATGATGAACGCGCACGATTTCGCGCAAAATTTCGTAGCAAACTGTCTCGACCGTTTTAACCGTGCCGCGGCCATGGCAAGTTGGACAGTCGCTGCACAGCACATGTTCCACACTTTCACGGGTTCTTTTGCGGGTCATCTCTACCAGCCCCAGCGCAGAGAAACCGTGAATACCGGTTTTAACGCGGTCTTTCGACAGCGCCTGCTCCAGCGAATGCAACACGCGACGGCGGTGCTCGTCATTGGCCATGTCAATGAAATCGATAATGATAATGCCGCCGAGATTACGCAGTCGAAGTTGGCGGGCAATAGCCTGCGTCGCTTCCGTATTGGTATTAAAAATGGTTTCTTCGAGATTGCGATGGCCGACAAACGCACCGGTGTTGATATCGATGGTGGTCATTGCCTCAGTCTGATCAATGATCAGATAGCCGCCAGATTTCAGTTCAACCTTGCGTTCCAGCGCGCGCTGGATTTCATTTTCTACGTCATAAAGATCGAAAATTGGCTGTTTGCCGCTGTAATGCTCGAGCTTGTCGGTCAGCTCAGGCATATATTCGCTGGTAAACTCGATCAGCAGTTCATAAGTTAGACGCGAATCGACACGAATGCGATTCAGCTCCTGACCGGTAAAATCGCGCAGCACGCGGTGAGCCAGTGCCAGCTCGCCGTAAAGTTTGCATTTGGTGACGTTGCGGCGTTTGCGCTCCATCACTTTAGTCCACAGGCGTTTTAAGTAAGCAGCATCCTGTGCCAGTTCCTCTTCGCGGACCCCTTCGGCTGCGGTGCGAATAATATAACCACCGTGCTCGTCGCAGTAGGCAGAAACGATTCTTTTCAGGCGATCGCGCTCGGCTTCGCTGGCAATTCGCTGGGAAACACCCACGTGTGAAGCGCCGGGCATAAATACCAGGTAACGCGAAGGCAGAGTAATGTCGGTGGTCAGACGCGCGCCTTTGGTGCCCAGCGGATCTTTCACCACCTGGACCATCAAATCCTGGCCTTGATGCACCAGCTCGACAATATCGCGCACGTTAAAGTTTTTCTGCTCGTCACGAGCCACGCACTCAGTGTGCGGCATGATGTCAGAAGCGTGAAGGAAGGCGGCTTTTTCCAGACCAATATCAACAAAAGCCGCCTGCATTCCGGGCAGGACACGGCTGACGCGACCTTTGTAAATATTCCCTGCAATACCACGTTTTGCTTCTCGCTCAACGTGGATCTCTTGCAGGATGCCCCCGTCGATGTAAGCCACCCGCGTTTCCGATGGGGTGACATTGACCAGTAATTCAGCCGTCATGCTTTCTCCTAAGAACGCGTAGTGCAACAAAATTACTGTACAGTTCCTGAGTCTCAACCAGAGGGAGTCCCACTACTGCATAGTAACTGCCGCGGATCTCACGGACGAAACATCCGCCCTTTCCTTGAATACCGTAGGCCCCCGCTTTATCCATGGGCTCGCCGCTGGAAATATAGTGCTGAATATCCTCCGAAGAAAGCGTTCGGAAGGTGACATCGGTCACAACCATCGCAGTGAGGTGGTGCTCAGAGTCAGCGAAGGCAATGGCGGTCATCACCTGATGTTGACGTCCTGAAAGCGCCGCCAGCATTTCAGCAGCCTGCTGAATATCGGCGGGTTTTTCCAAAACACGTCCATCAAGTACCACAATAGTGTCTGCGCCTAAAACGGGCAAGTCCTGCGGAGCAACAATAACCCCGGCACGGGCTTTATCTAGTGCCAAACGTTGAACGTAGTCCTCGGGATCTTCGCCCGGCTGACGCTGTTCGGCCACGTCGGTGGTCAGGCGTTCAAAGGGCAACTCCAGCATCGTTAATAACTCACGGCGACGCGGTGAACCCGATGCGAGATAAAGTAAAGTCATAATGCCCTTATTGTACGGCGAATTGGCGACGAATTTTACGCATCAGCAAGAACAGCCAAGGCCAGAGCACGCCGTCCACGACGCTGCTCCAGAAAATCTGTGGTCGGAAAGTCACGTTAACTACCAGGAATTCGGCCCAAAAAACAATGACGTTAACCGCCATCGACAACAGCATCACGATCAGCGCCTGCTGCCAAAGTGCCATGTTTCGGAACAGCTGAAACTTGAAGGCAACCAGATAAGCGGTAATGGCCAGCGCCAGCGCGCGCACTCCCAGTGTAGATCCTAAAACCAGATCCATGAAAAAACCGACCAGAAAACCGGTGCCGACGTTAACCCGATGCGGCAACGCCATCACCCAGTAAATCAGGATCAGCATCAGCCATGAAGGTCGGAACATATAGATTTCGTCAGGCCACGGCATGACCTGCAACATCATGGCTACCACAAAGGATAGCCAAATTATCCAGCGGCCGTGGCTGCGGTAGCCGTTCATTGCCTGCCGCCCGAAGTCGTCACTGGTGCGGTTATCGTTCCCGTTGCCGGCGCGGGAACCGGAGCCGGTGGGCCCATTTCATTTGGAGGTGGCAGAACCTGAGGCATCATTTGCATCAAACGCTCGCTGGCAATGCGGTGCACGTCTTCCGGCGACATTGGTTTGTCACCATTTTGATCCGCGCCCCATAACAGCAGCAGATAACGCAGGCGTTGCAGACCGGCGGTTGGACGCGCCTGAATAACGGTGTAGGCACGCTGATTATCGACCTTGACGGAAGACACCACCGCAACCGGATAACCTTCAGGGAAGCGACCGCCCAAGCCTGAGGTCACCAAGACGTCACCGACGCGAATGTCAGTATTGGCCGGCAAATGTTCGAGCTGAAGATCGTCAGCACAGCCGCTACCGGCAGCGATAACGCGAATATCGTTACGCAGAACCTGGATTGGAATAGCGTGGGAAGCATCGCAAATCAGCAGCACGCGGCTGGTTGCGGCGGCCACGGCAATAACCTGACCGACCACGCCTTTGTCACTGATCACTGGCTGACCGACATAAACGCCACGGTTGCTGCCTTTATCAATGACCACCTGATCGCTGTAAGGATCGTTGCTGGTCGACAGCACCTGCGCGACCATTTTATGCTCGTCCTGACGCAGTGGCGATCCCAGCAGCTCGCGCAAACGGGCATTTTCCTGCTTGAATTGACCAAGTAGCAGCAGATCGCTGTTTTTTAGCAGCAATTCCTGGCGCAGGGCGCGGTTTTCGAGTTCGAGCTGTTGGCGAGACGCAAAGGTCTGAGAGACGTTATCCAGAAATTCTCTTGGCGCATTGGACAAGAAATAGAAAGGGCTGACGGCAGTATCCATGTAGGTGCGGATCTTGACGAACGTACCTACCTTACTGTCGGCAAAAATCAGTACGATGGCCGTAAGAATAGCCAAAAAAAGTCGCAACTGCAGAGACGGACCTCTGCTAAAAATAGGCTTCATAAAATATGCGAGTTCCTCGGCAGCAGAAAATTTAGCCGATCTGAGCGAAACATTACCCTAACAGGAATAGTAGCAGGATATAAAGGGGGGCAGCCCTCTTCCGCGGCAGGCTAGTTTTCCCTATCCCAATAGTACCTGAAGCTGCACGGGGATGATGTTATCCGCTGCAGCTTCAAATACTCGGGCATACACGTCTTGCCAGTGACTGATTATTCAGTGAAATTACTCTTCGCTGAACAGGTCGCCGCCGTGCATGTCGATCATTTCCAGCGCTTTACCACCACCGCGAGCAACGCAGGTCAGTGGATCTTCTGCTACCACTACCGGAATACCGGTTTCTTCCATCAGCAGGCGATCGAGGTTACGCAACAGTGCGCCACCGCCGGTCAGTACCATGCCGCGCTCAGAGATATCAGACGCCAATTCTGGAGGACACTGTTCCAGAGCAACCATCACCGCGCTAACGATACCGGTCAGAGGCTCCTGCAGAGCTTCCAGGATTTCGTTGGAATTCAAGGTGAAGCCGCGTGGCACACCTTCGGCAAGGTTACGGCCGCGAACTTCGATTTCGTGAACTTCGTCACCCGGATAAGCAGAACCGATACCGTGCTTGATACGCTCGGCGGTGGCTTCACCAATCAGTGAACCGTAGTTACGACGCACGTAATTAATGATGGCTTCATCAAAGCGGTCACCACCGATACGTACGGAAGAAGAATAAACCACGCCATTCAGGGAGATAACGGCCACTTCGGTCGTACCACCACCGATATCCACTACCATTGAACCGGTAGCTTCAGAAACTGGCAGGCCTGCGCCGATAGCCGCAGCCATTGGCTCTTCAATCAGGAATACTTCACGCGCGCCTGCACCTTGTGCAGATTCGCGGATTGCACGACGCTCAACCTGAGTCGCGCCAACTGGCACACATACCAATACGCGCGGACTTGGGCGCATAAAGCTGTTGCTGTGAACCTGTTTAATAAAGTGCTGCAGCATTTTTTCGGTCACGAAGAAGTCGGCAATAACACCGTCTTTCATTGGGCGAATAGCTGCAATGTTGCCTGGAGTACGACCAAGCATCTGTTTAGCATCGTGGCCTACGGCCGCAACGCTTTTAGGTGAACCAGCACGATCCTGACGAATAGCCACCACTGATGGCTCATTCAGCACGATGCCTTGTCCTTTTACATAAATAAGGGTATTGGCAGTACCCAGGTCGATGGACAAGTCGTTGGAAAACATGCCGCGAAATTTCTTAAACATAACGAAAGGATAATCCTGCTAGCTGGGGGCGGAAAATAAAATCCGCCTACTTTACCAACCACACGAAGCAGCGACAAGGCGCAAAAACGTTCTGCTTCGGTGAAAATTGTCAGCGACGTTCGTCACTTAACGTGGTGATTTAATACACTGCGGCGGAAACCTGAATCACAGACTCAGCTTAACTCAATCAGGCACCCGTCAAGTCACAAACATCGCACATGAATTCTTACACTTTACCTGAAATTACTCAGCACCAAGGGATTAATTAACGCGCTGATACAGGCTGCCCCTCTGTGTAAATGGCAGGGGTGCGCCATTCTACGTTAAATTTTACCGTTGGGATCAGTTTAAAGTCCGTGGTTGTGTGAATATTTTTTACTGACCGGGTCGATGACCTGTGGCGTAGCAAAAAAATCACCCTGACCGCCGTGAATACCTGTTTCCAACAGAGCAAGCCATTCATCAATTGTGCGAACACCCGAGGCGTAAACCTTGGCCTGCGTGCCTTTGCATGCGCTTAGCAAACTTTTCACAAACAGCTGATTTTCAACCCGCTTATCGATATCGCGAACCAATCCCGGATGAAGTTTAACCCTTTCAACCTGGAAAGATTTCAGATAAGAGGTGCTGACCACTGTCAGACCCGCTTGTGAAACCGCCAGTCTGCACCCTAATCCTTGCAACAATCGCAGGGCAGGACGAAGACGGTCGGTATGTTGACAGAGATCGGCCTCTGCAAGTTCAATAAGAATTCGATTTCTCTGCATTTTTTCACACTGGAGCAGTACATCTCTTAACCAGCGAACAAAAGTGCGTTGCAATAATGAATCAACCGTAAGGTGAAATGCCAGCGTCTCGTCCGGCCATTGTGCAAGTAACGGAATTATCTGACTGATCATTCGACGATCAAAACTTTGCGACATGCCAAATTGGGTCACCAGCGGAATAAACTCGGCGGCCAGCAGCTCACGCGTTCCGTCGAAGATACGCCGCTGCACTTCGCGGTGATCCAGCACTCCGGCCTTGTTCAACGCCGGTTTCTGGTAGAGCCGTGGCCCACCGCGCGCAAGAGTGTCTTCCAGTAACGTGCGCCATCTAACGCTACCGCGCCCTTTTTCCGGCACGTTACTGTCATAAACTGACCAACTATTGCTGCCCTGGAAGGCCGCGTGACGGGTTGCCTGCTCGGCGTAATCCATCACCTGCTCCAGAGTCTGTCCAAATCGATAAGAACTGATGCCTATATATAGAAGCGCATCGCGGTCGATAATCGAAGTTGACGGCAATGCGCCCACCGCATTCACTAATTGTGCAGCCATCACTTCTGCCTCTTTCAAGGTGCTGTGCGGCAGTAGAACGGCAAAATCACTGTGGTAATAGCGGGCCAGCAGCGCCGACGAATAGCGCATTACAAAAGTCGACAACAAATTGACGATCGACGACATCAGCTCTTTTACCGGCGTCTGCCCGTGCGTATCTCGCAGGGTATCGAAATCAGGCAGGCGGATTAGCATCAGAATGCCGTAAGCACCCTCTTCTTCCAGCTCGGTAGTCAGCTGGTTGTCAAAAAACAATCGATTGCTCAAGCCGGTTTTAGCATCCTGCTGAGCGAAAGCGCGGATTAAGGTGTCAACGCGGCTACGCTGTTCGCGCGCTTCGCCAAGATCGACCAGCAGCTTATCGATAGCGGCACTGGAATTCAGCGGCCACTCGGTAACATCACCCAGCGGGAGATTATCGCGCTCGCCGCGCAAGATTCTCGTGGAACGGTCTTCTAATCGTTCAACGCCGCTGGTTTGCAGGCGCACCCAGCGAAACGTGGCCAGGGTGGCAGCAATGATCAGTAATATTGCCAGGCTGATATAAAGAGTGGTGCGCATTGAACGGGCATAGTTGCTGACCGGATCGAGATAAACGACTTTCAGGCTCAGGTCAGGATGATGGAGCAAAGGGAGATGCTGGGTAATAAAGTCAGGCGCGTGGTTGTCCCATACGTTGCCGTTACTGGCTTCAGTATCGTGACTGTAAACCGCGCCGTGATTGGCCACGACTTCAAGGCTGCTGATATCCAGCTGATTCATCACCAGCGGCAGCCAGTTTTGCAATGATGAAGGCGGGTTGGCAAGCAGGGTCTGATCGACCGAGGTCGAGAGCGCACGTAAATGCTGTTCAGAACTTTGCTTGTTCAAGTAAACGAAGCTGAACGTAACGCCCACCAGCATAAGGAAAACGGTGAGCGCGACCAGCATTGAGATCATCGCATATAATCTGGTAGTAAATCGCATCCCTGTGCCTTACTCAGTTTATGTGGTGTGTTTTTCACTAATTGATGCGGCCGGTCTTGCTGCTTGGCGGCCAGCCTATATAAATAGCATAGACAGCGATCATTTATTTAATTCAGATTTCTTATGTATTGACAGTTTTGCGCCGTTTAGACCGTAAAATCCTGACCTGCGAAATTTCGTATTTTCCCCTGAGCTCTGGTTAAAGTAGGCATTTAACGCCATGCTCTAACTATAATTCTTATTATGAAAATAATTTTAACTTACCCGGAGCCGTTAAAGACCGAGGGTCATTCTCCCGGAGCATGTTATGAGCCATAAAAAAGTCTTAACCGAAGCAGACGTTACCCCAGAAAGTATTTTCTATGACCGCCGCAAAGTGCTGCAAGCCTTGGGGCTTAGCGCCGCGACAATGGCACTTCCTTCAACCTCACAGGCAGATGTGCTGTCATGGTTTAAAGGTCACGATCGCCCTAAAGCGCCCGCAGGCAAACCGCTGGATTTCACCAGGCCGGCAGAGTATCAGGCCGATTTGCCGCTGACGCCGGAAGATAAAGTCACCGGCTACAATAACTTTTACGAATTCGGGCTGGATAAGGCCGATCCGGCCGCCAATGCCGGTCAGTTGCCGACATCTCCGTGGAAAGTCACCATTGATGGGGAAGTGACCAAGCCGGTCACGCTGGATATGGACGACTTCTTCAAACGTTTTCCACTTGAGCAACGTATTTATCGTATGCGCTGTGTCGAAGCCTGGTCGATGGTCGTGCCGTGGGTCGGTTTCCCGCTTTCCGCGCTGCTTAAAATGGTTGAGCCCACCAGCGATGCAAAATTTGTCGCCTTCACTACGTTGTATGATCCTGAACATATGCCAGGACAAAAAGACCGTTTTATCGGCGGCGGCCTGAATTATCCATATGTTGAAGGATTGCGACTGGATGAAGCAATGAACCCGCTGGCGTTCATGTCGGTGGGCGTTTACGGCAAAAGTATGCCGCCGCAAAACGGTGCGCCAATCCGCCTGACCATTCCCTGGAAATACGGCTTTAAAGGTATCAAGTCAATCGTGCATATTCGGCTGGTAAAAGAGCAGCCGCCGACGACCTGGAACCAGATTGCTTCGAACGAATACGGTTTCTATGCCAACGTGAATCCGCACGTCGATCATCCTCGCTGGTCACAGGCAACAGAGCGCTTTATCGGCTCTGGCGGCATTCTTGACGTGAAACGCCAGCCGACACTGCTATTTAACGGCTATGAGAAAGAGGTCGGGCATTTGTATCGAGGACTGGATTTGCGAGCGAACTATTAATGAAGATACCGCGTCTATCGTTAAAACAAATTTTCTGGCTCAAGGTGATCATTCATCTGGCAGCCTTTTTGCCGCTCTTATGGATCTTCCTTTCTATTAACCAAGGATGGTTCAGCGCCGATCCGGCAAAAGATATTCAGCATTTCACTGGCAGAATGACATTAAAACTGCTGCTGGCGACCCTGCTTATCACACCGATTATCCGCTACGGCAAACAGCCGCTCTTAATTCGCGTCAGGCGACTGGTGGGCCTGTGGTGCTTTGCCTGGGCAACAATTCACCTGCTGAGTTATTCATTCCTTGAGCTAGGGATTGATAATCTGAGGCTGTTGGGCAGCGAGCTGATTTCTCGTCCTTATCTGACACTGGGTATCATTAGCTGGATAATTTTGTTAGTTTTAGCCGCAACGTCGACGCTTTGGT
Source organism: Serratia sp. M24T3 (assembly GCF_000257645.1). Lineage (GTDB taxonomy): Bacteria > Pseudomonadota > Gammaproteobacteria > Enterobacterales > Enterobacteriaceae > Rouxiella. Next base: position 366,078 of record NZ_AJHJ01000001.1, read on the forward strand.
CACAGCGTAAGTTGGGTAGAAAATGGCAGACCCTGCATAACGGTATCTATATTGTTGCGATTTTGGCCCCGATTCACTATTTATGGTCAGTTAAGACTTTTTCGCCACAACCGTTCATTTACGCGCTAATTGCAGCGATTTTGCTGGCACTTCGCTACAAGAAATTTCGTCAGTGGTTTCGGTAATCGCCGAAAACACGCAGGTTATTCCGCCAAACTCCCCTTCTGTAACCCTCAGTTTCAAACTGAGGGTTGATAATCTTCGCTGATAAGACCAGTATTTGGCGGCTATTTCCCTCGATATGAATATAATGCAGCCTTTCCTAAGAAAAGTCTGGGTTGATTTGTTATGAAATAGGTGACAAATTGGCTTCGGCAAGGTATTTTCTTCGACCTCGTACTAATCGCAGGAGATAGGCTCACAATGGCGCATAAGTTTGACATTTTGCTTCTCAACGGTCCCAACCTGAATTTATTGGGAACGCGTGAGCCAGAAACCTACGGAAGTACCACGCTTAACGATATTGTTAAAGGTTTGGAACAGCAGGCTGCCGCAGCGAACGTTGCATTAAGCCATCTGCAATCCAACGCAGAGCACCTCCTGATTGACAGGATCCATCAGGCCCGGGGAAATACTGATTTTATTTTGATCAATCCCGCAGCCTTTACCCATACCAGCGTGGCGCTTCGTGATGCATTGCTGGCAGTACAGATCCCGTTCATCGAGATCCACCTGTCCAACGTGCATGCTCGCGAGGCTTTTAGACACCATTCATATCTTTCCGATATCGCGGTGGGCGTTATCTGTGGACTTGGCGCAGATGGCTACCATTTTGCTTTACAGGCAGCGGTTAACCGCTTGTCAAAATCCAATTAATTACTTCGCATAGAGTACGGAATCACACCCATGGATATTCGTAAAATCAAAAAACTGATCGAACTGGTTGAAGAATCAGGCATTTCTGAACTGGAAATTTCTGAAGGTGAAGAATCAGTACGCATCAGCCGCGCAGCACCACAACAAGCTTACCCAATGATGCAACAGGCTTACGCCATGCCTGCTCCACAGCAGCCTCTGGCTGCTGCTGTTGCCCCTGCGGCAGCGGCTGAAGCAGCTGCACCTGCTGCTATCAGCGGTCACATCGTTCGTTCGCCAATGGTAGGGACTTTCTACCGCACGCCAAGCCCAGATGCCAAAGCATTCATCGAAGTGGGTCAGCGCGTCAACGTGGGCGACACTCTGTGCATCGTTGAAGCAATGAAAATGATGAACCAGATCGAAGCTGACAAATCTGGCGTGGTTAAAGCCATTCTGATTGAAAGCGGCCAACCGGTTGAGTTCGACGAGCCGCTGGTCGTCATCGAATAACGAGGCGTACCATGGATAAAATTGTAATCGCTAACCGCGGCGAGATTGCCCTGCGCATTTTGCGTGCCTGTAAAGAACTGGGCATCAAAACCGTTGCTGTGCACTCTACCGCCGACCGCGACCTGAAACACGTGCTGCTGGCAGACGAAACTGTCTGTATCGGGCCTGCACCTTCAGTCAAAAGCTATTTGAATATCCCGGCGATCATCTCTGCGGCTGAAATCACTGGCGCAGTGGCTATCCATCCCGGATACGGCTTCCTGTCCGAAAATGCTGATTTTGCTGAACAAGTCGAGCGTTCAGGCTTTATCTTCATCGGCCCGAGAGCTGAAACTATTCGCCTGATGGGTGACAAAGTTTCTGCAATCAACGCGATGAAAAAAGCTGGCGTACCTTGCGTTCCCGGCTCCGACGGTCCTTTGACCGATGATATGGAAAAAAACCGTGCTTTCGGTAAGCGCATCGGTTATCCGGTCATCATCAAAGCGTCCGGCGGCGGCGGCGGTCGCGGTATGCGCGTTGTTCGCGCAGAGAAAGATCTGGAACAGTCCATCAACATGACGCGTGCCGAAGCCAAAGCGGCTTTCAACAACGACATGGTTTACATGGAAAAATACCTGGAAAACCCACGCCATATCGAAATTCAGGTATTGGCTGACGGTCAGGGCAGCGCAATCTATCTGGCTGAACGTGACTGCTCCATGCAGCGTCGTCACCAGAAAGTTGTCGAAGAAGCGCCAGCGCCAGGCATCACTGCCGAAATGCGTCGCTACATCGGCGAACGTTGTTCTAAAGCCTGTGTAGACATCGGCTACCGTGGCGCAGGGACTTTCGAATTCCTGTACGAAAACGGCGAGTTTTATTTCATCGAAATGAACACCCGTATTCAGGTTGAGCATCCGGTTACCGAGATGATCACCGGCGTTGATTTGATCAAAGAACAGCTGCGCATTGCCGCTGGCCAACCTTTGTCAATCAAGCAGGACGAAGTGCGTATTCAGGGACATGCGGTTGAGTGTCGTATCAACGCCGAAGACCCGAATACTTTCTTGCCAAGCCCGGGTAAAATCACTCGTTTCCATGCTCCTGGTGGTTTCGGCGTGCGCTGGGAATCTCATATCTACGCTGGCTATACCGTGCCTCCGTACTATGATTCCATGATCGGTAAACTGATCACTTACGGCGAAAACCGCGATGTGGCGATTTCCCGTATGAAAAATGCGCTGGCCGAGCTGATCATTGATGGCATCAAAACCAACGTTGATCTGCAACTGCGCATTATGAACGACGAGAACTTCCAGAACGGTGGCACCAACATCCACTATCTCGAGAAGAAACTCGGCTTGCAGGAATAAGCATTCTGCAACTATAAAATCCTGAACCCTTGACCTTGTAGCAATGCAGCAAGGGTGTAAGGTGACAAGGCCGGATAATCCGGCCTTTTTTCGTTTCTGAGGAGTGCATGTGAATGCATGTCGATAAACGCTTCTTACAGGCCAATCGAGAGGCACGCTGGGCTTTCGGCCTGACCATTGCCTATATGATTGCCTGGTCGCTGGCCGCCTATCTGCCCAACGATACTCAGGGCATCACTGGCCTTCCCCACTGGTTTGAAATGGCATGCCTGCTTATCCCGCTGATTTTTATCTTGCTTAGCTGGTTGATGGTGCGCGTTATTTATCGTGATATCCCGTTGGAGGATAATCATGCGGACTGAAGTTCTGCTGCCGCTGGTGGCTTATTTATTGCTGGTATTTGGCCTGTCGGTATTTGCCTATACTCGCCGCCAGCAGGGTAATTTTCTGACCGAATATTTCCTCGGTAATCGCTCAATGGGCGGTTTCGTGCTCGCCATGACGCTGACGGCGACCTACATCAGCGCCAGCTCGTTTATCGGCGGACCGGGTGCAGCCTATAAATACGGTCTGGGCTGGGTATTGCTGGCGATGATCCAGCTGCCGGCGATGTGGCTGTCGCTGGGCGTACTAGGCAAAAAGTTTGCGATTCTGGCCCGCCGCTATAATGCGGTTACTCTCAACGACATGCTCTATGCGCGCTACAAAAGCCGCCTGCTGGTATGGTTCGCCAGCCTGAGCCTGCTGGTGGCTTTCCTTGGGGCTATGACCGTACAGTTCGTTGGCGGTGCGCGCCTGCTTGAAACAGTGGCGGGCATTCCATACGATACCGGCCTGCTGATTTTTGGCGTCAGTATTGCGCTGTATACTTCGTTTGGCGGCTTCCGGGCCAGCGTGCTCAACGATGCAATGCAGGGTTTGGTCATGCTGCTCGGCACCGTTTTGCTGCTGGTGGCGGTTATCCACACTGCAGGCGGTTTGCACGCGGCGGTGGACAAACTGCAACATATTGACCCCAAACTGGTATCGGTTACGGGCGCAGATAACGTGCTGTCACTGCCGTTTATGGCCTCATTCTGGGTGCTGGTGTGCTTTGGTGTAATTGGCCTGCCGCACACTGCCGTGCGCTGTATTTCTTATCGCGACAGCAAGGCGGTGCACCGTGGCATCGTGATCGGTACTCTGGTGATTGCAGTGCTGATGTTTGGCATGCATCTGGCGGGTGCGCTAGGTCGCGCGATCCTCCCGGACCTTAAGATCCCCGATCAAGTGATCCCGACCCTGATGATCACCGTGCTGCCACCTTTTGCCGCAGGGATCTTCCTCGCCGCGCCAATGGCCGCCATTATGTCGACCATCAATGCGCAGCTGTTACAGTCTTCGGCTACCATCGTTAAAGACCTCTACCTTGGCGTGCGACCGGCTCAGTTGCGCAATGAGCGCCGGCTAAAACGCTTCTCAAGCCTGGCGACGCTAGTCATTGGCCTGCTGGTAGTTTTTGCCGCCTGGCATCCGCCACAGATGATTATCTGGCTTAATCTGCTGGCCTTTGGTGGATTAGAAGCGGTCTTCCTCTGGCCGCTGGTACTGGGGCTTTACTGGGAGCGTGCCAACGCTGTCGGTGCGCTGTCCTCAATGATCACTGGCGCGGTTTGTTATACCCTATTGGCCACTATTGACCTGCACATCGCAGGTTTACATCCGATTGTTCCGTCATTGCTGCTCAGCCTGCTGGCATTTTTCATCGGCAATCGACTGGGCGAAATCAGACAAAACAAATTGTTAGAAGAGAATGGCTATGCCTTGGATCCAACTGAAAATTAATACCAACGCTCAGGACGCAGAAACGCTCAGCGATGCCCTGATCGAAAGCGGCGCGGTGTCTGTGACTTTCCTCGATACCCATGACAATCCGGTATTCGAACCGCTGCCGGGCGAAACCTTGCTGTGGGGCGATACCGATGCCATCGGCCTGTATGATGCCGAAACAGATATGGAAATGGTGGTAGCGATTCTGGAAAACGAACCGCTGCTGGGTAAAGGCTTCGCGCACAAAATCGAACAGCTGGAAGACAAAGATTGGGAACGCGAGTGGATGGATAACTTCCACCCGATGCGTTTTGGCGAGCGCCTGTGGATTTGCCCAAGCTGGCGCGACGTGCCGGATCCAACCGCGGTTAACGTAATGCTCGACCCTGGTCTGGCCTTTGGTACCGGCACGCATCCGACTACCGCGATGTGCCTGCAATGGCTCGACGGACTGGACCTCGAAGGCAAAACGGTAATCGACTTCGGCTGTGGTTCAGGCATTTTGGCAATTGCCGCACTGAAGCTCGGCGCTGCTCAGGCTATCGGTATCGATATCGATCCGCAGGCTATTCAGGCAAGTCGCGACAACGCGCAACGTAACGGTGTCTCAGAGCGTTTGTCACTGTATCTGCCTCAGGACCAGCCCGACAATCTTTCCGCCGATGTGGTGGTGGCCAACATCCTTGCTGGCCCTCTGCGCGAGCTGGCACCGCTAATCAGCGTGCTTCCGGTAACCGGAGGTCATCTTGGCCTTTCCGGCGTTCTGGCGAGTCAGGCAGCGGGCGTGGCTGAAGCCTACCAGGATACATTCACTCTGGACCCGGTGGCCGAGAAAGAAGAATGGTGCCGTATTACCGGCGTTAAAAAAGCCTGATTTTCTGCCTGGCAGCAAGGGGAGCCGGTCCCCCTTGCTGTTACATCGCTATCTTCATACCCTCTTTAACCAATTATGCATCTCTGACCGTTAACAATTTTGACCAGACATTGGTTGTTTTTTAACAAAAATGCGGTACGTATCACGGAATTGACCCGGTTATTGCTACTTAAAAGCGCAATATTCCCCTTAGAATCCGCTGTTATATTGCCTTTAATCAGCGATAAGTAAGTAAATTATTGAAGCGCACAATTTGAGCATTAGCTCATAAATTATTGTTTTTCCTATAAAAAATAATTATTAACATCATAATATTGATGCAAAGGTGCTTTTTCACGGCTAATTGGTTAAAGTTTGGCCTTTCATATCCCGCGAAAAATGCGTAATATACGCGCCCTTGCGGACTTCAGTATGGTCTTTCCTAGTATGCGCATTGGACACCACCAGCTTACAAATTGCCTGATTGCCGCCCCAATGGCCGGTATTACAGACCGACCGTTTCGTGCCTTATGTCATTCAATGGGTGCTGGAATGGCAGTATCCGAAATGCTGTCCTCTAATCCAGAGGTCTGGCGTACGGATAAGTCGCGTTTGCGTATGGTACATAGTGATGAGTCAGGGATACGCGCCGTGCAGATTGCCGGTTGTGACCCTGAAGATATGGCCGCCGCCGCCCGTATTAACGTGGAGGCCGGTGCTCAGATCATTGACATCAATATGGGTTGCCCAGCCAAGAAAGTGAACCGCAAACTGGCAGGCTCTGCGTTGCTACAGTACCCGGATCTGGTCGAACAGATCCTCCGGTCAGTGGTTAACGCGGTTGATGTGCCGGTCACGTTGAAAATTCGTACTGGTTGGGATCCGGAAAACCGGAATTGTGTAAAGATTGCCCAATTGGCTGAAGACTGTGGTATTCAGGCCTTGACGATTCATGGCCGAACCCGTGCCTGCCTCTTCAATGGAGAAGCAGAGTACAACAGTATTCGGACAGTTAAGCAGAGTGTTTCCATTCCGATTATCGCGAATGGCGACATAACTGACCCGCATAAAGCCAGAGCGGTGCTCGACTACACTGGAGCTGATGCTCTGATGATAGGACGTGCCGCTCAGGGGAGACCCTGGATCTTCCGGGAAATCCAGCATTATCTGGACACAGGGGAGCTGTTACCGCCGCCACCACTTGGGGAAGTACAGCGCTTGATGATAGGGCACGTACGGGAACTGCACGACTTTTATGGTCAAGGCAAAGGATTCCGTATCGCCCGTAAGCACGTCTCCTGGTATTTACAGGAACATGCCCCGAATGACCAGTTTCGGCGCTCCTTCAACGCCATAGAGGATGCCAGCGAACAGCTGGAGGCGTTGGAAGCATATTTCGAAAATCTTGCGTAACAAAAAAGAGCTGACAGAACTATGTTCGAACAACGCGTGAATTCTGATGTACTGACCGTTTCTACCGTTAATTCTCAGGATCAGGTAACCCAAAAACCCCTGCGTGACTCGGTAAAACAAGCACTTAAGGGCTATTTTGCTCAACTGAACGGTCAAGACGTCAATGACCTGTATGAGCTGGTATTGGCTGAAGTTGAACAGCCACTGCTGGACATGGTGATGCAGTACACCCGTGGCAACCAGACTCGTGCAGCCCTGATGATGGGTATCAACCGCGGTACTCTGCGTAAGAAACTGAAAAAATACGGCATGAACTGATACTAATCAGTTAAGTGTTTGAAAAAAGGCGCCTTTATCGAAAGATAGGGCGCCTTTTTGTTTTTGTTTGAGCATAAAAAAGAAAGGGGCAACGTATAATAACGATGCCCCGGTAATGATTTATTTACAGGAATATAAAAAACTAATCGTGACGAACAGGTTCGTGACGTACTGGCATTTGGTGACGCGGCGCCGGGTGGTGGATCACACGATGCACCGGGTGATGAACAATATGGCGCGGTGGCGGTGGACGATGACCTTCAGGGCCTTCGGCATGAGCGGTAGCTAACACGGCATTGCTGGCCAGCACAGTAAAAATCATGGCTAAAGTTGTCTTCTTCATGGGGTTATCCTTTGAGTTATTTTGTTGTTGCAACATCTACAGCGAGGAATATCAACGACAGCGTGAAGAACTCATACCCTGAAATATCCTAAAAAATCAGACCTTACGGTTTATTTACCTTTAGAAGATAATTTCATTACCAGATAGAAAGATCTTTTACAGCAACGCTATTTTTAATGATTAATCGTTAGCCTTTCAGCCCTCGTTTCTATTTACAAACAGACATAATCATCGCGCAAAATTCGCTCAAATTAGCATTATTCCCTCACCTATCGGCGGCTAAAGACGTGTTATACTGTTCTACAAGAGTCGAATTCGCCCGCCAATCGCCTACGCATAGCCTTTTAGCCCCGCGATCCCGCCTTTTAATGTAAAGATTCGAGAATTTGTGCTCTTTGCACAACTTATATTGCATTCGGTAGTCCGAATATTTGCAAACCAAGCACGTATCGCGATTAAGCTTTTCCGTACGCGTTACCTAAATTCACTCATATTGATGATTGAAATTACATGACCGCTCCAACCCAAAGTTTTAAAAAGTCTTTTTTACGTCCCCGCTACTGGCTGACCTGGTTTGGCCTGGGCGTACTGTTTTTGCTGGTTCAGCTACCCTATCCGGTTTTATATCGTCTTGGCGTCTGGCTCGGCCGCACGTCCATGCGTTTCCTTAAACGCCGCGTTTCTATTACGCGCCGCAATTTAGAGCTGTGCTTTCCCGATATGCCCAGCGATGTCATTGAGCAAAAAATAGTTAAAAATTTCGAGTCTCTCGGCATGGGTCTGCTAGAAACGGGTATGGCCTGGTTCTGGTCCGATACCCGCGTCAAACGCTGGTTTGAAGTCAGCGGCCTAAACCATCTGAAAATGGCTCAGCAAGACAATCAGGGCGTTTTGGTTATCGGCGTTCACTTTATGTCGCTTGAACTTGGTGGCCGCGCTATGGGCCTCTGCCAGCCGATGATGGCGATGTATCGACCACACAACAACAAAGCGATGGAGTTTGTTCAAACCTGGGGTCGTCTGCGCTCGAACAAAGCGATGCTGGATCGCAAAGACTTACGCGGAATGGTTCACGCGCTTAAAAAGGGTGAAGCGGTCTGGTTTGCCCCAGATCAGGACTACGGCCCGCGCGGCAGCGTATTTGCTCCGCTGTTTGCTGTCGATCAAGCCGCAACGACCAGTGGAACGTTTATGCTGGCCCGTCTGGCAAAACCGGCGCTCGTTTCAGTTGTTCTGATCCGCAAAGACAAAGGCGCGGGTTATGACCTGGTTATCCAGCCTGCCCTCACCGGTTATCCAATCGATGATGAGTTGGCGGCAGCGGCGTATATGAACCGCGTTGTCGAAAAAGAAATCATGCGTGCGCCGGAGCAATACCTTTGGCTACACCGCCGCTTCAAAACTCGTCCTGAAGGCGCACCTTCGCTCTATTGATTGAAAACCTAGCAAGCTATCAACCCGGCCATCGTGTCGGGTTTTTTTATTTCCTTTTCCACCCCCCTTTCAATGTTGTGTGCAAATTTTTCACAATGTCTCTCATTACTTCTCATCAGATAAACCCTGTCACACTTATGATTCATTCATCGTAAAAATATTACCGTATGTTATTAAAATCATCGATTAGGTATCTAACTCCCCGAAATTTTGCAATGGTGCGCACCATTTTGCAGCAAAGATGTTTACAGCGCCCTAAATTAGGTCAATAAATCTCCTGATGCATATCAATGTTACTGTTCAATTACGTAACGGTACTTGATTGCTAAGCATTTTCAATGTTGGCACTCCCTTTGCTTTAGCCGTTTTGCTCGTACGATTCAGAGCAAAGGGCTTTGCCCCATAAACAGACAGGGTGCTCCGGCACTCATAAAATAATAATTTTCGCTCTCGCCTCACAGGACGATTTATGAAAAAAATACTGCTCTCAACGCTGATTGCCGCCGCAAGTTTCGTTACCCTGGCTGGACAGGCTCACGCCGGAACGACTCTGGACGCAATTAAGAAAAACGGCTTTATCAAATGCGGTATCAGCGACGGTTTGCCTGGTTTCTCTTCCAAGGACGACAAGGGAAATATCACCGGTCTCGACGTTGACGTTTGCCGTGCAGTCGCGGCTGCGCTATTCGGCGATGCGACCAAAGTGAAATACACCCCACTGACGGCGAAAGAGCGCTTTACCGCGTTACAGTCAGGTGAAGTAGACATCCTCTCCCGTAACACTACCTGGACCTCATCCCGCGATGGCGGCATGGGCATGATTTTCGCTGGCGTAAACTATTACGACGGCATCGGCTTCCTGACGCACAAGAAAGCCGACCTAAAGAGCGCGAAAGAGCTGGACGGCGCAACGGTCTGCCTGCAGGCCGGTACTGACACTGAGTTGAACGTAGCCGACTACTTCAAAGCCAACAAAATGACCTTCACCCCGGTCACCTTCGACCGTTCGAGCGACAGCGCCAAAGCGCTGGAATCTGGCCGTTGCGATACGCTGTCTTCTGATCAGTCTCAACTGTATGCATTGCGCCAGTCTCTGGGCAAACCCGATGACTACATCGTACTGCCAGAAGTCATTTCCAAAGAACCTCTCGGCCCTGTGGTGCGTCGCGGTGACGAAGACTGGCTGGAAATCGTGCGCTGGTCACTGTTTGCCATGCTGAATGCCGAAGAGATGGGCGTAACCTCGCAAAATGTTGAAGCGATGGCAGCCAATCCAACTACGCCAGACATGGGCAACCTGCTGGGTAAAACCGGTACTTACGGCGCAGACCTGAAACTGCCTAACGATTTCGTGGTGAAAATCGTTAAACAGGTGGGTAACTATGGTGAAAGCTTCGACCGCAACGTCGGTATGGGCAGCCCGCTGAAAATTGCTCGTGGCCAGAATGCGCTGTGGAACAAAGGCGGTATCCAGTACGCACCACCGGTTCGTTAATTCCTGCCGGATGTTGGCATGCCAGCTCTTGGCATGCCGCTTCCACCAAGACCTTGTAACACTCGAATTACCGCATACTGAGGCTGGCTCTTATGTCGCAACGCCCATCCGAAAAAGTCGCGTTTACACTGCGTAATCCTGCAGTTCGCGCCTGGTTGTACCAAATTCTCGCGGTGGTGTTGCTGGTGGCCTTTTTTGGCTACCTGTTACACAACACGATTACCAATCTAACGACGCGAGGGATCACCTCGGGATTTGAATTCTTGAGCCGCGGTGCCGGTTTTGGCATCGTCCAACACCTGATAAGTTATGACGAAGGCGATACCTACGGGCGCGTCTTTTTTATCGGCCTGCTGAATACCTTACTGGTGTCGGCGCTGTGTATAGTTTTTGCGTCCATTCTCGGCTTTATCGTGGGGTTGGGAAGACTCTCCGACAACTGGCTTATCCGCAAACTGTGTACCGTCTACATTGAGACATTCCGCAACATTCCGCCTCTGCTGCAAATCTTCTTCTGGTATTTCGCCGTGTTGCGCAATTTACCGGGACCGCGCCAGAGCCTGAATGCGTTCAATACCATTTTTGCCAGCAATCGTGGCCTGTACATGCCTTCACCGGAGATGGCGACAGGTTTTTGGGCAGCCGTTATTGCGTTAGTGCTGGCCGTTGGCGGGATCCTGTTCCTGAAACGCTATAACCATTTCCGCCAGGTTCACACCGGGCTGGTATGGCGTATCTGGCCGTGGTGCGTGCTAATGCTGGTGCTGTTTCCGGCCATCTCTCATCTGATTTTCGGACCCGCACTGCACTGGGATATTCCAAAACTTAAAGGTTTTAACTTTGGCGGCGGCGTGGTGCTTATCCCCGAACTCGGCGCGTTAACGCTGGCGCTGTCGGTGTATACCTCGACGTTTATCGCCGAAGTGATCCGTTCTGGTATTCAGTCTGTTTCTTATGGACAACACGAAGCGGCTCGCTCGCTGGGACTGCCAAATCCGGTCACCCTGCGACAGGTTATCTTGCCGCAGGCGATGCGAGTGATCATCCCACCGTTGACCAGCCAATATCTCAATATTGTCAAAAACTCCTCGCTGGCTGCGGCCATCGGTTATCCAGACATGGTGTCGCTGTTTGCCGGTACGGTGCTGAATCAGACCGGTCAGGCAATCGAAACTATCGCCATCACGATGTCGGTTTACCTGATTATCAGTCTGGTGATTTCGTTCTTGATGAACATTTATAACCGCCGCATCGCGCTGGTTGAGCGTTAAGGGAAACGAATGACGATGACAACTGTCCCTCACTCCGTCAGAGGTACCAAGCCCGGTACTCCAATAGGCAACGCCGTGCTCTGGGCACGTAAGAACCTGTTTTCCAGCTGGTTTAACAGCTTGCTGACCCTGTTGTTCTTTTGGCTGCTGTGGGAGCTGGTCCCGCCGCTGTTGAACTGGGTGATTTTTAAGGCCAACTGGGTCGGCAGCACCCGTGCAGACTGTACCAAAGACGGTGCCTGCTGGGTGTTTATCCACGCCCGTTTCGGCCAGTTTATGTATGGACTTTACCCGCCCGATCAACGCTGGCGCATTAATACCACGTTAATCTTTGGGCTGCTGTCGCTGGTGCCGATGTTCCTTTCGGCCATGCCGCGCCGGGGTTTGTATATTGCCTGCTGGGCAGTGGCCTTCCCGGTGTTTACCTGGTTCATGCTGTATGGCGGTTATTTCGGCCTCAGCCGCGTTGAGACCTATCAATGGGGCGGACTCACCCTGACGCTGGTGATCGCCGCCGTGGGCATTGCCGGAGCACTTCCGCTGGGGATCCTGCTAGCCCTGGCGCGCCGCTCGAGTCTGCCGATTGTGCGCATCCTGTCGGTGATCTTTATCGAGTTCTGGCGCGGCGTGCCGCTGATCACTGTGCTGTTTATGTCGTCGGTGATGCTACCGCTGTTTATGAGTGAAGGCACCAGCATCGACAAGCTGGTGCGTGCGCTGGTTGGCGTGGTGCTGTTCCAGTCGGCGTATGTTGCCGAAGTGGTGCGCGGCGGCCTGCAGGCACTGCCAAAAGGTCAGACCGAGGCCGCACAGTCATTGGCTTTGGGCTACTGGAGAACCCAGATGCTGGTTATCTTGCCGCAGGCTTTGAAGATGGTAATACCCGGTTTGGTCAACACCATTATCGCGTTGTTCAAAGATACCAGTCTGGTAATCATCATTGGTCTGATGGACTTTTTCAGCAGCGTTCAGCAGGCGACCGTCGCCCCTGAATGGCTGGGAATGTCGACCGAAGGCTACGTCTTTGCCGCTGCCGTTTACTGGATTTTCTGTTTTAGCATGTCGCGTTATAGCCAACATTTGGAAAGACGCTTTCACACCGGGCACTCCGCACACTGAGGTACACCATGACCGAACATAACGTCATTGAAACTAAAAAAATGATGATCACGCTGGAAGACGTTAATAAGTGGTACGGGCAGTTCCACGTATTAAAAGGCATCAACCTAAACGTCACTTCGGGCGAGCGTATCGTCCTGTGCGGGCCTTCGGGTTCCGGTAAATCGACGACTATTCGCTGCATTAATCATCTTGAAGAACATCAGCAGGGTCGCATCGTGGTAGACGGTACAGAGCTAAATGATGATTTGCGCAACATTGAGCGCATCAGAACCGAAGTCGGCATGGTGTTTCAGCACTTCAACCTGTTCCCGCACCTGACGGTATTGCAGAACTGTACTCTGGCGCCTTGCTGGGTGCGCAAAATGCCGAAGAAAGAAGCGGAAGAACTGGCCATGAAATACCTTCACCGCGTGCGTATCGCCGAGCATGCGCACAAGTTTCCCGGCCAGCTTTCAGGCGGACAGCAGCAGCGCGTGGCGATCGCCCGTTCTCTGTGTATGAAGCCGAAAATAATGCTGTTTGATGAACCCACCTCGGCGCTGGACCCGGAGATGGTGAAGGAAGTGCTGGATACCATGATTGGTCTGGCAGACGAAGGTATGACCATGCTGTGTGTGACCCACGAGATGGGCTTTGCGCGCACGGTGGCAGACCGGGTTATCTTTATGGACCGTGGAGAAATTGTCGAGCAGGCACCGCCGGAAGAGTTCTTTGCCAATCCAAAATCGGCAAGAACTCGTGAATTCCTGGCGCAGATTATTCACTGATTTTTAGCACATGACAAAACCGGTGGCAGGTGCTGCCGGTTTTACCAATATTATGATGTTCGCCGGCGTAACAAGATATGCCAGCGCTGGAGTTACCACATATATCGCCCAATCAGCGGTGCTATTACTACAGTCAACACACCCGCCAGCATCATTACCAGGCTAGAGACGACGCCTTCCTGTGGACCCAATAGATAGGCTTTTGCCGTGCCCGCTCCGTGAGACGCGGCCCCTAAACCAGCCCCTTTCGCCAGCGCGCTACGCACTGCCAGACGCAGGAACAACAGATCGCCAACCGCCATGCCAAATACGCCAGTTATAACGACAAATAGCGCGACTAAATCAGGCTGACCGCCCTCTTGTTTAGCCGCAGCCAATGCAAATGGCGTAGTAATGGATCGCACGGCCAGACTGCGCTGAATCTCTTCCGGCAGAGTCAACATACGCGCCAGCCACACCGAGCTAAATACCGCCACGGTAACGGCCGTCAACACACCTGCTGATAATGAAATCCAATGACGGCGAATAATCGCCATGTTTTCATAGACCGGTACCGCAAAGGCAATAGTCGATGGCCCAAGCAGCCACAGCAGCCAATGGGTCTCACCGATATAATCCTGATAGGAAACCCGAGTCACCACCAGCAGCACGACCAGCACAATCGGGGTAAACACCAACGGCATAAAAAGCAGTGTTCTTCGCCAGCGGTAAAGTCGTTTATTGGCGTAATACAGCCCCAGCGTCACAGCGAAGCACAGAACACTTAATATCAGATCAGTCATGCTCAGCCTTTTCCATCGCGGCGGCATTTTTCTTTTCTGCCATTCTGAGCTCGAACTGGTAAACCCGGTCCACCACTAACGAGGTTGCTGCAAGGGTTAACAGCGTACTGATGCCAATCACCAGAAAAATTTTCCAGCCTTCGACCATCAGCAATTGGGCGTAATTAACCACTGCCACCACGGCGGGCACAAAAAACAGCAGCATCTCGGCCAACAGCCAGGTTGACCCGGCTTTAACCCAGCCAACAGGCAGTATTCGGAATGCAATAAGCAGCAAAAGCATCAACATACCGACAATATTGGCCGGCAGTGGCAGGTGCAGCAAAATCACCAGACGATCGGCCAGCATAAAAAGTAGCGCATAAAGCACGACCTGAATCGGGACCTGAAAGCGAGTGAGCAACGACGGCGCTTTCATGCGCAACGCCAACATCATCGGGGATGACCTCAAAGGACGAAGAATTAAGAGCTTGCAGTATACGGCCTGGAGAAATAGGTTAAGAAATGAATTAAAATTATCCAAATGATTCCAAATTGGAATGTTTTGTTACCTGGAGCTTTATGGACGTTCGCACCCTGCGCTATTTTGTTGAAGTCGTACGCCAGCAGAGTTTTACTCGTGCGGCAGAAAAACTGTTTGTGACTCAGCCGACAATTAGCAAAATGTTGCGTAATCTTGAGGAGGAGCTTGAATGCACGTTACTGATCCGCGAAGGGCGGCGACTGCGGTTAACCGACAGTGGACAGGCGCTGTACCAGCGTGGATTGAACATTCTGGAAGAGTTTCGCCAACTAGAAGCTGAACTGGAAGACATCAACGACGTAAAGCGTGGATTGCTACGCCTTGGCGTTCCACCGATGGTCGGCACGCAGATGGCACCGCTGATTGGCGAATTTCGTCAGCGCTATCCGGGTATTGAACTGATTATTTCAGAGTTTGGCGGACTGACGGTACAGCAGGCGGTATTGAACGGTGAGCTGGATTTGGCACTCACCGCCCTGCCGATCGAGCCCGGTTTACCCATCACCTCTCAACTTTTATTCAGCCACCCGCTTTACGTGGTAGTTCCTCGGACCTCTTGCTGGCTTGATCGCAGCGCGGTTGCCATTGCCGAATTAGCCGAAGAAAGTATCCTCATCTATAACGAAGACTTTGCGCTTTATCGCCAGTTACTGGATGCCTTTAGCGCCCACGGATTCACGCCAAAGATTGCCGCACGCAGCGGTCAGTGGGATTTCCTTGCGGCGATGGTCGAAGCGGGAATGGGGATTGCTATTCTGCCCGAGCCGATTTGCCAGCGTCTGGATGACGCGAAGCTGCTTTGCTTGCCGCTGGCGCCGACCTTGTTGTGGCAGTTGGGCCTGATTTGGCGTCAGGGCAGTTATCTGTCTCAAAGCGCGCAGGCATGGATCGCACGCAGTCGTGAATTCTGGCCCGAGAGTATTTTGCCGCCAACCAGCCGCAACGGTTAAGCATAAAAAATGCCCGCAGGAATCAACCGGCGGGCATCTTGATTTCACATTAATCGCGTTAAATTACACTTCTTTTTCGACCAGCAATGCTTCCAGCAGATCGAGATCGTGCAGCAATTTTTGCAGCGTTTCATTGCTGATTCGCTGCGTCGCGCGAAGATGATAAAGCTCACCACGCTCGGCCCGCAGTGCCGTTAAACGGAAGCGACGTTCGAGATTTTCAAGCATCAGGGCCTGTTCGATATCATCTTTACCCACCGTTCGACGCCGCAAATTCCCCACCACGCGCGAGCTGATTTCTTTCAGCGTTTGCTCATCGATATTCTCTTCCGAATCAGCGGCAAGGCGTTCTTCCATCTTGTGCAGACTTTCGATTGCAACTTCTGCAGCCACCGATCGCGCCATGCGTTCTTCTTCACGATAGGATGATTTGTCGACCACGACCCCGCGCAGCAGTAATGGCAGCGCAATCACACCGGCAATCAGTGAGAACAAAATCACCCCCGTTGCCAGGAATACCAGCTGATAGCGAGAGGGGAAATCGGAACCGTCGGCCAGGCTGTAAGGAATCGACAATACACCGGCCAAAGTAATCGCGCCGCGTACGCCGGCAAATGATGCAACCCACAGTTCACGCGTCGAAAAACTGCCGAATTTCAGTGGCCTTTTCTTGAGCAGTTGATTGCTGAAATTCTTCATCAGCCACAACCAGGCAAATCGCAGCAGCAATAGCGCAAAATAGATGATGCCGACATCGGCAAACAGGTGCCAGGTCTCAATGCTGGTATCGTGAGTGGCCAATTCCAGCGAGGTTTTAAGAATCCCCGGCAGCTGCAGGCCCAACAGAATAAATACCATGCCGTTGAAAACAAACTCCAGCATCGCCCAGACGCTGTTGGCGCGAAGGCGCATCGCCAGCGGTGCGTTACGGATAATCCCCGACTGGCTGATGGTCATCCCGGCGGCCACGGCGGCTAAAATTCCCGACACACCAATATGTTCGGCAATAAGGTAAGAGGCAAAAGGCAGCAACAGCAGCAGAACAATTTGCGTAGCCGGGTCATCCCCGCTCAAGCGGCTCATGATGCGCAGTGATTTACTGTACAACCAGGTGACTGCAACGCCCGCCAGAATGCCGCCAACCGCCACTTTAAGGAATTCAACAGTTGCGCCCTGTACTGTAAACACCATCGTTCCCAAAGCAACCGCGATGGCAAATTTCAGCGCGACCAGGCCCGACGCATCGTTCATCAGCGCCTCGCCTTCGAGGATGCCCATAATAGATTTTGGAATGCGGCCTTTACCGACAATACCGGACAGCGCCACGGCATCGGTCGGTGACAGCACGGCAGCCAGCGCAAAAGCGGCGACCAGTGGGATATTCGGCACCATCATATAAATCAGATACCCAATCCCAACGACGGTCACCAGCACCAATGCCAGCGCTAAGCCCAGGATTTCTCGCCCTTTGTGCAAAAATTCGCGCATCGGCGTTTTCCAGCCATCGGCAAACAGCAATGGCGGGATAAACAGCACCAGGAACAGATCGGGATCAAAATTGACGTGAAGACCAAAGTTAGGCCAGGCCAGCAAAGCCCCCACGAGGATTTGCATCAGAGGAAGTGGGACCTGGAACGGTAACATCCTGGTAACGACACCGGAGAGCGACACCACCAGAATCAAAATCAGAATGGTAAAAAATATTTCCATGCTTTCCTTAGACTCTTGTTTTTAGTTAATGCTTAAAGCTGGACGCAGGCTAAACCTGCACGACAGTTTGATAGTAAAACATTTTTGTAGCGGAGAGAATTTGCAGACGTCTTAAAATTGAAGTGTAAATGTTGTTAACAAATTTTGTTGGATTATGAATGCGACTGAGTGAAAAACCCTTCCTCGCTGATTGAGGAAGGGTGAAAAATCATTTAAAGCGCCCAACCTCCGGCGTAAAACACTACCAACGCCACGGCAATGATCACGGTGCCGAGATTTAACTTACGCCATTCTCCCGAACAAATGCGCCCCACCACCAGTGAGCTAAAGCCCAGCATAATGCCGGTGACGATATTACAGGTCAGTACGATAAACACGGCGCACAGCAGACCCGACATTGCGTCGACAAAATCGCTGAAGTCCAGCTTGGTAACATTGCTCAGCATCAGCAGTCCAACGTACATCAGCGCAGGGGCCGTAGCATAGGCCGGAACAAGATAAGACAGCGGCGACAAGAATAGCATCAGCAGGAAAAGGACGCCGACCACGGTAGCGGTTAAACCCGTTTTACCGCCTGCCGCCGTGCCCGCCGCGGACTCGATATAGACTGCCGCCGGTGACGCGCCAACCAAACCGGCAAAAATGCTGCTCATTGAATCGGCGGTCAACGCTTTACCGGCATTGATAATCTGCCCGTCTTTATCCAGCAAGTCAGCCTGACCTGCGACAGCGCGAATCGTGCCCGTTGCATCAAACACTGCGGTCATGACCAAAGCCAGTACGCTCGGTAATACGGCGGCTTTCATAGCGCCCAAAATATCGAGATTAAAGAACAGCGAGTGCCCCCCGGCATCCGACAGAGAGGGCATGGCAAACAGGCCGTGATACTTCACCGCTGGGTCGAAAATCAGGCCAATAACAGAAATTGCAATGATCACCAGCAGGATACCACCCGGCACGCGCAGCTTTTCCAGACCAAAAATCACGGCCAGTCCCAATAATGTCATGACCACTGGAAATGAGGTAAAAGCGCCGAGCGTGACCGGTAAACCATCCAGCGGGTTCTTGATAACCAGACCCACGCCGTTGGCGGCTACCAGCAGCAAAAACAGACCAATACCAATCCCGGTGCCGTGCGCAACGCCGGTCGGCAAGTTGCGCAAAATCCACGAGCGAATACCGGTAACGGAGATAACAGTGAACAGCACGCCCATCAGAAACACCGCACCGAGCGCGACTGGCACACTGATGTGCTGGCCAATAACCAGGCTGAAGGCGGTAAAGGCGGTCAGAGAAATCGCGCAGCCGATCGCCAATGGCAGATTGGCCCACAGCCCCATTAGCAGCGAACCAAAACCGGCGACCAGGCAGGTAGCCACAAAAACGGCGGTTGGAGAAAATCCGGCCTTACCCAGCATCGAGGGAACAACGATGACCGAGTAAACCATCGCCAGAAAAGTCGTGAGGCCTGCGATAAGCTCTTGTCGAACATTGCTGCCGCGCGCGCTTATCGAGAAGAAAGCATCAAGCGATCCTTTAGGCGTCACGCTGCCGCCCGCTTGAGACTGGTGTTGAGACATGATGGAGTCCTCTGAATGTGCTACTGAAATGCCTGCGTGGTCATTATGAAATCGTTTCTTGTCGTTCGCTTCCCTACCCGACTAAAGGATGCATGAAGTTGTTCAACGGCGTTAGACATCGTCGAATAATCAACATAAAGTCGGGGCAAACGGTTAACTCTCATCGCGTACGGCGGTTGTAAAAATCGTAGATACGACCAAGCAAACGATTATCCAGCCTTTAATGCTCCAGTTTCAACTGCGTTTGGCGATGTTTTTCGGATTTTCGCTCACTTTAAAGGCATTCAAACTAAAAAGTTGCGAAAGGTTAACTTTAAAACGCTCCTTACTGCGCAAAACCCGGCTGCATGGCGTTAAAAGATCCCTTTTTAGAGATCCCCGCGAGGAGGATCTTTATTGGCAGGATCAACGGCCGATCTGGTAGGGGCCACCCTGCTTCAATGCCTGCTGATAAGCGGGTCGGGCCTTGATGGTATCCAGCCAACGTTGCAGATGTGGACATTTATCCATCGGGCCACGGGTTTCGAATGCTTCTATCGGGAAGCTCATCTGGATATCCGCTGCGCTAAATTCATCGCCAGCAAACCAGGCATTTTTACTGAGATGGTCTTCGAGATAAGTCGCATGAGTAGCGAGTTGCTTATCAATATAATTCTGCTGTACGCCCTTGCCGATCGCACCCGCAATCGGGCGGATCAGCCACGGCATCGGCGGCTTGCCCAGACGTCCAAAAATCAGCTTCATGACCAGCAACGGCATCAGCGAACCTTCGGCATAATGCAGCCAGTAACGATACTGCAGGCGCTCGGCGGCATCGTCTGGTTTCAGGGTATTTTGCGGGTCGTAGGTTTCTTGCAGATATTCAATAATCGCGCCCGACTCAGCAATAATCAGGTCACCATCCTGCAACACCGGCGACTTACCCAGCGGGTGAATTTTTTTTAACGAGGCGGGTGCCAGCATGGTTTTCTCGTCACGCTGATAGCGCTCAATCGTATAAGGCAGCTGCAACTCTTCTAGCATCCACAAAATTCGCTGCGAACGCGAGTTGTTCAGGTGATGTAGGATTATCATGCATTCCACTCCAGAGTTATGATCATAATTAATTGTTAACTATAGACTACTGATCATCTCCCAAGAGCTATTCAGGAGTTATCGCACAATGATGTTGACAAGAAAGTACAAAAATACCAAATTGAATAAAAATTCATTTAAATAGGATTAAAATTCAATAAGGATTGATAATGGATAATGTTACTGCCGTCATTGAAAAACAGTTCGCCGCCTATAATCAACACGATCTTGAGACCTTTGTCTCCTGCTTTAGTGAATCATTTACTGCCTTTCGCATGCCCTCTCTCGAGCCGGCAATGTAAGGGAAACAGCAACTTAGCGAATTCTACGCCGCTCATAGATTCAATAATCCCAAACTAAAGGCCGAGCTGGTCTCGCGCACCGTGTTAGGCAATAAAGTCTTTGACCTGGAGAAAATCCACGGGTTGGGCGATTTGCCCATTGAAAGCATTGCCGTGTTTGAAGTGAATGAGGGTTTGATTGAAACCGCATGGTTTTACTTTGCCTAAACAGACTTGCGGCGGGTTGTTTCGTTGCGACATCTCAATCCAACCCGGCTCAAGTTAACGTGGCGCCAGGTCAGGCCAAAGCGGCCTGACGGCAGCCATCAAAGCTGGTGTTCCGGCGGCAACCGACAAATGACGGATCCCTTCGCTACCGAAATTAACTACCGTTTCCAGTCCAGCTTCCTGACATAGCACCGCGCCACCAGCAATATCCCACAGCGTGGTGCGGCGTTGCAGATGTCCGTCTATTACGCCTTTCGCAGCAAACACCATGCCCACCGTGGTACACCGGTAGCAGTGTACCGACCAGTCAGCCTCGCGCAACCCGCGATAAAATGCCGAAGCCTCGCCTAGCTGATCGTCGGCACTATCGCCCAGCGACAGCACTTGAATATCCGCAAAACGATCGTCTCGAGTAAAAGGTTTGCCGTTGAGAAAGATCCCTTTGCCGCTTTCTGCTGCAAATAGTTCGTTAAGCACGGGCAGCACCACGACGCCTATCACCGGCCGATGACGCTCCACCAGCCCCAACGAAACGCCCCACAGCGGCGAGCCGCGCAAAAAATTGGACGTTCCATCAATCGGATCGATCACCCAACAGGCCGCATCGCTTAAATGGCCGCCCATCTCTTCACCAATGATGGGGTCGCCTGGAAAGTTTTCATGTAACTGTTGGCGGATAAACTCTTCGACCGCCACGTCAGCCTCAGAAACAAAATCCTGGGTTCGTTTGCTGCTGACGTCAATCTCGCTACGGCGGTGAAAGAAGCTCAGCGCCAGTTCGGCCGCCTGCGCGGCAATCTTGCTGGCAATCTGCAAGCGATCGGAAATTTCGGTTTTCATTTTAACGTCCTTTATCCTTTAACCAACGACGCAATTGGCTGACGCTGTCAGTTTGAATTGCGCCAAAACCCGCCTCAATCACCGTACCCCAGACGTCTCCCGGATGCTGGTGAGCGCGGCTATCACAATAATCCAGCGGGTGAGACTCATCCAGCGTATTCACCCACAGACGGATCCCCAGACGCCTTAATTCTTCTTTTGCCGCCGTCACATCCGTCAAATCAGAGAAGTTAAGCTCCACTATTTGCGCGCCAAAGTCCTCGATTTTTCGTAAATCTTCGGCAAAGCTTCCAGAATTGGCAGTAACTATTGGCATGAAGGGAATACGGCGTTGACTGTCGGTCATATCCAGTGGGAAAGTCTGGGTCGCGAGATCGATTTTGCTTTTAAGCAGCACGCCGTCGGCAATATTCATGTCCAGTATCAGGTCCATGACTCGCTGACGATCGCGCTCGAATTTGATATCAATATTGACAATGATGCGTCCACGGGCTTCCTCGAGCAGTTCTTCCAGCAGAGGCACTCGCTCTTCGCTGACCACCATTCCTGCACGGCCATCACTGCCACGAAGACGTGCTCGGCGCACCTCGGAGAACGGCATATGTACTACCTCGCCCTGATGGTCGCAGGTTCTGTCTAGCCAGGCGTCATGCATTACCACTAACTGATGATCGGCGGTGGTCTGGGTATCGATCTCAATAATATCTGCCCCTACGCTGATGGCTTCTTCCAGGGCGGAAAGAGAATTTTCAGGAGCGCGCGTCCATACGCCACGATGCGCCACAACCAGCACCGCGGGATTTTGCAGTGAAATCAGTTTTCGGGTATCGCTGTACATGGCCTCTCCGGTTAACGATTTTTACCTGTCCGGAAAGTAACATTGCACGGCTTTATGACAGTTTGACCCAAAAACGATGAACAAAGTATGACAAGCGCTTGCTAAAAGTTGAGCAAAACCTCTATATCTAGCGGAGTGAGTTTTCTAAAACCTTTCTGGAGAATGCCATGCCTGATGCCGCCCACCTGTTGCCTTTTATGCTCATCGCCCTTGGACTGGTCCTGACCCCAGGTCCAAATATGATTTATCTGATCTCACGCTCTATCTGCCAAGGCCCAAAAGCCGGGCTTATCTCGCTGGGCGGCGTGGTGTTGGGGTTTGTTTTTTATATGGTGTTCTCGGCGCTCGGCATCACCGCGCTATTGATGGCCGTGCCTTTTGCCTACGATACCCTGCGTTTTTGTGGCGCAGTCTACCTGCTGTATATGGCATGGCAGGCGATTCGCCCCGGAGGCCGCTCGCCTTTTCAGGTCCGCGAATTAGCAAAAGATAGCCCGCGTAAACTTTTCACCATGGGGTTGTTTACTAATTTGTTGAACCCAAAAGCGGCCGTGCTTTATCTCTCCCTGCTGCCGCAGTTTATCGTGCCCGCACAAGGCCATGTGTTAATGCAGTCGATGGTACTTGGCAGCGCACAAATTATGATTAGCTTTTGTGTGAATGCGCTGATCGCCCTTTCCGCCGGTTATATCGCCGCATTTCTGGCTGGCCGCCCGCTGTGGACCCTGATTCAGCGCTGGCTGATGGCCACCGTGCTCAGCGGCCTGGCGGTAAGAATGCTCGTTGAAGGGCGTAAATAAGCGTTGCGATGTTCATAAAGCGCTCACCGCTATATACTGAAAAACACAACGTATATTGAGGTTTCTCGGTGAGCACTTTGCAAAAACTTTCCAATACCAGGGCTAATACTTTCAAAATAGTCGTACTCGCCGGCGCGCTGAGTTGGTGTTCATTTTCAGCCTTGGCGTCACGACAGGTTACTGACCAGCTTGGGCGTCAGGTGACGATTCCCGATCAGGTTGACAGGGTTGTCGTGCTTCAACACCAGACCCTTAACTTGCTGGTTCAATTAGACGCCAGCAGCAAGATTGTTGGCGTGCTCGCAAATTGGAAACAACAGCTCGGTGATGGCTACGCGCGGCTCGATCCGGCTTTGCTTAAAACCCCGGCTCTAGGGGATTTGACGCACGTCGATTTAGAAAGTCTGGTTGCGCTGCATCCGCAGGTGGTTTTCGTCACCAACTACGCGCCAAAGGAGATGATCGAGCAGATTTCCAAGGCTGGCATCGCGGTGGTGGCTATCTCTTTACGTCAGGATAAACCGGGTGAGGAAGCTAAAATGAACCCGGTGATGGACAACGAAGAGCAGGCCTATAACCAGGGACTAAAAAACGGTATACGCTTGATTGGTGAAGTCGTTAATCGCCAGCATCAGGCTGATGAGCTGATAAAATACACCTTTGCGCAACGTAAAATGGTCAGCGACAGGCTGCAATCCATTTCACCCCGGCAGCGCGTTCGGGTCTATATGGCTAACCCCGACCTCACCACTTATGGTTCCGGCAAATATACCGGATTGATGATGAATCATGCCGGAGCTTTTAATGTCGCAGAATCAACAGTCAAAGGATTCAAACAGGTCAGTCTCGAGCAGGTGATCGCCTGGGATCCGCAGGTTATTTTCGTACAGGACCGTTATCCAAAGGTTGTCGGCGAGATCGAGCGCGATCCCAAATGGCAGGTCATAGATGCAGTAAAAAATCATCGCGTCTATTTAATGCCCGAGTACGCCAAGGCGTGGGGTTATCCAATGCCCGAAGCGCTGGCAATCGGTGAACTGTGGATGGCGAAAAAGCTTTATCCGCAGAAGTTTAGCGACATTGATATGCAGAAACAGGCAAATGCGTATTATCAGAAATTTTATCGCACCAACTATGTGGCCCCAGAAGCTGCTACAACCAAAGCCGGAAACAAATCCTGATGAGCGGATTGTCGCTTAAAGTACTGGCGGCTGGAAGCCTGCGTGCAGTCTGGCAACCTCTGATGGCATCTTTTACCCTGCAAAGCGGTATTGAGGTCGATACTCGATTTGGTCCTGCCGGATTGCTAAGAGAATCCATTGAGCAAGGTGAGCGCCCTGATCTGTTCGCTTCTGCCAATATTGCCCATCCCCAGCGCCTGAAAGCACTCGGGCTGGCTTCTCGCGTCGAGGTTTTTACCCGTAACCGCCTATGCCTGACGGCACGCAAAGAATTGCTCGCTGCTCAACCCTCGTGGCTGGCATTGTTGGGCAACCGTGCGCTGAAAGTCGGCACTTCCACCCCGCTTGCCGATCCTTCTGGAGATTATACCTGGCAGCTGTTCGACACTCTTGAAAGGCACCATGCTGGTTTGGGCGAATATTTACAGCAATCGTCACTCAAACTGGTAGGCGGCCCGGCGAGCCAAAGTGTTCCAAATGGAGAGCTCGCTGCTGCGTGGTTGATTCGTGGCGGCCAGTGTGACCTGTTCGTCGGCTATGCCAGCTATGCGCGTCGTTTGAGGTTGTGCAAGGACCTAGCCGTGATAGACATACCGGAGAATTATAATATTCAGGCGGATTATGCTTTTGCGCAGTGCTACGAGGCGGCTAACCCGCTGTCAGATTTTTTGTTATCCACAGCGGCGCAGGAAATATTATTTCGGGAAGGATTTGCGAGGAACCTTTAGTCTCTTTCTTTCAGAGCACGTTGGCGATCATAGTATTCGTCTTCTGCAGCAGTGATTTCATCCAGCAAAGAATCGACATCGGCTGCGTGAGTATCTTCGGCAAACTGGCCGGTCAATACGCTTTGTGGTGTGAGTTTGCCTTCTTCATACAGCGCCCAAATCTCTTTGGCGTAACGCGTTTTCAGCAACTCAGGGGCAAATTGGCCGTAAAAATCGGTCATATTGTTTACGTCGCGCTCGAACATGGATTCTGCATGGTTATTGGCAGAGGCATCCACGGCCTGAGGCAGATCGATAATCACCGGACCTTGCGCGTCCAGCAGCACGTTGAATTCTGACAGATCGCCGTGCACGATTCCGGCGCATAACATACGTACGATATTACGGATCATAATGTCGTGCCCTGTTACCGCTTCCTGTTCGGTAAAAGTGACATCACTTAAACGTGGTGCAACCAAGCCCTCGCCATCGGTGATAAGTTCCATCAACAGCACACCATCGAGGCAGATATAGGGCTGTGGGACGCGCACACCGGCGTTGGCCAGTCGGAATAGCGCATCGACTTCAGCCGTCTGCCAGGTTTCTTCCTGCTGTTTGCGACCAAACTTAGAACCCTTTTGCATGGCGCGCGCACTGCGGCTGTTGCGGACTTTACGCCCTTCCTGGTACTGAACGGCCTGCTTGAAGCTGCGCTGAGTGGCTTCTTTATAAACCTTGGCGCAGCGGATTTCCTCACCGCATAAAACGGTGTACACGTCGGCCTCTTTGCCACTTTTCAGTCGACGGACCACATCATCGATCAGGCCGTCATCCACCAGAGGTTGGATTCTATTTGGGATTTTCATGCAGCCTTGTACCTTATTTATGCGCGCGTGGGAATCTCCCCGCACAAAATTCCTTTAATCCTTCGCTATTGCTACCCTTCAGGATAGCCTGTTGCCCTCAGTTTATCGTAGTCATACCTCACTGCATACGTTGAAGGCAGAGATCTTTACCGCAATTTTTGAACACAGAAAATAGCTGACAATTTTACTTCGACGTCAAGAGCCCGCATTCCGACTTTCAGCTCATAAAGAAAAATTTGCAAAAGACAATGAAGATAATAAAGTGAGCAACGACATCACTAATATCTATCAATTCGGACATATTAAAAATTAAATAAAAATATTTATTAATGTAAAACTAAGGTTAATACTAAACTAACATATTTCCCACCATCCGTTTAACCTCCGTTTATTTTCCACGAGGTTCAGTATAAGAATGGTTTAACAAATAGGTGATAGTGTGAGCTGTGTGTCCTCCCGTTGAGATTTAAAAAATGCAAAGCATTCTCATTACAGGCGCCTCCGGCTTTGTTGGTGGTGCTGTTGTAGAAAATTTATTACGCCAATACCAAAATAATCCATTTAACCTATTACTTTTAGTCCGTGCTGAAAACTCTGCAGCTGGATTATTAAGAATAAGAAATAATTTAGAAAAGTTTGGATTAACTCCTTCACAGCTAGCCACGATAAAAGAAGAAAACATTTTAATTGGCGATCTGGGAGAACCTGAGGATTTTGTTCAAGATCCTCGTATTGAATTAGTTTCGTACGTTATTAACTGCGCAGCGATTGCATCTTTCGGTAATAACCCGGCACTGTGGCGCGTTAATGTCGACGGCTCT
The DNA here is from genome assembly GCF_000257645.1 of Serratia sp. M24T3. Classification (GTDB taxonomy): domain Bacteria; phylum Pseudomonadota; class Gammaproteobacteria; order Enterobacterales; family Enterobacteriaceae; genus Rouxiella. The sequence goes on from NZ_AJHJ01000001.1 coordinate 392,807, forward strand.
TTAGCTTTTGCTCAACGGATGGCAAAAGTAAAAAGCCTGAAGCGTTTTGTCCACGTAGGAACCGCTATGGCCTCGATGCCAGACAAAGACAGCGTTTTCTATGAAAATATGCCTGATAATACGCATAATGAAGACTTGGTGCAGTATACCGCGTCCAAGCGAGAGCTGGAAAATCGCGTGCGCGAACTGTGCCCGGAACTGCCTTTCGTGGTGGCACGTCCTTCAATTATTGTTGGCCACACGCAATATGGTTGCGCTCCATCGAGCAGCATTTTCTGGGTATTCCTAATGGCGGTTAAACTTAAAAAGTTCACCTGCCAGATTCAGGATAAAGTTGACATTATTCCGGTAGATTATTGCGCAATGGCGTTGGTTAATCTTTGCCTGAATGAAGATATTAAACACGACTTTTATCATATTTCGTCTGGCGAAGAACTTTGTACACCTTTCTACGCCATAGATGAATATATTGCCAAGGCGAATAACGCGCCGGCAATTATTAAAGAGTATGAGACAATAAGTTATCAAGAATTTACCGGCATTCGGAAGCAATTCAAAGATGTTCTCGGTCCGTGTAATGATAAAATAATTCTTCGCGCCATTAAGTTATACGGCGGCTTTGCACAGTTGAATGTGAAATTTGATAATAAACGCCTGCTGGATTTAGGTATTCCACGCCCAATGCCGTTTACTCAATATATTGATAAATGCGTTAGTTCAACTCGTGGCTATTCTATTCCAGAGCTAATGATGGTTGATTTTAAGTAATTATTTAAAATTAATTTACTGCCCCTGCCGAAGCCTCGGTCAGGGGCAAATTATCTAAAATCAAACGCTGCCATTACGGCCAAACAGTTGATATCCCTCGCGTTGATTTAGGCGTTCATAGTAAGAAAACACCGCAGAAAGGGTTGGCCGAGCCATCGGAGTCATAACCCAACGATTCACAGACATGCCAATCACCACGTCTGCCAGGGTAAAACGTTCGCCGAGAATATAGTTTCCACTTCTTTGCAATTGAAGCTCGACAATTTCCATCAAACGATTCCATTCGCTGATACTCCCCGCAAGCAAGTCGGGATCGCTGTGTGCCGGGCTATGCCGGGCAAGAGACATAAAGGCATAGCGCCACGCGTTATTAAGATCGCCTAGCTGCCAGTCCATCCACTGCTCGACTTTGGCTCTTTCGCGTGGCGACTGCGGTAGCAAATCGTCGCGCCCTTCTCTGCCCGCAAGATAACGGCAAATAGTATTGGATTCCCACAACACATATTCGTCATCAATAATTACCGGCACCAGAGAATTAGGATTCAGCGCCTTAAATTCTTCTGTCGTCGTCGATTTAAAATCCCCGCCATATTCTTCATGGCTATAGTCCAATCCGAGTTCATGGCAGGTCCACAACACTTTACGAACATTTATCGACGTCGATTTTCCCAATATTTTCAACATAACCGGTTTTCTCCATCAGCGATGTTCGCTGTTAGTTTTACAACCACGGGGCGGGTAAACAGACGGACTTTGGCGCCCTGATAAGACGTTTCTGCCTGGAGGGTAAAACCATTCTTCTCGGCCAGGCGAATAGACGGCCCGTTTTCTGGATTAATGATGCAGCAAACCTGACGTGGAATATGGGTGTCGGCCCAGTCCAGTACCGCCATAGCGGCTTCGCTGGCGTAACCCTTGCCGTGAAACTTCGGACTTAGCACCCATCCCATTTCGGCTTTGTTATCCATCGAAGGCTGCATTTCTCGCTGAAAGTCTGCAAAACCGATTTCGCCAACAAATTGGCCCGAATCTTTATGGATAATCACCCAATAGCCAAATCCCATTAGCTGCCAGTGCCCAACATAGCGCAGAAGCCGGGTCCAGCTCGCCTCGCGACTAGAAGGCACCCCGCCAATAAAGCGTACCATTTCCGGGTCTGCCCACAGGTCGGCAATAGTATTAAAGTCATCAATGACATGACCGCGCAGGATTAATCTTGAGGTTTCAATTTGCGGAGCGGATTTTGGCATTTGAGTTATAACCCTTCTTTATCAAACTGAAATAACCTATCACTGAAAAGGGTGTAATGGGACAGCAAGAAAACAATATTTAGAGTTTGCGCAACGAATTCTGGCGCAGTGAGGAAGGGGCAATACCACGCAATGACTTATAACGATTACTGAAATGACTCGGGGAACTGAATCCGCAGTCCAGCGCGATGGTCGTAATATCTAACTGGGTATTACGCAACAAACTTTCGGCGCGGATCAACCGCGCATTCATTACATACTGATGCGGTGCGACGCCCATTGATTGTTTGAACATGCGAGCAAAATGATATTCGCTAAGGCCTGCGATATCAGCCAGTTCTGACAGTTGCAACGAGGAGCCAAGATGGCCGTGAATATACTCCTTAACGCGATTTAGCACTGAAGGTGACAGGCCTCCGCGCACGGTTGGCAGCGCCCACTGCAGATGGGTATAACTGCGGGCAAGATGGGTTACCAGCAGATTGGTGGCGGTGCTCAGCATCAGCTGATTGCTGTTTTCCTGCCACTGACAACTCAATAAAAAGTGTCGATAAAGCTGGGTTATTTGCTGATCTTCGCTGAAAACATGCTCGTCTACGAGAATATTCGCCGGACTGCGATCCCAGGTTTGTTCAATCACATTACGCAAATGATCATCAGTGAAATACATATGTACAAACGATAGATCACCGCGCACGTCCCAACTCGAAACGTTATGTTTCGGCATCAGACAAAACCGATCCGGGCCGCCGCCATTTTGCCAGCCAGAGCGCGTTTTGTGATAGCACTCATAGCCGTCCGCAATGTATAAACTCAGCGTGTGGTGATCAGGATCCTCCTGAGTAACGCAGTCATTTTTATTCGACCAGGCAGCCAACTGTATGCCAGACCCTAAATGCACGGTGTCGTGCAGGGTGGCATGATGCTTGGTCAGCGTTTCGAACGACTGATAGCGGCGTGGCATAGTCTGACTCCCTGGTGAATGAATAGCGTTAGTTTACTGTTTTGGCAGGGTCGAGCGCGAGCATTGACCGCCTTTTTAGAAAATAAACCGCAAGAATATGCAACTGACCGCAATCACAGAAAGGCAACTGTCATTGCCTGAAAGGATAATCAACGAAAATTATTTCTCTTCAGGCCGGATAACTCTATGAATGCGCTGCTGTATATTTCCGTAATATTGATTTGGGGCACCACCTGGTTTGCCATCTATCTTCAACAAGGTGTCGTGCCGGTCACCGTTTCTATTTTTTACCGTTTTTTAATGGCCGCAGCGGTATTAATGATTTTTCTGCTGGTCACGCGTCGTTTACGTAAAATTGCGATTAAAGATCATCTTTTTTGTGTCGCACAGGGGTGCTGTGTTTTTGCCTTTAATTTTTACTGTTTTTATCACGCGGCAGCCTATATAAGCAGTGGCCTGGAATCAGTTATTTTCTCAATGGCGGTATTGTTTAATGCCTTCAATGGCATGCTTTTCTTCCGCCAAAAAATGTCACCCGCGCTGATCCCGGCCACTATTTTGGGGTTGGTCGGCATTGTGATGTTGTTCTGGCATGACCTTAGCGCGGCACACATTGCCCCGGAGCTGCTTAAAGGCATTGGCCTCAGCATGCTCGGCACTTACGGGTTTTCTCTGGGCAATATGATCAGTACCAGACACAAAAAACATGGGTTGGATATGCTCAGTACCAATGCTTACGCCATGAGTTACGGCGCCGCAGTAATGTTGCTGCTAAGTCTGGCTCAGGGAGATTCTTTTGCCGTTCACTTGACTGCAAGCTACACCGGATCGCTGGTCTATCTGGCGGTATTTGGTTCTGTAGTCGCATTTGGTTTTTATTTCACACTCGTGGCCCGCATCGGAGCCAGTCAGGCGGCCTACAGTACGCTGCTATTCCCGCTGGTTGCCTTGACTGTATCCACCTTCTATGAAGGTTATCAATGGCATACCAATGCGGTTATTGGTCTGGCGTTGATTCTGCTGGGTAATCTGGTGATGTTCTACCGTCCGCGCTGGCTTAGTGAAAGAATGAAAACCAGGCCCGTGCTGAGCTAGCCATCATTGCCCACCGGCTTCGCTTTGCCAGTCGAAGCCGGAAAAAATCTCACTGATAATCTGCTTCATCTTTACCACCGCCGGATCGCGCAACGCATCGCGTCGCCAGCCAAGATTAACCGAATAGGCAGGCATAGATACTGGCGGAAAGAGTAATTTCAAGGGGTGGAACGCCGCTAATGTTCTGGCTGCATGCAGAGGGATTGTTGCCAGCGCGTCACTGCCCAGCAATAAATACGGCAATGCTGCAAAATGGGTGGTCGAAGCCCTGATAGAACGCTTTAAACCCTGTGGAATCAACACTTCATCTACCATACCGATAAAGCCACCCGATGAGATCAGCAAATGCTGGCGGCGCAAAAAAGCCTGTAGACTCAGATGATTATTGTTATCGATTTCTCCGGCCATCAGCGGTTGGCGAGAGTCGATTAAACAGGCATAGCGACCTTCCCCCAGAGTTTCACTGCCCACCGCCGCCGAGGTAAATCCCCCTGAGGCAATGGCTAAATCTACCTCTCGATTCATCAGCATCTCACCGACGATACGACTGTGCGTTTGGCGAAACACAATGCGCAAGCCGGGCATTTCCTGCTCCAGGCGGTCAATTAACTGCCTGCCCAACGCCAGTTCGAAATCGTCTGAAAGGCCTAGAGACAGGGAACGTCCGGCATAACCGGCACGCACGCCCGATACCAGTTGCAGACTTTGCCGGCACTTATCGAGCGCCTCACTGACCAGCGGTTTTAGCTCATTGGCGCGCAGCGTCGGGGCTAATCCACGTCCGGTACGGACAAAAAGATGGTCGTCATACAGACGGCGTAATCGTCCGAGCGCGGCGCTCACCGCTGACTGGGTCAGTCCGAGACGCACAGCTGCACGGCTGGCACTGCCCTCTTCATGCAAAGCTTCGAGCACTTTCAGCAGATTGAGATCGATAGCCTCGATATTAATTTTATCAATATCAGTCATAAATGAATCGGCATAGATTAATGTCAGGAATTGAGCAGAATAGAAATTCATCCTCTTCGAGTCGAGATAATTTTATGCCTGCTTCAATTATTGCTGCCCTGCAAATTGGTTCCTCTCCGGCAGGAAAAGCCGCGACGCTGGAAGAAATTCTGTCTTATGAACAACAAATTATCAATTCTGGTGCCAGTCTGGTGGTGATGCCCGAAGCCCTGCTCGGAGGTTATCCGAAAGGTGAAATCTTTGGTACTCGACTGGGTTATCGCCTTCCGGAAGGCCGTGAGGATTTTACACGCTATTTTCATAATGCCGTCGACGTACCCGGTGCAGAAACAGAGGCGCTGGCAGAATTATCTACTCGAACGCAAGCCAGCCTGGTGATTGGCGTGATTGAACGCAGCGGCTCAACACTCTACTGCTCTTCGTTATTTATTGAACCCGGTAAAGGCGTGGTCGCCAAACATCGCAAACTGATGCCAACAGGAACTGAAAGACTGATTTGGGGCCAGGGCGACGGATCTACTTTGCCGGTTGTTGACGCCAAGGTGGGCCGCCTCGGCAGCGCTATTTGCTGGGAAAATCATATGCCGCTGCTGCGCATGGCGATGTACGGCAAAGGCGTTGAGGTGTGGTGTGCGCCGACAGTAGATGAGCGTGATATTTGGCAATGCTCGATGCGCCATATCGCTCACGAAGGGCGAATGTTTGTCGTCGGCGCCTGCCAGTTTCAGTCCTCGCCGGCTCAGCTTGGCATCAAGGTTAAACACTGGGACGACCAACGCCCGTTGATCAACGGTGGCTCGGTGATTGTCGGCCCGCTGGGCGATGTGCTGGCGGGTCCATTTAAAGGCGAATCAGGGCTACTGACTGCCGAGATCAACACCGATGATTTGGTTGGCGCGCGCTACGATTTCGACCCGGTTGGTCACTATTCTCGCCCCGATATTTTCAGTCTTGAGGTTGATCAACGAGCAAAAAAGAACCTGCGCTATATTGAGGATTAAAAAAGATATCCCCAGAGAGAGTATCTACAGACTGGCGGCTAGATTATACCGCCGTTAACTTTGATCGTCTGTCCATTGACCCATGCGCCATCGGGGCCAGCCAGGAAGGCCACGCTGGCGGCAATGTCCTGCGGCTGACCGAGGCGCTCGAGCGGCGCAAGTTTGGCGATATGCTCCACCAGCTGCGGTGATTTTCCGTCCAGAAACAGTTCAGTTGCCGTCGGTCCGGGAGCTATCACATTAACGGTAATTTCCCGGCCACGAAGCTCTTTGGTCAACACTTTGCTCATCGCCTCTACTGCTGCTTTGGTCGCGGCATAGACGCCATACGTCGGCTGGTACAAACCGACTACGCTGGAAGAAAAGTTAATGACTCGACCGCCGTGGCGCAGGCGTTTTGCCGCTTCTCGCAGGGTATTAAAGGTGCCTTTCAGATTAATGTCGATCAGCCGGTCGAAAGCCGAATCATCAAAGTCGGCAATCGAGGAAAGTGACATGATCCCGGCGTTGTTGACTAACACATCAATGCCACCAAAGGCCTGCTCGGCGCTGTCGAACATTTTACGCACCGCAGCAGCATCGCTGACATCCGCCTGCGCGCTAATCGCCTTTCCGCCTGCCCAAACAATTTTCTGCACCAAAGCTTCAGCCTCCGCCGCACCGCGAGCGTAATTAACAATCACGTTAAAACCGTCTGCGGCCAGACGTTGCGCTATCGCTGCGCCGATACCGCGTGATGCGCCGGTTATTAACGCGACTTTATTTTCTGCGTGTTGAATGGTCATAATGTTTTTCCTCTAGCCGCTATTGGATAAAGCCAGGCTTGCTGGCCGGTGAACAAATCATGCACTATGAACTACGGCGAATAATCCCCCAATATTCGTTTTCACTATCCGAAAATAATGAACAATAAAGGCCATACTGATGGATAAACTCGACAGCATGCGGCTGTTCACCCGAGTCGTTGAGTTGCGAAGCTTTACTCAGGCGGCAGAGGGTTTGGATTTAAAGCGATCGACAGTGACCGATGCGATTAAACAGTTGGAAACTCGCCTGAAGGTCCGCTTGCTGCAACGAACGACCCGCCACGTGAGCCCAACCCTGGATGGCGAAGCCTATTACCAGCGTTGCCTGCGTATTCTGGCCGATGTCGAAGACGCTGAAATGGCCTTTGCCGATGCTAAACCCAAGGGGCTGCTGCGTATTGATGTCAATCCCGCACTGGCCCGTCATTTTGTTTTCCCCGGGCTAACAGATTTTTTAGCGCTGTATCCAGATATTGAAATGGCAGTCAGTGAGGGCGACAGGCTGGTAGATTTGGTACGCGAAGGCATCGACTGCGTGATCCGGGTGGGTGAGCCAAAAGACAGTGATATGGTAGCCCGACCGCTTGGCCGTTTTCAGGAAGTGACCTGTGCTAGTCCGCAATATCTTGAAAAATTTGGTTTTCCGCAGGATTTGGCATCGTTGCAGCAACATAAAATGGTGGGTTTCCGTTCAAGCGCCTCAGGCAATATTCTGCCGTTGAGCTTTTATATTGAAGGAAAAGAAAAAGTTATCAGCCTGCTGACCAGTATTTCCGTTAGTGGTTCTGAAAGTTTGAAAGAAGCGGCGCGGCGAGGATTAGGCATTATTCAGGTTCCACATTACGGCGTGGAGGCCGATCTGGCACAAGGTCTTTTAGTGCATATTTTGCCGCAATTCCCCGCAGGTTCGCTGCAAGTTTCAGTGCTGTATCCGCAGAATCGCCAACTTTCTCCACGCGTACGCGTATTCATCGACTGGATGATTAAAGAGTTTGCCAGGCTTAATACTTATCCTGCCTAAAGCCTGCTCTGTTTTGAAGCAGGTTGCTCTTGGCTGAACGCGTTGACTGGCGCCTTATCTTGAAAAACACTTTATATTCATAGAGTTAAACGTACTCTTTTGTTTGGCATCACAATTGCTTAATTCTCCGCATGGCTAATTCATTAGATATCAATTCATTATCGACATGAAACCCACTGCCCCATGCTGGAGATCAACCATGACATTGAACGTTGCTGCGATACAGTTCGAACCTAAGATGTTTCGCCAGGAAGAGAACATCGCGGCTCTGCTGAAACTTTGCGAGCAGGCCGCCGAACAAGGCGCGAAACTGCTGGTGATGCCTGAGATGGCGGTCAGCGGTTATTGCTGGCAAAGCCGCGAAGAGGTCGCTCCCTATGTAGACACCATTCCTGGCGCGACGACGCGGCGCTTTGCCGAGCTGGCGGCGCGTCACCAGTGTTATTTGGTGGTTGGCATGCCCGAGGTCGATGCCACCACTCATCTCTATTACAACTCGGCGGTGCTGATTGGGCCTGAAGGGGTAATAGGCACCCACCGCAAAACGCATCCGTATATTTCAGAGCCGAAATGGGCAGCCAATGGCGATAAAGGACATGCGGTATTCGACACGCCAGTCGGCAGAATCGCAATGCTTATTTGCATGGATATCCACTTTGTTGAAACTGCTCGTTTGGCCGGAGTGCAGAATGCCGAAATTATCTGCCATATCAGCAACTGGCTGGCAGAGCGAACTCCGGCGCCTTACTGGATCAATCGCGCCTGGGAAAATGACTGTTATCTCGTTGAAAGCAATCGCTGGGGGCTGGAGCGAGGCGTGCAGTTTAGCGGCGGTAGTTGCATCATTAATCCTGACGGCAGCGTGCAGTCCAGCATAGACAGTGGCAATGGTGTGGTGAGAGGCGAAATTCTGCTACAGCGAGGAGAAAAAGCCTCGCGCGTGACTCAGCGACGTCCAGAAACCTATCTGGAACTGATGAACGACAGCTTTACCTGGAATCCGCTGGACTTCTTCGGCCTTTATCAGCGCTCGCCATTGCCTGTAGGAAAACAGTCAACCGTGTCGGTTGGCCAGTTTCAACCGCTGAATGACGTGCAGAGTAATCTTCTTGAAATCAGACGATTAGCGACTGCTGCGCGACAAAATGGCAGCGAACTGATGGTATTTCCCGAGCTGTCACTGACCGGCGCATTCCAGCATGCCGATCAGGCTTTGCATTTAGATGGCGCGGAATTAGCGGCAGTGACAAAGCTGGCAATCACTCTGCAAATGACGTTGGTAATCGGGATAATCGAGGCGGCCAAAGGCAATCTTTACAACACGGCCGTTGCCATTGGCCCTGCTGGTTTGCTTGGCAGTTATCGAAAGATCCATTTAAATCAACAGGAAAGGACATGGGCGACAGCCGGGGATCATTGGGCCACTGTCGATCTTCCCTGTGGCAGAATGGGATTATTGATCGGCGAGGATCTTGTCTTCCCCGAATCCGGCCGCATTCTGGCCTTGCGCGGCTGCGACATTATCGCTTGCCCGGCGGCGCTTGCAGGCCCGACGCCGGGAGCGCACGCGGGCAGCATCAGCCCGCAAAACTACCCGATCCCAACCGGGCCTGACGCCTACCATTGGCTATTGCCGCGCGTTCGTGCCGGCGAAAACAACTGTTATCTGGCTTACGCCAATGTCTATGAAGAAGGTAAATATCAGGGGCTAAGCGGGATATTTGGCCCAGACACCTTTGCCTTTCCTCGCCACGAAAGTCTGTTGGTGGAATCACAGGGTGATATTTCTTTAACTGTCGATACCTGTAATCTCGATACGCCTTATCCAACCAACGTGGTGCGACGCAAAGACCTGGTATTAATGCGCCAGACTCACGGTTATTTGCCGCTGATTGCCAGCTTGCCGAGCACGCAATAAACGAAAATAGGTTCACGATAAATTGGCAGATTCTGCCAGATTGCTTAATCTTTCTTTATAGAGTTATTTATGCGCAAGCTGACCTTATTTCAAGACGCGATATCACGCGGCACGATGCTTTTTATAGGCAGTTCTTTACGAGAGAAAAAAGGAATGGCATCAACCTCTTCATCTATTTATCTACATATTGGCAGTGAAGAAACGCAGGTTCTTATTGATGGTGACCTACAATTGCTTACGTTGGGTTCACAGCTGACTTCGCTGGGATATTTTCGCCATCAGCCGCCAACGCCAGATGAAATGGAAAACGCGATTATGATGGTGGAAGATGAAGTGTATCGTCTGCGTCATGACATATTACCGGGTGCGACATTATACAGTGAAGACAATAATATCCGTGCCATTGCACGCCTTTCGGGCGTAGCTGAAAATGAGCAGATGACCCTTTCCCTCGATGCAGTAGAACGAACCTTTGACCGTCTGGCATTGGTCATTAACGGTCGGCCAGCCAGCTTTGAAGGCATTCCCGATGGCAACGACTTTGCTGCTACGCTGCTGATTCTCAGAGAGTTTATGCATCATTTGCAGTTTAGTGAGATAGTCATAAAAGGGGCTAAGTTTGAAATTCAGGGCCAACATTCAACTAACTGAAAGCCGCCCCATTTTCACCAGCAGAGAGAAATTTTTGATTCCTGGAAATCAGAGGCTATTGCAGCACATTGAATATTAGCTGCTGCAAACGGCTGCGAGTGCGCTGAATATCTTCCTGTTCCGCACCCTGAGTCATCTGGTCCAGCGTGAACGGGCTAATAATAAACAGCTGACACTGCTGGTCATACAACACGTCAATGACATTGATAAATCGCTGCTGCGTAGCGGGTGAAACCTCTGCCATTGCAGGAACGTCCTGGATAATCCAGCGTCGATATTCTGCGCATAAAGTCAGATAATCGATCACTGCGGTTGGGCCCTCGCACAAATCTTCGAATGAAAAATGCAGAAAATTTTCCGCTGGCGAGAGCAGGCTGAGACGCCGATTGCCCACGGCGATAGAAATCTTGGTGGGCAATGCTGCTGGCAGCTGGTATTCAAGGCGTTGAGCGGGTGTGCCGGGGAGTAGATAAGCCCCTTCGCAGAAGGGGGTAAGATGATTAGTACCCAGGCTGCGATAATCAAGGCTTCCATCCAGTGCGACCACTTCTAAATACTGTCGGATAAGCTTTATAGAGGGTTCAAAACGAGCATGATATAGCGGATTTGATAATAATTGCTCGGGAGGATAGTTCGAGGTTGCCACCAAAACAATACCGCGCTTGACGATAAGCTCAAGCAGGCTTTTCATCAGCATTGCATCGCCGATATCGTGCAAATGCAGTTCATCGAAGCAGACTAATTGGCAGTCACCTAATTGAGCGCTAAGCACCGCATTGATACTGTTATCAGCGGATTGCGGATTATTCATACCGCGATGTAAATCGCGCAGGAAATCGTGAAAATGCACCCGGCGTTTTTTCTTTATCGGCGCCGCGGAGAAAAAGCTGTCAACAATAAAGCTTTTGCCGCGCCCTACTTTTCCCCAGATATAAACACCGCCGCCCAATGGTTTGGGCTTTTTCAGCAGGTTTTTCTTAACCGTTAAGCCGGATTTCATCAAGGTATCGAGTCGGGCAATAACGTGCCGCTGGTGCTCATCTAAAACAAACTGATTTTCAGTGGCTTTTTCATCCATCCGTCTTTGAAAATCAACACCTGTGTCCGCCGATTTCATGAGTCACATCCTTTGCAAATCATCCCTCTATCTTATTTATCCTTTCTATAGAGATTCAACATAAATATCTACAGTAACAGTGCTTTGTATAAGCCAAAAAAAACCCCGCCATTAGCGGGGTCGATGTTCGAGATACTTGCCTGTAAAAGGCAGGAATCAGAACAGTTCTTCTAAAAACTTTAGTTCTTAGAATGGGATATCGTCGTCGAAATCCATTGGTGGTTCGTTGCTTTGCGCAGGGGCATTGTTTTGAGCTGCCGGGCGAGATTGCTGACCGCCGCTGAACTGATTGCCGCCCTGTGGCTGCTGAGGCTGACCCCAACCAGCCTGACCACCCTGCTGACCGCCAGAAGCCTGACCGCCGCCTGCTGGAGCGCCGCCGCCAGCACGACCACCTAGCATCTGCATGGTGCCGCCAACGTTGACCACAATTTCAGTCGTGTATTTTTCAACACCGGCCTGATCGGTCCATTTACGCGTCTGCAATGCGCCTTCAATATAAACCTGAGAGCCTTTGCGCAGGTATTCACCTGCTACTTCTGCCAGCTTTCCGAAAAGCACTACGCGGTGCCATTCGGTTTTCTCTTTCTGTTCGCCGGTCGCCTTGTCGCGCCAGCTTTCAGAAGTTGCCAGGGTGATATTGGCAACAGCACCGCCGTTAGGCATGTAGCGGACTTCGGGATCCTGACCCAGATTCCCAACCAGAATCACTTTGTTTACGCCTCTGCTGGCCATGTCGACTCTCCTGATGAGTTAATTTTGTACAGTATAAACCATGAATTTTAGCATGGGCGGATTGCATATAATACTCTGAATGTGGATTCCAGAAATGTTTACAGACTCGACAAGTTTGCAGGCTTGTACTGGATATCCATTCAGGTTTTTTTGTGTCATACTTACTCGTTTCGTACTTTCTGTGCCCAATTTTCTGATTCAGATGCAGTGTCTGGGGCGGATATACCCGAATCTATCGGCAAGCGGGTATGCAATTCCACACGCGCATCACGGACAGTCACCGGCACGGTGAGCTTTCAAGTTATTCCGGGAATGATGAATGGATAAGATCGAAGTTCGGGGCGCACGCACCCATAATCTCAAGAATATCAACCTGATTATTCCGCGCGACAAACTGATTGTTGTCACCGGATTATCCGGTTCTGGCAAGTCCTCACTGGCTTTTGACACTCTGTATGCCGAGGGCCAACGCCGTTACGTCGAGTCGCTTTCCGCCTACGCACGCCAATTTCTGTCCTTGATGGAAAAACCGGATGTCGACCACATTGAAGGGTTGTCACCTGCGATTTCTATTGAGCAAAAATCAACATCGCACAACCCAAGGTCAACGGTCGGTACCATTACCGAGATCCACGACTACCTGCGCCTGCTGTTCGCCCGTGTGGGTGAGCCGCGCTGCGCGGAACACGGCGTGCCTTTAGCGGCACAAACTGTCAGTCAGATGGTAGATAACGTGCTGGCACAGCCGGAAGGCCAACGCCTGATGCTGCTGGCGCCTATCGTCAAGGATCGCAAAGGCGAGCACACCAAAACGCTGGAAAACCTCGCCGCACAGGGCTATATCCGCGCAAGGATCGACGGCGAAGTTTGCGATCTCTCTGATCCGCCTAAACTTGAGCTGCAGAAAAAACACAGCATTGAAGTCGTCGTTGACCGCTTTAAAGTACGTGACGATTTGTCGCAACGACTGGCCGAGTCATTCGAAACTGCACTGGAGCTTTCCGGCGGTACTGCTGTGGTTGCCGATATGGACGACGCCAGCGTGCCAGAAATGCTGTTTTCCGCCAACTTTGCCTGTCCGATTTGTGGCTACAGCATGCGCGAGCTTGAACCGCGTATGTTCTCGTTCAACAACCCGGCCGGTGCCTGCCCGACCTGTGACGGTTTGGGCGTTCAGCAGTTCTTTGATCCAGAACGCGTAATTCAGAATCCGGAGCTGTCATTGGCCGGCGGCGCGATTCGTGGTTGGGATCGCCGTAACTTTTACTACTTCCAGATGCTGCGTTCTTTGAGCGAGCATTACAAATTCGACGTCGAATCTTCCTTCAACGAACTTAGCGAGGACGTGGTTCACGCCATCCTGCACGGGTCGGGCAAGCAGACTATCGAATTTAAATATATTAATGACCGTGGTGATACCTCGGTGCGTCGCCATCCGTTTGAAGGCGTGCTGCATAATATGGAGCGTCGCTATAAAGAGACGGAATCCAGCGCGGTGCGTGAAGAGTTGGCGAAATACATCAGCAATCGCCCCTGCGCCTCCTGCAAAGGTACGCGCCTGCGTGAAGAAGCGCGCAACGTGTTCGTTGAGGAAACCACGCTGCCGGAAATCTCCGATTACAGCATTGGTCATGCCATGGAATTTTTCCTGAGCATGAATCTCACCGGCCAGCGCAAACAGATTGCCGAGAAAATCCTGAAAGAAATCGGCGACCGACTGAGGTTCCTGGTTAACGTAGGCTTAAATTACCTGTCGCTGTCACGTTCGGCGGAGACACTATCCGGCGGTGAGGCGCAGCGTATCCGTCTGGCAAGCCAGATTGGTGCTGGTTTGGTGGGCGTGATGTACGTACTGGATGAGCCGTCTATCGGTTTGCATCAGCGCGATAACGAACGCCTGCTTGAGACCTTGATTCACCTGCGCGACCTCGGCAATACCGTGATCGTGGTTGAACATGACGAAGACGCGATTCGTGCCGCCGACCATATTATCGATATTGGTCCGGGAGCGGGCGTGCACGGCGGTGAAGTGGTTGCCGAAGGCACAGCAGAAGACATTATGGCCACCGAGAATTCCCTGACCGGGCAGTATCTCAGCGGCAAGCGTGAAATTTCCGTACCGGAGCAACGCGTACCCGCCGACGCAGCCAAAGTATTAAAACTGGTGGGCGCAACCGGTAATAACCTTAAAGATGTGACCCTTACGCTGCCGGTTGGCCTGTTTACCTGCATTACCGGAGTTTCCGGCTCAGGTAAATCGACGCTGATCAACGATACACTGTTCCCGCTGGCACAGCGCCAGCTTAATGGCGCAACGATTGCCGAAGCTGCGCCGTATCGCGACATTCAGGGTCTTGAGCATTTCGATAAGGTTATCGATATCGACCAAAGCCCGATTGGTCGGACACCGCGCTCAAACCCGGCAACCTATACCGGTATCTTTACCCCGGTGCGCGAGCTGTTTGCTGGAGTTCCTGAATCACGTTCTCGCGGTTATACGCCGGGGCGTTTCAGCTTTAACGTCAAGGGCGGACGCTGCGAAGCCTGCCAGGGTGACGGCGTAATTAAGGTCGAGATGCACTTCTTGCCTGACATCTACGTGCCTTGCGATCAGTGTAAAGGCAAGCGCTATAACCGTGAAACGCTTGAGATTAAGTACAAAGGCAAGAGCATTCACGAAACGCTGGACATGACTATCGAAGAAGCACGAGATTTCTTTGATGCCGTTCCCGCGCTGGCGCGTAAGCTGCAAACTCTGATAGATGTGGGCCTGTCGTACATTCGCCTTGGGCAGTCAGCGACGACACTTTCCGGCGGTGAAGCACAGAGGGTCAAACTGGCTCGTGAACTGTCAAAACGCGGCACCGGCCAAACGCTGTATATTCTCGATGAGCCGACTACCGGTCTGCATTTCGCCGATATCCAGCAGTTGCTTGAGGTACTGCATCAGCTGCGTGACCAGGGCAATACCATCGTGGTGATTGAGCACAATCTTGACGTGATCAAAACGGCTGACTGGATTGTTGACCTGGGTCCTGAAGGTGGGCACGGCGGCGGGCAAATTCTGGTCTCGGGTACGCCTGAAACGGTAGCGGAATGCAAGGAATCGCATACCGCGCGCTTCCTGAAACCGTTGCTGGAACGTCATATGCTGAAGCATAAAAAATCTGCCTGATTAGCGGCTTAATTAATTGCTTGGCAAATACGTTAAAAGCGAGTCTTCTGACTCGCTTTTCTTATGCATGAATCTGCGCCATCTGTTCAACCTATTTATTAAATAGTCCCTAGAAATAATAATACGTAATTATGTCGGCTACTAATGAATATTAATTTTCAGCAGTAGCCGCTTTGATAACTCAGGATTGCGACATTGGGTACCAATATATTCCATCAGAATAGAGTTGAATTGTAGTTGCCGTAGCCAGAGTGATACTTCCGGTGTTAGTTAACGTAGGATCGATTGTGCCAAGCAGTGATAATGCTATCGTGGTAGATAAATTCCTGACATAAATGAATCGCCCAGCACTGGGTGTTGGTAAATTAATTGAATCTCCGGATTTTGCAGGTGTTGCAAAGTTAATCGTGCTATATATTCCTATTGTCCCACCAACTGAAATGACGGCCTGTGAGTATCTCAATGATTCAATCGCGCCTGAGCTATTAATACCCGTTAAAAACTTATTATTTGAATCTTGGATGGTTAAACAGTACGCAGTAGATCCTTGGATCTGGATCCCATATGAATTGCCTTCAAATAAACCACCTATTACATCGCTAGAAGAATAAAAACCAGAAGCTTCTGCATCATAAGATACAAACCCATATTGAGCCCCAGTATTAGATGTGAATGCTACGTTGAAGTTACCCCGAGTCTGGAAACCGGCACCTATCCCATAACTCCCTAGGTTTACACAGTCAAAGCCATATCCGACATAATCATTAGTTTTATTGTTTATCATCCCTAATTCATATCCCACCATAGCGGTAGCCTGAGAAGCTGCGTC
>NZ_AJHJ01000002.1 GCF_000257645.1 Serratia sp. M24T3
ATTTTTGTCCCGTATATGCCCCAAGCTATTTTTAAATCAAAGGACAATCATCAAACTCCCCCTGTCGTCGCCTCATTAATGATGTATGTCACCACCCCCCACACCATCGTTTCGTCCCCTCCCCAGTCACCACCCTCAATCAGCCTTATCTCATCAGGCCTGTCTAGCGACTCCAGGCAAGCGGTCGGGAAAAGCCTGAGGCGCTTAACTTCAAACTCTCCCGTGTCGACTGTGACAAATAGACTGCCAACCACTGGCGTTCTGGACTTATCGATGATAAGCACCGCGCCCTGTTTAATACCCTCCCTCCAACTTGTACAAGTAGACCGCGCCATATACAAAGCCGGATTTCCGCCCCAGCGGCATAATTTATCTGGCGAGTGTAGTGGTCAACAAAAACTGGCCACCACTTTAGATTTTTTCCAGTATCTATTTTCTGATTCGTTTGATGGCAACCCACCGTTATATTCGTGCGGTCTGAGTATGCTGTAATATCCCACGATATAGTCTGTTATTGCGTAGGCTGCATCGCTGAAGCTTACGTAACCTGTCGCTGACACCCATTCGTTCTTCAGACTCCGGAAGAAGCGTTCCATTGGACTATTATCCCAGCAGTTTCCACGCCGACTCACACCGCCTCTCAAGTCGCCAAGCTAACCGGCAGAACTTACAACGCTGCATGGCAGAAACTGAATCAGCTCCGCCAAAAGATTGCTGTCTAAACATCATGACCAAAGCCTCAGCACTTACGTAGCAGATAACATGGCGTGCATACTTTATTTGCTATCTTTTTTAGTTGGTTTGGTTGCTTCTGCATAAATTTCAATTACCTTGCGAAAATCTGGCACAAGCAGATCATCCCTTTCCGAACAGATGTAATCGATAACTAAATCAAAGGGACTTTTTTCCATCGAGTTTATTTTCTTAACTGGTTTATCACACATTTTAAACCTGCGGCCAATCAAATTTGTTTAACTTGATGATGTTTAGTGCTTATAAATAAAAGTTGTGTTTTCATGCATTGTCTCGAGAAGTCTTAGACTTTCTGACAGTTGGTCTATCAAGGCACGGGTCATTTCAGGGGTCATGCAAAATAAATTTGTCTCCAGAGACTCTTCTACCGAGTCAAGCGTGGAAATAATGAAATCAAATTGCATGAGTATTGCCCCCTGCTCTGGCAATGGGCCAATATTCCAACCTGTGATTGGAAATACGGCAACTTCGTCTTTTGCTCTCAAAATAAGTCCTAATGAATATGTAAGGTGTTCGAACATAACACCTTACTAATTGATTAAAAGGCAAAGTATCAAAATAAGGCACATATGAGAAAAAGCCGATTTTTGAAAGGAAGCTCGGAAAGTTTGCTAATTAAAATCAAAATTTTAATAATTCCTCAATTGTGCAAGGTATTTTCATGGCTTTTTAGAAGTATGAGGAGTGTAGGGATAGACAGAAAAATCGATTATTTCATTTATTAATGCTGCATGGCCGCAAAGTTTGCAAACCATTGAATTGACGATTTTACTACTAGTTGTAGCAGCAGAAATAGTGAAAATTGTTGATTGGCATTTTTTACAGGAAACGTTGGTATCTCGCATGACGTTACTCCCGAAAGGAGCAAATCACAACCAGGTTGGTTAAGAATCCTCCCGCCTCCACAATAGCATTCATGAAACATCTTGTTAAGTATTACGAACACATAGGTTGCTTCAGCAGTTAGCCGATTAAATAGCACCCTGCCAACGACCGCCGCGAGCGGATTTTTTTACGCCTGGAATACGTTAATGAAATGACGCTTGGCCATGTGTTATTGAGCTTTACTCCTGCAATATCCAGCGAAACCCAATTAGTACCTTAATGAAACTAATTATTCATGAAGCATTCACTCAGGTGAAAGCTTGCCGCCTAACCCTCTCAAGTAAGGAATAAATCATGACCAATAAAACAGATGATGGGGAAATCAACATAGGGCCGATTAACGATTTGGGCCTTACCCCTGGCATCAACCGCGTCAGAGGCGGACATATCCAGCATTTTGGCGAAAGGATTGTATGTGGTGGTCACTTGGTTCAAGAATCTGATTTAACGTTATCGCGCCAACTTGCGTTGCTCATTACGCGAAAGATAAATCAACGCGCCTTCTCGCTGATAGCCGTTTCCCTATGGGCGTCAGGCCGTACTCGGTCAGGGAGTATGCTCGCTTACAGGGACTAAAGGATGATTTCATTTTCCCAGTTTCTTCGACAGCGGCATATCGGCAGATTGGAAACGGAGTTTCACGCCATGTGGGGATGTGGATTGGCAATGAGATGAACCGCTACATCAACCAAATTAGGGCTGCATAAAGAGATGAGCCAATGACACCCGAAGAGACCGACAACGCCGCCCGCGCCATAGCAAAGAAAATCATCACCGAACTCAACAGCAAATCAAACAAACTCACCTTCCGCCAACTACTCCATAAATACGCCAGCCAGGCTAAGCCGTTCTGCCCTAAAAAGCATGAGCCTTGGCTCTGGTTATGCGTCATCGTGCATAGAGTAGTGGAAGGTAAATAGAAGAGGGATTTATGGAAAACATCATTCAAATGAACCCTAGCAAGTGGGTTTCGGAAGATCTTTTAATGTCGCTAACAAGCATGACCAAGCACATGATCCAGCATGCACGACGCACTTATTGGATGGAGGGCCGAGAATATCGTCATGTTGCCCCAGACCTCAATCCTAAACAAAACAGCGCTATTATGTACAACCGGCACGAAATAGATAATTGGGTTGAAAGACAAAGACCAGCGATCAGACGCCGTATTTCTGCTTAAAGAGCGTGGCCTTTCATCAATTGAGGAGTGGGAAATATGGCATTGCAATACACTGGCGTAGAAAACCATGGAGGGTTGCTACGGATCTGGTTCATGTATCTTGATAAAAAACCCCCGATCTTTTACAGGATCGAGGGCTATTCACTTAGGTATGAATCATGACGCGAAAATTCGCTGAGAAGAACCATCAGCCTGAGATTTACCACAGTAAAAGAGAGAAGGATTCCGCCCTTTATACGGGCATGACTCCTGAAATGGAGTTCAGGTTAATCAACCCCCTTCACAGCTTACTGTTCGCCCTTGCATTAAATGCTGCCATGTCGGGAACTGCTGAAAAAAGCAGAGTGGAAAATTCTGGCAGGGGCAAATATGCTACAAAACACCAGAGTGATGATCTCCGCCAACAGCAAAGCCCTTCAGCGGCACTCTCATTAGCGCAACCCACAGCAGCAAACGACGGGGGAACAGACATTGCCGAGTCTTTGCTGGATATGGGGAACACTTTCGACAGGTTACTGTCGAAAACGCTGAACTATCCGTTTCAAGCGATACTTCCGGGTGTTGGCGCGCAGGACACAACCCAGCCTGCAATTTTACAGCCAAGCGAGATTGTCAGCATGGACGGTCACCGACTGGCACACTGGAATACCATAAGCAGTAAATGGTCGTTCATTGATGAAAGATATCAGCTTAAAACTAATCCTTCAGAATCAGACTGGGCAGTCTCCACAGAACAAAATGGCAAGCAGACGCTAATTAATGGCATCGAGTGCATCACGATTCAGGTCAATCAGACTCATATTACAGTCCCCGTTTCACCAATTTTCAGGGCGAAACACTAATAGGCAGTCAGGGCCACGCCGAGTCGCCACCAATACCTGTCATCTATAATCAACCACTGCAAAAATGGCTGCCCAAAGGGACTACGCCTCTTCGTCTGTCGCCCGGTATTGCCAATGAAGATTTGATTAAAGATGCCGTGGTCACTGCTCCAACCCGCCGACGCTATATTCCTAATCATCATGGCCTGATTAAAATCAGCAATATTGTCTATCTGGTCGGGGAGTACGGCTGGTATCGCCTGACCCGAACAAGCAGGAGGGCTCCGTGGCAGGTAGCGGTCAATCAGGCCAGTGGCCCGCCGATAAACATTACCCTGAGATATCATCCGGAAGTACAGGGTTGGCGCGCCAATACCGCTGCGCAGCATCGGCAATTCAACGTGAAAAAAAGAACGGCTCCTCATTATAAAGGCATTGACGATCATGTTGAAAATACCGTCGAGCCGGGATTGGGGGTTATTCAGTATCGCGGCCGCAGCCACGTTCCTCACCAACTGCTCGAAAAAATGGATGCCGCTTTACTGTTCTCTAAACAGACTCTTGACCACGCCGTTGCTGCTCTGGGAGTAAGTATTACCCCGGCCAATTTGGCGGCCGTTAAATTACGACTCGGTTTTAACAGCGAAAGCATGCCTGCTTTTGATCTATCAACAATCAGAAATAAATTGCCGTCAGCATCAACGACGTTAAGCAAATATAGGCAAAACGGTATTCGTCAGAATCAAGTCGTAGTGTTCAATGAACGCACTGACCCGATGGCGTTTGTCACTGCCATTGATATGCACAAGCGTATATTTTTAGGGCGAAAATTACTGTCGCAAAACAGTAAAGCCAAGCTGGTTCATATACTGATTCACGAAGTTATGCATTTAAACCACGTTCACGATCACTTTTATCATGTCAGTCATCCGAGTGTGTCTGCCGCCACACTTAATCAATCAATTACACTAAACCATCACGAAGCTTTATTAATTGGCTCCGGACGCAGAGTTCCTCATCATCTTGTGTCGCAAGAAGAGACAGTTCGCCTTCAAGAAAAGGGTAAATTAAGAAACCAGGCTCAAAGAAGTGCTTTGTTGACTGACAATGCCGATAGTTGGGCTTTTTTTGCTATCTGGCTGGATCGCGAGAATTTTATCAACCATCTTTATCCCCTTCCAACTGCTCGCCAACGCACATAAAAAAGCCCCCGAACCTATACAGGATCAGGGGCTGATGATGCCGAGAATTTTAGACCTTATTTCGCGTCAAAATTCTCTGCGTGTTCTTGTTCCAGCGCTTTGACTTCTTTCGCGCGGTTGCGCAGGCCAAACCAGCCAAATACCAGCAACACTACCAGCAAAGGAATGGTCGCCACGGTGTAGGTGCCGTTTGGATAGTCAAACGCCATCAGTACCAATACGCTTGCCAGAAACAGCAGGGTCAGCCAGGAAGTAAACGGCGCGCCAGGCATCTTGAAGGAAACGTCTTTAGCTTTACCTTCCTTGATGGCTTTACGCAGTTTCATCTGGCAAACCACGATAAAGGCCCAAGAGCTAAGAATGCCCAGTGATGCGATATTCAGAACGATCTCAAACACCTGCGACGGCACGTAGTAGTTCAGCACCACGCCAACGATGTAGATAGCGACAGTGACCAGAATACCGGCGTATGGCACCTGCTGTTTGCTCATGCGTGACATGAACTTAGGCGCAGAACCGCCCATCGACAGTGAACGCAGAATACGACCGGTGGAATACAGGCCAGAGTTCAGGCTCGACAGCGCCGCAGACAGCACCACAATATTCATGATAGTGCCGATGTAAGGCACGCCCAGCTTGCTGAAGAAAGTTACGAACGGGCTTTGACCGGCCTGATAGGCATTCCACGGCAACAGCAGCACCAGCAGCACCACAGAACCGACGTAGAACAGCGCGATACGCCAGATAACACTGTTAATCGCTTTCGGCAGAATTTTTTCAGGATTTTTGGTTTCGCCCGCTGCGGTACCCACCAGCTCGATGGCGGCAAAAGCAAATACCACGCCTTGCACCAATACCAGCGCCGGTAAAAGACCGTGCGGGAAGATGCCGCCGTTATCGGTTATCAGGTGCAAACCGGTAGGTTGACCCGCCAGCTCTTTGCCCGTTCCAAGGAACACCACGCCAACCACCAAAAACACGGCAATTGCGGCAACTTTGATCAGGGCAAACCAGAACTCCATTTCGGCGAACCACTTAACGCCAATCATGTTCATGGTGGCAACAATCGCCAACGCGGCCAGCGCAAACATCCACTGTGGCACATCGCCAAAAGTACCCCAGTAGTGCATATACAGCGCGACGGCGGTGATATCGACGATACCGGTCATCGCCCAGTTGAGGAAATACATCCAACCGGCAACGTAAGAGGCTTTTTCGCCGAGGAATTCGCGGGCATAGGAAACAAAGCTGCCGCTGGTTGGACGGTGCAGGACCAGTTCACCCAATGCGCGAAGGATAAAGAACGAGAAAATACCACAAACCAGATAGACCAATGCCAGCGCTGGACCGGCCATTTGCAGACGCGCACCGGCGCCTAAAAACAGGCCTGTACCAATGGAACCACCGATAGCAATCATCTGTACCTGACGATTGCCCATGCTCTTGTGATAACCTTCCTCATGAGAATCCAGCCAACGCCTTTTGGCTGCGTGTTTTTCTTCCGCAGTTTTTTTATGTCGTTTCATTTCTTACCTGTTCTCCAAAAGAATTCTTTCACGCCCGGCCTTCAACATGAGCAAACGAT
This sequence comes from Serratia sp. M24T3, assembly GCF_000257645.1. Classification (GTDB taxonomy): domain Bacteria; phylum Pseudomonadota; class Gammaproteobacteria; order Enterobacterales; family Enterobacteriaceae; genus Rouxiella. The sequence continues at coordinate 6,427 of NZ_AJHJ01000002.1, forward strand.
TGCAATTGCTGACGCCTATCGTGGCTTTTCACCACTGTATTATTCTGACTTACCGAGGTTAACCTGGGGTTAACATGGGCAACGGCGGAAGATGCTACCCTATTATCTTGGAGTGTGGCAAAAAAAACCTCATTTTAAATCGCTATTATTCGTCTTCTCAGTACGATATTTTGCCATTCAGCGCACTTATTGAACGAAACATCCCCATCACTGTTGGGGATGCTTGTGATCAATTTCAAAATTCAGGCAAAAAGCTTGAGCTTGCCGACCAGCTTTCTGACCACTTTTTTATCGCCGGCAATGGCCACGCCCAACAAGACAAGCTGTTGTTCTGTCTGAATAGCCACCGCCTGCCGAAATTCGAGATAGTGAGTAGTTTGCTGCCCATCGGCGGGAAAAATCGTGACATCGCAGCCTTTTGCTCCCCCATCAATCATTAAATTTGTGAGCTCCTGCTCAGAGGCGCTGAGCACGCTAATACCAAGCGGGATAAGTCCTGGGTAACTTTTACCGTCAGCAATGTCTAGCGGCTCGCCAATCAGCTCTGGGTGGCGCTGGCCAAGCGTCATTGCCAGCACGGCAGCGGCATTGGCGGCTTTTCCGCTCGGCAAGTCCTGATTGAGCACGATCACCAGACGTTCTGGCTGCGTGATAGCAGTCTGATTCTCGGGCGTGTTTAGATTTTCGGGGGCGCTCGGGTTTAGCAGTTCGGCAGACATTCAGTTTTACTCCGTTTAACGAATTAGACACTGATTGTCTTTGATGCCCCAGGCTTAGTCTGGAAGATTTGTGCAGATTTGCCGATATTGCGCTGGCGAAAGTCGGTATGCGCGGCGGAACCAGCGGCCAAGATGGCTTTGATCGGCAAAACCCAGCTCGGCGGCAACCTGTGCAGGTTTCTCGCCCTGCGACAGTCGGATGCGCGCCTCGGCCAGCCTTAGCTGCACCAGATAGGCGTGCGGAGCCATGCCAAACGCTTTCTTGAAAGCTCGCGTCAGAGTGAATCGATCGGTTTGAGTCAGCAGCGCCAAATCTTGCAGAGACAGATCTTCATTGACGTGACTGTGCATATATTCGCGCGCCTGATGGGCACAGGAAACGGCCTGCTGCACCGTCGCCAGCTCTGCTCGCCAGTGAATATGCGGCGCCAGATGCGCCAACAGGTTATCTAACGCGCTTTGCTGCACAATCTTCAATTCACCAAAGTGCAAAAGCTGAAAAGTATGGGCAATACTCTGCGCCAGCCGGGGATCGCTGTGCAATGTTTTGGCAAATGACAGTGCGTAACTGCTGGGAGTCTGGTGAAAAAGATGGCGAATTTCGCGGTCGAGCCACGCCGGGCGGAGATAAAAGGTCTGATAGGTAAAGCCGCCCTCGGTTGGGGCATCGCCATCGTGAATTTCGCCGGGCTCCAGCAAAAAGATATCGCCGGGCGTGCTGGTGATTTTATTGCGACGACAGTGAAACTGTTGCGTTCCCTGATGCGTAACGCCCACCAGATAGCTGTCGTGCCAGTGCGGATCATAGGCATGACCTTCGAAATGCGCCTGAATAGTTTCAATCTGATATTCGGGCGAATGGCGGACATCAATCCAGTCGTTGCTCATCGCGTTGGGTCTGCACAGGTGCTGAGGGGCAAAAGCTCTTCCTCCCATTTCAGGAGGAAGAGAGTCGACGATAATTACTTGTCTTGCAGTGACTTGGTGCGGTTGGCAAAACTTTTACGCAGCTTTTGCAATTTTGGTGGGATCACCGCCATGCAGTAGCCATTGCGCTGGCCCGCACCGTCCCAGTAATCCTGATGATAGTTCTCGGCAGAATACCAGGTTGAAATAGGTTCAATAGCGGTCACAACCGGCACATTGTGATCCTGCTGTGCGCGTTCAATCGATGCAACGGCTTCGGCGTTTTGCTCTTCGTTCAGCGGGAAAATAGCCGAACGGTACTGAGTGCCGATGTCATTACCCTGACGATTCAGCTGGGTAGGATCGTGGGTGGCGAAGCTGATATCCAGCAGGTCGCCGTATTTAAGCTTATCCGGATCGAAACCTATACGGATCGCTTCGGCATGGCCAGTTTCGCCGCTGCACACCTGTTCGTAGGTCGGATTGGGCGTAGTGCCGCCAATGTAGCCACTCTCAACCGTTTCAACGCCGATAACGTCTTTAAATACCGCTTCGGTACACCAGAAACAGCCGCCAGCTACAATTGCATATTCAATAGTCATTGTTTTTTTCCTCTGCTAAAACTCGGTGGTGTTTACACCCTGCCCACAGGCTACACTTTTAAAGTAATTTGAACTAGTGGGCTGGTGAGCACTATGTGCCGTGAGGAGTGAATAAGCTTGCGACACCGGCTAAAATAGCGTCGGGTCGCTTAAAAAAGGCACCGTTGCAGCAAACTCTGCCCAACGGCGCTCCAGGTTAAATCTTACGGCTCAAAAAGCGCACCAGCAGGCTGGCGGCTCCGGCGACGGTAGCCAGCGCCACTACTCCTGACCATCCTCCCAGTTCCAGCGCTTTACTGCCCAGCGCAGAACCGGCCGCCATGCCGATAAACACCACGGTAAACAATAAAGCGTTCAGTCGACCCCGCGCCGCAGGTTCTAAACCATAAACCAGCGTCTGATGCGAGACCAGCGTAGCCTGCACGCCAAGGTCAAAACCGATGGCGCTCAACACGATTAATACCAGCTGGGCGTGAGGGGTCAGCAACGGCAGCAGGAACATGGCGGCGAAGGAAACCATCACCAGCGCCGATCCGATTTGTGTCACGGTGCCTGGCCCTTGCTTATCGGCCAGTTTCCCCGCCAGCGGTGCAGCCAGTGCCCCCGCAGCGCCTGCCAGTCCAAAAGCCCCGGCAACGCCGCTGCCCAGATGATAAGTATCGCTCAACATGATTGCCAAGGTAGACCAGAAGGCGCTGAAAGCCACAGACAACAGCCCTTGTGCCAGCGCGGCGCGGCGCAGCGTTTTATATTGCAGCCACAGGTGGCGCATGGATAGCAGCAAGGCCGGATAGCTCATGCCGGTGCCGGGAGTAAACTTCGGCAATACCCGCCACAGCGCAATACCGATTAGTGCAACACTGACCGCCGCCAGCTGATACATCGCCCGCCAGCCAAAATACTCTGCCACTACGCCACTGACGACGCGGGAAAGCAGAATACCGACCAGCAGACCGGTCATCACCGTGCCGACGGTTTTGCCTCGCACGGCGACGGGAGCCAGTGCGGCCGAAGCGGGCACGATATCCTGCGCCAGCGTGGCGGTCGCGCCAATCAGCAGGCTGGTCAGCAGCAAACTGTGAATGTTGGGAGCAAAACCACAGATCAACAGTGCAACCGCCAGCAACAGGCTTTTGAGCAAAATAATGCGCCGACGGTCGAAACGGTCACCCAAAGGGACAAGCAGCAGGATCCCCAGCGCATAGCCAATCTGCGTTAGCGTTGGCACCATGCCGGTTTCCGTCAGGGTCGCGTTGAGGCTCGGCCCCATGATGCTCAGCATCGGCTGGCAATAATAGATAGAAGCGACACTCAGGCCTGCGCCCGCCGCCAGCGTGAAAACCATTTTCCCGGGAAGCATAGTTTCGTCCTCGATAGCGATATTGGGTGTGCCCTGCAATTCAGACATAGTTGATGTGCCCCGATAATATTTGGTGGTGGTTTTATTTATTAGGGGCATTTTGATCTAACGTGCCTGATAGTGGTAGCCAGCTTGCGGGTAAAACTGTTATACGTTATACGCATGAGCATATCTTCATTTGGCGGCATTGACCGCATAGACCTGATGCATACCTTTATACGCATCGTGGAAAGCGGCAGTCTTTCGGCTGCGGCACAGCAAATGCAAACCAGCCAACCGACCGTGAGCAGACGGTTACAAACGCTGGAGCGCATGCTGGGCGCTAAACTTATCCTGCGAACGACTCACGCCATGAAGCTAACCGATGACGGCCAGCGCTGCTATCGCCACGCCAAAATGCTGATTGAAAAGTGGAGTGCGCTGGAAGATGAGCTGCGCGGCACTGTCGATGAGCCGGAAGGAACTTTACGCGTTCGTGCCCCGCACGCTTTTGGGCAGGATCAGTTAATTGCCCCACTCACCGAATACTTGCAACGCTACAGTAATATGTCGGTTGATTGGATGCTTAACGACCGAACGCCGGATTTTATTGCTGAACACATTGACTGCATGATCCAGGTGGGCGAAATCACCGACCCTTCCATGGTAGCGGTGCTGCTGGCTGAAGTGCCGCGCATTGCCGTAGCTTCCCCCGCGCTGCTGGCGCGATATCCTGAAATTCAACGAATTGAAGACTTGGCCGTGCTGCCCTGGGTTGCATTAAGCACTTATTACCGTAACGAGGTGACTCTTCAACATAAAGATAGCGGACAAAGTTACCAATTCGATATTGCTCCAAGAATGAGTACCGACAGCCTGTATGCCGCTCGCAAGGCTGCTGAAAATGGGCTGGGTGCGGTTTTGGTATCAGCCTGGATTGTCAGTGACAATATTGCCGATGGCAGTTTGCTGCATATTCTGCCGCAATGGGGAGCAAAGCCGCTGCCGGTATACTTGATTTACCCCTATGCCAGCTATTATCCGGCAAGGCTATTGAAGTTCCTGGAGCTGATACGAAAAGTCATGCCGCAGCTAAGCGGAACTCAGCCAGCGGGTAATACCTAACTTCCTGGCGACAAGTTTGACCGAATTTTTTGCAGTAGATTTTGCAGAGCCCCGTGCTAAATAGACTCGAATTGCAGTTAAATTAATCGCAGTGTCAATCGCTGAGTATTATTCGAATTCTTTTTGACCGATTGTCTAATAATAAGGTTAAGAAATCGTAAGGTTGTTTCTAATTAGAACTATTGCATCACTATCGACAGTTATTTCAGGATGAGGAATAACTTTTGAAGCGATGTTCAAACATAAGCCACTACTATAGCTCGGCGATGACCAGACAAAATTTTGTTTGGTTTATTCAAAAAAACTCCGACTTTAACCTCATTGAGGTGTTGCGCGACAGGCTTAATCGTATTATATATTCTAAATGTGCTGTCTAGCGTTGAGTTTCACAAAATTGCAATCAAAAAACCTTGAAAATTATAATCTTTCGTAAAAAAAATGCTCTGGCTGTGCCATTATCAACTTGCTATCATGGCACGATATGACGGTGCTTAGTTAAGCGCCCCTTCACATAGTCACGAGGCTGATACAACGTTGCTTAAACCTGTAGAAAGTGAGATTACCTTAAATCGTTTATCGCCTGGGCAAGTAACCTGCGCTCGTGCGGACGGCACGTTAAAATCCATCGCTCTATTCTCATCTGTAAAAAATAACAAAAGTGTTATTTTAGATCACCATCAGTTGCCGTCGAATTTTATAACGCTCCTTATTTAATTTTTAATGATGCATGAGCTTCATATTTCGAGTAATAAATATACGTACAGCAGCGATGAACTTAAGCTTTCCAGAGTATTTGTTTGGAAATAGTCGGATGTTGCTTATAGGTAAAGTCTTAAAAGCGGGTTTTAAACCCCCTAAGACATTGGTTTTACAGTACCCTGCTTCCGCTAAAGCGAATTTGACAGTAAAGTTCACTTTAACGGAAGAGGTGTGATAACCGGAAAACTTTGTATTAGGATTTCGGATTCATCCTCTGACCAAGCAATGATTGTTTCCTTAGTCTAGAAATGTCAAAACATCAAGCTGGACAAGTAATAATACTTTCCTCGCGGCATTAGACTTTCATGACTGATGAAATAATTTAGCAAAGTTATTTTCTTTGCAGATCAAGGGCTGTTATTGTCTGTTGGCTGAAGTTTTACTGAGATTATATACATCATTTTTAGTGCATTGGTAGCTACGAGCCAAGGGCGGTAGCATATCTTTTTCTCGGCAATGGTCTGGTACTTCAGCATAACGCGCTATTTCTTACAATTTTCTGGTTATAAAGTATTGGTACTTCCTCTTTGAGATTTATGCTTACCTAACCAAAAATGATGTAGACAGTAATTCTTAAAACTAAATGGTCTGGAACCTATGCACAAAAATCTGTTTAAATTTTCTGCGCTATTCTTTGCTGTGAGTATTTTAGGCGGTTGTACAGTAATACCTGGGCAGAGCTTATCGACAGGCGGCAAGAATGTCGTTAAGGTGCCAGACAGTGATTACGACCTGGACAAGCTGGTAAACGTTTACCCTATTACTCCAACTTTGGTTGATAGGATGCAGGCACCTCAGGTAATCTCTCGTCCTAATCCTGAATTAAATAATCTTCTCAAAGACTATCAATACCATGTTGGTATCGGTGATATTTTAACCATCACCATTTATGATCATCCAGAATTAACCACTCCGGCCGGTGGCTACCGTAGTGCAAGTGACACAGGTAACTGGGTTGGCGCGGACGGAACGATATTTTACCCTTATATCGGCAAAGTTCATGTTGCAGGCCTGACTCTGGAAGAAATACGCGCCGACATTAAAAAACGTCTATCAACATATGTTGAAAGCCCACAAATTGATGTAAGCATTGCTTCTTTCCGATCTCAAAAAGTTTATGTCACTGGCCAAGTGGTTACATCAGGCCAACAGGCTATCACCAATATTCCCCTTACCGTGGTTGATGCAATTAACGCCGCGGGAGGATTGGACAAAGATGCAGACTGGCGTGATGTGGTGCTTACACATAACGGTCATGACGAGCGTTTATCATTGCAAGCGCTTATGCAAAGAGGTGATCTAACCCAAAACCGCCTGCTCTACCCGGGGGATATTCTTTACGTTCCTCGTAATGACGATCTCAAAGTCTTTGTTATGGGACAAGTCGGTGTTCAAAGCACTCTCAAGATGGACCGTAGCGGCATGACACTGGCCGAAGCGCTGGGCGATGCTGGCGGACTTTCACAGGATCTTGCCGATGCGCAGGGCGTATTTGTCATTCGCGGTATTCAAAATGGCCAAGGCAAGGACAGAGGCAAAATTGCCGATGTCTATCAGCTTAAAGCCAAAGATGCTTCAGCCATGTTACTGAGCACCAATTTCCAATTGCAGCCATATGATGTCGTCTATGTTACGACAGCTCCAATTGTGCGTTGGAATAACGTAATCAGCGGCATCCTGCCAACAATCAATGGCATTAACAGCATGGCTGAGAGTGCGTTATATATTCGCACATGGGATTAATATTAATCCCCCGCAAGACATCCGTTCAGAGTGGGGGTTGTTACTCATCTCTGGCTCAACCTGGATAGATGATGAAATACTTTGTGGCGATACCCACCTATAACGGTGGTGAAGTATGGAAGGAGTCGATAAACAGCATAAAGAAATTTTCCCCTGCGGATCTTTATGTTCAGGTTATTGACTCCGGTAGTAAAGATAGTACTGATTTATTAGCCGAACAGGCTGGGTTCAAGGTTACTCGAATTTCCTCTCAAGAGTTTAATCATGGCGGTACACGCAATGTATTAGCTGGATTAGGGCCACAGGACAGCGACATAGTGGTCTTTTTAACTCAAGATGCCATCCTTGAAGAAGGTAGTCTAGATCAGTTAGTGGCGGCTTTTGAAGATCCGCAAGTTGCCTGTGCCTATGGCCGACAGTTGCCGCACCATGATGCAACGCCAATAGCCAGACATGCCCGCAGTTTTAATTATCGTGCGCAAAGTCAAGTTTATAGCTTGGCTGATGCTGATCGTGTTGGTCTTAAAACAGTATTTATCTCTAACTCATTCGCGGCATACCGTATTTCCGTATTTAGGGAACTCGGTGGTTTTCCGTCTAATACTATCCTCTGCGAAGATATGTATTTCTGCGCCAGAGCAGTTTTAGCCGGCTACAAGGTGGCTTATGTCGCTGATGCGAAAGCCCGACATTCTCATAACTACTCACCTGTCGAGGAGTTTAAACGCTACTTTGATATTGGCGTATTCCATGGCAAAGAGAAGTGGATTTTTGAGAAGTTTGGTGGTGCTGGAGGTGAAGGTAAGAAGTTTATTATTTCTGAGCTGCGCTTTCTGCTCAAACATGGAATTATTTCAATACCTCGAGCGTGCATAAACAATGCAATGAAGATTATCGGATATAAGTTAGGGAAGAATTATAAAACTCTGCCATTCGGTTTGAATCAAAGATTGAGTATGCACAAGCGATATTGGAAATAATCCCCCCCCCCGCTGCTATTACCGTATTTATTGAGGACACAATGAAAATTATCGTAACAGGTGGTGCCGGCTTTATTGGTTCGGCCGTCGTAAGACACATTATTCAGCACACGAAGGATGAAGTGCTGGTTATTGATAACCTTGGCTATGCGGGTAACCTCGCCTCACTGGCGCCAGTAAGCGACGACGCGCGCTATCACTTTGCCCAGGTTGATATTTGTGATGCGGAAGCGGTAAACAAAGTTTTCACCGAATTCCAACCTGATGCAATGATGCATCTGGCAGCAGAAAGCCACGTTGACCGTTCAATCGACGGCCCGGCGGCCTTTGTGCAGACCAACGTTGTAGGCACCTATACCCTGCTCGAAGCAGCTCGCGCCTATTGGACACCGCTGTCTGAAGACAAAAAAGCCGCTTTCCGCTTCCATCATATTTCTACCGATGAAGTGTATGGCGATTTGCACGGTGTTGACGACTTGTTCACCGAAGAAACGCCATATTCTCCGAGCAGCCCGTATTCAGCCACCAAAGCTGCCAGCGACCATTTGGTCAGAGCCTGGAAACGTACCTATGGCTTGCCAACATTGGTGACCAACTGTTCAAACAACTACGGCCCATATCACTTCCCCGAGAAGCTGATCCCGTTAATTATTCTGAACGCACTGTCTGGTAAAGCTCTGCCTGTATACGGCAAAGGCGATCAGATCCGCGACTGGCTGTATGTTGAAGACCACGCTCGTGCATTGTACAAAGTTGTTACCGAAGGCGAAGTCGGTGAGACCTACAACATCGGTGGTCACAACGAACGTCAGAATATTGACGTGGTCAACACTATTTGCGACTTACTTGAAGAGCTGGCTCCCGAGAAACCAGAGGGAGTTAAGCAATACCGTGATTTGATTACCTGGGTTGCCGATCGTCCTGGGCATGATAAGCGTTATGCTATCGATGCCAGCAAAATCGACCGCGAATTGGGTTGGAAGCCGGAAGAAACATTCGAAACAGGTATCCGTAAAACGGTTGAATGGTATCTGAGCAACTTCGAGTGGGTAAATACCATTAAAGCAGGCACCTGGACAGAGCGTCTTGGTCTTTCTAAGTAAAAAATTTAAGGTGACAGCATAATGAAAGGTATCATTCTGGCGGGCGGCTCTGGCACACGCTTATACCCACTTACCCGCGGTGTGTCGAAACAACTGCTCCCAATTTATGATAAACCAATGGTTTATTATCCAATTTCCGTATTGATGCTGGCGGGTATCAAAGACATTCTGATTATTACAACGCCAGAAGATAACGAAGGTTTCGTGCGCCTGTTGGGCGATGGTTCGCAATTCGGCATTAACTTGTCTTATGCTATCCAACCAAGCCCAGACGGCCTGGCTCAGGCATTTATCATCGGTGAAGAGTTTATTGACGGTGAAGCCTGTGCGCTGGTCCTCGGTGATAACATCTTCTTCGGTGAAAGCTTTGGTCGTAAGCTCGAGCACGCGGTGCAAAACAACGGTGAAGGCGCAACCGTGTTTGGCTACCAGGTTCTGGACCCGGAACGCTTTGGCGTGGTGGAGTTCGATAAAGAAAATCGTGCTATTTCTATCGAAGAAAAGCCAACCGAGCCTCGTTCTAACTGGGCGGTGACCGGTCTTTACTTCTACGATCATCACGTTGTTGAAATGGCTAAGCAAATCAAGCCATCTCATCGCGGCGAGCTGGAAATTACTACGCTGAACCAGATGTATATGGATGCGGGTAAACTTAAAGTCGAGCAGTTGGGTCGCGGCTTTGCCTGGTTAGACACCGGCACGCACGACAGCCTGCTTGAGGCTTCCCAGTTCATTCACACTATTGAGAAACGCCAAGGCTTTAAAGTGGCCTGTCTCGAAGAAATTGCTTTCCGTAAAGGTTGGATTTCGCGTGAGCAAGTAGCAGAACAGGCGAAGATTCTGGCTAAAACCGGATATGGCAAATACCTGTCTCAGCTGATTGAAACCAAGGAAATCTAAGATGGAAATCATTGATACTCCCCTTGTTGGTGTCAAAATAATTCAGCCTAAAGTTTTTGGTGACAGCCGTGGCTTCTTTCTGGAAACGTTTGAGAAAAAACGCTACCAGGAGATGCTAAATATCGATTTGGATTTTGTTCAGGATAACCATTCACGCTCGTCCAAAGGCGTATTGCGTGGCCTGCACTTCCAGACCGAGCGCCCACAGGGCAAACTGGTGCGGGTAGTTCGCGGCGAAGTCTACGACGTTGCCGTGGATATTCGACCGGATTCAGCATCTTACGGTCAATGGTACGGTGTACTGCTGTCGGAAGAAAACAAAACCCAGTTCTGGGTGCCGCCAGGTCTGGCACACGGTTTTGTTGTGTTGTCTGATGTGGCCGATTTCGAATACAAATGCACGGATTATTATGCTCCAGAGCTTGAAGGTTGCCTGCTTTGGAACGATCCGCAAGTGGGTATCGAATGGCCAATTGAAGACCCTCTGCTGTCGGCAAAAGACAAGCTAGGTAAGACTTTGCAGGAACTGGTGAAATGAAAATTTTACTCACCGGAGCAAGCGGCCAATTAGGCCGCTGTTTTCAGGATCGCTTACCTGAAGGCTGGCAGCTGCACGCCTTCGGATCAGCTGAGCTTGATATCAGCAACAAATCACAGGTTGAAGAGATTGTCTCCTCTCTGAAACCTGATGCAATTGTTAACGCAGCCGCTTATACCGCAGTCGACAAAGCAGAAAGCGAACCAGAACAGGCCGCAAAAGTTAACACTCAAGGCCCGCAAAATCTGGCTCTGGCCGCTCGTGCTGTGGGTGCAAAACTCGTCCACGTTTCTACCGACTATGTATTTGATGGTCAGGGCAACCACCCTTATCTTGAAACCGACGCAACAAATCCACTGGGCGTTTACGGTAAAACTAAACTTGACGGTGAAAATGCTGCTTTGGCCGCGCTTCCAGAGGCAGCCGTTGTCCGTACTGCCTGGGTGTTCAGCGAATACGGCAATAACTTCGTCAAAACGATGGTCAAACTTGCAGAATCGCGTGATGCCCTTGGCATTGTCAGCGACCAGCGCGGTTGTCCAACTTATGCAGGTGATTTAGCCAATGCGCTGATTACTCTGCTTAAAGTTGAAGCATCAGGTGGGATTTATCACTATGGTGGCAATCGTGAGGTTTCGTGGTTCGAGTTTGCCGATAAGATTTTTGATGTCGCTGTCGCTGAAGGAAGACTTGAGAAAAAGCCTGCGCTCACCGCGATGACAACAGAACAATACCCTACTACGGCAAAGCGTCCAGCTTATTCAGTGCTTGATGGGGAAAAAATAAAATCTTTAGGCGTTGCGTTGTCTGATTGGGATGCAGCGTTACAGGATATTATTCGCAAGTTTTAATTTAGCCTGAGTTCCATTATTAATTGCATAAATTTACTGATTCCACTGTAATTAAGGAACTCAGCCTAAAGGTCAAACAGCGTGCTGATGAATAAATTTTCGCCAGCGCGCTAAATAACCTTCTAGCGTTGAGACATCATGAAAAAAATAAACGTTATTCTGGCTACATATAATGGCGCAAAATATGTAACAGAGCAGATTCAATCCATTTTGCTCAACTTTACTCATTTACCCGAGTATCAATGCCGTCTTCTGGTCTCCGATGATAATTCATCAGATGAAACCACCGCAATTATTAACCATTTTAACCAGCAGGACCCGCGAATAGAGCTGTTGGATAATGGCAAAAAAGGCGGAGTACGCGAGAACTTTAATTATCTGATTATGCATACTGAGGCTGATTATACTTTCTTCAGCGATCAGGATGACCTTTGGTTGCCTAACAAAATGCGCCTGTTTATGGATCGTTTTGTCGAACTTGAGCAACAGCAGCAAGGCCCCATTTTATTACATTCTGACCTGTGCGTAGCAGACAAAAACCTGTCGCCGATGCATGTCTCAATGTTTGATTACCAGAACTTAAATCGCGCTCCCGACTTAGCCCGCCTGATGGTCAATAATTCAGTCACCGGCTGCGTAATGGCCTGCAACCATGAGTTGTTCAGCAAGGCGCGCAATAGCCGCATCGGCGAGTCGATAATGCATGACTGGTATATGGCGATGCTGGCTCAGGCCATAGGTCGTGTCGGCTTTATTGAAAACTCACTGATCCTATATCGTCAGCATGGTAATAACGTGCTTGGTGCGCAATCAGCATCACTGAGTGCAGTTTTAAATGTTTCTTTCAAAACGCGTTTAGTCAAGGCGCGCGCTATTATCAGGCAAACTCGAATTCAGGCTAAGTTATTCCTGGAAGATTTTAGCCCGGCATTAAAACCGGAAGACAGACAACTATTGTCTGACTATGTCGAGTCATTCGAAAAAGGATTTTTCACCCGTTTTAAACTTTACAGTACGCGCGGTGTACATAAGACAGGGTGGCTTCGTAATGTTTCCTTCTTCGTTTTTTATGTCGTGGGTATTTAATTCCGGCTGTATTTGAGACATTTTGCGAACTAAGCAAAAAATGCAGTTATTCAGTATTTCAAAGATGAATTTCTGCCGGGTAATTAGGGATTAATATGAAGACACTTCTTCAACCTCTGAGAGAAAAAGTACTTACCGGGCAAGACTTTAATGAAAGTCTGAAAGCTGCAGAGATTTATGGTTCCTTGCTGCATATGATCGATATCGGTCAATATGACGATCCGCAAATTGAAATAACGCTGACTAATCGCGCTAACGATACGCTGCCAGCCATCATTGAACCAGAGACTACCAAAGACTGTCTGCATATTATCTCGGAAGCTTTTATCATCGGTGGTCATACCCGACTGATGGAAAAACTCGGAAATATGCATGACCTTCGACCTGACTTGCTCATTACTCGACGCGCCGATGCCAAAGCGCGGACAAGATTGAACGATGTCTTTTCGCAAGTATATGAAATTGCTCCCGAGAGCCCTCTCGATGCGGTGGTTAAAATTCGAGATATTTGCAATCGGTATCAACGCATCGTATTGCATATTCATTTCGACGATATTGCGACCGTCGTTGCCTGTGGGCTGATTAAGAAAGTCCGGCCATTGAGCGTTTACTTTGTCAATCATGCCGATCACGCTTTCACCTATGGAAGTTCGATCGCTGATTTTTATTTCCAGCTCAGTAGCTATGGTGCACGTCTTGATCTAACTAAAACGATTGCAGGCCAAACTTCTTTCCTCGGCATTCCAGTGGCGGACATCAAACCAGAATCGCAGCCACCGGTGGAAAGCGGCAAGCCTTCGCTACACTTCTTTAGCTCCGGTTCTGCCATGAAATTCCGGCCTTTTCGTGGTGCAAATATGAGCCCGTTGATTAACCGACTATTAACTGCGTGGCCAGAGGGTATCTTTACTCTGGTTGGCATTAATTTTGCGGGAAATGTTTGGCTATGGCCGCTAAAATTACGCTTTGGAAAACGCCTGCAAATATTACGTCTGCTTCCGTATGATCAATTTATTGCCCGGTCTCGCGAGGCAGATTTCTATGTTGACAGCTATCCTTTCCCGGGCGGAACGGCGTTTGCCGAGCAGGTGTTATCAGGCAAGCGCGGGATCGGATTAACTTCAAATGTTCAGGGTTATTCACCGGCAGATAAGTTAAAACGACAAAGTGTAGAAGAGGTCGTAAATAGCATCAAGAACTATGATGATGAAGGGGCTTATGAAGAAATCCTCATGGTTAACGGCTACAATGAAGTAAAAGCGCGTTATCTTGCCTGTGTTTATGCTGGTGAAAGAAGTTCGCTTGATATGGAGAATCTGGTTCCATGGACCGGTGACACTGACTATCTCAAAGTACGTAAAAGCATATTTATGCCGGTATACCCTTTGGTGATGAGATATGTGTACCATCATCATCGAAAACTATTTTGGGGCATATATTTGAGATTCTCACTTTTCAATAAAACCTATTTCACCCTGAATACATGCAAGGCATTAGTAGTAAAAGTTGTGAGATTTTTCAAGAAAAAATAAAAGAGATTTAATTTGAATAAATAGTTCAATAAGTAGTTATATTTAGAAAATCGAAGATATCCTAATTGTGCTCAAGCTTGCGCTAAGGGCTATTAAATATCTCAATATGTTATTATATTAAAATAAAAACTTTATCGATAAGTTATGCGGTGTCCTGGTGAATTCGTGACAGTTACAGAATCAGCAGCCCGCGAGCGCTAAATTTCTCTTAACCAGGGATGTCTGTCGAAGCGTACCCGTTTTCATAATGGATACGATGAGAGAACACATTGTTTAATCGATGGTTCTAAAATTGGCTGATGCGGTTCGCTCCGGAGCCTACAAACATAACTAATCATAAGGTTAGAGGCGTTATTATGAATTTATTTACACACATTGATGAAACAGAATCTTTGCAACCGCCACAGCATTCGGTGATTGATCTGGTAACCTTCACCGACGATCGCGGCTGTTTAGTCAGCGTGGAGTCTATGAATCAGGTTCCTTTCGATATTAAAAGACTGTTTTACATTTTCAACACTAACACGAATCAAAATCGTGGATTTCACGCACACCGTAATGATAAGCAATTCCTGATTTGCCTGGTTGGCAAGCTGCGAGTTCGTTTAAATGATGGCAAAAAAATCAGCGATCACTGGTTGGACAGTCCGTCAAAAGGCTTACTGGTTAACAACATGACCTGGATCGAAATGCATGATTTTAGTAAAGATTGTGCCTTGATCGTGCTGGCCAGCGAGAAATACGATAAATCAGACTACATTCACGACCTCGAGTTGTTCACTACGGAGGCGAATGCTTACAATGAGTGAAGTTTACTACGGTAAAACCATTCTACTTAGGCCTGTTGAAGTCAGTGACTATGAGTTTGTTCATAGTTTACGGGTAGCTCCAAAGAGCGTTCAGTTTCTTACCCCGGTGGATAACGATCCGCTGCAACAGAAAGCCTGGCTGCAAGAATATAAAAAGCGTGAAGCCGCCGGTACTGAATTTTACTGCATTATTCAACGACTGGATAATGAGCAGCCTGTAGGGTCTCTTCGTGCTTACAACATGGACCACGAAGCCAGTGTCGTCAATGCTGGCAGCTGGATCCTGAATGACAACAAAACGCTGACTTCGGCTATCGAAAGCATTCTGTTAATGGTCGATCTTTTGAACGACATGGGGTTCAAAAGCATCATTATTGATGCTCGCAAAGACAACAAACCGGCCCTGCGTTTTATTAAAAAGATATCTCAACGCTTTCACAGCGAAGACGAAACCAATGAATTCTATGTCATTGATGTCGCAGTAATGCGTGCAACTTTCTACAAAGACAATGCACACTATATTTCGCATGTTGCCCTTCAAAAGGATGCGTAAATGATTAATTTCCTCAATCTCAAGCAAATTAATACGCCTTACGCTGGTGAGTTAAAAGAAGCCGCTGCACGCGTCATTGATTCCGGTTACTACATACTTGGACCGGAAGTTCGCAGTTTTGAGCAACAGTTTGCCGAGTTTTGCGGGGTAAAATCGTGTATTGGCTTGGCATCCGGTCTGGACGCGCTGGTTCTAATTCTACGTGCGTGGAAATTATTAGGAAAGTTGAAAGACGGTGATGAAGTGATCATTCAGGCCAATGCTTATATTGCCTGCGTGCTTGCGATTACTGAAAACAATCTCAAGCCGGTGTTTGTCGAGCCGGATGCAGAGAGCTATAACATTGACGTAAGCAGAATTCGTGATGCTATTACACCCGCAACGCGCGTTATCATGCCGGTTCATTTATACGGTTATGCTTCGCCGATGCCAGAAATCATGCAAATCGCTGGTGAAAATAATCTGTTGGTTTTGGAAGACTGCTCCCAGTCACACGGTGCCAGTATCGATGGCAAGCGCGTCGGCTATTGGGGCGATGCTTCGGCATTTAGCTTCTATCCGAGCAAAAACCTGGGTGCATTAGGCGATTCCGGTGCTGCAACCACCAATGACGAAGAACTGGACGCCGCTCTGCGCGCTTTGCGTAATTATGGTTCGAAAGAACGTTATTACAATCTTTATCAAGGGGTTAACAGCCGTCTGAGCGAGATGCAGGCCGCATTGTTAAGCGTCAAACTCAAGCATTTCTGGCCTGAAGTCGAATGCCGTCGTTCCGTTGCAGAGCGTTATCTCGCAGGAATTAAAAATCCGCTGATTGCTCTTCCTCTGGTTGCCAGCCGTGAGCAGCATACCTGGCATCTGTTTGTGGTTCGTAGCAAACACCGTGACGCGCTGAAGAAATATCTGCATGACCAAGGGATTGAATCGTTGATTCACTATCCTTTGCCGCCATACAAACAGCCGGCATATGCAGAGATGAACCATTTGAGTTTCCCGCTCAACGAAGCCATTCACAATGAGATTTTAAGTTTACCTGCCGACCCTTCGCTGTCAGAGGCGGATGTTCAACTCATTATCGATGCCTGTAATAAGTTCGAAGGTTAACTCCTCGCCTCCTGTCCCCCCACTTCAGGGTGGGGCGACAAGCTTGCAGTGCTCATTGGCACTGCTTTTTTGTTTAATAGCTAGACCACACAGATTGAACGTTAACGATGAAACGATACATAGCGAAATTGTTCAGCAGCGCTTTTTTAAGAAATATATCTTGGAACTTCCTGGGTTATGCTCTGCCGGTGCTTGTCGCTATAGTCATGATCCCGGTGTTACTGAGGCATACCGGCCTTGAGCGCTTTGGGGTTCTTTCGCTGATAATTGTCATCATCGGCTCAGTCACCATTTTTGACTTTGGTATTACCCGCTCCGTTACCAACTCGGTAAGAAAATATCTCGACGAGAAGAATGACGTGGCAATCTTAACGGTGATTAAAACCGGCTGGTACATCATCACCGGGGTTATCCTGATTATCTCCGTACTTTTTTGGGTTGAAAGCCAGTGGATTGCAGTCCATTTGTTCCACGTATCAACCGATGAGATTCGTCAGGAAACCGCTGGCAGCATGCGTATTATCGCTATCAGTTTACCTTTCGTTATTGCTCAAACCGTTTTTGTTGGTGTGATGGAGGCGTTTGGCGCTTTCAAAAAAATCAGTATCGGGAAAGCTCCTTTCTCAATATTGATGTATTTAGCACCGGTTATTATTTCGTTCTACACGCCGAGTCTGTTTTACCTCACACTATCCCTGTGCCTGCTGCGCTGCATCATGGCGGTGGTGTTTTATATGATGATGACCAGTGAAATTCGAAAAATCACATCAATTAAACTCCTGAGCGTAAGGCTGAATAAAGCGATTACCACCGAGCTGGTCAAATATGGCGGCTGGATATCAGTGGGCAATATTATTGCGCCAATTATTCTCTATATTGACCGTTTCTTTGTTGCCTCGATTGTCGGCGCCACCATATTTGCCTACTACACCACGCCTTACGATGTGGTTTCGCGTGTTGCTATTGTAACGGTCAGTGCCTGCGGTGTGCTGTTCCCGGTACTGGTTTCTAAAATCGCTACCGACGTTCGCGCCGCAAACAGTTACTTTAATAAAGTGGTACTGGGGATTTTTGTCGTACTGGTAGGGCCTGCAATAGCCGGGATATTCCTTTCAAAATGGTTCCTGAGCGTTTGGATAAGCCCTGATTTCGCCGCACATTCTTGGGTTATCTTCTCGCTGTTCCTGATTGGCTATCTGATGCACGGTTTGGTGCAACCGGCGTTTATCTGGATTCAGGCCTGCGGCAAGCCGTGGATTATGGCCGTCAGCATGATTGTCGATTTGATTTTGTATGTGATTTATCTGCCTTGGATGACACATCATTACGGCATTCTTGGTGCGGCTATTGCGTGGAACATTCGCGTCGCGCTAGGACTGGTGGTGCTGCATACCATGCGTTACATGCTGTATCGCCGAGAGTTGAAACGTCACCGAATAATCAAACCCGCAGTTGAAACACCGCTGAGTGAATAATTGCTGTCACTGATTTATTCAGCTTAAAAAGTAAAAAAGCAGGTTGCCGATTCATTCGCCAACCTGCTTTTTTTTAGCATAACGTGTTGCAGCGAAAGGTTATTTGTCGCCGAAATGGATCACAGTACGGATTGATTTGCCTTCATGCATCAGGTCAAAGGCTTCGTTGATGCTTTCCAGCGGCAGCTTGTGAGTGATGAAGGGATCGAGTTTAATTTTACCCGCCATTGCATCCTCTACCATCCCCGGCAACTGGGAGCGACCTTTAACGCCACCAAACGCCGAACCTCGCCATACGCGACCGGTCACCAGCTGGAATGGACGGGTTTTGATTTCCTGACCCGCACCTGCAACGCCGATGATTACGCTCTCGCCCCAGCCTTTATGGCAACACTCCAGCGCGGCACGCATCACGTTAACATTGCCGATGCATTCGAAGCTGAACTCCACGCCGCCGTCAGTCATCTCAACAATCATGTCCTGAATCGGTTTGTCGAAATCGTTAGGGTTGATGCAGTCGGTTGCGCCCATTTCACGCGCCAGTGCAAATTTGCCTGAGTTAGTGTCGATGGCAATAATACGGCCCGCTTTCGCCTGCACTGCGCCCTGAATAGCCGCCAAACCAATACCACCCAGCCCAAAAATAGCGACGTTGTCGCCCTCTTTCACTTTTGCAGTGTTGTGAACAGCGCCGATCCCCGTTGTCACGCCGCAGCCCAGCAGGCAAACTTTTTCCAATGGCGCTTCAGGATTGACTTTGGCCAATGAAATTTCGGCGACCACGGTGTACTCGCTGAAAGTACTGGTGCCCATGTAGTGATAAATTGGCTCGCCGTTGTAAGAAAAACGCGTGGTGCCGTCTGGCATCAGGCCTTTACCCTGCGTGGCACGCACGGCCTGGCAGAGGTTGGTTTTACCTGATTTACAGAATTTGCATTCGCCACATTCTGCGGTGTAGAGAGGAATAACGTGATCGCCCGGTTGCAGTGTAGTCACGCCCTCGCCCACTTCAACCACAATACCGCCGCCTTCATGACCCAGTACCGCAGGGAACACGCCTTCGGGATCATCGCCGGAAAGGGTAAAAGCATCAGTATGGCAAACCCCGGTATGGGTGATTTTTACCAGTACTTCACCCTTTTTAGGTGGTGCAACATCGATTTCGACAATTTCAAGAGGCTTGCCGGGACCAAAGGCTACAGCTGCACGAGATTTCATAACGCTTCCTAATCGGTAGATAACAGGTGGCATTGCCGTCTGACGACGGTCAAGACTATTTTAAATATGAGCGGATGAATCCTGAGATATCATCGGTACACTGGGCTCGGTCCTTGAGCGAAGGTTCATCGGCTAACAGGATGTCCTTCATATGGATTTCCATCATTTCGGCCATCAGGCCGTTTGCTGCCCCGCGAATAGCGGCAATTTGTTGCAGCATTGCCACGCAAGGAACATCGCTGCCCAACGCTCTCTCCAGCGCCTCAACTTGCCCGGCAATGCGTCGGATTCGGGTTAAGACTTTTTTCTTGTCTTCTGCTGAGTTTGGCATTTAAGGCGCCCTCCATACTATATGGGGGTATAGTATAATTGTAGAAATGAGATGGCAATAATCAGGGCCGATTAAGTGATTATTATGGCGATCACTAAGCCCAGACAGGATCGAGAAGATTAAAAATATTTCGTTCTACAAGAATATCCTGCGTCAGTGACAAATCAATATCACCCGTTATCTGGTCCATGATCCATTTACCCACCATGCGTAATCCATCTTCGTCCCCTTCAAGGCCGAGTGCAGTCAGCCGAGCACTCACTCTTTCATCATAGTCGCTGTTTAGCATCTGGTATTTTTTCGCATCCGCCGAGGAAAATTTCATTGGGTCTATCCGCCGAGCCACTTCCTGCCACGCTGACCATTGTGCGAACCAACGAGCAAACTCAGTATTTTCTTCCTTTTTTACCTGGTTTACCGCAACCAACAGTTCGTTATGACTGACACGAGCGCAGGCAAAAAATAACATGTCATAAGTTACCGTGCTCAGTTGCAACATCTCTTTCAGCTTCACTTGATAGGCCAAAAAAATTTCAACCTCATCAATGTGCGGAAAATTGTCGCGGCGTAATTGTTGCAGTTTTTCTGCTGCAATCTGTTCAAGTTTATCAAGTCGAAACATCTCACGCCCCAACGAAACCACGGCAGGCAAATTATTGTCCAGTTTCCCCGAGCTGACATTATCCATCGCCAGTGCCCGACACATTTGGCTGTAGCTCAACGCAACGCGATCCTCGCAACTTTCGGTGGCCTCTTTCGCAATGACAAAAGTCATGCTGCGTAGATAAGGGTTTTCAGCCAACTCGGCAAGCCATGTCATAACGTGGCATTTAAAATCTGCATTGTTTCTGGCGCTTTCCGTTCTGCCTAAACGGCGTAGGAATTGTTTAAAAGCTTTTGCATTATCTTCTTTTTCAAAGCTTTCCCATATTCTAAAACGTCCGTGCCGTGCAACCTCAGGTAACCAGCAGCCAATTTCATCATATAGCGTTCTGAGCGCAGGCGTGGGATAGACAACAGTATCGTAATTCAGTGTCGCGCCTTGATACGCGGGATCTTGCTCCAGATTTCGCAATAGTTGATAACTTTGATAGGTAAGAGGGTTTTTTCGTAAAAAAATAAAGCAGCTTGACGGCAAAAAACCCAGATTCTCCGGCAGGTTAGATAACTGGTTGTCGTTACAATTGAGCATCTGCAACATAACAGGATAGACGGCCTGAATATTTACCAGACGATTATTGTTGGCTTTAATAACCGTCAACGACTCGGGAAATTGCTCCGGCAATGAACGCAAAAGGTTATGACTTACCAATAAAGACCGCAGACTTTCCGGCAGCTTATCGGGCAGTTGATTAATATTATTGTTACTCAAATCTATATGCCGTAACTGCAAAGGCAAAATAGCGGGCAGCGTGTGAATCTGATTAAATTTAGCCAGTAATGTTTTTAAATCTGAGGGTAAACTCGTCAGCATTGTCAGGCGGTTATTGCTGATTTTTAGATAATTTAATTTTGGTGGCCAGGTTTGAGGCAAAGTCTCGATTTTATTATTATTGGCAAAGAGCTTGACGATCTTGGGAGGCAATATTGGTGGAAGTTCAGACAGGCCAAGCGCGCTTAAGTCCAGTTCAATCGATCCTCTCTGCATACAATCTTCCAACCTGCGAATGGCTAATTCCCGATGCTCTCCGCTGCCACCTAAAGCATTCTTGCCCCACTCTTTCCATACTGCAGAATAATCCAGCATAGTTTTGCAGTTTTTGGCTTTCGAAGAACACTCGGCCTGAAAACATTCAAGCGCAGATCCTTGAGGAGATATTTGATTATTAAGTTGACGAGAAGGGGCTAACATAATGCTTCACTATCCTTGTATTTGGCGAGGTCAGATTTTTATCTGCTGATCTCTATTGGGCAACAAAGCAGTATGCGCGGCGGGGGAAACATATTATTTCAGAATTCGATTATTTTATTGGCTGAGCGCCATTTTTGAAACAGATTCGTGAAGATTGCCGAGGGTGCAGAAATAATTTAATGTCTCAAGAACTCAATCGTATACGCTGTTATAAAAAGTACAAAACCGAGGATATCGGTGGCAGCAGGATCAATATATTATTTCGCATTGATACCCACTGCCGCGGCCTATTCGAGCATTTTTAGCGCCGCTGATACCACCGCCTGCATATCTTCGCGGCTGCGGCCAGTCTTGCCAATGACGCGCATACCCTGTGTCACGCTGAGCAACGCCCTGCCCAACACTTGCTCGTCGGCCGTGGCCATAATTGAGCCATCTTGCTTGCCTGCCGCGATGAGTCCGCTCAACATTTTCTCACTGTTGGCCAAACTAACCCGCACCTTTTGGGCAATCTCTTCGTCAAAGGTCGCCAATTCGGTCGCGCCGTTAACGACCAGACAACCCAAAATACCCTGAGCACCCTGCGCCGATTCGGCATAAAACATCAGCGCGGCCTCAAGCTGCGCGCGTCCGGTTACCGCTGATGAGATAGCCTGAGCTAACTGGGCGTTACGCACCAATTTATATCGGTCAAACGCGGCAATGAAAATCGCTCGTTTGTCTTTGAAAGCTTTATACACGCTGCCCGCGGCCAGTTCCATTGCCTGAGTCAGATCATTAATTGAGCTGGCGTGATATCCCCGCTCGGAGAACACCAGAATCGCCTTGTCCAGTGCCTGATCCATGTCGAATTCGCGCGGCCTGCCGCGAGATCGGGTAACATTATTTTTTAGGTGAGTAACAGTGTTTTCATTCATAGGCTGAATATAGGGAATGGGGATTTTCTAATCAAGGATTATCTCGAGCCGAAGGGTGACAAAGCCTTGTAAAAAAGCCCCGAATTGCTGCGGGGCCTGCATTACATTATTTATTGGCGCGTGCCGCGATGATGTCATCGGCGACGTTACGGGGTGCTTCTGCGTAATGATGGAATTCCATGGTGTAAGTTGCACGGCCCTGTGACATTGACCGCAACACGGTGGAATAACCAAACATTTCCGACAGCGGTACTTCGGCTTTAATCAGTTTGCCGCCTCCGCCGAGAATCTCCTCCATACCCTGCACCGTTCCGCGCCGTGAAGACAGATCGCCCATCACGCTGCCCGCGTAGTCTTCCGGTGTTTCCACCTCAACGCGCATCATCGGTTCGAGGATAACCGGGCTGGCTAATCTGGCGGCTTCCTTGAAGCCAAAAATCGCCGCCATCTTGAATGCCATTTCCGATGAATCCACTTCGTGATAAGAACCGAAAGTCAGCGTGACTTTTACGTCAACCACCGGATATCCGGCCAGAATCCCGCTACCAAGGGCTTCAACAACCCCTTTCTCCACTGCCGGAATAAACTCGCGCGGCACGACACCGCCCTTGGTGGCATCTACAAACGCAAATCCTTTACCGGATTCCTGCGGCTCCAGCGTAAACACCACGTGACCATACTGGCCTTTACCCCCAGACTGACGCACAAATTTCCCATCTACGTCGTCAACTTTCTTGCGCACCGTCTCTCGATAGGTGACCTGAGGTTTACCGATATTCGCCTCAACGCCAAACTCACGTTTCATACGGTCAACAATGATCTCCAGATGCAGCTCGCCCATCCCGGAAATAATGGTTTGCCCGGACTCTTCGTCAGTGCGGATGCGGAACGACGGATCTTCCGACGCCAGCCGCTGTAGTGCGATACCCATTTTTTCCTGATCGGCCTTGGTTTTCGGCTCGATAGCCTGCGATATCACCGGCTCGGGAAATTCCATGCGTACCAGCGTTATCACCGCGTTCGGATCAGACAACGTCTCGCCGGTAGTGACTTCCTTAAGTCCGACGCAGGCGGCAATATCACCGGCCCGGATCTCGTCCACCTCGTGGCGCTGATTGGCATGCATCTGCACGATACGCCCGATGCGTTCTTTCTTGCCACGAATCGGGTTATACACGCTGTCACCCTTGGACAGCACGCCCGAATACACTCGAACGAAAGTCAGCTGGCCAACATAGGGGTCAGTCATCAGTTTGAAAGCCAGCGCCGAGAATTTCTCGCCGTCATCGGCCTCGCGATGCACCTCATTGCCGTCTTCATCTGTTCCCACGACGGGCGGAATATCCAGCGGCGAAGGCATCAGTTCGACCACCGCGTCGAGCATCCGCTGCACGCCTTTATTCTTAAAGGCACTGCCGCACAGCATCGGCTGGATCTCGCCGGCAATGGTGCGCTGACGCAGACCGTAAGTGATCTCTTCCTCACTTAATTCTCCTCCTTCGAGATACTTGGTCATCAGCTCGTCGGAAACCTCAGCCGCGGCTTCAACCATCTTGCCACGCCACTCTTCGGCAAGCGACTGCAGCTCGGCCGGGATCGGTGCGTAGCTGAAGGTCATGCCCTGTGTGGCATCATCCCATAGAATGGCGCGCATTTTGCGCAGATCCACCACGCCGGTGAAATGCTCTTCACTGCCGATTGGAATAACGATCGGCACCGGATTAGCCTTGAGACGGTCGATCATCATCTGCCGCACGCGGAAGAAATCTGCGCCAGGACGGTCCATCTTGTTGACGAACGCCAGACGCGGCACTTTATATTTATTCGCCTGACGCCACACCGTTTCGGACTGCGGCTGTACGCCACCGACCGAGTCATAAACCATCACCGCACCATCAAGAACGCGCATCGAACGTTCCACTTCAATGGTGAAATCGACGTGCCCCGGTGTGTCGATAATATTAATGCGGTGCTCTTCAAGAGAGTGGTCCATTCCGCGCCAGAAACAGGTCACCGCCGCCGAGGTAATAGTGATGCCACGCTCTTGCTCCTGCTCCATCCAGTCCGTAGTTGCTCCACCGTCATGCACTTCGCCTAATTTATGGTTCATGCCGGTGTAGAACAGGATGCGCTCGGTGGTGGTCGTTTTACCGGCGTCGATGTGTGCTGAGATACCGATATTGCGGTAGCGCTCAATGGGAGTTTTGCGAGCCATATAATATCCTTAGTGAGGATGGCTAATTAATCAGGCGAGGATTTCTTCCCCGTCGGCGTTAACATCTTGTTGTAAAGCGTTAGCATACTACAATTGTACGAGTATATACGAACAATCGTTAATGGCTATCAGTGTCATAGCGTTAGGCTTAGAAATGCGCCGTTGCAACGGTGAGAACGTCTGAGCTATCATTCGCGGCTCAAAAGCCTGTTGGAAGGCCATTAAACCGTTTTAATGAGTATTGAACAGGAAAGATATGATTGCCAATCACCCAGAACGTGAGCAGATCCGCCTGGAAAATGTCCTGATGGCCATGGGAAACCCGCTGCGCCTGGCGGTGGTACAAAAGCTGGCCGGGGGTGGCGAACACCCCTGCGGCACACTTTTGCAGGGACTGTCGAAATCGACCCTGACCCATCACTGGCGAGTGTTGCGTGATAGCGGTGTGATTTGGCAACGGCCCGACGGGCGCGCCAACTTGTTGTCTCTGCGCCGCGAGGATTTAGACGCGCGCTTCCCGGGGCTGCTCGACTCTCTGCTGCACGCGGCTGAAAACGACACCATTACGCTAGAATCAACCTCCCGTCACCTGCGTGGCGAGAATGACGACGAAGAATAAAACTCAACGCGACTCCTCAAGCTGATTTTTCACCAGTTCACAAAAAGTGTTAACCATCGCCGAAGCCTGTGTTTCCTTGCGCTGAGTAAGATCTTTACGCGGCGTTGGCTCTTTTCTTTGTGCCAGATAAAGTGGCGCGTGTAATTCGGCATCCGCCGCCAGTGGCAGGTAAACCACGCCGTCACCGCCCAGCCTGACCATACAGGCAGGAACGATAGAAACGCCTAATCCCGCGCCTACCAAACTTAAACACGAGGTAAGACGCGGCGCTTCCTGAACAATACGTGGGCTAAATCCCGCCCGATAGCAGGCCGCAAGAATAGCGTCGTACAGCCCCTGTCCGGCTGGACGTCGATAAAGTATAAATCCTTCATTTAGCAACGTTTTCAAGGCGACGGCATTGCTGGCCCCCTGCGCCAACGGGTGTCCCACCGGCAAGGCAACCATCATCGGCTCTTGCAATATTCGCTCGATTTTAAGTTCAGGCATGCCCAGCACCGGGGTGCGCACAAAAGCCACGTCCAGCGTGCGGTTCACCAATCCCTGTAACAACTCGGTACTGCCAGACTCTTCCAACTGGGTGGTAACCATTGGATAAACTTCACGATAGCGGCGCAGCACGTTGGGTACAAAAGCGTGCAGCGCCGCAGAACTGGTAAAACCGATGCGAATATTCCCCTGCTTACCTTCGGTCGCCCGTTGCATGGTGGCCAACAGTGTTTCTGACCGCTCGAGCAAGGCTTTAGCCTCTTGATACAGCACTTTACCCACCTCTGTGGGCTCAACGCCGCGCGGATAACGCTGCAGTAGCTTGACATTAAACTCCTCTTCAAGGGCCTGTAAAAGACGGGTCAACGGCGGTTGCTGGATAAACAATCGCTGCGCTGCACGGGTAATGTTGCCTTCTTCGACCACGGTTACAAATGCCCTTAGTCGGCGTAATTCAATCTCTGCCATACCTTTTAGGTATCCTTTATGTTCTTCAAATGCATTAGACATCGCAGCACAGCAACTGGCATCATACTTAAAAACCATACCTCAATTAACTTTTATTATCACTGAGCGCTTCATGTCAGCACCTATAAATAGCAATGCCAGCAGTGAGCAGATTATCGAGCATCACCCTGTACAACCGGGATGTCGTGAACTTTTTATGGGCTTTTTTATTTTAGGATTGACCGGTTTCGGCGGCGTTCTGCCAATGGCGCGGCGGATGATAGTCGAAAAGAAAAATTGGCTGAATGGTGATGAGTTTACCGAGCTGCTGGGACTGTGCCAGTTTCTGCCGGGCGGCAATATCATAAATTTATCAGTAGCACTCGGCAATGAGTTTCAGGGACTGCGCGGGGCTTTGGCCGCTATTTTCGGTCTAATTCTCGCGCCTACGGCGATTGTGGTCTGCCTGGGAGTAGTCTATGCCCGCTACCAAAACGATCCGATTGTCGAACACCTGTTTGCCGGTCTGGCAGCTGGCGCGGCGGGCCTGCTTTTATCGACCGGCATTAAAATGCTGCTGCCATTGAAAGGCAAATGGTTACAGTTGGCGATAGTCATTGTTGGGATTATCGCTATCGCAGGCCTCAGGCTACCCATGCTGCTGGTGATGCTGATACTGGCACCTGTCAGCATCTTTCTGTTCTGGAGAAGACAGCAATGATCGGCGTTTTGATCACCTTGGGGCTGCTGTTTACCCTGCTTTCAGTGATGGCCTTTGGCGGTGGCAATACCATCCTGCCCGAGATGCAGCGTGAAGTCGTGCAGAACCATCATTGGATGAGCGCCCAGGAATTCAGTGCTCTGTTTGCTTTAGCCCAGGCGGCACCAGGCCCAAATATGATGATCGTGCCTTTAGTTGGCTGGCAAGTCGCCGGTTGGGCCGGTTTACTGGTGTCATCGCTGGCAAAATTCGGGCCGTCGTCAATTATCACCTTAATCGTGATGGGCGGCTGGAAACGTTACAAAGACAAACCGTGGCGTCGCATTGTACAAAGCGGGCTGGTGCCAGTGACTGTCGGCCTGGTAGTGTCCAGCGGACTGCTGATCGCCGAGGCTTCGGCCACCAGCGTGGCGCTGGGCGGCGTGATAGTGCTCTGCACGCTGCTGGCAATGAATAAAAAGATCCACCCACTGTGGGTATTGGCCGTTGGCGCCGTGCTGGGCCTGATCCTTGCCTGATAATATTTAATTTTTCCCAATGGCGGTTTAACACGGCACCTAAAAGCCGGATGTTAAATCTCGATAAAACCGCCATCACCGCGTTGCGACAATCGACAGGTAGCCTCAAGGAAGAAGCTCTTGTCGGTTGACCCCATTGCTAGATTCTTTGCCCTCTCTACAGGCGCTTTGCCCGTTAACTGCGATATTGAGCAGTGGAGGGGCCGTATCCGATAACAAACTCACGCCAGAAGAAAACTGTGCTGCCGACAGCAACTCGCCAAGTCCATCGGACGCGCTCACCCAGCACTGTGGAATTCGTAAGGTCTCAGCCACGGGCACGCTTTTGGCACTGCTTGGCACTCGGGTGTTTATTTTGCTCGCAGCAATACAGTTGTTAACATTCTTGGCATCACCGCGCCTCCCTGCTCGGCTCGACCAGCAAAAACGCTCCCGACAGAACGGAGGCGTTTGTAGGCAAAACTCGACAGTCAGCAAATAATCTAAAACTCTGTAACACTTTAAATCTCAAATAATTATGCCGCTTTTATCGCACGAATCTTCTTACCCTCCTCCGCCTCTATAGAAACAGTTTCGGATGTTTCTGCATTTTCAATAACTGGTTCAAACTGCTGCTCTTTTGCCTCTAATTCAGGCAGTTTGCTGGTACGCAGAATATGCTGGACAGCTTCTTTTTGCTCGGCAAGGAACAAGCCGGTATTTTCAGCCTGAGCATCATCAAGTTCAAGCCCGCTCTGTAACAGCCAGTCAGTGAAAACCTCAGCCATATCAAGCATTTTGTCATAGGCATCGGCTTCTTTCTTGCTGGCAAATGTCATTTTCTCTTCACCTTTTCTGACTACCACAAATTTTGTTTCAACAGCCATGATTAATCTCCTATACTGTAATTATATACAGTATAGCAGTAACATTCGCTGGATGCAGCTTCATTTTCACTTTATTGTCATAAATGTTGTGCTTTATAAGCTATGTGGAAATTTAGTATTTTAATTGTCTACACTTAGTCAAACGTTGATGGATGTTGGTTATCAGGAATAGTTGCACGGAGGAACCATGTTGGGTTATGTCGCCTATTTAGTGCAAAGCAGAGGAGTGCCCTTATGATAATAACCGCTTTGGTGGCTGCGATTATATGCAGCGTTCTCGTTTTCATGCAGTTTGCGTCTCTCGCCGTCTCTTTATGGCGGATCACCCGTAAAATGAATCAGGATGCCCTGCCGGAAACGCTGCCTTTTATTGCAGTCATGAGACCTCTTTGCGGCAAAGATACCTACGAAGAGGAAACCTTGCGGTCTAGTTTCCTGCTCGATTATCCAGATTATGAAATACTGTTTTGTGTCGCCTCGCAATCTGACCCGGTCGTCGGGTTGGTAGAACAGCTGATGGCTGAATATCCCCGCCAGCGAGCGAGACTATTGATCGGCGACGATAAAATTTCCGCCAATCCTAAGTTAAATAATCTAAACAAGGCCTGGTTCCAAACCTCCGCAAAATGGGCAGTGATGGCTGATAGCAATCTGCTGTTGCCTGCCAATTACCTGCAAATGCTGCTTTCCTCTTATGACGAAGAGGCCGGAATGGTCAGTTCTCCGGCTATCGGCGTGCGTCCCAAGAATATCTGGGGGGCACTCGAAGCCGCCACGCTTAACACCTATCAAGCCCGCTGGCAGTTCCTTTCTGACTGGGCCGGTGCTGGATTTGCCCAGGGTAAAACCATGTTTTGGCGCTGCGATGTGCTCAATAACGGCGGTGGCATGCCTGCGCTAGGGCGTGAGATCGCAGAGGATTTGGCAGCGACCAAGGTCGTTCGCCGCGCAGGTTTGAAAGTACGATTGGCTCCTCAGCCGTTTGCACATCCGA
Source organism: Serratia sp. M24T3 (assembly GCF_000257645.1). Taxonomy (GTDB): domain Bacteria; phylum Pseudomonadota; class Gammaproteobacteria; order Enterobacterales; family Enterobacteriaceae; genus Rouxiella. The sequence continues at coordinate 35,738 of NZ_AJHJ01000002.1, forward strand.
TTGGCAAGCGGAGTTTGTCCGCAGTTTGGGGACGACAGCTGCGCTGGGCACGTATCAGGCGTTCGGGCGTCTTCTGGCTGTTCCTGCCTGAAATCACGCAAGGGCTGTTACCGGCACTGATTGCGGCTATTTATTTGTCGGCCAGCGGCAACGTTTCCTGGTACTTCCCCCCTGCCCTGACCGTACTTTGGTATGCTGCCGAATGGATTTTCGCTCGCACTTTAGGCTGGCCACATAAGTGGCGCGACGTGCTCGCCATGGTAATTCGCGATATCATGCTGCCGGCGTTATGGATTTGGTGCTGGGCCGGACGCAGTTTTGTCTGGCGTGGAACGATGCTGAAAAACGAGACATCTGCCACAGTCAACGAGCAACACGGGAAGTAATAAGGATAAATTTCGGCATGTTCGATCTGCAGTCGATTGATGAGTTAGTAAGAGAGTATGGTTTACTGTTACTTGCCCCCTTGGCAGTTATCGAGGGGCCAATTGTTACTGTGATTGCTGCCTATGCTGCCAGGTTGGGCTACTTTAGCTTACCGGCGGTGTGTATCATCGTTATTCTTGCCGACCTGATCGGCGATGCCGGATATTATTGTCTGGGTCGCTGGGCGATACAGTCCAACGGTGAACCGCCTAAATGGTTGAGTTTCCTGGGTCTGAACAAGGCGAGACTGGCCACCGTGGTGACCAGCTTTGATAAGCACGGCGGCCGTTTGTTGGTAATAGGAAAACTCACCCATTCAGCGGGCGCTGTAGTGCTCGTGGCCTCTGGAATGGCGCGTATGCGCTTTAGTCATTTTATTTTCTATAATGCCGTGGCGCAGGTGCCTAAAAGCCTGTTTTTTGTCGCCATTGGTTGGTCATTTGGACACGTGATTGGGCAGGTCGATCACTGGATTGCCTATCTTTCAGTAGGTATGTTGCTGCTGTTGATCGCAGGAGGCGTCGTATGGATAAAAACCCAGAAAGGATAAGCGTGAGCTGCATTATTCCGGCTCACAATGAGGCTCGGCGCATCGGTAAAGTTTTGGACGCCGTCGTTGGTCATCCACTGATTGGCGAAATTATTGTCGTTGATGATTGCTCTTCTGACGATACCGCCGCACAGGCACAGCGTGATGGCGTCATGCTTATTCCTTTGCCAAAGAATCTCGGCAAAAGTGGTGCGGTTGCAAGCGGTATTGCGGCCGCCTCGGGCAGCCATTTGCTGCTGCTGGATGCTGACTTGGTAGGATTGACGGCCAACGATATCAATGCCTTGCTGCAGCCGGTTCTTTCACAGCAGGTGGATGTCACCTTGAGCCTGCGGCGTAACAGCCCGCGGCTTTGGCACCTGATTGGTCTGGACTATATTTCCGGCGAACGCGTGTTTCCTCGCAGTCTGGTGGCTTCACGACTGGCCGAGATTCGCGCATTGGCAAACTTTGGTCTGGAGGTTTGGCTTAACCGACTGTGGATTGCAGAAAATTACCGCATCGCAGTGGTCCATTGGCCCGACGTTATTAGTCCGTATAAAGCACAAAAAATGGGCTGGCTGCGCGGCATTAAAGCTGACTGCGCCATGACGCGGGATATTTTGCGCACCATCAGTCTAAGGCAGATACTGCAACAAATTATGGCGATGAAACGCCAATCCCCGCCTCTGTCCCAGCCAAACGATGCCTCTGCATCATAATAACCAGGATCGGTCTCTCGACTGAGCCGATCCGTTTCTTGATTTTCAGTTCTGCATTTCAATATCCGAGCCGATAAAAGCTTTAAGCTCTGCCGATGATGCCTGCTCGAAGAAGGTTTCGGCTCGTCCCTGTTCGCCAATTTTGCCATTGTGCATAAAGATAATCCTGCCTGCCATCTGGCGAGCAAATGCCATTTCATGAGTCACCAGCACCATAGTCATCCCACCTTTTGCCAGCATGGCCATTACAGCAAGCACCTCGGCAGTGAGCTCGGGGTCCAGCGCCGAGGTCACCTCATCAAACAGCATGACCTTGGGTTTCATTGCCAGCGACCGCGCGATTGCAACCCGCTGCTGCTGGCCGCCAGATAGCTGACTGGCATAACTTTCGGCCTTGTCCGCCAGCCCAACCATCTGCAGCATCTCCTGCGCCGTGGCTCTGGCCTCGCTACGGCTGACTTTTTTCACCCGCATGGGTGCCAGCATGATATTTTCCTCCACCGTCAGGTGCGGGAAAAGGTTATAGCTTTGAAACACCATGCCAACATCCTGTCGCATGGCGCGCAGCCGAAGTTTATCTTCTCCCAGCTCGTGACCCGCTACCGCAATATAACCGCTGTCGGCCTTCTCAAGGCCGTTCAGACAGCGCAGTAAAGTGCTCTTGCCCGAACCGCTGCGACCAATTAGCGCCACCACTTCGCCCTGCTCAACCTTTAACGACACGCCTTTTAGCACGGCGAGACTGCCAAAACTTTTATGAATATCTTGCACCGAAATCATTTCCATTACTTACCTCAACGGATTGCTGTTCAACAGGCTAATTAAAAGGTCGGCAACGATGGCAACGGCGTTTTCATCCATTTTTCATAGATGCGCGCCAAATCACCGGCCTGATCGTGAACAAAAATCACGGTATTAATCCAGTGCAGCAGATCCGGTTGCCCGTAGCGCAGTCCTACGCCGTAAAAACTTTTCAGGTACGTCAGCTTGTTTTCGAAATGCTTATCGGGATAGCGCAGATTCAGTTCCGCAGCCAAATAGTTAACCGTGCCAATTGCGTCAACCTGTCCGGTTGCCAGCGCATTCAGAGTGGTGCTGTCATCTTCAAAACGAATCAGTTGCATGCCGGGAATATGCGCGGCGGCAAGCACCTTTTCATGTGCGGTTCCACGCGTTACGCCAACTTTCAGCCCTTTGAGATCGTCGAGTGCATGAATAATATGCGTTGGACCGGCTACGATGACAGACTGATGTCCGCCGTAAGGATTCGAAAAGGCAATCGTGCGCGCCCTTTCGGTATAAATTCCAAAACTGGCGACAATAAAGTCGACTTTATCGGTCAAGAGTGAAGGAATACGGTTCTGCCCGGTAATCGGCACCAGCACCAGCTTTACGCCAAGATCTTTTGCCAGCAGGTTGGCCATATCAACATCTAATCCGGCAGGCTGCATTTTCTCATCCAGCGAGCCAAAAGGCGCAGTACTGAGATCGACACCGATACGCACTTCGCCACGGGAAATAATATCATCCGGGGTTTCGGCTCTGGCGGTATTAATCAGACCTATGCAGACAATAAACAGCGTGGCACAAAGTAAATACAAACGACGAGTCATGGCTGAATGTCCCATTAAATAAAAGAGTAAAAATGAAATTGAATTACATCGCTTGGCGCAGAGAAAGCTCTAGACGTCGGCTTAACCAGGAAAGCAGGCCGCAAATAATAAAATACAACACCGCGACTACGCCGAAGACCTCAAGCGGCGCAAAGGTAATATTGGTAACCAGCTGCCCAGCTCGGGTGATTTCAACAAAACCAATCACCGATGCCAGCGAGCTTTCTTTTACTAGCTGTACCAAAAATCCCACCGTGGATGGCAATGCCAGACGTATCGCCTGTGGCGCGATGATATAATGCAGAGTTTGCCACGGACGCAGGGCCAAAGACTCACCGCTTTCCCACTGGGTCCTGGGAATCGACCGCAGTGCGCTCTCCCAAATCACGCCGAGAAATGCGCTGGCGTTAATCGTTAATGCCGTTGCGGCGGCCTGTAACGGAGAAAGCTGGATGCCAATCAGACTGATGCCGTAATAGCAAAGCAGCATCAACAGCAACAGCGGAATACCCTGGAAAAATTGGGTATAAATAATGATAACTCCGTTGATCAGCCTATTATCTGCAAAACGCAAAACGGCAATTAACGCCCCTACTAATCCACCACCGATAAAGCCGATTGCTGAAAGAGCCAAAGTCCAGCGCAGCGCTTCGACGACATAAAGCAATTCAGGAAGTCCAAAACTACGCATTATTACCGCTCCCGACATCTAATTCAGTAATCACTATCGGCTTGGCAACGCGTTGAAATAATCTCTTCTGGCCAGTTTTTTTAAATATCGCCTGCCACAGTATTGTTAGAGCAGCGCGAAAAATGTAATTTAGCAGCACATAAATAATCGCCAGCGATAAATAAAGCTCCAGCGCGCGGAAAGTATCAGAACTAATTTGCATCGCCGCGCCGGTTAATTCCGGGACGCCAATGGTAGAAACAATACTGGTTGATAACATTAATAATACGGACTGACTTACGATCGGTAAGAACACCTTTTCTATCGCCGGAGGTAATACAACAAAACGTAATGCCTGCCCGCGCGTTAGCCCTAATGATTCGGCAGCCTCGTATTGTCCTTTATCTGTTGATAAAATACCGCCGCGTACAATTTCCATAATGTAGGCTGTGTTATTCAAAATAAGCGCCAGCGACGCCGCTATCAGAGGCGACAACCGAATCCCAAGCGCCGGTAAGCCGAAAAACAGTACCAGGAGCTGAATGAGCATTGGCGTATTGCGGAAAAACTCAACGTACACACGGCAAACAATGCGGTAAGTTTTAATGGAAGAAACTGAAGCCACAGCGCCTAATACTCCTAGGGCAAAGCCTAGAAATATTCCCAACACCGCCAGCCAGAGTGTTATCCACAAACCGTCAAGCAGCGTCGGCAGGTATTGCAGCAAAACGCCAAACTGAAGGTGATAGGTCATATTTCCCCCTGCAAATTAGCCACCAGAGCTGCTCTCGGAAACTGAAAGCAGCCACTAAAATTTCCCGTCAGGAGTTAACGGTTTTGCGCATCCGCAGGCTTGGCCCAGCAAACGCCACCGTGTCCTCTTTACATAATCCCAGTGCCGCCGCGACGTGCCAGTAAGCATGGTCTGCCTGCTGGATAATCCAGCACTCGGTACTTAGGCCAATAAATTTGCCCTCTAATGCGTGGCCAATTGAAATATGTGCAATCTCTTCCGGCATACCGACACTCAACAGTACATGAACGCCGTAGGTAGAATGGCGGTAAGACGGCTCCCCGTAGCGATCGCCCTGCTCACGCCAGCGCTGCTGATTCACCGGGTCAAACTCCCAGGTTTTGCCAATGTCGTGGATCAGGCCACCGGCAATCAAAATGTCGTGATCGATTCGCACTTGCGGAAAAGTAGTTTCAAACTCTTCAGCAAATTTCAGTGCCAGTCGCGTTACGCCACGCAAATGTGCATCCTGCATTCGGGTGTGCATGGTAAATACGTTTGGACTGCCTTCCCCTGGGATATCAATAACCCGATTGAAGCTCGAACGGCTTAACGCCCACTCCCACGCATCAATTGTTTTTTCCCTTAATTCATCAGACTTAATCCACGCTATTTCCGGCAGATCTTCTAAAATATGTTCCCGTGAAATTAATTTACTCATTACCACCTCATATTATTTTCTTATGGAAAGAAAGGTTTTGCTTATAGATAAGCCGAATGCTTTTGGCGATGAGTCATAATTAGCGAGTAAAGGATTACAGGTCCAGACGGAATATTAATAGCACTCATTTAATTTTTTAATCACATTGAACCAAGAGGATTAATCCCGCAAACTAAATAGTAATAATGAGTACTTACGTTTATCTTTCCCCGATAGGGATCAGGCGATGATTTCGAATTTTTCCGCGATTGAATCTTTCTTTTGGGCAGCGCAACTCTCCAGCTTTCGCGCTGCTGCGGAGCTGCTTAATGTCAGCCAGCCGACCATCTCTTATCGCATCAAGGAGTTGGAAGCTTCACTGGGGATTTCACTGTTTGATCGCCAAGGGCGCGGCGTTGAACTGACCAGCGACGGGCACGCGCTTTGTGCATACGTTGAGCGCATGATGTCGATAGCCAGCGATATCGAGGCCAATGTGTCGGTACGCCGCCATCAGACTCAACCTATCCGGCTGGGCATCATCGACAGTTTTGCCATTATTTGCCTGCCCACGTTATTGAAACGTATCGATAAACTGCATCCCAACCTGCGTGTATCAATCACTACCGAAAACAGCCACGCGCTGGCGGCCAAACTGTCAAATGGCAGCATTGATTTAGCAATTCTATCGACCCCTCCGCAACTGCCCGGTGTCGAACTGACCTCTTTGGGCAAGCAAAGTATCAGCTGGGTTGCCAGCCCGGCACTGGGATTAGGCCAGCAGCGGCTTTCGGCAGAGCGGTTTAGCCAACTGCGTATTTTCTCGACTCCGGCACCGTCGAATCTGCACTATCTGATCCTCGGCAGTTTAGGCAAAGACCCAGCATTGAACCTTCACGTCAATGAATGCAGCAGTCTGGCATTGATTCTGACGCTGGTTAAAGAAGGGCTGGGGATTAGCCTTTTGCCTGAGCGCATTGCTCAGCAAGAATTGGCGGGCGGATTGCTTGAAATGTTGTCTTCCGACTCTTTTTCGCTACCGCCGCAGGACGTCTTTATTGCCCACAACAAGGGCATTATTAATCGTTCGGTCAAACTGATGGCCGCGCTTATCCACGACGTAGCTTTAGAAAGCGATTATGTTTATCAGGCTTAGGCGGCTAATGCCCGTCGCACCACTTTTCCCGAACGGGTTCTCGGCAAGGAGTCGACAATTATCACTCGCCGCGGTTTGGCGCTGCGTCCCAGTGCAGCAACAATCTGATTGCAAAGCTGCCGTTTCAGCTGTTTGTCGGCATTTTTATCGCCACGAATAGCAATCACCACATAAAGCAGCGGCAACTGGCCCAAAAGTGGATGTGCTACCGGCACCACGGCGGTTTCTAAAACCCGGCTATCAAGCAGCACAATATTTTCAATTTCGCAGGTCGAAAGCCGCTGACCTCCGACGTTAATCACGTCATCGGCGCGCCCCAACACGCTTACCCGCCCTTGTAAATCAGTAACGCCCCAGTCCAGAGTCAGGTAGCGCCATTGCCCCTGTTGGTGCTGCCAATAGAGCTGGTCGTGCCCGGCATCATTTTGCCAAAGGCTCTGCATTCCACCCGGCGCAAGACTGTCTTGCAAGACAATCACGCCCGGTTCACCGGGTGCGCAAACATCTCCGCTATGTCTTTGCACAACCAACACCTGCCGCCCCAGCACACTTCGCAACAGATTGTGACTACCGGCTAAAATCGGCCAGCCGGTTTCTGTTTGCCAGTAATGTTCAGCGACAGGAATGCGCAACGTTTCACTCAGCCAATCGGCAGTCAGTGGATCATTAGCCTCCCCCGCCAGATAGATGCCGCGCAGACTTGCGCTATACGCGTTAATGCCCTGTTTGCCAAACTGGCGCAACAGCCGCATGGCGCCAGGGGAAGTCAGCATGCGAGTCACGTCATAGCGCGCAACCAGCTGCCACCAATAATCGCTGCCGCCGTGCAACGGCCCCCCCTCAACAATTAATGTCGTCATACCCGCCAACAGCGGGGCATACACCCCATAGCTGTGGCCGACCACCCAGCCGACGTCGGCAGTCGTAAAGATGATTTCATCGCTGCCGGTGATACCATAAATGTCACGTAGGGTAGTCAGCAGCGCGACTGCATAACCGCCGGTATCACGCAGAATACCTTTCGGCTCTCCGCTAGTGCCCGAGGTATAAAGCAAGTGCGAGGTCGCGGCAGCTGACAGCCACACGCAAGCTGAAAACTTGCCGAGCAACCGTTTACGAGCGGCAGCATAGTCAGTTTCATGCGCCAGCGGCGGATGGTATCCAACGTCAATATCACGATCGACCATCAATATCGGGGTTATAGGTTGCTGATTCAGCCCCAATGCCGCCTGCAATACGGGTCGATAAGAGACGAATTTTCCGTGTTCTAAACCGGCTGACGCGCTGATGACGAGTTTCGGGGAACTGGCGCGGAGCCGCTCTGCCAGAGCCGGTGCGGGTAAACCGGCGAACACCACCACATGGATAGCACCGATTCGCGCGCAGGCCAGCATGGCAATATGCGCTTCTGCGATCATCGGCAGATAAATCAACACCCGATCGCCGGTTGTCACGCCGAGCTGGCGCAACGTTTCGCTCATGGCCGAGATTTCGACATGCAGTTCAACATAGCTTAGCCGCCGCTCCTGACCTCGAGCATCAAGTTGAATGATTGCTGTATGAGCACCACGTTGAGCCAAATGGCGATCCACCGCGTTATGGCACAGATTGGTCGTTCCGTCTTCAAACCAACGCTGACGGGGCGAGTCTTGCACCTGAGACACTGTTGACTGCGGCAACTGTTGCCAATCAATCAGGCTCGCCTGCCGTTGCCAAAACTCTTTGTCAACCAACTGGTTATGATCTTTGGCTGATGAAAATTGCGTCTTGTGGCTGGCCTGTGCCACGGTTTGCCGGTCAGCGAAACGCATTTTCCATCCCTCCCATCGCTGCGACTTGCCCGAAAAATCCGGCTGCCAACATTTGTTCGCCGAGATAAATCGCGTCTTGCCCGACGCCTTCAAAACGCCCGGAACCCCAGGTCCATAGCCACGGTAAGCCGAGGAAATACAGCCCGGCAATGTCACAAACACCGCGTCGATGAATCGGATAGCCGCGATGATTAAAAGCTGGCACATCAATCCAGCTAAAATCGGTATGAAAACCCACGGCCCAGACAATGGCAGAAATCTTTGACAGATCCAGTCGATTGTCACTTTCCGACGGCTGCCAGACCGGCACGTATCGCGCCTCAATCGGAGCAGAAATACCCTGCTCGGCAATCCAGGCATCAATACTGTCTTTAATTTTTTCCGAGGTTGCGTCGGCGGCATCCAGATATTTCGTCAACCCGTCATCCATCACCAGCCAGCCGTCGCCGTTTTCCTCCGCCTGATAAGACTGCATGCGTCCGTGCAGCTGCATACCCTGCCGCGCAAAGGCGCGCAGATCGATATCTCTGCCTCCATCGCGACCGGTAACATAGTGGTTGGTCTTTTGACGCGCATCTTCTCCCAGAGGATGGTTATCGACATTCAGCTGGTAATGCCCCATATCATCAAGCCAGGCCACTACGTCGCGACCGCGATAAAAACGCGCCACCCGAGGCGCATTGCCGACACAAAGATGAACTTTACGTCCGGCCAGATGCAAGTCTTCGGCAATTTGAGCCCCCGACTGCGCCGATCCAACGACCAGCACCTCTCCCTCCGGCAAACTTTCGGCATTGCGATATTGCGCAGAATGCAGCTGGGTGATGCGCGCAGGCAGTTGGCTTGAAATCGCCGGGAATCGCTCACGATGATAGTTGCCGACCGCGACCACCACTTGTTCGGCAGTAAACTCCCCCTCGCTGGTGGTCACACAAAAACGCCCGTTCTGACTGGACGGATTACTGCGGCTAATGCCGATGACATTAACGCCCTCGCGGATTGGCGGCGAAAAATGGGCCGCATAGCTCTCGAGATAATCGACTATCTGACTCTTGACCATAAAACCTTCTGGATCTTTACCGGCATAGTGGAACCCCGGCAATCGACACTGCCAGTTCGGCGTCACCAGGCAAAAAGTGTCCCAGCGTTGTTCACGCCACGCCCATCCCAGACGATGGCGTTCGAGGATCAGATGTTCGACTCCCTGCTGTTTCAGCACATAACTCATCGACAAACCCGCCTGGCCACCACCGATGATCAGTGTGTGAACGTGCTGAGATTGCTTCGCGGCGGTGGGGATTTGATTATCTTTCATGGCAATTATTCCTGAATATTTAGCACAGTGCTTTTAACCGTAAAAACTTCAACCGTAACAACTGCAATCACATCAACGACTACGGTAACGGGCCAACCGGCGCGATGGCCGTGACGCTGACCTTTGCGTGCTGACGACCTTGATACAGCGCCGACTTTTCATTGATGCGCGTCAACTGGTCCATGGCGCTGGAGCAGGCAAAACCATATTTCTGCTCGACTCGCTGACTGGCTTCGTTTAATGCCGAGGAACAGCGACGGGTGAATTCCGTCAGACTGTAGGTTTCTCCGGCGGTCAGATATTCGCCAATCACCGTCGAGGGTGAATAGCACGCTTCAGTGCTACCGTCCGGCCAGCACACGTGAAAATGCATCGCAGGTATGATTTGTCTCTCCTGTTCAGATGAAAATCGTCAAGACGTTGAAGGTGCGAAGCCGGTTAATGCCGACTCGGCGAGATCCCAGAAACATTCACACTGATTATTTGTCATCACATCGAGCCGCAAACTGTCGGTCACTTCGCCGATAACTGCCGCCGCAATGCCGCACTGGTTGAACTGCTCGATAAGATCCGCCGTTTTCGTCGTTGGCGTGGTCAGCAGATACCCAAAGCTTGGAAAGGCGCAAAGCCAATCCTGCCAACTCTCATCCGGAGGTTTAGGGATTGATTCAAGGGTAATTTTCGCGCCGACCTGCGAACTTTCCAGCAGCATGGTCAGCGTCCCCAGCAGTCCAGCCTGGCTGATATCCTTGGCCGCTACGGCCAGCCCGCACTCGGCGATTTGCGGTAACAGGTCAATACAGCGGCGCAGCATTGCAGGATCGGCGGTGGTCGCTGCGTTCCAGTTAAGATTTGGCGCGCGCCAGCTTCCGCGCAGGTCAATAGCCGCGACGACTGCCTGTCCGGGACGGGCAGCAAATCCGCTGAGCAAGGCTTTGGCCTGACCTAAAATCGCTACCGAAAGCTGAGTTTGCTGGCTGCGCAGATTGGTGTGACCGCCAACAATCGGCACGCCGAACGCGGCTGAGGCGGCGGCCATTCCTGCCAATACCTGCGCGGCTTTATCTTCTCCCGCGCTCCACAGCGCGTTGACTACCGCCTGCGGCCGACCGCCCATCGCCGCAATATCGCTGACATTGACCATTACGCCGCACCAGCCAGCAAACCACGGGTCCTCCTCGACAAAACGATTGATAAAACCTTCTATCGCCAACAGGCTGTAGCCTTCGCCATTTGGCAGCACTGCACAATCGTCACCGTTGGGATAGTAATCAAACAGACTGGCGGCCTTGAGCTGCTGCGGCACGAGTTGAATGTCACGTTTATGGGCAATACCGCTGTAGTGGCGAATCCGGGTCAGTAACTCACACAGGGTGGCAGGAGATTCAAGCGTAAGCATCGGCGGGTTCCTTCTCGAGTTTCAAAGCACCAAGCCAGGCAGGAGCCAACTCTTGCGGGCTGCGCGATAAACGTCCGCGCACGACGAAGCCACTGTTCGGATTGTGGCAAGCGGGGTAGTGTTCCAATTCGGCGCGCATAAATACGTGAGCGCGCTCGCGCAGCACCTCACGTTGCAGAGTTTGCCAGTGCAGTCGCTGAAACAGTCCTTCATTTTGCTGCTGAACGTGGGCATAAAAACGCTGACACCCCAGAGCGCAGGCGCTGGACACCGCCAAACGGATCAAGGTCGCGCCCAGTTGCCCCTGACGGCGAAAATCAGGGTCTACCGCCAGCCGCGAGCCGCACCATTCACCCGGTTGGTCCTGATGAATGCGCACCGTGCCAACGACTTGCTCGTGCCAGCCGCCATAGCTGCCAATCACTACCAGCAACTGAGCGTGCTCGTCGATGGCGTCAAGATCGTCGCCCACAAACAGTCTCTGTTCCTGGCAAAAAACCTTTTGGCGCAGCGCGTAGGCCTGCTCGCGCTCCCACGGCAACGTGACCCATTTCACCGTGTAATCGGAATACTGAGGTTGGCTTATCATCGTATTCTCCCGCCTATTCGCTCTCGTAGGTGGCCAATGAGGAGCAGGCACCGCAGCGCCCGCATCCGGCCTTGATTTCCGTTGAACGCAGAGTATTTTCCCGCAGCATGCCCGCCAGCGGTCGCAAAATACCTTCCATAAAGTTGGCATCGGGCGCGGGATGATCTTCCAGCGGCGTGCCGCGAATCGGGACAAACGGCACCACAAAAGGGTAAACGCCGATCGCCACCAGACGCTGGCAAATATCCAAAATCGCCTGTTGTGTATCGCCCAGTCCGGCCAGAATGTAGGTGCTGACCTGGCCTTTGCCAAAGACCTTCACCGCCTCGACAAACGCGGTCATATATTGCTCCACGCTGACCTGCGCCTTGCCCGGCATGATGACCTCGCGCACGCTTTCGGTGACGACTTCAAGATGCATTCCAAGTGCATCGATTCCGGCGTCTTTCATTCGCTGATACCAGAGCGGATCGGCGGGAGGTTCGCACTGGCCCTGAATCGGAATATCCACCGCTGCTTTAATAGCCAGCGCGCTTTCGCACAGCACTTTCGCTCCGCGATCGCTGCCAGAGGGCGTGCCGGTGGTCATCACCATATGTTTCACACCGTCCAGCTCTACCGCTGCTTTGGCAACTTCGGCCAGTTGTTGCGGCGTTTTGTGTGCCACGGTTCGCCCGGCGGCCAGCGACTGGCCAATCGAACAGAACTTGCAGGCCTTGCGTCGATTTTCGTAGCGAATACAGGTTTGCAGCACTGTCGTCGCCAGCACATCGGTGCTGTGCAGCGTCGCAATGTGGGAATAAGGCACGCCGTCGGCGGTTTGCAGGTCATAAAATCGCGGCTTGCTGGCAAAGGTGATATCACGTAGCGGAATGCTGTCGCGCATCAGGCGCGCTACACCGTCGGAGGTGTGTTGCACGCTGAACGGCGAGAATTGCGCCGAATTGCTGTACACCGGCACCATCACCGTGCTGCCCTCTATGATCATCGCCTGATGGTCAGAAGGACCGGCACCGCCCTTGCGCGATACGTGCTCAGTCTGAGGATTGAGCACGCGGATTCCCTGGCTTTGCAGCTCAGTGATCAGACGCTGTTTCGATAGAGTCTGGATAGTCATATTCACCCCCTGAATGCTTATTGCCTGCGATAGTGAAATCCGTCTGCGCGCCGTCTTTGAAACTATGGCTATAGCCCGCAGGCTGCTTGTTGATCAACAAACTCAGCAGTTCCGGCCGCGCGTAATGGCCGACCGAGTCCATCATCCGCTTGCGTTTGATGATCAGATTCATATCCATATCGGCGATCAAAATCCCTTCGCCCTCAGTGAGCGGTGGCACCAGATGATGCCCTTCCGGCGAGACGATAGCGGTGTTGCAACCTCCGCGCAGGCCCTTTTGCAAGGCAGGATCGGAGGTCAGCTGTTCAATCTGGTCGTCGGTCAACCAACCGGTAGAGTTGATGACAAAGCAGCCCGATTCCAACGCGTGATGGCGAATGGTGACGTCCATTTGCTCGGCGAAAATCGGCCCCACCAGCGATCCGGGAAACTGGCTACAGTGGATCTCTTCGTGCTGGGTCATCAGCGCATAGCGAGCCAGCGGGTTGTAATGCTCCCAGCACGCCAGTGCGCCGACTCGCCCGACTCGAGTTTCCACCACCTGTAAACCGCTGGCGTCGCCTTGCCCCCAAATCATCCGTTCATGGTAAGTCGGCGTAATCTTGCGACGTTTGAGCACCAGTTCCCCGGAGGCGTCAAACACCAGCTGGGTGTTATAGAGCGTGCCGTAATCGCGTTCGTTAACGCCGAGCACAACGACGATGTCACGCAATCTGGCGCGCTCGGCTACTGCATGAGTAATCGGTCCCGGAACCTGTACCGCCTGCTCGTATAAGCGCAAATGCGCAGCGCCTGCGGTTATCGCAGGAGTGATAAACGAAAAGTACGGGTAATAAGGCACAAAAGTTTCCGGGAAAACGATAATCTCGGCGCCTTTACTTGCCGCTTCGTCAATGGCGTCCAGAACCTTGGCCAGCGTTTTGCTGGCCTCGTCGAGATCTGGCGCGATTTGCACGGCTGCGGCACGAACAGTACGTGGTGAGGCCATTTCGCACCCTCCCTTACATGGTCCAGGTGTCGATAATCACCGCATTTTCACGGGTGTGGATAAGCTTGAGATCCAGTACGTCCAGAGGATTAATGGCGCGGATCCCCTCTATAAGTGAGGGCTCGCCGTGGCCGTACAGCGCCTGTAATGCAAAGCGACAGGCATAGACTTTGCCGCCTTCGGCCATAAATTTCGCCAGCTGTTTGTTGTAGTTTTGATGCCCCGGAAAAGCCTCGTCGCCAAGCGTGGGGAAACCGCGTTGCACCCCCAGCGTAACGCCAGGTCCGTAAAGCAGAATCGACGTTTCGAATCCTTTTCTCTGCAATCGCGTGGCCTGCAACATATTGACGAAACCAATCGATCCTTCGAACGCCACAGTATGGAAAGTGACCAGCGCTTTTTGACCCGGCTCCGCTTTCACATCCTCAAAAACTTTCTCTTCGTAATCGACCAGGAAATCACCGGTTTTGTGGGCAGGCAGTGTGACTTTAGGCATGGTTGGCTCCAGTTTTCTTAAGTTGTCTTGGTCAGGGTGAGAATCCGCTGACGCCAGTGATGCACCAGGCAGCGTGCATGGGCAGCGTGCATGGGCAGCGGGTGCAAAAAGTAAATTGCAAAGCCTGTGCCACTCAAAAAAACGCAGATGCAATCATTGCTAAATCAAGCGCTGCTTTTCTGCTCAAAAAAATTATCTTTTTGCTGTCGAGAGAGGAAATGTCCGCGAAGAGTTAGGGACGCAAGACATAAAACGCACCAAATCGATGCTTATTTGCACTAAAAAGGCACACGCACAAAATCAATATGCAATCATTGATGCAATCAATTTAGCTCGCGATTGCATTTTTCAATCAGCAGAAGCTATAGTGTATTTTTGATGCAATTCGGGAGGGGCGGCACGGGCCGTTAACTGCTTATGGTTCAACGTATTTACGAGCGCTGGTTGCAGTCCCTGCGTCAACATCCGCAGCGACCGGCCTATTTAATGATTGCCGATTTGATAGGCGACGGCATCAATACTGGCGAATTTCAGGCTCGTGACCGCCTGCCACCGCTGCGAGATTTAGCCGTCGCGCTGGAACTGAATTACACCACCGTTACACGAGGCTACGCGGAGGCCAGGAAGCGCGGCCTGATTGACTCGCGGCCCGGCATGGGCAGCTTTATTCGCGGTAAAGTTCCCGCAATCCCTTTAAATGGCGGCAGCAGTTACGAAATGACCATGAATTCGCCTATCGAGCCGGAAATGCCCGATATCGCGGAGATGCTCCGTCAGGGAGCAATAAGCCTTTTCACTCAAAACGATCCGTTTCCGCTTCTGCGCTATCAGGATTTTGGCGGCGGCACAGCCGATAAAGACGCGGCAATGCAGTGGCTTGGCAAACGACTGCCGCCGATGAATTCCGATGAAGTGTTGGTGTGTCCGGGCATCCATAGCGCACTGGTAGGATTACTGACTTTATTAGGCCGCAAAGGTGGCAGCATTTGTGTGGGCAATCTGGTTTATCCCGGGCTCAAGGCGATTGCCACTCAACTGGGTGTGCCGCTACACGCGCTCGATTGTGACAATGATGGTCCGACGCCGCGCTCATTTGAAAACCAATGCCAGGCGGGCAGCGTCAGCGCGCTGTATCTTAACCCAACCATTCATAATCCAACGACTCTGACTATGCCGCTGCGCCGCCGTGAGTCACTGGCCGATGTTGCCTTGCGTTACAGCATTCCAATTATCGAAGATGATGCTTATGCCGCCCTGCCGCAGCTCACTGCCTATCAACACCCGATACCCACTTTCGCCGAACTGATCCCCGAGCTGACCTGGTATCTCACCGGGTTGTCGAAATGTTTTGGCGCCGGCCTGCGTATCGCCTACATCAAAGGACCGGGTAAACGTTCGGTTCAGCTATTGGCCGGTGCGCTGCGGGCGTTGACGGTGATGTCCAGCCCGATTACCAACGCGCTGGCGACACAATGGATAAGCGACGGCACCGCCGATAAGGTACTGCAGTCGATTCGCAGCGAGGCACAGGTCCGCCAACGTCTGGCCGCCCAACATTTGCATAAATTCAGCTATCGAGCCGACGCCGACGGTTTTCATCTTTGGCTGATCCTGCCCAGACAGTACGGCTGGAACCCGTCTGACGTGGCAGTGAAATTGCGCGAACAGGGTGTTAGCGCGGTATCCAGCGCCGCCTTTAGCACCGACAACAATCCGCCCGATGCTCTGCGATTATGTTTAGGCGGCAGCAACAGCCGCATTCTCTGCGAGGAGAACCTGATCGTGGTAGCCGATATGCTGGAATATCCGGCGCATTTTTCCAGCGTAGCGTTATAGATTGAGGACAATTCAATGGCTTCAAGATATTGATTCGAAGGGTGACTTTTAGAAAAAAATAAATTTTATGCTAACTGCGTTTCACCTTGCCTCTGCGCCAGCTCAAAATACTGCACCACGGCGTGCTGTCGAATCAGCTCGGCCAACTCAGGGGAATGGCTGGTTATCCACAGCTGGCTGTAGCGGCTGGTTTCCGCCAGCAGCATCGCCAGCGCCGGGATCAAGTCCGGGTGCAGGCTGTTTTCAGGCTCATTGAATGCCATAAAAGAAGGCGGCCGAGGGCTAAGCATCGCAACGGCCAGACAGACAAATCGCAGCGTGCCGTCTGAAAGCTCGCTAGCCTCCAGCGGGCGGTAAATGCCTTCGCGCTGCATCATCATCTGAAAACGCCCCAACGAAGCATCGACAAAAAATTCGCTATCCGGAAAAGCCTCTTTTAAAACTTTGTGCAGCAGCTCGCGATTGCCGATTTCATTGATGGTTTCAAAAGCCGCAGCCAGATTACTGCCATCATGTGCCAACACCGGCGAGCGAATCCCCACCTGTGGCAGCCTGAGCGGCGAGCCGGGCCAGACGGCAAACTCGTGATAAAAACGCCAGCCTTTAAATACCTCACGCAGTGGTGAAACTTCAGGATAAAGGTGCGGTTCCGCCAGTTGACCAAACACAGATTCGTGCGGGCTGATGCTTAACGGATAGCGCACCTGTTCGCCCGAGAAATTGGTCAGTTTGGCCGTTTGATTTATTCGCTCGACCAGGCGGCTCGAAGGGCGACGCTGGTGCCCTGTCATCCACAGCGATTCGGCTTTCACCCAAGGATCAAGAGTGAAAATACTACTTCCTGGTCCAGGAGAATTTTCAAATCCCACCTGCAATTCATAATCAAAATCTTCCAGCGTAGCAGACAAATTCATCCGACTCTCACCGCTACGTTTTTTCCCGGCCCACAGCGTTTTCTGAATCCCGCCCTCTTCGGCAAGCGCCGCTGCAAGCTGACCCTGTGACGCCTCATGCAATAACTTTACGGCTTTATAAAGATTGGATTTCCCGCAGCCGTTAGGCCCGCAAATGACGTTTAACTGCCCCAGTTCCAGCTCGATGTTGCGGATCGAGCGGTACCCATTTATTCGCAGCTGTCTGACAAACATAGCGATCCCTATGAATATAATGTTAGCCCAAAGATGTAAATAATAATGATAGTCTTTATCATTTGGTTTATCATGCTCACGCTTTTACGTAGCAATACTGACATGGCCGCAAGATCCTGTGCATTGATTGCAACGCAAAAAGTGACGATTAAAACAAAATTTTTATAGGGAATTCAGATGACGATGTTGGCTTTTCCTTTTAAACGATCTTCAATCCTTTGCGCGATGGCAATCTTTCTCCCCCTGTCAGCTTTTGCCGACGATACGGTAGTGGTTACGGCTAAACCGGCGGACAACGCTGAAGCGCCAACGCAAGGCTACACGGCTAAAACCAGCAGGGCGGCGACCAAAACCGACACGCCGCTTATCACCACCGGGCAATCGGTTTCTGTTATCACCCGTCAACAAATGGATGACCAGAACGCGACCACGGTTAACTCGGCATTGAACTACACGCCTGGCGTCTTCACTAACTTCGCAGGCGGCGCGACCCGCTATGACACGGTTTCCCTGCGCGGTTTCCACGGCGGTGATGTCGATAACGTGTTCCTCGATGGCCTGCGTTTGGCCACCGACGGCGGCAGCTATAATGCTATTCAGGTCGATCCGTGGTTCCTTGAGCGAATCGATGTCGTCAAAGGCCCGTCTTCCGCGCTTTACGGCCAAAGCGTGCCGGGTGGACTGGTCATGGAAACCAGCAAGCGACCGCAGTTTGCCAGCGAAGGTCACGTGCAGCTTTCCGGCGGTAATTTCAATACCAAAGGCGGCGCATTCGACTACACCGGCGCAATCAACGACCAGTGGGCTTACCGAATTACCGGCATGACTCGCTCCAGCGACACGCAATACGATCACACGCGCGAAGAACGCTATGCCATTTCGCCACAGCTGCTTTGGCAGCCGGATGAAAACACCTCGCTGCTGTTACGCGCTTACCTGCAAAAAGATCCTTCCGGCGGTTATCACTCGGCAGTGCCGGCAGACGGCAGTATTTATGGCGATAAACTGAGCCGCGGCTTCTTTGATGGCGATTCCAACCACAACGTCTTCAAGCGCTGGGAGCAAATCTACAGCTACGAGTTCCAACACAGCTTCAACAATGTTTGGTCTTTCCGCCAAAATGCCAACTATACCCACTCCAATACCGAGCTTGAGCAAGTGTATCAAGCGGGATGGAATGCCGATCGCAGTCTGATGAGCCGTTATTACTCTGGCGAGCAGTCTTCACTGAACTCATTTGCGATTGATAACCAGCTGGAGGCGGATTTCGCCACTGCGGCGTTGCAGCATAAAGTGGTGCTGGGCTTTGATTTCCAGCATTACGTAAACAATCTTAAAGATCAGGGCGGTTACGCCAGCGACCTCAACCCGTATACCGGTATTTCTGGCATCAACGGCGAAGACAATATCGATCTTTACAGCAATACCGTCGGCAAGCGTCAGTATCGCCAGGCAGGCGTTTATTTGCAGGACGACATGAGCTGGAACAAGTGGCATTCAACGCTGTCTGGCCGTTATGACGATTTAAAAATCAAAAGCAGTCAGTATGAAAGCATCTACGGCGTTCAAACCGACAGCGAACGCGAAGCCAGGCATTTCAGTGGCCGCGCTTCTCTGCTCTACGCCTTTGATAACGGAATTTCGCCTTACATCAGCTACAGCTCGGCTATCACCCCTTCTGCACTGGCAGGTCAAGATGGCACGCTGTTGAAGCCGATGACCAGCAAGCAGTATGAAGCCGGTATCAAGTACCAGCCGGTCGGCACCAGCAATCTCTTTACCGCGGCAATCTATGATCTGACGCAGAACCATGTGGGTAATCGCGTGGTCGTGGGCAGCTATTATGTGCCAGCCGGTAAGGTTCATTCGAAAGGGCTAGAGCTTGAGGCGCGCACCAACGTTACCGATCGTCTGAGTGTCATTGCGGGATATACTTATAGCCACGTGAGATCAAAAGACACCACAGACGGCACCGATGGCAATACGCCATACGTATCACCAAACCAGATGGCATCACTGTGGGCAGAATACCGCGCTAACTTCGGTGTCAATTTTGGAGGCGGTGTACGTTACATCGGCAAACAGTGGGCGGATAATGAAGATACCCAGCGTATTTCCGCCGCCACGCTGATCGACGCCTCTGTGCGCGTGAATCTGGCCGCGTTTAACCCATCGCTGAAAGGCGCTTACGTTCAGCTTAACGCCAACAACCTGGCCAACAAGAAGTATGTTGCGGCCTGTTACGGCACCAGTTATTGCTACTGGGGTCAGGAACGTACCGTGGTTGCCACCGTCGGTTACGACTTCTAATCCCCTCAGCCGCTTGCGTGTCCCTGCCTTTGGGAACAACACCACGCAAGCGGCATTTTCCCTCCCCATCGTCTATCCTTAAAAACGCTAAAAGGTAAACTTCACCTGTTTATTGAGAAAGTTTTGGCCTGTTTGAAATATTTCTTTATAATTAGCGGCCCTGAAAAGTGATTGGTTACACATCTTGATTCACCTTCAAGCCACTGTGTACATACAATATAAGGGTCATCCCGGTTAGCATGATGCCGGGTAAAATCCCATAAACTAGTGCCTGTGTGGCAAGAATAACCATAGAAAATATGAAAATGAGCATTCGCGCGATCTTTACTTTGGTTCTAGCTGTTGCTGCGTATAGTCAGGCTGCTTTCGCAGTTGTCTATCCTCTGCCGGCAAACAATGGTCGATTGATTGGTGAAAACGTCACCGTTGTCGTTCCGCAAAACAACAAAATGCCGCTGGAGCATTTCGCTGCTCAGTATCAAATGGGTCTGTCGAACATGCTGGAAGCCAACCCAGGTGTCGATACCTACCTGCCAACTTCTGGCACTGTGCTGACTATTCCTCAGCAATTGATCCTGCCGGATACGCCACACGAAGGCCTGGTTATCAATAGCGCCGAAATGCGCATTTATTACTATCCGAAAGGGACTCATACCGTCGTCGTTCTGCCTATCGGTATCGGCGAGCTGGGTAAAGATACTCCGCTGAACTGGGTCACTACCGTGCAGCATAAGAAAGCCGGTCCGACCTGGACACCAACGGCGAAAATGCATGAAGAATACGCCGCGCAAGGCCAATGGCTGCCAGCGACCTTCCCTGCCGGTCCTGATAACCCGATGGGTCTTTATGCGCTGTACGTGGGTCGTTTGTATGCGGTACACGGCACCAATGCCAACTTTGGTATCGGTTTGCGTGTGAGCCACGGCTGTGTGCGCCTGCGTGATGCCGACATCAAATGGTTGTTCGAAAACGTGCCGGTGGGTACTCGTGTGCAGTTCATCAACGAGCCGGTTAAAACCACCGTTGAGCCAAACGGCGCGCGTTATGTCGAAGTTCATAACCCACTGTCTGCCAACCAGGAAGAGTTTGATTCTCAGCAACCGCTGCCAATCAGCCTTTCCGGTAGCAATGCCACTCTGATGGCGGATCCAAGTGTCAATCAGCAAGTGTTGGACAAAGCCATCACTCTGCGCTCAGGGATGCCGACTCAGGTTAACTGATTCCGACTCTCTACTATCAAGCCCTCTCAGCGCCGCTGCGGGGGCTTTTTTATTACCTTCCTTTCTAAAAACGCTGTTTACACCGCTTAATCTTGCGTTTTAACCTCATCGCTTTACTTATTTTTTAATCTTCAGTACAACTTTAGAGTCGATTGATTTTCTTTCTGGCCAATACTTTGGAGATTTTATGCCGCAACTTTCTGCCAACGCAAAGGCAATCCCTGCATCAGGTATTCGCCGTATTTATGAGTTGGCCTCGGAACTCGATGATGTTATCCAGTTAAGCATTGGTGAGCCTGAAAGACCGGTGGCCCGACACATCCTTGATGCTGGTGCCAGTGCCTGGAATGCCGACGTCACCCACTACACGCCGAACAGCGGAATGGCACTGCTGCGGCTGGCGATTGCCAACAAGCTTGAGCGCGACAACCATTATCGCGTCGATGACGATCAAATCCATGTCACTGCTGGCGGTTCACAGGCGCTGCACATGGCGATGTCACTCACCCTGACCGCCGGGGATGAGATTTTGATCCCCGACCCGGGATATGCGACTTTTGCCATGGTACCGAAACTGCTCGGTGCGGTTCCTGTGCCTTATCATTTGAAAGCGGAAGATGAGTTCCAGCCTTCATTAGAAAATCTGGAGCAATCCGTAACATCGCGTACCAAAGTGTTACTGATTAACAGCCCTTCTAACCCATTAGGCGTAGTTTATAGCGCCGAAAAAATCGCCGAACTGTTGCAGTTTGCCGCTAGACACGACCTATGGGTAATCAGCGACGAGGTTTATGAATACTTTACCTTCAGCCGCGCGTTTACCAGCGTTGCGTCGCTGGATAATGACGGTCGAGTGTTCAGTGTCTATTCAGTTTCCAAAACCTACGGTCTGACCGGCGGACGCGTGGGCTATCTGGTGACTCCGCCGGGCGTTGCATCTACCTTCCGCGCGGCGCAGGAAGCCACTGTCAGTTGCGTTAACGCCCCCGCTCAGCTCGCCGTACTCGCCGCCCTTGAAGGCCCGCAGGATTACCTCGTCGAAGCAAGAGCGCACTATGGCAAAAACCTTGAAGCGGCCAGTGCAGTACTCGACCAGCGGGGCATTCTCTATCAGCGTCCTCAGGGTGCGTTCTATATCTGGATTGACGTTTCACATGTCAGCAATGGCGATGTCGCCAGCTGGGCGGAGCATTTCCTGCTAACCGAGCGTGTCGCCGTCGCCCCGGGCGTTGCCTTTGGCCCTGCGGGAGAAGGATGGATCCGTATCTGTGTCGCAGGAAAAACCGAGCCTTTACTGCAAGCTGTAAAACGCCTGCCATCACCGCGCGACAACTGATTCGCCTATCACTTCCCGCCGCGACTTATTTATATAGGCTTGCGGCGGGAGGCTAATTTCAACGCGCAAGCTAACAATAATCTTACCTCGCTTTGTGATTGATCCTGCAATTTCGCAAAAAATACCTCCTGTTTTTCTACTTAGCATTATTGGTAATTGACAGGTCATTGAGTACTGCAATACTTTCCTTGCCGAACTTTTTGCTTTATTTCAGGGAATGGAGGCGGCTGCAATGACAAATATCCGCATGAAAATAGATCGCATTTTGAATAATAACGTAGTGATCATCCTGGGCGATCAGCAGCAGGAAACTATCGTCATGGGAAAAGGAATTGGTTTTAATAAAAAGCCAGGTGACCTTATTGAAAGCGAGAAAGTTGAAAAAATATTCTCCTTAAATAACCCCTACAGTGACCATTTTAAAGCGTTGCTCGAAAAAGTACCGGCAAACTGTATTAGTGCAACGGAGGAAATTATCGCGTTGGCTAAATCCAGTCTAACGTCAACGTTACATGCCAGTATTTTGATTTCTTTGGTCGATCATCTCCATTATGCTCTTGAACGTTTTGCTGATAACGTTGTGATACCCAATGCACTTTTATGGGAAATAAAAAAACTCTACACACAAGAATTTGCTATCGGCAAAGCCTCTCTCGAAATCATTTTCCATCACACCGGCGTATTTCTTCCCGAAGATGAGGCAGGCTATATTGCTTTACATCTGGTAAATGCCCAGCTTAATGACAATATGCAGAATACGATGAAAATCACCCGGTTTATGCAGGATATTCTTAGCATGGTGCAATATCATTTTAACTTTGAATACAATGAAGAGGCATTAAGCTATCAGCGCTTTATCACTCATTTAAAGTTTTTCGCTCAACGAATTTTAAACAATAAAGGCGAGCGTCATCAAAGCCTTTACGATAAGAGTCATGAAAGTAATGTTGACGATCCTCCTCTCTCACTGCTGGTCAGGCAAAAATATGCCATCTCGCACCAGTGCTCGACTAAAATCAACAAATACATAGAATTACATCATGACCATGTACTCACAGATGATGAAGTAATGTTTTTGACCATCCATATTGAACAGCTAAGAAACAGTCATGGCGCACAGCTCGTTGAAAGAGAATAAAGCTCTGTGAAGCATCTCACAATTCGGAAACATTCATAAAACAACGCTTGAGCTGCTGAATCATTACATTTATAAATATTACCAACAGCAGGATTGTTATCTTCATGTCGTGTTAAACATGTTGAGCAAAACCTAACTAAACCTCCCGGAACTGTATGTCCCGGTGACGGCAAAGTTAGGTTTTTTTTTGCTTCAAATTCGCGCACTCAGTTATCTGACAAGAGGTTAGTTATGGGCTATGCCATTCTGTGTGATGAGATTATATCCGGCATTGGCGGCCGTGATAATATTATTAGCGTCATTCATTGCGCGACTCGTTTGCGATTTAGACTGAAAGACAACAGTCGTGCAAACAATGAGCAGCTTAAAGAGACAGCAGGAATAATAACGGTTGTTGAAAGCGGCGGCCAGTATCAAGTGGTCATTGGCAGCCACGTAGGGGAAGTTTATAATACACTGACTTCACTTTATTTTCCGGAAACCGACCCGCAGCAAAAGACTGAAGGGACTTTGCCAGAAGAACGGACTCCCTTCAGTTTCAAACGTCTCCTAAATAGCGCAGTAGATATTATATCCAGCATATTTGCGCCGCTGCTTGGGATATTAGTCGCAGCAGGCCTTATAAAAGGAATGTTAATACTAAGTGTATTATTCCACTGGCTGAGCAAAGAAAGTGGCACCTATAAAATCATCTTCGCTGCCAGCGATGCGGCCTTCTTTTTTATGCCGATTTTATTGGGTTATACCGCAGGCAAGAAATTTGGCGGTAATCCGCTGGTGACACTATTAATTGGCGCTGCGCTGGTTCATCCGTCAATGATTGATATTTTTAATAATACTCAGGCTCATCCAGACCTGCACTATCGTTTTATGGGCATTCCCATTACCTTTATTAATTACAGCTCAACGGTAATTCCGGTAATTCTAGCCGCCTGGTTCAGCTGCTGGCTGGAAAAACGCTTTAACCAATGGCTGCATGCCTCGATCAAAGCGTTCAGCACCCCGTTTCTGTGTCTGGTCATCACCCTGCCCGCAACGTTTTTGGTTATTGGCCCGCTGGCGACCGATCTCAGCCGTGGAATTGGTGAGGGTTACATGTGGGTCTGGCAGCTCAACCCGATGATTGCCGGGGCTTTTTTTGGTGCGATGTGGCAAATCTGCGTCATCTTTGGCCTGCATTGGGGACTGGCCCCATTGATGATCAACAATCTGATGACTCGCGGTATCGACACGATTTCACCACTAGTGCAGCCTGCGGTGTGGGCTCAGTCCGGTGCGACCTTAGGGGTACTGTTACGCACTCGTGATGCAAAGCTTAAAAGCCTCGCGGGTCCATCGTTTATCTCTAGCATCTTCGGCATTACCGAACCGGCAATTTATGGCGTCAATCTGCCGTTAAAACGCCCGTTTATCTTTGGCTGTATCGGTGGCGCGCTAGGTGGAGCCATCACCGGCTATTATCACGGGACGTCCTATGCCTTTGGCGCACTCGGCATTTTCGGCTTCCCTTCATTTATATCGCCAAATGGCATCGACAGCGGGTTCTGGGGCATTGTCGCCGGCTCGGTTGTTGCTTTCCTGTTCTCGTTTATAAGCAGCTGGCTGTATGGCATTCCACAGGAAAAGCCAGTCACGCCAGATAAACTGCGATCAGTTTCATCTACCTGATCTAACCCTTTTTCAAGACAAAAAAATTCGTGGGCCTGACTCATGCAGGACAGTTACGCCCTTTTTTTACCGGGTCAATGCTAGCCCGACAAACCAAGTCGCCCGTGGCGACATTCAATAATCAATAAGAAGGAATTGAACATGAAGACAACATTCCCTACTGATTTTCTCTGGGGCGGCGCGCTGGCTGCCAATCAGGTAGAAGGCGCTTATAACGTGGAAGGCAAAGGCCTTTCTACCTCGGATTATCAGCCACATGGCCTGATGTTCCCGCCTTCAGAGCGGGCGGAGGGGGAATTCAATCTCAAGGATGTCGCGATCGATTTCTATCATCGTTATTCAGAAGATATTGCCCTGTTTGCCGAGATGGGCTTTAAAACGCTGCGCACTTCCATTGCCTGGACACGTATTTATCCTAATGGAGATGAAGAAACGCCAAACGAAGCCGGTCTGGCATTCTACGATGCGCTATTTGACGAGATGCTGAAATATGGCATCGAGCCACTGATTACCCTTTCACACTATGAAATGCCCTACAACCTGACGAAAGAGTATGGCGGCTGGGGCGATCGTCGAGTCATCGAGTTTTTCGAACGCTATGCAACCACGGTATTTAATCGCTATCAGCATAAGGTCAAGTACTGGCTTACTTTCAACGAGATTAACGTTTCACTGTTTTCAAGCTTTACCGGCCTAGGAATTGCCGATGGGCTGAGCTGGCAACAGCGTTATCAGGCGATTCACCATCAGCTAGTCGCCAGCGCGCGAGTGGTCAAGGCCTGCCATCGCATCATTCCGGGAGCAAAAATCGGCAATATGGTGGCCGCAATGCCCTACTATCCGCTGACCTGCAACCCTGATGATTTAATCGAGGCACAGCGCAAAGAGCGCGAGTGGTTGTTCTTCTTTGACGTTCAGGCGCGGGGTGAATATCCGAGTCATATCCAGCGTCGTTTTAAAGAGAAAAATGTGCAGCTGGAAATCACACCACAAGACAGGGAAGATCTGCGTGAAACGGTGGATTTCCTGTCTTTCAGCTATTACATGAGCAGCTGCGCCAGTGCTGATCCGCACCAGCAGCAGACAACGGGCAATATCCTCAAGATGATTTCCAACCCTTATCTCAAAGCTTCCGAATGGGGCTGGCAGATTGACCCGGCCGGACTGCGCCACCTGCTGAACCAACTGTAGGATCGCTATCAAAAACCGTTGTTTATTGTCGAGAACGGGCTGGGTGCCAAAGACAAAATCGAAGCAGACGGCAGCATTAAGGACGATTACCGTATTGCTTACCTCAACGACCATCTGGTACAGGTGCATGAAGCGATCGCCGACGGCGTCAACGTGTTGGGCTACACCGCCTGGGGACCTATCGACATCATTAGTGCTTCAACCAGTGAGATGTCAAAACGTTATGGCTTTATCTATGTCGACCGCGATGACCACGGCGAAGGTACCCTGCAACGCAGTCGCAAAAAGAGTTTCGCCTGGTATCAGCAGGTGATTGCCAGTCGCGGCGAGGCGTTGGTGCGAGGTGGGAAAAATGATCAGTAAGCCCATGCTGCTGACCGCGATGCTGATGGCGACCAGTGGTCTGGCGCAGGCCGCCGAAGACTGTTCTCGTTATGACAAACTGCTGCCAAAAGGTCCTGAAACGCCAAGTATCGGCTCGGTTTGCGATACTATTTTCCCGGAATGGGGCGGGCTGCGCAGCGATATGGCCGACTACGGCTTTTTCGCTCAGGCCCAGTTGCTGACCAACATGACTTATGACGTCGCAGGGAACAGACAAAAACACCAGAACTATGTGGGCCAGCGGCCAACCAGCGGGAACGTCGTCAGTACCGATATCACCTATGACCTGTCACGCCTTGGCTTCAGTGACGATTCCCAACTGCATTTAGGCGTCATGTACGCCTATAACAACTATAAGGGCAACGGTCAGGACGGCCACGTGGCTGTCAGCGATCTGTCAGTTTTTCAGCCGCTGTTTAATAATCGCGTCATTCTGCATTACGGTTATTCTGCGTGGCTCAGCTATTTCTACGGCCTGTATCTCGGCAGCAGTACCGCGTCATCGGCGCTTGGCCCCACCAGCGTGATGCTCAATCAGGCCGGTTTAACTAGCCTTAAACCTAGCCCAGGTATGGATATTCGCTTTTTATCGGAAAATAAACGCTGGTACGACCATATCGGCGTTTCACGCAGCCAAAGCTCTGACGGATTGCGCGCCGACTCGAAATACAATACCTACGGACTTCGCTGGAAAGTTCCCGACGCGGGTACGCTGGTCATCAACGAAATCGGATATCGCGTAAATTCAGAGCTGGGAGTGCCCATGACCTGGGTACGCGGTGGCTCGGTCTATAACAAAACGCCTTATTTCAATTACAACACCGAACAGGATCAGCACAATACCTGGTCGCACTATCTGGCTGCCACGCGGCAGTTGACGCAGCCAGATAGCACGCAGCCTTTCCGCGGCTGGTATATCGATGGCAAAACCAACTATGCGCCTCAGAACCGTAACGTGTTTACCGCTGACGCCTCGTTGACATTGTTCAGCATTGGTCCGTTTAACTCACGACCAGACGATATGCTGTCATTTGGATTGGCTTACAACAAGTTCAGCAATGACGCCAAGCGCTATAACGAAAGGCACGGCAACAGCGCGGAGGGCTTCAGTACCACTGCGTCTACGGCTTACACGCTGAGGATCACCAACGGAATTTATTGGACCAATCAGTTGGCATGGACCCATCATCCTTCAGTTACGCCAAAAGAAGATGATGCCTGGAACCTGCTGACGCAGATTGTCATTAACATCTAATAACTCTTTCTACGCCCTCCTCCGCCACCCTCTGGCGGAGGAGGTTTCCCCTATCCGCGCCAAAAAGTAAATCACCCCTGATGATAATTTTGCAAGTTTCGAGCAAATCCTGATTTATGAACTAAGATTTTGCTGAGTTAACTGTGCTCTGCATCACATTAACCATAATAAGACTTTTTTGCTTAACGTCACTTTCTGACCTGCCAAGCTTTTTGGCAACGTTCTCATTGAATCATTTTAGGGGCAATACTCATGGCTGCTACGCCAGACACCTCTGCGGAAAATCAACAACCGCATACGCCGGATACCATCAAGCAACGACTTTTTCTGATTGTGCTGGTCGCTACCATGGGCGCACTGGCCTTTGGATACGACACCGGCATCATCTCCGGCGCTTTACCTTTTATGACCTTACCCGCCGCTCAAGGTGGGCTTGGCCTGAGTCCGTTTACCCAAGGACTGGTTTCTTCATCGCTGATTTTTGGCGCAGCTTTGGGAGCATTTTTAAGCGGCTATTTCTCTGACCGTTTTGGACGCCGTATCACCCTGCGCAGCCTGGCGGTACTGTTTGTTTTAGGCTCACTGGGCACGGCCATCGCACCTGATGTCAATATCATGATTGCCATGCGCTTTCTTCTGGGCATCGCGGTGGGGGGTGGTTCATCCACCGTGCCGGTGTTTATCGCGGAAATTGCCGGCCCGAAACGCCGCGCCCCATTGGTCAGCCGCAATGAACTGATGATTGTTTCTGGGCAATTGATTGCCTATGTCACCAGCACCTTAATGAGCTATTTGCTGCATGACGAACATCTCTGGCGCTATATGCTGTCAATCGCCATGGTGCCGGGCGTACTGCTGTTTATTGGCACTTTCTTTGTTCCGGCATCGCCGCACTGGCTGGTCGCCGAAGGTCGTTTTAAAGAAGCTAAAAGAATACTCAAGCATCTACGTGAAACGCCAAAAGAAGTGCGCAAAGAACTGGCCGAGATGAAGCGGCAGTCGGCAGAGGCCGATAAAGGGCCTTCCGTCAGCGAGTTAATCCGTGAAAAGTGGGTGATTCGACTGCTGCTGCTGGGTGCCGGGCTGGGCTTTGTGCTGCAATTTACCGGCGTTAACGCCTTTATGTATTACACCCCGATTATTTTAAAAACTACCGGCCTGGGCACTAACGCCTCGATTGCAGCCACTATTGGTAATGGAATTGTGTCGGTGCTGGCTGCGCTCTGCGCGTTGTGGGGAGTGAGTCGTTTTGGCCGCCGCCAATTGCTGATTGTCGGATTACTGGTAGTGATTGCGGCACAGGTCTGTCTCGGATTGATAATGACCTTGTTACCGCAAAATATGACCCAAAGCTATCTTGCGCTGGCCTGTATTTTGGTATTTTTATTCTTCATGCAGATGTTTATTGCACCAGTTTACTGGTTGCTAATGTCGGAGCTGTTCCCGATGAAACTGCGCGGCGTGCTCACCGGCGCTGCCGTGGCATTTCAATGGATCTGCAACGCTATCGTGGCTTTTGCATTCCCGCTGGTGCTTAGCGTGGCGGGCAATGAGACCTTCTTTATCTTCGCCGTGATAAACGTAGGTTCGCTGGTATTTGTCATGATGCTGCTGCCGGAAACGCGAGGCAAAACGCTTGAAGAGATTGAAATCCATATGCGCGATAAATACGGCGAGCTAGATGCCGAAAGTGCGAGCTGAGATCCAAATTAATGATGCAACCTTAATGATCAGATTTAATTATCTGGTCTGAATTAGCTGCTTCCTCAATGAGGGAGGCAGCCAACTTGTTATAGAATATCTTAGCGTGTGTTTATCTAGAAAGGGCCTTCTGAAAAAGATCACAGAAGGTAAACCAGCGGATTAAGCCTGGGTCGCGACTTGAGCCACCGCTCCATAAAGAAACAGCTGCACGCCCCGCGCGACAATATTTTTAACCTGCGCTACCGACCAGGGTACGGGTTCGCGCTCTAACAGCCTGCTATCAACTTCAGCTTTCAATAAAGCGGTAAATTGCAAAGCCCTTATCGTTGAATCCCCTTGCGCCAATTCCCCTTTGTGCATTGCGAGTGACATTAACTCGGCGAGTTTCGCGATGCTTTCCTGCGGACCGGCGGCGCGAAAAAGTTCTCCAATATTGGATTTACCCGCCTCTGCCACCACGCATCGATAAATGCGCAGTGCTTGATTATCAGTTAACAGAACCTCCATCATTCGCTCACCAAACCGTGTGAGATTTTGTTCAAAAGTCATTACCCCATCGTGATAGCTCGATAATTCAGAAGCTGCCGCGTTAAGAAAGTGAGTGCTGTAGGTCCTCACCACCATTTCGAAAAGCGCTTCTTTCGAAGCGAAGTAATTGTAAAGCGTAGCTTTTGATCCCCCGACTCTCTTCGCCACTTCGTTCATTGATGTTCTCTCGTAACCCATTTCCTGAAACAGGTCGGCGGCGGCATCAATAATGGCTTGTCGACGTTCGTTGGTCAGTGTCCTCATCCAGTCTCCCATGACAGTCGGATGTTATTTATAATCATAAATCGATAACTTAATTGCTGAAAGCACTGTTCGCGACCCCCACACAGATTTGAGTTTTAATCCCTCGGTGTAGAGTTTGGTCACCCTATGATGATCAGGGCTTTGCAAAACGGTTTAATACTAGACCACTTAACAAAATTTAGTCGAATCAATGGCAAAGAGTACGATCACTCCCGCTGCAGACATTGAGGTTTGCAATTTACCAGGCTACCCGCCAAGGGGTGGGCTTTTTGGTGGAATTCCACACAACTGAAATTTAGATCTTTTGAATCTGAGCGTTGCTCATTTTTGACGATATCGAGGTTTAAATCGGCTTGTGATATCAGATTTGGATTAGCTATTTAATGCGGATGAAGGAGTGAATCTTTATAAAAATAATTAACGACTATCGGTTTTACCTCAGTAAAAAGCCTACCTATAGTTCTTGATTTTTATAATTGAGATTCAAATAGTAACAACCAAACTGAGAGGGGGAGATTCTTATAAAAGATCAAGGGATTAGTTAGATTTAAACGATTTTGGGGTTAAAAAAAGAATATCCTTTAAATTTAATTAGATAGGAAACTTAACATTACAAGATGTTTTGCATTGTTTTAATCCAAAAATCAAAACAATAAAACCAGGCCACCTGACATATAAACACCTGATTAATATTCAAAAAAAACCATAACAAGGGTTGTTATGTATATCAATAAACTGTAAACATAGAGTTGAGACAGTACAAACTCCCTACTTATTTGACAACACAAAGTGTTTCATAGATCTTTTTATAAGAAGCCACCCTATTAGTAACTCGTAGCAAGAACTGCTGATTTTCGCTTTAACCGTAATCTTTGCCTTACCTGTAATCAATCTAAATCACCTTCGTACAGCACTCTTAAATAACTTAAAAAATGGTGAATAATGGAAATCTTAGAAAAGTTAAACTCACTTTCTGACAAAGTGAAACAGCAATCCTCCTTAATCCAAACCGAAGAAGCAACAAAAAGCGCATTCGTAATGCCCTTCATTAATCAGATTCTTGGCTATGACGTTTTCGATCCTTTTGAGGTTATTCCAGAGTTTGTTTGCGATGTTGGAACGAAAAAAGGGGAAAAAATTGACTACGCCATATTAAAAAACAAAGAGATACAAATACTTATTGAGTACAAAAAGATTGGTGAACCCCTTAATGTTAATCATGCCTCCCAATTATTTCGTTATTTCCACGTAACAAGTGCAAGGATATCAATTCTCACCAACGGTCAAGTATACAAATTTTTTACTGACCTTGATGCCCCAAATAAAATGGATGAAAAGCCTTTCCTTGAGTTGGATCTTCTTGATATTGATCATAATGTTGCACCAGAGTTATTAAAATTAACCAAAAGTTCATTTGATGTAGAATCCATAGTTAACGCAGCCGGCGAGCTAAAATATGTAAGCCAAATTAAAAAAGTTATCTCATCACAGTTTCAAAATCCTGAGGATGACTTCGTAAAACTCATCGCATCAAGAGTTTATGACGGAATAATAACTCAAAAGGTCAGAGAACTTTTCTTAACATTAACCAAAAAATCTTTAACTCAATGGTTAAATGACCAAGTAAATGAGAGGCTTAAGTCTGCAATTAGCGCTAATGCTCAACTTAATTCCAGTGTTGAGACATCATCTGAAGCTAGTGATGAAAAACAAAACGTTTTAAAGGAAGAAAGTGGTGTTGAGACTACACCTGAGGAAATTGAGGGTTACCATATTGTGAAGTCAATCATAAGAACAACGGTTCCTCCCGAAAGAGTGACTTACCGAGATACTAAAAGCTACTTTGGTATTTTGATCGATAATAATAATCGAAAACCGATTTGCCGGCTCCATTTGAATCGCAGCCAAATGTACATTGGTCTCTTCGACCAAAATAAAATTGAAACACGTCACCCTATAGCTTCACTTGATGAAATATATCTATTTACTGAAAAACTAACCCAAACTGCCACAGGTTACGTTGAAGGATAGGAAATTAAGGCTCCGGACGAAGGAGCCTTACTTATCATGTTAAGCAAGGCAATCCCTGAGACTACCAAACGCGGTAAACTTTTCCGTTGTCTATTCCCTCAACGCTTCGGCGATAGGCGAGCGCAACACGGTTGGCGGGTACACTTTCGAATCCAGGGAAAAATGATGCATACTTATCGAGAGCCTCAGTGAGTACACTTGGACTAACTACATTGATTCTCAGACCTTTTAGCTCATTACCGGCTGCTAGAGCAAACCCCTCTATCGCTGCATTTACCGCCGTAGCATTGGCTCCGGTCCGGATAGGATGCTGGCTTAATATGCCGGTAGTCAAAGTAAAAGAACCGCCTGGATTCAGAAATTCTTTACCCATCAACACTAAGCGCACCTGCCCAAGTAATTTATTCTGCAATCCAAGGTCAAAATGTTCGGCGGTCATAGTGGAGAACTCGCCTTAATAAACACTGCCAGTGGTAGCAATAATGGCATCGACCTTACCGCTACTTTCGAAAAGTGCTTTCACACTGGCCTCATTGGTTAAATCAACCCGCAGGTCACCGTGGGTTTTGCCAACCCGAATGATCTCGTGGTCTACCTCAAGGTTTTGAGCCACTGCACGTCCAATAGTGCCGTTAGCGCCAATTATCATAATTTTCATTTTCTCTCTCCTTACAAAGCCTGATTTAATCCTGCCACAATGCAATCAGGATAAAAATAAGCGAAAAATTTAATCATTATTAAATAAAAGGGTCGCGCAGTGTTTGGCTAGCCTTTGCCGTCTGCGCAACTGTGGAACAAGCATAAAGCCTGGCGCAGCGGCCTTATACAAAAGCGGCAGTTAAATTAGGTATTTCTCCGTCGGCCTTGAGCCATAGCAAGAGCTCATTGGGGGTGAACCCGGTAGCCACTGCATTATCGCCTCTTTCAAAATTCATAAGAAGATTAATAAAGCATTAGAAACTATTTGCGCAGTCGATGAACGCCATCCTGCTGCATTACAAACTCGCATTGGTTGTTAATAACCTTAAACCTTACGTTACTCTACTAATTAAGTGGTACTCTACAAAGTGTCACCTAACCTCAAATGCGCCGAATTTTGTCGTAAACATCAGCTTTATCCTTAATATTTTGACTGCAATTAAAGATAAATTAAATTTAAAATTAAAACTATACCGAGATGTACAGTTTTGTTATTTTAACACCGTCACGATATTACTTTTTCTGCCTTTTGCGCTGTTGAAGCAGCGTTTTTTGTTTGAAATTTCATAGGAACTCTAAATGATTAGTGAACATTCATCCGTTTCAAGCATTCCCGGGGATGCCTTGACCATTGTGGAAGATGGAGAGAGTCTCGATGGCAAAGTGGCTTTAGTCAGCATGGGCGGCAGAGGCAGGGGAAGAGAGTTGGCATTGCACTTAGCTTCACGCGGAGCATCAGTGATCATTGCAGACAGCGAATTGGAAAGCGCCGAGCAGACAGCAGAAGATATTCGCGCATTAGGCAGTAAAGCCATAGCCGTCGCCGTAGATATTACCGTTAAATCACAAGTAGAAATGCTAGTTAAATACGCTAGTGGGATTTTTGGTAGCCTTGAATTCCTGGTGAACTGCGCGGGTATTATCTATAACGTTAGCGGACTTATTGGTAGCAAAGAAAATGATTTGGAAAAACTGCTTACCCATAATATCAATGCATCCATGTCTATTAACCACGGTCTAGTATCTGGTTGGTAATGAGGTGGCATTAATATGTAACTTTAAGCGGTTTAAGCAGTGGCAAATAACAGCCACTGCTTTATAACATTTTCGTAACATTATTTTTGAGGTATTGCTGTTAATACACGAAGTTATTCTACATAGCTTAATAGACCAGACTGGTCTTTCTGATTGGCGATAACTCCAGATTAGATCTGAAATCGTCCCCCAAATAATCCTCATCAATCAGCTGACGTTTACGCAATTCGGGCAGTAAGCCATTTAACAGCAGATCTTCCTGATCCGGCTGGCCTAAACCATGCAGTGAAATAACATCCAACACACCGGCTTTAAACCGCTCTTCAATCGCATCGGCCAAAGTCTCTGGTGTACCTGCTACGTACCAGTGTCCAGTCTCCTGCGCCTGAATGATAAGCTCACGCAGCGTTAACCCCTGTAAAGCAAAGCGTTTGAAGATATCAGCTCGGCCACGACGACGGTTAATCAAGCCAACCTCAGGCAGAAATTTTGCTGGAATGGGTTGGTCGAGAGCAAAATCTCGCAGGTCAATCTCTCCACCCAACATATCTGCCACTTTTAATCTGCCTTGCTGATAATCGATCCGTTCATGTTTTTCGCGCAGCCTTCGTGAAACATCTGTGGCGCTATCACCGATTACCGAGTGGAATGAATTCATGATCAGCGGCTTATTTTCGTGGCGTCCAAAAGCGTTGGCATGCTGGTGAACACGCTCTACAAATGTCAGCGCATCATTTAGCGTTGGCTGAGAGGTGTAAATAATTTCGGCGTATTTAGCGCCAAGAATAAGCCCCTCATCAGACTGACCAGCCTGGAACTGCACCGGGCGCACTTGCGGTGGCGGCGGTATATTAAGTGGGCCCTTTACACGAAAAAAATCACCGATGTGGTCTATCGGATGAAGTTTACGCGGATCAATACTTACAGAACCGCTAGCGGCGCGACGCACCGCCGCAGGCTCGTTAGCGTCGAACAGTGCATTAATCACCTCAATAAATTCAGTGGCACGGGCATAACGAGTCGCCGGGTCTGGTAGCGTGATATCACCAAAATTTTCTTCACCCACGGAAGAAGTCACCGCATTCCAACCGGCACGACCGCCGCTTACATGATCTAACGTGCCTATCAGTCTGGCAAGATTATAAGGATGGTGATAGGTCGTCGAAACGGTAGCAATCAGGCCAATGTGCGACGTCACCTGACTCAAGGCAGCCAGAGCAACAATCGGATCCTGACTCCCTGTCGAACCCGCGAGCCCATCCGGGTCAGCTTGCAGCAAATCCGCGGTAAATAGCCCGGTGATTTTTTCTTTTTCAGCGATTTTAGCCAGCGATGCGGCACGGGTAATGCCGAAATCGGGCTTTGCATCATTAGATGCGTAAATAACGCTCCCTGCCCCAACCAGAGTCTTGAGACGCCTGCGAGTTTGGTTAGTCAAACTGAACTCCTTTCTTTCGATAAATTGCCTTTAAAAGCACTAAAAGTAAGTCTAAAAATAGAGCTCAGGCGTTTTTAAGCTACGAAGAAAAAAGCATTTTGTTTTTACAAAAAACCATAAGCGTCATGGGTCACAGTTTCGATGGGGCAAATTTTTGCGCCAAACTTGACCGTAAACCATCAGGTAGCAGAGAGGACGTCTGACGAGGCGTTTATTTTCATTACTAATCAATAAAATGGTCGATTTTAAGCCACTGAAAATCGGCCTGTCAGGCTATGACCATTTATTGCTATCCATAGCTAAATTCATTATTTCATCTTCCTTTTGATTTGGTTTGTTATGAACCCATGCGCAGCTTTACTCATGCGCCTCAGGGTCATTTTCGTGCTTCAAACCAAAAATAAAAAAGGAATCAAGAATGTACAAATCTCGCCGAATTAGCACCGTGGCGTTAGGGCTTTCATTTGCCCTGTTAGCTGGCAGTTCTTCCGCGTGGGCAGCCGATGCTGCCGTTAAAGGTGGGACTCTGATTTATCTCGAGCAACAGGCTCACACCAACCTTTATCCTCCGGCCGGTGGATTTTATCCTAACGGCGGCATACTGAATCAGATAACCGATAAGCTGACCTACCAAAATCC
This sequence comes from Serratia sp. M24T3, assembly GCF_000257645.1. GTDB lineage: Bacteria > Pseudomonadota > Gammaproteobacteria > Enterobacterales > Enterobacteriaceae > Rouxiella. Next base: position 71,826 of record NZ_AJHJ01000002.1, read on the forward strand.
ACAAACCTTGCAGATTGAGCCGTGGATCGCCGAATCCTGGACTACCAACGCTGACAAAACCCAATACACCTTCAAGCTGCATCCGGGCGTGACTTTCTCTGATGGCACACCGTTGGACGCCAACGCGGTGGCTAAAAACTTCGATACCTACGGTCTGGGTAATAAAGAACACCATCTACCTGTCTCAGAAGTGATTAATAACTATGACCATAGTGAGGTGATTGACCCGCTAACGGTGAAGTTCTACTTCAAAAAACCATCGCCGGGATTCTTGCAGGGCACGGCAACTATTGGTTCTGGACTGGTTTCGTTGAGCACCTTGGCGCGAGATTTCAATGCGCTGGGCGACGCTCGCCATATTATTGGCTCCGGCCCGTTTGTCGTAAGTTCAGAAACACTGGGTCGCGAGGTCGATTTAACCGCGCGCAAGGATTACAACTGGGGTCCGAAGGATCTCAAACAGCAGGGCCGCGCCAATCTGGATGGCATTAAAATCATCGTCACCGGCGAAGACAGCGTAAGGATTGGTGCGCTGCTTGCCGGTCAGGCCGACTTTATTCGTCAGGTTCAGGCTTATGATGAAAAACAGGCCGAGGCGAAGAAGTTCCCGATCTACGCGCCTTCCACTCGCGGGGTGAACGACGGCATTTCCTTCCGCCCGGATAACCCACTGGTGGCCAGTCTAAAAGTTCGTCAGGCCTTGCTGCACGGCGTTGACAGTAAACAAATCGTTGCCACCCTATTCTCGCCAAATTATCCGGTTGCCACCTCGGTGATTGCCGCTTCTGCCGCCGGTTATGTCAATCTCGGCGATAAGCTGAAATACGATCCTGAGCTGTCGAAAAAACTGCTGGACGAGGCTGGCTGGAAACCAGGCCCGAACGGTATTCGCCAAAAAGATGGCCAGCCGCTAGCGCTGACCATTTATGAATCCCTGCCGCAACCGCAGAACAAAGAAGTCTTGCAGCTGGTGGCGCAACAGTGGAACCAGCTCGGCGTCAAGCTGACTATTTTAGCCGGTGATGCCGGTAGCCGCGTGGCAGACAGCCTCGACCCGCAAAAAACGCCGGTTAATGTGGTGGAGGTTGGCCGCGCCGATCCTGATGTCATCAAAAGCGAATTCTACCCCACTAACCGCGACGCCTTGCTACAACTCGGTGGCCTGAGCAGCAAAGTCAAAAGTTTCAAAGACGACAAGCTGAACGCGCTGCTGGTAGATATTTCTGCCGAAATCGATCCGCAAAAACGTCTGGCGCTGGCGGGTGATGCTCAACGTTACCTGCTGGATCAGGCCTACGAAATCCCGATTTTCGAGGAACCGCAAGTGTTTGCCGGTGCGCCTTACCTGCATGACGTTAGTTTTGAAGCCGTGGGTCGCCCAAGCTTCTATAGCGCCTGGCTGGCCAAACATTAATCCCCGGAGTCAATGATGAGCCAATATTTAAGCGGACGCGTTGCTCAGGCCCTGTTAGTGCTTTGGGCGGCGTTTACCCTGTCGTTTGTACTATTGCAAGCCCTGCCCGGCGACGCCGTTTTAATCAAGTTTCAGGACCCGTCAATGGGGTTAAGCCCGGCGCAGATTGCTGAAATGCGTGCCGCCTACGGTGCTGACCTCCCGTTATGGCAGCAGTATCTGCACACGCTCGGCAGTTTTCTGCACGGCGATTTTGGCTTTTCAATTCAGGCCGGAGTACCGGTAACCGAGCTGCTGGCAGGCAATTTGCCGCCGACCCTGCGCCTTGCGGTGCTTGGTTTTACTCTGGCGCTGGTGTTGGCGCTTTTCATTGCCTTCGTCTCTAATCTGGTGCCGCTGCGCGGGTTGAAATCGGCGCTGCTGGCGCTGCCTGCCCTGTTTATCTCGGTGCCGACCTTTTGGCTGGGGATCGCGCTTATCCAAATGTTCTCTTTCCATCTGGGCTGGATCCCGGTCATTAATCCCGGCGAATGGGTCGGGCTGATTCTGCCGGTTATCACCTTGGCGGTGCCTATCAGCGCCCCGCTGGCGCAAATATTAATCCGCAGTATCGACCAGGTGCAGACACAGCCTTTTGTGTCCGTTGCCCGCGCCAAAGGTGCCAGCCGCAGCCGCGTGCTGTTGCGCCATATCGCCCGCAACGCCACTCTGCCCGCGCTGACCATCGCCGGTCTGCTGTTGGGAGAGTTGATTGCCGGCGCACTGGTCACTGAGACGGTATTTGGCCTCAATGGTATTGGTCAACTGACGCAGCAGGCCGTAAATAATCAGGATTTATCCGTGCTACAGGCCATCGTGGTGATTTCAGCTGCGGCCTACGTGGCCATCAATCTGCTGGTGGATTTGATTTATCCCTTGCTTGACCCGCGCCTCAAACCGTCTGTGGGAGTCCGCTCATGAGCAGCTTGCCCTTAAGTAAAAACAACAGCGCCGAAAATGCCCAGCTTGCGACGTTTCCCCCCGCTGCATCCAAACGCTTTTCGCGCCTGCAACCGACGCTGATCCTGGCCTGGGTGGTCATGCTGGTGGTTATCCTCTGGGCCATCGCTCCGCAGCTGTTTACTCAATACAGCGGAACCGAGGGGATTGCCGGGGCGCAGCGTCTGGCTCCGGGGCCGGGGCACTGGCTGGGTACCGATCAGCTGGGTCGAGACCTTTATGCCCGCATCGTTTATGGCGCATCGCACTCGCTGTCCGGTGCGCTGGTGGCGGTGTTTCTCGGCCTGCTGTTTGGCAGCGCGCTGGGCCTCGCGGCCGCATCGGTTGGTGGTATTACCGATACCGTGATCATGCGTATCGTTGATGTGCTGCTCTCAATTCCAAGCCTGTTGCTGTCGCTGAGTGTGATTATTCTGCTGGGATTTGGCACCGTGCATGCGGCAATCGCCGTCGGCGTAACCTCTGTTGCCAACTTTGCGCGTTTGGCGCGCTCCGAAGCAGTATTAGTGCGTCAAAGCGATTACGTAGAGGCGGCCTACGGCAGTGGCGGCACTTTCTTCTCGGTGCTGTGGCGTCATATTGTGCCGAACTCACTGACCTCGGTAATGGCTTTTTCCGCGTTGCAATTCGGTAACGCGATCCTGTCGATTTCCACCCTGAGCTTTCTCGGTTACGGCACCCCACCGCCGACGCCTGAATGGGGCCTGCTGATTGCCGAAGGCCGTAACTATATTTCGACCGCCTGGTGGCTAACCACTTTCCCTGGCTTCGTGGTGATCCTGACCGTTTTGTCTGCTAACCGCATCAGCCAGTCATTGCGGAGAAAACGCTAATGAACCAGCCTAACTTTGATGAACGAGTAAAACCGGTGCTGGAGCTTAAAGACGTTTCTATTGCTTACCGCAGCGGGCATCAGTCCATCCGTGTCGTGGAGCAGGTTTCATTCTCGATATTGCCCGGCGAAGTGGTCGCGCTGGTTGGCGAGTCGGGTTCCGGTAAAACCACCACCGCGCAGTCGATTATTGGCCTGCTGGCGGAAAACGGTCATATCGAATCCGGCAGTATTTTGCTCAATGGTACTGATATCAGCCGCTGGTCCGCTCGCCGCCTCGATAGCCTGCGCGGTTCCAGCATCAGTTTGATCCCTCAAGACCCAACCAGCTCGCTGAATCCAGTGAAAGCCATAGGCGATCAGGTAGCCGAAGTACTGCAAATTCATCGTAGAAAGATGCCGCGAAAAGCACGCGATGCCCGCGTGGTCGAACTGCTGACCCGCGTGGGTCTGAGCCATCCGCAACAGCGCGCCAAACAGTTCCCGCACCAGCTTTCCGGGGGGATGAAACAGCGGGTGCTGATTGCTATCGCCATTGCGCTGCAACCGGCTTTAATTATTGCCGATGAACCCACCAGCGCATTGGACGTGCGAGTGCAGAAACGCATCCTCGATTTGATTGACGAGTTGCGACAGGAATTTGGCACCGCGGTGCTGTTTGTCACTCACGATTTGGCGCTGGCTGCGGCACGCGCCGATCGCCTGCTGGTGTTTCGCAAAGGTCAGGTTCAGGAGCAAGGCATTACCGCCGAGGTGCTGCGCGCGCCAAAAAACGACTATACCCGCCAACTGTTTAGCGATGCTCCAGCCCTGACGCCCCGTGCGCGGTCTGCGATTTCGCAGGCAGCGCACCCTCGCGGCAATGCGATTGAAGTGCGCAATGTGTCGAAGCAATTTTCACTCGGTGGTAAAAATGAGCGAACTTTCAAGGCATTGGACGACATATCGTTTGAAGTCGCGCGTGGCACGACTCACTCTCTGGTAGGCGAATCAGGTTCAGGTAAAACTACACTGGCGCGCCTGCTGCTGGGTTTCCAACAGCCTGACAGCGGGCAGCTGTTTATCGACGGCGTGGATATCGCCCGGTTATCCGGTGAGGCGCTGCGTCAGGCACGCAAGAAAATTCAGCTGGTTTACCAAAACCCCTTTGCCTCTCTGGACCCCTCGCAGACGCTATTTAAGGTGATCGAAGAACCGCTGCTAAACTTTTATAAGCTCAGCCGCGAACAGCGCCAGTCCCGCGTTTTCGAGATTGCCGAGCGCGTCGCACTGCCGCTGAATTTGTTGCAGCGCAAACCGCACGAGCTTTCCGGTGGGCAACGCCAGCGCGTAGCTCTGGCCCGCGCGCTGATCCTCGAACCGCAAGTGTTGGTGCTGGACGAGGCCACTTCCGCGCTGGACGTCACGGTGCAAGCACAGATTTTGCGTTTGCTGGTGCAACTTCAGCAAGAGTTGGGGCTGACCTACCTGTTTATTTCGCATGACCTGGCCACAGTGCGCCAGATATCGCACAGCGTCTCGGTGCTGAATCAGGGCAAACAGGTTGATAACGGCGACGTTGAGTCTCTGTTCTCCCGACCAACCAGCTCTTATACCCAGGAATTACTCAGTGCGATCCCCGGTATTTCGCCTTTATCTATTCCGCCATTGACGGCAATCAAGGAGTTTGTATGAGCCAAGCGGCCTTTTATAGCAGTCCTAAACGACTCGGCTTTTTTACCCGTCTTCTGGACGATACCAGCCCTCAGGAGCGCTATCGCCTGGCAGCGGAACAAATCGCTCACGCCGAACAATTGGGATTTGATTCGGCGTGGATAGCGCAGCACCATTTCCATCGCGACGAAGGGGGCCTGCCTGCGCCGCTGGTATTTCTGGCCTATGTTGCCGCCAATACCCGCCACATTCGTCTCGGCACCGGGGTTATCACACTGGCGATGGAAAACGCGCTGCGCGTGGCGGAAGACGCTTCTGTATTGGACTTACTGTCCGGTGGTCGGCTGGAAATGGGTCTCGGTTCCGGCGGTACCGCGTCATCGTTTGTTCCGTTCGGCCTAACGCTCGAAACTCGCGGCGAGGCGTTTGCCCATAATCTCGAAACCCTGCGTCGCGCCTGGCGAGGTCAAGCGCTGGGGGGTGAGGGTAATACGCTTTATCCGCCCGCTCCGCAGCTAAATCAACGTTTATGGCAGGCGACATTTTCCCCTGAAGGCGGTACCAGAGCCGGTGCAGCAGGCGATGGACTGATGCTGTCACGCACCCAGCCTCGCCCGCAAGGACAGCCGGATTTGCCGCTGGATGTGCTCCAAAACAGGATTATCGATGCCTATCTCGAGGCTCTGCCAGCGGGCGTCGAGCCACGTATTTTGGGATCGCGAACCGCTTTTGTCAGCGACGACGGCGACGAGGCAAGACGACTGGCCAGCATGGGTCTCAAGCGACAGGCGGATAGCGCTCGCGCGGCCGGGCATCTTCATACTGGCACTACGCTCGACCAACATATCGCTGCCTTCGACGCACACATTGGCACCGCAGAGCAGGTCATTAAATCGTTGCAGCGCGATACCGCACTGGCACGCGTGACTGATTTAGCCTTCCAGGTGCACTCGATCGACCCGCCACACCCTTACATCCTGCGCTCGATTGAACTGATCGCCAAAAAAGTCGCACCGGCGCTGGGCTGGGTTCGCCAAACGCCAAAAAACATTGCTAAACCTCAACCTTTGCATTTAGAACTTTCTAAGGAAACCCTATGACCGTTGCACAACAGCAAGCCACCGATTTACTGGCAACACTGGCAGAAATTGAGCCGGGTTCGACGTTGGCTCAGGCACGAGAAACCCGTGATGCAGCCACGCTGCACACTCAGGGCAGCTACGATGCATTGTTTAACAGCAATGAAAATCTGGCTGAATTCCCCCTGGCCGACCGTTTGGCGCTGGCTCAGCAAGTTGCCCGCTGGCACAACGACGTCCAGCTTGGCGCCCACTATGCCGAACGCCTGAAGGCTTTGAGCGATGATACTTCGACCTCAAAGCAAAAATATCAAACTGCGTTGGCCCACGCCGAACGCTTAAGCTTTAAACCGGCCAACGCCACGGCCGAACACCTTGCCGAGTTGCAAGACGCGGGTTGGTCTGCCGACGCCATAGTGACACTGTCACAATTAGTCGCTTTCGTCAGTTTCCAGAGTCGCCTACTGCGCGGATACCGCCTGATCAGCGGTAAATCTGTGGAGGACAATGGCAGCGCTTCGGTTGGTGCCGCGTTCTGGAACAGCCAAGCTGCAACGCATACAGGTAAAAATGCGCCGGTAGCCTTCACTCAGGACGAGCTGGGCTGGGAGCCTTGGATCGCCTCTAAACCATTGAAGGATTTTGATCCGCAGCAGCAGGAAACGCTGGCCCGTTTTGGCCATAGCGATTCCGATTATTTCCGACTGCTTGGCCGTAACCTGACCGTGCTCGAGCAGCGCACGCTAACCGACAAAGGCATCTTCTTCACCTCGGGCGGCCTGCCGCGTAAAGAGCGTGAACTGGCAGCCGCGGTAGCCAGCAAAATCAACGGCTGCATTTACTGCGCCTCCGTTCACGCACGCAAGGCGGCACAACTATCCAAACAGCCTGAAGCCGTGCAGCGCTTACTCGATACTCCTGCAGGCGACATTTTGAGCCTTGGTCAAGAACCAAGATGGCAGGCAGAGATCGATTTTTCCGCATCGCTGTCTGCCACTCCGCCAACGGCCAATCAGCAACAAATCAGTGGCCTGCGCGAGCTAGGTCTCAGCGACCTCGAACTGCTGGATCTGGTGCAGTCTACCGCCTTCTTTGCCTGGGCCAACCGTTTGATGCTGACGCTGGGCGAGCCGTTCGAGCAGTAACAATGCGTTTTAACGTCTTATCGATCATAAAAAAAACAGAATTTTCCATTATTTAGGGCGTATTAGATGAATACAAACAATTTGAACCACAACAGGCTGCGCGTGAAGATCAAGAATGTTGCCAATGCCGTGTCGGCATCATTGCTGGTGATGGCCGCGGGGCAACCGTTTTTGGCTAACGCCGCGCAAACGCCGATTCAGGGTGGAACACTCAACGTCGGGCTAGGCAGTGATACGCCAACGATTGACCCATCAATTACTGGCCAGTCAATCACCGCGCTGATTGACCGCAACGTGGTCGACTCACTGGTTGGCCAGGCAGAAGACAATCGCTTCACCCCTTGGCTGGCCTCAAGCTGGGAAGTGAACGACAAGCACACTGACTACGTTTTCCATCTGCGCAAAGACGTAACGTTCAGCGATGGCACCAAACTCGACGCCGCCGCGGTGAAATATAATCTGGACCGCATTCTCGATCCCAAAACCACCTCCAGCTATTCCAAATCACTGTTGGGGCCGATTAAAACCATTACCACCCCAGATGACTACACGGTGGCAATTCATTACGATACGCCGTTCGCCCCGCTGCTTTCCGGGCTGAGCCTGCCGTATTTAGGCATTCAGTCGCCAACCTATTTAAAGAAAACGCAAAATACCAACAACACCGTCGTAGGGTCCGGGCCGTTTATTCTCAAATCCTTCGTTAAAGGCAGCGGCAGCCAGCTGACCCGTCGTGCCGACTACAACTGGGGGCCGGGCTACGCTACCCACCAAGGTCCGGCGTATTTGTCAGAGATTAACTTCAAATATCTGCCGGAATCTTCCGTGCGTTTGGGTGCGCTGACCAGCGGCCAGATCCAGGCGATTGACGCGGTTCCACCAGTCAACGCCAAATCGGTGAAAAGCAATCCGGCGCTGGAAGTAAAAACCAAAGAGAATCCGGGGATTGTGCGCGTCGTGTATTTGAACACTTCCAGGGGGATATTTAGCGACCTGAAAGTGCGTCAGGCCTTCCTCAGCGCCACTGACCCGGCCTCGGCGGTTAAAGTCGCCTTCTTTGGCACGCTGAAAGCGGCTAACAATGTGTTGGGTCCGCAAACGCAGTATTACGATCCGTCCGTGGCCAAACTGCTGGGTTATGACCTCGCCAAGGCGAATACATTGCTGGATGAGGCCGGTTGGACCAGCAAGAACGCCGATGGAGTGCGTACCAAAGACGGCAAGCCGTTGACGGTAGATTTCGTTTATGACCCGAGCACGCTGGAAACCGCCGACGTGACTCTGTTTCAGGCAATCCAGTTTCAGGTCAAGAAAGCCGGGATTGACTTCAAGCTGGACCCGGTTGACTCAGGCGGCTTTACCGATCGTACCAATAACAATCAGTACGATGCCGTTTCGAACTACTATGTTCGCGCCGAGCCAGACATTCTGCGCACTGTGTTCCATTCAAGCTATACACCACCCAAAGGCGCTGATTACAGCCACGTCAGCTCTCTGGATGACAAGCTGATTCAGGCTCAGGGGGCTCCGGACGCGCAGCGCAAGCAGCTTTATTCCGAGATTCAACATCAGCTTATCAGTCAGGCTTACGTCGTGCCGCTGTACGTACCCGCCTATCAGCTGGGGATCACCAAACAGCTTCACGGCGTCAGTTGGGCAACCAACGCCAAGCCTAATTTCTATGATGCCTGGCTGAGTCATTAATATGGTTTACACCGCAATAAAACGTCTGTTGACCATTTTGGCCGTGCTTTGGGGCGCGGCCACCCTCACGTTTATTGCGCTCAAACTGATACCGGGCGATCCGGTATCAATTTTGAGTGGCGGTGCCAACGTGGTGGACGATGCTTTTCGCGCCCAGCTGCTCCATGAATTTGGCTTGGACCAACCGTTGTGGCTGCAATATTTGCACTACATTGGTCATGCTTTGGTGGGTAATTTCGGGCAGAGTTATCAGTACCGCCAACCCGTGGTAGACGTTATCGTCGATGCTTTAAAACAAACGCTGGTTTTAGCGGTTAGCGCTTTAGTGCTGGCTTTGGCACTGGCTGTTCTCAATGCATTAGCGACCGCAGGCCGCTGGCGCTATCTGAGAGCTTTCTTTGCAGGCTTCGAACTTTGCCTGCTGAGTACCCCGGTTTACTGGTTAGGTATCATTCTGCTTAGCGTTTTCAGCTTCCAGATGCACTGGTTCCCGGTAATGGGTAATGACGGCTGGCGCTCGTTGGTATTGCCGGTAATCACTCTCAGCCTGCCGCTGGCGGCGATCCTCAGCCAAATTTTACGCGATGGCCTGGAAGAGGCGCTGTCGCAGCCTTTCGCGCTGACTGTGCGCAGTCGCGGAGCCGGTGAAACGCGTCTGCGGGTGCGTCACGCACTGCGTCATGCTTCGCTGGCTGCTTCAACCTTGACTGGCACCATGCTGGCCAATGTACTCAGCGGCTCAATATTGACTGAAACCGTGTTTGGTCGTGCCGGTATCGGCAAAATTACCCTACAAGCCATAGCCAGCCGTGATATGCCATTAGTGCTGGGCATTGTCATGCTTTCCGCCTTGCTGTTCGTCATTATCAATCTACTGGTCGACGCCGCATATCTGGTGGTTGATCCTCGCTTGCGCAAAAGGACGTCTTAATCATGAGCAGTAATCCTTTGCTGGTAACCTCTGACCAGCCTCGCAGGTCCCGCAGCGGCAATCCGTGGTTATTATCCAAAACCCTGATCCCGGCTGCCTTTGTACTGCTGCTGATTATTACTGTTATTGCTCCGCAATGGTTTACACCGTTAAAGCCCGATGACATGGATATGGATGCGGTTCTTGCTACGCCGACCTTGCATCACTTGTTTGGGACCGATTCACTGGGTCGCGACGTGTTTTCCCGCGTCATTTACGGTTCGGCGCTGTCGCTAAGTATTGGCGTTGGGGCAACACTGATTGCCTGCGCGGGCGGAATGGCACTGGGCCTGCTCTCGGCGCTGGCACCGGTGGCACTTCGCCGCGTGCTGGTGCGGATCCTGGATATCCTGCTGGCCTTCCCGGAGCTGCTGCTGGCGCTGCTGGTGATCGCCGTTTTAGGTCGTGGACCGACCAACACGCTGATTGCGGTAGGTTTATCCGGCATTGCCAGCTATGCCCGCCTGCTGCGTTCGCAAGTGTTGCAGGTTAAACTTTCTGGCTACGTTGAGCACGCGGTGGCGCTGGGTGAAGCGCCGCCAAGTATTATCTTTCGCCATATTCTGCCGAATACGCTGCGCCCATTGCTGATCCTCGCCACTATCGGTGTGGGTCAGTCAGTGCTGACCGCCTCTTCGCTAAGCTTCCTCGGGCTTGGCGTGGTGCCACCGACCGCCGAATGGGGCGCGCTACTGGCAGATGGTCGCGACTATCTCGATGTTGCGCCCTGGATAAGCCTGCTTCCGGCTACGGTGGTGGCGGTGTCAGTCATTGCGATTACCCTGCTGGGCCGTCGTTTGCAAACCATTCTGGCCAAAGGGGCCTAAAGCGATGACTGTTAATGAAAATACTGTCCCGACTCCGCTGCTGACAGTCAAAAATCTCAAGGTCGATTTCATGCAGGTCGATGGCAGCGTGGAGGCGGTTAAAAATATCTCTTTTCAGGTCAATCCCGGTGAAATTGTTGCGCTGGTGGGCGAATCGGGTTCGGGTAAATCAGTCACCGCCCGCACGCTGGTCGGCCTGGCCGGATCCAACGCCCGCGTGCAGGCCAAGACGCTGTCATTGTGTGGGCACGACGGCAAATCGATCAATCTGCTGCAACAAAGCGCAGCCGAATGGCAGAAGATTCGCGGCCGCGAGATAGGTTTTGTGTTGCAGGATGCGCTGGTTTCTCTCGACCCGTTGCGCACCATTGGCCGCGAAGTCGCAGAGCCGATATTGATTCACCGCCTTCTTCCACGTAGCAAAGTTTCCGCTCAGGTAGCGTCGCTGCTGCTACAGGTGGGTATTCCCGATCCGCATCACCGGATTAATCAATATCCGCACGAACTGTCCGGCGGATTGCGCCAGCGCGCGCTAATTGCCTCTGCGCTGGCGGGAGGGCCGCAGCTGTTAATTGCCGATGAACCGACCACCGCCCTCGACGTCACCGTGCAACAGCGTGTTTTAGAAGTATTCAAGAAGCTGGCCGAGGCCGGTCATGGCGTGTTGCTCATCACGCATGATCTGTCGGTGGTTGCTCAAGTTGCCGACCGCGTGGTGGTCATGCAGCACGGCGAAGGGGTAGAAAGCGGTCCGGCGGCGCAAGTGCTGGCGGCCCCGTCTCATCCTTATACCCAACGTTTGCTGGCAGCGATTCCTGGTGCCAAAACTCGCGGTCGCTGGCTCGGCGGCGAACCTCCGTTGCCCGATGCGCCGCTTTCTGCCCAACAAAATGCCAATCAGCAACGCCGCGATAAAAACGTTGCCGCGCTGGACGTACGTGAAGTATCGGTAGATTTTAGCCGCCCTGACGGCGTCAGGCACAACGCGGTCAGCGAGGTTTCTCTTCAGTTGGCATGGGGCGAAACGCTAGGCCTGGTGGGTGAGTCCGGCTCGGGCAAAACCACCCTCGGCAAAGTGGTGCTGGCCTTACAGACTGCTCAGCGCGGTGAAGTCTGGCTGGCTGGCAAACCCTGGAGTCGGTTGCGCGAATCTGAACGACGACCTTCACGCGGGCGTATTCAGACCATTACCCAAGATCCGCTAGGCTCGTTTGACCCCCAGTACACCGTAGAGCAGATTATCCAGCAGCCGTTGAAGCTGCGCGGCAAGCTGTCTTCCTCGGCATTGCGAGCTCGAACGCTGGAGCTGGTAAAAGGGGTTGGATTAAATCCTGAACTATTAAAACGCCGCCCGCAGGCTTTGTCGGGTGGTCAACGGCAGCGTGTTTCGATTGCCCAGGCGTTGGCGTCGGAGCCTGAAATTCTGGTTTGCGATGAGCCGGTTTCCGCGCTGGATGTCACTACTCAAGCGCAAGTCCTCGATTTGCTCACCGCCCTACAACGCAAGCTCGGATTGGCGATGCTGTTTATCTCACATGATTTAGGCGTGGTGGAACACATGAGTCATCGGATTGCAGTAATGAAAGACGGCAAGATTATAGAAACCGGCACCACCGAAGAGATTATCGGCTCGCCGAAGCACCCTTATACTCAGTCGTTGCTCGCCAGCGTGATTACGGCCTGACCATGGGTCCCCGCCTTGCGTGAGGACCCTTGGTCGGTCGGATCGGTCGGCAAAATACGCCAGCGCTGAGCATTGCATAAGCCCATTAAGGGCACTACCAAGAAAAAATGTTTAGGATCTCAGTAAAATGCATAACGTAGAGAGATGAGAAGAGGTGTTTTGCATGAGTTATCTAAGCTTAGAATTAAATTGTCGTCGTCATTCGTTCTGCCCGCTGATAATTTGGCAAGATATTAATATATGGAGATAACCCATGAGTCATACATCGGCTTTACCGGTGGCAGTGGTCACCGGAGGCACTAGCGGTATTGGTTTGGCAATCGTCCATGACTTGGCAAAAGATCACCACGTCTATGCATTGGGCCGCAATAAAGACAGCCTGGTGGCGTTACGGCTGCTGCAAAATGTTGAGGCAGTAGAAATTGACCTGCTCGATTTCACTGCCCAGCAAAAGCTGGTTGCCTCTCTGGCAAAAATTGACGTGCTGGTTCACGCGGCTGCGATCTCCGAGCAAACCACCGTTGAGAAAGCCACGCCGGATATCTGGCAAAAGCAGTTTTCGGTTAACGTTTTTGCCCCCGCAGAACTGACCCGCCTTGCACTGCCTACTCTGCGCGAACAACGCGGTCAGATTGTGTTTATCAACTCGGGATCAGGCACGCTGGCATTGCCGGGACATACCGTTTACTCCGCCAGCAAATTTGCCCTCAATGCCCTTGCCCATGCTCTGCGTGGTGAAGAAAGTGACAACGGCGTTCGCGTTTCTACCGTCTCGCCCGGCCCTACCGATACGCCGATGAACAGAAAAAGCCGCGAACGCGCCGGGAACTTTGAGGCCATTAATCCGCTGGAGTACAGCACGCCAGAATCAGTTGCCAGCGCGGTGCGACTGGTGGTGAACGCCACTGAAGATACCCAGATTACTGACGTCAGTGTCAGACCGCGTCACGACAAAGCCAAACGTTAATCTCCCTTCAGTCGGCATCTTCAGGCGCTTAACCTGCCGCGGGTTGAGCGCTAATAAAATTCCCATCCCGTTTTGATGCATGGTTTAAATTTTCTCTGAAACACCCTTTTTTATTATTTGCACCCGAGTGCAAGAATTAACATAATCTCAACATTGAATTAATAAGCTTAAATATTGCGAATAAAAACGCTGTTTTACCCATGAGATCGTGGTGAAAGGTTTATTTTGTCAACATTTGACGTTCAATGTGGCCCTATAACTTTCATAGCGAAATGCGGGCTTATGACCAAAGAAACAGACAGACGCTCGCCAGAAACTGCCGGCGTCTGTAGCTCATTAATCCAAAGTGCGGTCTGCTGGTATCACGCTTTCGGGCCGTTTTATTACACGTCGCGACCACTCAATCGCCGGTTTTTCAATAAAAAACCAGGATATAACAGCGAGGACAAAAGTGATTGATATGGATAATAACATTGAGGTATAAAACCCCATCCCCAGTTCATTAATAACAATTTGTTGAACCGGAAATGCATAAATATAGATACCGTAGGAAAAGTCAAAACGCCCTTTGATCAGAGGATCTTTAAAAGTTAACCCAATAACGATGGTCAGCAAACAAACCGCCATCGATATAAGGGCATCGCTGAACAAAGGAGAAAAGCTAGACAGATAAAACATTATCCAGGGGAAGATGAACATCATTAATTTCATAGATCGACTGCTAAGCCATTTGTCCCTGTTTAGATATAAAAGCGCACCCATGCAAAATGGAATCGTTAAAAACCCCAGACTTATTAACTTCATGTGTGCGACGCTTACTGCATTGCAGTAAATCAAAAGCGCGATCGCGAGGAACAATGGTATAGCAATAGCCAGACTTTTATTACGAAATACCGACAAAAACAAGGCAATCATAATATATTCCAAAATTTCAAAAAACAGTGTCCAGAGACTGCCATTCATGGTGTCTTTAAAAATATAATCTGTGGTGAAGTAGTTCATGCCGTGAGAGCTTAGATAAACAGTCCCGTAGCCTGTAATGCATAAAACCTTAAAGAAGGTCTTAACCGGTTCTAAGGAGGTTGCCCAATCGCTAAACCCTAGTCGGCCAAACATGCCACAACATATATAAACAGTGAAAATCAGGCAAATCACTAAGCCGGGATAAATCCTAAAAAACCTTTTCTTGGCATATTCAATATTAGACTTTCTCCGTTCAAAACTTTGAGTAATAAGATACCCAGAGATTGAAAAGAACATATATACCGCAATAGAGCCTAATGAAGTTAAACCGAAAAACTCCGGCTCAACTCCTCCACTCAAAGAATGGTGGTGGTCAAAAATAACCATCAAAGCAGCTAAATGCCTGAGCACATCAAAACAGTTATCATGTAATGCATTAGATTTCATGTGCATAGTTCATCACCTGTTAGCCGTAAAAACAGCAAAAATTAACCCCCCTAGTAATATCAGGTTGAGCGCGATGAATAATAATACTCGTTTGATAGCAGCTTTTTGATGTTAAGACATATAGTAAATATCTCAAGTTAAATATATTAATGTATTCTTTTTGCCGGCAACTTAAAGGATACATAATAGTAAAAATTACTTTAGGTTGATGCTTTGACTCAATAAACTATTTATCAGTAGACAACGTCACCGCCTTATGTGCTTCCAGTTGTTGTAATCGCCGACTTAACGCTTCATGAATCGAGGTATAGCTTGTGCTGCCCAATGCCAGTCGGAAAGGCATAACGGGCGCATCAGCCGCCGCTATCATCGCGGCGACGGCCTTTACCGCGTCACCGCTAATAATAAAGTCGCCATTATCCACCGCTCTTCTAACCTCTCCAGCCGGAGTTTCGTCGTAGCAACGCAGGGTTTGAGCGCGATCTAATCCTTCGGCAAAATTTGTTCCGGTCGGGCCAGGCTCAACCAGCATAAAATCGATCCCCCACGGCGCAACCTCCTGAGCCACCGACTCGACGAAGCCTTCAATTCCCCATTTTGTCGCATGGTAAAGGCTGAAATTGGGGTAAGCGATTTGCCCGCCCTCGGAAGAAACTTGCACCACACGGCCTCCTCCCTGCTGACGCAGGTAAGGGAGCACTGCGCGGATAAGCTGAATTGAACCGGTGAGATTGGTGGCAATCTGCCGTTCAAGTTGATCATCACTCACCTCTTACGCCGCGCCAAAAAGCCCGTAACCTGCATTGCTAACCACCAGATCAATACGGCCAAAATGGTTAAACGCCTCTGCGACACTTTCCCGGATTGCAGAGGTATCGGTCACGTCAAGTTTGAGGATGTGCAGTCGATCGCCAAACGTTTCGCGCAAATTATTCAGCATGTTCGGCTTGCGCAATGTCGCTACCACGCGGTCGCCGCGCTTAAGTAAACTCTCGGTAAGAAGGCGGCCAAGGCCGGTAGAGGTTCCGCTTATAAACCAGGTTTTGCTCATCTTTTTCACCTATTGGAGGTTATGACGTAAATAAATCATCGTTAAGTAATAGAGCCTACCCGCTGTTTACTGTTACGTTAATGACCTATAAATTGGATTAATAGGTGAAAGAATGTCACCAATCAATAAACCGACTTTGAATGAGCTGCGGGCCTTTATTTGTGTGGCGGAACATCTCAGTTTTCGCCGCGCGGCCGACTTGCTGGGCGTAACGCGTTCCTCGTTAAGTCACGTAATAAGAACCCTTGAGACCACACTGGGCGCACGTCTGCTGCATCGCACCACTCGCAGTGTCTCTCTCACCGAGGCGGGCGAACGGTTTCTTAAAAACCTTGAGCCGGTAATAAGTGGGCTAGATGCCGCATTCGAGAATGTGGCCGGTACGCCGGGTCACCTGATGGGGCGGCTGCGTATTAATGGCAACGAGGGGGGAGTCCGTTTTCTGCTGCGCACAATCGTCCCTGAGTTTATGCGCCGCTACCCGGCCATTGAGCTGGATCTGGTGGCGGAAGGATCACTGGTCGACGTGGTTGAACAGGGGTTTGATGCGGGCATAAGACTGGCCGAGGCAGTGCCTAAAGACATGGTGGCGGTGCGCCTTGAGCGCGAGGTGCGTTTTCTTGCCGTAGCTTCGCCTGATTATCTCACCAGCCACGGCACGCCCAGGGTGCCAGAAGAGCTTACACAGCATCGTTGCATTCGTCAGCGGCTGCCCAGCGGCAAGCGCTATCGGTGGGAGTTTTCCAAAGAGGGTCAGGAAATCGCCCTCGACGTTCCGGGCATGTTGACACTCGATAATATTCAGCTGATGCTCGAAGCGGCAATTGACGGGCTGGGTATTGCCTATTTGCCAGACAGTTATATGCGAGAAGACCTGCAGCACGGCCGCCTGACAGCCGTGTTGGAGGACTGGTCTCCACCCATTCCCGGCCTGTGCCTTTATTTTCCGCAGAACCGTCATATGCCTGCCAACCTGCGGGTATTTATCGATTTATTGCGTGAATTTCGCGGCACGCAAGGTGTTTAAATAGCGATAATTAGCATATTATTGCAGCTTGATGGTCATATTTTTCGCTTCAAGGATGAACAACAGTGGCACTGTCTTTTAAAAATGATTCCACCGCGATTCCGGTTATCGGGGTCGCCGCCGATTACGCCAGCGGTCATATTATTCCTGCCCACTCACACCAGCGCGCGCAGCTGCTTTACGCTATTGAAGGCGTGCTGGTCATTGAAACCGAGCTCGGCCGCTGGGTCGTTCCACCCAGCCGTGGCGTATGGCTGAAAGCCGGTATCAGCCACACGGTTCGCATGCGCTGCGCGGCTCGGATGCGCAGCATCTTTGTTAATCCCGATGCCATCCCGGGATTACCCGACAGCGACTGTGTTATCGATGTTTCGCCCCTGCTGCGCGAGCTTATTCTTGCCGCGACCAAAGTTGAAACTGACTATCAGGCGGAAAGTCGCGATGGCCGCCTGATGCGCTTTATCCTCGATGAGCTCTGCTCGCTGCCGATACTGCCCTTTAATCTTCCATGGCCACAGGATGCAAAGATTATCAGAGTTTGCCAGGCGCTGGCCGAGGAACCTGCCGATGGCCGTGCGGCAAGTGACTGGGCCGCCATGCTGGCGATGAGCGACAAAACCTTTCATCGTCAGTTTCAACGACAAACCGGCATAACTTTTGGTCGCTGGCGACAGCAGGCGCGTCTTCTAATGTCTCTTGAGTCACTGGCGCAGGGCATGCCTATTGTTCAGGTTGCCTTGCAGCACGGCTATGAAAGCCAAAGCGCCTTTGCCGCCGCCTTTAAACGCCAGTTCGGCCTCCCTCCTTCCGAATTTTATCTTTAATCCGCGTTTTTCCTGAGAATAAATCCGGCCAGCATGCAGACCAGCATTGCCAGCCCGGCGATATAAAAAGCGTCGCTGTATGACTGCAGCAGCGCATCGCGGCGCACCGTGTTATTTATTAAACCCAACGCCTGCTGTCGCAATTGCCCTGCACCTGCGCCATACAATGCGCTGGCGTAATCCAGATGGCGATGCGCCAACAGATTAACCCACTCCACCAGCCGCTGTTGCGTCGCCTGAGCAAACAGCGTTACCGATTCGCCAATGCGTTGCGCGTGCCATTTTTCGCGCTCGACGACTATCTGGCTGGACAGCGCGATGCCGATAGCCCCGCCGACATTACGCACCATCGAAAACAGGCCTGAGGCAGAACCCAGCTGTTCTTTTTCCAGCCCCTGAATCGCCATCACGCCGAGTGCGACCACCACCAAAGATTGACCAATACCGCGCACCACCAGCGAAGGCACAATCACGTTGTAGGCCGCGTTCGGGTTGAGATGAATGTTCATCAGACAGCCGAGGCCGGTGATGGCGAATCCGGCAATGATCGCCGTGCGCGCGCTGGTCCAGCGCATCAGGCGTGGGGTCGCAAACGACATAATAAATTGCACAATGCCGTAAGGGATCATCATCGCGCCAATCTGACTGGCGTTATAGCCGTGAACCTCGGCAAAATAATTTGGCACCAGAAAAACCACACCAAACACCACGGCACCAAAACAAAACTGCATCAGGCTGGCAAGGCCAAAATTATAGCGACCAAGCAGCCGCAGATTGATAAATGGCGTTTTGCTCTTCAGCTCGACATAGGCGAAACCCGCCAGCCCCAGCACCGCCAGCAGCGTACAGTTGACAATAAATGATGACGAAAACCAGTCATTGCGCCCTCCCTCTTCCAGCATGATTTGCAGCGCCGAAAGGCCTATCGCCATGGTGATAATTCCCCACCAGTCGCCCTGCCTTAGCTTTTCCAGTTGTACCGGTTGCGGTTTAACCGACCAGCCAATGGCAGCCAGCAGCAGCAGGCCGGGCGGCACCTGTAAATAGAAAATCCAGCGCCACGAATAGGCGTCGGTGAGCCAGCCGCCAAGTGACGGCCCCGCCGCCTGCGCAACGTTATCAGCCACGGCAAACAGCGCCATGCCAAGTGCATGCTTGTTGCTCGGCAGCTCCCCGACAATCAGCTGGAACGACAGCGGGATCAGTACTCCACCAAACGCTCCCTGCAATGCGCGAGCAAAAATCATGCTCTGAATGTTGGGCGCCAGCGAGCAGGCAATCGAAAAAAACACAAATCCGGCAGTGCCAACCATCAGTACCCGACGCATGGAAAATATTGAAACCAGCCAGCCGGTGACTGGAATAATGATAATTTCTGCAACCAGATAGGCGGTGGTGATCCACGACCCTTCTTCAAACGTTGCCCCTAGCGAACCACGCACGTTGGGCAGCGAGGCATTGGTCACGTGTACGTTCATGCCCGCCATAAAGCAGCCAACTACGCTACCCAGAACCGCCACCCAGGTACGTAATGAAATTGCCGGTGCCGCTATTTGCCTAGCCATGGTGAGTATCCACCGTGACAATCACTGACATGCCGGGGCGAATTTCGCCGAGCCGCGCCTGCCCCTTGTTCAATCGAATACGCACCGGCATTCGTTGGACTATTTTGGTAAAATTGCCGGTGGCGTTGTCTGGAGGAAGTAGCGCAAACTGCGCGCCAGAGGCGGGCGCAAAGCTTTCAACCGTCCCATTGAAACGTTGGCCATCATAAGCATCTACAGTCACTTCAGCCGTTTGCCCGATGCGCATAAGGTCAATCTGCGTTTCCTTGAAATTAGCAATCACATAGACACTGTCAGGCACCACGGCCAGCAACGGCGAGCCGACTTCTACATATTGGCCCACGCGCAAAGTTCGTTCCCCGGCAGTGCCCGCGATCGGGCTCTTAATCTGTGTACTGCCTAAATTGATGCGCGCAAGATTCAGCATCGCCTGCGCCTGCGATTGCAAAGCATCGGCTTTAACCAACTCGGCCTCCGCCGCCTGCCTGTCGCTTGCCAGCACCATCAGGGCCTGTTTGCTCATCAATACCTGTGCCTGCGCCCGAGCAAGATTGGCCGCGGTTTTATTCATCTCCGCCTTTGCTGATTCCAGCTGCTGCATACTACTGACATTCTGGCTCATCAGCCGTACTTGGCGACGCTCTTCCAATGCCGAACGTTCAGACTCTGCGCCAGCCGCCCGCACGGCTGCCCGAGCATCGTCAATACGACTTTTTTGCTGAATTTGACGAGCCTGAAGGCTGAATATCCGCGCCTGCTGCACGCTAAGTTCTGCTGCTGCGGCCCTGACAGCGGCGGCGGCCTGACAGACCTTGGCCTGATAGTCGCGAGTATCAATTTGTGCCAACACTTCACCGGGCCTTACCTGCTGATTGTCCTCAACATTAACTTCAGTCAGATAACCGGAAATACGCGGTGCCAAAGTCACAATATCGGCGCGCACGTAGGCATCATCGGTATCGATGAGCCATCGCCCAGTGGTCCACCAATAAATGCCCCACGCCAGCACAATCAGCGCAAGTAACACAATGGCGATAATGGTTCGAGGGCGCGGATTAGCGCGATAAGGGGAAATGGCCCGTTGCTGAACAGGGGTTGGTTGTACGGTCATCAAAGATTTTCTCGTTTGGCAATAAGGGGAAACTGGGGATTAGCGCGTTGCGGTATTGGCAATACCACGGCAGGAGCCTGTTGCCAGCCACCGCCGAGGGCTTTGAACAGCGATATCTGAGCATCAATGACCTGCGCATTAACCTGCGCCAGCTGGCTTTGCACGGCGATATCGCTACGCTGCGCGTCTAGATAGTCCAAAGCCGTGGTCGCCCCGGCTTGCCATGAATATTGGGCAAGCTGCAATGTCTGCTGACTGTTTTTATCGGCTTGAGTTAGCGCCTGCTGCTGTTGCTGAATTGCGTCGTAATTCGAGAGATTCTGCTGCACCTCTTTTAAAGCGCCAAGCATCGTGCCGTCGAAGTTGGCCAGCGCTGCGCTTTCCCGCGCGCCAGCCTGAGCAATGCGCGCCCTGGCCTGGCTGATATTAGGAAACGACCACGAGACCAGCGGCCCGATGCTCCAAACAGAAGCACCGCTTTTATCCCAACCATCGGGCTGAGGAGCGGAACTCAACACGCTGCTACCCAACGAGATACGCGGATAAAGGTCGGCCGTCGCAACGCCAATTCTTGCTGTAGCGGCAATCAGCTGCTGCTGAGCCTGTAAGACGTCAGGCCGTCGGCTTAACATCGCCATACCATTGGTTGCCTGCACCGCAGAGTGAGCCAACTCCGGTGGCGATTGACAGTCTGTGGCTGCCTGTGGGGGATCGTCGGGCAAACGCCCCATTAACACTGCCAGCTCCGCCAGCGTATTGCGTCGCGCAGCCTGCAAAAGCGGCAAACTGGCTCGGGTTTGCTCAACCTGTGCCTGAGCTCGCACCACGTCGAGGGTGACACCGGCCCCGGACTGACGCAGCCTTTCAGCGATTTGCTGCCCGTGCTCGGCCATTTCCAGCGAACTCTGCGCTATGCCGATTTGCTGCGCGTAGCTACACGCATCTAGCCAGGCCCGCGAGGTCTCGGCAGCCACCACCACGCGGAGGCCATCCTCTGCCGCCTGCGCCGACTGTGCGTCCGCCTCGGCGGCCCGGCTCAGGGAGTGCAGACGACCGAAAAGATCGACTTCCCACTGCAGGTCAATCCCGATTCCGTAACGCGAGCCGGTGCGAATGCCGCTCTGCTGCCGGGCCGCTGCGATTTGGTCATTGATTGTGCTGCCGTAGCCCGCGTTGGCAAAAAACGTCGTGCCGGGCAATCGCTCAGCATCTGTCTCATTAAGCACTGCGCGAGCCTCAAGCAATTTTGCGGCAGCCACGCGCAGACTGCGGTTGTTGCTTAAAGCCTGCTCTACCGCCAGATTTAAATTGGAGTCTTGATACAGCTGCCACCATCGATCCGCCAAGGCAGATACCGGCGGCCTGAGGGCATTGAGTGTGACCGTTGCCTGCGGCGGCTGGTCAGGGCCTACGCTACAACTAGAAGATATTAAAGGGATTAAGGCTGCCAGTAGCCTTGTGTTGTTAGACATGAAAAGCACTCGCTAGTGAGAATGCGTCTAGATTAATGATTAAACAATTGGCTTTATGTCGAGAATTCGACTTTCATTGTCTCTAAATGGACATATTGATAAGGCAGGCTAATCGAAGCATCATCAAGGGCTTATCAATGAGAACTTATTGACGCCTATCGACATAATGCAAACATGCCAGTCTGACTGCCCTTCAGCAAATTAAGGAATTGATATGGAAATTGATTATCGGAAAATAAATCCTGAACAAATGGCCCAACTCTTTCCTATATTCGAAAAATACATGCGCGGGATAATCGAAAATTCAGTAGGTTGGGATGAGGATTTTCAGAAAGAAGAGTTTAGCTCGAAACTAAAACCAGAATGGTTTCGCTGGGTTTATGTCAATGGACAACAGGCCGGCTTGATATGTGTTCAGCAAAAACCCACCGAAATGTATCTTTATCTAATTATTTTATTTGAAGAATTTCAGGGTAAAGGACTGGCCAGGGCATTGATGCTCAATCTTAAGAGCAGCGCCGAAAGACAAAATCTCAATCTTGCGTGGTCATGTCTGAGCAATAACAAAAAGGCTTTGAGACTTTATGATTCAATGCCCAATGTCAGCAGGCGCACAGAGGGATTGTTCTATCGCTACGTTTGGCGCTAGAGATTAATACTTTGCGCGTAATGGGCCGGAGGAATGCCCACGTAGCGAGTAAACGCCACGCTGAATGCGCTGGCTGAACCATAACCGACGCGCTCGGCAACCTCGGCGACGTTGCCCTCTTTGTACTGCAACATTTTTTTGGCGAGCGCCATTCGCCAGGCCAAAAGGTATTCTATCGGCGCTACCCCGGTGGCCATCCTAAATCTCTCGAAGAAGGTTGAACGAGACAGAGCCGCCTCTTTAGCCAACAACTCCACGGTCCATTTTTTTGCTGGAGCTTTATGGATTTGCCTGATGGCGGCGGCAAGACGCTCATCAGCAAGCCCGCGCAATAATCCTGCAGACGTGGCGATGGCGCTAGAAGATCTCAGCGCCTCGATAAGCATAACTTCAAGCAGTCGCGGCAAAATAACTTCTCGCGCCGGGCGTTTGTCGCGTGTCTCGTCCACAATCAGTTGCACCAGCGTAGACAGCCTGTTTTCTCCTCGAGCAAGCAGCAGCTGCGGTAAAAGCGAGACCAGTAGCGCGGCGTCGGGCGAAGCAAAATGAATGTGCCCGAGCAACACTTCAACTTCAGCTTTGCCCTCCTGCCTGCCCAGCCTGAAAACGCCTTCGGAGATCATTACTGGTAAAGTATTGAAATGAATAGACTCAGAAGGCGGCAAGCTCGACATACTGAAATCCCAGGCATCGGGAATCAGCACGAAATCGCCTTTCTGCAAGATCAGCGAAGGTTGGTTTAGGACCTCCAGACAGCAGCTGCCTTCGAGTATCACACAGTAAAACGGCCTGCCGGTTTCTGTACGATGCGCACGCCAAGTTCCCGCCGCGCTGACCTGCTTTGAAAAAGAAGCCTGCCGTTGAAGGAGGGTGACAACTTCGGCTAAAGGATCGCTCATAACTGGACTCCTGCTAATGATAACCGGACTTAGCATTATATTAAGTACAGATTGAGAAGACTATAGTTATCTCCTTACTTACTTTCCAGGAGTGATTATGAAAACTGTATTAATTACCGGATGTTCATCAGGATTTGGATTGGAAACAGCACGTTACTTCCTCGAACGCGATTGGAAAGTCATTGCCACCATGCGAACACCGCGTGAAGATTTGCTGCCTTCTTCAGACAATCTGCGTATCTTGCCGCTGGATGTAACTAATGCGCAAAGCATTGAAAATGTTGTTAAAGAAGCGGGTGAGATTGATGTTTTGGTGAACAATGCCGGGATAGGGATTTTGAGCGCATTAGAAGGTACGTCAATGGATGTCGTGTTTGATATTTTCAACACCAATACCTTTGGCACCATTGCGCTAACACGGGCATTTATTCCCCAATTTACACAGCGAAAATCCGGCGTGGTGATTAATGTTACCTCAACCGTAACGCTAAAATCTTTGCCGTTACTTTCGGTCTACACCGCCAGCAAAGCGGCCGTAAATGCCTTCACCGAGTCTTTAGCACTGGAACTCGCCCCGTTTAATGTACGGGTTAATCTGGTGCTGCCAGGCATGGCCCCGCAAACCGCATTCGGTGAAAATGCGCAATCGCGAATGCAGGATGTTTTCCCGGGTGATTATGCTGAATACGCGCAAAATATCTTCGCCAGCATGCTTAAAACCGAGGTAATAACTCATGCCGTTGATGTCGCCGAGGCAATTTGGCGAGCGGCCAACGACGACTCTGCCCCTATGCGAATCCCGGCCGGTGCCGACGCCGTTGCTCTCGCAGCATTAGTCTCTGCTTGAAATCGAAGTCGATAGGAGTATTAAGATATTGCAAAGTATGAGGCTTAAAAGTAGCCAAGCTTGCGTTGCTTTAAATTTCTGATATTCAAGATCGACGGTGAATCAAAAATTAAAACTTGCGGCGGTGGAAGCTTGTACCGCCGCCCTTCCAGATTGTTTACCTTATCCTCCTTTATATAGCGCAATACAGAACCCAATCAATTTTATAAAAATCATTTACAGCTCTCTTAACCAAAATTAATTAAACCGAGTGAGTTGCATATCTATAACGCTCATAAATACTCCAATCTTAACACCTGTAAAATAATAATATTTATTTTCAGCCAAGTGAGATCTACAGTACAAAATAGCAAATAATAAATAATAACCGTTGGCACCACTGACAGCCTATCGCTACAATCCGCACCAGCCCCCAAAGATTTAACACTCTGATAATTAATCAATCAGTTACTAACGCTTTTTAGAGGTGTGATCTTTTTTTGTCTGCTATCAAAAAAACCAAGGCTGACTCTTTTCATTTTAAAAAGGGATGAACAATGAAAAGTTATTTATTTAAATTATCATTAATAAGCACGGCAGTGATATTATCACCTCAGTCTTTGGCTGCTATTAATTTGCCGGATAAAGAGCGCGACATTGATAATGATGAACAGGTAATTACCGTAGTGTCACCGTTAGTCTCTCCATTAAAAATCATCACCTCAACCAAGACGCCACGCCAGCCAGTTCCGGCCAGTGACGGATCCGACTATTTAAAAACGGTGCCCGGATTCGCTCAAATTCGTAATGGTGGCACTAATGGCGATCCGGTATTTCGAGGCATGTTTGGCTCACGATTGAGGATTATCACCAACGACAGTGAAATGCCTGGTGCTTGCCCGTCGCGCATGGATGCTCCTACTTCTTACATAGCACCAGAAAATTTTGATCTGTTAAAGCTAATAAAGGGGCCGCAAACCGTGCTGTGGGGACCAGGAAACTCCGCCGGAACGCTAAGATTCGAACGAGAAACGCCGCAGTTTTCAAACGCGGGTATTCAGGGTAACGCCAGCGTGCTGGCAGGTACAGCTCATCGCAGCGACAAAAATGCCGACATTAGTCTGGGCAATGAGAGCGGCTATCTACGCTTGACCGGCAACACTTCACGTTCAAATGATTATAAAGACGGCAGCGGCGAGTGAGTTCCCTCGCGCTGGAACAAATGGAATGCTGATGTCACCGTGGGCTGGACGCCGAACAGCGACACCCTTTTAGAAATAGCGGCAGGCAGAGGCAATGGTCAGGCGCGTTACGCTGGCCGTGGCATGGATGGCTCGCAGTTCAAGCGAGAGAGCCTCTCGGCGCGCTTTGAGAAAACCAATATCGGCAAAGTTTTTCAGCGTTTTGAGGCCAGCATTTACTCAAATTATGCCGATCACATTATGGACAACTACAGCCTGCGCAGGCCCGCACCTCCCGCCGTTAATCATCCAATGCCCCACCCTATGCCACATTCCATGTCACCCAAAATGAACATGCCAATGAAAATGCAGCTGGATCGTCGAACCCTTGGTGGCCGAGGAATGGCAACCTGGCAATGGTCTGATTTCAAACTTGAGGACGGTGCCGATGCGCAAATCAGCACTCATCGTAGCAAGCAGAAAACCGGCTGGGTGACTGATGCCAAATTCTATGACTATGGCCTGTTCAGCGAACTCACCTGGACAGCAACGTCGCAAAGCCAGCTCATCAGCGGAGCGAGATACGATCGCGCGACGGCAGACAATCATTCGCCTAAAGGCCAGCCAAGGAGGCAATCGGCATTACCCGCTGGCTTTATACGCCTTGAGCATCGGCTGCCAGCGCTGCCATTAATGGTCTATGCCGGTGTCGGTTATACCGAACGTTTCCCCGATTACTGGGAGCTGTTTTCGCCGACCTATGGTGCAAACGACCATTCCAGCGCCTTCGATTCCGTTAAAACCGAGAAAACGACTCAGCTGGATATTGGGGTAATGTTTTCGGGCAAGCAGGTTGAGGGCTGGATATCAGCCTATGTTGGGCAGGTTAATGACTTTATTCTGTTTAACTATGACCTAAAGAACCTGCGAGTTAGCCAGGCGGAAAACGTTAATGCGGCCATCGCCGGGGGTGAGGTCGGCGCTCGCTATAGCTTTACAGAAAACCTCTCAACCGAGGTTAGCGTCGCGTATGCCTGGGGAGAAAACAGATCCACGCACAGGGCGCTGCCGCAAATGCCACCTCTGGATGCACGGTTAGGACTGGTCTGGCAGCAAGGTGCATGGAGCACCAGCGGACTGATCAGAATGGTCAGCCCCCAGCACCGTATCTCGGTTAATCAGGGCAATGTGGTGGGCAAAGATTTTAGATCGAGTACAGGGTTTGCAATTTTTTCAATCAACGGCGCATACGAGTTTGATAGGCAAATAAAATTCAGCGCCGGCATCGATAATATCTTTAACCGAACCTACAGCGAGCACCTTAATCTTGCCGGTAACAGCAGCTTTGGTTATTCATCAAACACGCCGATTAATGAGCCGGGTCGTGTAGGTTGGTTAAAGCTTAACGTGGAATTTTAGTTAATCAGGCAAAGGTAATTGAGAGACTAAATGGGCGGCGCAAATCACCGTTAAATGGCTAAGCCCTTGCGGCATGTTACCGACACACTTCTTGGTGTGTACGTTATACATCTCGCCCATAATCCCGGCGCTTTTGCCACCACTTAACGTTTCGAGCAACGTTTCCAGCGTCGTTTCTGCCTCATCTTGTTCACCCAGGGTGGCCAGTGCAGAGGCCATCCAGAAAGCACAGGCGATAAAAGTATTTTCCTCTTTATCAACCCCGGAATAGCGGTAAATCATTTTGCTGTCGGTGCCCAACTCTTTCTGAATCGCCCGCAGGGTACTGAGCATTCTTTGCGGCGATACTTCTTTGCCGTACTGATGCATCAGCGCCACGGAGGCATCAAGACCCGCAGAACCGGCCCAGAAAGTATAACTTTGGCGTTCTTCGGACCAGCAGTAAGTTTCGATCCAGTCGCGGATCCGGTCTCGTTCGCGCTCCCAGCGTCCAACCCACGTGGGTTCGATATGTTTGCCATTGGTCAGCTTTACGGCCTGATTCAATGCCAGCCAGCAACCCATCTTAGACTGCGTATAATGTTGGGATTCCGGAAGTTCCCAGATACCCGAATCCACCTGACGCCAACTGTCGGCGCAGTGGTTGGCTAACTGACCAAGCAGGCGCGAGGTTTCAAGATCCAACACGTGGCCTGCCTCGATAAACAGCACGGCAGTATCGAGCAAATCACCGTAATTGCTGAGTTGAAGTTGGGTGGCGGCATTGTTGCCCAATCTGACCGGCTGCTCTCCGCGATATCCTTGTACCGGGATCATTTTCTCGTCAGGAACGGTTCCTCCATCGAGTTTAAAGCAGGTGCGCATTTCGCCACCGTTGGCGTTTAATGCGTCAGCCAACCAGGAAAAAGCAGCCTGACAGTCATCCAGTGCTCCGATGTAAAGGAAAGATTTAATGATCATGCAGGCATCGCGCACCCAGGCAAACCGGTAGTCGTAATTTTTACCGCTGCCAATACCTTCCGGCAGGCTGCTGGTTGCCGCCGCGGCAAGTGCGCCAGAAGGTGAGTACCACAAAAATTTTAGCGCCAGCGCCGAACGCAATACGTGTGACTTGTATTTGCCTTCATAGTGCAGATTATCAACCCAGTCTTTCCAGGCGATATCGCTGGTTTCGATATGTTTGTCGATACGTTCCAGCGAGGGCACTGCCAGCGGTTTGTTTTCAGTTACCAGTAAAGCGGCCAGATGACGTTCACCTGCCTTAACAATAAAGCTGGCATCGGCCCCATCATCACGACATGAAGAGAATTCGACCTCATCGCGCACACGCAGCATTAACATCAGCTTGCCCACGTGCCAGGTATTTCCCTGCGAAGTGTCAAGCCTCCAGGGAGTTCGCGTGTCGGCAGCAGTCCCAATTCGCAGATGCAGGGCCACAGAAACCGAACCTTCAAGCCCCTCGATACGGCGGGCGAATTCGTTCCACGGCAGTCGCCCCGCCAAGGTGCTGTTAATCGATTCAGTTACTCTAATTCGACCATTGGCGGTTTCATAAATTGTTTCCAGCACATTGCTGTTCTCACGATATTGGCGCGACATACGATAAGGTTTATCGGGGACTATTTGAAAATACCCCCCTTTTTCTGCATCCAGCAATCGGTCAAACAATGGCGGTGAATCAAGGTGGGGCACACACCACCAGTCTGCGGAGCCGTCGGGTGCCAGCATTGAAACGGTGCGGCCTTCGCCAACAGCGGCATAATCGCCGAGACTGCAGAACCCGCCACTGTCACGGGGTTCACTCGGATAGTTTTGATTGGTCACGCTGTTTTCCCTCAGACAAGAATTTAAGTATCAAACTGTAAGTTGAAGCAAACCCAAAAAGTCCTTCTACTTAACTTAAGCCTAGCATCTGATTGAATAAAAACTTGAATGGGCAGAATTTCATCATCCGCAAACTTAAAATTAACAAATTAACAACATGGTAGAAATCCAAGGCCAAAAGCGACTAGAATAGCTTTTTTAGGTTCCAGGTAGTTTTCACACGACGACAGACGGATATGTTGGAAGGCAAACGCATAGCGCAGCCCACTGAATCCATTCAGGTGGTAAGTCGCCCTAACCTGGCCCTGTTTGAAGAGTTTCCCCTTTACCAGAAAAGAGAAAGTTACTATGACCCAACAAGACAAGAAAATTCCCGCCACGCTCATTCCAGGTGATGGCATTGGACCGGAAGTCGTTGAAGCTACAGTTAAAATCCTCGACGCTCTGGGTCAGCCGTTTGAGTGGGACGTGCAGCAGGCTGGCGTGGCTGGCGTTGAAGCTTCTGGTGATCCGCTGCCGCAGGCTACGTTGGAAAGCATCCGCAAAAATCGTTTGGCATTGAAAGGTCCTTTAGCTACGCCAATTGGCGGTGGTTTCCGCTCTTCAAACGTCCGTCTGCGCGAAGAGTTCGAGCTGTATGCCAACGTTCGCCCTGCACGTACTTTGGTTCCGGGTCGTTTTGAAGATATCGATCTGGTGCTGTTCCGCGAAAATCTGGGCGGTTTCTATGTCTCCCACGAATATTACATTCCGGTAGGCGATGACCCTAAAGCGGTTGCCGTTTCTACCGGTATGAACACCCGCGAAGGCAGCAAGCGCATCGCACGTTACGCCTTCGAATACGCCATCAAGAATGGCCGCAAGAAAATCACCATCGTTCACAAAGCCAATATTCTGAAAGCCCTGACCGGTATTTTCCTGGAAGCGGCTCGTGAAGTGGCCAAAGAGTACGAAGGTCGCGTTGAAGTTGACGACATGATTGTTGATGCCTGTGCAATGCAGCTGGTTCTGAATCCATGGCGCTTCGACATGCTGCTGTGTACCAACCTGTTTGGTGACATTCTGTCGGATCAGATCGCCGGTCTGGTAGGCGGTCTGGGCATGGCTCCAGGCGCGAATATCGGTAAAGATGTCGCCATCTTCGAAGCGGTTCACGGCACAGCGCCGGATATCGCCGGTAAAGGTCTGGCTAACCCGATTTCCCTGCTGTTGGCCGCGGCCATGATGCTGGATCACGTTGGCCTGCAAGATAAAGCCACTCGTCTGCGTACCGCGATTTATGACGTATTGAACGAAGATAACGTCCGTACCGGTGACCTGAAAGGTTCTGCATCGACTAAAGAATTCACCGACGCGATTATCAAACGTTTGGCCGTTTAATTTCGATTGAGTAGCTATCCAGCCCGCCGCGTTAACCTTCACGCGGCGGGTTTTTTATTC
Organism: Serratia sp. M24T3; assembly: GCF_000257645.1. Taxonomy (GTDB): domain Bacteria; phylum Pseudomonadota; class Gammaproteobacteria; order Enterobacterales; family Enterobacteriaceae; genus Rouxiella. The sequence goes on from NZ_AJHJ01000002.1 coordinate 101,798, forward strand.
TAAAAAATCCTTCATTACTCCAAACCTCTACAGTTTTTGCAGTAGCGCACTGAAAATATGCAGATGAGGAATAACCGCCAAGGCACAATATATTGCGCCTGATTGCTCGCGCCTTAAGAGCCGCCATTGTGTTATCGACCTTTATGACTCGGTTAGCCGCAGGCAAAAAATAACAGAATTGTTATAACCTTAAACAATCGTCATAACTCATGCATTTATGACCGAAAGGAACTAGTCTGATCATCGTTATATATATTTATATACAACGAATAAGCCGATTTCTCTTTTGAGGTTTTGCCATGTTGATCCTGATACTCGCTTACCTGGGCGGCATTCTGACGATTGCCAGCCCGTGCATTCTTCCCGTTCTGCCTTTCGTATTTGCTCGCTCGGACCAATCTTTTTTGCGTTCTGGCCTGCCTTTACTGGCAGGAATGGCGTTAACATTTACCCTGGTCGCAACGCTTGCATCCGTTGGCGGCGGGTGGGTCGTGCAGGCTAACCAGTATGGCCGCTGGATTGCACTGGTACTGATGGCCTTTTTCGGCCTCACGCTGCTCTTTCCGCATTTTGGCGATCGGGTGATGCACCCGCTGGTCTCGGCCGGTAATAAAATGAGCGAAGCTGCGACTCGTGGTCAAAAATCTCAGGTGGGCACCTCTTTCCTGCTCGGCATTGCGACCGGGTTACTCTGGGCACCCTGTGCCGGTCCGATTCTGGGTCTGGTTCTCACCGGTGCTGCACTGCAGGGGGCCAACGTCGGGTCCTCGTTACTGCTGCTGGCCTACGCTGCCGGTGCCGTTACCTCTTTGATGCTCGCTCTGCTTATCGGCGGCAAAGTATTTACCGCCATGAAACGCTCGCTTGGAGCCGGTGAATGGGTCCGCAGAGGGATTGGCGCACTGATGCTGGTCGGCGTTGTCGCCATCGCGCTGGGCCTGGATACCGGGATTTTGACCCGCTTATCCAACCAAACCACCAGCGGTTTCGAGCAAACATTAGTCAATAAATTTGGCCTGAGTCGAACAGCAAACCAAGCGGCTCCACAATCTGATGAAACTGGCCTGCCCGCACTGGCCGACCTCGGCCCGATGCCTTCGTTAAATGGCGCGGTGCAATGGTTAAACTCCCCGCCGCTCACTGCCGAATCGCTAAAAGGCAAAAAAGTAGTACTGGTCGATTTCTGGACCTATTCCTGCATCAACTGCCTGCGCGCGCTGCCTTACGTTAAAGCCTGGGCCGATAAATATCGTAGTCAGGGATTAGTGGTGATTGGCGTGCATGCGCCAGAGTTTGCCTTCGAGCGAGATATCAATAACGTGACCAGCGAGGCCAAAAAGTTGGGTGTCGATTATCCGATAGCTATTGATAACAACTACACCATTTGGCGCGCTTTTAATAATCAGTATTGGCCCGCGCATTACTTTATCGATGCCAAAGGAGAGATGCGCTACGAGCACTTTGGCGAGGGCGAATATCCGCAGTCCGAACGAGTAATTCAGGAGTTACTCAAAGAGGCCGGGGCCAAAAATGTTAATACGTCGATTAGCCAGGTACAGGCGAAAGGTGTTGAACAGGCGGCTGGAAACGAGGGCGATATTTCGCCGGAAACCTATCTCGGTTATATGCGCTCGCAAAATTTCGATTCAGAGATCAAAACCACCGACGCGCCAGCAGATTTTTCCCTGCCAGATAAGCTGGCGCTCGATGATTGGGGTCTTGCAGGCAACTGGACCATTAATGACGAGAAAATCACGCTTAACAAGAGCGGTGGCCGCATCACTTATCGATTCCATGCCCGTGACCTGCATCTGGTTCTAGGACCCCATCAGGCCGGTAAAAAGATCCGCTTCAAAGTCACTGTAGATGATAAAGCACCGGGCGATATGCATGGTTCCGACGTGTCTGCCGATGGCGAAGGCACAGTTTCCGACCAGCGGTTATATCAATTGATTCGCCTGCCGGACGCAAGCGGCGAACACACGCTCTCAATTCAGTTCCTTGATGACGGTGTCGACGCCTACGCCTTTACCTTTGGTTAAAGGTCGTTAAAAACGATGCCAAGCTCTCGGCGCACTTGGTCGAGAGTTTCCATTGTCAGCAAAGAGTCGGCAATCGGGCGAATTGGCGACTCAAGCAGGCCGTCGGCAACACAGATTGCCAGATGTGCCGCCTGATAATGCAGGCTGTCGTAGGAATATTTCGGCTGTTCGTAAGTGATTTTCTGCTTGTCATTGTTGTAAACGTGGAAGTTGCCCGGCGCGTAGAACATGCCGTCAATAAAGATATAACCTTCACTACCGGCGATAACCGCAGTGCCGGGCGTGTGGCTAAACAGCGTAGTGTGCAACGAAGACTGATTACCGCCGGAGTGCTTAAGAACAATGGAGGCCTGACCATTAACCCCCGTTGGCGCAGTCTGCCCGGAGGCCAACACTTGCTCGGGTTTGCCTAATAGCTTGGTCGCCAGCGCTACCGGATAAGACCCGAGATCCATAAGCGTGCCGCCCGCCAGCTCAGGGCGCATGATGCGGTGATCCTGCTCGAAAAACTCTCCATGGTCGGCAATAATAGTGCGTACTTCGCCGATAGTCCCCTGCTCTATAACTTGGCGAATCACGTCAAATTTTGGTAAAAACGCCGTCCACATTGCCTCCATCAGGAATACCCGATGCTCCCGCGCGGCCTCTTGCAGGCCGCGAACCTGTTCGGCATTAATCGCCAGCGGTTTCTCGACCAGCACGTGTTTCCCGGCGCGAATAGCCTTTAACGCACAGGCGTAATGGGTCGGATGGGGTGTAGAAATGTAAACCACGTCAACTTGCGAGTCGGCAACCAGCTCTTCAACCGAGCCATAGGCGCTGGGGATTGCAAAACGGCGACCAAAACTTTCAGCCTTGTCTAACGAGCTGCCGGCAACTGCCTGAAAAATCTGGCGAGTGTTCTTTTGCACTGCGGCAACAAAACGTTCAGCAACCCAACCAGGTCCAATGACTCCCCAACGCAGGGCCGGTGCGGCTGAACCTACAGGCGTGCGGGCTTCGGGAAGGGTGTAATGAAATTTCATTGTTGCTCCTTAATCTTACGGGTATGGGTATACGTATCATGACGATAGTAAAAATCGGCGCGGCATGCGAATGATGGCTTGATGTAAAACAATCAAAAATTTCATTTTGTATTAATTGAAACTTTTATTTTAAAAGCATAGCCTTTATCTACCTACGTTTTGCCCGATTTTAATAAAAAAGATAAATAAACAAGGAGTACCCGATGCAAAAGGCCCTACACGGAATATCGACCAATTATTGCAATATCCTCACCGATGCCAGAATCGCCAAAGAAACCGGCTACGAAAGCCTGGAACTGTTGAGCAGTAAACTGGTGCGTTATCTGGATAACGGTGGCACCACCAAAAAGCTCAAACAAACCTCAGACGGTTATGGATTATCCGTGGGCTGCGTTAATGCTCTGCTGGAAATCGAGCGTTATCAGGGCGATGCCAAGAAAACCATGCTGAAAGAGGCCACCCGTTTAACTCAGGCGGCGGCGGAACTGGGTTGTCCTACAGTGCAAATTCTGGCTCTTGACGGTATCGACGATAAGCCGGAGGAACAGGTGATGGACATCATCACCGAGAACGTTGATGCGATTGCCAAAATCGGTCAGGACTACGGCGTTCGTTACCAGATTGAGGTGATTGCTTTCACCAAATTCCGCACGCTTGAGCAGGGGCTGGAAGTCATTCGTCGGGTCGGCAAAGACAACGTCGGCATGGTGATCGATTTCTGGCATCTGTATGCCTCAGGATCAAAACCTGAAGACATTGCCCGACTGGACAAAAACCTGATTTACGGCGTGCATTTCTGCGATGGCCGTTTGCCAAAACCGGGAGAAGCCTGGGACCAGTTAGTGCTGCGTAATTACATGCCGGGTGAAGGTGAAATTGATATTCAGGCTTGGTCAGACGCGGTAAAAGCCACCGGTTATGATGGACTGTGGTCAGCCGAGCTGTTTAGCCCTAACCGCTGGGAGTCTGATCTCTACGATATTGCCATTGAATGCCGCGAAAATATGGAAAAGTATATCGGCTGAATTTAGCAGCAAGGTTACGGACAAATTATTGCCTGATGTTAAGGCAATAAGAAACGTATCAGATGTTCCTCAGGAAATTATCAGGGCCTCATAAAAAAAGCAGGTTGCCCCATTCGGTGCAACCTGCTTTGTTTTTATCGGCTTAAAACTTACTGCGGTTGGATCTGCGCCTGAGCTTTCACCAGCTTACGCGCTTTGGTGACATCTTCCGCTGGCACGGCAGACGCCGCGTTGCCCCAAGAGTTGCGAATATAAGTCGCCACGGCGGCTGTCTGTTGATCCGACAGTTTCCAGGCAAAGCTTGGCATCGCGCCGCTGGTTGGATTGCCGACAGTCACTGCACCACGACCACCCTGCAATACCGTCGTCAGGATAGATGAAGCATCAGGAGACATGATTGCCGGGTTGTCCGCCAGGCTGGCCGCCAGATGCGGGATCCCTTGACCATTGCTGTTATGACAGGCCGAACAGTTGGCTTCATAAACCGCGGCACCCATTTTCATTTGTGCATCGTCTGTAGCAATCGCTGCCGGTTTCTTGTTGTTCGAACCCGGTTGTGCCTTCAGATAGCTGGCAATCGCGTGCAGATCGGCATCGGTCAGATACTGCGTCGAGTTAGTCACCGCTTCAGCCATCGGACCAGATGCAACGGCTACGTGGTTGCTGCCCAGCTTGAGATATTGCACCACTTGATCTTCCGACCAGTTACCGATGCCGGTATAAGTGTTGCTGGTAATCTCAGGCGCGTACCAATCACCAAGATTGCTACCCTGCAGATACGCGCTGGTGTCGCCGCCGATGATATTTTTCGGCGTATGACAGGCTGCACAGTGCTCAAGACCTTCAACCAGATAAGCGCCGCGATTGTATTCGGCTGACTTGGCCATATCCGGCTTGAAACCTTCGTTTTTGAAGAACAGCAGGTTCCAACCCATCATCGCCATACGGATGTTATACGGGAACGGTAAATTGGTTTCGGCGACTTTATTGTTCACCGGTTTTACCGAACGCATGTACATCCACAGGTCGTGCATATCTTTATCGCTGACTTTAACGTAATCGTTGTAAGGCATTGCTGGATAAAGATTTTGACCCTCAATGCCCTTGCCGTGTCTGACCGCGTTAAAGAATTGGCGTTCGGTCCAGTTACCAATACCGGTATCTGCATCCGGGGTAATATTGCTGGCTACAATACCGCCAAATGGCGTGCTGATTGAATAACCGCCCGAGTAAGCCTCTTTGCTTCCCGGTGCCGTGTGACAAGCCACACAGTCACCGGCAATCGCCACATATTTACCACGCGTAATCGCATCGGCATCGGCAGCGGTCAACGGCTGCTTCATTTGCGTGGAGTTGTCGGCAACATCATCCGCTGATGTATTGCCATTCTGATAAAGTAAAACGCCTGCTACAACGGCGGCAACAATTACGACGCCACCAACAACTTTTAACTTTTTCATATCATACCTTTACCAATGGGCCAGGATTCTTCAGATACTGTTCAAGAATGGCTTTCGCCGTCCACAGACTCAGTGCACCTATCGTTCCGGTCGGGTTATACCCGGCATTATTAGGGAATGACGATGCGCCCAAAACGAACAGGTTATGGGCATCCCAGCTTTGTTGATAACGGTTAAGCACGCTGGTTTTCGGGTCTTCACCCATGACGGCACCACCGATGGTGTGGTCACTGGCAAAGCTGTAAGGCGAGTAAGAGGTCGTGGTTGCGTTGGTCCCCAGAACCAGTTTCGCGCCCATCGCTTTACCAATCTCGACGCTTCTGTCTTCAACAAACTTGGCAGAGCGACGGTCATTTTCGTTGTAATCGTAGGTCACGCGCAGCAGCGGATTGCCATTGCTGTCTTTGTATTCCGGGTCCAGATCGAGGTAGTAATCTTCGTGGGAATAGCTGGTGCCCTGACCAAAGATAAAGGTGCCATTCTGGAAAGCGTGGGTATAGGCTTTTTTCCAGTCTTTGCCCCAGCGCGGAGTGTTCGGCGGCAGCGCATCGGCATTACCAATTGGACGAGCACCGCGCGCGACCACCAGAATGCCTGCCCCGCCGATAAAACCTTTACCGGTGTGGTCAAAGTTATCGCCGTTCCAGTCATCAACCTGCTGGGAAAGTGCGCCTGCGCCGATAAACTGGTTCAGGTATTCGTCTTCGAAGAACAAAGTGGCGCCCGAAACGGTCTGGAAGCTGTAAGCACGGCCCACTACGCCAGTCTTGCTCACCGGATCGTAAGGTTTGCCGATTTTCGATAGCAGCAGCATGCGCACGTTCTGCATTTGGAAAGCAGAAAGCACCACTATACCGGCAGGTTGTTCCCATTCCTGACCGTTACGGTCAATATAGGTCACGCCAGTCACGGTTTTGCCATCTTCAGCTTTATTGATGCGCGTTACTGCAGATTCTGTCAGAACGGTAAAGTTCTCACGCTGCATCAGTGCAGGGATAACGCAGGCATTCGGGCTGGATTTCGAGAAGTTGCCGCAGCCGTAATACAGGCAGTAACCGCAATAGGTACAAGGCCCCATGCGCACGCCCAGCGGGTTAACATAGGCCTTGGAAGCCTGACCCGCCGGGACCATAAACGGATGCTGGCCCAGAGATTTTGCGGCATCGCGGAACAGGTCAGTCAAACGCATACCTTCCAGCGGTGGCAACGGATATTCGCTGCTGCGATTGCCTTCAAACGGGTTACCGTCTTCTACAACCTGACCATTCAGCTTGCCGGCTTTACCAGAAACACCGGCGATTTTTTCGAAACGATCGTAGAAAGGTTCCAACTCGTCATAGGTGACGCCCCAGTCCTGCAGGATCAACCCTTTTACAATCTGCTCTTTGCCGTAACGGGCGACGGTTTGAGTATAAGGTTGCAGGTCGAACGGCGTGAAACGCCAGGCCATGCCCGCCCAGTGGGTGCCAGAACCGCCCACGTTGTAACCCATTTCGTTAAGGTTCCAGTCACGGGATGGCAGCGCTTTCTGGGTGATATTATTGCGGAAAGTGGTGGTTTCAACTGCGGGCGGGAGCAGCATGCTGCGACGGGTATCCCAGCGCAGCTCATCGGTATCAATGGAAGGTGGAAAATCAGTGGCGGTTTCAAACCACGGGCCGCGCTCGACGGCAACCACATTCAGACCGGCACGGGTCAGCTCTTCGGCTATTAAAGACCCACACCAGCCCAGACCAACGATGACAACGTCAGCTTTAGGACGGACATTTTTCATATAAGGACTCTTGCTCAATCGAATCAGAATTTCAGCTTAAAGTGAGTTATCAATCAGGCTGGTTGGAATAATATTTAGCTTCTGGCCTTTTTTAGGGATCAGATCGCGGAAGTCATAGCGAGCACCCGGGAAACCGATCATTTTCCAGCTGGCCATATCTTTATTTCCGCCATAAATTGGGTCGGATAAAAAGCCTTCACGGACGTTCTGTAATAACAGCTCGAAGAAAACTTTAGTTTCAACATTCGGCCCTAAATCAAACTTGCCCGCTTCCATGGCGTGCAACACCTGATCCTGCTGATCGCCACTTAATTCGGCGAAATTCTTGCTGAACTGTTTTTGCGTGCTGGCGTCGAGCGCGGCCAAACCTACGCGGTAGCGCTCTGCTGGAGTCTGTGCTTCCTGAGGCCCCTGCTCAGCGGTGCCTTTAACAAAGCGACCAAGACGATAAGTGCTTGATGCCTTACCAAAATCCCCAGCCAACTGGCGATCGACGAAAGTGGCACAACCTGCTTCTTTACCACTGACACTCAACTCGTCAGCAGGAATAAAACGTTCTGCTATGGCCCCAACGGTGTCGAATTCATGCTGAGTCAGGTATTGCAGGCCACCCTGGCGTGGCTGGGCAAGAGGACGGGTATCCACTTTGCCCGGTTCCCACGGCTGTCCACCTTTCACTTCCTGAGCTTTCGCCAACGGGATCGTCGTCGATACACCCAGCACAGCGATAGAGGATAAAAATTCTCTGCGCTTCATAAATGTCCCCTGCTTTAAATTATATGTTTACTGCAAATAACCAGAGAGTAATTAGAATTAGATATTTAAATAACACAGTCGGGCGACGATGTTTTTTGATTAATAAACAATTTCCGAAGGTCTAAATTAAACGTTTCGTATTGTTTTAATTATTTTTTCCATGAATGAAAACGAAGGAATGATAAACCCATTCAATTGGTGCTGGTACTGCTGGTTTGATGGTTTCCCCTCAAATACCAACATAATTACAACAAAAGTTAACAACCCTGTTCACTAAACCGACAAGATAAAAAAACAAGCGGTTTTACCCACAAGATGATTGCCAAACCCAAAGCGCTGATTAAACTGGCGGTGTTATCGTCATATCTTCGCAAGGAATTCGGATGAAAAAGCTGACCCTCGATACGCTGGCCAAAATGGCCGGAGTGGGTGTAGCCACAGTGGATAGAGTGTTGAACGAACGCGGTGGTGTGTCTCCGGAAACAACCCGCAAAGTCTTACGGGCGGCAAAAGAAGCAGGGTTAAATCGTACCTTGCCCGAGGAACGTAAAAGCCCGTGGCAGGTTGAGGTCATCCTCAGCTCGAACGATACTTATTTTTTCCAAAAACTGGCGGTGGATTTCAGCGAGGTTGCCAGCTCGTTAGGCTATCGGCGTTTAACGTTACATCGCACGCTAATTTCTGAATCTCAGCCAGAAAAGCTGGCGCAACATATTATTAAATGCAGTGGCCAACGTGATGGCATTATTGTATTTGCGCAAAATCATCCGGCTATTTATGACGCCCTGGCACGGTGTAAAAAAAATGGCGTGCCGGTGATCACGCTAGTCACTGATCTTCCGGATGTTAAACGCCTGTGTCACGTAGGCATTAATCAGCTTCAGGCAGGCCGCACTGCCGGATTGTTAATGGCCAAAATGTTGCGTCAACCCGGAGAGGTACTGGTGGTCAGCGGGCGTTTTGACTTTATCGCCCACCAGCATCGAGTCGAGGGATTCAAGCAGGTTTTGCAGCAGAAATCCCCTGATATCAAGCTAAGAGAAGTGTTGGCGGGAGAAGATCACCGCGAAACGCTGCGCCGCCTGCTTGAACAAAATCTGGCACAGTCGCGAAACATCATTGGTATTTATAACACCGGTGACGTGAATACCGAGGTCAGCGAGGCACTGGCAAGGCACAAGTTACAGGGGAAATGTCATTACATCACCCATGAACTTTACGACCTTACCCGGAAATTGCTTGAGAGCGACATCCTGTCATTTACCTTGGATCAAAACGCGCGCCAGCATGCCCGTTTGGCTCTTAGCCTAATGTTAAGAGCGCTGGAGGATAACTTTCAGCCGGACATTTATTCCGACGGCAAGGTCGAATTCAAGGTGATGACGGCAGAGAATATGGATTGAGTAAAATCCATGCTCAATCTGTGCACCTTAATAGTGTGCAGAAACGTTGCTTTGATTGATGATGGCGGGAGTCCATCCGCAGTGAAAGTGAATACCGATAACCAATATCGCACAATAAAAACCCGGCCATCGCCGGGTGTGTCATTGTTTAATAATTTACGATCTAATCTAATATAAGCTAATAGCCAAATCGCCGTGGTTTGATAGCAATATTTGACTGCAATATCGGTGCGCAGGCATTTTTGGCGGCGATAACCACATAATTTCCGCCCTCAATCCGCCACAATCCTTCGTCGCTATCCCAGTTGGCAATGACCCTTGGCTCAAGCCTTAATGTCAGGGTTTTACTTTCCCCGGCTTGCAAATCGACCCGTTCAAAAGCCGCCAGCCGTGGCACATAGCTTTTGCTGGCCGGATGAAGGTAGATCTGAGGAATTTCTGCGCCAGCGCGATCGCCGATGTTTTGCACCGTCAACGTGACATAAACACTCTCGCCGTCGGCGCGCACCTGAAGGTCGTTATAGGTAAATTCGGTATAAGACAGCCCAAAACCGAAGGGAAATAACGGCGCTTGCCCAGTACGAGCATGCCAGCGATAACCAACGTCCGAGCCTTCGACATTATAATCGACATGAATTATGCCGCCCTTCACCGGACTGCCGGGTAATGAGGTCGTGGTGGTAGGATCAACCTGTTCAGGATGCGGCAACTGTTGCTCGCTGGCCGGGAAAGTCACCGGCAATTTACCGGACGGATTAACGCGGCCAAATAGCACCCCGGCGATCGCCTCGCCGCCGCCCGATCCGGGATACCAGGCCTCAAGCACCGCAGGCACTTTATCGAGCCACGGCAGAGTAACGGGACCACCGGTCTCCAGCACCACGATGGTAAGCGAATTTTCAGCGGCAAGGCGCGAAATAAGATGATTTTTCTCGGCGTCTAATTCAAGCCCCTGTGCATCCAACGCCTCGGAACGCCATTCATCGGCAAAAACAATGACCGCATCGGCTTCACGAGCTAAACGCACGGCTTCGGCAACATCGTTTCCGTGGGCAAAAAGCACCTCCGCTGCGTTGGATTCTGCGCGAATTGCCCACAGCGGTGAGGATGGCTGGAATACTTTTTCAGTTTCGATGCCCATAAAATTGATGCCCGGCAAGCGCAGGCTACCCACCGGAGTGACCGCCGACGAGCCGCCACCGGCCAGCACGCCGTGGTCAGCGTGGCCACCGACTACCAGCAGTTTTTTAGCACCTTTTTTCAACGGTAGGCTGTGATTTTCATTCTTCAATAACACAATGCCCTGCTCTGCCTCGCGCTGCGCAGTCAAACGATGGGCCATATAATCAATAGGCCCAAACGGCGTTGCCGGATGCTCGACTGCACCCACCGCGAACAGACTGCGCAAAATGCGTCGCACCATTTCATCAATACGACCCTGTGAAACCTCACCGCGGGCAACCGCCTTGCGCAGCGGTTGATCAAACCAAACTTGCGAGTCAAGATTGCTGCCAGACTGCACATCAAGCCCGGCCAGCGCGGCTTTGGCAGCAGAATGAGTCGCGCCCCAATCGGACATCACCCAGCCGGGATACTGCCAGTCGCCCTTAAGCACTTTGTTGAGCAAAAAATCATTCTCGGACGCCCACTCACCGTTAATCAGGTTATAGCCGGGCATTACCGCTCCCGGTTGACCTATCTCATTGGCGATTTCAAAGGCCAGTAAATCCGACTCGCGCATTGCAGCTTCGTCCAGATCGGAACTGACCACCACGCGGCCGGTTTCCTGAGCGTTGACAGCAAAATGTTTGATGGTCGAAACCACGTGCTGCGACTGAATACCGCGCACCGAATGCCCAGCCATCACACCAGTCAGTAAGGGGTCTTCGGAAAGATATTCGAAATTTCGCCCGCCTCTCGGCTCACGAATGAGATTAGCGCCGCCGGCCAGTTGGACATTGAATCCTTTGGCGAAAGCTTCGCGTCCGACTAATTCACCGGTTAATTGCGCCATTTGCGGGTTGAAAGTCGAGGCCAGTAACAGGCTTGAAGCCAGCGCGGTGGCGTTATCTCCGGGGCGAACATTGCCCAAAGCGGAGACCCCAAGACTGGCATCGCTCTGCTGCATAGCCGGAATGCCCAGTCGAGGAATGGCGGGATAATAGGCGGCAGAACCAATCGCGCCCTCGGGCAGCGGTTCATCGCCCATCGGGATCGCCATCGGCGCGGAAAGCCAGGAGAACTTTTCCTCTTCGGTCATCTCGTTGAGTACAATTTCTGCTTTCTGATCGGCGGTCAGGCCTTCATGTTGCCAACTGTATTTCACTTGCTTTCTCCTGTTGCTGCGGCGGCTTCCTGAATGGATTACCTCAATAAACAGTAGTTAACCTAGCAAATCACAGTAGCGGTAAAGCAACATAACGTGTTATTGGCATCAAACGCCTTGCCCTCGGAGCCAGAAGGCAAGAGCGTCAGGATGGGTAAACTCCTGCTAGCTTTTGGCTATCTGATTGAGTTTTTGCAGCGCATCTGCCGGAAGCGTTAACTGCGCGGCGGCCAGATTTTCCTGCAAATGCTGTGGCGATGAGGTGCCGGGGATAAGCAAAATATTGGGCGACCGTTGCAGCAACCAAGCCAGAGCAACCTGCATCGGCGTAGCCTCCAAAGACGCGGCGACTTCAGTAAGCTGAGTATTTTGCAGCGGTGTAAAACCGCCCAGCGGGAAGAACGGCACCCAGGCAATCTCCTGTTCGGCCAACTTATCAATCAGCTCGTCCCCCTGACGATTCGCCAGATTATAGAGGTTTTGCACACAGGCTATCGGGGTCATTTTTTGGCCATCGCTGATTTGCCTGGCGGTAACGTTGCTAAGGCCAATGTGACGAATTAGCCCCCTGTCCTTCAACTTGATTAAAGCTTCAAGCGGTGCTTCCAGCGATCCCTCGGCAGGCTCATGCACGCTAAACATGCTGCGCAAGTTAACCACGTCCAACACATCCAGCCCGAGATTGCGCAAGTTATCTTCAACCGCACGCTCTAACTGTTCGGCACTGAAAGCCGGTAACCATCCGCCTTTACTGTCACGAAATGCGCCTACTTTGGTGACAATAACCAGATCGTCTTTATAAGGATGAAGCGCCTTTTTGATTAACTGATTTGTAACGTGCGGGCCGTAAAAATCACTGGTATCAATATGACGAACGCCAGCCTGGAGTGCATCGTGCAGCACCTGAATGGCGCGAGCCTCATCGGCCGGTGGTCCGAAAACACCGGGTCCGGCCAATTGCATCGCGCCAAAACCGATACGTGGAACAGAACGATCGCCTAAACGGTAACTTTGAGTCAATTGGGACATGGAACATCTCCTGAGTGAGTGACCTGCTGATTGTATAGCCATCCCGACTGTGCAACTATCTGGGTAAATGACGACAAACTGTACGGGATAACGAACAATGGCTCTGGATATTGCATTACTGCATGCTGTAGTCGCGGTGGCAAAAGCGGGTGGTTTTCGCGAGGCGGCGCGCATCACCGGCAGTAACCCTTCTCGCCTCAGCGATGCGGTGCGCCGCGCTGAGCAGCAGCTGGGAGTCAGGTTATTTAATCGTACAACAAGAACCGTGGCGCTTACCGAGGTCGGACGGGCATTAATGGAGCGCCTGATGCCTGCAATGAACGAGGTAGACGCGGCGCTCGACGTGGTCAATCGCTTTCGCGATACGCCTTCAGGCACTCTTCGGCTCAATGTTCCCGTCAGCGCCGCGCGGCTGGTATTGCCGTCAATAGTTCCTGCCTTTCTAAAACGTTATCCTGATATTCAGCTGGAAATCGTTGCCGAAAGTAACGTTCAGGATGTCTTCCGCGAAGGCTGCGATGCCGGTATCCGCTATGACGAATGCCTGGAGCAGGACGTGATCGCCCTACCGATTGGCGCTCGAAAACAGCGTTTTGCCGTCGCCGCCTCCCCCGACTATCTCAACACCTACGGCCGCCCACAGCATCCAGGTGAACTGTTACAGCATCGCTGTATTCGCGGGCGCTTTGCCAGTGGGGTGATCCCGGATTGGGAATTCGAGCATCTTGGTGAAGTGGTACGTATCCAACCGAACGGCCCTCTGATTGTCAGTATAGGCGCGGCGGTGGATCTTGCCGTCGCTACCGCCATTGCCGGCGGGGGTATTATTCAGCTGTTTGAGCAATGGCTGCAGCCAGCGCTTGAAAAGGGCGAGTTGGAAGCCGTTTTACCGCACTGGTGGCAACATTTTCCGGGGCCATATCTCTATTACCCCGACCGACGTCTGGTTCCGACTCCGCTTAAGGCGTTTATTGATTTTATTCGCGAAAATAATGATTCCCTCCGCGAGCATAACAACAACCAAGCTTGACGATGACCATGATCCTCAGCGCCATGCTTATCAAACCAAAACTGAGGTCGAAAACATATCAAGCACTTAAAAAATCATAAAGCAATGAAGCACCTGCCAAAAGCAACAAGGCATCAATTAAAGAGTTAAAGGTCTTCTCACTCATTTTGATAACAAATTTTTTGCCGATAACCATGCCTGCAATCAGGGTGCTGCCCACCAGCAGACCACTGATAAACACTGGCCACGGCATCGCACCCAGAGTTTCAAAAGTAGTGGCTTTAGCGAGATAAATAGCAAATGAGGCGGCGGCTTCGGTGGACAGCAGCGCCCCTTTAACCAAACCATAACCGGCGAAAATTGGAATGGTCAGTGGCCCGGTTGAAAAAACCACGCCGGTCAGAAAGCCGACTATCGCCCCCGTCAGCGCCAGCTGCCAGCCGTATAGCGTCCAGTTACGAGCCTTGGCCCAGCGCCTAAGCGGGATAAGTAATAGGAAAAACAATCCAATACAAAGATTAGATAACCTGACTGGCATAATCCATAACGTGTTGGCACCTAGCACGGCGGCCGGAACACCGGGTAGCGAATAAAGCAGCAAAGCCTTAACGTTGATATCTTTACGCCAGAGAATCACCCGGGAAATATTACCCATAATGGCAGCAATCGCCATGATCGGCATCGCTGCCTTAGGGCCAAAATTAAATGCCAAAGCCGGTAATAACATTATTGATGCGCCAGTACCCACCACGCCGCTAATGACACCTGCGATAACACCGATTGCTATAATCACAAAATACATCATGCTATTGCCCTATTTCATCAGTCATGATTGTAATGATAACGGTTAGAAAAATGACTGACTCGTGATAAAACATCACAGGACTGTGATTAAAAAGGACAAGCCGTGCATTCACTCCCTCCTTTAGCAGCGTTGAAAGCGTTTTTCGTTGCCTGCCACGCCGGTAGCTATACTGCCGCCGCAAGAGAACTCTACATTACTCACGGCGCTGTCAGCAGGCATATCCAGGTGGTGGAAAAATGGTTCGGCGTTAATTTGTTTATTAAACAGGGGCAGCGGCGAGTGCCGACACCCTATGCCCTGACGCTGGCGCGCGAGCTGGGCGGGGCTTTTGATACTTTGTCTGATATTGCGCTGCGCTATGGGAATGGCGGTCGTAATAATGTGTTCAACGTGAGTGTCCCGACTACGCTAAGCCTGAAATGGCTGCTGCCACGGTTAGATGATTTTTATGCCCGTTTTCCAGACGCCAATTTGCAAATCTCAACCGCTAATACTGAACAGCTGCACAATATTGGCCACTATGATCTGTTGATTCGACGTGAAACCAGCAGCACAGAATATTCGGCGATTCCATTCCTGCAAGACCACCACTGCCTGATGGCCTCACCGGCATTGCTTAAGCGCTATGCCATTGAACGGCCATTAGATATTTTCAGCTGCCCGCGTATTGAAACCCTGACGCGTCCCGGCCAATGGAATCTGTGGCTCAAGGCTGCAGGGCTGGATAAATCAGCGGGTAACGGCATACGGCGCTACGATCATTTTCACGTTTCATTGCACGCGATGCTGGAGGGAATTGGGGTAGGATTGGGACCCATAAACACGCTTTCGCAGGAGATCGCCCGAGGTAATCTTCAACCGCTGTTTGCGAAAATAACTGTGGCTCCGAACCAGTATTATGCGCTGACACCCGTGGGGGTTCAGAAAACCCTGCTTCACCGCGCCTTCGAAGACTGGCTGGTATCGCAGGGTCAGAGGGATATCAAGCTCGCTGATCTACCGCTTTGAGCACCTGTTCTTTTTTCTGTTTCACTTTCCAGAAAACAAACAGCAACACAAACCACAACGGCGAAGCACATAACGCCGCCAGCGTATCAGGGTCAAACAGCATGATTATGATAGTGAAAGCAAAGAACGCTAACGTCAGCCAGCTCATCACAATGCCAGCGGGCATTTTAAAGGTCGATTTCTCATGCAGATCAGGGCGCTTTTGGCGATAAACCAGATACGCCACCAGGATCATTGCCCAGCTGTAGATTACCAGAATGGCCGCCAGCGTTGAGACAATGGTAAACAGCGTCATGACGTTCGGTACCAAAAACAGCAATAAAGTGCCGCTCAACATGCAAAAACATGAGAAAAACAGACTGTGAATTGGAATAGACGTGGTTCTGGAAAGAATTCGGAATTGCCAATGCGCATGTTTCTCAATAGACAGGCCATAAAGCATGCGAGTACTGGAATAAACACCGCTGTTTGCCGACGACATTGCAGAAGTTAGCGCCACGAAATTAATCACTGCCGCCGCCGCTGGTAAGCCTGCCTTGGCGAACAACAGCACAAACGGGCTAGAATCAGGTGAAATTGCTGACCATGAAGTCACGGCAATAATTACCGTCATCGACAGCATATAGAAAATTATAATTCTTAAAGGCAGCGCATTTATCGCTTTCGGTAGGATTTTTTGCGGATTTTTGGTCTCTGCAGTCATTGTCCCCAGCAGCTCAATACCGGTATAAGAGAAAATTGCAATCTGAAAACCAGCCAGAAAACCGCTGATGCCGTGCGGCATAAACACCGCTGGATCGGTAAGATTGTGCATCGAAGCGTGAACGCCGTCCGGGGATGTCCAACCGCTCGCTACCATCCATCCGCCGGTCAGGATCAATGCAATAATCGTCACTACCTTAATGAGCGCGAACCAAAATTCCGCTTCGCCGAACATTTTTACCGAAAGTAAATTGAACAGACACAGAATGCCAAGGGTAAATAAAGCCGGGATCCAGGCAGACATTTCCGGAAACCAGTACTGCATGTAACCGCCGCAAACCACCACGTCCGCAATACAGGTCACCACCCAGCTTAGCCAGTAAGACCATCCAAGATAAAAGCTCGCTTTAGGCCCCAGATAATCGGCAACAAAATCGGCAAAAGAGCGGTAATCGAGCTTTGTGAGCAGCAGCTCGCCCATCGCTCTCATAACCATATACATAAAAAAGCCCACCAACATGTAGATGATGAGAATTGAAGTCCCTGATACAGCGATATTTTTTCCTGCCCCCATAAACAATCCGGTGCCAATGGCACCACCCAGAGCGATCATCTGAATATGGCGTTCGCTCAGTCCGCGCTGGAGTTTATCGGGGGCATCGAGCTTACCGGCAGGGGTTACCTGCCGTTCCGTTTTCTTATGGGTCATTGCATTTCCTTTAACCTTGAAGTGAATGCCATGGAGCGGCCGATAGAGGGATGCATGCTGGCTTCAGCTATTAACAAAGTCAATACGTAAAAACACCATTTCATTCACTTTATGACTCATTTCAAAGTTCTGATAATTGAGGAAAAAATATTTTTTATGCACTTTAATGAATATTAAATGCATAGTAATTCACCCATAACCCTGTTGTAAATTGCTTAATTATTCATAAAACCAATGAAATGTTGCCCTAAAAAGGTGCACCCTTCCCGCGGCCCCTACTCACTCTTTTTAAGAAAGCTGATAAACTCAAAACCGATTAGTTAAATGCACTCTTCTTCCACAGCTTCACAAAATAAATCACTTTATTTAAAAAGGCTCCATATGGAAAAGCTATCTTACGCGTCTGAAAGCAGTACATCTCCCTGGACTACCTACCTGCGCCAAATCGATCGCGTGGCACCTTATTTAGGCGAATTGTCCCGCTGGATAGATACCCTGCGTCATCCGAAACGCGCACTCATTGTTGATATTCCGTTGCAAATGGATGACGGCACTATTCGTCATTTCGAAGGCTATCGCGTGCAGCACAACCTTTCGCGCGGGCCTGGTAAAGGCGGCATCCGTTATCATCCAGACGTTGACCTCAACGAGGTAATGGCCCTTTCTGCATGGATGACCATAAAATGTGCGGCGGTTAACTTGCCTTACGGCGGTGCCAAAGGCGGCATTCGCGTCGATCCCTTCAAGCTGTCTGAAGGCGAACTGGAAAGACTCACTCGTCGCTATACCAGCGAAATCGGCGTAATTATTGGCCCACAAAAAGATATTCCGGCACCGGACGTCGGCACCAATAGCAAAGTCATGGCCTGGATGATGGATACCTACTCCATGAATCATGGCACCACCATTACCGGCGTCGTGACCGGCAAACCTATCCACCTCGGCGGCTCCTTAGGCCGTGAAAAAGCCACGGGTCGCGGGGTGTTTGTTACCGGCCGCGAGGTGGCGCGCCGCGCAGGAATTGAAACCGAAGGTGCAAGAGTTGCCGTGCAGGGGTTTGGTAACGTGGGAAGCGAAGCCGCGCGGCTTTTCGCAGAAACAGGCTCGCGTATCGTGGTGATCCAGGACCATACCGCAACTCTGTTTAACGACCAGGGCATTGATATGGCCGCGCTCAGCGACTGGCAGATCAAGCACAAGCAAATCGCCGGCTTCCCGGGCGCTAAAGAAATCGACAGTGAAGCACTTTGGACCACCGAGATGGATATTCTTATCCCGGCGGCGCTCGAGGGCCAAATTACTCGCGAAAGAGCCGAAAAAATCTCCTGTAAACTGGTGCTTGAAGGGGCAAACGGCCCGACTTACCCAGAGGCAGACGATATTCTGACTTCATGCGGCGTGATTATTGTCCCCGACGTGGTTTGTAATGCGGGCGGCGTAACGGTCAGCTATTTTGAATGGGTACAGGACATGGCCAGCTTCTTCTGGAGCGAAGAAGAAATCAACGCGCGCATGGATAAAATAATGACCGATGCCATGGTTCACGTCTGGGAAAAAGCCAAAGATAAAGAGTGCTCGCTTCGCACCGCTGCCTATATTGTCGCCTGTGAACGCATTCTTATGGCGCGTAAAGATCGCGGCATTTATCCGGGTTAATTAAGTTATTTACTATAGAATGTTTAATAACTAGAAATAGCCATAGCATGAATTTAAAAACCGCCTCGAATAAATCAGGCGGTTTTTTTATCATGTCACTTTTTAGTAATGTATTTGGTAAGTTTTTCTGGCATAAGCTTAGTAGTATTACAAATACTGAAAAGACCAGAATACGAATGCGTTTCTGGATAATGGATTAATATAATAACTGGGTGAAATAATGCGTAAATTAACAACTGCTTTATTGTGTATGGCCACTATGTTACCTGCTGCCTGGGCAAACGCGCAGGTCATTACCAAAGAACAACAGCAGAAAGTCGAAAAGAAAGGTTTGGGCGGTGGCAAAGGAACGGTAGATGCTGCATTTGCTTTCACCCGAGACAAAGCCAAACCAGATCAGGCTATCAAAGAGCTGAGCTGGCTAACCATCAAACCGGGCGATTCCATTGGTTATCACCAGCATAAAGATAACGAAGATGCTTATGTCATCATTTCGGGTACTGGAACCTTTAAAGACACCGACGGTAAAGATTATCCCGTTAAAGCGGGTGATATTACAATCGTGCGTAAAGGTGAATCCCACGGCCTGACTAACAGTGGCAAAGAGCCATTAGTGGTTGTCGATGTGATTGCTGCACAACAATAAATATTGCTTTGGCCCCGGCTTTGCGGGGCCATAGAAAGCAATTAAATACCAATAGGCTGATAACCCTGCCATTCAGGCTGGAACGGTTTTCCGCCACTGCTCAGAGTCAGATGAACATAAAGATCGCCTATTTTATCGAGCAGAATACAGTCATCGACATCTTTCAGATTGTCTTTGTGCTGATGGAATTTGCCTTTTAGCAACGACTCCATACCTTTGACTTTGGCTTCGGCAGCATCTTCGGCAACAAACAGATCAAACGCATGCAGCTCGGCGAGAGATGAAGGGTCGTAAGCGCCCGCATTCACGAAAAACAGTTTTTTATTATCCGCTGAAGGAGTTTGCGAAAGCGTGACTTTATAGCCGTCTGCCCAGGTAATTCGCGCATAGCCATCAACATGAATTTTATCCGCATCCCCAAACCAGGCCTCACGCAATGTAGGCCAGGCATGTTCCGGCTCATTGGCAGCAACAAATTGAATATCGTGAACTTCGATATTAGATTTTCCAGCATTTCCGCCAACATAAAACATATACAGGTGCACGCTGCTTTCCTTATTGATAGGTCATAGAGCTTTGAAAGTCAGTATCATCGCATAATCGCTATATAAAAAACTATATAAGGATGGCGCAGCATACTTTAAGGCGCGGGTATAAATAGGCGGTGCGGTGTGTGCGCCGCCACTTCGATAGAATCACTGCCTTGGAATGTAATTTTCAGGGTTGAGAAAGCACTTACCACGATTTTTAGCCCTACTTTGTTGAATGAAATTGCTGTTTAAAAATTTTATTTATTCTCTACCCCAATTGAGTCGTGCAAAACAGTGCCGGGTGTCGACATATCAAGAGACGATGGCTTCAACAAATTTACGGTCCTTGTACACGAATTTACAAAAGGAACCTTAAAGTGTGCGCTACTCGTAAATTAAGAGCATCGCCACAAAAAGCCTCGTAAGGACAATCTGCTTTATGATCGATATTACTGACGCCACTCAACGTTCTACAGATAAAACTGACTTTCGTATTCGGTTGAATTTGATCAAAGAACTTCGTCAGTTTCCTAATGCATTAAGCCAGGGCCTTTTGCTAAGCATGCTGCAAAATGATTTCGTGTTTTCAGTAAGACTTGCCGCCTGGCAAGCCCTTGATGAAATGGGTATTGAACAAAAAAAACCGCAAATCATGCGCGATCGTCGTTTTATGGAAGTGTTTGGGAAATTCAAACATCAACTGATCCGCATGGGCGTCTGGTGTGATAGCTGGTCGTTTTTGAATTAACCTTTTCACTGTGATTCGGTATATTAAAGGGCCTCGGTATAAAAATACTCCGATCCTCAGAACAGCCCTTTAAGATTCTATTCTACCCGTAGATCTTCGTATGAAACCATGACGTGTTCCTTGAATGCAGAACCCTGCTTGAGTTGTTCATAGTAATTCTCAATGGCAGGAAAATTGGCTCGCTCAATAGCAATATCGTAATAACGATACAAAAGATGACCAAACTGAATATCAGCCAGTGTAAAACCATTACCCGCCAGAAATCGATTGTTGCTGAGCTGTGCTTCGGCAATCTGCAAATTTTTATGTAAGACACTAAGCGCATCAGCGATGGCCTGTGGATCTCTGTCTTTGCTCGCCGTTCTTACTACGCGCCAAAAAACAGGCCCAGTAAAACAGGCCGCCACGTTAATCTTCGCCCACTCAGCCCATTTATCGATATTGGCCCGTTTCTGAAGATCCTGAGGCCAAAACTCCTCAGATCCATACCGGCTGGCTAGGTAGCGCAAAATGGCTCCAGTCTCCCAAATAGCGTCACCGTCTCCATCACGTAAAACCGGCACGGTGCCGTTTGGATTCATCGCCAGAAACTCAGGCGTATTATTACCACCAAACTTATGGCCAATATCATAACGTTCATAAGGCAGATTTAACTCCTCTACGCACCACATCAGCGCCTGCACGTTAGAAGAGGTTTTACGTCCCCAAATCTTGAGCATGTCATCTCCTGTAAATATTGTCTGATTGCCTAATCGATATCTTATGCTAATTTTTGTCCTGGCAATCTACTGAATCATAAACGTTTAGTGTGTATTTTAGGATCAACAAAAGCACAACTTAAAGGACTTAATGTGCAGATAACATCTGAAAGACTTATTCTGCGCCCGATTCGGGCTAGCGATCTCGACGATTTATTTCGAATTTACGGCGATCCGGCGACTAATCAGTTTAATCCCGCAGGACCTTATCCAGACAAACATTACGCCGAGTCTGTTTTGACTGCCTGGTTAACACATTGGCATAAAAACGGTTTTGGCTGTTGGGCAATAACCTCTATCGACTCACCCGATAAAATCATCGGCTTTGGTGGATTGAGCATTCGCAATTTCAAGAATCTGACTATCAACAATTTAGGCTATCGATTTGCTACTGAAGCTTGGGGCAAAGGCCTTGCGACCGAGTTTTCACGTCGTGCGATTCAGTTCGGCTTCGAGAATTTGAGACTAAAACACATTTCTGCCACGGTCAGAGAAAATCATTTGGCGTCCCAGAGTGTGCTTATTAAATCGGGTTTGCGACTTTCAGGCAAAGTTAATGATGCGCCTAATGTCCCGGCAAGTCTGATGTTTACAATTAGCGCTGAAGAATACCGCACCGGATTAAACTAAAGTTAATCTTACGGTGCGATGAGTTATTAGACGGCCACGCTTGAACCTAAGTGCAACACGGTTGCTGGACCTGCTCGGAAAGCGGGATTAAGTTTGCTGGCCGCCGCCATATGCGCGCTGGCCGCATGAGCTTCAAGCGCAGATTTAGAGGCCCAGCGCTCTAACAATACGAACTGATCGGCCTGCTCTGCGACGGGATAAAGCTCGTATTCAATACAGCCTTCTTCTTTTCTGACCAGCGGCGCAAGTTTCTCAAAAGCAGAAATTTGATCCTGACCACGGCCCGGCTGAGTAGTAATTAGCACCACCAGTTTAACTTCACTAGACATAAAATAGCTCCATTTTGACTTTTAATAATTAAGTTTTATCGGTTTCAAACGTCGCTTTGGCCACGATCCAATCTCTAAACTTTCTTCCTAAACGGGTTAAAAGTGCAGACTCGTCATAAACCAGAAAATAGCTGGTTCCCGCATTATTAGGGGTTGATATCAAGCTTAACAGCCGCCCTTGTGCCAACTCCTGCTCAATCAAAGACTTTCTAATCAAGGCGATACCTTTTGCTGCCAGCGCTGCCTCAATTACGCCATTTGATTTCACAAAAACCGGACCACGGTCAGTATCGGCATCTTCTAAACCCATGGCTGTGAACCAAAGTTTCCAGTCGAGACGATGCTCATCGTGCAGCAAAGTATAAGCCAGCAGGTCGCGAGGATCAGTAATAGCGTTACCCGAAGAAATTAGATTTGGACTACAAACGACAGAATAGTGATCGTTTAGCAATAATTCTGACTCCAGACGTGGAAATTTTCCCCGGCCGTGCCGCACCGCGAAATCAACCCCTTCCGAGAGCAGATCAACCACTCGGTTAGTCGTATTGATTTGCACTTCCACCCCCGGATTAAGTTGTTCAAACTCGGGAAGACGCGGAAGAAACCACTGGGTGGCAAAGCCGCTGGTACAGCTAATAGTCAGCTTATTATTGCACTTTTCATCTTTTAATCTTTGTGTCGCTTCCTCTATCTGCAAGAAAGCCGGCTTTATGGCGCTGAGGTAAATTCTCCCTTGCGAAGTTAATTCTAAATAACGCGGTCCACGAACGAACAGCCGCGCCTGCATCAAATCTTCAAGCTTGGCGATTTGCTGACTAATCGCTCCCGGAGTTACAAAAAGTTCCTCAGCCGCTTTTTTCATACTCATATGCCTGGCCACAGCTTCGAAACACATCAGGGCGTGTAAAGGAGGAAGTTTCATAACCGGTCGCATATTGAGTTTAGTTAATCTCAACTGTAGGCGAATTAATGGTTTGTTATCAAGCGCATTTCTGGCCTAAAGTCTCAACGATTTTAATAATCAATATCAATGGCCACACCTCTGAGAGGCGAGAAAAAGATGAAAGCAGCAGATTTTGTAAGATTGATACTTTTGGCAGCAATATGGGGAGCAAGTTTTCTGTTTATGCGCATCGCTGCCCCAGCCTTGGGTGCAATTAATACCGCGTTCTTTAGAGTGCTGTTTGGATTTATTGGTCTTGGATGCATTTTGCTGGTCATGCGTACCAAAATAAACTTTCAGGGAAAAACCACGACCTCATTACTGTTAGGCGTTATTAATTCTGGCTTTCCCTTCCTCATGTACAGTGTAGCGGCTCGATTATTACCGGCGGGTTATTCTGCAATCCTTAACGCCACTACGCCATTAATGGGCGCGCTAATCGGATTTTGTTTATTCAAAGAAAAACTGAGCGTTAAAAAATGGAGTGGCGTATTTCTCGGACTGATTGGCATTATGCTAGTGACCACTACGGATAAATTAAACTCAGCCAATAATGTGGTCTGGGGCGTATTGGCCTGCCTTATTGCTACCAGTTGCTACGGTTTTGCCGGTTTTCTTACCAGAAAGTGGATATCAGATAAAGGCGGACTGGATCCCAAGATTGTCGCTTTCGGTAGCCAAATCGGTGCAACCCTATTCTTATTGCCGTTTTTTGGCTTTTCGATGGTCGTGAGCCCAGTCACTAATTGGTCAATTTTAGAAGTTTGGGCAAGCCTTTTAGCACTTGGATTTATTTGCACCGCCTTGGCCTATATTCTTTATTTCAAACTTATTACTGATATTGGCCCAATGCGCTCGCTTTCAGTCACCTTCCTGATTCCCCCTTTTGGTATTTTGTGGAGTTATCTGGTGCTCGGTGAACAGCTTAATCCAGCTTTTTATTACGGAGGTGCCGTGGTTGCCGTCGCTATCTGGCTAATTGTCAGTCCGGCTAAAAAAAGCGCGGTCCAATCTACTGGCGATCTCAGATAATAGCCAAAGGATTTACAATAACACCCCGACTATTTAGCTACAGGCGGGGTTAATTCATGACTATAAGAAAGCTATTATTCCACAGGTTGCCAGACAAACTGGCCAGCTTGTTTATTAATATAACCCACAGAACTACCGGCAAAATGCGAGCTGAAATACAAGGTATGATTTTCGGCTGACTGTTCTAAAATTCGCTTACGAGTTGCAATAGCCAGCGGTTTATCTACACAGAATACCGAGACCAATTCTGGATGAGGAAGTTGTTCGAGATTATGCATGACATCTCCGGCAAATAAGGCATTTTCCCCTTCATCGTTAAAACGAATCGACATATGGCCTGCACAATGCCCCGGCGTGGAAATATATTCGAATTTGCCGTCAATCACTCCACCGGCTGCGGGAATAAAATCTGCCAGACCTGCTTCAATTACCGGTAACACGCTGTCAACAAAGGCTGCATAACCCGGTACGGCTTTCCCCTCATCACTGAGGTTATATTGGTAACCCTCTTGCGGAAAGACATAGCGTGCATTAGGAAACGTAGGTTGCCATTTTCCGTCTTTATAATAGGTGTTCCAGCCCACGTGATCGGTATGAATATGGGTCATTAAAACATAGTCAACATCTTCCGGTTTTACCCCTTGTTCTGCCAATCGCAGTAAAAAGGGTGAGTCCAAGTCGTTAAACAGCGGCGATGTGCGCTTTTTACCTTTGCCGATTCCAGTGTCGATTAAATAGATCTTCCCCTCATGCCTTACCAGCCAACCATGCACGCTAAGGATCAAATCTGAAGACTCTTTTTTCCAATCCGGGAATAGAAAATTGGAATTAAAAGCTAAATCGGTTTCATAAATTTTGTTGATCACTGCTTTTCCAAGCTTGTGACTAAGAGAATCTTTAGACATGACTATTCCTTTTGATGATTTACGATTACAAAATAATGAAACCGATCAGAGGGATGAGTCAAGACATGTTCATAAAGTCGTTAGCACATCCCATTAATTGCTAATTCTGCACGGTGAAATATGCAGATAAGGATTAGAAAACTCAGAACATCAGGCCATTTGCTTAGCAATACCCGATATAAGAAAATCCATTACTGCGCGGATTTGCGGAGTATTTCTCAAGTCTTCATGAACCAAAATCCAAATTTCTCTGGAGAAAGGAATGGCCTCGGATATATCGGTTACTCGTTGCAATTCATTTTCGGCATCACCAATAAAGCAAGGCAGACCCGCGATCCCAATTCCTGTTTTAGCCGCCTCGTACTGACTGATAATATCGCTAACCTCTGCCACAATCCTCCTTTCCCTTGCCGCTTCGAGCAGCCATTTTTGATGCGGCATATCGGCAAACTGTTCGCTATAGGCAATAAACTCCCAGCGGTCTGGAATCTTGGCATATTCGTAATCTTTGCTGGCATAGAGGGCAAAGGCCATGTCGCCTATTTTGCGAGCCACACTTCGAGGCTCAATGGGGCGAAACAGCCGCACGGCAATGTCCGCCTCTCGACGACTTAAAGAAACACTCTGTGCCTGACTGGCTATCGATAACTGAATATCTGGATACAACTGGCGGAAAGCAAACAACTTATTAGCCAAAAATTTGTATGCCAATACTGGCGGCATGCTGATGACTACTTTTCCAGCCAAGGGTAACTGAGCTGCGCGAGCCGTTCTTTCAACCGCAAAAGCGTTCAGCTCGACTTGGCCCGCCAGCTCGGCAATCTGTTGCCCGAGGAGTGTCAATTGGCATGAGCGCGGCAATCTGTCAACCAGTCGCACCTGCAAACTTTCTTCAAGCAGATTTAATCGACGACTCACCGTGGCATGATCGACCTTTAAAGCACGAGCCGCGCCGGACAAACTTCCCTGCTGCGCCACCGCAAGAAAATAGCGTAAATCTTCCCAGTCAAACATCTGTGCATTTTTCCCAGTATAATGTGTGCATATACCAAATATCTGCACATCTGAATACGACTTATGATAGCTCAATCTTCATTAAAAGGAGCTTTCAATGGAAAGTCATTCAACCCAACAGCTTAAGTTTATCCAGCTTGCTGCCTGCTTAGGATTTGTCGTAGTCCTACTCGATGTCAGCGTAGTCAATGTCGCCCTGCAGGCATTAAGCCGCCAATTTATTGCACGTATTACTGACCTGCAATGGGTAGTCAACGCTTATTCATTAGTCTTTGCTGCACTATTACTCACAGCGGGTGCTCTAGGGGATCGTCTGGGTGCAAAGCGGGTATTTATGCTGGGATTCGCAATATTCACCTTGGGTTCAGTTTGCTGCGGATTATCGCCGAGCCTGCCAATATTAATTGTGGCGCGCATTTTACAAGGGTTCGGAGCCGCGCTGTTAGTTCCCGCCTCTTTATCTCTTATTCGTCAGGTATTTGTCGATGCCGAAGCCCGCAGTCGTGCCGTCGGTTGGTGGGCAGCTGGCGGCGGTATTGCACTGGCAGCGGGTCCGGTTATTGGCGGTTTCCTGATTTCAGCCATTGGCTGGCGCAGCATATTTCTCGTTAATTTGCCAATTGGGTTGATTGGCTTGTGGATTGCTGGCCGTTTTGCACCAACCTCGCCCGTTCAATCCGGGAAAAGCCTGGATATTGCGGGACAAATAACCGGGGCAGTCACTCTGGCCAGCCTGACCATTGCCTTAACTGAAGCCAGCAGTTTCGGATGGGATGACCCTATTATTTATGCATCAAGTGGCTGCTTTATCCTGTTTGGTATCTTATTTGTTTGGCTTGAGGGAAGAAACCCGAAGGCAATGCTGCCGTTGAGCCTCTTTTCTAATAAGACTTTGAGTAGCTCAACGCTAATCGGCTTACTCGCCAATTTAACTTTTTACGGCATGGTATTCACTTTCAGCCTCTATTTTCAATTTATCAGAGAATACCCGCCGCTGAAAACCGGGCTGGCTTTTTTGCCGATGATGGGAATTATGGTGTTTGCCAATATTGCAGCAGGCCGTTATGTAACACGCGTTGGCGCCAGAAATATGGCGGCAACGGGTTTGGCCCTCTCTGCTTTAGGATATTTACTTATTTTACCGGGCCTCTCCTCCGGTTCATACGAACTGATGTCGATTCCGATGTTAATTGCCGGTGGCGGTATCGCGCTAAC
This sequence comes from Serratia sp. M24T3, assembly GCF_000257645.1. Taxonomy (GTDB): domain Bacteria; phylum Pseudomonadota; class Gammaproteobacteria; order Enterobacterales; family Enterobacteriaceae; genus Rouxiella. Next base: position 129,277 of record NZ_AJHJ01000002.1, read on the forward strand.
GATACCCACTATCACTAATGCAACTTTGGCAGCAGTAGCAGGAACTCAGGCTGGTATTGCCTCTGGACTGCTTAACGCGTCAAGACAAGTAGGCGGCGTTATTGGCGTGGCACTGTTCGGATTTTTGGTACGCTTTAGGGAAAGTGGTCTCTTTCTACAAGGAATGAAGCTCGCATTGGAGCTTTCATCGCTATTACTGTTACTCGCATGTGTGTTGGCTTTCAGGCATCTGGCACCCCGAGAAATTTCTGTTCGCGAGAAACTGATTCCAGATGCGCTGAGCAAAAAGCGTTAATGGCAGCTGAGCTTACTTTTAGTTTAACGTCATTGTCTGGGCCTTTCTCAATGCCTAAACAAGCTCGTTCCTGCGCCACTCTTAAAGAAGCCTTTGCTGTGGATCGGTGGCCATTGCCCCACACTAATGATCATTTAAACCTAATCATTGCGGGTAAGCGGCCAGAATCCAAATTGCTCTCAATAGAGAGCACAATCAAACATTGCAACGCCGGTTCAGATATTTGGCAATGAGCCAGTAGCGAAACAAAAGTTGCAGAAACTGATCTAAATTACTTATTTTGCGCTTGTTCAGCAGATTCCTTAATCGCCAAAGCGCTGGCACTCGCAGCATCAAATAACGAGAGGCTTTCAATCTGCTCAACCATAATGACCTTGCGAAAATCCATCGCTGAACGCGGAGAAGAATCCAGCGTAATTCCATGCTCGTCATACCAGGCACTGTAATTATGCTCAATGCATAAATTCAACATTTTTCCTTCCCGGTAACCACTCAGCATTGGAATAAGTACTACATTGGCGGTAGCGCTATTTTCAAATGAAGCAGTGTGTATCATACCAATATAAATTCTTCGCGACTTGAGTGTAATCCACGCTAAATGTCCTTCTTCCATACACTGAAATAGTAGCCCTTCAACCCCATTAGAGTGAGTCAGCCGTTTATACAGCTCTTTGCGCCCAGAACTATTTAATCGTGCACTTCCGGCCCAGTTTGAGCGATATAGGCAAAATAGTACTGCCAAAGTCAGCATGATCACCACCGGAGCCTGGATCCCCAGAAAACTCCAGTTCATAAAGTCCATTTGCATGTGGTGGTAATGGTCAGCCAGTGAATACGAGGTAGCATTCAGAATGGTTGAGGCAACCAAAAGTGCCAACCAAATCAAAGCAGTAGCTAGTAGACCTTGCAACACAAAAATACAGCCGTACAGCGCCACTAAAAAATAAACGTCCCAGCCAAAAGTACGTTTGAATTTAAATCGGGTAGATAAATCGCGACTGGTGTACCAGTAGCCGCAGACCATCAATACCATAAATACCGCCGTGCCCATTAAACCCTCCTTAGCTCTTGAACATGCCGGGCAAAATCCTCGTGAACCTCTTTACTGTGGATATTTACCGACGCAACACCGTCCTCATTAATGATAATACGCTCGCCTTCTTCAATCGCTTCCTCAACATCACGCGTGCTTAAAACCTGTAATAGTGATTCCGGGCTGGAAAATATAGAAAATATAAATTTACGCATCGCGTCCTCCATAAAAGAGTTTAAGCATGGCAGGCGATATCCTATCTATCCATAGGATATTTGGTAGTTTGGACGTTATCAGGCCTAATAAGTAAAAGAGGCATATCTTTCGACATGCCTCAGTTTGAAAGGAGTGACAGGAACAGAATTACTCGAGCGGACCGCCAAGAATGGTGTCGCACATACCTGCCAGAATTTTTTCACCGGTTTCGTGTTTCAAATCCTCATACCATTCCTGGGTCACAGCCATCTCTTTACCATGGGTTACGTCGCAGCGTTTACGCGCTTTGAGGACTAAATCTTTCACTCGTGGCGCGCGTTTTTCCTGATAACGCAGCAAAGCATCTTCGATGCCCAAGGAATTAGTTTGCAGAATGGTTGCCAGCACAACCGCATCTTCCATTGCTGCACATCCCCCCTGACCAATGTCCGGCGTGGTGCTGTGAGCAGAATCGCCAAGCAGCGCAATGCGACCTTTCACCAATTTATCAAACGGTTCAATATCGTGAATTTCAACACGGTTGGTGGTTTCAGGATTAATTTGCGCAATAAGCTTTTGTACCGGCTCTGCCCAGCCTGCAAAGTAGTGCTGAAGGTCTTCGCGCAAGGTACTGCGGTCCTGTTCGAGTCCTTTTGGCAAGGGCACATCGAAGAAGAAATAGAAACGATTGCCGCTAACCGGCATCAGTGAAACGCGTTTGCCTTCACCTACAAAAGTCGTCCACTGGTCGGCCGGGGCAATGCTTTCGTCGATTTCGACCAGCCCATTCCAGTTAACGTAACCTGCGTAACGGCGCTCGGTAGCATAGCCCAGCACCTGCTTGCGGACCACGGAATGCGTGCCATCGGCGGCGATCAGCAAGTCGCCGGTAGCCGAAGTTCCGTCATCAAACCAAGCGGTTACGCTGTCGGCGGACTCTTCGACATGAGTTACTCGCTTACCAAATTGCACGTCGTTGCGACCATAAGTGTCGAGCAATAATGCCTGTAATTCCGCACGCGCTACCGGATAAGGCTGTTCGCCAACGCTCTGGATTAGCGGGTCCATGCTAAAGCGCGTCATGGTCTGGCCTTGCTGATATTCGTTGTACGCCATATAACGCATCTGACCACCCAGTTCACGAATAGCGTCCTTCATGCCCAGATAATTCAGACATTTAACGCCATTCGGCCAGATAGAAATGGCTGCACCCACCGGTTTAATTTCTTTTACTGCTTCAAAAACCGCAGTCTCGATGCCAAACCGCTTCAGCGCAATCGCTGCACACGTACCACCAATACCACCACCAATCACGATCGCTTTCATTTTGCTCTCCTTGAAGTCTTACAAGGTAAAAAGCAATTTCTATACCAGAATTGTAAAACTCAGGCTTTTGCCCGCCGAGCCTTGTATACAATCGCTGTATACAATTTTAATTGAAACTTTTGTTACAGAACTGAAAGTGACGCACCAAAAAAAGGCACAACCATAGAGCAATGAACCACTCCGGTGCGCTGTAGCACCAATCTCAAACAGTGGTTATATTTCATGCCCTAAAATAAACATTGTTCGCGATTTATTTAACGTTATTGCTGATTTGAAACATCACAACATTAAGAAATACACTATTTTTGCGTGAATTATGAGCCTCTATTACCCTTAATTTTTTTAAGGAGATAATGCATGTTAACACGTCGTGATATGTTAAAAATGTCTGCCGCTGGAGCGGCAACGGTAGGATTAACCAGTGCTATGATCGGCAAAGCATCGGCAGATGAAGATCGCAACATTGTCCCGCCGACCACTTATCAGCCGGCTAAAGGCGCAAAGAGCATTTATAAATATAAGTTCACCGATAGCGAAAAACGCACCTTGCCGGGAGGCTGGGCGCGCGAGGCAACTGTCAAACAATTCCCTATTTCTGAAGGTATTGCAGCGGTAGACATGACGCTGGCTGCCGGTTCTGTGCGCGAACTTCACTGGCATGCCATCGCCGCCGAATGGGCTTTTATGCTATCGGGTAAAGCCCGCATTACTATTATCGATCCTGAAGGCACTTCTGAAGTCGCTGAATTTGGCCCAGGAGATGTCTGGTATTTTCCAAAAGGCTATGGCCATTCTATCCAAGCAATGGAAGGCGGTGCACACTTTATTCTGGCCTTCGATAATGGACATTTCTCCGAGTTTGGCACCTTCAGCATCACCGACTGGATCGCCCATACACCTAAGGAAGTCTTAAGTAAAAGCACCAATTTACCCGCGTCGATATTTTCGAAAGCCAAACAGGGTGAAGCCTACATTGTTACCGGCAAAGTCCCCCCGGCTTTACCTTTGGCGCGCAACAATGGTGGACTCGATAACTCCCCATTAAAACATCATTATCCGATGATGAGCCTTCCACCGTTCTTTTCGAGCGAAAACGGCAGCGTGCATATTGTTTCTTCAAAAGAGTTTCCGGTTTCTAAAACCATTACCGGCGTGATTGAAATCATGAAGCCTGGCGCAGTGCGTGAAATGCACTGGCACCCTAACGCCAATGAATGGCAATACTACATTTCGGGTAAAGGCCGAATGACCGTATTTAGCTCCCACGGTCATGCCGAAACAGAAGAGTTTGATGCCACCGATGTCGGCTATGTTCCGCAAGGATTCGGACACTATATCGAAAATATAGGCGACGAAGACTTGAAGGTGCTGGTCGTGCTGGATAGCGGGATTTATCAGGATATTTCTCTTTCCGACTGGCTGGCGAAAACACCGGCCAACGTGCTGGCCGATAACTTCCTCAACAATGAGTCAGACTGGGCCGCACGTCCGGCAGAGAAGCTGGTCATTTCGAAAGGCGCAGAAAAAGCCTGATTAATTACCTCAACCAACAATAGCCCGTCTTGATGCGGGCTATTGTTTGCAGACAAGTCTACTTTATGACTGGGTTTTTCAGCAATCCATCCGCCAGATTTAGAAAGACATCAATCGTGCGAGCCAAAACGCCAAGCGGATTTTCCGCAGCGGCAATCCACAGGGCAGCGTTTAGCGCAGCACCGTTTAACAGGCGAGCAGCAGCTTCGGCATCGACGTTTTTAAGCGTACCATTATCGATCAGAGTTTGAATCGTTATCGCAGCCCGGCGCAAACAGGCGTTCTGGTTCGGCCAAGTAGACGGGTCGCCTAATACTGCTGCGCCATCAAGCAGCATAACTCTTTGGATTTCAGGCTCTAAAGCCATTTCGATGTAGGCAATATTCTCTGCAACAAAGCCTGACCAAAGATCTTCTGCCTGCTCTTGAACCACGCGAAGCCGTTCCAGCATTTCGGCATCCATCTGATTGATCACCGCCTGCAGCAATCCTTTTTTATCACCGAAATTATGGTAGAGCGCGCCTCGTGTCAGTCCGGCCTCGGCGGTGAGTTCATCCATCGATGCGGCGGCATAGCCTTTTTCTGCAAACGCTTTTCGTGCTGCCTTGATAAGTCTGGCGCGAGTCTCCTCAGCCTTTTGATCGCGTCGTGTCGCCACCATTTTCCTCTCCATCAAAAAAATACGCTTCGTATATTATTTGACATACGAGGCGTATGTGAGATATCAATACATACGCGGCGTATGTTAACGCTTACCCCAGCTATTCCGCAAAGTTTATCTGAGTCCTTAATCATGCACTAACGGAAGCAAGAATGAGCCAACGCGATGCGATTTTCCCTGCTGGCAGGCAGGCACTTTACGAAATTAATCAGTATTCAGCAGCTATTCGAAGCAGAGATCTGTTGTTCGTTTCTGGCCAGGTGGGTAGCCGTGAAGATGGATCGCCAGAACCGGACTTTGGCAGGCAGGTGCAGCTTGCTTTCGATAATTTAAACGCTGTTTTAGAGGCTGCAGGGTGTACGTTTGACGATATTGTTGACGTGACCACTTTCCATACCGATCCTGAAAAACAGTGGGAAACGCTTAACGCGGTGAGATTAAAGGCGATCGGCAAGCCACCCTACCCTAATTGGACGGCGGTGGGGGTAAACTGGTTGGCAGGTTTTGATTTTGAAATTAAAGCGATTGCCCGGATCCCAGGCTAACAAGCGGCGCTGTTCAGGACCCGGCCAGAACGACCGGATCCTGCGTGACTATCAGCGGCAGTAAATTAACCTAGTTCATATGACGAGAAGAATTAGGTTTCTTGACTCGCAGCGCTGAATTAATCGTTATTATGCAGAGCGCTGTTAACCCCACCCCAAACTGAGGAGTCGGTGGTCAGTGCTTCAACCGCGCCAGTTTTGCTGTTTCTTCTGAACAGGATGTTATTTTTTCCTGACAGATTGCGCGCATATTCGTGAGTTCCGTCTGGCAGCAGCACTTTGGTACCGGCGGTAACATAAAGGCCAGCTTCAACGATGCTGTTGTCGCCCAGCGAAATTCCGATACCGGCGTTGGCACCCAGCAGAGAGTCTTTGCCGATTGAGTTAACGGTTTTGCCGCCGCCTGACAGGGTTCCCATAATCGAAGCGCCGGCACCGACGTCACTGCCTTCGCCCACGGTCACTCCCGGGGTAATGCGGCCTTCGACCATGCTCTTGCCCAATGTACCGGCGTTAAAGTTGACGAAACCTTCGTGCATCACGGTAGTCCCTTCGGACAGGTAAGCCCCCAGACGGATACGATCGCCGTCGGCGACGCGCACGCCGCTTGGGATCACGTAATCCAGCATGCGTGGGAATTTATCTACCGAATACACCACCAGCTGATGATAGTCATCTGCAACGTGGCTTCTTAATTTTTCAACCAGCTGTGGAAATACCGGGCCAGCCGAGGTCCATGCTACGTTTGGAAGTTGCTCGAAAATACCCTGCAAGTTAATGCTGTTAGGTTTTACTTTTCTTTTCGACAGCCACTGCAGGCGCAGGTAAGCATCTTCGGTAGAAACGATCGGCTGATCGAGATCGACAGAAATCGAGAATTTCTCCTGACGAACAATGCCGTGTTTCTCGGCCAGACAGCTACGTTTGCTGGTCACATCATCAGGGTAAAACGCTTCTACAGTTTTGTCTGACGCCACGTCGACATATCTAAGCCCTTCGACTTCTACAATCTGCTTATTACTCATAATTATTCCAAAATCAGTAGTTAGCCGATTAAGATGCCACGCATGACGTTAGGTTTAAAATTATAATTACTAATAAAGTTAGACGATTTATTAATGAGGTGTTTTCAAGCAAGACTCTGGTATCAAAGATTCCAGGCAGTAACGCGTAGACTTTGTGCGAATTACGCCCGAAGATTCACTATCGATCCCCTCTCCGTAGTAATGCGCTTCCCTCTGGCTAAAAATTCCGAACATCGCATCTGACCCATTTTTTCACAAACTCTGACCAATAATGTCAACCCCCGCCCCCTGATTTTTTCCTGATTTAACGATGAGTTAACCCTGATTTATCCTTAATCACCAAATCTCGTCCTCGTCTGAACCTTGACGCCGAAACACAAGTAGGTAGACTGGGCTACCTATTCACTAAGAATTTGCAGGTTTAGGTATGAAAAGCAGCAAATCGGAACCACAACAAAGCGCCCGCGACCGCCTTTTAGGGGCCGCGCAGATACTTTTTTATAATGATGGGATTGCTGGTACGGGTATAGATGCGGTGGTAAAACGCGCCGGTGTCGCCAAGAAAAGTCTCTACAACAACTTCGCCTCCAAGGCGGAATTAGTTGAAACCTATCTGCAAATTCGTCATCAAGAATGGTTGTCGCTTTACGAAGCAAGACTGCAGCAGGCAAAAACCTCTAAAGAAGGGGTTCTGGCCGTTTTTCTTGCCTATCAGGATCACGCCGAGCACGCCTATGAACGCGGATTCAGAGGCTGCGGATTATTAAACGCCGCCGCTGAGTTGCCTGCGGATGCCCCCGGCAGACAGGCGGTTCGACGCCATAAAGAACAGGTGGAGTCTATTCTTGCAGAACATTTGCTTGGCCTTACAGCTGGAGATAAGACGAAAGCCCTTGATACCGCTCGTCTATTTTCATTTATGCTTGAAGGTGCCATGTCCCGCGCCGGCCTTGAAGGTAACGGAGAATGTGTTCGACAGGCATTAAAAATGGCCAACGCCATGATGGAGGCGATGTGAGACTTGGCACTCAGGCAGGCGGCGTGATGGCCGTACTTTTTGCCGCAATATTATGGGGAACGACCGGCACCGCGGCCACCTTTACCCCAAAAGTTAGCCCGCTGGCTATTGGGGCGGTGGCAATGGGCCTGGGTGGCCTGCTTCAGGCACTGATTGCGCTTAAAGGTATTCTCCGACATCGCGCCAAGTTAAAGCAAAACTGGCGTTTATTGCTTATCGGTGCAATCGCTGTCGCAGTTTATCCGCTGGCCTTTTATGCCTCTATGCATCTTGCCGGAGTCACCGTTGGCACAGTGATCTCAATTGGTTCCGCCCCGCTTTTCTCGGCATTAATCGAATATTTCTTTAGTGGTTCAAGACTGACAAAACGTTGGTTATCGGGCGCTACGCTGGGCGTTGTCGGCATGCTGTTGTTATGTCTGGCAAAAAATACCAACCATGTTGATACAAGCTCCTCCGCAGACGTTTTGAACGGTGTATTACTAGGCTTGCTGGCCGGGCTAACCTATGCACTTTACTCTTGGGCGGCACATCAAATCATGCGCAAAGGTATTGAATCAAAAACGGCGATGGGTGCCACCTTCGGAATCGGCGGTTTAATGCTGATGCCGGTACTGCTGCTGACCGGTGCCTCACTTGTTGAGTCATGGAACAACGCAGCGGTCGGGTTATATATGGCACTGGTGCCGATGTTTATCGGCTATGTCTGTTTTGGCTTTGGACTGGCAAGGATCCCCGCCAGCATGGCAACGACTCTGACTTTGCTGGAACCGGTAGTGGCCGCCGTTCTGGCGGTGTTTATCGTCGGAGAAAGAATATCTGCGCAAGGCTGGCTGGGCATCGCAATGGTAGGAGCCTGTCTAATCATTATCAGCATGCCGGCAAAAAATCCAAAACTGCAATTAAGCCGATCCTCTCATTAAACGGCCATCGGGCTGCACTCTATGCAGCCCGGCCAAATTGACTCGGCATCGTCATACTGTGGATACTGGCTAACTAATGTCGATTATGCTTCATCCCAGGCGTGCAAAGGGTCGTGATATTTTTCCCAGGCGATGGGTCCCTCCAGCATTTCCAAGTCGTTCAGCAGGCAGTTATCGAGATCCCGACGCAGTCCGGCCTCGTCCATGTCAATGCCGATAAACACTAATTCCTGTCGCGCATCACCTATGCCTTCAATCCAATATTCGAGGATAAATTGCAGCGTTTCAGGATCTTCAGGCCAGCGTTCACGCGGCACACTAGCCCACCACATGCCGGCCTTATGTTGTCTTGCCACACCACCGGCCTGCGACCATGACCCAGCAAAACTTGGTCGTGTCGCCAGCCAGAAAAATCCTTTGGAACGCACCACGCCCTGCAATTTATTCTCAATGATCGCGGCAAAACGCTGAGGATGGAAAGGCCGACGCGCTCGATAAACGAAATGGCCAATGCCGTATTCTTCGCTTTCCGGGGTATGCTCACCGCGCAGTTCCTTTAACCAACCCGGTGCCTGAGCTGCCTGTTCAAAGTCGAAAAGCCCCGTATTAAGCACCTTTTCCAGAGGCACCTTTCCAAAAGAAGCAACCTCAATTTTTGCCCGTGGATTCAGGCTATGCAGAATGGCAAACAGCTTTTCTTGCTGCTCGGTAGCAATAAGATCGATTTTGTTCAGCACTAACACGTCGCAAAATTCAATCTGCTCAATCAATAAATCGACCACGGTGCGTTCATCTAATTCTCCTAAGGATTCGCCGCGCTCCTGCAAAGGCGTGTCAGATTCGTAGTCTTTTAAAAAGTTGTAGGCATCAACTACCGTGACCATCGTGTCCAGACGAGCAATGTCGGACAGGCTTTGCCCCTGATCATCGGCAAAAGTAAATGTTTCCGCGACCGGCAGAGGTTCAGAAATGCCGGTTGACTCAATAACCAGGTGCTCGAAGCGCCCCGCTTTGGCCAGTCGATTGACCTCAATCAGCAAATCTTCACGCAGCGTGCAGCAGATACAACCATTGCTCATCTCTACCAGTTTTTCATCGGTGCGGGAAAGCTCGGCGCCACCTGCCCTGACCAGAGCGGCATCAATATTCACTTCTGACATATCATTAACGATTACCGCGACGCGCAATCCCTGTCGATTATTCAGAATATGATTGAGTAACGTGGTCTTGCCAGCACCTAAAAAGCCGGATAACACGGTAACGGGTAAGCGCATATCTCGATGGTGGGAAGCCGGGGTAACAGATTGAATCGGCATCAGATGACCTCTTATCAGTGATTAAATACCTTGTTATATTTATTATGTTATAACATAACAATAATTTAATCGCGCAATAAAATTGAGTCTATCCATCCCATTTCATCATCGTGTGTTAAGTGATGATTATCACAAATATGCAACTTCATTGCGGTAATCATCCAGTCTGACAAGTCAGATTTTGTGATTATTTTCAATAAAATCAAATGTAAATAAAAAATAGTTCATTTATTTCATTTTAAATTGAAATTGAAACTTTCATGCCTTTCGCTTAGCCTCTTGCTTATGATCTTTTCGCTGTTTAATTCAGGAGTTATTAAAATGAGTCAACTTCTCACCCTCGACGTTTTGCTTGAGCAAGAGCGCGAATACCGTTTCAACAATCTTGATTTCGATTTTAATTCCGCCTGGGCAATTGGTAATGCCATTCATCAACGCGCCTCAGAAGCCAATGCTCCGGTTGCTATCGAGGTGTTTGCTTTCGGCCAGCCTCTTTTCCTATCAGCCTTGCCAGGTTCAAGCGCCGATAATCTGGAATGGATGAAGCGAAAAAGAAATACCGTGCTGCGACTCGCCCATTCCTCTTTATTTGCGGGTCTGAACTACGAACAATCCGGCACGCGCATGGAACATCACACCTTTATCAATCAGGCAGAGTATTGCGATCACGGCGGTAGTTTTCCATTACTGACAAAATCCGGGGCTGTTTTTGGCGCGGTAAGCGTCAGCGGGCTGCCTTCCGAGGACGACCATGCGCTGGTGATCCACGGGATTAGTCACTATCTGAACAGCAAAAAGTAACTTTTCCAGGGACTGAACCATGAACCGCGAATTTGTAAAACTGGCGATAGCGCCAATCGGCTGGACCAACGATGACATGCCCGAACTGGGCATCGAAAATAGCTTTCAGCAGTGTATTAGTGAAATGGCACTCGCCGGATTTACCGGAAGCGAGGTTGGCAGCAAATATCCCCGCGATCCTGCTGTGCTTAAACCGGCATTGGCGCTTCGCGGCTTAGAAATCTGCAATGCGTGGTTCAGCACCTTTTTTGCCGACGGTCGCGGCGAGCAAACGATACAAGAATTTCGAGAAACTTTGGATTTCCTGCACAGCATGGGCGCTAAAGTAATTGGTTGTTCCGAGCAAAGCGGCAGTATTCAGGGGTTACCTCAGCCAGTTTATGGCGTGAAACCTGTTTTCAACGAGCTTGAGTGGCAGCGGGTTGCCGACGGTTATAACCACTTGGCAGAGTTGGCTTCTGAAAAGGGTATTTCGGTTTGTTTGCACCACCATATGGGAACGGGTATTCAAACCCCGGAAGAGATTGACCAGTTTATGGGCGTGGTGAACCAAAATGTTTATCTGCTGTTCGACACCGGCCACGTTTACGCCTCAGAACTGAATCAGCAAGCTCTGGTCAATGTGTTGGAAAAACACCTTGCCCGCATCCGCCACGTACACCTTAAAGACTGTCGTACCGCAGTGTTGAGTCGGGTGAAGCAGGATAACATTTCCTTTATGGGCGGCGTCTGTCAGGGAATGTTTACCGTGCCCGGCGACGGCGATATCGACTTTGCGCCAATATTTTCATTGCTGGAAAAAAGCGGTTACCGAGGATGGATGGTAGTCGAGGCCGAGCAAGACCCGGCAATTGCCAATCCGTTGGAATACGCCCTCAAAGCCCGGCAATTTATCCGCGAAAATACCGGCCTTTGAAAATAAAACGGGTTGCCAAGGCAACCCATTTTCTAGTTGTGAACGTGTATAAACGGCCTTGGGTAAATTTCCTGAAATTTGCTGTACCTCTTTCCCCTTTACGCTCAATGAATTAAATGCTCCCCCTGTTTTCTCAATTCATTAAAGTCGGCAAAAACCGTTGCACCGAGGTCGGTAAGCAGTTTGGCTTTTGCGCCAACGCCGATGCCGATAAACGCCACGTCGAGATTTTCTGCTGTCTTGAGATCCCAAACACCATCGCCAATGGAAATAATCTTTTGACCGGCAGCCAAAGAATATTTCTCAGTTGCCTGTTTAATGGCGTTAATCAGCAAATCTTCCCGAGTTAGGTATTCAGAAGCCGTCACCAAAATGGCATCGCGTAAATCAATATCTAGCGCAGCCAGCTTTTTCTCGGCGCCGTACCGTAAACTGCCGGTGGCATAGACGACTTTCCAACCCTGTTCATTTAACCAATGAATAAAAGAAGCCGCACCGGCGATCTCAGCAAAAGGTTTTTTCGCTAATTGTTGATCCAATTCGCGTATATAACGCGTTTCTAACTCTGCCAGATCACTCAATGAGGTAAATTTCGCCTCGGCCCACGCCTGCACGAATATCGCACTGTCGGTATGATGCAGATAGTTTACCCAATCAGTTCTCAGCGCCGGAAAATTAAAAGACCGTAGAGCGTTTTCAAACGCAAATTGGTGCTGGGGAATACTGTCAGTCAGGGTACCGTCGATGTCGAAGACTACAATACCGGTTTTTTGGTCTGTCATTAAATGGATCCCTAAGATAAGCCAATAACAAAGCTGAACAGTTGATTCTGCTGATTTATAGTAAGACTAAATTCACCACATCGCGTATTTTTCTGTGCCACCGGATGGCGTGTCGGCGATATAAACCTGAGTTATCTTGACGCCTTATTCGCCGTTGCCGATTTGCCAGATAAAGGTCGGATCGCTGCCGTTAACTTCCCAGTCGCCGACGTTACGAGTTTTGTAGATCACCGGATTATGCGACGCGACGGTGCGCGCGTTACGCCAATGCCTGTCCAGCGCTTTACTGGTACGAGTATCTGAAGCCCCCAAAGCATTGAACAGCTCAGTGGCCGCGCGTGGAATAAGTTCGCTGGCGATCACCTGAGCCTTGGCTGCATCAAGCTCGGCCTGCACGTTTGCCTGTTGAATTGCTGCTTGATCTTTACTTTCATGCAGCTCAAAAGCCTGCTGTAACGCATGGGTAGCCTGCTGCACTGTGGCTTCGACCGCGTAGGCCCAGCTGGAAACCTGCCCCACAACCTGCAACACCTGCACGTCTTGTTTCACCTGCCGAGCATTGCCGTGACTGTAAATACGTTTGCGATTGCCGACTGCCAGTGCTGCATCACGAGTGACCGCACGGCCAATTCCGGCCAGCGTTGACAATAAAACGTGCTGATAAAACGCGGTCTGATAACGGAAACGCTCGCTGAAGTCATAGACGTGCGACGCCTCCACCGCGGCCTGCTCAAAACGCGTGCTGCCGCTGCCGGTCAGGCGCTGGCCGAAACCGTCCCAGTCATCGTCGAGCTTTACTCCGCTCTGATGAGTGTTGACTAGTGCAATCACATCGCGGCCGTTGTCGGCGCGCTGGGCGTAAACATCAATCCAGTCGGCATACAGTGAGCCAGTGCTGTAAAACTTGTGCCCGTTTAGCAGCCAGCCATTATCTGCCGGTGTGACCTTTGTTATTACTTCGCCCAACTTCAGATTGCCGATTTCTGTCCAACCGCTGCCCACCAGCTCGCCGTCGGCAAAGCGGCGGAACCAGCGCTGCCTAGCTTCGCTGTCGGGCTGATTCAGTCGATCTTCAACAAAAGCAAAGTGCGCGCGCAAAGCCTGTGGCAGGTTGGAATCAGCCTCGGCGAGCTCGGTTAACAACTGAAACAGCTGCGGTAACGTGACGCCAAAACCGCCTTGACTCACCGGAATTCGCAAGGTGCCGAAACCAGCCTCTTTCAGCCAGCGAATTGGCTCGACCGCCAGCACCCGATCGCGCTCGCGTTCCACCGCGCCTTCGGCGATGCGGGCAAAAATCTGCCGGAAACGGGCAGCGATCTGTTGATAATCAGGGGTAGCGTGATGTTGTTCAGACATGTTGTTCTCCATTTTCGGTATGGTCGTCAATATCGCGGCGGGTTGGTTCAAAGCGCACCACCAACAGGAAGGCAATAGGCAGCAGCGCGCTCAGAGAGACAATCCAGAACATGTTGGTGCCAAAGGTGGCCTGCAAAATTGGCAAGATAAACAGTGCCAGCGCACTGCCGATACCTGATAAGGATCGGCTGAAACCGACGCCGGTTGCGCGGATATGAGTTGGGTAAGACAGGGACGGATAAATCATGATCTGCGCGCCTGGGCCAAAACCTTCGGCAAACAGCCACAGACCTAGCATCAGGATGGCGAAAACAATGCCAATAAGCGCCGTCGGATGGCCAATCAGTGCCAGCGCAACCAGAGCAATAAACTGCAAGGCAAAACCGGCAATAGCAACGTGACGAGACGGGAATTTCCACGCCAGACGCATACCCAGCAGGCCGCCGGTAAAGGCAAACAGCGCGTTAAGCCCCAGCGACGCAGAGATAGTTTCAAACACCCCGGCGCCGAGAAACTGCGCCAGAATCGATGGCAGGAAAAAGGCAATTGCGGTGTATTCGAAAGATACACAGACATTCATCACTCCGGCAACGATAGTGCGTTCGCGATAAGGTTTCTGGAACAGCACGCGGAAGCTGACTTTTGGCGGCGTCTGTTTGACCTGTTTGGCAATCGCCTCTTTATCTTCATGCGCCTGGATGCCATAAGAATCGCGCAGAATACGCGCTGCGCCACTCAAATCCCCCTGATTGGCCGCCCACAGCGGTGATTCATTCATAAATTTGCTGCGCACCGCAATGATCAACAACGCAGGCACTGCGCCAAACAGCAGTGACGCACGCCAAAGCCAGTCGATATGCTCTTTCGGCAGCAAGAAATACAAACCAAAGATGATCAGAAAACACACCGAGGACGCGGCGTACCACATTGGGCACCAGGCCGCTACGCGCGAAGCTTTGTTGGCTTTGCCGGTAAATTTCGAGAATTCGGCCAGATAGGCCATCGCCACCGGCAAGTCGATGCCGACGCCGACTCCCATCAGGAAACGGGCGCCGATTAATACCCAAACATTAGGTGCCAGACCGGCGGCGATAGCAGAAACCACGAAGAACAGCATGTCAGCCATAAAGACGGAATAGCGCCCGTATTTGTCCGTCAGCCAGCCACCGAGTAGGTTGCCGACAATGGTGCCGAGCATAATCGATGAAGCAACAAAGCCGGTGAGCGTTGGGGTCAGGCTGAAATCTTTAACCACATCGTCGATGCCATAGGACAGCGTAGTCAAGTCATAGGCGTCTAAAAACACGCCGCCCAGCGCCAGAAAAACTATCCAGCGGGCATAGCTGTTTTTACTGTCGCTGGTGTTGATCAGCTGAGCCACGTCGCTGACTGAACCTATTGGTGTTGAATGCAATGGCGGCACATCGATGCCGTCATCAATATTAATGGTGCTCATAAAACCCTCTGTTTTTTTAATCATATGAAGAGAAGTGTTGGCAAACAGGTGCAACCGCTTTTAACAAGTACTAAGAAGCAGTTATAAAGGGCTTTACGGGGGATAACAAACAACAAATATTGATAATAAATTCATTAAAATCAATAAGTTGATAGCATTAATTAATAGCAATGCAAAAGCCGGGCAAGCATGGAGCCGACCCGGTTGCGAACCAGAAAACAGGTTAAAACTTACCTTTCATTAGCTGTGCACAGGCTGGGTTTCCTGCTTTGTGTTGCGGCGATAACCCGCGCCCGGATGCGGTGCCTGCAAACGGTCACCCTGATTAAACAATTTTTCACGCAGCGTGCCCGTCTGGTAATCCTGCTTGTAAACGCCACGTTTTTGTAGCTCGGGCACCAGCAAGTCAACTACGTCGGTAAAGGTTTCATGCGTCACCGCATAGGCCAGATTAAAACCGTCAACATCGGTCTCTTCGACCCAGCTTTGCAGCTCGTCGGCCACTGTTGCGGCACTTCCGACAATGAGTGGACCAAAGCCGCCAATGCCGACCCAGTCTGCCAATGCCTGCACGGTCCACTGGCGGTCAGGATCGGCGGTCGAGAAGGTTTCAACTGCCGACTGAATGGCGTTGGTGTGCAGATGTTTTAGCACCTGATCCGGCTGATATTGCCCAAAGTCGATGCCGGTCCAGCCGGAGATCAGCGCCAGTGCGCCCTCGTAGCTGACATAACTTTTATAATCCAGCCACTTGGCCTGTGCCTGCTGGTCGGTTTCGCCGACGATCACTGTTTGCAGATTGAAAATCAGTACCTTGCGTGGATCGCGCCCAGCCTCTGCGGCACGACGACGAATATCCGCCACCGTTTTCTTCAGCAGCACTTTTGACGGCACGGCAACAAACACGCACTCGGCATGTTCGGCGGCGAACTGCTTGCCGCGACTGGAAGCCCCTGCCTGATAAAGAACCGGCGTGCGCTGCGGTGATGGCTCACAAAGGTGAATTCCCGGCACCTGGAAGAAGGTTCCCTGATGATTAATCGGGTGGATTTTACCTGGATCACTGAACACCCGACGCTCGCGGTCGCGTAAAATTGCACCCTCTTCCCAGCTCCCCTCCAGCAGCTTGTAGACCACCTGTAAATATTCGTCGGCGTAGTCATAGCGTGCGTCGTGATCGGCCTGCGCCTGATAGCCAATGTTGCGCGCGCCGCTTTCCAAATACGAAGTCACGATATTCCAGCCGATGCGCCCCTTGGTCAGATGATCCAAGGTCGACAGGCGACGGGCAAACGGATAAGGATGTTCAAACGACAACGACGCCGTCAGGCCGAATCCAAGATGCTCGGTAACCAGCGCCATCGGGGTAATCAGCGCCAACGGATCATTGACCGGCACCTGAGTGGCGTTGCGAATGGCCGCGTCGTTGTTACCATCCAGCACGTCGTACACGCCCAGCACGTCGGCGATAAACAGGCCGTCGAATTTTCCGCGCTCCAGCAATCGTGCCAAATCGGTCCAATATTCCAAATCTTTATACTGCCATGAGCGGTCGCGCGGATGTGCCCACAGACCCGGTGACTGGTGACCGACACAGTTCATATCAAAAGCGTTTAAGCGAATTTCACGTTGCGATGACATAGCGTACTCCCTGGATAACCGGGTCTCTGCAAGCTGCCCGGATCACAATAGTTATCTGAATAAATCAGGAAAAACTCACAAAAAAATCAGGAAAATATCAGAGGATTTTCGGTGAAGTTGGACATCGTTCAACCGGCTGGCTAGCGTGGATGTTCAGCAATTGGCGAGCCACCGTTTCAGCATGTTCGGCAACCTGCGGCAGACCCATCAGCTCGCCAAAACGGCCACGCGCCGATGGACCCACCACGTAAAGATGCGGGTTGGCCTGGTTGTCGAGATTTAAGGTCTGCGAATCAGCATTGACAGCGATGCCCAGCGCCAGCGGATCGGCCTGAATCAGCCCTTGCGTCGCCAGTTGGTTAAGCAACGCATCGGTTTTTAGCAAGGTGCCGTGAGCCGGTCCGGTAGTGACTACCAGCTTATCGACGAGCAAAATCTTCGGTTCGCCGCCTCGTGGCTGCAGAGTCAGCCGCAAAGCATTACCTTCGGCTTTGGCACTCAGCAGGCGAGCCGCCTGAAGCTGCAAACGCCCTTCACTCTGCAGGTGTTCAATCACCGCGCTGACCTGCGGTGCAATGCGGTAGCGGTGCACGTCCCACCACGGGCGGAGGTGGCGCAAAAAACGGCGCTGCTCGTTTAGGGAAAGTTGCTGCCACAGCTGTTGGCCGTGAAGGCGGATGTCATCCAGTACCAGCTGCCAAGGCAGGTTTTGCTCCGCCGCCTGCGCCACCTCCTGGCGGACCCGTCGCAACCAGCCGCGCGCGGTGCTGGCTTGTTGTTGCTGATAATTCAACGGGCGCGGTTCAAAAGAACCGCCGAGATTCGGGCGCGGCAGCTGGCCACGGCGGGAAAACGCCACCACCGGCCCCTGATGACCCAATCGATTTAGCGAAGCCAGCACGTCAGACATGGTTAAACCGCTGCCGATGATCGCCACGCGATCCTGTTCTGCAACACGGTCCAAAGCATCAACCTCCCACGGATTGGCAATCAGTGCCGGGTGATCTTTTAATGCTTCAAGCGCGCCGGGCAATGCCGGTGGAGGGTGGCTGATTGCCAGCACCACCTCATCAGCCTGGTAACGCTGGCCGGAAGCGGTGATCACTGTGTCGCCCTCCAGCGCTACCGCCGGCTCGCGGACGTGGGTCAACTCGACAGGAGAAGACGCTGTCGCGCGGGAAAGCTGTTCGGCGATATAAACACCAAACTGGCCGCGCTGCGGATAGACTTTGCCGTCGTGCCAGCGGGCCGCAGTATCTTCATTAAAAGCCTCGGTGGTTCGGTACCAGCGATCAAAATCGCCCTCTTCGGCTGCTGAAAGCTGCATCCGCTCGGCTGGCACATTGATGCGATGCGCCGGATCCTGCGTGCCATAGGCCACGCCGCGCGCCAGCTGTTCACGGGGTTCTATCACCGTAACTTTCAGTCCACCAGCGCCGTTGCGCAGCAGGTGTACTGCCAGCGCGGTACCAGAAAAACCGCCGCCGACGATGACGATACGCCGGTCAGCCATGCGCCAACTCCCGCTGCTGCTGCTGCTGGCGTTCCAATTCACGAACCCGCGGGATAACTTCGCGGCCAAAGAACTCGACCTCCTCATGGAAGTGCAGGAAGCCCAGCAGCATCAGACTGACGCCGGTATTTTTCAGTGCAATGATGCGCTCGGCAATTTGCTGCGGTGTACCAATCAGATTGGTTTTAAAGCCATCGTTATATTGGACTAAATCTTCAAGGGTGGATTTTGCCCAGTTACCTTCACCTTCAGGCGAAGCATTCCCGGCATTTTTTGCCTCATGGGCAAAGCCTTTTACCGCTTCGGGATTGGCCTGAGCCACAATTTCCTGCAATACCTGCTGCGCCTGCTGTTCGGTATCGCGGGCAATGACAAAACCGTTAACGCCTACCTTGACCTGATGCTGATTAGCGGCTGCTTTCAGCTGAATATCTTCAACCTGCTGGCGGATGCCTTCTACACTATTGCCATTGGTGAAATACCAGTCGGAGACACGAGCGGCCATGTCGCGAGCCGCGCGTGAACTGCCACCCTGAAAGATTTCTGGCAGCGGATTAAGCGGTTTTGGCTTCATCACATAGTCACGATAGCGGTAGAAATCACCGGCAAAATTAAAAGTTTCCTCCTGCCAAATACCGCGAAGGCAGCGGATAAACTCTTCGGATCGCAGGTAGCGTTCTTCGTGGTCCAACCACGGCTCGCCAATCGCCTTAAACTCACCGCGAAACCAGCCGCTGACGATATTTACCGCGATGCGGGCATGGGTTAGATGGCTGATAGTGGCGATTTGTTTGGCCGCCAATGTAGGATTCCACGGACCGGGCAGCAGTGCGGCAATCACTTTCAGCTTTTCGGTAGCACCTAGTAGCCCCTGAGAAAAACTCACGGACTCATGCTGATTGTCAGCCCCGTAACCGGCGGTAAAACGAATTTGCGTCAGTGCGTAATCGAAACCGGCACGTTCGGCGATTTGCGCCAGCTTGCGGTTGTAGTCGAAATCCCAGCTGGTGCGCTGTTCAATATTGCTGATCACCAGCCCGCCAGAAACGTTTGGCACCCAATAGGCAAACTGAATAGGTTGATCGATTGATTGTTGGCTCATGAATAGTTCCTTAGCTGGCGCTGGTTTGTTTCACCGGACGGCGATCGCCACCGATGGTTTCGCCGAACGGCCCGGTATTCACCGTACGCTGCTTTTTTTCGGCGTTAGAGGCCAGTGGCAGCAGCGGCATCACCAGTTCGGCAAAGCGATGAGCCTCTTCGAGGTGCGGATAACCAGAGAAGATAAAGTTCTCGATGCCCAGCGCCTGATACTCACGAATACGCTCGGCGACCTGCTGCGGCTTACCCACAAGCGCCGTCCCCGCACCGCCGCGAACCAGCCCGACACCGGCCCACAGGTTTGGCGCGATACGCAGTCCGTCGAGAGAACCGCCGTGCAGGGCGCTCATACGTGCCTGCCCGGTGGAATCCATACGCGCAAAAATTTTCTGCGCGGCGGCGATAGTGTCTTCATCAAGATGAGCAATTAAACGGTCAGCGGCTGCCCAGGCTTCCTCTTCGGTTTCACGCACAATAACGTGCAAACGAATGCCGTAATTCAGTTTACGACCACGCGCGGCGGCACGTCTGCGCACCACTTCAAGCTTCTCTTTAACCTGCTCCACCGGTTCACCCCAGGTCAGGTAGGTGTCGATCTGATTAGCCGCCACGTCGATGGCCTCGTCAGAAGACCCTCCGAAATACAGCGGTGGGCCATCTTCCTGAACCGGCGGAAACAGCACTTCAGCGCCCTCGACATGAATATGTTCGCCGTGGTAATCAACTTTTTCGCCCTTCAGCAGGCGGGAATAAACGTCAAGGAATTCGCGCGTCACCTGATAACGCTCGGCGTGGCCGAGGAAAATACCGTCGCCTTTGTTTTCTACCGGATCGCCGCCGGTCACCACGTTGATAAGCAAGCGGCCTTCTGACAGTCGGTCCAGCGTTGCCGCCATGCGTGCCGCCAGCGTCGGCGGTTGCAGTCCCGGACGCACCGCGACCAGATAACGCAGTTTTTTGGTAATCGGTGCCAATGCCGAGGCTACCAGCCAGGAATCTTCACAGCTTTTACCGGTTGGAATAAGCACGCCGTAGTAGCCGAGACTATCGGCAGCTAATGCAACTTGTTGTAAATAAGGTAAATCTACCGGACGGCCACCCTCAGTGGTTCCCAGATAACGCCCGTCTCCATGGGTCGGTAGAAACCAGAATACGTTGATGTTGTCCTGTACTGAGTCGCTCATTATCACTTTCCTATATAACGATATCTTAATTTATTAGATACAAAACATCCGTTTGGTTATAAAGGTAAAAGCAGGAAGTATGCCAAGACGGTAAAAATTTAAAATCAATAAATATCAATGCGTTAAAAATTCTGCATGTTCAAAAATTTGTTGCAAATGCAACAACCGCTGCCACCACGCTGCCGCATTTGCAACAAATCTCAATTTTGCCGTCTCGCTCAACGGCCAGTACAACGGTATTGTTTCTTACCGTTTACCAACCCGCTGGAGTGAAAGATGCAGAATCACGGCCCTACTTTGATCGATCCCGCGTCGCTCGCCTTTCAAAGCGTGCTTGACCGCCTCGCCCCTACCGACGCCACTGTGCTGATTGTAGGGGAAACCGGAACCGGCAAAGAGGTGGTGGCCCGTTATCTGCATCACCACAGCCCGCGCAGGCAGCAGCCATTTTTGGCAGTGAACTGCGGTGCGCTCACGGAAAGCCTGGCGGAGTCGGAACTGTTTGGTCATGAAAAAGGCGCATTTACCGGCGCACGCGATCGCCATCAGGGTTGGTTTGAAGCCGCCGAGGGCGGAACGCTGCTGCTGGATGAAATAGGCGAGCTGAGTTTACCTTTGCAGGTCAAACTGTTACGAGTATTGCAGGAACGTGAGGTAACCCGGGTTGGCTCGCACCGCGCCGTGAAGGTCAATGTGCGGGTAATTGCGGCGACTCACGTTGATTTAGCGCAGGCGATCCGCGAACGCCGTTTCCGGGAAGATCTCTATTATCGTCTCAATGTTGCAGCCGTAACCCTGCCGCCGCTGCGCCAGCGTCGCGAAGATATTCCACTGCTGGCAGAGCATTTTCTGCGGCTGTATGCCCGTCGTCTCGGCCGCCCTCAGCTACAAATTAGCGACGAGACGATGGCTGCCTTGATGGAATATCCGTGGCCGGGCAATATTCGCGAGTTGGAAAATACCCTGCACAATGCCGTGCTGCTCAGCCGCGAAACGATCATTTCTCCACGCCAACTGCGTCTCAGCTCGGTGAGCGCAGACACTTTACCCGCCAGTGAACAGGCGCTGGACGAATTTATCCGTCAGCATCTGCAAAGCGGCAATCAGCAGATTTATCAACGAGTCACCGATGCACTGGTGCGCAATGCCTTTGAAATCAGCGGCAGCAACCAGCTGCAAACCGCGTCGCTGCTGGGGATCAGTCGTCACACACTGCGCACGCATCTGGGGCATCTCGGTTTAATCAAACCGCGACGCAGCCCCAGTGGCAACGGCCAGCGCAGTCATCGCAATCGCGCGCCCCATGAACGCGAGCTGCGGATTGGCTATCAAAGATTTGGCAATCTCGGGATTCTCAAGGCGCGACAATCGCTGGAACAGCAGTTCGCGGGCAGCGGGATTAGCGTGCTGTGGAGTGAATTCCCCGCCGGTCCTCAATTACTGCATGCATTGAGCAACGGCGAGATTGATTTCGGCACCACCGGCGAAGTTCCGCCGCTGTTTGCACAGGCCAGTGATAATCGGGTGCTGTATGTCGCCTGGGAACCTGCGGCACCGCAAAGCGTGGCGCTGCTGGTCGCGAATGAAAGCCCCATCGTAAATATCAGCGATCTGCGGGGTAAACGTATCGCAGTAAATAAAGGTTCCAACGTTCATTATCTGCTGGTGCAGATTCTCGACGAGGCAGGCCTGACGCTTGACGACGTGAGAGTCGTGTATTCACCGCCTAAATATCCGCTGACGCCCAGCGATCACCACGCCGTTGATGCCTGGATGATGTGGGACCCGCTGCTCAGCGACGCCGAACGCTGCGGGCAACTGCGCGTTATCGCCAACGGCAGTGGGCGGGTAAACAATCATCAGTTTTATCTGGCGCACCGGGAATTTGCCACCCATTCAGGCGATCTGCTGCATCAGTTGATGGACGCGCTGGTGCAGACCGGGCGTTATATCGATGCCAACCGAAACGAGGCGGCCAGCCTGCTCTCGGCCGAGCTTGGACTGGCCACAGATTCGCTAAGTCTTGCGCTGGCGCGCCGCAGTCATCAAACCCAGAGAATGGGTTTAGGGATTATTCGCGACCAGCAAGCCATCGCCGATCGCTTCTATGCGCTGGGATTAATTGCGCGTGCTATTAACGTTCGCGATGCGGTCTGGGCCGAGTAAAGCTTTCATCTAAGTTATGACTTTATTCTATTAAGCGCTTATTACGAATTTTGTTATATTTTTTCCACTACCGATCTTTCAGCTATAAGCTCAGGAAAACAATTAATGAAAATTTTAGTGCGTAGTGTGCTGTCTGCGGCAGTGCTTTTAGGTTCGATACCCTCGGCTAGTGCCGAGGCGTTGCCAAAAGTGGTCAATATTGGCTATCAAAAAGCCAATATTTTCGCGCTGCTGAAATATCGCGGCACGCTGGATGACGATTTCAAGAAACAGGGTATTGCGGTTAAGTGGGTGGAATTCACCGCGGGTCCACAAATGCTTGAAGGCCTCAACGTCGGCAGTATTGACCTCGCGGCAACCGGTGATGCACCCCCGGTGATTGCCCAGGCGGCGAAGGCCGATCTGGTGTATCTGGCGCACTCTCCTGCCAGTCCGAAAACAGAAGCTATCGTGGTACCTGCAAATTCGACCATCAAAACTGTGGCCGATCTCAAGGGAAAACGCGTGGCGCTGAATAAAGGTTCTGACGTCAACTATTTGCTGGTCGCTGCGTTGGAGAAAGCCGGTCTGAGTTATAAAGACATTACCCCAGTATACCTGGCCCCAAGCGATGCCCGCGCCGCCTTCCAACGCGGAGCCATTGATGCGTGGGCTATCTGGGACCCGTTCCTGGCTGAAGTGGAAACCCATGCCAACGCCCGAGAAGTGACCAACGCCGTGGATTTGGTGCCACATTACACTTTCTTCCTGTCGAGCAGAAAATTTGCCGAAACTTATCCGCAAACCGCGCTGAAATTAATTGACGAGCTAAAGTCCACCAGCGACTGGGCAAACGCGCATCCTGATGAAACGGCAGAAATCCAGTCTACATCCACCGGTCTGGACAAGAAAATCTGGGCAAAAGCGCTGGCGAGAATGCCGTTCGGCGCGGAGCGAATGACGCCGGAAGTGTTTAAACAACAGCAGGTCATCGCCGATAAATTCAAGAGTAACGGACTACTACCGGTTAGTGTTGACGTAAATACTGCAACTTGGTCTCTGGATAAGCAGTAACTCTTTACTAAAATTCCATTGCGAAATTCTTCACTACAATGCTGCCCCGTTTTGTATTACCGCAGGGGCAGCATCTTCGCCATCAAAATAGCATCGGGTTAATACAATAAATTCTTTGGCATAATCTACTGGCAAACGCTAATAGAATTCTTAGGCGCTGACACGGCTTTTGCGCAGGGCGTCGATTTTTATTTGCTCAACGCTGAGCGTGCTATCAAACAGGCCGGTCGACAGATAAGTCAAGCCACTGTCGGCAAGAATAGTGACAATACGCTTTCCTTTATTTTCCGGGCGACGAGCCACCTCTCGCGCAGCAAACAGCACTGCGCCGGAAGATTCGCCAATCAAAATGCCATCGGTTATTGCCACTTCACGAGCCGCCTGCACCGCCTGCCAACTTTCGATGGCGATAGCTTCGTCGAACAATTCTCTATCCAACGTTAACGGCACCCGTTCCGGTAAAACGTGGCTAAAAGCATGAACACCGGTAATTTCCCTGGCCTCAGGATTGTCACGGTCAGGAATAGAATGAACGCCGGGTTCCACGGCAATCAGTTTGATATCCGGTTTAAGCTGCCTGAGATATTTCCCCGCCCCTGACAGCGTACCGCCGGTACCCACCGAGGCGATAACAATATCAACCTGCCCGCCGGTTTGCTGCCAGATTTCAGGCCCCGTGTTGCGATAATGCGCCAGAGGGTTAGCCGGATTTTCCAACTGGTAGGTAAAGAAGATGTTCGGCTCTTTACGGATCACATTATCCGCCAGCCATTTGGCGGCGGCTACAAAATCGCCGTCGCTGTTTTCGAGTATTTTATCAAACCCCGGTACGTGACTGAATGGAATAATTTCCGCCCCAAACGCGCTGAGAATAGCAAAACGCTCATCGCTGAGTTTATCGTGTAAATAAACGCGAAATTTATAACCTTTTGCTGCGGCAATTGCCGCCAAACCAATGCCGGTATTCCCACTGGTTGTATCTACCAGCGTCACGCCGGGTTTTAATTTACCAGTGCGTTCGGCTTCTTCAATCATGGCCAGTGCAATACGATCTTTGATGCTGTGATTTGGATTGAAATACTCCAGTTTGGCAAGCAGGTCGACGTCCAAATTAAACCGCTCACTAAATCGATTAAGCCTTAATAATGGCGTATTGCCTACCAACTCGGTAATAGCATTGTGGATAGTCATGCTCAACTCCAAAATAATAATCAGACAAAAGGGATATCGGCACTCGGCAATTAAAGCATTTTGGTAAATGATTCCATCAATCCTGGGTCTCCACGGCATCGAGGATAAGCAAACGAGAGTGATTGACCTAAGTACCAGGCAGCGCAGTGCGTTTATGTTTTAAATCAAATATTCCGCTTTTTGCGATAAAGGTAAATGCTCAATAACGGCAAAGCTAACGCTAAAAATGAATAAGCCAAGAGTGCAAATTCAAATGCACAAATGTTATTTTGACTCCCCACTAAACTTGCCACAATTAACGACCAATCAACGTTGATTTTAGAATTATTTTTTCCTGCCCGATTAGCAATATAACAAAAGCTCTGCTAGCTTTATTAGTCTTTTCCCCTGTGTTCTAAGCAACTTTGCCCGCCGCGTGCGGGTATTTTTTTGTCTGTACTATAATCAATACGCTAAGCCTTTATTTTTGCTATTTTTTAACCAGTTATTTCAGGGGAATCATGAACTATCTCGCATGGACAGCAGCAACAGGTGGGCTGCTACTGCTGATGTCACTTTCATTCGGTTGGATAAATCGTACTCCAATCCCCATTTTCGGCATTTATCTGCTGGTCGGAATTCTGTGTGGACCGTGGGGATTTGATGTTTTACGCCTGGACGTGTTAGCGCATTCAACTATTGTCAGCCGCGTAACTGAAATTGCCATTGCCACTTCACTATTTATAACCGGATTAAAGATTCGCCTGCCTTTAAGAGCCAGCATCTGGAAAATCGGTTTCCGGCTGGCCGGGCCAGGGATGATTTTAACCGTGCTCGGTATTATGATTATCGCGCATTACCTCACTGGAATTTCATGGCCAATATCTCTGGCCTTAGCTGCGGTACTTGCCCCCACTGACCCAGTGCTTGCCAGCCTTATTGCCATCAATGATTCGCGCGACGACGATAGTTTGCGGCTTGCCCTCTCAAGCGAGGCCGGGCTGAACGATGGTACTGCCCTGCCTTTACTGATGCTGGCGCTGCTGTGGCATAACGCCGACGGCGCGTTAAGCAGCATGCAATGGCTACACTGGTTCGCGGTTGACGTTCTGTGGGCCTTGGTCATTGGACTGGGTATAGGTTACGGGCTTGGCAGGCTGATCGGGCTAATATCAACCCACTGGCGGCACGTACAGGGCGAGGTCGCACCGAGTGATTTTATCGCGCTGTCGCTTATTTGCTTAAGCTTCGCGCTGGCAATTTCCGTAGAAGCCTCAGGTTTCCTTGCCGCCTTTGCTGCAGGTGTTGGCCTGCGTAGCGCCGAGCTGAGAGTACAGCAAAAAAATCCCACTGCGGAAGATGAGGATGACAACCCTCCCGCCGAAATGATGATCAATCCGCATACGCGACATTCAATGGAAATTGAGCACCGAACGCCGTTAAAGTCTGTAGGACTGGTCATTGGCGATGCCCTGTCTTTCGGGGAAACCATTGAACGGCTGTTCGCAGCGGCTATTGTGATCGTATTAGGCGTTACGCTTGCTCAGCATTGGGACCCAATGGGGTTGGTGCTGGCATTTGCGATTTTTTGTATCGTCCGACCTTTAGCTGTTTATATCTCGACCTGGGGATCTTCTTATTCAAAACAGCAGCGTTTACTCTTTGGTTGGCTCGGGATAAGGGGTATTGGCAGCATAAATTATATTGCTTACGCCTATGCCAATGGTCTGCAAGGCCATGAAGCGATTATGATGACCAATCTGGCAATTACTATCATTACCGCCAGTGTGTTAGTCCAAGGAATAACGGTAACACCGTTGCTTAAATTTTGGAGCAGAAAATAACCAATGATGATCTTTAACGTATTTGGTCGCTATCTTGGCGTGAAACGTGTCGAGCAAAGCTGGCAGGTCTTTCGCGTCGATATGTCTGAACGAAAGTATTCGCGACTGTACGAGATAATCATTCCTGAAGATCTCGAAGAATACGAGATCGCGGGCTGGCTGGGGGATATATACCACGAAGCCGCCAGCCCGCAGCATCCTGATGTCTGGCGAGTTGAGTAATGAGGGTATTCTGGCCCATTCCCCGTCACGACCTTGACGGAGCTGGCATTTTTATCCCGCACGCTTATCTCGTACTTTCGGCATAAACGCGCCTCGGCCAAATAAGCTGCGTGACAAAAAAGCGCTGATTAAACCAGTTCGGCCAACGCGGCGGCGGTAAAATCTTTCAGCTCAGCGTGATTGCCAGTGCGGATTTTAGTCACCCACTGCGGGTCGCTCAACAGTGCACGGCCCACGGCAATCAGGTCAAACTCGTTGCGTTCGAGGCGGACAATCAGATTCTCGATGCTGGCCGGATGGGAAGTCTCACCGGCAAAAGCGCTCATAAAATCGCCCGCCAAGCCCACTGAACCCACGCTAATCGTTGCCGCTCCGGTGAGTTTTTTTGCCCAACCCGCGAAATTTAAACCCTGCTCCCCGTCAATTTCAGGAAACTCGGGTTCCCAAAAACGGCGCTGCGAGCAGTGGAGAATATCGACACCGGCCTCAACCAAAGGTAATAACCAGTCGGTCATTTCTGTAATCGTAGGGGCAAGACGTACCGTAAAGTCCTGCTGCTTCCACTGGCTTACGCGCAAAATCAGCGGAAAATCAGGCCCGACGGCTT
The DNA here is from genome assembly GCF_000257645.1 of Serratia sp. M24T3. Taxonomy (GTDB): domain Bacteria; phylum Pseudomonadota; class Gammaproteobacteria; order Enterobacterales; family Enterobacteriaceae; genus Rouxiella. The sequence goes on from NZ_AJHJ01000002.1 coordinate 156,962, forward strand.
CGCGCATGGCTTTCACCACTTCGGCGGCAAAACGAGCTCGCTGTTTCAGCGTCGCGCCGCCGTAGTTGTCAGTACGCAGATTAGTGCCAGACCAAAAGAATTGGTCGATCAAATAACCGTGCGCGCCGTGGATCTCAGCCACGTCAAAACCTAGACGTTTTGCATCGGCCGCAGCCTGGGCAAATGCGGAAATAGTGTCTGCAATCGCCTCTTCGCTCATGGCTTCACCGCGCGGTTGATCGGGCGCGACAAGTGCCGATGGACTCTCTACCGGCGCATCGGGAACCCAATCCGACAGAAAACTGGCAACCGAACCCGTATGCCAAAGCTGTGGCCCTATCTTGCCACCGGCAGCATGAACATCGGCAGCTACTTTTTTCCAGCCAGCCAGTGCCTGCTCTCCGTGGAAGAAAGGAATATTGGCTTCGTTTCGTGAGGCAGGTCGGTTGATGACCGTGCCCTCAGTCAGAATCAGCCCAACTTCCCCCTCGGCACGGCGCTGGTAATAAGCCGCGATCTCTTGCCCGGGAATCCCTTGCGTCGCAAAAGATCGCGTCATGGGTGCCATCACGATTCGGTTCTTTAATGTCAGGTTTTTCAAATGAAAAGGCTGGAACAGAACGTCTACATTGGAAGTGGTCACAGGCTAATACTCCGTTAGGGTTAGTAGCCTTGATAGTATATTGTGTATACTAGGTGTCAATTAGGCACTTAAAAGCTACCAGGTATACTTAAGGAAACTACCATGTCTGACGAACATCCCATTCTTATTCGCGCAAGCTGCCCGCATAGATTATTGCTGGATCAAATTGCCGATAAATGGTCAGTGCTGATACTCGCCATTCTGTGCCAGCAACCACGGCGTTTCAACGTGCTAAAGCGCGAACTGGAAGGCATCACGCAAAAAGCGCTAACCCAGAGTCTGAGAAAATTACAGCGCAACGGCATTATTGAACGTCATGTCATTGATACTTCGCCGATCGCCGTTGAATACGAGATAACGCCGCTTGGCCGCACGCTGAAAGTTCCTTTCGAGGCCCTGTTCAACTGGACTCAAGATAATTTGCCCGCAGTCGAGCGCGCACGGCAGGAATATGACAGTAAGCTCGAAAGCTGAGATTGTTTTTCCACTCAATGCCTTATCACTCATTTATTGCCAAGTTCGCTGCGCCGCATTGCCTGGGATAGCCGTATTATTCTGTTTTCCTGAATAGAGCTTCAACTTTCACCTCCATTATCAAAGCGGATTTGAAAGCGTAAAGTTGTTGAATACTCTCAACGACAGGAAAAAATCATGAGCCAACAACGTACATTAATCATCGGCGGCGCTTCAGGTATTGGCTACTCAGTTGCACAACTGCTGACCTCACGCGGAGATGCGATCGTTTTAGCTGGCCGCAATACGCAAAAACTTCAGCAAGCCGCTAAACAGTTGTCGGGGAAATCCTCAATCGACACTCTGACCTTAGATATTGCCAATGAGCAAGAACTGCGTGACTTAGCCAAAACCTTAGGTCCGGTTGACAATATCGTGGTGACGGCAGGGTCACAGGCACCGGGTGGCCCTCTCAGCTCAGTAGATCTTTCTGCGGCGAAACAGGCATTTGAAACCAAGTTCTGGGGCAGTCTGGCAATTGCTCAACACCTTGGCGGTTTGCTTAAGCCCGGCGGGACGCTGACCTTTACCAGTGGTTTTCTGGCTCGTCGAACAGTGGCAGGCACGATAGTAAAAACTGCGATGAACGCCGCTCTTGAGTCCGCGGTTAAAATCCTCGCTAAAGAATTATCGCCATTAAGGGTGAATGCCGTCAGTCCCGGGCTAACCGATACCGAAGCCTATTCGGCGATGGCTCCAGAAGCCCGCCAGCAAATGCTGGAAAAAGCTGCGGCCGCACTACCGGCGCAAAGATGGGGACGAGCAGAGGATGTGGCCAAAGGCTATCTGTTTGTCATCGATAACCCGTTTGTTACCGGTTCCGTGATTGATATCGAGGGCGGCGCGCTGGTTAACTGATCGCCCTTTCCATTATTCCATCCCACAACTCAGTTTTGTGGGATGTTTCGACCCGTCGCAAATCTTTTTTCAAAGACCCTAACTTTTGTAATTGTACAAAAGTGATTTAACCCTGCAAAGGCTGTGGCATAAGGGTTGAAGCATATCCGCCTAATCTTTCCCGCTCTCTTGATTAAGTTTCTATATTTACTCAATGTTTTCATTTGTCTGCTGATGATTTTTTAACACTATTGTGGATGTTTTGCCCAAGTATAGCCTGTGCTAAGACTCTTACCACTTGCTATAAGTGCATGAAAAATATGGTTTTTTTATTTTCTTTTTTATGGCAGACTAGCCGCCTCTTTAAATTAATAGCCTTTCTTCTCTATTAAAGGCATCACTGGTCTGCTTTATGAACACTTACGCAATCTTGATTTTAGCTTTTGGCATGTCAATGGACGCCTTTGCTGCCGCCATCGGTAAGGGAGCCTCATTGCATCGTCCTCCGTTAAGAGAAGCGCTGCGTACCGGTTTAATTTTCGGTGTTATCGAAGCCATTACGCCGATTATTGGTTGGGGCATCGGCCTCGCCGCCAGTAAGTTCATCATGAGCTGGGACCACTGGGTGGCTTTCATCCTGCTGCTGATTTTAGGCGTGCGCATGATTACCGAAGCTTTTAAGAAAGATAAAGTCGAAGAGGCGGATATTCCGAGCCGACACGGCTTCTGGCTATTAGTGACTACCGCGATCGCCACCAGCCTGGATGCGATGGCCGTGGGCGTAGGTCTGGCCTTCCTGCAGGTCAAGATTCTGGTAATGGCGCTAACTATCGGTGCAGCCACCACCATCATGGCGACGGCAGGCATGCTGCTTGGCCGTTTCCTCGGTGGCGCTATCGGTAAATGGGCTGAAGTGCTCGGCGGCTTAGTGCTGATAGGCATCGGCACTTCTATCCTGGTCGAGCATCTTGGTTTGTTGAATTGATCCAAGATAAGAATCTGCATAACCGAATCGCCTACAGTTCACGATCCTCGGCAGTGTGAGTCGCCATTACGCTGCCGATAATAAATTCGTTAGCCTTTACCAGTGACTGATAGTCGGGGCTAACCTTACCGTACACCCGCATTCCCTCCAGCATCATAAAAATCGTTTCGGCCATGACAGCAGCTTCAATATCGGTTCTGAAAATTTTCATCTGCTGACCCAGTAGTAGGATATTCAGCAGGTTTTCTTTAATCCCATTAAATTTGTTGCGCACTTTCACTTTAACTTCATCATCTCCAGGCAAAAGTTCACTGGCTGCTGCGATAGTAAAACAGCCCCGCTCTCCTTCAGCGCCCGTTGAAAGCAATGCTCCGTACTCAAGGGTTTCCCGCAAAGCAGCCTCGGGTGATTTTTTCTGCGCCCGTGTTCGTAAACGCCCTAAACCTTGCTCCATATATTGCGAAAGTGCAGCAAAAAAAATGCTTCGTTTATCGGGATAAAGCTTGTAAATACTTGCGCTTGCAAGCCCCGACGCTTTCATTAGGTCGCTTATTGAGGTGGCCTGATAGCCCCTCGTCCAGAAGCAGTCTAGTGCGATGTCAAGAAAGTCATTTGGGTCGAACTCTCTAGGTCTACCGAGATTTCTTTTCATAATTGACCTCAATGTCCAGTGTAAACAATGTGGAAATCATTGTAGATTAACCACTCCACAAATCAATTATTCTAGGCTATTATCCTTAAATCACGCGGCAAACATGAATAAAGTCATTTAGAAGAGAGCCTATGTATTCTGGTGAAAACCTCAAAATTGATACTTTGTTTCCCACCAAGGTATTTATTAACGCGTTGATTACCGCGCTGGGCTATGTTGTTGTTCAGCTGGATGTGACCATCGTGAATGTTGCGCTCCCCACTTTTTCTCGTGTTTTCGACGCTGATATCTCAATCTTGCAGTGGATACCGGATGCCTATGTAATAGTCTTCGCTGCTTTGCTACTGGCTGCAGGAGGGTTAAGCGACAAATATGGCAGTAAAAATATCAACTTGGCCGGGATAGGTCTGTTTTTGTTGGCCTCTTTGCTATGCGCTTTATCTCCCTCTCTAAATCTCATGATTTTGGGGCGAGTTTTTCAAGGGGTTGGCGCGGCACTTATCGTCCCCTCATCTCTATCATTACTTACAGGCGCATGTGGCGATAACTCGTCTTTACGGCGTAAAGCCATTGGTTGGTGGAGCGCTATCGGAGGAGTGATTAGCGCAGCTGGACCATTTTTTGGCGGTCTAATCCTCAAGCATATTTCGTGGCATGCTCTATTTCTGCTAAATATCCCGATTTGTATGGTCGGAATAATTTTAACAATGTTCTATGTTCATGAACCGGCAACGCCACGAATGCGCAATATCGATCACAAAGGCATTCTGCTTTTTGTGATAACAAGTTTTTCGCTGATTTATCTTTTAATTCAGTTTGGAAAAAGTTATGCCTTCACTCAGACATTATTGCTGTGTCTGGGAATATTTGCATTTGCATGCATTATGCTGATTGTACATATCAAAAATAGTGTAAACGCCTTTTTACCCCTTAGCTTATTAAGAAACCAGATTTTCTCTCTCAGCCTTTTATTAGGCGCAATCATGAATTTGGCTTTTTACGGCTCAATCTTCCTGTTGACTGTCTACTTTCAGGTATACCGTGGTTTTTCTCCGCTAATGACCGGCTTGGCCCTGCTGACGTTTGCCGTTATTGCATTAGCCAATACCGCCAGTAGCGCTATATCTGAACGAATAGGAGTTCGTCTGACTATTGTCATCGGTTTGCTTATCGCGACGATAAACTATTCCAGCCTCGCCTTGCTGACCTATACCGACGCATCTTATAAAACTTTTGTTGGATTCCTGTTTCTAATGACGCTCGGCGGCGGAATTGCGACACCGGCTATCATCGCCTCCTGCCTGTATCAAGCTCCTCCCAACAAAGCGGCTACCGCTTCCGCAGTTATTAATGCAATGCGTCAAACTGGCGCCGCTGTGGGTGTTGCTCTGCTAGGAATACTGGTAACAGGAACTCATTTTTCTATCAATATCGGTGCAAGTGTCGGATTTGCCATTGCTGCCGTAATAATGTTTTGTGCTGCGCTAGTCGTATTTACAAGTTTTATCATGCCCACTGCAATTTCAGACGATACTTGAAGACGGGTCATCCTGAGTATTAATAAACCACCGCAACGTATTCCACACTCTTTAAATATACCCTTTGCTCAACAGCAGCGATTCCAATGCCGTATTCTCATCGGCAAAGCGCGCGATCAAAAAGTCCAGCAACGCGCGGACCCTTGGGGCCATGTAACGGCTACGCTGATACATAGCGTGAACGGGTAATTCCGGCGTTCGCCACTCGGGCATGACGATACACAGCCTGTCGGAACGTAAATCTTCTTGTATATCCCACAGCGATTTCATCGCAATACCCTTGCCTTCAACTGCCCATTCACGGGCGACGGCACCATCGTTGGTTTCTCTGGCCAGCGCGGAAGGCACCACGTAAGTTTCTGAAAGCTGACCTTGGGTAAAACGCCATTCGTTGGCGATTCCATTGGTTGAACAAAGAACAATACACTGGAATTTGTCCAATTCGCCGGGATTGGCGGGTACGCCATGGGTCGCGATAAAACTCGGCGATGCGCACAAAACCCGGCGATTGGGCGCTAATTTGCGGGCGACCATTGAGCTATCGGGCGGCACGTCAAATCGAATGGCCAAATCAAGATCGTCCTGCAGCAAATTAGACAGCGAATCGGCCAGCACCAAAGCGAACTGGACTTGGGGATAAAGCTCCCCGAACTCATCTAACCATTTTTTCAGCATCCGCCTGCCGAAGTCCGAGGTGGCGGCAATCCTGATTTTCCCCATCACCGCAGTGCGACCGGCCAGCAGCGCGGCGCGAGCATCATCCAGCGCGGCAAGGGCTTGTATGCAATGCGCAAGATACAGGCTCCCTTCTTCCGTCAGGCGCAACTGCCGCGTGGTTCGTTCAAATAGCCGGGTATTAAGCTCTGCCTCAAGCTTGACCAATCGCGCGCTTGCTGCTGCAGGAGATAACCCCAGCCTCCTTCCCGCCGCGGATAAACCGCCCAAATTGGCAGTTTCTACAAATAGCCGAATGTCACCGAGATTGTCCACGATTTTTCCAAATATTTTGATAATCCATCAAATGTTAGCCCAATTATCAAACCCATGCCATTTCGGGACAATGGCCTTACTTTATCGAACCATCAAAACAACATTACTTGAGTACGGAGTCAATCATGTCAACACCGTTCCCTGCTTTCAAAAAAAGCGTCAAATCGTTAACTAGCGCGATGATTGCTGCGGGCTTTGCCACGGCGCTTTTCGCAACATTTCCTGCCGCCGCCATCGGTGCTACAGGGTCAAACCTCAGCGCCCAGGGTCAGGACAATCTTGTTCGCCCCGACACGCTAATCGTTGACTCCGGCTTGTCCAAACAACAGGCCCGCGAGCAAATTCTGGCGGCACGTCGCTACGACACATTCTGGACTACCGGCGATCAGGCATTGGCTCGCAGCGCGCTGGCATCTGACTTTATGGACCGGACATTACCCCCTGGACGTCCGCAAGGTGTTGAAGGCCCTTTGATCGCATCGAAAGGATTTAGAGCCGCCGTGCCCGATCTTCACTGTGAGGTTGAGCAGATGATGGTAGTAGGTAATCGAGTGGTATCACACCTGCGGTTCAGCGGTCATTTCACCGGTATCTTCAATGGAGTTAAAGGAAAAGGACAATCCGTGAACTTTATAGCAACTGATATCTATCGGATAAATAACGGGAAAATTGTCGAAAACTGGCATTTGGAAGACAACCTGACCTTCCTGCAACAGGTTGGGCTAGTGGCTAAACACTAATGGCGCAGTGCCGACAATATGGGTCTGCAGACAAGAAAGTCTGCGACTCATCAGCCAATCATTAACTGGAGAATTTTCAATTATGCAAAACAGCTCACGCCTTTTTACGCCAACAGTTATCGGCAATAATACCCTGCCGCACCGTATCGCTATGGCTCCCATGACTCGTGCGCGCAGTACGCAGCCGGGTGACGTGCCGAATGAAATGAATGCTCGCTACTATGCCCAACGAGCCTCGGCGGCATTGATAGTCACCGAAGCGACGCAGATATCACCGCAGGGAAAAGGCTATTCCTTTACTCCAGGCATTTACAGTGCCGAACAGGTTGCAGGATGGCGACAGGTAACTGATGCAGTCCATGCAGCCGGTGGGCGTATATTCCTTCAACTTTGGCACGTTGGCCGTATGTCGCACGCTGATTTTCATGATGGCAGGCTTCCTGTTGCGCCCTCTGCCGTTCCATTCGAAGGACAAATCTGGAAGGTTGATCCTGTGACCGGCAAAGGTGCCATGACCGACTGCCCGACCCCGCGAGCATTGACACGCGAAGAGATTGCTGGCGTTGTCGATGATTTTCGCAACGGCGCACGTAATGCAATCGCCGCCGGATTTGATGGCGTAGAGATTCACGGTGCCAATGGTTATCTGGTTGACCAGTTTTTACGCACCACATCCAATGTGCGCACCGACGAGTACGGCGGTTCTCGTGAAAATCGGCTGCGCTTTTTGAAGAATGTCGTTAATGCCGTTGCCGATGAAGTGGGTGCAGAGCGAACTGCAATCCGTCTTGCGCCGTTTCTCACCGCTCGTGGAATGGATTGCCCGGATATTTTGCCAACAATTCTCGATGCCTCCGCTTTCCTGCAAGAAAAAGGGATCGCCTATATGCACCTTGTCGAAGCAGATTGGGACGACGCGCCTCAGTTTACTGAAACTTTCCGTAAGGACATTCGCGAAAGATTTACGCGCCCTATTATTGTTGCAGGCAAATACGATAAAGACCGCGCAGAATGGGTACTCGAAAATGGCTATGCCGATCTGGTGGCATTTGGTCGCTCTTTTATTGCCAATCCAGATTATCCACATCGTCTGGCGCAAAATCTTCCACTGGCAGATTTCGAAGGCAGTACACTTTTCGGCGGCACAGAGCATGGCTATACCGATTATCCCGGCAGTCAAAAGTAAATAAGACTATTGGATCACAGATAAAGCCTGGCTATAGCTTTTCAGTAAAATATATTCAGTTGGTAGTCTTTTTTAAGTCAGGCTACCAACTGTATTTAACCCCAACCATCGCCTCGGTATTGGTATAACCTTTGTTTCCGATTTGCTGACCGACATTGCCCCAGGCAGTAAGATTTTGAGTAAGTTGCCCCTCAACACCGGTTTTTACCTCGCCAATCTTATTCGCGCCATCCTGGCTAACCCTTGCGCCATTCATTTCAGTGCTGAAGTTACGAGTATTGTGTAGCCAGTTTAGTTCAATGAAGGGTTCAAACTCGCGGCTTTTGCCGTCATCAATTTTACTGTGCCCTTTCAGGAATAGCCGGGTGCCAAGTCGGGTCTGGATATTGCCATTGCCATCGCTGTTGATTAAGGTGCCGTTGCTTTCGGTGTGATTATTTGCTTTAACGCCCATCCATGTTATTTGCGCCTGTGGCTGAATATATACCGTATTCAGGCTCTGCTTGCTGGAGTAAAACTCACCGATTTTCCAGGTATATCCCGTTTCCAGAGAGGCACTAAATCCGTTTGAGTTATATTTCTCTTGCGGCAAATCTTCGCCATTGACCTTATTTTTGAACCAATTGTATTGCAACCAACTATCCAGATATAACCCCGTCTTATTAACATCATTGGCATACCATGTGCCATACACGCCTACGCTATAACCGCTAACCTGCCCTTTAGAAGTATTGCCCGTAACGCCAGAGTGAGTGTTACTTTGGTTATTACCGTACCCTCCCATCAAACCAATATGTCCGCGATCCAGACCATTGTTACTCCATTGGGCTACGTCGCCACCTAACATAACGACATACTGATTAGAGGTGGTCTTCAATGAACCTATATTTGAGCGCCAGCCATTGTGGGTGCCAACTTGACGCAGCCACAGGCTGGTCACCCGTTTTTCCCCCGTCAGGGCATCGGTATATTGAGTTTCTCCCAATCGGTCGTGCAGACGGGTATTAAACATGGTGTTGGCCGCTGCCAGGTCCTCGATATAACTGCCGGCTTCCGGGCGCAGCATGATGTCAGAAGATGGCGCAACAGTGGCCGGATTGTCTGGAACCGTCGGGCTCGTTGGTGTAGTTGGTGTAGTTGGATTTGAAGGATTGGCCGGAGTTGTAGGATCCACCGGAGTGACCGTCCCAACCGGCTCGCTGGCGCTGTTGGTCAGATACCAGTTACTTTGATTATTGAGCGCGCCCCGCGCCAGTCGATAGTCATAAGCACCCGCAACAATACGTCCATCCTGCAAGAAATTACCGTCAGAACTGCCGCCAACGTTAATCAACTCAATCCCGTTTAAGGTTCTTGCGCCACTGCCTCCTGCATTTTCTACGCTCACCAGTGTGGTACCGCTGGTATTACCGCGAATTGACATGTGATCGGTCGCGGAATTATCATCGCCCAATGCAGTATTGAAGGCTATAGTTCCATTATTACCCATGTAATTTCCATTAATCGTTAGCGTGTTTCCGGCCTGAATATTACTGCCTGTTTGCCCAAGCTGAATTATTCCGCCGTTAGTGAGATTACCGCCAATAGTCAGAGAGTCGCTGGTTGCTGGCACGGCCTGAATTTCCGCCAGAGTAGTCATATTCTGCGAGGTAGAATTACTGCCCACCTGCAACACTCCAAGGTTATTTACATCCCCCGCCACCGCACCATTACCCGCCAAAAAACCCTGATTAATATTAATTACAGATGTCGCCAGCGTCAGTGGCTGGTTGCGGCTACCAAAATTAATGCCTCCCTGATTAATATCCGTTGTTCCGGTATAAGCACTGCTGGGCGCGGTCAAAGTCACGACTCCAGCCCCTTCTTTAACCAGATTACCTTCCCCCATAACACTATTATTTAGCGTCCAGTCAGTATCGGTTATCAAGTTTAGCGTGCCGCTATCATTAACCGCCGCGCTGCCAAGATGCTGAGCTTCACTTGCTGTCAGTTGGCTGCTGGGGTCAATATTAAAAATACCGCTGAAGAGAGCATTATCACCCGCCAAAACAATCTGACTGCCATTCAGATTAACAGTACCACTATTGCTTAAACTGTTTTGCAATGAGCCATTGGCGCTAGTCAGAATAAGCTTACCTGCGTTATCAATAGCACCGCTTCCCAGCCCGGCCGCATTATTCAAGCTGATCGTTGCATCATTAAGTATTTGAGTATTAGCGGCCAGAGAAGTGTTTTCGCCATTAATTTCCAGAGTACCGTCATTTAATGTGAGGCTACCATCACCCAGCAAATGCCCATTGATGATTCCTCCCTGATCGATTGTCAGGCTCCCGCCATTTATCGCAATTTGTGAATCTTCTGCAGCATCGACACGCCCTGTAGTCTGGGCATAGCCATTCATATTCAGTGTGGTATCAGCGGCTAATTGCAACAGTGAGGTGTTGCCCAGTACATGATTGTTATTCATCAATAAGTTGCCACTACGAACCTCAGTGATACCGGTGTAATCATTATCCTGATTGGACAGTGACACGGTGCCATTCGCATTGTTCTCAATAGCCAAATCACCGCTGCCAGTCACTTTCGCGCTCAAGTCGGCGGCATTTCCACTGGCACCGGCACTGTTGAGAAGCAGTGCATTATCACCATTACCTTGAAGATCAACCTGTTTCAAAGCGTAGCCAATATACAGGCCATCCTGATTTTCCCCGGTTGTTATTGTTAGACGCCAGTCCCATGTCCCCAGAGCAACAAGTGAACCATTTTGCAGTATTCCGTCAGTCACACTGTCGGTAATCACATTACCGTTTGCATCGACGAGTGCCAGGCTACCGGCATTGCCTGTTACCGTGCCATCTGAACCAGCCAGTCTGATCGTTGTCGTTTTATCATCTTGTGATAATAATGGAATATTGTTATCGGCGGCTGGCGTTTCATTAATCATATTATCAACGCCAACTTTCACCGTACCGCTTGCCGTGAGGTTGAGGTCACGCCCGGTTTGAATAGTGTTTTCAGCCCGTGTATTACCCGGTGCGATACTGCCAAAATCAACAGTTCCCCCATCAAAGGCCAGGCCACCAATATGCTGCACGCCATTACCCACGGTTGTGATGCTGCCCGCTCCAGCCCTTAGTGTTGCCTGATTCAGTGCCTGAGTATTGAGACCACTAAGAATAAAAGTACTGTTACCCAATGCCAGCGTGCCAGCAAAAGAGTCACCGGCATTATTACTGTCAAAGCTAAAAGCGTTACCGCCGGTATTGGTGCTGACTGTCCCGTTGCCGCTCAGATGGCTTTTAAAAGTGGTTGCACCACTATTTTGAATAGCCAGCGTGCTGGTCCCGTCGATGTTATATCCTGTATTAATATTGTCGTCAGTGGCATCGCCCAAGGGTAATGACTTATTATTGAGGGTTAAAGTAGAGTTATTGGTGAGATTAATATGTTCAATACCGCGCAGGATATTGGCATTACTGTAGACGTACTGGCTGTTATTCATGACCAATATATCATTGCCGCTTCAGCCATCAATTAAGGGAGAAGTTGCAGCCGTGGCCGCATCGAGATTAGTGAATTCAATACGGTCGTTATCAGCCTCCATCAGCACATTACCCAATATGCTGCCATTCTCCCAATGGAAAGTATCATCCCCGGTACTCATCCTGATTTCACCTTTTACGATGCCACCCGTCACGCTAACGCTGTCCGCGCCGCCGCTCACGCTGATATTTCCACCGACCGTGCTATCGCCGCTGATAATAATGGTGTCATTACCAAAGCCAGTAACCAAATTACCTGTAATTTCACCGCCGGACATATCAAATATATTATTATCCAGCTTCATATTAACGCGGCCAATTTTACCCCCGGTCATTTTGGCCACGTCTCCGTCTTCGAAAGCATTGACGATGGTGCCACCAGTCATGGTGAAGGTATCGCGGTTATCACCCTGCTGCAGCGAGCCTAATGTTCCGCCGCTCATAACAAAATCGTCTATTCCGCTGCCCTGAGAAAGCGTATCTGTAATAGTGCCATTACTGATAATCGCTTTATCGGCACCGTTGCCTTGGTCCACGTTGCCAGTAATCGTACCCCCCGTCAGGATCAAGGTGTCATTCCCTGCCCCAAAGGTCACTGCATTACCGCTGGCATTGCCTCTAATTGTTCCGCTGTTGATAAGCTGATTATTACCACTTCCGTTGAACAGCACCCCAGGCCCGGTTGTTCCTATTATTGAGCCACTGTTATTCAATACGCTGCTTCCCTCGCGCAGCAATACGCCGGTGGTTCCTGTTAATTGCCCGGCATTGGTAATTTGACTGCCATTGCCTAATGAAATCGCTGCTGCTCCGCTTACATTTAGCACGCTGCCCGAGGTTATATTGACGCTGACGCCCGTGACACCATTAGCGCTGATCACTGCCGTAGAGCCAGGGTTTGGGCTGCTGGTATCACAGAGTACAGATTGTCCTAAGCCCGGTTGATAATTATTACAGGCGGCAAAGGCCTCGTTACCAGAGGTGAAAGCAAGATAAATACAGGTGGAAATTAAAGAAAATTTGCCGATTAATTTCATGTTAATCCTCGTATTTTTAATACGCAGGCATCGTTTCCCCAAAAGCATGGATCGAAGAATTTTATAAAGGACGCCTTTGCCAGTGTTATAGGTATTTATTGAGCGTTAACAATGCGTAGACAAGAAATAACGTGAAGTGGTTAAAACAGCTAAATCAAGAAGGAGGTAAGTATTAATATTATTTTAGGTAAAACTTTAGTAAAAAATGTAACAAATAAATCAGATCAAAGCCGCAAATTTGCTTATTGCTTGCCTATTGATGAAGAAGAATTTCTGGATCACGCGCCTACTATAGAGCTCCGGCACAGTCATTTACAACGGCAAAGCGCAGGGATCGACTTTCTAAGCACGGATTTTACTTTCTAAAAAATAAACTCTGTTATTTTAACGGCACTTAACCAGCTTTACCGTTTTGACGCTGTTCGTCCTGCTTCCCAAAGCTCCTAAAGCATGATTATACTGTATGCATAAACAGTATAGCTATGGAGCGCCATTATGAATTTTTCGCGAGCGGCAATTTCACCAGAAGAGCTTAATCTGCCCCTTTATCAAGAGCTGGTGCAGGCCGGTTTTCCCAGCCCGGCGCAGGACTATATCGAGAAGGGTATCGATCTCAATAAGTTATGCGTTAGTCATCCGGCGGCAACCTACTTTGTAACCGCAACAGGCTTGTCGATGGTTGATGCCGGGATCTACGAAGGATCAATGCTGGTGGTAGACAGAAGCCTGACGGCCAAACACGGCGATATTGTCATCGCCTGCGTGGCGGGGGAATATACAGTGAAACGCTTTTGTACCCACCCTTTCATAAAACTCGAACCGATGAATCCCAATTTTCCGACAATTATTCCCCGCGACGGCGGCGATGAACTGGAAATCTTTGGTGTTGTGACCTTTAGCATTAACGGTTTTCAATAATGTTTGCCCTTGCCGACGTTAACTCCTTTTATGCCAGCTGCGAGGCGGCATTTCGCCCTGATCTAAAGGGTCGCCCAATCGTGGTGTTATCCAATAATGATGGCTGTGTGATCGCCAGAAATAAGGAAGCAAAAGTGGCGGGGATAAAAATGGGTGCGCCGTATTTTAAAGTTCGCCGCGAATGCGAACAGCATAACGCCGTGATTTTCAGCAGCAATTACGCGCTATACGCCGATATGTCCTATCGCGTTATGACAGTTCTTGAAGAGATGGCACCCGCCTTTGAGATGTACTCGATCGACGAAGCATTTTTAGACCTCACAGGCGTCAGCCATTGCAAAAACCTTGAAGAATTTGGCAGAGAAATCAGGGAAAAAGTCTACAAATGGACAGGGCTAACCATCGGCGTCGGCATTGGCCCAACCAAGACGCTGGCCAAGCTTGCCAATCACGCGGCTAAAAAATGGACTCTCACGCAGGGCGTGGTCGATATTTCATTGCTGGCACGCCAGCGTAAACTCATGGCGCTGGTTGACGTAAGTGAGGTTTGGGGCGTTGGCCGAAGGATCTCGAAAAGGCTAAATGGAATGGGAATTGAGACCGCGCTGGATCTCGCCGATGCGCCGACCGGACTTATCCGTAAGCATTTTAGCGTAGTGCTGGAAAGAACGGTGCGCGAGCTGCGCGGTGAGCCGTGCCTGGCCATGGAGGAATTTATTCCCACCAAACAGCAAATCATTTGTTCGCGATCGTTTGGTGACCGCGTCTCACAGTATAAATTAATGCGCGAAGCTATTTGCAGTCATGCCAACCGCGCCGCGGAGAAACTCCGCAAAGAGCATCAGTACTGCCGCCATATATCCGCGTTTGTCAAAACCAGCCCCTTCACGGCGGGCGAAATTTACTATGGCAATATAGCTTCCACTCGCATTGAAACCCCAACGCAAGATACGCGAGATATTATCGCCGCTGCCACAAAATGCCTGGATGCCATTTGGCAGGAAGGTCATCGCTTCCAAAAATGTGGCGTTATGCTGGGGGATTTTTACAGTCAGGGTATCTCCCAACCTGGCCTGTTTGATGAGCATCCACCGCGCGCAAAAAGCGAACAGTTGATGGCAGCATTGGATGATATCCATCACAGAGGCATAGGCCGAGTGTGGTTCGCCGGCCAAGGGATTGCCAAAAGCTGGGAGATGAAGCGGGAGATGCTCTCCCCCGCCTATACCACGCGATTTAGTGATTTGATGCAGGTAAAGCTGAAATAAGGCCGTGCGGTCATATAATCGGGACATAGTATTGGCAGTTAATGCCGTGATTCTTGATGCTCGACATCATAGGAGTATAGATTTCGATATCTTCACCTTTGCGACGAATCAGCTTATTTTTTGATAGATATACCGAGTAAATCTTGTAAAGAAAATCCTGCATTCCATCCATGGCACCATCATAGTGAAATTTCACATATTTTCCTTTTTCAATGGTAATCAACTCTCCATTGTCAGCAGGCATATTTGCATCTGATGGAACCGTGGCCATCGTATACTGAAACGCATATTCCCGTTTTGAATTGCTTGCAGATATATAGTCAACCAGGCCGATAAGTGAGGCAGGTTTATCCACCAAATGGGGGAAATGGTCATCCCAACTCTTCATTCTGGAGTTGAAATTGAAGTATTCATTATCCCCTACCTCGCTACGAATCTCTTTCTTCTTGCCCACTAGCTGCATTTTTTCAAGTGTCACAATATTAGCTTCGAGTGAAGGCTCGCTGTTATATTTTATCGGCGCACAAAACTGCCTGGTTTCTAATATTTCAGACTTCCTGAAAGCCCTGGGAGTAACGCCAAACTGATTTTTAAACGCTCGACAAAAGTGCGGCTTAGAGTCAAATCCGTACTCCAGAGCGATATCATAAATATCCCTTTTGGTGATTTTCAAAATAGTAGCGCACTCGGAAAGCCTGCGCCCTCGGGTGTAATCACCTAGAGTGATACCGGTATGGTCTTTAAAGATTCGCTGAAGATGCCATTTTGAATATCCCGCTTTGCTGGCGACATAGTCGACGGAAAGCGGAAGGTGTAAGTTCTCTTCAATCCAGTCTAAAAGGCTTTTAATGACACTTTCTTGCATTATACGATTCATCGTTTACTTCCATCATTATAAGATTTATTTTTTAGGCCTGACTTACTTTTTACCAAAGTATTTTTTTATATTAGAAATCAGGCCAAAAATAGTCATTGAATATTTTTCACCTTGGTATTCTTTAATCACAGAAACTGTTCCAAGGTAAGGATTAATTCCTCCCTTTTCTACGTAGGTTGAATTAGCATCATTTTTCAGGATGTTAGGGTTATTGATACCTTTGCTTTTATCGATTGCCACTATCTGACTCTTTAGATAAGCATGAATCTCCTTTAAAAGAGCATCATCGAGACCTGCTTCTAAATTAAATGCGAAGGGAACTCGTGGTGAAACTGACAGTACTGGTGTCATTTTCTTTTCGTTTATATTGCAAATTATCAATGAGTTATCCTCATAATAGGGATTTTCCAGATAGCATTTGAACGCAGCCAGTCCTTTGCTGCCATTTTCAGAAAGCAGATTAAGGGTTCTGTTTTTACAGCTCGCCGCCCCTTTCTTCTGTAATGCCAAGCCTAACCCCGGCAATGAGGTCAACACGCCTTCCTCTTTCAAAGCATTGGTTAAACGCTGCACCGTCGAGCGCGGTAGCGAAACCTGTTTGGCAATCTGACCCAGCGTTAACGGGTAAGCCGTTGCCTCCAAAAGGTGGATTATTTGCATGGCACGGCTTATTGACTGCACAGACGTCCCTGCACTGTCGTCAGTAAGCGAGCTCTCGTTCATAGGCATAAATTATAACCAACCTCTCTGCTTAATTAGCACTAATTGTGATCTTAAGATTCAAATCTTGTATCACAATGCGGTTAATATTATCATAATGTGGTTGATTAATTCTTTCACAATTGATGCCAGAATTAACAAAATAATGATTTATAAAGATTTATTGGAGGCGGCAGTGCATGAGCTAGTTTTTATGGATCTACTATGGAGCCCGTTTACGCGCATGGTTCTCATCGCCATAGTGGCATCATTAATATTGAACAAGGTTATTGCCAGGTTGCTTCCTGCTTTTATGAAAAAGCTTGAACCTCTTGTTGGGCTCAGTGCTTTTATATTGGTTATCCTGATTCAAATGACTACGGTATTCGGTAAATGAAAAAAACAATTAACATTCTTATAACACTCATCCTGATTGTTTTCATTGTTTGTGCGGCGACATATATATGGAACAAATATATGTATACCCCTTGGACACGTGATGCCAGAGTTCGTGCAGATGTTATTAATATCGCACCGGACGTCTCAGGCTGGCTCACAGAGCTCAATGCGCACAACACTTCACAGGTAAGCAAGGGCCAGGTCCTGTTTACCGTTGATAAGGCACGCTATCAGGTGGCCTACGATCAGGCTGTTGCACAGGAAGCTCAGGCAAAAGTTGCCTGGCAACGCGCTCAAAACATTGCCGATCGCCGTGCGCGTTTGCAAACTGCAGTGAGTAAAGAAGACATTGATAACTCTCGTCTGGATGCGGCATCTGCACTGGCCACGTATCAGGAAACCCAGGCTGAAACGCAGTCTGCGCTGATTGACTTGCAACGTACCACTTACCTATCTCCCGATGACGGAAAGATTACTAACCTGGATGTTTCTAAAGGCGATTACGTCAACAAGGGTGTGACCAAACTGGCGTTAACGGTTAAAGGAAGTTACTACCTGACCGGTTATTTCGAAGAAACCAAGCTGCCAGAAATTCATATTGGTGACAGCGTGGATATTTGGATGATGGCGGGTACTCGTCATCTTACCGGACACGTGACTTCAATCGATGCAGGTATTTCCAACACGAATATTACGGCGGGAAATCAAATGCTACCCGATGTCGAGGCAGGCTATAGCTGGATTAGATTGGCGCAACGTATCCCGGTAAATATCAAGATTGATAATATTCCAGCGGATATGAATATCTCATCCGGTATGTCTGCAAGTGTGCGGGTTGTTAATGCGGACGATAAAGCTAGAACTTCCGGGATGCATTCAATTCTGGCTGATATTGGCGCGGTTCTAGATTAAAACAAGTTTTTCCGGAGTATAAAATGGGACCAGCATCGGACTCTTTTCTGTTAACGAACAAATTTGCCGTGCGTACGGGGATAAAGTTAAGTATCTCCGTATGGGGTGGTTTGATTATCGCGCTCTTAATGAATTTTGAGCACCCTGTGTGGGTCACGATCACCGGAATTATTTCATTCTTTGGTCTTGATCACGCACAGGTTTTAAAGAAATGTATGGCTCAATGCGTAGCAACCATCCTTGGGGGGCTGATTGGCCTCATAATGATGTCTTTCACGCTGCAAAGTCCGTTACTGACTGTGATGTGTGTAGCAATACTTGTTTTTATCTTTTCAGGGATCGGTTATAACACGCGTGATATGAATTTGTCGTTCTGCTGCGCCTTCACCTGTGTAACTATTTGTATTATGGTGATGGTCCCGGTAATTTTAGGGCCGACACCTTATACGCTGATGGAGATATTTCTCGACCGTGTGGGGACTATCGTTTTCGGTATTTTCTGGGTAGCCTTTGTCAGTATTTGCTTCTGGCCAATGTATTCAGCTGATATGCTGAAAGGAAGTACAAAACAGCTTATTGATCTGCTGTCAGAGGAAATTGATCCAGAGAAAGATCATAAACAATCATTACTGAAAATCACCTCTTTGATAGCGCAAATCGACGATACTGCCAAACACAGTACATTTGAGAGCAATACCTCGCGGAATGCCGCACGAATTGCGCGAAAAATAAATGAGATGGCGTTTACAGTCTTTGGTGACAGCGTATTTTTGCTGGAAAACAATGATAAGGTCTCAGATAATCTGAAAGCTTGTTTCCAGGATTTCCTCTCTTTGCTAAAACTCAAGCATCACGCGTTACATGCCATTGATAAAGAGCATAGCGAATTAATGCAAATG
Organism: Serratia sp. M24T3; assembly: GCF_000257645.1. Taxonomy (GTDB): domain Bacteria; phylum Pseudomonadota; class Gammaproteobacteria; order Enterobacterales; family Enterobacteriaceae; genus Rouxiella. The sequence goes on from NZ_AJHJ01000002.1 coordinate 175,597, forward strand.
GGCAACGTATTGAGAGAAAAAATAGACCATCTTGCAAATGGGTCCCTGACTCCAGTAGAGTTTGTATTTGTCGATAAACTGCACTCTTGTGTCAAAAGTTTTTGTACGATGAAAGAGTTACAAAATAAGTTATTCCACGATCGGAAGTTTTATAACTCCACAATAAAGGTTAAAAAGACTTTTGATTTTAATAATTTCTTGCGCAACGGAACACGTACTGCCACATATTTTGTTATCGCCTATTTCATGTGGTACATTACATCATGGACTTATAGCTTTTTAATATGCGTAGTTCCCATCGTGTTTAGTATTATGTTCAGCAGACTGCCTCATGCGGATATTTTAATCGCCAAGGTTGTCAAAGGAATGCTATTGTCCGTTCCTGTAGGTGTAGTGGTTTATATAATTACCGCTCAGATGCCATCAGCCATTGAGCTATATATAATTATTGCTGGCATACCACTATTTTTTGGTTTAATGGGACTTTCAAGCCTATCTTCCTTTGCTGCTTCGGCAGGTTTTAATATTGGGTATTTAGTTACAGTTCTGCCAGAAAACAATTTCGATTATACGCTGGATATATCTTTCGCGGTTGTTCGTACATTGGCAATAGCCTTGGGTGTTTTAGTATTGCAGCGTTTGTTTGTATTAATTCCAATAAATACCCTATTTAACTCATTTGGATCGGGTAAAAAATTGTTCAATAGTGAAATGAATGATGCCCTGGAGATTGACAAAGGGAATCGTTTCAAGACCATCGAGAGAATCAATGCCAGAATAATTGATAAGCTGGCAACCTCCTCGATGCAAGAGGTTGATCAAACACGCAAAGAAGTTGTTTTAGAAGGTAACCGAGCTTTAGAAGTTAATAGGACGATTCGAGCCTTAAGTCGACAAGCTGCACTCATGGAGCTTCCGAATTCATTATTTAAGAATATTTCAGAGTGGAAGAAAGATGTTCTTGCTCAAAAAGACTTTAATGCCGAAGACACGACACAGTTGCATGCAATTGTTAAAGAAAATGCCCAGTCTTCAGAGTTAACGTTAATGGCTGATAAAATTCTTTTTATTGAAAATGTTATTCCCGAGTACGACCGTATGATCCGACATAGTTTAAAACAATAATATTCACTCTCAATGACTGTTACACTTGGGACGTATTGTTTTACGTCCCTTTTTTTTAATCTAAAATGCCGTTTTGTAAAACGCATTAAGTGAACATTATGTCTGGTGAAGATCATGTCTGGTGAAAACAGAGAGAGTGGAATTAAGGTCTTGCACAAGGCTGTTGACGTATTACGACAGTTAAGCAATACCCCTTCAGGTATGTCGCTCAGCGAGCTGTCGCAAAGTGTCAATTTCCCTCGCTCTACTGTACAACGCATCGTGGCCACGCTCGAGTCTGAGTTACTTGTCGAACAGACGGGTAAAGGCGGTGGCTACCGAATGGGTCCTGGCTTGGGCCTTCTGCTGCAAAATACTCAATCCGATCTTGTTGCCAGCACGCGTCCCTTTTTGCGTAATTTATCCTCCGAAGTCAGGGAGTCCGTTTCACTGGCCACACTATATGGCGATAAATTGCATGTTGCCGATTGTATTATCTATGAGCGGGATCTGCGAGTTTCATTTCCCGTTGGTCTTGAAGCCCCCTGCTACGCAACAGCGGCTGGGCAAGTACTAATGTCAACACTGCCAGATGAGTTAATCGAGAAATACATACCGGAGAATATAATTGTTGCTCGCGGTTCAAAGGTCACCCGTGATTCTCTTATCCAACAAATAAAAAAAATTAGAGAGACCGGTATTGGCATTGACGAACAAGATCACATTGAAGGAGTGTGTACTTTTTCAGCAGCACTTAAGACTAATTTTGGAAAATTCTCCATTACCATACTCTCACCGGCCATCAGGGCTAAGTATGATCAAGACTTTTACATTGAGAAATTAACCGCCGCCAAAATTGATATTGAAGATCGGCTTAATTTCTTCTCTTAAGATTTTGAGTAAGTATTGATAATTCTGTCGGCGTCTACACTCGGCCTCTGCCTGTTGTAGGCTGTCAACGCGGGACAGCAGCCATCATTGCAAGACTCAATGCGGTTTAACCGCGTTCCTAATGGAAATCCTTGATTGCAAAGGGTTGTAACAGCAATGTCAGGCCAAAAAAAGCCCCGCTCACTTACCGTGGCGGGGCTTTTTAGACAAATTTCTAATCGATGATTAACGATTAATCATCTGGTCACGTTCTGGACCGACAGAAACCATGCTGACGCGAACGCCCATCAGTTCTTCGATACGCTCAACGTAACGCTGTGCGGCAACCGGCAGGCTCTCGAAAGTACGGCAACCGGTGATATCTTCCTGCCACGATTCCATCTTCTCGTAAACCGGTGCCAGAGCAGCAGTCTGCGGCCAGATTGGGTTCTCAGTGTGCTCACCGGCGTAGGCGACACAGATTTTCAGGTCAGCCAGGCCAGACAGACAGTCAATTTTAGTCAGGGCGATTTCAGTCGCAGCCTGCAATTCAACGCCGTTGCGAGTTGCAACCGCATCGAAGTAACCCATGTCACGCGGACGACCGGTGGTAGCACCGAACTCGTTGGCGTTTTCACGGAAGTTGTCCTGCTCTTCCATTGCGGTTACCAGCGTGCCGGTACCTACAGAAGAACTAAACGCTTTGGCTACAGCAATCACGCGCTCGGGGCGCAAAGCTGGCAAACCACTGCCGATACCGGCGTAAGCGGCGGTCACGTTGGACGAGGTAGTCCAAGGATATTCACCGTAAACCAGGTCACGACCTGCGCCAAGCTGCGCTTCGAACAGCAGGTTAGCATCTTGTTTCTGCAACGCTTTCAGTGGCTCGGTCACGTTACAGATGAATTCGCGCCAAGGTGCCGTTACGTCCAGCAGCCATGCAGTCATTTCAGCAGCGGTCTGGTTGAAGTCAAAGCTTGGGTAAAGCGCTTTCAGCTGTGGCAGTTTCCAGTCAAGCATGAACTGGATACGTTCCTGCAATACTTCAGGCTGGTTCAACCAACCAATCAGGATGCCTTTTTTCATAACGCGGTCGCCGTAGGCCGGCGCGATACCTTGACGGGTAGAGCCGTAAGCTGCATCGCCAAGGCGTTGTTCTTCAAGAGTATCTTCCAATGCGTGCAGCGGCAGGCACAGAGTTGCACGGTCAGAGATGCACAGTTTGACATCAACGCCAGCGGCTTTAACTTCTGCGATTTCCTGAGTCAACGCGGCAGGGCTAATAACCATGCCAGGGCCGAGAACGGCTACACAGCCTTTGTTGAAAATGCCGCTCGGCAATTGGTGTAGTTTAAAGGTACCGAAGTCGTTAACAACGGTGTGACCCGCGTTGTTACCGCCCTGAAAACGGACGCTTGCTGCGGCATCTGCTGCCAGTAAATCTACGATGCGGCCTTTGCCTTCATCGCCCCAGTTTGCACCTACAACCACAATCGACGGCATATTCAACTCTCCTCATTGGTTAAGGAGCTATGCTACGGCGGTAGTTTAAATATGAGAAATTAATTATAATTATCATCTCAATAAGGATTCCATATAGATTCGTCATTACGAGTGTTCAATTTCAAACTTTGAAAATGACGAATAAATTCGAGAGAAACTCTAATAGATGCTAGATATCAACTGGTTAAAAACCTTCGTCACGCTGGCAGAACTGCAACATTTTGGCAAAGCCGCGGCAGCGCTGCATATGACGCAGCCAAACGTTAGCCTGCAGATCAAGCAGCTCGAGCAAACTACGCGAGTAAAACTGATTGAACGTAACCCATTTCGGCTGACACAGGCCGGTTTTCGCCTGCTGGAAACCAGTCAACGCACCTTAATGGAGTTGCAGGTTTGCCAGGCCGATTTAAACGCCATTAATGACCAGAGCCGAGGCACCCTGACCATCGCCGCCAGCGATATAATTTCGCGTCTGCTGCTTATCAAGCCTTTCCAGCTGTTTAAGAAAGAGTTTCCCGGCATCGATTTCACCCTGGTTAATACCACTTCATCGCAGGCGTCCGAACTGGTAAAAAATGCCAAGGCCGACCTGGGTTTTGTGATCGAACAAAAGGAGAGCCAACCGCTGTACTTCACAGAGTTACAGCAGATCAAATGGTGTGCACTGGGCAATAATTTACAGGCCTGGCAGCAGCAATCCGAGGAAACTGTCCATGCCGATCAACCCACGCTGATCCTGCTTGGCCACGATACCCGCACCCGTGATTTGCTGGATCAGGCGTTGCCGCTGTTAAATTTACCTCGTTATAGAGTGATGGAAGTCGGCAGCGTGGACGCGCAAATCGACTGGGCGGAGGCCGGTTTTGGCGTCGCCATCGTCCCCGAATTTTCCCTGCGTACCAAGAAACACCTCACCACCAAGATTACCCCGTTACCCGAATTCCCCGCCACGCGGCTGGGTTATATCTTGCGTCAGAACCAAATCCTGTCAAAAGCAGTCAAGCAGCTTATGCAGTGGGTGAATGAGGAAATCGTCAACTCTCAGCAATAAGTGACAATGTCACTAAAATGTTGCTTTATTTAGCACAAATTGAACCCTCACAGGCGAAAAACTTACTTGCAAGTAAGTTTACTACTAAGTAAGATTTTCCAAAGAATGAGCGGGCGATCACACTTTTGATCGCAGCTCAATAAACAGCTAATTATTATTTGAGGGTAAAATTATGTCGTCCAAATGGCCACTTCTGGCATTGGCACTGAGTGCATTCGGGATCGGTACCACCGAATTCGCACCAATGGGCCTGTTGCCAACAATTGCACAGGGTGTTGGAGTGTCGATTCCTACCGCTGGGTTGTTAATCAGCGCCTATGCGATCGGCGTAATGGTCGGTGCACCATTGATGACTCTTTTACTGGGTCGTTTTCGCCGCAAAAGTGGCCTGCTAATGCTGATGGTTATTTTCATCGTCGGCAACCTGTTGTCTGCTATTGCCCCTAACTACACCATGTTGCTGCTTTCTCGTCTGGTTACTAGCATGGCGCATGGCGCGTTCTTCGGATTTGGCGCGCTGGTGGCAATGAGCCTGGTTCCTGCCCACAAGCGCGGCAGTGCCGTCTCGCTAATGTTTATGGGCTTGACCGTTGCCAACATCGGCGGCGTCCCTGTGGCGACCTGGATTGGTCAGACGATCGGCTGGCGTACTACTTTTGCTGCCACGGCAATGCTGGGTGTCGCCGCGTTTATTGCCCTTTCCCGCACCCTGCCTAAAGGTGATGTCGGCAAAATGCCTGAAGTGAAGAAAGAGCTGTCGGTGCTGGTGCGTCCGGTGGTGCTGCGTTCGCTGTCCACTACAGTGCTGGGTGCCGGTGCGATGTTTACTCTTTATACCTATATCACGCCGATCCTTGAGCAGCTGACACACGCTTCAGGTGAGTTCGTCACCGCCATGCTGATGCTGATTGGCGTAGGTTTCACACTGGGTAACTTTATCAGCGGCAAACTGGTTGACCGCTCGGTCGATGGCACTTTAGTATTGTTTTTCAGCTTATTGGCCGTGTCGATGTTCGTGTTGCCTTTCTCTGCGACAAGTCACATCGGTGCCGCAATCTCTTTGGTACTGTGGGGCATGATGTCGTTCGGGCTGATTTCTCCATTGCAGATGCGCGTCATGGATGCAGCACACGAAGCTCCCGGTATGGCTTCTTCGGTTAACATCGGGGCATTCAACCTCGGTAACGCATTGGGTGCAGCGCTGGGCGGCGCAGTGATAAGCTCTGGCCTGAACTTTGCCTGGATCCCTCCTGCAGGTGCCGTGCTGGCTCTGCTGGGACTGGTTCTGGTGGTTGCCAGCCGCAGTGCCAACCGCGAACTTGCTGCTGAAAGCGCCTAGTTCCCGAGAAAGCTTTTTTTAATAAATAGTCATAAAGGATTTGTGAAAGTCGTTATGCGTAACAAAACGTCTTCCCTTTCTCACGCAGCGGTGCCCGATAACGGCGCCGCGCTAAGCAAAGGTGAACGCACCCACGCCAATCTTCGTCGCCACGCGGCGGCGGAATTTGCCCGTCTGGGTTATCACAACACTAAAGTCAGCGATATCGTCAAGGCGACTGGCGTGTCACAGCCCACCTTTTACTGCTATTTCGAAAGCAAAGAGATGGCTTACGATGATTTGATGATTGAATTTCGCTCGCGTCTCGAAGCGTTAACGCTGACCTTTTTAATTGAAGGTGACGCCCATGCCGAGCAGGTTTTTAACCGCGTTGCGCTGAGTTTCCAGATGCTGCTTGATTTTCTTGCCGAAGATCCTGACCTTACTCAGATTGGCTTCTTCCAGCCGCCGGGCTGCACCGAAACCAAAGCCGGGCTGGCACAGTGGATAAGTCAGAACATCGCCAAAGAACAACGCAACGGACTGTATCGACAGGACATCAGCGCGGTACAGATGGGGCAATGTTTTGTCGGCATGCTGGATCAAATGGCGCGCTTGCCGGGCGATGCGCACACGCGTAAAGAACTCAGTATCGGCTGTGCCAGACTGCTGTGTGAGGACATTCGCACCGGCTGCCAAAAATCCTGATTTTCCCGCCGCTACGGCCGCCAGACGCTGCTGTGAGTGCGGGGAAGTTGTTCGAAAAAATCCGCGTAACTCGCCCCCTGCACTTCGCTCAACACCTCTTCCAGCGCCTCAAGCGGGCGTTCAGACCAGTCAACGCGCACATCAATGTCGGCATAATCTCGGTCATTCCACACTTTGAGTGCCGCAGATCTCAACCCTCGCCGATCCCCGCCCTGCTTCGCCCCGGCCTGCATCGCTGCCAGCATACGTTGGGGAAAAGGCAATGCCTGATACAGCACAAAGCTCTCTATCAAGCTGTCCAGTGTTTCCGGCTCGCCAAGAAAATTACCAGCCACAGCCAGATTGTCGTGAATGCGGCTGCCGACCCATTCCTGACAGTGAATGCCGTTACAATGGGCTGTATTTCCTGATTTATCCACTATAATCAATTGCCTCCGTTGACGTTCCGGGTCATCGGCCAGCAGTTTGTCAAGCGTTTGCCGAGCATTAAATCCGCGTTTCAGCAGTGCCAACCCCTGAATGCCGTAAAGCGGGTTGGTCATAGCCTGAGTAGCAATGGCCCCGGTGTGGCTGTGACCGTGAATCACCAAGGCCCCAACGGCAGGGCCTGCGGTCGCGGTGATTGCCCCGAACATACCGGTTTTGGGGTCGCGAGCGACGAGTGAAAAAGTCATCATGGCGCTCCTGTTTTAAAACTGTGATGACAGTGGATTCAAATTGAAAGCTAATTTATACGCATAAATTATTGCAATCAGATCAATTTATACTCATAAATATAAAAGAACAACTTTTGACCACCGCCTATATCATTGGAGAGGTTGATATGAAAACTGCGCTACAAAAAGGATTTTTCCTGCTGTGGATAGGTGCCTGTAGTCTCACGGCGCCGTCCCTGACTTTTGCTGCTTCCCCGGCCAACGTGCTGCTAATTGGACAAGTTGCCGAACCTCAATCGCTGGACCCGCAGGTGGCAACGGCGGCCAATGACTCGCGCATTTTGGTCAACATTTATGACGGGCTCGTACGCAACGGGCCCGGCAAGCTGGACATTGAGCCTTCACTGGCCGAACGCTGGGAAATCAGTCCAGATGGGCTGACTTATACCTTCCACCTGCGCCCAAACGTTAAATTCCAGGACGGCAGCGCGGTAGATGCCAACGCGGTAAAATTCACCTTTGAGCGCATGCTCGACAAGCAAAATCCTTATTATTCAACCGGTCCATTTCCGTTGTCGTTCTTCTTTTCTTCTATCGACCATATAACGACACCCGACGCCGCAACAATTGTCTTTAGTCTTAAAGAGCCGTTTGCCCCTTTCCTGTCTAACCTTGCAACGCCAACCGGACTCATCGTTTCTCCCGAGGCGGTCAAGAAATACGGCAAAGATTTTGGCCATCATCCGGTGGGCAGCGGCGCATTCAGCTTTGTTGAATGGCAGTCAAACCAGCGCGTGGTGTTAAACGCCAACGCCCACTACTGGGAAGGCAAGCCCGAGCTGCAAACGCTGGTTTTCCGACCGATTACCGATGGCAATACCCGAGTGGCAGAAATGCTGTCTGGCGGTATTGATACCATGGTCGAAGTTCCGCCAGACAGCGTAAAACTGTTTGCCAATAATCCTAAATTCCAGCTGCATCAGGCCACCGGCCCGCACGTCTGGTACGTGATGCTCAATACTCAGGTTCCCCCATTCAACGACGTGCGCGTTCGTCAGGCGGTGAATTACGCGATTAACAAACAGTCGATGGTCACAAATATCCTGCAAGGCTCGGCGGCGGTGGCGGATGGCCCGATCCCTTCTGCCTTTGGCTGGGCGCATGACGATGCGGTGAAACCTTACCCTTATGACCCGCAAAAGGCGCGGGAATTGCTTAAAGCTGCCGGAGCCGAGGGAGCCAAACTGACGTTTTACGTAACGGAAGGAGGATCCGGCATGCTGGATCCCATCCCGATGGCCACCGCGATTCAGGCAGATCTCAAGGCGGTCGGGCTGAACGTCGCGATTCAGACTTATGAATGGAATACCTATCTGTCAAAAGTGAACGCGGGTCTGAACAAACAGACCGATATGGCGGAAATGGCGTGGATGACCAACGACCCGGATACCCTGCCGTTCCTGACTTTACGAACTCAGGCGTGGCCAGATAAAGGTGGCTTCAACTCAGGTTATTACAGCAATCCCAAAGTTGATGCTCTGCTCGACAAGGCCAGAGAAAGCACCTCGCAGGATGAGCGCGGCAAACTCTACAAACAGGTTCAGGCGCTGGTGCATCAGGATGCGCCGTGGATTTTCGTTGCCAACTGGAAACAGGACGCCGTGACCTCTTCCCGAGTGAAAAACTTCTCGCTACAGCCAAACTTTACCCTGCTGCTTAATCACGTCAGCAAACAGTAAGCGGGCGCGGTATTTGCCGCGCCAATAACGGAGAGACTTTATGTGGAGCTACGTTATCAAACGCCTGTTGGCCACGGTGCCGATATTTATCGGCCTGTCGCTGATTGTGTTTTTCATTATGTCGATGATCCCGGGTGATCCGGCCCAGGCGCTGCTGGGAGCCTGGGCGACGCCAGAAAACGTCGCGCGCATCAATCAGGAATTAGGGCTTGACAAACCGCTGTGGCAGCAATACCTGATTTGGGTCAACAACATGCTGCACGGCGATTTTGGGCGCTCCTACGTGATGAACCGCCCGGTAATCGATGAAGTGATGCAGCGGTTTTCCGCTACGCTGATCCTCGGCGGCAGCGCGCTGTTGTTAAGCACCGCGCTCGGCATATTGGCCGGCATTTTCTCGGCGGTCAGGCAATTTGGCTGGGGCGATCGATTAATTACCCTGCTGGTACTGGTCGGCATTTCGTTGCCTTCATTCTGGATTGGCCTGTTGATGATCATGCTGTTTGCCGTGCAGCTTCAGTGGTTTCCGGCATCTGGCATGGTTGAAGCCTGGGGTGGAGGCGGTTGGACCGACATCTTGCACCATTTGGTGATGCCCGCGATTACCCTGTCGATTGTTGCCACCGGCGTCATTGCCCGCCTGACCCGCACCGCCATGCTTGAGGTGCTGCGTCAGGACTTTATCCGCACCGCGCGAGCCAAGGGGCTGAGCGAGCGCAAAGTCATTTATCGTCACGCCTTTCGCATGGCGCTGGTGTCGGTTATCCCAGTGGTGGGTATTCAGGCCGGTTTCGTGCTCGGCGGCGCGGTATATATCGAGACCGTTTTTCAGTGGCCGGGGCTGGGCGCAATGCTGGTCAAAGCGGTTTCGACCCGCGATATTATGCTGGTTCAGGGCGGCGTGCTGGTTGCCGCCGCGGCTTATGTGCTGATCAATCTTTTCACCGACGTCATGCAGGCGTTGCTCGATCCGAGGCTGAAATCATGACCGACACGCGCAATGCTTCCCCCGCTCGCCATCGCCCCTCGACAGTCGCGCTGCTGTTAAACAATCGTCTGGCGGCAGGCGGTCTGCTGGTACTGCTGATGATTATTGTCGCCGCGCTGCTTGCCCCGTGGCTGCCGCTGGCCAATCCGGACGCGACCGATTTGCTGCAACGCCTGCAGCCGCCGCTCACTGCGGGCCACTGGCTCGGCACTGACGCTCTGGGGCGCGATTTGTTATCGCGCCTGCTGTGGGGCACTCGTGTTTCATTGGTGGTCGGTATCAGCGCCACCGTGCTCGCCGCGCTGCTGGGAACGCTGATTGGCTTAATCGCGGGCTATGCGGGCGGCCGCACCGACAGTCTGCTGATGCGCTTTATCGATATGTTGATGGCCTTTCCTTATATTTTGCTGGCGCTGGCGATTGTCGCCGTGCTTGGCCCCGGCCTGCTTAACGCGCTCTACGCCATCGCTATCGTCAATATTCCGTTTTTTGCCCGCAACATTCGTGGATTAACTCTCGGTTTACGCCAGCGTGATTTTATTCAGGCAGCGCGGCTTTCCGGCAAAAATCACTGGCAGGTGCTGTTTACCGAATTACTGCCCAACGTGTTGCCGATTATTGTGGTCACCATGTCAACCACCCTCGGCTGGATGATCCTCGAAACCGCGGGTTTGTCGTTTTTAGGCCTTGGCACTCAACCGCCGAATGCCGATTTAGGTTCGATGCTGGGTCAGGGCCGCGAGCAGATGTTCAGCGCGCCGCACGTTACGCTGGTGCCGGGGGTGATGATTTTTCTGCTGGTGATTAGCGTCAACTTGCTGGGCGATGGCGTGCGGGATCTGCTGGATCCGCGCTTAAAATCGGGCGTTTTGCAGCGCGCGAAAGCCATCACCGAGGTTGAGCGCCCGTCGATCCCCGCACCACGCTTTCCTGAAGCTTTATTGGAAATCGTCGATTTAAAGGTCAATTTTGGTCGTGGCCCTCACGCCTCGGCCGCGGTCAAAGGCATCAGTTTTCAGGTCGCAAAAGGCGAATGTCTTGGATTGATCGGTGAAAGCGGATCGGGCAAAAGTGTGACCGCGCTGTCAATCATGGGGCTGGTCGCCTCGCCGCCCGCAGTGATTGTCGGCGGTGCGGCTTACGTTTGCGGCGAAGAAATGCTGTCTCTGCCATCACAAAAATTGCAACAACGGCGCGGCGCTCGCGTGGCCTATATTTTTCAAGACCCGCTAACCACGCTGCACCCGCAGTTCAGCATTGGTTATCAGCTCAGCGAAGCCATTATTGCCCATCAACCACTGAATAAGCAGCAGGCCAAAGTACAGGCGATTGCTCTGCTCGATAGCGTGGGGATTAACGAAGCCGAACAGCGCTATGCGGCTTATCCACATCAGCTTTCGGGGGGACAGCGTCAGCGTGTCGGTATAGCTATGGCGCTGGCCAACGATCCGCAAATTATTATTGCCGATGAACCCACTACCGCGCTGGATGTCACGGTGCAGGCGCGAGTCCTTGAACTGTTACAGCAACTGCGGCGCGAACGCGGACTCACGCTGCTGTTTATTACTCACGATTTTGGCGTAGTCAGCCAGATTTGCGATCGGGTGGCGGTGATGCAGCATGGAGAAATCGTTGAAACCGGCGAAACGAGTCGCGTATTGAACCATCCTCAGCATCCCTACACCCAGCGGCTGATCGCCTGCGTGCCACATTTGGGTCAGGGCCGTGAGTTTCTTGGGCGTGTAAAATCGCTGTATTCTTCCCGGCAGGAGCAAGCATGAATCAGGTAATTGAAACCAGCAATCTGGTTAAAACCTTTGGTCGCGACAAGCGCTGGTTTTCTCGCGCCGAGCATCAGGTTCAGGCGGTGAAAAACGTCTCATTTAGCCTGCAACAGGGTGAAACGCTGGCGATCGTCGGTGAAAGCGGCTCGGGGAAAAGTACGCTGGCGAGGATGCTGGTCGGGCTCGAACATCCCACCTCCGGCTCGCTTAAATTGATGGGTCAGGATGCGGCACAGTGGCGCAAACGAGGGGCCAGAGCCTTTGGCAAAACCATCCAGTATGTGTTTCAGGACCCGGTTGCCTCACTCAATCCGCGCAAGACTATTGCCGAAACGCTGGCGGTGCCATTGGCACAGCTTTGCGGCTATTCCAGCCTCCAGCAGCGCGAGAAAATGCAGCAGTTAATGCAGGCCGTGAACATGCCACAGGATGCACTGGCCTGCTACCCCCACGAGTTTTCGGGAGGACAGGCTCAGAGGCTGGCGATTGCCCGATCGCTGGCTGCCGAAGCGAAAATTCTGGTGCTCGACGAACCAGTCAGCGCGTTAGATGTCTCAGTACAGGCACAAGTTTTATTACTTTTGGATCAACTAAAACAACAATTTGGCCTATCCTACATATTCATTAGTCACGACCTGGCTGTGGTGGAGTCAGTCGCAGACCGCGTGGCCGTGATGTATTTAGGAGAATGGGTCGAGTGTGCAGATAGCCAGACGCTTTTTGCCCAGGCATCCCATCCTTACACTCAAAGCCTGCTGGCCAGTGCGCCAAGACTGGTTGCCGCAACGGAATAATCTTTACCGACAATCCCTTGTTAATGGAAAGGAACCTATGACCAACGAATCAATGTCGAAAGAAAGTGCCTCTGTCGCCGACCCCGCGCGACGAAAGCGCACCGATGAAATTGTCGATGAGATTAAAAAAACCATCATTAACGATAATCTGGTGCCCGGCGACCGACTGCCGCAGGAGAAAGACCTCACCACCCGTTTTGCAGCTGGCAAAGGCACTGTGCGAGAAGCGCTGAAATCCCTGGAGGTCCAAGGCCTCATTCGCACTCGTACCGGACCGGGCGGCGGCGCGTTTATCGAATCGATGAGCGAAACCCGCGCGATGAGCCTGCTATCGAACTATCTGTTTACCCGACAAATTTCCATCAGCGATATCTATGCCCTGCGTAAAGCCCTGGAGCCGGTGGTCGCAGTCAGCGCCATCGAAAACATCGACAAGGCAGGCTTTGACAAATTACACGAGCTGATCGGCATTTATGACCACGAACCGGCAGATGACCAGGAGCGCTGGGACCAGCGTATGGCCGAACTGGATTTTCATGGTGTGGTAGCCAGCTATTCCGATAACGTGCTGTTGGCGTTCATCTGCCATTTCTTGCAACGTCTGCTGAAAGACCTGGCAGTATGCAAAGATATTTACAAACGCCCAGAACCGGTACAACGCAGTGAAGGCATTGAGTTTCAATATCGATTGATTGATGCAATGCGCCGTAAGGATGCGCAGAAGGTCGAGCAGATTATGACTGAACATATGTGCCATGCGGAGAGGGCGATGGTGGCGTTGCAAGCCACCATCGACGATCGTTTTCTGGAAGAGTAACAACTACTTAAATAAATCGTCCAGCCGGTCATCGTCGATGCCGGCAGGTTCGAGGTGTGCGGTGACGTCGGCGGCGGTGAAAAGCTGCATAACAGCGGCCTCGGCTGCGTCGCCGATATCGTGGCCAACGTCTACCGACAGCATGCCATCTACCTCTAAATGAAATTCGACAAACACCCGATCGCCACCGTTGCGGGTGCGAATATCATGCACGCCCTTCACGCCTTCAACGCCCATGACTGCGGCTCTGACGCGTTTGCGGTCTTCAACATCCAGCTCACGGTCCAGCAGTTGCTTTAACGCATCCGCCGCCATGCCCTTGGCGTTCCAAATCATGTAGAAAGAGATAAGCAGCGCGCCGGTGGAGTCGGAACGCGTCCAGCCAAAATAGTGTTCAAGCACCAGCGCCAGCAACACTGCAACATTCACCGCCACATCAGTCACGTAATGCGCGCGGTCGGCGGCAATTGCAGTCGAAGCCGTGCGTTTGACCACGTAAGTTTGCATCATCACCAAACCCACGGCGGCCAGTGAACTGCCAATAATCACCCAGATACCCAGCCCCAGCTGTGCCAAAGGCTGCGGATCCAGCAAACGCCCTACCGATTCAATGCCCAGCACCAGGCCCGCAGCTCCCAGCAACAGTGCCTGGACAAAGGCTGCTACCGCTTCTGCCTTGCCGTGCCCGTAACGATGACCTTTATCAGCAGGACGACCGGCGTAGCGCACGCCTATCAGCGTCACCAGAGAAGCAAGCACGTCGACCAGGCCATCGGCTGCAGAGGTCAGCAATGCAATGGAACCGGTTGCAACCCAAGCCCAGACTTTGACTCCGACCAAAACCAAAGCCACGATCAGTGACACCATCGAAGCAATTCGAGTCAGACCTTTTAAACTTCGGTCATTGCCCGCAGAAGAAGTCTCTAAATTTGTCACACGGCTATCCTAAAAATTGAATAATTTTAAATAAGAAATGAGTTCGCAATGCTGAAAGGAAGTGGAAATTAAACCCTAATAAAGGTAATTGAATTATGTGAAGGTTTTCGCAGCAGAGGGGGCTAGTTTGCCACTTTTTGCACTTGCCATAAAGATTTTTCCCTTTTCGCCAAAACAATCGATAAGCAATTGGCTAAAAGGTAAACGTACTGACTTAAATTTACTTGCTTTTACATCAAGATCTTCTAGGGTAAAGCGAGCTTCTTTTAAATACTTATCAAGGCAACCTGCGTGCCCACTCTTCGATGAGCAACACAACCAGCGATCATAACAATATGACTGATAACAAAAAAGAAACCACCCAGCACGCCAACGATGCAACGGACAGCAGCAAATCAGCGATTAACTCCTCACAGGTCAAATCTGGCGAAGGCCATAGTAGCCCTGATGAGAGCACTAACAATCAAAAACAGGACGACAACGACAAGGAAGGCCAAAAGGGCAAAGGCCCTGGTAAAAAACCGCTAATCATTTTGGGCATTGTGGTCGTGATAATCGTGATCGCCGCCTTGATTTTCTGGTTCCTGAATCGCAATCTTGAAACCACCGATGATGCCTTTACCGAGGCAAACACCGTGACCGTCGCGCCTAAAATTGCCGGTTATGTGGTTAATCTGGCGGTCAAGGACAACGAATTTGTGAAAAAAGGTCAGCTGGTTGTCCAGATTGATCCGCGAGATGCTACCGCCCAGCGCGATCAGGCCACTGCACAGCTTGGTCTGGCCGTGTCACAGCTGCACCAGGCACAGGTTCAATACGATTTGGCCAAAGTGCAATATCCTGCACAGCTGGCTCAGGCTCAGGCGCAGGAAGCTCGTGCCGAAGCCAACCTGTTGAACGCAACTGCCGATTATCGTCGTCAGCACGGCGTTGATCCACGTGCCACCTCGCAACAAAATATTGATACCGCAACCGCACAGATGCGTTCTGCCAATGCCGATTTGGCCAATGCCAAGGCACAGGTTCTGGTTGCGGCGCAGGTACAGTTAAATATCCGCAATGCCGCCGCTAACGTCGAAGCCCGTCAGCAGCAGGTTGAGCAGGCTAAAGCACAGCTGGAAACCGCGAACCTTAACCTTTCCTATGCCGACGTTCGCGCACCGTTTGACGGATTCGTCACTATGCGTAACGTTCAGCTGGGTACTCTGGTTCAAGCCGGATCTTCGCTGTTCTCGCTGGTTTCGCCGGATATCTGGATCACTGCCAACTTTAAAGAATCGCAGCTGGAACGCATGAATCCTGGCGATAAAGTGGACGTTAAAATCGATGCCTATCCGAATATCGAACTTCACGGCCACGTAGACAGCATCCAGCAAGGTACCGGCTCGCGTTTCTCGGCCTTCCCGGCTGAAAACGCCACGGGTAACTACGTAAAAATCGTTCAGCGCGTACCGGTTAAAATAGTGATCGACAGTGGTCTGGATCCAAAAAAACCCTTGCCGCTGGGCCTGTCTGTTGACCCGACGGTAACTGTTGAATGAGTGACGAACGGAGCAGTTGGGTCCCCAAAAATAATCAGTGGGCGGTGGCCATCGTGGTCACCATCGCGGTATTTATGGAGATCCTCGACACCACCATTGTGAACGTGGCATTGCCGCACATCGCGGGAACGCTGTCTTCAAGCTACGATGAGGCCACCTGGGTACTTACCTCGTACCTGGTCGCCAACGGTATTGTCTTGCCCATCTCGGCGTTCCTCAGCCGAACGTTTGGTCGCAAGAACTATTTCATGATTTGTATTCTGATGTTTACCGTTTGCTCCTTCCTGTGCGGAATTGCCACCGAGCTGTGGCAAATGATCCTGTTCCGTCTATTGCAGGGGTTTTTCGGCGGCGGCCTGCAGCCGGTACAGCAATCGGTACTGCTGGATTACTTCAAGAAAGAAGACCGCGGCAAGGCGTTTGGCCTGTCCTCTATCGCCATTATCGTCGCCCCGATCCTTGGGCCTACGCTGGGCGGTTTCATTACTGACAGCTACACCTGGCGCTGGGTATTCCTGATTAATATTCCTATTGGGATAGTGGCTCTGATTGCGATTTATCACCTGCTGGAAGATCCACCGTGGGAGCAGAAGTCCAAAGATAAATTGAGCATCGACTACATCGGTATCAGCCTGATTGCTTTGGGACTTGGCTGTTTGCAGGTCATGATGGACCGCGGAGAAGATGAAGACTGGTTCCATTCGAACTTTATCATCACCTTTGCCGCATTGGCGCTGGTGGGAATTGTCAGCGCGGTATTTTGGCTGCTTTATGCCAAGAAACCCGTGGTTGACCTACGCTGCCTGAAAGACCGCAACTTCGCAGTGTCCAGCGTGTTGATGAGCGGCATGGCGCTGATTCTTTATGCCAGCTCGATACTGATCCCTCAGCTTGCCCAGCAGCAGCTTGGCTATACCGCGACCCTGTCCGGGTTAGTCATGACTCCGGGTGCCGTGGTGGTGGTGTTGAGTATTCCGCTGGTGCTGCTGATGATGCCGAAAATTCAGACTCGTTATCTGATTGCCTTCGGTTTTTCAATCATGGCGGCTTCATTCGTGTACTCAATGACATTGGTGCCGAACATTGATTTTGGCACGCTGGTTATGTATCGCAGCGCACAGTCATTGGGGCTAGGCTTCCTGTTTGTGCCATTGACAACGATAGCATTTATCACGCTGCCGCAGAGTCAGAACGCCGATGGCGCTGCACTATTTACTATGTTCCGTAATGTGTTCGGCTCGATTGGAATCTCGGCGGCGACGGCGAGTATCACCGAGCGAACGCAGGCCAACAGCGCACACATGGTGCATAACATGACGCCGCTGAATGAGCAGTTCAATCTTGCGGTGCAGAAAAGTGCGGTGGCAATACGTGATTTCACCAGCATTGTCGGCGATCCGACGTCGCTGGCGACCAGTCGTATGTATCAGGAGATGGTCTCGCAATCGAAGATCCTCGCCTACATCGACACGTTCAGCTACTGCGTCATGCTTGCCTGTATTTTGATCCCATTTTGTTTTCTGCTTTCGCCAGTCAAGAGCGAAGGCAGTGCCGGAGCCCATTAACTATGTCGGCCTACGTATCACGTTTTACTCTTTCAGTACTGGCGCTGGCATTAGCCGGATGCTCGGTCGGACCTGATTATCAGGCCCCGCAGCCTAAAACACCGGCCGCGTTTAATGACATGAACCAACCAAAGAAGAATCCGACTGACTCTGTTGCTCTCGCGTCACAGCCGAATCCTCAATGGTGGAAATCGTTTAACGATCAGCAGCTTGATAGCCTGATTGACCGGGCCATTGCCGGCAATCTCACTCTGCAACAGGCGGTGTTGCGTATTGTTGGCGCGCGCGAACAGGTGACACAGGCGAAAGGTGCCTGGCTACCCAGCGTCAATGGTAGCGTTGGCATGACTCGCCAGCAGTTGGGCGCTAAAGGTGAACTGAAATCCACCGGCTTGCAGGACCAAATTGAAAACATTAGTCCACAAGCGGCCAGTGCGATCGATTCTGCCACCGGGCCGATTAATGTCTATCAGGGCAGTTTCGATGCCAGCTGGGAGCTTGACCTGTTTGGTGGCACTCGTCGTTCGGTAGAAATGGCCAATGCAGAAACCGAGTCTTCGATAGAAAGCCGCAACGATGCGCTGGTATCGCTCGAGGCAGAAGTGGCTCGCACCTATCTGCAACTGCGCGGTGCCCAGGTTATACTGGCGACCATCCAGACTCAGATAGACGTTGCCCAGCAAACGCTGAGTCTGACGCAGAGCCAGGCTCAACACGGACTTGCGCCGCAGACAGATGTCGAGAACTCGCGGGCACAGCTGGGTTCGTTGCGCGCTCAGTTGCCGCAGTATGAGGCACAACAGCGACAGGCGATGAACGGTTTAGCCGTGTTGCTGGGGCAGATCCCCGGCTCGCTGGACAAAGAGCTGGTGCAGCCTAAACCGCTGCCTACTATTCCAAATGCCGTGGCCGTGGGTATTCCGTCGGAGCTGGCGCGTCGCCGTCCTGACGTGCGCAAGGCCGAGGCAGATCTGCATTCAGCAACCGCCAATATTGGCGTCTCCGTGGCGCAGCTGTTCCCAAGCCTTTCATTGACCGGCCAGTTTGGCATGCGTAACACCGATGCCGGCTATCTGACCAACTGGAGCAGTAATTTCTATTCCTTCGGGCCTACGGTTTCCATTCCCATCTTCCAGGGAGGACGTTTGGTGTCTGGCGTACAAGTTTCCCGCGCCCAACAGGCCAATGCCGTGCTGAACTATCGCCAGACTGTGCTGACTGCCTTGCAGGACGTAGACAACTCGCTGGTCAACTATCGCACCGATCAGGATCGGGTTAACGGCCTGGAAGATTCGGCCAACGCGCTGCAAAACAGCTTCGAACTGGCGACTGACGG
This sequence comes from Serratia sp. M24T3, assembly GCF_000257645.1. GTDB lineage: Bacteria > Pseudomonadota > Gammaproteobacteria > Enterobacterales > Enterobacteriaceae > Rouxiella. The sequence continues at coordinate 194,307 of NZ_AJHJ01000002.1, forward strand.
TTACCGCAAAGGACTGACCTCGTTTATCACCGTGCTGGATACCCAGCGCCAGCTGGCACAGGCGCGCCAGCAGAGCGCGGTAGCCAAAGTGCAAACCAGCACCGATCTGGTTTCATTATATAAATCACTGGGCGGCGGTTGGGAGCCTTACCAGAACGTGAAGTTACCGACTTACAGCGTTTTTGGACCGGCTGAAACGGTAAAAAACCAGTAATTGTCAGGCAGGCCGGAGTTAATCTCCGGCCTTTTACTTTCAAACGATCGACTCAAACTCTGGCTATTCTCATGAACGACATGACTGCCCCATCCCAAAAACGCCCAGAATCGGTGATAAGCGCCGTTGCCTATAGTCATGGCAAGGTTTTGCAGCAAGTGACCATCGAAGACATCAGTGAAGTTATCAAAGAACCCGATACTTTTGTCTGGCTGGGACTGGTTCAACCCACCAATGAATATATGCGTGAGATCCAGCAGGAGTTTGGCCTGCACGATCTCGCCATCGAAGACGCGCTGACCGCGCACCAGAGACCTAAAATCGAGCAATACGGCGAATCGTTGTTTATCGTGGCGAAAACCGCGCAGCTGGTCGGTGATGTGATCAAATACGGCGAAACCCACCTGTTTGTCGGTAAAAACTTTTTGGTCACGGTTCGCCATGGGGCATCTACAAGCTACGCGCAGGTGCGCAAACATGCTGAAGAGTGCCCTGACTTGCTGGCGAAAGGTCCCGGCTACGCGCTTTACGCCATTTTGGACATGATTGTCGATAATTATCTGACTATTCTGCATGAGTACACTCAGCAGTTTCAGCAGATTGAACAACGGATGTTTAAATCCGAGTTTGATCAAAATGCCGTCCATGAAGTTTATCGCCTGCGCCGCGAGCTGCTGTCTTTACATAACGCAGCGATGCCGATGGGTGACATCTGCAATCAGCTGATTCAGCATCATGACGGCCTGGTGCCGAAAACGCTGCGTGCCTATTTACGCGACGTGCAGGATCACGCTCATCAGGTCGTCACTACCACTGACGATATGCGCGAGATGCTGGCCAACGCCATGCACGTAAATTTGGCGCTGGTTTCTGTCCATCAAAACGAAGTGGTGCAACGCCTGGCGGGCTGGGGAGCGATTCTGGCGATCCCGACGGTGATTTTCAGCCTCTATGGCATGAACTTTAAAGATATGCCCGAACTGAACGATGCGTGGGGATATCCGGTAACGCTTGGGATAACTATCGTGGGCTGTGTGGCGTTATATGTGAAATTGAAAAAGTCGGGTTGGCTATAAGTCTTTCCCCGCTGTTAACGCGGGGAAAGTATCAAGTCTGCAGAAAGATTAGCTGTTTGGCTCCTCTTCCTGAGTTGCCGCCACCAGATTTCTATCCTGCTTGGCCAAAATCATAGTCTGAGTACGGCCGAGCGAGACGCCTGCTACGCGCAGCTTTTTAAGGATCTCGTACAGCAAGTCGCTCTTGGTTTTACTGACAACGCGAGGGCTGCTGACGTAACCGGTGACACTCAACACAATGCCGTCCGGCCCTAACTGACTAAACGTTACCGACGGCGGTGGCGAGTCTTGAATCGACTCGTGCGCCTGATAAGCTTCAAGCAGAATATTACGCACCGCTTCTGGATCGATATCCAGCGGGAAAGTCAGCGCGATAGTTGCCACACCCTGCGCGTTACCCATGGTGGCGTTACGCACGTTTTGCGAAATGAACTGCGAGTTTGGCACGATAACCGTCGAGCGGTCGCCCAGTTGCAACTCGGTTGCTCTGACGTTGATGCGGCGAATATCCCCTTCAACTCCACCAATACTGACTAAATCGCCCACTTTTACCGGGCGCTCGGTAAGCAGGATCAGCCCCGAGATAAAGTTCTTCACTATCTCCTGCAAACCAAAACCGATACCCACCGACAATGCACTGACAATCCACGCCAGCCGGTTCCATTCAATCCCCAGCACCGAAAGCGTAACCAGGATAACCAACACCAGACCCACGTTGGCAAACAGGGTCACCAGTGAGGCACGCATGCCGGTATCCATATTGGTTTTCGGCAGGAAATCAACGTCCAGCCAGCGCTTGGCAGAGCGCAACACATAGAAACCGACGATCAGGAAGATGAGCGCATTGACCATGTGACCAGGGATAATGTTCAGGTGTTCGAGCCCCTTCCCTCCCCAGACATCGACTAATTTACTGAAAATCTCCAGCGGCGTGGTGGTGCCGAAATTACCGCCCAGCAGCAAGGTGATCGCAATCAGCAGCAGCATGGTTTTAGCCACCGCCGAAACCAGTGTTGCGGCCAGCGAAAGATGACGATCGCTGACGCTCAGTGAATGTTTAAGCAGTTTTCCGGTAGTAGTCGATGGGGAAAACAGACTTTCGCTGAGGTCGATGGCCAGATGCATCAGGATATACAGGCAAGCAATGACCGTACCAATCCACAGCAGTTCATAGGTCAGGAATCGTGCCAGCGGCACATAACCAATCACCAGCGCGATAAATATCGCCAACGCCACCAGGCTGGTCGCCAGATGCAGGAGGCCCGCGAGGGTAGAACGCGCTTCCGGTTGCTCACCTTTTGCCAGCAGCTTGCGACGCAGACGGTTGACGCGCATTGGCGCAAAACCGGCACTGAAAGCCACCAGCAAAGCCGAAAGCCCGTTACCAAACAAGGTTACCGCGACGCTGGTACCGACCACACTATTAGTTTGTTCGATAAAGCCAAAAATCAGGATAAAAGCAGACAGCATTTTCGGAAAGCTATCCAACGTTTTCGCCACCGGATCGGCAATGCCCGGCAAGCGCCAGCTAGGGTGCGCCAGTGATAGCAGCGCACGGCCAAGGCCAACGATCAGCGCGGAGAAAATAGACAGCTTGACGATTAGGTCGCCAGTCTCATGCACCCAGTCGCTGACGTCTGGCATGCGAGTAAAGGCCAGTGAGAAAAGCTTAGCCGCGCCGCCTAGGGCCATAATACTGATCATCGCCGTAGCAAAGGCAAAGAAGCTGCGACGCAGGCGACCAACCGGCAGCCAGCGCGGCGTTAGCCAGGCCAACGGGCCATCAAGCACCCGACCGCCAAACACGCCCAGCAGCAGCGCACTGATCAACAGCAGTCCGGTGCCAATGCGCCATTCAGGCTGCCACGCGAGGTGCCAGGCATCTTTAATTTGCTGCCTGAACTCACCAAAACGCTCTTGATCGTCATCAGACGGAGAGGTTAAAGCAGACCAGAATGTCGGGCCAAAAATACTTCCGGTATTCAGCGCCAGCTGGGTTTTCAGCAGGTCGCGGCGCAACCCGACAATTTGCGCAGACAGGTTGTTGGCGCTGGCTTTAATACTTCCCGCCTGCTGGATCTGGTTATCCAGTGTGGCTTTGTTGGCATTAAAATCTTTTCGCTGCTTAATCACCTGAGGCGTTTCAGGCAATGCTCCCGCAGCAGGCGCAGGGCCTAGTACATCGAGCTTGGCCTGAACCTGCGCACGCAGTGGCTGTAATGCCGTTCCTAATGTGTCGGCATCGGCGGCCAATTTTATTGCATCATCATTAAGACCATCGAGTAACTTGCTGGTCTTAACGTTAGAGACTTGTTGCTTGATAGTATCGAGCCGCTTTTGTAGCGACGCCAATGCAGCAGGCGCATCAATTGGCTGGCTGTCCGCGGTTGCTTGCTCCTGATCCGGCGAAGAATCAGCAGCGGCGCTCGCCAGCAGTGGGGAAAACATCAACGCCAATAACAGAGCAACGTAGAACGGTGCCCGGAAAATCTTTTGCATAAAGTGGATTACCCAAAGTTTCATGTGTCGAAAATGCGTCTTATTTTTCTGGAAAGAAAGCATGACTAACTAAAGTAAATCTTAAACTGTTACTGGGTGCGATGCTATGTAAGGTAAGTCTTAAAAAACGAAATCACATTAAAAAATAATAACAGGAGGGTTTTTGCTCCCGTTCTCGCTCAATTCACTACGTCGATCAGTTAATGGCTGCCACAGCATCGTGGGAAGCCTGATCTCTGTCTTTACCAGTTAACTCATGCAGGTGTCCATCGCGCATCTCGAGCAGGCGGTCGGCATGCTGAAAATAATGATCGTCATGACTAATAGCCAGTACCGTCTTTCCCAATGCCGAAAGGCGCGGCAACAGATCGCGATAAAATACGCGACGAAACTGCGGATCCTGATCGGCCGCCCATTCATCGAGCAGCAGGAAATCTCGACCTTCGGCAGCCGCCAACAGGAGCGCCACGCGTTTTTGTTGCCCCTGCGAGAGTTGCAAATTGGCAATCCTGTTATTTTCGATTTTAAGCTTTTCAGACATTTTGAGCTGCTGCAGCCATTCATCAACTAACCTGCTATCAGGCGCCTGACCGTCAGGACCGATCATCTGGCCAAACAGGTGGAAATCGGTAAATACCGCTGAAAAGAGCTGGCGATAATGTTCGCGACTGCTGGCGTCTACAGCTACTCCATCAAGCAGGATTTGCCCTGATTTAGGCGTGAAAAGCCCGGTAAGTAACAACGCCAGTGTCGATTTACCGCTGCCATTGCCACCAATCAGAAAAATCATTTCACCGCGTTTAATGGTCAAGTTAACTGGCCCAATGCCGAATCCCTGCCCTTCATAGGCAAAACACAGGTCACGAAGTTCAAGCTGCTGCCATTGGCGATTCGGCATCGGAAGAGAAAAATCGGCCTGATATTCAGCCAGGCGCAGCGTTTTCAGCTTTCTGAATGCCACTTGAGCGCTGAGTAAAGTAGGCAGAGCCCCCACGGCCTGTAGCAGCGGCGTGCGAAGAAACAGCAGCGTGAGCGAGAAGGTCGCGGCGACAGCGTTATCTGACCATCCCAGCGAATTTGCCATGTAAAACACCATACCGATCGCACCGAGCATCATGATATTTGACCAGTTAACCGCACTTAAATGGAAAGTGTCTGCGCCAATGACGTGCTTGCGATATTCCGCTGCATTACGCTGATAGTCATCTTGATAAATTTGCTTCGCGCGCTGACGATTCAGAGCCAGCTCTTTTCGCCCCTGAATCACCGTCTCGTAATCCTTTTGCAGCCGGTCTTCAGCTTCACGAACATGATTAAGGTGATTATAGACGCGCGCCACCAGTTTAAAACTGACAAAGAGAGTGATGACTAGCCACACCACAGTCACTGCCAGCATTTTAGGTGCCAGCCAGCCAAGATACGCTGCGCAGCCGAGAGTAAGAATAATGCCCTGCAGTAATTCAGGTAGGCGAACAAAGGCTAAAGTAATATTGCGAATATCGCTGCTCAGGCTCGCGAGCAGCTGCGCATTACCAATTTGCTCAATGCGTTCAATATCAGTATCCATAATTCGTTTAATAAACTGCCCACGCAGTTGATAAACAAAATGGTGACCGAGCGTCGTTAATGCCAACTGAGAACCCAGCGTGACGGCCATTAACAATAATAAGAATCCGAGAAACTGGGGAAGCACCGCCATAGAAGCATGAGAAGTTTCAATCAGCTTGATGTTAATGAAGGCAATCAGGCCAATACATAGCGCAGCGCTGGCCAGACTTAATACAATTACGCCAATAAACGGCCAGCGATATTGTTTGAAAACGACGCGTAAAAGCTCCATGGGGATTTTCTCGATTTATTTGAACTGGACGCAGTTTAATGGCCGCGATAATGAGATCAAGACTAATTCTCACTTTCATTAAGTGGCTGGCGAGTAAAAAAGCTGACAGAGGTGTGAACATCGTCCTAAACTTCTGTAATGAACAAAGAAAATGAACTCAGAAGAAGTAAACGCAATGCGCTGTTGCTGCTGTTAATTGCCGCAGCACTGTTTGTTGTCACCCTATTCTTGCCGCAAAACCTATGGATCAACGGCGTCAAAGCCATCAGTGAAGCGGCGATGGTTGGGGCACTGGCTGACTGGTTTGCGGTAGTCGCGTTATTTAAGCGCGTACCTATTCCCTTTATCGCGGCACATACCGCTATTATCCCAAAAAACAAAAATAAGATTGCCGATAATCTGGCCATCTTCGTGCAGGAAAAGTTTCTCGATCCAGGTTCGCTGGTTCGCCTTATACGCCAGCACGATCCGGCGCAGTTTATTGGTAAATGGCTAACCTCGGAGGATAATACAAAACAGTTCGGCAGTTATCTGCTCAGCTTTATGCGAAACTTTCTGGATATCACTGACGACAAGCGTATTCAGCAATGGGTTAAAGATGCTCTGTATGCCGCAATTGATAAGGTTGACCTGACTAAATCTGTCGCCGCTTTGCTTGAAAGTCTGACCAAAGATAGCCGCCATCAGGCATTGCTGGATCAGGCTATGCAAAAGTTGATTGTTTTGCTCGACCAGCCTGCTAGCCGTCAATTTATCGCGACTCAGATTATTCGCTGGGTCAAACGCGAGCATCCAATTAAATCGAAAATGCTGCCGACAGAATGGTTAGGTGAAAACGGTGCGTCGATGGTATCGAATGCGGTTAATTCTTTACTGGACGATATAGGCAGCGATCGCGGTCATGCTTTCCGCCAAAGTTTTGACCGCATACTGGAGAAGTTTATAGCCCGTCTGCAAAATGATCCGCAAATGGCCGTCCGAGCCGAAGAAATTAAAAGCTATCTGAAAAACGATCCCAAACTCAGTCAATATATTGTCGAGCTGTGGAGCGATCTGCGTAATTGGATCAAGCAGGATCTGGATAGTGAGGATTCAAGGCTGCACGCACGCGTTGCCGAGGCGGGATTGTGGCTAGGTAATTCGCTAAGTAAAGATCCGGCACTGCGCAGTTCGTTGAATCAGCAAATGGAAGTGCTGGCAGAAAAAATGGCCCCCGACTTTGCTCAATTCCTGACTCGCCATATTAGCGATACGGTAAAGAGTTGGGATGAAAAGGACATGTCGCGGCAGATTGAGTTAAATATCGGCAAAGATCTACAGTTTATCCGTATCAACGGTACGCTGGTGGGTGCAGGCATTGGACTGATACTTTATCTGATTTCACAGCTTCCTTTGGCGTTGCCTCTGCTGTGGCAAGCACTGCAAAAATAATGTTCAAGTTGTTCAGATAGTCGCCCGGCAATGGCGGGCGACTTGCGAGTAAAATTACTTCACTGTTTTACTAAACGCATCTACCGCTAAAATCGCGTTAGCCACGTCTTCTGCCGAAAGATTAGGATTCAGGTTCCCTAACGTATCCCCCTCGCCGCCCGCCAATGCCCCGACCTTGACCAGATTTTCGTAGCTTTCTTTTTCGAGATGCATTTCTTTCAAGGTAGTCGGTATATTAATCGAGCGATAGAAGCGAACGTATTTGGCAATTTCTTCATCAGGGCGCTGCTCAAGAACCATTTGCGTCAAGGTGCCATAGGCAACTTTTTCCCCGTGGGTGAGATGGTGTACGTCACCTTTTATAGCCGTAAAACCGTTATGGATGGCGTGTGCGCCTGCGAGTCCGGCATTTTCAAAGCCGAGGCCTGAAAGCAGAGTATTCGCCTCGACCACGGCTTCGACCGCCGGCGTTACCAACTTTTGTTCAACGGCGGTATAGGCGCTGTAGCCGTAGGTCAGCAGGGTTTTTTCACAGGCTTCAGCAATAGCGATACCCGCAATGGTAGGCGAACCCCCTACCATGGAAGATGAGTGCGAGCGCAGCACGGCCTGAGCTTCAACGAAAGTTGCCAAACCGTCGGCGATCCCGGAAGCAAATAACCTCACAGGAGCCTGGGCGCAGACTTGGGTATCTACCAGCACTAAATCGGGGTTTTTATCGTAGAAGCGGTAAGTGTCAAAAATGCCGTCGTCGGTGTAAATCACTGAAAGTGCGCTGCAAGGAGCATCGGTTGAAGCCGCAGTTGGCACGATGGCAACGTTTTGTTTTAGCTCATCGGCTATCGCCTTGGCGGTATCGAGAGTTTTGCCACCGCCGATCCCGACCACCACTTTGGTACCTTCTTTGCGTGCCAGTTCTATCAATCGATTAATTTCATTGGTTGAGGCTTCGCCTTTGAACTGCTGATAATGAAAATCAACGTTGGCCTTGTCCAGCGAGGCTTTGACACGGCTACCAACAATACTCCAGACCATTTCATCGGCAATCAACAGAGATTTACCGCCTAACGCAGGTAAATAATCGCCAAGATCGTCGAGCACACCACGGCCTTGAACATACTTACGCGGAGACGAGAAGATAAATTTACTCATAATTAACACCTCAGTAGTGGAATTTTTATGATAGGTAAATCGGTCTTGCTAAATATCCTGCCTTTAAGCTTAGTCCCGCATGGTATTAAACTCATTACACTTTTTTAGATATCGCATTTTTAATCAATGCAGTTATTTCATTTGTATCAACAGTTTGTAATAGCAACCTCTCTCAACTAATTAACTTAATACTTGGATCAACATTTCTAGATCAATATTAACAATATATTAACTATCTCCTGGTTTTATTCATTTATTTGCCCACTGATTCCTTACTATTTATTTAAATAGCTAAAGTTTGCTTAATTTCAGCTATCAAATCTATCAATGAAAACGCTTTTACCTTATAAGCATAATCCGTAAAAATAAGCCCATTGACCGCTAGATAGTAAGTTGCATAAGTAAGCACGTTGTCAGCTATCTTTTACTTAAATGATTATTAAGGATTTTTATGTATAACTTTCAACGCTATCACTCCAAAGAACTCGCCTTGGCTTATATGAGCAGCAAAGCACATGATTTCACGCCACAGGAATTCATGGAACAGCTCAAGAAAACCGAGCAGTCTTTTGAGAACTTGCTCAAGCTGGGTCACGATGTAAAAAACGGATTAATGGCAAAAGCTTTTTAATTTATGCAGGGGGAAGTTTTGGCTGGACTGAGCCGAATTCAGTTTTGTGCAGTTCATGCGCTTCGCTTACTGGGCGCTGGCCCAGACCAGCCAGAAGGCGCATAAACGCGCGCCCTCTGGACTCCCGCGTTTTATCCCTCGCGACTAGATTAGTGCAAAAAAAGGAGATCGTTTCAGTTACCCCCACGCGTGGCGTTGGCCACGGCCCTTCGGGCTTCCTTCACTCAGTCGGGAGCCAAAAACGTCTCCCTTCCCCTCGCTCAGCGTAGGCCTGAGGCCGCCAATAGTAGCTAACAAGAAAAACCGGCAACTCTACAGCAGTCAAAAACCGATCCCTCAACCCACATCTTTTAAGTTTGTTCGGAGTTAAATTCAATTTTTGCATGCGTTTTTTAACTTAGAAAAAACAGAATATTAACTGCTTAAGAAGCCGCCACAGAACGTCATCTTTAAAGAAAAGTCTTTTTCTTGAAGAAAAATCTTTTGACCTAACTTCAAGTTGCCGGTTTTTATTTAGATGCCCAAATTGGCGGCATCAGGGCGGCGCTGAACGGAGGAGAGAAAGACGTTTTTGGCTTTCGAGCGACGTGAAGGAACCGCGTAGCGGCGCGACCAACGCCATACACGAATGCCACTGAAATAAACTCATCGACTGGTGCCGTACGTGTAAACAACACTAAAAGGCACGGGATTCCAAAGGGTATTTGCCTTGGAATACCCTTTGGGCGTGTCTGGGTCGCAACCCAGTAAGCGAAGCGCATGAATTTGAATTTGAATTTGAATTTGAATTTAAGAAGTTGAATTTAAAAAAGAAAATTTGAAATTAAAAAATAAAATCGACCATAATATTTCTCCCATGGCCGATTTTAACGTCTTTTAGAACCCGAAACTTTCGAGTTCCAAGATTCCCTTTAGAACAAGAAACTTTCCAGTTTCAAGATCCCCTTTAGAACCAGAAACTTTCCAGTTTCAAACTCAATTATGACATTTGACGGTCGTCTACGTACTTACGCTTGTCCGGCGCTGGCGGGAAATACTGGTAAAGCCAGGTTTCGCTCAGCGCATGATCGTGCGAACGCAGGAACATACGCAACTCTACCGGCTCAACCGAGTCGCTGGTTGGTGTCCAGTCAAACAAAATTCGATAGCCATCAAACGGTTGAACGTAAAGAATTTCGATGCTGCTGACCTTGCCAGAAGACACATTAATTACCGGCTCGATACCCTTGTCAGCGTAGGCCTTCAGTTCACCGCCAACAAAGTCGATAGCAAAGCGGCGCGCCCACACAGTTGGATAATGTTCGCCCGGCGCCCATCCTTCCGGGAAGCCGCCCATACCAGTGCGAGTTGCCAGCACTTTTGCCATTGGGCTGCGGACCGGCGGTTCATTGCTCCAATACAGACGATAGCTAAAGTCTAGTGAATCCCCGGCCTTGATCGGTTTTTCCGGCTGCCAGAAGCAAACAACATTATCCAGTGTTTCCCCGGTCGTCGGGATCTCCATCAGGTTAACCGAACCTTTGCCCCAGTTGCCTTTCGGCTCAACCCACAGGCTAGGACGTTTGTTATACCAACCGATCACATCCTGATAATCATTAAAGTCATGATCCAGCTGTAACAGGCCGAAACCTTTTGGATTTTCATCCGCAAAAGAATTGAATTGCAGCTTTTGAGGATTGTTTAACGGTCGGCAGATCCATTCACCGTTCCCGCGCCACATCGCCAGACGATCGGAATCGTGAATTTGCGGGTGAATAGTGTCACAGCGGCCGCGCTCGTTGGTGCCACAGCTGAACATGGTGGTCATCGGTGAGATGCCGAGCTGCTTAACGTCCTTGCGGGCATGCAGGTGTTTATCGATTTCCATTACCACGCGAGTCGGCTCGCAATGGATAGTGAATTTATAGGCACCGGTCACGCTTGGGCCATCCAGCAGGGCATAAACCACAAAGGTCGTCGAATCAGCTTTCGGAGTTTCAAACCAGAAGGAAACGAAATCAGGAAACTCTTCAGGTTGGTTGGTGAAGGTATCGACTGCAACGCCACGAGCAGACAAACCGTATTGGTAGGTGTCATCGACAGCGCGGAAATAGCTGGCTCCGAGGAAAGAGACCACGTCACGCGAAGTCAGTTCAGGCGCTTTATTGACTTTAAAACCAGCGAAACCAAGGTTGGATTTACCTTCCAGCTGTTTGGTGTCCACTCCGGCATCGTGATAGTTAAACAATTCAGGGCGGAAATGGATCTCACGCGCCTGGTGTTTGTCACCGTCAAGAGCAAACATTTTAACTCGGCGCTTAAAGCCCATCCCAACGTGGAACAGCTCTACGTCAAGCTGGCGGTTAGGAATATCGTGCCATAAAGAATGGGTATGATCGTATTGAATGCTGTTGTAAGCCTGAGGCGTAAGGTTCGCCAAGGTAGCAGGCAAAGGCTCAGGTGCGCCGCCATAAGGCTGTTTCGCCAGTGACGCGGCCATTTTCTGCAACACGGAGAAGTCGAAGGAGGACGCACCGCCGTCGGCCACACTTCCCTGCGCAGCCTCAGCCGAACCGGTGAACAGTGATGCCATGGCAGGCACACCACAATAGGCGGCAAACGCCATTGAAGCTTTAATAAATGCTCTACGTTCCATGCCGGAAGGGTTTCCTTTGGCTCAGCAAGTGTATGAACCCGACCGCGCCCTGTGATGTGAGAAACTCAAACATTTAAGGAAGCATGCAGTCGGTGTTAAAAATTACGACCACAAGGCTAACTTAAAATTCACATTACGAGTACCACAAATTGAATGCATTCAGCTAAAAAAGTACTTGCAACATTGCCGCGCCCGGGCTCGTCAGAACAAGATTTGGCGGGGGCTGCGGATAAAATCGGCATCTGTCAAAAACCGGTAAACAAGCGGCGAATTAATGGCCGGATTCATTGAATTTTAAGAGCATTCTGCTAATAGCTGCTTTATCTAATTTGATGCTGATTCACGCAATACGGTCGCAATCTGTAAGCTTTTATTACCTTCATTGTTACAGCCAACATGAAAATAAGTCGTTTTTACTTCCGGCATAAATCCATTAGCGTAGATTCTAGTCATCCTGACCGCTAATCCTAACTTTATCAGGACGTTATTTATGCATCCCCTCTTGCAACATGACTTAGAACATTTACCTGAAATACTTAGACAAGCTTGTGATACTGCATTAACGCATTTGAACGCATTACCGATACTGCCGGCTTGCGCGCCCTCAGCTTACCAACAGCTCAAAGCCGGTGACGAGATACTGTCAGAGCAAGGCGTCGGCGCACAGCGAGCGGTTGAACAATTCTGGCAAGACTACTCGGCCGGGCTTTCTGCCAGCGCCGGTCCGCGATATTTTGCATTCGTCACAGGTGGGGCTACGCCTGCCGCCCTGGCTGCCGACTGGTTAGTCAGTACTATCGATCAGAATACTCAACTCACCTTTGATTCTGTGTCGTCGGCGATTGAACTGGCGACCATCGGACAACTCAGGCAGTTGCTGGGCTTACCGGATAATCAATGTGGCTCATTCGTCAGTGGCGCGACGATGGCCAACTTTGTGAGCATGGCCATCGCCCGCCAGTGGTTGGGGCAACAGCGTGGCGTAGATGTTGCACAGCAGGGTTTGCATGCTTTGGGGCCAATCAGGGTTATCTCTGCGGCGGCCCACTCCAGCAGCATCAAAGCATTAAGTATGCTGGGTATTGGCCGCGATGCGTTGGTCAGCGTGGCAACTTTACCTGGAAGTGAAGCTATCGACCCCAAAGCGCTCGAGCAGGCTCTGCTGGCTGCTACCGACTTGCCTACGCTGGTACTGGCCAGTGCAGGAACGGTCAATACTGTGGCTTTCGACAACCTGCCCGCTTTACTGGCGTTGCGCGAACGGTTTGGCTTCTGGCTACACGTCGATGCGGCCTTTGGCGGTATCGCCGCCGCTTCTCCCCGCTACGCCACGCTTCTTGATGGTTGGCAGCAGGCTGATTCCATCACCATTGATGCTCATAAATGGCTGAATGTGCCTTATGACAGCGCGGTTCAATTCACCCTTGAAAAACATTTAGCTTTGCAGGTACAGGTTTTCCAAAATCATTCTGCCTATCTTGAACCTCCCAGTGTCAGGCCAGACAACTACTTGCACTTGACGCCAGAGAACTCCCGGCGCTTTCGCGCGCTGCCGGTGTGGATGGCGCTAAAGGCGTATGGTCGCAGTGGGATCGCAGAAATCGTTGAGCGTAACGTTGAATTGGCTTACAAATTGGCCGATAAACTTGAGCAGGCGGCCGGATTCACTCTGCTTGCGCCGGTATTACTGAACGTGGTGTGTTTTGCTCTCGACAGCGCGGATGATACGCCAAACGAGCGCGCGAAACGGGATCAATTCCTTAAGAAGCTCGATCAGGCAGGCGTTGTTCGCTGTACGGCCACCTCCTTAAATGATAAGCCCGGCATTCGCGCAGCGCTGGTCAACTGGATGACAGAAGAAAAAGACATCGAAAAAGCTTTTGAGTCTATGGCTCACTGCCGCCAAGAGCTCTAAAGGCACGATTCTCAGCGGTGTTAACTAACCTTAACACCGTTGAGAGAGAGCAGATGATCTGTGAATAATTTTTATTAACTAAACTAACAGATAGCGCTGTAACTAACTTTTAACAACTATTTTAATTTTGTTTAATTGTGGTTTAAATTGCTATGTGTAGGCAATCGTTAATGTTCAGTAACGATATAGTCCCCCCGGTATCTTCCCGTCATTTTAAATTCCATAAGCTAAATTTATATGATCTCGGTTAACTGGTTTACTAAAAAAAATTCCCTTTGTATTTCGTCCATTTTAAGAGCAAAAAGGATACGCAAGACGGGCTTATATTTACTCGTCTTAAGACATTCATCCCTCTAACCTAAAATCAAATGCAGTACATGGATGTCCATAAGGAACTAAACTATGCAGACAATAATCCTCGATTTATGTCGCTTCACTCGTTTGGGTTTAATTCATTCGCTGGATGTGAACGGCGTCAATACTAGGGATATCAGTTACCCCAACGACCTCGATGAACTTAAAATTAGTTGTGAGCAACTGCAGCCTGGATTTGTTTTTATCAACGAAACCTGTCTGTCACCGCAGTCACAAAATTGCAGTAAAATACGCAGTCTTATCGGCGAACACCCCGAATGTTTGTTTGTTATTTTTATGTCTAGCACCAGGAACCACTTTGAGGAATACGTTTTTGTGCGTAAGAATGTGATTATTACCTCCAAGTCGATCAAAACGACCTCTCTCAACCAGCTGTTAAGCCATCATATTTGCCAACACAATTTGGCAGGTTCTGGAAGCAGTCTGTTTGATGATTCGCCGGTGGTGCTTAGCCGTAGTGAGTCAAACATGCTTAAAATGTGGATGTCAGGGGAAGGCACTATTCAAATCTCTGATAAATTGCGCATTAAGGTTAAAACAGTGTCGTCTTACAAGGGCAGCATAAAAAGAAAAATCAAAACTCAGAACAAACACATTATTTATCATGTTGTACGATTGAGTGATTCATTGACCGAGGGAATATATGTCAGTTGAGTGTTTTTTAACGGCTCCCACTGTAGGGATTAATACATCAGTGGGAGCTTTCTCCCGTTAAGCACAAGTTATTGCCGCACTCTTAGAGAGCCTCTCTCGGCTCCACGAAAGTCCCATCCTTACTCTGTGTCTCATTAAAGAACCAGATACCGGCTGGATAGTCCTCCAGCGCCACCAGATACATTACCCCTTCATAGAATGCCTCAACGGCCAGAACCTTGCCTTCACGGCGTGGGCCGCCGTCAGTTTTAACTGTAACCAGATCGTCAACCTTCATGTCTTTACATCCTGATGAGCGTTTACAGCGTCTGCTGGGGCTTTATTGTATTTTATTCTAGTACACGAGGGTCAAAAGATGACGAAGAGCAAAAATTGGCGAGGAATATATAAAAAACGAGAAATTACAGGCAATAAAAAACCCGCCTTAGCGGGTTTTAGTAATCTTCTTTACACGCTGTAAACAGCGAATAAGAGAGATTAGATAGCGGTAACGTTAGCCGCTGACGGACCTTTAGCACCGTTCTCAATAGAGAACTGTACGTTCTGGCCTTCAGCCAGGGTCTTGAAACCTTGATCCTGGATTGCAGAGAAATGTACGAATACATCTTTGCTGCCGTCTGCAGGAGTGATGAAGCCAAAGCCTTTAGACTCGTTGAACCACTTAACTTGACCTTTCATCAAATTTGACATGCGAATTACCTTTTAAATATAAATTTTGCCACCATGGGCATGTTATAGCCGGATTTCAGTCGTTACTTATGGAGGCACTAAGAAGGAAATTCGTCAGATCAGTGTTATCAAGGATAACGCATTAAATTTGAACCACTTTACTCAGGATGTCGTGCATAAATAGGTCTGTACCACAGGCCGAGAGCTATTTACTCATGACTGCTCACTAATAGCAACTCTTTTTGACAGTAACTGGTAGCAATCACCCTAAATCGTCGAACTAACCAGCACTTAGCTTGATAAATCACCAGTTATGTCCCTGTTTTCAAATAAGTTGCTGTAAAAAGTGTTATGAAAAAATGAAATTAAAAAACGCTGAATGCTTTTCTCTGTCTTAAAAAGGTGAGAAAAGCATTCAGCGTCAGGAAGTTGCTACACAAAACCTATTCCATTATCTCCGACACCGCGTGTCGCACATAGGCGGTTATCTGCTCCAGATCTTCAGCCTTTGCGCTGTCGCCACCGATTGAGCGTACCCGATTTTCAAGATGTCCGATGTCCTGCTCGACCTTGTGGGCAATTTGCACTTTTACGATGGTATCAACAGAAGAAATAAACGCCCTCATTACCGCCTTGAGCGCATAGATTTCTGAGAACGAATCATATGCCAGCTTCTCGGCGGGTGGCTTCTGTGGGGTCTGCTGTTCACGCGGTGGCAGATTTTTCAGACTGTCAACATGTTCAATAATCAGATCGATATCTCTGATTAGTTCATCAAAATTCTTGGCCACTGATTTTCCTTCGCTCGGCGAAAGCAGAAGAATACCACTGAGACAACAAGGCGAGAAGTCGGCAACGCGGGGAAAGGTGAAATTTAACAGCAAAGCGCCTGTCTAATACGTCAGACAGGCGCTTGAAATCTCAAAAAATGTTTAACCTGTAAGGGTTATGCCTTTTTGAGAGACTCCATATCGATAACGAAACGGTACTTAACGTCGCTGTTCAGCATACGAGTGTAGGCTTCGTTGATCTCATCCATCTTGATCATCTCTACGTCACAACCAATGTTGTGCTCGGCACAGAAATCGAGCATTTCCTGAGTCTCAGCGATACCGCCAATCAGTGAACCCACCAGGCTTTTGCGACCCATGATAAGTTTACCGGCATGAACCGCAGGCTCTACTGGCTCAATCAGGCCAACCAGGATGTGCACACCATCACGCTTGAGGGTATCAAGGTATGGGTTCAGGTCGTGCTGATGTGGAACGGTGTCGAGGATAAAGTCAAAGTGGCCTTTTACTTCTGCCATTTGTTTTTCATCAGTGGACAGCACCACGTGGTTGGCTCCCAGGCGACGTGCTTCCTGCTCTTTGCCCGCGGAACGCGTGAAGAGAGTCACGTCTGCGCCCATCGCATGAGCAAATTTCAGGCCCATGTGACCCAAACCACCCAAACCTACGATAGCAACTTTGTGGCCCGCTTTAACGCCCCAATGCTTCAAAGGAGAATAAGTCGTGATACCCGCACACAGCAGAGGTGCCGCTGCTTTGAAATCCAGAGCTTCTGGTACGCGCAGAACAAAGTTCTCGGATACTACGATTTGCTCGGAATAACCGCCGTAGGTCATCATATGGTCATGACGGTCCGGGGTGTTGTAAGTCATGGTTGCGCCTTCAAGGCAATACTGCTCGAGATCGGCTTCGCAGTTTTCGCAATGCTGACAGGAGTCAACCATACAACCCACACCGACGGAATCGCCGACTTTGAATTGAGTGACTTTAGAGCCTACGTGCGTCACGTGGCCAATAATTTCGTGGCCAGGAACCAGCGGATAAACGCTCTGATGCCATTCGTTACGCGCCTGATGAATGTCTGAGTGACAAACGCCGCAGTATTTAATGTCGATAACAACATCATTATCGCGTGGGTCGCGGCGGACAAAGTTATGGGGTGCCAGCGGAGTCTCTGCGGACTGGGCGGCAAAACCTCGGACGTTAAGAGTCATCTGTTTTTCTCCTGAGGGGTAAACGAAAGTATTACGGGCAGCGCTCACCAGAACGCCACCGAGGTAAAGTATGCAGGGAAATAAAGGAATATCGTTATAACGATCCTCGCGAGTACTTGCCTAAACCTGTTTTTTTCAGGATTTATGGTTAAGTGCTATGCAACGAGCAGGCTCGAGCATGGCACCAGACATTATAGGCAACGCTCGGCGAGTGGGGATTAAATCAGCCTTGCGGCTTTCAATTCACTTTTCAAATAAGCATAGTAAATCGGCGCCGCCACTACGCCCGGCAGACCGAAAGCCGATTCGAAAATCAGCATCGCCAGCAGCACTTCCCAGGACTTGGCATTGATGCTGGTGCCGACAATCCGCGCGTTAAGAAAATATTCAACTTTGTGAATAATAATCAAGTAAGCCAGTACGATAGCGCCAACCCATAGTGATAATGAAAGCCCCACGATGCAAATTACCGTATTGGAAATAAGGTTACCCACTACCGGCAGCAGGCCACAGACAAAGGTAAAGACCACCAGCGTTTTTGACAGCGGCAGGTGGATGCCAAACAGCGGCAGCACGCCAAACAGGAACACCGCAGACAGCACAGTATTAATCAGTGATATCTGAAACTGTGCGAACACCACGTTGCGAAATGACTGGCTGAGCAAACGCATGCGCTGTACCAAATCATTTTTCAGCGGCGCGTGTTGATCCTCTCCCCCACTGTGTTGGAGTGAAATAATCGCCCCGAGGATCATCCCCACTAGCATGGTTAAAAATGTGTGAGCCGCATTTTTACCCGCCGTTTGCAGCATAGTCACGTTTTCGCGCATCCATTGAATAAACTCGCGCTGCAGTTCCTCAAGATTGGCTGGCAGATAGTGCAGCATCACCGGTGACAGCCGACTCTGCGCGTCACTTAACAGTTGGCTAACCTTGTTATTAAATACTTCAGGGTTGCGCACATCGTGCAACAGATAGGTCACAATCCCCATCACTGCCAATATGAGCAGGCTGACCACAATGGTGCTGATAAGCGCCACTACCAACCAGCGGGCACGATCGCCGCGAATAATTTTCTGAAAATAAGGCGTCAGCCCATTAACCAGTTCATAAACGATAAAACCGGAAATAAGACATCCCAAAAGATGGAGCGGCAGAACCAGGATAAGCCCCCCCATAATAATCAACAGGCTCAACCAGCGGATATGATGCGGTCTCATTATTTGCATTGCTGCGTCCTTACTTTGATAAAACGCGGGTTTGTTTCCCGCCCTTAACAACATCATAGCACCGAAGTTTCAATGGCATAGATCCGCTGTTTTTTTGACAAGGAAATTTCATTCCCTATCATTACCCTGGTAACGTGAACCAACAGGCCAACTAATGACCGAACTTATTCGTGAAAAACTTTCGCTTCCTCCCGGCCACAGTAAATTGTTGCTGCATTCCTGCTGCGCGCCCTGTTCTGGAGAGGTCATGGAGGCCATTCAAGCTTCCGGCATCGAATACGCCATTTTTTTCTACAATCCCAATATTCACCCGCAGAAAGAATATCTGCTGCGCAAAGAAGAAAATATTCGCTTTGCCGAACAGCACAATATTCCCTTTATTGATGCAGATTACGACACCGATAATTGGTTCGAACGTGCACGCGGAATGGAAAAAGAGCCAGAGCGCGGTATCCGCTGCACGATGTGCTTTGATATGCGCTTCGAACGCACCGCACTCTATGCCTTTGAGCATGGCTACACCGCTATTTCCAGCTCGCTGGGTATTTCGCGCTGGAAAGACATGAAGCAGATCAATGGTTGCGGAGAGCGCTCTGCTGCGCCTTATCCCGGCATGGTGTATTGGGATTACAACTGGCGGAAAAAAGGCGGCGCGGCGCGCATGGTCGAAATCAGTAAACGTGAGCACTTTTACCAGCAAGAATATTGCGGTTGCGTTTATTCACTGCGTGATACCAACCTGCACCGCAAGGAGCAAGGCCGTCCGCTGATTAAGCTCGGCGTTAAGTATTATGGTGATGAAGACGACCAATAATCGTCAATAATGCCCTACTTTCAACCCGGTTTCTGGCCGGGTTATTCCCCTATCTTATGATCCCCTCCTCAATATCATTAATTCGTATGAGTTTTACTTGGTTGAAACTTGCTTAAGTCGTTGCTGCTTGTTACTTTCCGGACTTACTGTTTTATATGCTTTTTTTATTAAAAAATTTAATGAAAAATATATTCCAATAAATCAAATCGATATGAAATAAAACAGTTCAAACACCTTATTCATTTTGCAATGAACATTCAGAAACAGGGGATATAAAATGTGGGTTCTTATTGGCATACCAATCGTAGTGATTGGCTTTGCGCTGCGGTTTAATCCGCTATTAGTTGTGACCATCGCCGGGATCTCAACCGGTTTAGCGGGCGGCATGCACACCGTTGAAATCGTCAGCGCCTTTGGTAAAGCTTTTATCGATAACCGTTACATGGGGCTTGTCTGGCTCACATTACCGGTAATCGCCATTCTGGAGCGCAGCGGCCTGCGTGAACAGGCCAAACATCTGATTTCCAAAATCCACGCCGCCACTACAGGTCGCGTGTTGATGATGTATTTCTTTATCCGCCAGATGACCGCCGCACTAGGTCTCACCTCACTTGGTGGTCACGCGCAGATGGTTCGCCCGCTAATTGCCCCAATGGCTGAAGCGGCCGCCGTCACCAAATACGGTGATTTGCCTAACGACGTGCGCCAAAAAATCCGCGCCAATGCTGCGGCGGTAGACAACGTTGCAGTGTTCTTCGGCGAGGATATTTTTATCGCCGTGCAGTCAATTTTGCTGATTAAAGGTTTCCTCGACCAAAATGGCGTGTTTGTCGAACCGCTGCATCTTTCTGTTTGGGCGATCCCCACTGCCATCGCAGCATTGATTATTCACTTTATTCGCCTTTGGTTGCTCGACCGCTCACTCGCCAAACGCTTTGATGCGCAGCAAGGGAGCGTCGGTAAATGATTACTTTAAACACTGTTTACTTTATTGCCGGTCTGCTGTTTGCAGCTTTTGCTATTTTTAATCTGCGCGACAATACCAATCCTAAACGCTACGTGAATGCGCTGTTCTGGGGCGTTTACGCAGTCAGCTTTCTGATAGGCACCGAGTTACCGCATTTTGTGACCGGCTGTATGGCGATCCTGCTGGCAGTAATCGCCGGAACAGGCCAGTTGGGCAAAGGGAAGACCGATGCTGACCAACCGGAGGTCGCGGTCAGGCGTGAAGCCAATGCCAAACGTTTCGGCAACAAATTATTTATTCCAGCCCTGCTTATCCCAGTCCTGACACTCGTCGGCACACTGACGCTGAAGTATACCCCGCTGGTAGAAGCTAAAAATGTCACGCTTATTTCGCTGGTGCTGGCGACTATCGTGGCATTTGTCGTCGCCTTGCTGATGCTGCGTGATTCGCCGTTAAAAGCGATTAAAGCCGGTGGGCAAATCATGGATACTGTCGGTTGGGCGGCTATTCTGCCGCAGATGCTGGCGGCGCTGGGTGGACTGTTTGCGCTGGCGGGCGTTGGCGGTGTCGTCGCCAATCTGGTTAAAGACGTGATCCCGATGGGTTCACCTTTGGCTATTGTGATCGCCTACACCTTTGGTATGGCACTATTTACCATGATTATGGGTAACGGTTTTGCAGCGTTCCCGGTGATGACGGCGGGTATCGGTTTGCCGCTCATCGTGCATCAGTTAGGTGGCAATCCGGCGATTATGGGCGCAATCGGCATGCTGTCTGGTTTCTGCGGTACGCTGCTGACGCCGATGGCCGCCAACTTCAATATTGTCCCGGCCGCACTGCTGGAATTGCAAGACAAACATGGGGTTATCAAGGCTCAGGCACTGACTGGTATTTTGCTGCTGCTGGTCAACACCGCGTTTATGTATTTCTTTGTCTTCCGCTTTTGATAGCCGAACATTCATGGGGACTATAATTTGACTGAGCAAACCAACCTGCAACCGACGCCAGAAATGGCGTCGCGTTTTGCCTCATTGGCTTTAAACCATCTCACCCGCGAATATCCCAACAAACTGACTCACGCCATGGCGAGTTCGGCCGATATTCAGGGGCCGCGTGCGCTACATCCGATTTTTTACGGCAGTTACGACTGGCACTCTTGCGTGCACGGCTATTGGCTGCTGCTGCGTTTGCTCGATAGCTATCCCGATCTGCCGGAAGCGAGCAAAATCATTGCCGTCGTTGAAGCACATTTTACTGTGGAAAACGTCGCGGGCGAAATGCACTATTTGCAGCAAAAACAGCACAGCGGTTTCGAACGCCCTTACGGCTGGGCGTGGTTTCTGGCGTTGAGCCAACAGCTGGCAGGTATGTCACTGCCACAGGCTAAAGGCTGGGCAAAAACGCTGGCACCCATGACCGAATTTTTTGTAAAAAGCTTCTGTGAGTTTTTGCCCAAAGCGACTTACCCGTTGCGAGTGGGTAGCCATTTTAACACCGCGTTTGCGCTAGCATTGGCACTCGATTATGCCCGCAGCGCCTCGCGAAAAAAGCTGGCTGGAATGATTGAAGAAACGGCTTTGCGCTGGCATCTGGAAGACGTCAACTGTCAGGCGTGGGAGCCCGGTGGTGATGAGTTTTTATCGCCATCGTTGATGGAGGCAGAGCTGATGCGGCGGGTACTGGCCCCGCAGGCTTTTATCACCTGGTTTGGTAGATTTTTACCGCATCTGGCGCAGGGCAAGCCCGAGACACTGTTTACTCCGGCCACGGTTACCGACCGCAGCGACGGTAAGATAGGTCATCTGGATGGTTTAAATCTCAGTCGCGCCTGGTGTCAGCGGTCGCTGGCGGCAGCGTTACCGGCAGGTGATCCACGTATTGCTTTGCTCAATGCCTCGGCCAGTCAACATCTTGCCAGCGCGCTGGATCATCTTGATAGTGATTATGCCGGAGAGCACTGGCTGGCGACCTTTGCTCTGTTGGCATTAGAAGCGTAAGTTTTTTCCTCTCTCTGCGACAGCTTACTTTCGCAGAGAGATTTTCAGGCTAACGTGTGACACCACGCTTAGACCGAGCAAAGAAGTGTTCAAAGCATTGTAATAAAGGATACTCGCGCTGCAACTCGACGATTTCTTCGCGCACGGTTTCCAGAGCCTCACCACAATAATACATACGCTGATAAAGGTTGAGAATAATTTGCCGCAAAGGGGCTTGGTCAACCAGCCGCGCCAGAGCCTGCTCATTAATGCCAATCGGTCGGCAGCGGTTACCTTCTACGCAGAAGAAGGGCGGAATATCCTGTACCACACATGACAGGGCCAAAATTTTCGCAGCAGTGCCGATTATGCAAAACTGATGCACCGCCGCTTGCTGTTCAAGCTGAACGTAATCATCAATTTCTACGTGACCTGCCAGAACGGCTCCCAGGCCAAAATGCGTAAAGTTGCCAACGGCACAGTCGTGGCCGAGGTGAATCTGTTCCATAAAAACGTTGTCGTCACCGATTTTCGTAACACCGGTTCCCTGCACGGTTCCGCGATGAAAAGTCGCATTTCCGCCAATACGATTACGATGACCAATCTCAAGACGGGTCGCCTCGCCCGCGTATTTTAAATCCTGATTAATCTCACCGAGTGAGCAATAGCTATCAATGATGTTTTCGCGACCAATGCGGGTATGGCCATTAATCACGGCATGAGAAAGGATAACCGTCCCCTCGCCTATCTCGACATTTGACTGGATATAACAAAAAGGGCCGATACGAACATTGGCCCCGATGATGGCACCTTTTTCAATAATACTGTTTCTTGCGATAACAGCCGAAGAATGGATCAAGTCACAGAACCTTAGTGAAAAACGGGCATATCAATGCAAGCAGAATAGATAAAAAGGTGTTACAACCCAGCATTGTTTAATTTATTTATTTTTTGAACTTTTTGTGCTTTGAGTTTAATAAAACAACCGCCGATGTGACTGTCAGGCTCTCTCTGTTGTTTAACTTCACAATCTTAAAAAAATTTACCTTTGGGAACAAAAACACTGTGTACTCGGCTACCAATACTGATGTTAAAATTAAAAAATTAAGGCTTTCTTCAGATTGAGGGGCCATGATATGTCGCTTTATATTGCCTTGAGGGATCTTTAAGGGATCTCCATTTGTTTCTTTCTTGTGGCACACGTTGCCAATTCGTGTTTTTTGGAGCCTACATTGCGCAACTTTATCCCTAAAATCAGCTACTTTTGGCTGACATTGTTGATTAGTTTGTACTTTACTTTTATCGTTAACTTCCCGGTTCTTCTGCACTTCTACAACATATTACATGCCCTGTCGGCTTATAAAATTGGATTCGCGCTCTCTATTCCCGTCGTTCTTTTTGCCGCGTTGAACTTCGTATTCACGCCATTTACCTTCAAGCCGATTTTCAAAATTTTCTTTATCTTTCTATTGCTTACCAGTGGACTGGCGTCTTATTCAGAATTGACCTTCCACGTGGTGTTTGACCGTGGAATGATTGAAAACATTTTCGAAACTCAGCAAAGCGAAGCGTCCTCATATTTAAACTTTTCGGTGATCTCCTGGTTTGTCATTACCGGTGTATTACCGGCCATATTACTGTTCCTGGTGCCTATCAAATATAACCAGACGATAATAAAACGCCTGGGCGTTCGCATTGCTTCGATGATTGTTTCGTTGGCAATTATTGCCGGTGTCGCGAGCCAGTATTATCAAGATTACGCCTCGGTTGGCCGTAACAATCGGACACTAAACGTCGAAATCCTGCCAACTAACTACCTCTACAGCACCGGGCAATACCTGTATCACAAGTATCTGGTCAAGCCGCTGAAATATGAGAAAGTCGGCACCGACGCCAAACTGGTGCAAAAACCGGGTCAGAAACCGACGCTAATGTTCCTGGTGATAGGTGAAACCGGCCGTGCTCAAAACCAGTCTTATAATGGTTACGATCGCCCAACCAACAGCTTCATGCAGAAAACGCCTGATGTAGTATTCTTCAATCACGTTAGCTCATGTGGCACCGCAACCGCGGTTTCCGTGCCTTGTATGTTCTCGGATATGAAACGTGTCGATTTCGATAATGACCGAGCCCACAGCAGCGACAGTTTCCTGGATATTCTGCAACGTGCTGGCGTGTCGGTTTACTGGAAAGACAACGACGAAGGCTGTAAAGGCGTGTGCGATCGTGTGCCAAATGTCACCATTCCAACCACTAAAGACGGCAAATATTGCGATGGTGAAACCTGCTATGACGCCGCCTTGCTGGAAGGTTTAGACGCTAAAATCATCGATGATGGCAAAAATAAACTCATTGGCCTGCACCTGATTGGCAGCCACGGCCCGGCTTATTACCGCCGTTATCCGGATAATTTCCGTTTCTTCACACCAGACTGTGAGCGCAGCGACATTCAGAACTGTACTCACGAACAGCTGGTTAATACTTACGATAACACCGTGCGTTACACCGATTACGTGCTGACCCAAGTGATTGCCAAGGCCAGGCAGTATCAGGACAAATATAACGTCGCGATGATTTATTTGTCCGATCACGGTGAATCTCTGGGTGAAGACGGCCTGTATCTGCACGGCACGCCGTACCGCGTAGCACCTCCACAGCAAACTCATGTTCCCATGATGTTCTGGCTATCGCCGCAATACACTGCTGCACAGGGCCTTTCGCTGAGTTGTTTACAAGAGCAGGCCGCGAAAAACGACTACTCACAGGATAATCTGTTCCATACCGTGCTTGACGCAATGGACGTGAAAACTTCGGTGATCGACCCTACGCTTGATATCTTTAAAACCTGTAAAACGGCGCAATAAAAGGCCTTAATCTTTCCGGCGCTCAAGCTCTGCGACCAAAGCATTGAGCGTCGGATCGTAGCTGTGCTGTTCACTGTTATATGTCAGATAAAGTGCAGTTTTTCTTACTGCACGCTCCCCTAACGGCAGACGCACCAACTCTCCGCTATTAATACGCTGTTGCACCACATGCAACGGAACCCAGCCATACCCCACGCCATGAACAATCGCTTCGATAGCGGTTTCTATAGTGGTAAAACTCCAGTTAACCGTCTGAGAGGCCTTACGTTTTTCATCACGCTGTGAATCGCGATCCACCAGCGTGATCAAAGGATAATGCGCTAATTCAGCGTGGGTCAGCGTGTCGGGTTTTAACAGCAAAGGATGCTCGCGGGCCGCAACGGGCACAAAATCGACGTCCATCAGCCAGCGGCTGTTAAGCGCATTCTCGGCGGGCTGAGTCGTGATATACAGATCAGCGGCGCGTTCCTGCAATTGCCGGTCGGTTTCATTACGCAAGATTTCAGTGAGCTGAAGCCGAGTATCTGGAAACTGTTGCTGAAAAACCTGAAGTGACAAAAAAAGATTCTCTTTCGGAAACACCGCATCTACGACCAGGCTAATTTGCGTTTTAACTCCCTGCCGAAGCCCCACGGCTCGCGCCTCGAGCTGGGCAAAAGCAGTAATTAGCGGTTGAGCCTGTGAAAGTAATGCCCGCCCCTGTTCCGTCAGCTCGGCTTTTCGACCCACGATCTGCAATAACGGCAATCCCAACCGCTGTTGCAAACTGGCGAGGGCATAACTTACCGAAGACTGACTGCGGTAGAGCACGTCTGCAGCCTGAGCATAACTTCCTTCATTGACGACCGTCTGTAATACGATCCATTGTTCCAGCGTGGTGTGGGGTAATTCCATAATCCAATCCATCTAGTTATTAGATTGTTATCATCACATATCAGCGTTATTCAATCGAATTTGCAAGGAGTAATGTAGGGATATCGCACCCGCTACCGGTTTGTACATCCTCAAGGAGCTAAAGATGAGCAGTTTTGATAAATCAGATTTAAGCGAGTTTATCGGCAAACATGTAGTCTATACCTATGATAACGGCTGGAATTACGAGATATACGTCAAAAATGCCGAAACTATAGACTACCGCATCCACAGCGGCATAGTTGGCAACCGCTGGGTCAAAGGCCAGCAGGCGTATATTGTTCGCGTTGCCCGGCAGGTATTTAAAATATCATGGACCGAACCGACCGGGACTGATGTCAGTTTGATTGTTAATTTAGGCGATAACGTGTTTCACGGCACAATTTTCTTCCCTCGCTGGGTAATGAATAATCCAGAAAAAACCGTCTGCTTCCAGAATGAACATATTCCGCAGATGAAAGCCTATCGCGATGCCGGACCGGCCTATCCCACTGAGGTGATTGACGAGTTCGCCACCATTACATTCGTGCGCGACTGTGGTGCGAATAATGAAGAGGTGATTAACTGCGCCGCCAGCGAGTTACCGAAAAATTTTCCTGAAAATTTGCGCTAATTTCCTAAACATCGCAATTCCTTCCAATACAAGAATGACCTGACATGATTAATTAGGGGCCTTAATAACCATTGAGGCCCTTTTTTATGCTGCCGTTTTCCAATGGCTTTCTGCTAAGCCTTTCTTTATGTCTTGATATTGGCCTTGCCAACATTGCGATGATCACTCTGGCTATGCAGCGCGGTTATTTACACGGGTTCTGGCTCGGGATCGGTACTTGCGTAGGAGATCTCATCTACGCCCTGCTCGCACTGGCTGGCATGGCGGTGTTATTGCAATTTGCAGCCGTGCGCTGGGTGCTGTGGATTGGCGGCGGGGCCATGCTGGTGTGGTTTGCGGTCAAAATGATTATTGCTGCCGTGCGTCAGGCAATTGAACTCAACGTCAACGAAGCACATCAGCCTCGATCATTGCTGCGCGAGTTTACCCGTGGGCTGCTGCTGGCCATGTCCTCGCCAACGGCAATTTTGTGGTTCGCCACTGTAGGAGGGGCTTTGATTTCTCGCATGGGCCATCAAAACGCCACGGCATCATCACAGTTTTTGGGTGGGTTTTTTATTGCTGGCGTGTTCTGGACCTGCGTGCTCTGCCTGGTCGGCAGCTTTGGCGGCAAGCTGCTTGGCCACCGCTTGCTTAAGTATTCCTATATCGCTTCGGCAATAATTTTTAGCTACTTTGCCCTCTACGTCATTGTTTCAGGGTATCGAGAATTTATTGCAACCTGATACAGCGACAAAAGAGCCGACCTGAGAAGAGTAATGTTGAGGCGTTGTGCCCATCATTTTCCTGAAAGAGTTAATAAAATGACTTTGATCGTAGAAACCTAATGCGTTGGCCGCATCTATTGGATGGACATTGTTTCTCAAAAGATGTCGCGCACGGAGCAAGCGAAGCTGCATATGATACTGCAGAGGCGGCATGCCCGTATATTGCGTGAAACGACGCACAAAGTGATATTTACTCAGCCCGGAAATTCCCGCTAAAACCTCTAACTTAGGTCTTATGTTGAGATGCTCGCGTAAATACTCAACGGCTCTTTTAATAGCTTGCTCCTCGTCACCTTCAGGCATGATTGGCGAATCAATCAGCTCGCCACACAGCCTGATAAGCTCCTGTTCCTGGGCGTCGCTATCGCAATGACGAGCAGAAACCGCATAGCGACCTATCGCATTAAACAGAATCGAGTTATCGAATACGCCTTCATACAGTATCGGCGCGCCATGCTGACTTGACAGATTACCCTCTTCAGCCACGCTTTTAAGCAATGATTGAGAAAGATGCACGCTGATAAATTCAACACTTTCATTTCCAAAACGTGAGGATTGAATTGAACCAGGGTTGTATAAAGTAACCTGCCCCCTATTCACCGTAGAAACTTTTCCAGAGAGCCAAATCTCTTCGGTACCACTCAGGTTGGCGCTGATGACATATTCATCATGAGTATGTTTCGGGAAACAGGATTGGCTCGCTTTAATACGCGAACATTCAATGCCGTTGCGGCTAAACCATTCTGAGGATTGGAGAGTCACTTTGCTTTCCTCAACTTGAAAGTGTTGCTACAAGGGGATCCCAACTCAGCAGATCCCCTAAGGACGTGAATAATTAGCGCAAGACCTTAAACAGCGCCTGATTGAACTTCTCTGGCTCCTCCATTTGCGGAGCATGGCCTAGTCCTTTGAATTCAATCAGTTTAGCGTGCGGGATTAATTTCGCGGCCTGCTTGCCCAGCACATTGTAGTGGCCCAAACGCGCTTTAACCGCCGGAGAGGCGATATCGCTGCCGATTGCCGTCGTGTCTGACGTACCAATCATTAACGTGGTCGGCACGCGCAAGTTTTTCAACTCATAGAACACCGGCTGGGTGAATATCATGTCGTAGATAAGCGCCGAGTTCCAGGCCACCAGCTTGTGTCCTGGACCTTCATTCAGACCTGCCAGCATGTCAACCCAGCGATCGTATTCCGGCTTCCATTTACCCACATAATAAGTTTTCAACTCGTAATCGTGAATACTTTTTGCTGAAAGTTTAAGCTCGCGATCGTACCACTGGTCAACGGTACGGTAAGGCGCGCCTTTGGCTTTCCAGTCTTCCAGACCGATTGGATTAACTAGCACCAGTTTTGAAACCTGTTGTGGAAACATCAGCGCGTAGCGCGTTGCCAGCATTCCACCGGTAGAATGCCCGACAATTACCGCTTTATTAATCTTCAAACTTTTCAGCAAATCGTTGGTATTAGTGGCCAATTGCTGGAAAGTGTACTGATAATGCTCAGGTTTAGTCGAGGAGCAAAAACCAATCTGGTCTGGAGCCACCACACGATAACCCTGCCCCAGCAGAGCTTTGATGGTGCCACCCCAGGTTGCACCACAGAAGTTTTTACCGTGCATCAACACCACGGTCTGACCGTTTTTCCTCCCCAGCGGCTGAACATCCATATACCCCATTTGCAGCGGAGTACCTTGAGAATTGAAAGAAAAATGCTGCAACGGGTAAGGATAATCAAAGCCTTGCAACTGCGGACCGTAGCTTGGTGCGTCAGCCGCAACCGCAGCACCAGAAGTCATAGCAACAGCAAGTAGAGAAACGGAGAGTAATTTTTTTACTGAAAAGAGCATCTGATAATCCCTGATAAATTGCCAGGATACGGCATTAAGTGGAAATAATAATGGGTTTGTTTTCAGGATTGAATCAGAAAGAGTGACATATTATATATTCATCAATCCACAGCCTTTTAGTTAAAAGAAATTTTTAGAATTCCTCACGACAGCAACATTAACGTGAGCTACGTTTGATAAGATGAACGCTCAAGTGGCATAAGCTGCGGTTGCTGGTACCATTCTTCGGGTTTTGGACATGCGTTAATTATAACCGACTGAATGTTCACACTTTGCGAGCAAAAAGATGATCAAATGGCCATGGAAAAATAACCAACTAAAAATCGATAAAAGCGAAGTCTGGCAACAGGCTCTTGAGATCCCGCTGCTATCGGATTTAAATCACCATGAACAGCAGCGACTTATTCGCGTTGCCGGTCAACTTTTACAGCAAAAAAGACTGCTCCAGCTGCAAGACGTCTCACTTGATGAAATGATGCAAGCCAGGATTGCCCTGTTGTTTGCCTTACCGGTGATGGAGCTGGGCGCGGAATGGCTCGACGGATTTCATGAAATCTTGCTCTACCCGACCCCCTTTATTGTTGATACTCCATGGCAGGATGAAAACGGCATTGTTCATTCAGGCAGCCAGGTGCAGTCGGGGCAAAGCTGGGATCAGGGGCCGATTGTGCTGAACTGGATTGACGTGCAAGACTCCTTCGATAAGTCCGGCTTCAATCTAATTATCCACGAGGCTGCTCATAAACTTGATATCCGCAATGGCGGTGAGGCAACCGGCATACCGCCAATTCCTCTGCGAGAGGTTGTCTGCTGGGAGCACGACCTGTTTGCAGCAATGGAAAATCTGCAAGACGAAATCGATATGGTGGGCGAAGAGGCCGCCAGCATGGACGCCTATGCCGCCACTGACCCCGCCGAATGCTTTGCCGTGTTATCGGAATATTTTTTTAGCGCACCGGAGCTACTTTCGCAACGCTTCCCCCTGGTTTACGGCCATTTCAGCCGATTTTACAAACAGGACCCGCTGATGCGACAAGCTCGCGGCAAGATTGCTGACTGCTGATTTTTCAGCAGCGAGGGCTGAAAAAGGCGTTATTTCATCAATATCGTTCAGTAGATGAGCAGTCGAACGCCAAGGCGTAATTTCGCGTTGACACGCTATCTCTCTCTGGATATGATGCGCCCCGTTCACACGATTCCTCTGTAGTTCAGTCGGTAGAACGGCGGACTGTTAATCCGTATGTCACTGGTTCGAGTCCAGTCAGAGGAGCCAAATTCTTGTTTTCATGCCTCTTTGCGAATCCTTATGTGATTTAGATTCAATAAGTTAGCGCGAAAAATCTTCCCGATGCATTTTTAGTTTTCCCTCTGCATCGGGAGAATTTGGTGGTCAGATTTGGGGTCATGTTGGTTCGATGACGGAGTGACCCCCAAATGTCTCTTAACGATTCAAAAATCCGCAACTTAAAACCATCCGAAAAACCCTTCAAAATTTCCGATTCCCATGGTCTGTACCTGTTGGTTAATCCAGGCGGTTCACGTCTCTGGTATCTCAAATATCGTATCAATAGAAAAGAATCTCGCCTTGGCTTAGGTGCCTACCCTGACGTGTCTTTGGCTGATGCTCGTCAACAGCGTGATGGTATCCGTAAACTCCTCGCGCAAAATATCAATCCAGCACAACAGCGCTCTGCTGAAAGAACCACTTCCACACCAGAAGAAACCTTCAAACATGTGGCACTGGACTGGCATAACAGCAACCGAACATGGTCTGAGAACCACGCATCCCGCCTGCTTGCCAGCATGAACAATCATATATTTCCTGTGATTGGACACTTGCCGGTAGCTGAACTGAAACCTCGTCACTTTATCGACCTGCTGAAAAGCATTGAGAAAAAAGGTCTGCTGGAAGTCGCAGCACGTACCCGGCAGCATATGTGCAACATCATGCGTCATGCCGTACATCAGGAGTTGATAGAGCACAATCCCGCGGCAAATCTGGAGGGTATAATCTCCCCTCCAGTTAAACGTCACTACCCTGCCCTTCAGTTGGAGCGGCTACCGGAACTATTGGCTCGCATTGAGGACTACAAGCAAGGACGAGAGTTAACCCGTCTGACCGTATTACTCACCCTTCACCTATTCATCCGTTCCAGCGAGCTGCGTTTCGCCCGTTGGTCTGAGATCGATTTCAAAAATAGAATCTGGACCATTCCTGCCACTCGCGAGGCCATCCCTGGTGTCCGCTACTCTGGGCGTGGTGCAAAAATGCGCACACCACATATCGTTCCACTCTCCCGTCAGTCCATCGCTATTCTGAAACAGATACGGGAAATATCCGGGCATCGCGTGCTGATATTCCCCAGTGACCATAATCCGTATAAGCCAATGTGTGAAAACACCGTCAACAAGGCGTTGCGCCTGATGAGATATGACACAAAAAATGAAATCTGCGGCCACGGATTACGGGCAATGGCCTGTAGTGCCCTGATGGAGTCTGGCCTATGGGCACAGGATGCGGTTGAACGGCAGATGAGTCACCAGGAGCGTAACAGCGTTCGAGCGGCTTACATCCATAAAGCAGAATATCTCGATGCCCGTAAAGCGATGATGCAATGGTGGTCGGATTATCTGGATATGTGCCGGAAAGCGTATGCTCCACCTTATATTTGTGGGAAGGAAATCAGTTGCACAATGGGATAACCCTTCTGACAAAATAAACCACAGAAATAGCCGTATCAGTCTGGTACTGATTCGGCATTTTTCTGGCTTCAACTCGAAGAAATTGTTAAGCCGTTTATGAGCATCTTCAACCGAATTGACCTGCGTGAATCGAAAGTGTTAGGTCCGCTTATCATTTAGAACTATCCACGGAAACGGATTAGGTCAGTTATGAGCGAAAAACGGACCTGAATTCAATCGGCTTTAATGGCGTTTACGCGAGTGCAGGCAGTGGAATACACGAAGTATCATTTGGGTCACGTATTCAATGTGTAGATTTAGTCATTGTAGGTAATACTCACGCTCGATGAATGTACCGATAATTTTGTCATGCATTTCTACTGATTTTGAGTATCTGTCGCTACCGATGTAAAATGGGTCTTCCGCAACTTGGGTGGATCTGATCATGCAAGAGGACTCATTACTCGCCGTCTCAGCAACTCGAACCCGGCACGACCATACAT
The DNA here is from genome assembly GCF_000257645.1 of Serratia sp. M24T3. Lineage (GTDB taxonomy): Bacteria > Pseudomonadota > Gammaproteobacteria > Enterobacterales > Enterobacteriaceae > Rouxiella. Next base: position 226,579 of record NZ_AJHJ01000002.1, read on the forward strand.
TTGGCGTTTCAACATCTTCAGTCGGTTTACATGCCCCTCAACAACTCCGTTACTCCACCTGGAACAGATAGCTTCAACTGTTGCGGCTGCATCAGATTCCATTCCTGCAGCAACCCGTTGCAGATCAATAAGCCCGCTTTCGCTTACATTGATGAACCACGGGTTTAACAGTGTTTTATTTTTCGTTTTCAGCATTCTGTAAAAGTCGAGTGCCAGCTGCTGTGCCATTTTCAGCTGAGGCTCTTTTTCGCACATCAACCCGATGAACCGTGATGCGTAGTTTTCTTCCCCTCTGATTATTCTCCAGGGCATCAACCAGCGGCTGACCCTTGAGGCTGAGGGAAGACGGACTGAAGCAATGATCGGATCTGTCCCCCCCTTCCGCCATTTGGTAATGGCATCTCTGACTGTTGTTTCACTGCCGGTGAAGCCCATAGTCACCATTTCCCGCCATATCTGGCTGGCATTATGGTTACCATTTTCCCATTGTTGTTCCAACCAGACGCGCCATGAGTCAAGAAGGCTCGCCTTCGGTGGCCTGGTTGACATCTCAGGGAACGTAACCGACTGTATCCATCGGCGAACAGTCACCCGCGATAACCCGGTGATACGAGATATTTCCCTGATCCCTCGCCCATTTTTATGGAGTGAGCTCACTTCCACCCAACGTTCATGCCGCTTTTCACGTCTTTGCTGCTTGATCCGTTCCGGAAGGAGAAGTACTGGTGAGGTTGCTGATTGAACTTCAGGATCATTCTTTTTGGGCGACAGTTCAGTGGCAACCAGTCGTATCAGTGGCATATGCCGGTACATCATCCGTTCCAATGCGTCACCAATATTCTTCAGGAGGTGCCAACGATCGGCGACCTGCCTGGCCTGCGGAGCACCATCACGTGCGGCCATCGCATAGATGCCACCGCGATCGCGTGAGACAACCTGTATTTCCGGATATTTTCTGAACCAGGCCGCCAAGGCACGTTGTTCGCGTCCTGGAAGAAGTACCAGAGGGCGATGAGTATCAAGATTGACGATCAACGTGCCATATCGATGACCACGATGCCATGCCCACTCATCGATCCCTACATGCGGGGTTACAGCTTGTACTGGTTCAGACGCCTGAACCACTCTGCGCAACAGAGTATCAGCGCTGGTTTGGATACCGGTGGCTGTTGCGGCCCGCTTCCCGGCCTCGCCACCGGCGATTAGCCCCAGTTGATGCTGTAAATTCTGCAGAGCCTCTGAGGATTGCTGCTTAGAACCAGCGAAAGGGACCAGAGATTCAGTGAAGATTTTACGCGAGCACGCCGGGTTACGGCAGTACCAATGGCGGACAGCAAAAGTTAGATAAAGCGTTTGTCCTGAGCACGGAAGATGCTGTATACGCCGCCGTCGGCAACTATGTACGGAACTACTGCGCTTCAGGCATTCAGGGCAATTGGCTGATTTCCGGGTAGCCCGGAGATTGATACTCACCCCGAGTGGGCTAGTGATTTGTTGGAAGACCAGCCATCCGCGCGGCAACTGTAACAGAGCCTGAAGTGACGTCATTTGTTGTCGCTAACTTAAAACAACTTAGATCCTTGTTAACTAATAAGTTTCATTTATTTTCTTCCACCCAAGTTACGGAAGACCCACAATTCGTTTGAGACGGGGTTCCCATGCATACCACAACCAGCGCTGCTGCTTCTTGTTGCCTACAAATGACCACATTTCATCAACTTCGCAGATGAGCTGGATTTGCAGGTTGTCCAGTGGCAGCGTAGTTACACATCGCGGCGAGAGTTTTTTAAGGTGCGCACAACAGCATTGATACTGATATGCAGCGCCCGTGCGGTATCGCGGATACCTGAGTTGTTCATAGCAAGGTCAAGGATTTGCTCTTTCATACCCGGGTGACAAGCGCGATAAGCGTAATCGAGCTGGAAAGTTCGGCAGCACATTTGACACCGAAAACGCTGATGACCGGCTTTTCCCAGACCGTGTTTTTTAACGGGTCCAGTCTGTTCACAAAATGGGCACTTCACATCAACTTTTGCCATTCGATAGACTCTGTCAAAAGGGTGATCTTACAGTACAATCAACACTTTGAATACTTGACCAAATTTCAGAAGCACGTCTAGTAAACGGGCTTCTTGCTTTTCATGCTCCGGTGCCTTGAGCGCTTATTCCGATGTTTCTCTGGCTGACGTCCGGCATCAACGTGATGGCATACTTAAGTTATTGCCCAGAACATACTACCCCCCCAGGAAAATCCTTTAAACACCTAGCATTGAGCTGGCATAAAAGGCGCGTCAGGTTTTCCGTATTCGCTCTGCTACCTTCATTGTCCAATGCACTCATCCGCGACTTCGTTTTCTCGATCTCATGAGAGACTCTATCGACAATCTTCAGCTTTTGCGCATAGGACAATCACCACGCCGCTGGTATCGACCTCCACAATGTCCCCAGGTTCGGCATGCATGCTACTGATGGAGACAGGCTGGTTTACTGACCTGTACCCTGTCCCTGTCCCTGTCCCTACCGGATCACATAAAGCGGCCTCTGGTAAACATCGAATACATATATCATGAGCTGTATCGTGCTGACGTCCGAGTTCGGCATCTTGCTAAGCATCTTAATCGCTTGTGAGCTATGACCTGCTGACGGCATAGAATCTAAATAACTGCTCGGAATAGTAGATCACTCAGGGGGAACTCAGTCCGGTTTATGCGATCTGATCAATCGCTGAATATCCCAAATCACCAGCCGGACTGAGCAATGCCGATCATAGCACCAATACCCAGAACTGAACGACGCCTGATGCAGAAAACTATCCATAAAACAAAGGACAAAAACCAAGCCCGCCGGCTCACCGCTATGCTGATGCTGCATCGTGGTGACACCGTCAGTCATGTTGCCAGAACGCTCTGCTGTGCCCGCTCATCGATTGGTCGCTGGATTAACTGGTTCACGCTGTCTGGTGCTGAAGGCCTGAAGTCATTACCGTCAGGACGTGGGAGACGCTGGCCGTTCGAACATATTTGCGCATTGCTGAGTGAGCTTGTTAAGCATTCTCCCGGCGATTTCGGTTATCAGCGTTCCCGCTGGAGTACCGAACTGCTGGCGATAAAAATCCGTGATGTCACCGGTTGTCCGCTACATGCTTCAACCATCCGGCGATGGTTGCCTGCTGCCGGACTGGTATGGCGGAGAGCCGCACCGACACTGCGTATCCGTGACCCACACAAAGAAGAAAAAATGGTCGCTATCCATGAAGCACTGGCGAAATGCAGTGCGGAAAATCCCGTGTTTTACGAAGATGAAGTGGATATTCACCTCAATCCCAAAATTGGCGCAGACTGGCAGCTACGTGGGCAGCAAAGGCGCGTTGTCACGCCGGGCCAGAATGAAAAGTACTATCTTGCCGGTGCGCTGCACAGCGGTACAGGAAAAGTCAGCTACGTTGGTGGAAACAGTAAAGGTTCGTCCTTATTTATCAGACTGTTAAAAAATCTGAAGGCGACATACCGGCGGGCAAAAACGATTACGCTCATTGTGGATAACTACATCATCCACAAAAGCCGTGAAACGTTACGCTGGCTGAAAGCAAACCCGAAGTTCAGGGTAATTTATCAGCCGGTTTACTCGCCGTGGGTCAATCATGCCGAACGGTTGTGGCAGGCGCTTCATGAGACAATAACCCGAAATCACCAGTGCCGTTCAATGTGGCAACTGTTGAAAAAGGTTCGTCACTTTATGGATACCGTGAGCCCATTCCCCGGTGGGAAACATGGGCTGGCTAAAGTGTAGCGGTATTAGGAGCAGTTATTTAGCATCTTCAACAGTACCCAAGTAAAGAAGCATATTTTTCATTAATTATTGAGCAAAAAGGACTGATCAAAAGAAACAATATAGGTAATCATCATAAAAGTTATTTCTCTCGCACTAAATAATCGATATAGACTGAAATCACAGAACGATTGAGCGAAGTGAAATCAACATTCAGCAATTCGATTAGCGGGGGAGCGACCATATGGAAATCCACAACCGGACTCCAAATGTATATGACTTGCTTGAAATAAACAAAATCCTACTTTCAACTTCAAATAATGGTGAGTCATTTGAGAAAGACTTACATCTCAATGGATTCATAGAAAAACCATGGGGATATGAGTATAGAGTTTATTGTGATTCTATTTTTGACGTATGGCGCCTTCATATATCAAAGAATCAATCCACTTCAATGCATTGTCATATACTGAAAGACACCGTCCTTATATGCCTTCATGGTGATGGCGAGACCAGATTTCTTGATGGTACACATCAGGCATTAAAATCTGGCGACAGTATATATATTGCAAAAGGTGTATTCCATCAGACTATTTCGGGAAAATCAGGCATCGAATTAGTTGAAGTTGAAAATCCAAGAAACAAATTCGACTTACTCAGACTTAAAGATAATTATGGCCGGCAAAATATGGCATATGAAAAGAAATCACAGGAACATGATCTTTTATCTCCTTTGCAGCAGATAGCTGCAGGCACATTGATCAGAGAACATGATCTGCACAAATTAGCATACTTTTCCGTCAAAAACCTTGATAGGAAAATGTTGAATGACGAGGATGATTTTATTTTTATTTCATTAGATGTAAAGAGCCATCTAATGGGAAAGATTCATATCCTACGAGCTAAAGATGCCATTTCAGAAATGTACTGTGGTCAGAATGTATTTTTAATTAATGTCCCGTAACGCAATAAGAAGGAAAATAACATGTCTAATCCGACACGAGTAGTGATAATCACTGGTCCGGGTTTTCAGGATCACGATGTAGTTTATACGTACTATCGTTCTAAAGAAGAAGGATACGATATATCTATAGCAACAAAAGATGGAGGCGCAGTGACGGGGAAATATGGTATTACTGTTCCTATGGATAAAAGATCCAAAGACAATATTAATTTCGATCAACTCAACGCAACTGATTTTGATGCTGTTATTCTCACTGGCGGTCATGAAGCGCCTGATAGAGTTCGTCAAGATCAGAGAGTTAAAAATTTTCTAAAGCAGATGGTAACACAGGGGAAAGTTGTGGCTGGGCTCTGCCATGGCCCCTGGATTATGATTTCTGCCGGTATTCTAAGAGACAAACTCACCTGCGCTTATGTTGGTCTGAAAGACGATATGATTAATTCCGGCGCCAATGTAATTGAAGCAGATGTAGTTGTCGACGGGAATATCATAACTTGCTCCTATTATGCCGAATGTGGAAAATTTATGCGTCAGACATTCGATGCAATAGATAGATGGAAGCGCGGCGAAACTCTTAAAGAACCGCTGGTGGTATAATTCGATGTTAATAGCAATGGATTTCGACGGGGTCGTGGTTGATGGAGTAGACGAATGCATGCTAATTACATGGAATGTATTACATGACAGACCTCTCAGTGATTTTAACCAAGATGTACTTCAAAAAATACCAAGCCTGATGGCTAAACAGTTCAGGAAATTAAGGAATTTTGTACGTCATGACGGTCATTTTATTGCCTCATTCAATGAATTTGGTAATGAAGCTATAGATAATGACAAATTCACTGCCATATATGAATCAATTCCAACTGAAGATAAGGAAATATTCAGGGATAAGTTCATCCAGTATAGGAAGCTGGCAAGAAGTATCTACCCTAGTTTTTGGGCTGAACTACACCGTCCGCTATTAGTTGTTTCAAATTTATTTGAAACAACTAATGATATCTATATTGTGTCAGGAAAGGATGAGGAGTCTATATCATTCATTCTAAGTAAATATGGTTTAAACATACCCGCGAATAAAATTTATGGGAGGATGACCGACAAAAACAAGACTCTCACCTTGCTAAAATCAATAGCCTTCGATAAAAACGAGGAGATTATATTTATTGATGACAATATCCAAAATGTTATTGATGCATTAGATCATGGCATTCAATCATTTTGGGCTAATTGGGGATACAACATCCCTGAGCATAAATTAATGGCCCTTCAAAAAGGAGTTAATGAATTAGATACCGAGGATCTCTTGAAATTAGTCAAGAAACCCTCTTAACGCGATATTATTTCAATTTTTTCTGTATGAGGAGTAATAACTCATGGCGAAAGAAATACTATGTGGTTTTGGAGTGGGTGTAGATGCCGTCGCAGGCTGGCTATCCTCTTATGGGGGAGAGGATTCTCCAAGCGATATATCTCGCGGTATGTTCGCTGGCGAAGTCGGCACTCCACGTCTTCTGAATCTATTTGACCAGTTTGATATCCCCACAACCTGGTTTATGCCTGGTCATTCCATTGAGACCTTTCCTCGGCAAATGGAAGCAGTTGTCAATGCTGGACATGAGGTAGGGGTTCATAATTACAGTCATGAAAACCCAATATCTATGTCGCCTGACCAAGAAAGAGAAGTTCTTCTAAAAGGCATTGACATGGTCACAAAATTAACAGGGAAGAGACCAACTGGTTATGTCGCTCCATGGTGGGAATTTTCTCCTCTAACAACAGATCTTCTATTAGAAAATGGCATCAAATATGACCATTCGTTAATGCATCATGATCATCAGCCTTATTATGTCAGGAAAGGTGATTCTTGGACCAAGATAGATTATTCCAAAACACCTACCGAATGGATGAAACCGCTGGTACGCGGAGAAGAGACGGACCTCATTGAATTACCCGCTAGTTGGACAATCGACGATATTCCTCCTTTCATGTTCATGAAAACAAAATCCAACAGCCAAGGTTTCATGAATCCCAGGGACATCGAACAGTTGTGGAGGGATCAATTCGATTGGGTCTACCGTGAGCATGAATATGCGATCTTTACTTTTACGATTCACCCAGACGTATCTGGTCGCCCGCACGTATTAATGATGCTCGAACGCCTCTTAACTCATATGCTTGGTCATCCAGGGGTGAAATTCCTTAAATTGAATGACATTGCAGATGACTTTGCCAAACGATCCCCACGGATAAAATAATGACACGGCAGCCGATAAGGCTGCCTTTTTTATGTATCTCAAACCATAAATCCACTATTCTTTGACAGGTCAAGAATTCTATCTCTTATCCCTGAAACGAGCGGGTTACGTAATGAGCTATCAACCCATACCAGATAGATTGAATTTACGGGAAGTCTCTCGTGGACATTGACTTCAACGATCTGACCTCCTGCTATACTTTGGGCGCATAAATACTCAGGCATCACAGTCCAACCAATATTTTCTCGGATCATTTTTTCTAAAATCCGCAAATCCGGTACAGTAATAGACGGACGAAGCAGTGCAAGAAATCGCGAAGAATCCTGGAAAACCTCTCTTATCAGTGGCAACTGTTCATCGTAAGCTATTAGAGGTAGCTTCGACAGCACGTCAATCACGTCCTCATTTTCTTTGAAGTTGTCTGCTATGAGTGACGCTACCACAACTATTAACTTTTCCATTCCAATTTCAGCATATCCAAATTTTTGTTTATCTGGCATAGAAGTTGTGAAACCCAGTTGACAACTTCCGTCCAGAAGACAGCTGTATATGCGCTTCCTATTCCCGGTCAATACTTTAAATTTAATACCTTCATTGAATAGTGTTTTCACCAAGTACGGTAATTTTGACCACATTAATTCTGCTGGCCCGATGAAAGATACTGTCCCCGAGGACTTTCTTTTGCGTGATCTAAGCGTCGACAACTTCAGTTCAATCATTTCTAAATCAGAAGCCACCAATCTCGCCAATTCTTCCCCATCCACTGTCGCCACCACACCATGTGAGCGACGAGTAAATAGAATACACCCGGTAAAGGCCTCAATTGAATGAATGTGGGCAGATATTGCAGGCTGGCTTATGCCCAACCGCACTGCCGCTTTTGAAATCGAACCAGCTTTGTATACTTCAACAAAACTTCGTAACTGAACCAGATAGCTCATACTGCGACCCTTAAGAGCTTTAAGCTCACCGATTACGACAAAAAATCGAAAGCCTGCACAGTATTATGTTATAAACATGTTACGTTAATGATTCTACATATATTAACTTATTTTAACAATTATAGAATCTTATAAGGAAAGGATAGCATATGACAGAATAACACATTGATATATTTATCTTTTATGTGTGTTATATCTAGTTTGCATTAAGGGTTCAAGCATAAAATGAGCTTTGGATTGGCGCATTATCTCCTATTTCTTACTCAGGGGTTGGGTATAGTTGCTCAACCTTTAGCTCAACCTTTAAGTCGGCTAAACAATTATTATATTTTTATCTATTAACGTTGACAACCTAAACTCAAATAGAGTTATCACAAATTCCGTTGGTCAAGGGAGCGGTTAGCTTCTGACAGGCTGGTTCGGACTACTTTCCGGAAAATTAATCATCATCCCATGGTGCCCGTTTCCATTTTTCAGTCATGAAATCGATAAATACACTTAGCCTACGGGGTATTGGTTCTCGCCGCGCCCGGACAACACTGATCTGAGATGTGTTTGCTTCCCAATCAGGCAGAACTCGGCAAAGTTTCCCAGCTCTCAATTCATCATGAATATCCCAAGTTTCTCGAAGAGATATGCCAAGCCCCGCCAAACTCCATGCATGCAATACGTCTCCGTTGTCACTGATAAGGTTGCCAGTAACGCTGATGCTTCTTTCATGACCGGCTTTACGTAACGTCCATGAATTGTGTAAAAAACCCGGGTAAGCGAACACTAAGCAGTTGTGATTTAAAAGATCTTCTGGTCGCTCAATGGGTAGATGATTCTTCAGATATTCGGACGATGCGATGAGAATACGTCTATTATTTGCTATTTTTCTGGCCAAAAGACGAGAATCAGCCAGATCCCCCATACGAATAGCCAGATCGAAATCACCACTGTAAAGATCCTGGATTTGGTCAGATAACCTTAAATCAAAGCCCACCCTCGGATGTACTTGGCAGAATGCAGCGATCGCAGGAGCAACATATTTTCGGCCAAACGGTGCGGGCGCAGTCAAACGAATATTTCCGCTTAACTCCTCACTATCCCCTCGAGAAAGTTCCTTCATCTCATCCAGAACGGCCAACGCTACGCGAGCCCTCTCAGCTATAGCTCTGCCCTCGTCTGTAATACGTAGATTACGGGTGTTTCTTTCAAAAAGTGTAGTGCCAAGTGCAGTTTCCAGCCTGGCTATCTGCTTGCTCACCATCTTGGGGAGTATCTGTAGGTCTCGTGCTGCGGCAGAGAAATTGTTTCTGTCGACGACGTGTAAAAACACTTCAAGGTCGTCATTTCTCAAGTTTATTTTGTTCATTTTGGGGTAAGTGTTTGTCCGTTTAGGTCTATTTAAAGGATAAATGGATTGTTCCACAATAAGACTCAATATGACAAGTCTGTTATGTAGCATGCAATCAGAAGAATTTAGCTTTAAGTCCCCCAATATAGAGGAAGTTAAAATGCCTAAACGCATCCTGTTTGTATTGACCAGCCATGACCGTAAAGGTCAAGCCGAGAGTAAAGATGCCGCACCCAGTGGTTTCTATCTTTCTGAGGTGTCTCACCCCTACTATGTACTCAAAAAAGAAGGATATGAAATTGATTTTGTGAGTCCCAAGGGGGGCAAGACACATGTTGACGGTTTAGACCTCAGCGATCCGGTTAACGCCTCCTTTTGGAATAATGATTCCTTACGCGAGGCAACTAAAACCACATTAAAACCCTCGCAGATTGATCCTGACGTCTATGACGCCGTCTTCTATGCAGGAGGGCATGCGACGATGTGGGATCTCCCTGACAATATAGAGTTGGCGGGTGTTTCATCACGAATTTATGAAAAGGGTGGCGTTGTCGCTGCGGTTTGTCACGGCCCCGCCGGATTGGTGAATATCCGGCTTTCCGATAATGAATATCTGGTTGCGGGCAAAAAGGTGTCAGCTTTTACCAACGATGAAGAACGTGCTGTAGGGTTGTACGACATTGTTCCATTCTTACTTGAAGACACGCTGAAGCAAAGAGGTGCTGAGCATCTTGCAGCCGCAAATTTTCAGCCACAGGTGATTGTCAGCGAGAGATTAGTGACCGGACAGAATCCCGCTTCCGCAAAAGGAGTCGCTGAGGCAATGCTGCCTTTGTTGGCTTCTATTGAAAATAGAAGAGCCTGAGTTATGAAAGAACGCATGCCTTTTGTTATATATGTCTTTGCACTCTGCGCTTTTGCTTTGGGATTCACTGAATTTGTCACGATCGGCTTAGTTTCCAGGATATCAGCTGTTCTAAACGTCAGTGTCAGTCATGTAGGTACAGCGGTGACAGCCTACGCCCTCGGTGCCGTAATTGGTGCTCCGGGATTAACTGCGTTGGCAACACGATGGCCTCGTAAAAGATTGTTACTTGTTGCTATGGGCCTGTTTACAGTTGGCAATGGTATCGTCAGTGCGTCCGAGTCCCTAACGCCTATGTTGATTGCACGATTTGCTTCCGGTTTAGGGCACGGAGTGTTTCTTGCTGTTGCTTCAAGTGTGGCAACCCAACTGGCTGGGCGACATCGTGCTGGCGCCGCTGTTTCGGTCGTTTTTGGCGGTCTTACAATTGCGTTGGCATTAGGCGTACCACTTGGTACCTACATAGGTAGTTTGTTGAGTTGGCAGTCTATATTCATGGCAGTAACGGCAAGTGGAGCGATCGGTTTCATTGGATTGGCAATGCTGATGCCCACGGATCAAAATGATCCCTCCTTGCAAGCAAATGCCATGGACGGTTTAAAAGCCATGTTCAACCCGCTACTGCTTGCGGGAGCAGGAATTACAGTTTTGGCTTATGCAGGATCTTTTGCCCTGTATACGTATATTTCTCCGATTCTACTTCATGTAACGCATGTAGACGAGCGTACGAGTAGTTTGCTTATGTTGGTCTACGGCGTGATGGCCGCTATCGGGAATGTCTGGGGTGGTCGCCTGACTGACAAGCAAGGTGCAGACCGTGCCGTGATGACAATTCTTATTGGTCTGGCGATCGTCCTCTTTGCTATGTGGTTCTCTGTCTCATCCTTAATGTTAATGGCACTGTTTATTGGGTTGCTTGGAGCATTGACATACGCAGCGGTCCCCTCAATGCAAGCAAGAGTGATAGGGCTATCTCACATACATGCACCTGAAGCTCCAGCTGTGGCAGCAGGACTGAATATTGCCGGTTTTAACGGAGGGATTGCATTAGGGTCGCTATTGGGGGGTGTAGCACTAGATTCTACTGGTCTTACAAGCCCTACCTGGGTTGGAGGCGGAATTGTAATCGTTGGTATTTTGTGGATGTTATTACAAATAAATTCGAATAAAAGACGCACCACCTCCGATTACTCCTGATAGTACACATAGCATTTAAAATGGCTCAGTGAACACCAAATCACTGAGCCATTTTATTTTACCTCTTTGAAAAATGTCACAACCAAACACAGGTTATTTTTTATTTTATAAAATCAGCCTAAATCATTCTGTTCTATTTCATATCAATCAGAATTTTAAACATCTTTCAAAAACACAGCGAAATTCATCAGCAATATCATTGTGTGAAAGGAGATGTATTATGTCAGACAATCCAACTTGCCTAAACATTAGAGATGGAATTCCAGACTGGATAACTATCAGGGAGGCGGTAAGACTTCTCAATGGATTGAATGGGTGTAAAATAAGAAAAAGTGATTTTTATCGATTTGCTCTGCAAGGGAAAATTCTGTTTTCAATATATTTTCAATCCCCAGTAATATTGAGGAAAATTAAATCACAAAATCATAAATTAAAGCTAAGACCAATAAAAAGTTCGTCAACGATGAAATCATTCACGCTTGCCGAAAGTTCCTTTGTCAGCGAAAACAATTTAACTTTCAGTACTGAAGGAAGATATATCCACCCTGTACAAAGAGTCATTGACACAACATTGCTCGGCTATGAATATGTCCTAATACAGCGTTTACTTGCACATTCATTAAAGATACCATCACCTGTAACAGGAGCAAAGTCGAATAATTATGGCATTACCGTTTGTTTATTGGGGGAAACGTTTCAACTTTTCGAAAAGATGACATGGCATGAAAGAATCGAACGGCACGTAAAAAGGCTACCTAAAAATATTTCATCAGATGATTACGAAGATATAATACTAAACGCTACAAAGAAAGATTCGCATAAATATTATTTTCCTATGCATGAATTACCGAGTGATGCCTGCTTTGTCCTCAGAAAAAGTGAACTTGATAAGTTGATCAACAAACCGATCGAAAAAGAAATACTTCAACCGTCTCCAACTCGGATATCCACCCCTCTATCACGCCTCTTCTGGCTTGCCTGCAAAAATAATGAAACTATCAGTCCGTTAATCATGCAACCGTATAAACTATTGTCCATTTTTGAACAATGGGCATCTGAGGAAGGCATTACCGATCGATTCAGTGGCGACACGCTGAAGGCTGCGCTTGAGCGCGGCTCGCCCCCTTCCATACCAACACAAAAGTAAGATGATGTCCCTTAGCTATGAAGGTCCGTATTAAGGATTGTATTTTCCGTAATACGGGCTCATCAACTTTCGCCACACCACGACTTTGTGTTGTCGTGTTATCTCCCGGCTAGCGCTATATCTGCCACAGGAGAATACCGTGACATCTCATCAGTTATTACGTCTGAAACAGGTTGAAGAAAAAACGGGCCTGAAGCGCTCTCAAATCTATCTGTATATGAAAGACGGTACCTTCCCCCGCTCAATCAAGATTGGCCCGGCCAGTGTCGCCTGGCTCGAATCGGAAATTGACGAATGGATCAATATTAAATTAGTTCGCCGCTCAATAGGCTGAAGGGAGAAAATACCATGATTATCCCATCACTGAATTACGCCGTATTAACCGATGCCCTGCATGCATTGAAGGACGGCAACATTCGTTACTGTGAATCGCTGGGATTCACTTTCGATGAAATGAATGCCCTCAACCAATTATCACTAGACGAGCTGTTTATCCTCAGTCGTGAGTCTGCACCATTTTTGGCTGTGACGGTTCATCACGACGCGTTACGCCTGCTTCTGGCGAAATCACGTGAGGAGGTTCTGCAGCAACAACGTATCAATCATGCCATTCGGCTGGGTGGGTCAATTGCGCTACTCAATAAGTATTTTGGCCTCACCTCCAACGAAGTTTGCCTTCGCCGCCGGTTACTGGGCGTCCGTGTGCCTTATGGCCGGACGCCAGAGCCGGACGAAGATACGGATGCGGCCATCTGGCGGCAATGGCAACAATGCCGGGTGGCCAACCTGGAATCGACCGATGCGCTGGCCGCCATGATGCAGGTAACGCAAACCCTGCTGCCGAAAGTCGAAGGGCTGTCACTGACCATAGTCTGGAAGCGTATCGCACTTTGCGAACAGGAGGCGTCAGGCCGGAGGGCCGCCCATGCCAGATGAGATTGACCGCGATCAGGAATTTAATGAGCAACGACTGGAGGATATGATTGAACAGAGTCGTTTTAAGCCAGGGTCTACGCCATCATTATTCCATTGTCGTGTATGCGGTAAGCCCATTCCTGAAAAGCGACGGCAGGCACTTCCGGGCATAACCACCTGCACGGAATGTCAGGAAAAACTTGAACGCCGAAGACGTTAATAATGGTCACAGAGACATGCAGGAATATTTCTCCTGCATGTCTCTATCATTAACTATAAATCCACAGTCGTCTTTATTATATATTTCACTTCCTTTTATTTACCCCAAAGCTTATCCCCTTCCACCGCTAATTTATCTCTCTCATTTTAACTTTGAATTTATCGTTTATATACCGCCCCGGATATCTGATCATGAAAACGTCATTACATAATGGTTACCCGTATTGACGTTAATTCTCTTGGAAAGGGTATTGTTCTTTAAAAATAAGGTTCGGGCTGTCACGAAACCACAATTCAGGGTGCCGCTGAATGTTCTCGCTGCCCCGTTAAAACCGGAATGCAGAATTGGGATGTGACATTCATTTAACTCATTGTTGTTTTTATTAGAGGAGGCGTCATGCGAAAACCCATTTACCACGTATTTGTCACTCAGGAAAGTCAACCCGATGCACAGGGCGAAATAAACACGTATTGGACCAGGGTTGGCGTGGCGTTCGCTCATAACGGTAAGTCTGGCCTGAATATCATGCTGACACCCGGTATTGCTATCTCCGGCAAGTTAGTGCTCCTTGAGCCCAGGGATGACGGCGGCACGACACAGGATACTCAGTCCATTTAACCGCCCTTCCCCCCTTTTCCCGGCCCTGTGCCGTCTGATGGCGGTACGCGTTGCCCGGTTTACCATTCCGAGGCCATCATGCTTTCCACCACCGTATTTCTGGCGGCGGCTATGCAGTGCGCCCCCAGCATTCACCCGTCCACGGCGCTTGATGTGGCGCGGGTCGAATCCGGTTTGAATCCGTATGCCATCGCTGAAATTCTGCCCAGTGGCAAAGGCGTGATTTCACATTTCCCCACGAGCAGGGATGAGGCCATCAGCCTCACCGGATGGCTGGCAGCACAGGGCCGACGCTATTCGGTCGGGCTGATGCAAATCACCAGCACCAACTTCCGTCATTACGACGTGACCGCCCGTGACCTTCTTGACCCTTGTACCAACCTGTCCGTGTTTGAGCGCATCCTCACCGACTGCTACCGCCGTGGCCGTTCCCTGAAGCGTGCGCTCAGTTGCTACTACTCAGGAAATTTCAAGACCGGCCAACAGCCGGAATCCGCGTTTAACCAGACCAGCTACATCCAGCGCATCGGCTACGCCGTACCGTCAACGCGGGAAGACCGGCAGCGACCAGCCGCCGAAAAGCTCGTGCCTGAAATCCGTTACCCCACCGCCGTCATGCGTGGCGAGCTTACCGATAACGCCACGTCAGTTCTGACATCCCTGCGCTACCCCAACGCCGTGATACGCGGCGCGATACCCTTTCCCGGCCCCAGGAGGAACAATGATGAAACTAAAACAAACTGACTGGCCCGTCCTCTCTTCCTTGTTAATAGCAAGCCCGGTGCTGGCAGCAGACAGCGGATTTAATAAAGCCAATGAGACGCTGAGCAACACCTCCACAGGACTGCTCGGACTGGCCGCCGTCACCATCACGCTCGCCACCATGTGGGTGGGATACAAAGTCTTGTTTGACGGCAAGAGCCTGCATGACATGCGCAACGTCATCATTGGCGCCATCCTCATCGTCGGCGCGTCAGGTTTCGGTGCCTACTGGGCATCATAAGGGAGGTAACGATGGCTACGCTGAACAAAGCGCTGACGCGGCCTGCCGCCATAGCCGGCATTCCCCTCGTGCCGTTCGTGATGGTCAGCGGGGCCATCGTCCTGCTGGCGGTCTATGTCAGCTATTACCTGATATTACTGCTTATCCCTGCCTGGCTGGAGATGAAGGCAAAGGCCAGAACCGATATTCACTATTTCGGGCTGCTCTGGCTGGCCTTTAAAACCCGTGGCCGGTTTGGCATCAATAAACATTTTGGTGCCAATGCCCTGCTGGCAAACCGCTATGACGCCGTCGACGTCTCGGAGTTTATTGAAAAAATGAAGTTAAACGAGCGCGTTACGCTGGAGAAATACATTCCGTATTCCTCCCATATTCACCCGCACGTCATCAGAAACCGCCAGGGTGATTTGGTTGCCAGCTGGGAACTGGAGGGCACCGTTTTTGAATGCGAGGATGAACATCACCTGACGTTAATGGCGACGCATCTCAATAACGTTATTCGTGCGTATGAAGGTCTGCCGATTACCTTTTATCTTCACCGTATCCGGGAAAAGTACCACGATGCCTTTGACGCGAATTCAGGTATTCCCTTTTCTGATGAAGTGACCCGGCTGTATTACCAGCCGATCAGCGAAAAACCGTTCTGGCGGCACCGGTTGTTTTTCACCCTCTGCTACGCGCCCCTCTCTCCGCTGGAGAAAAAGGCCATGAAGGCGCAGCCGTCCGGTAAACGCAAAGCGGCGCTGGATGATGCTCTGAAAATGATGCTGGAGCACCGGGATGCGCTGGCTTCCGCGCTGTCCCGCTATACGGCGACGCCCCTGGGGATGTATGAAGAAAACCGGCGGGTGTATTCCGCCCAGCTGTCCTTGTATCACCGCCTGCTCACCGGCCAGTGGCAAAAGGTCGCGGTCACGCGTGCACCGTTTTATGAAACGTTAAGCACGCCGGATGTCTTTTTTACCGCCGACACTGCCGAGTGCCAGACGGTCGGCGGCTCCCGCTTTTTTCGCAGTCTGGAAATCAAAGATTACTCGCCTGAAACCGCGACCGGCCTGCTGGACGCGCTGCTGTATGCCGAAAGCGAGTATGTGCTGACGCAGTCCTTCACCTGCATGGCCCGCGATGAGGCGCAGAAGCATATTCGTCTGGCGGAAAAGCGCCTGACTTCGGCGGATGACGACGCCATTTCGCAGCGCGAAGAGCTGATTGTGTTGCGTGACCTGCTCCAGTCCGGGCATGTCTCCTGCGGAAAATACCACTTTTCCCTGCTGGTATCTTCAGACAGCGCCGACCAGGTGGTCAAAGACACCAACGCGCTGGCGCAGCCCTTCGCCGACCTCGGCATCATGACGACGCTGTCCACGCTGTCGCTGCCCGCTGCGTACCTGGCGCAACTGCCGGGTATCTATACGCTGCGCCCCCGTCTGGTGGCCGTCAGCAGCCAGAACTTTGCCGACCTGGCGAGCCTGCACAATTTTCATCCTCATAAACGAAACGGCAATCCCTGGGGCGATGCCATCGCCATCCTCAAATCCCCTGGCGGTGGCGGGTATTACCTGAACCTGCACGACAGCCAGAGCGGACGGGATGACTTCAACGAAAAAACGCCGGGTAATACGGCGATTATCGGTAAAACCGGCTCAGGGAAAACGATGCTGATGACCATGATGCAGCAACTGATGCAGAAGTACCGCAATCCGGCGACGTTCTCTGAATCAGCTCCTCTTAAGCAACTGACTACCGTGTATTTCGACAAGGACCGGGCGGCGGAGATGGCGATACGTCAGATGGGCGGACGCTACTTCCGTATCCGTACCGGCACGCCCACCGGATTTAACCCGTTTAAGCTTGCGCCGACCCGGCGGAATATCAGCTTTATCAAACGACTGGTGCGCATGCTGTGCCGCCGCAACGGCAAGCCGCTCGAGCCGCGCGATGAGGAGCGCATCAGTGCCGCCGTAGATACCATTATGCTCGACTACCCGACGGAATACCGCAAGTTCGGGATCACCCGGCTGCTGGAAGTCCTGCCGGAGCCGCCCACCACCGACGCCCGCACCAACGGGATACGTATTCGCCTTAAACAGTGGGCGCAGGGCGGCGAGTTCGGCTGGGTATTTGACAATGAGGAGGACACCTTCAACATCAGCAACATTGATAACGTGGGTATCGACGGTACGGAATTTCTCGATGATGACGATATTCGCGGCCCCATCACGTTTTATCTGCTGTACCGCGTCACCAGCCTGCTGGACGGTCGCCGGCTGGTGATGTTCATGGACGAGTTCTGGAAATGGCTGGCCGATGTCGAATTTTCCCGCTTCTCGCTCAATATGCTGAAGGTGATCCGCAAGCTGAACGGCATCTTCGTCCCCGCCACGCAGTCGCCCGACGAAATCGTCAAACACCCTATTGCTCCGGCGATTATCGAACAGTGCGGCACGCAGATTTTTCTCGCCAACCCGAAGGCCAGCCGGGCGGATTACGTGGAAAAGATGAAAGTGCCGGAAAGCGTGTATGACATCGTCAGAAACCTCGATCCGGGTGAGCGCTCTATGGTGGTCCTGAAAACGCCATTACGCGCAGGTGAAACCCGGCCTTTTGTGGCTGTGGCGAAAATGGATTTATCGGGCCTCGGGAAACTCACCAAAATGCTGAGCGGGAGCGAAGACAACCTGAAACTGTTCGACACCCTGTATCAGGAAGGTATGCAGCCTGATGACTGGAAAGCCGCCTTCCTTGAACAAGCCCTGTAATATTCATGACGGAGGTAATGAAAATGCGGTTCAGAAAACTCATACTGGCATTCTCGCTGTTGATGTCCACCCAGGCGATGAGCGCCGGAATACCGGTATTCGACGCCGTACAGAATACCGAATCCATGAATCAGTGGATCCAGAAACTCCAGCAATGGCAGGAAACCGTCACCCATTACAGAAGTGAACTTGATGCCTACAAGCAGCAATTAGCCACGGCAACGGGCGTGCGGGACGTTCAGGCATTTCTCCGCGAGGCAAAAAGTCTGAAAACCGATATTGATAATCTCCGTCAGAACGGTATTTCACTGGATGACCTGCTGAGCAACCAAAGCGGGTCATATTCGTCTGAACTGAATAGCTTGTATAACAAATATAAAACGTTCGATACCTGTAACCCGTCCAGCGCTTCACAACGCTATCTGGACAGCTGCAAACAGATGATCCTGAATCAGGCTGTAGCAATAGAAAATACGTCCGAGGTTGAAAACAAGATCACGGGCACGCTCGGCGATATATCAGATTTATCAGACCGTATTGCTAATGCGCAGGATTCGAAAGAGTCACAGGACCTGGCTAACGCCATCGCGGCCAAAAGCGTACAATTGAATGCGCTGACCAGCCAGTGGGAAATGTCAGTCAAACAGACTGAACAGCGAGCAACGCTGCTGGAGCAGCAAAAACAGAAAGCCTTTGAGCAACAGCAATTAACTGCGCCCGTTGCTGATCTGAACTCTCTATAGGGAGGTTAACATGTTAAAACCTGTATTAACCTTATGCGTCATGTCAGGCATTCTCGTCTTATCCGGTTGTAAAGAGACGAAATCAGAAGCCTGGTATAAAGAACATCCCGATAAAACCTATAGGGTCTATACGCAATGCCTCAGGGATGGCGAGGCAAGCGACAACTGCGAGTTTGCGCACCGGGCAGCACTCATGTTTGCCCAGACAGGCAAACCCGGCATCAGGGAAAAATTCGAGACACTGTTTCAGCAGGAAGCCCAAAAAAGAAAATCCGTCACTCAGTAATATTCCCACCAACAAAAACAAGGGTCCCTCCCTGTTTTTATCCCCTGTCTGTTCCTGACTAATGAGAGGCACCATGTCTGGTGGTATTTTTGTTGGTATGGACAAAAACATCATGGATGGACTCAATGCCGTGTTAGAAGGTCAGTCTTCTACCTACGGCACCCTAATCAGTGTGATTATCGTCAGTTCCTTCACCCTATTTATTACGTATCGCGGGTATCAGACGCTTGGCGGCAAACTCCAGACACCGGTTGAAGATGTTGTCTGGGATGTGGGACGCATGTTGCTGATCACCACTTTTGTTTTAAACCGCGATGGCTGGCTGGATGCCATCATTGCGGCCATTGAATGGCTTAAGGACGGCATCAGCGGCGATGATAATGTCTGGGCGCTGCTCGATACGGTGTGGGAAAAGGCACAAGCGCTGGGGCAAACGCTGTTCAATTTGGACACTTCTACCTACGTTAAAGTGAATGGCGGCTTTGCCGAGGTGCTGGTCTGGGCCGGTGCAATCGTTCTGTTACTGGCTGCAACCTTTGTCAACCTGCTCGCCGAAATCACCATTTTGTTAATGACCACCACCGCCCCACTCTTTATTTTCTGCCTGCTGTACGGTTTTCTTAAACCCATGTTTGATAACTGGCTGAAAACAATATTTACCGCAATCTTAACGATCATGTCCTCTGCCCTGTCTGTCCGGATTGCCATCAACTACCTGAATAAAATACTGGATACCGCCACAGCAACGTCTGCTGAAAGCAATATGGTGACCCTGGCGGCGCAATGTTTGCTGGCCGGGATTGCCGCAGGCGTCGTGGTGTATTTTTCAGCGAAAATAGCCACTGCGCTGAGCGGTGCCGCCGTACAGGCCGTGTTACAGGGTGCAGTCATGAGCGGACTGAACGGGCTGGCGAGCAAATCTGCCGACGTCGCCAGACCCGGCATAAAGGCCGGGGGCCGACTGACCGCCAAAGGTGGCATGGCCGCAGCAGCGACAACAGGCAGGTTCATTGCCGCAGGGGCGGGCAAAGCCGTGAACGCCTGGCAGAAACGTGCCACCGCCATTGAGAGCATGAAACGCCAGAATCAGCAGCGTCACCGTTAATCCTCCCGACCGCTAATTTCTTTTCTCCGTCACGCCGTGGCCTCTGCCAGCGGTGCGGCCTTCCTGCATTTATCCGATAAGAGGCTTCCATGAAATTCAGCATCTTGCTTCTGGTGCTGTGCGCGCTTACGGGCTGCGCGCAGCATCAGGGCGACCTCCCGCCGGTGTCCGGCGATCCCCAGCCGGTGAATTCCCCCGCCATGATCCAGGAACTGACTCACCATGTCTGATATTCAGCGCATCATTAATGTCTCGCGTTCTTTTGAATCCATCCTGCTGGAAAAGGAAGAGCATTCCCGCAAAACTGCCTGGCGTGTGGCCGCTGCCGGGCTGATTCTGGCTGCACTGGCAATTACGGCCATTCTTATTCTGCTGCCGCTGAAAACCACTGACATTGAATTGTGGTCGGTGGATAAACAAACCGGTCGTTATGAGTATATGACCCGCATTAAAGAGCGGGATATTGCGTCTGAAAAAGCGCTGGCCCATTCACTGGCGGCACACTATGTCAGACTCCGCGAAGGGTATAATTATTTCGCCCTCCAGCGTGATTATGACGACATACAGTTATTTAACAGCGACAGCGTGAACCGGGATTATCTGGACGGGTTTAACGGCGACCAGGCTCCGGACGTTATTTTTAACAAAGCCGAATATGTCGTCTATATCGACATTATTTCTAATGTGCATGCGCCTGCCACCGGGCCGGATAGCCTGGCAACACTGCGTATTAAGCGCACCCTCCGCCGTGTTTCTGATAATTCAGTGAAAACGGACTTCTGGAATATCCGCCTCACTTACCACTATATCCCGCATCAGCAACTGACGGACAGTCAGCGGGAAGTGAATCCGCTGGGCTTTATCGTCACCAGCTACCAGCGCGATAAAGAACTGAGGAGCGAATGATGCTGAAAAACATCTTGCTCCTGACGGGCTTACTGGCGTCATGCGCGACATGGAGCGCCGCCACCCCGCGCGGCAGCGGCTATGACAGCCGGATGCAGAACGTATCGTATAACAGCCAGAACGCCACCGTGGTGGACACCCGCCCCGGCTACGTCACCACGCTGCTGTTTGACGACGATGAAACTGTGATTGATGCGCAAGCGGGTTTTCCAAAAGGCTGGACGGTCACGAAAAGTGATAACCGGGTCGGCGTCAGCCCGAACCCCATCACCCAGCCGGTGACGGACGCCAGCGGCAACAACATCAGCCAGGTGTTCCTGCCCACGGCAAAGGACTGGAAGACCAACCTCTTCGTGGTGACCTCAAAGCGTGATTACAGCCTGGAGCTGAACGTGCTGAACCACGATTCCCCCGCGCAGGCGTTCGTTATCCGTTACCACTATCCGGCCGAGGTTCGCCAGCAATCCGCCGCCGCCAGCGCCGAGCGTCAGACGCAGCAGCGTGAAAGACAGGAGAAGCAGCAGATAGCGGCAGCATTCGGACAGGCCAGCACGCCACGCAACTGGCGCTACACCAAACGGGTCGCCGCCGGTTCGGCCTCCATCGCACCGGATTTTGCCTGGGATGATGGTCGTTTTGCTTATATCGGTTTTTCCCCCATCAAAACCCTGCCGTCTGTTTTCCGGGTGGTTAACGGACGGGAGCAGGCGCTCACGCCCCGGACAGTTAAGCAGGGTAATTACATTGTGATGGTGGTGCCGGCAGCGCCACAACTGGTGTTGCGTTACGGCACCTCGGTGGTAGGGATCGAAAACGACGGGTTCGGGCGCATCGCGATAACCCGCAGCGACACCGTTTCACCGTCCGTTACGCTGGAGGCCAGATGACCGATAAACCTGTCCCGGACGAGCCGGAAAAAACCACCGCAGAGCGGGAAGCGGAAGCCCGCGAACGCGCCCGTGCGGCAATGGCGTATCAGGAGCCGGAGCAAAGAACACCGCCCGGCCAGCCGGAAGTGACCCGTTTTCGTAAGGCATCCGGTCGCCGCACGCTGATCGTCAGCCTGCTGAGTCTGGCGCTGGTGATCGCCCTGGCATCCGGCGGCGATCGTCTTTTCAGTGCATTGAAAGGGGGTAATGAGAAAGAAGCCGGCACCGCGCCGCCGCCCTCTGCCGGGAAGACGCTGCATGAGCGTCAAAATCTGGGGATGGACAGTAATCCGTTTGGCCTGTTCGGGCCGCACACACAGGACGGAACAGCCCCTGTCAGCCAGGCCGTCACTCCCGCACCAACGCAGCCACCGGCACCACCCGCCCTGAACAAGGCAGTTGCGTTGGCAGACGGGCTGAACAACGCCCGAACAATGCAGGGCAATAATGTACGCACGTCCCCGGGTGAAACGCGCAGCAACGCAGAAACGTCCGACAGTCCGTCATCATCCACGACGTACACATCCTGTCCGTCAGTACTGACCAGAGGTAAAGATGGCCGCCTGCGCTGCCCGGATACTGCCGTGCCGGAAACGGGTAACAACGACAATCCGGGCGTCGCCCGTGTCACCGGCGTCAGACGGCTGGGCCTCGATCCTGATCTCTATATCCCGGTGGACCGCTATATCCCGTGTTCGATGATGTGGCGCTTCGTGTCCGATGTCGGGGGGCATATTTCCTGCCTGGTCAGTGAAGATGTTTACAGCGCCAGCAACCATGTGACGCTGATCCCGGCAGGAACGGTCGCCCGTGGCATCTACCGCACCGGGGCGCTGCAACACGGACGCAGCCGGATGTTTGTGCTGTGGACGGAGCTGCGTACGCCTGAGCCCGGCAGCCTGCAAATCCCGCTAACTGATACGCAGGCCAGCGGCCCGCTCGGCGAGGCGGGGATCTCAGGTTGGATCGACAACAATTTCTGGGAGCGCTTCGGCAATGCCCTGATGCTCAGTACCGTGCAGGACGTGGCTGCGGCGGCGTCGGATGCTGCCCCGGGGAAAGACCGCAATACCGACTACACCGAAAACACCCGCGCAGCCACGGCGGAAATGGCGAAAACGACGCTGGACAACAGCATCAATATCCCGCCCACCCTGTACCTGAATCAGGGTGATGTCATCGGGATCATGACCGGCACCGACATTGATTTCTCATCCGTCTGGCAGCTGCGACTGAAAAAGAGGTGGTATGAACGCTGAAAACCTGTCGCTGGATTTCATGAAAAACCAGCTGTTTGGTGATTTTATTGCGCAGGACGGCCTGACGGAAATTGCCGTTAACCGGCCGGGTGAACTGCATACCAAAATCCGGGGGAAATGGCGAAGACATGAAGCCCCGATTACGCTGCGCCAGTGTTACGCCTTTGCCAGAGCGCTGGCGTCCTGGCAGGACGATAATATCGACGACACCTCGCCGATCCTTTCCGCCACGCTTGAATCGGGCGAGCGCATTCAGGCCATTATTCCCCCGGCCTGTGAGCGTAATACCGTGTCTATTACGCTGCGCAAACCCTCATTCGGGCAGAAAACACATCAGTCATGGATTGATGCGGGATTTTATAACCGGGTAAGCGGTCAGGAGCGAACGGAAGGCAAAGATGTTGAACTGACCCGCTATTATCAAGGTGGGGATATGCCCCGTTTTATGGAAAAAGCGGTGGAATACGGCAAGACGATTTTTATCGTCGGTGAAACCGGATCCGGTAAAACCACCTATATGAAAACGCTGCTGCATTCTATTCCCCGGCACCTCAGGTTGACCACCATCGAGGATAATCCCGAAATCCGGTTCTATCACCACACCAACTATGTTCATCTCTTTTATCCGGTGGATGCCGGGGATAATGCCATTGTCACGCCCGGCAGACTGATACGCGCCAATTATCGTATGAACCCTGACCGGATATTACTGGCTGAAATTCGCGGTCGGGAAGCCTGGGATGCACTGAAAATCGTCGGTTCCGGGCATGAGGGATTAATGACTTCCCTGCATGCAGGCAGCCCGGAAGAATGTATTGAAGGGTTAATTGACCGCTGCTATGAAAACCCTGACTGCCGGAACATGCCTTTCGACGTGCTGTTACGCAAGGTGCTTAAGAGCATTGATGTGATAGTCAGCATTGATATTCACGGTGACATACGCCGGATGAGTGATGTTTATTTTAAACCCCTTCATCTTAATGGCATGAGAGATGTATTCAGCAAAGGACTTCAATAAATAACTTATCGAATTACGCAGCACTCGTTTGAATATGAAGGTGACCGAAATGAAAAAAGCAATATTCTCCGCATTATTACTCTGCATTATGGCGTCATATTCAACCTCCGTCATGGCCGCTGACGCCTGTGAAGTGGTGTTATGCATGTACGGTAAAGCCACCGGTAACGGCGGCGGCAATGAATGTCATTCGGCTGAACGTGCATTCTTTAATATCGTGAAAAAGAACAGGCACGGTTTTCTTCCGGACCATACTGCCGATGCCAGAAAATCGTTCTTACTTGAGTGTGATTCGGCAGACCCGGCAATTATCAGCCAGATTATCAATAAATTTGGCCGCATGCGTGGTTAATTAACGGAGGTAGTCATCATGAAAAAACCGGGTTTTATTCAGCATCCCTGGACACGTCAGCGCGGAGATTCCATGAGCGCAGCCTGTGTTATTGAGCACATTGAAAATGAGGCGATACGTGGATGCGGCCTTTATTATGAAATTTATCACCACCGGGTTATCTGCCGGTTATTGCAGTTGCTGCAAACACTGAACGTTACCGACAGAATAACGCTGACAGAGGAAGCTAACCGGCGTGGCTTTACTCTCGATGAAACCAGCATTAAAGAAAGTCGTCAGTGTTATTCCGACATCATCAGGGAAATCCGTGAGAGCCACTATTAATCCCTGCCTTAGTTTTATTGGCAGGTCCCCTATAGCGCCAAAATATTTCAGCCGAATCAGGCTTAAGGCTTGCCGGTTTTCAGGTTTTTACGGCCCGGCACATTTTTCGCGAATTAAGGAGTGAAGAAATGCGGGCCGTAAAAATGAGGCAGCGGACAGAACTATTTTCGCGGGTTAAGGAGCGAAAATAGTTCAGGCACCGCGCCTCACCGGCAAACAGCCGCGCCCACGCGGATTTTGCCGGCCGGGGGGAGCCGAATAAATTTCGCTGCCCCAGCGAGCGAAAAGCTGTCGCCCACGACAGCGATTTATTTGGGGGGCATCGCCCCGCACACCGTCGTGGCTAAGTCTCCGGCCAAAAGCCGGTAGCGTGGCGCGACCACCCTCTTTAAAGGTCAGCTTCCCTTTTATTCCCGCTGCGAGGAACGAGCAAAGGGAAGAAAAAGGCGAAAGCGACCGTCTTAAAGGGGGTGGTCGGGCGTAGCGGGCGACGGTGTGCCGCTTTTGACCCTGGGTGTTTTGGCGCGGCGTCCAGCCACGACATTACCCCCATGTGACATATCATAAGGGCGTCCAGCCCGCATGAACTGGCGCACGCCGTTTAAGGCAGGGAAGCATGCTTTCCTGCATATGGCCGCAACGCGGCCACCTTCTTCGTCCCTGACGTTCGCCCCGCCTTTTCGCCCGACACCGTGGGGCGATGTCATGGGGCGAACTGCTGACGAAGGAGGCATCGTGATTTTGAATAAGCTGGCCGTTTCACTGTCGCCGATAGTGAATGGCGCGCTGAGTTTCATTGCTTTTATGCAACAGCACCAGCTGATGCTGGCGCTGTTATCGGGGCTGACGATGCCGTTTTTCGCGTTGATGAAAAGCGATGAACGGCAAAAAGCCCCGTTGTGGCAAAAGCTGATTATCGCTTTTTCCCTGCTGTGTTTTCTTTCCGGTACCATGGCCCCGGTTGTTATCTGGATTTTCCAGTGGCTTTATAAAGGCTGGGTAGTCGCCAGCATTCCCGTTCTGGCATGGCCGGTGTTGATTACTTTTACCGTAACGGGTTTTATTTTGCATATTCTGCTGCGCAGGGTATTAACCCCTGAATTAGACAAAATAAAGAAACGCCTCGTCAGAAAAACCACGCTTGAACGGGAATTACGCACCGATGTCCGTACGGTGAAATCACTGCTGCCGGAAACATTGCATTATGACCCGCTGGATTATATCGACCTGAACAAAGGGTTATTTATCGGCATGGACCGCGATGTTCAGCCGATGTATCTGCCGTTAAAAGACTGGCAAAAACAACACGCGGATATTATCGGCACCACAGGAGCTGGTAAGGGCGTTGCCACCGGGATATTACTTTATCAAAGTATCCTGGCCGGTGAAGGCGTATTTGTTATGGACCCCAAGGATGATGAATGGGCACCACACCTTTACCGAAAAGCTTGCGAGGATGCAGGCAAACCCTTTGCCTTAATTGACCTAAGGAAACAGGCATACCAGTTAAACCTGATTGAAGAGATTAACGCCGATGAACTGGAAGAGCTTTTTGTTGCCGGTTTCAGTCTGGCAGAGAAAGGTCAGGAGTCAGATTTTTATCGCATTGACGACCGGAAGGCGGCCCGGATAGCCGCACAATTTGTCACCCGTAATACTTCCTCAACCATTCGAGATGTTTATAACGGAGACTACGTTCAGGGTATTGCAGATAAGATAAAAGCCTTTTTCGGGAAAATTGAAGAGCTGGCCTTGCTCAATGCCATCAATGCGCCGACAGGATTTTCGCTTAATAGGATATTTGAGGAAGGCGGTTGCTGTTATGTGATTGGCTCGATGCGCAACAGCAAAATCATTACCACTCAGCGCATGCTGCTGGTTCGCCTGTATCAGCTGGCGGAAAAGCGCGAGCGAGTGAAAAACGTGCCCCGCCCCATTGCTATTTATCTTTCTGAACTGAAATACCATTTATCCAGGCCAGCGCTGGAAGGTTTGGGCGCGGCACGCGATAAAGGCGTGCATATTATTATGGACCATCAGTCGATTGCCGATTTAAAAGACTGCCCGGCAGATTTGAAAGGCGACGCCGTTGTCGGCGCTGTCGTTGAGAACGCTAAATTCAAACTGGTTTATCGTGTCATGGACCCGGATACCGCTGAATGGGTGGCCCGGATGTCAGGCACTATATTAGTCGATGATGAGGTCCGCAAAGCCAAAACCGATGCAGTGCTGACAGAGACTATCGACAGTGAACGCACCATCAGGCAGGCCGAGCGTTTCTTTACCGACAGCAATATGATCCTGAACCTACCCGATTTTGTCAGCTTCATCTTTACGACAAAAGCACTCCCCTCTGCTTCGCTGATTTCGCCCATCAGGGTGAAAAAACGCGAACTGGAGATCTGTGCCGTGTCACCCGCAATTGCCGCCACCGCAGCAACAATAAACATCGTATTGGATTTTAGCGAGGAGGAGACTTCCCCCGGACCCGCATCAACACCGGATATGACCACAACGCGGCCCGATCTTTTTTTTGATGAGGGGGGCGAAAAAGACGCGACAATACCGAATGCCGATTAAGAGGAAAACCCGTCATTGCTGGATTTTTAAAGGGGGAATGATGCTTATCACCGCATACAGCGAACGCCAGACGCGGCACCGTGATAAAATACAACGACTGCTGAATTTTCTGAAGGAAGAAACGTACAGTGACTTTAAAACACTGATGCTGCTGTTTGGCTTCAGGGATCATAAATCGCTGTATTCCCTGCTTTCAAAAGTCGAGGGCATGGGCTTAATACAAAAGCACGTCCTGGTATCGCGCACGATGAAAATTTCATTGTGGGGCATTACCAGTGACGGACTGGCCGTTGTATTAACACCCGACGATGCGCTTTTCCCGGCGCGGTTTGAGCCTACAAAAATCACCGGCTGGACGCTGGAACATCACCTTGATAATCAGGCGGCGCGGATCATCCTTGAGCAAAAAGGCGCAACCGGGTGGATAAACGGCGATCGCACGACCTTCCTCAGCCGGTATCAGGTCAGTCACCGCCCAGACGGACTGATTACCCTCCCCGGCGGCACCGTGATCGCCATTGAGACCGAGCGCCGTCTGAAAACCAGAGCCCGTTACCAGTCGATCATGGTCAGTCATTTGCTTGCCCGAACCCGTAAAGACTGGATATATGTTTTTTATATCGTGCCGGACCCGCAGAAAAAGCGTGGTCTTGAACGGTTGTTTGACAGCATCCGGCACGTTATCGTTAACCATCAGCACATCCCGCTGGAAACCCGCCACCGAAATGTCTTCCGCATCTACACGCTCGACGAGCTGCGACGGCTCGATTTAGGCAACTGCATATAGTTGTTCTGTATCACCCACTGCCCCAACCCACCCACCAGCAGCGCAACGACCGGAAGTAATGCCCTACCGAAATACTCCCCCACCATCAGAATAGACAGGACTCCAGAATGAACAGAGAAATTGACCGACTTGCTGACGTACTGACTGAAATGAGCGCAAAAGCGCTGGTGACATGGATGACGCATTCCGCATTACAGGACATACCGCGCGAAGCATTACTGACTCGCGGCAACGATTTTGTCTATGCCCTGCAGGCAAATTTTGTGCTGCTACGTGATCTTCTGTCAGAAACGCTGGAAGATATTGAGCAGCAAAGTCATGGCCTCGAAGAAAGATTGGATAATCTGGAACTGCGGCTACTTGCGCTTCAGACAGTTGCCGGTAACCGGGAATAGCTGTCCAATCAGCCCTTTCCATGTGAATTTTTTATTCCGCTGTAGGGACATGACTGTTCGGTGCTCGCCCCGGCTGTGCTCCGCCTCACTCATGTCTCTACAGCGTTACTGGTTAAGCCTATCCCTACACGCAAAGCCACATTCCGTTGCGGCCACTTCCTGCTCAGATTTTATCCATCAAATAACGATGCGCTTTCGATGCCGCGCTGGCGGCCTTGAAAATGTAGCGTTTGTCGTTCTTCAGTGCTTTCAGCCAGGAAGCAATATAGCTTTCATGCTGAACCTCCCCGACAATCCCCAGGTCCGCCATCAGGAATGCGCTTCCCAGTTCGGCGATCAACTCCTCAAACGCATAACCTTCACTACCAAACTTCCCTTTCATTTCACGGTTCAGCCGGCTTTTTGCCCCGCTCCAGTGAACCAGCTCATGCAGTCCGGTGGCGTAGAAATTGGCCGCATCAGTAAAAAGACAACGTTCAGGTAAACGGATTTCATCGGTTGATGGTGCGAAAAAGGCGTTCTGTCCCTTCTCAATGATGGTTGCACCACTGTTACGGAAAAGCGCTTCCGCCTGCGGTATCGGCTCAAAGGTCTCTGCCGGGAAAACTGCTTCGTCACTCAGGGGCAACCCATCAATTTGCTCAACATTAAACACGGTGAACGTCTTCAGCATCGGGATATAGTCAGTTTCTCCGTCGTCATTTTCCTTTTCCAGTGTGGTATAGAAAATGGCGGTAGTGCCGTGTTCTCCCTTACGTACCTGACCGCCTTCCGCTTTTGCCTGTTTGTAGGTCATCCACCGCGAATCATTGAATCCCTGTTCTGACGCACTGCACCACAACAACATGATATTCATTCCACTGTATGCCATGCCAGTTGCGTAATTGGACGGTAAACCAGACATACCGGGGGTACGCTGCCACGGACACGCCCAGGGTTTAACACCAGTTTCCAGTGCCGCAATGATGCTGTCAGTGACGGTCTGATAAATATCAGTTTTGGTTTTGGAAAATTTCGTTTTTGAGGAGCCTGACGGGTCCAGCGGGGATACGCTGGTCGCCGCTGCGGTGTTAGGGGCACCAGCCTGGGTATGCAGGGAAATAGTCATGATTTTTTCTCCGTCAGTGGTGTGATTTTCGTCTTCGTATCGCCTGACGGTTCGCGTTCCCGATATCGTTCCGGCCTGCAAGGGCGCAGAATGCGTGCCATTTATCCTTGCGGGACGGGTTGTGTTAGGAAACGATTTACCGGAAGCAGATACGGGAACGAAAAGCGCACAGGAGAAAAAATCTGACCCTGCATAGCCGAACGTAGAGCCCTTTACTCAGCGGGGGGAAATGAAGTTTTCAATGATTCTATCTATTGAGATTCCTCTATTTCATCCAAATCTTATGGTTTTTTGTTAAGCACGCTTCAATCGTTCTCGTAACCACAAGACATTTTTGGCAAAATATGCTTATCTTCAAAAGAACTCTAGGGAGGGTGTATGAGTGATAAGCAAACCAAAAACGCAGCACTTACAACCGCTTTAGCATTTCATTACCAAGTTTTAATAGGACTTGACAAATGTTTTTCTCTAAAAGATGAGCAATCCATTTGGTTTGAAAAAGATGGCGATGTCAGTCTTGTTAGCAATAAGATTGATAAATCTTCACAAACAGAGGTGAAGAACTACGCTGCCACTCTGACCGATCATCATGAAAACCTATGGAATACATTGAAGAACTGGCTTGATGTTAATTTCAAGCATGAAAATTATAGTGTTTTGATCCTACATACTACTCAAGCTTTCGGCTCAACAACTCGACTAGAGAAATGGAATTCTTTACCGCCTGAAGGCCGTCTTCAAATCCTTAAAGATATATTTGCTGAGAGATCTAAGGAAGAATTAGAAGCGGAGAATCCTAAAAATATTGTCAAATTACAAAAAAAAGTAATGGCGTCTCAGAATGAAAAATTGCTAGATATAATCACAAAGGTGACACTTTTTACTGAGGCTGACGATCTGGAAGCTTTAAGAGAAAAAATCTTAATGAAGCCTATTGGTATACCTAAATATAATTTAGAACGCTACCTCGAAGGCCTGGTTGGATTTGTTTATGAGCAAGCTAGTAATTGCACGTGGGAGATTAGCAGAAAGTTATTTAGTGCCAAATGTGAAGAGCTCACTGCATTTTTTCATAAAAGAGAATTTACTTTTCCGCCATTTAATGGTTATGATCCAACCAATGTGGAGATAGAAAAATATCAGGATAAGCTCTTCGTTAAAAAAATCATAGATATCGATCATCACGCAATGATTTCTGATGCTATAGGTAATTGGGTAGAGTTACAAAACTCATTAATTGAAGAGCTAGATGAATATCCTTTATATGCAAAAAAAACAAAAGCATATCAAAAACAGATTATAAAACGTTTTATCATTAATTACTCTTCAGCACAATTAACTGTAAATGATCCATTGAAAGATTCAAAAATCTTGTATAACAATACAATTAACGAGATGCCATTCAACATGGGAAATGACATTCCACCAATTGAATACAAAAACGGACTCATTCATGATGCTATGGACGATGACGAAAAAAATATAAAATGGAAGGTTGAACCATGAGCGGAATTATCGATTCATTATACCAATTAAAGTACAATCCCTTCAAATTTAGTGAGTATTTTGTTTCGTTTTACTCATCTCTAAATAAAGTGGAAAATAATTTAATCCTAGCACCATTGGTCATTCCACTTTGTACTCATTCAATTTTTCAAACTAAACTTCAAGGTGCTGTTTTTGGAGATAGCAAAAAAAGTACTATGTGGTCAATATTCAATGACAGAGCTAAATTCTATGATCTACAAGAACGACTGGAAGAGTTTAAACATATTACAGCACAAAGTATTCAGCATTGCTTAATTAACGACTGGCTAATAATTGATACCGAGAGCCTTACATTATACAGCGAAGATAGTTCAAAAAAATCAATTATATCGCATAAAAGTGCAATAAGCTTAGCAAAATTATTTAGTAATCATTCAGTAATTGAAATATTTGATTTCTTTGGAGTAAAACCACAATGAAGACATTTATCTATGAAATGGGCGTTATTGATAAAATAGGCAATAAGCACCCTGTTTATTTCAAAGAAGGGCTTAATGTCGTAACAGGTAAATCATCTACAGGGAAAAGTGCATTAATAGAGATTTTCGATTATTGCTTCGGTAGCGATGAATATACCGTTCCTAAAGGGGTGATTACGGATAGTGCAGCACTATACTACTTGTTTATAAAAATAGATGGGCAAAATATGGTGATAGCTAGGCGCCCTGACATTAACAATAAAGCATTTTTTCGCAGGGAAGAATCGTACTCCGCCGATACAATTAATGCTAATTACTTTGACAAGAATCTTTATATCGACATAGAAAGTTATAAAAAATTTATCACTGGATTTTTTTTGGATATGGATGATGTTGATGTCTCCTTATCGGCTAAGTCTAACCGGAAATTTAATAGTAAGGCACCTACTCCATCTATTCGAAGTTTTACCTCATTTATGCTGCAACATCAAAACCTTGTAGCAAACAAACATGCATTGTTCTATCGGTTTGATGAAAAAGAAAAAAGAGATCAGGTCATAGAACATACAAAAATATTTCTCGGTTTAGTCGATCAAGAATTTTTTATTCTATCGCAAGAAAAAGAGAGGTTATCCCTAGAGTTTAATAAATTGCATCGGGAAAAAGAAAACAATGCACGTGTCGCTTCCAAACAAAAACAGAGACTTGCTCCTGTGCTCAATCAATTGTATGCCATGATGGGTTTCAAAAACGAACCTATTCCGCTAAATATAATTCTAATAAATCCCCGCGATGCCAAAGAAAGATTGGACAAAATAATCATTCCTGAAAAAATAAACTACAACTCTAATGCAACAGTTGAATATTATAACCACCTAAAAACACAACTCAACTTAAAAGTTTCAGCATTAAGAAAACTCCAAAGACAAGCTTCATCCATTAGTAAAAACATTGAAGAAGAAAGACGTTTATTTACTAATGGTAGCAAAATGAAATGGGAAGAGAAAATACAAATAGCTTCTTCTGTATGTCCATTCTGCCATACCCAAAATAATGAATTATTACACAGTGCAAAAAGATTACAATATGCTATTACTAAAGTGGTTCATAATCTTTCACACATTAAACCCATGAAAGCAAAATTTGAATCATCACTGATTGATGTAAAGCGTAAAATCGGAGAATTAAAAAATGAAATTACACCTCTAAATGAACAAATCTTAGTAATAGAAACATCAGAAAAACAAATATCTGAACAAAAAAGCTTATATGAGACGATACTTGTAGTAAAAGCAAGATTATTTATGTTATTGGAAGGAATTAGTTTAGGGGATGATATTGAACTGGATAAGAACATTGAATTTATAAAAAATGATATTTATAAAATTGATAAAAAACTAGCAGAATATGATATTAAAAAAGGCATTGAAAATGCCAACTTAAAAATAAATGCATATATGGCTGATATAGGAAAACACTTTGAGTTTGAGGAAAGCTACAGGCCAATTAATTTGCATTTCTCCTTCGAAACATTCGATCTCTACCATTTGACTGATAAAAAAGAAAAAATTTATTTAAGGTCCATGGGTAGTGGCGCCAATTGGCTTTATAGTCATATTAGCCTATTCCTGGCCTTGCATCGCTATTTCGCAGAGCTAGGAAAAAAATGTTCAATACCCTCCATATTATTTTTAGACCAACCAACTCAAGTATATTTTCCTAACTTTAGAAGAGATGAATCGGTAACATTCAATGATGCTAAAGTAGCAGAAAGAAGCGACAGAGGTAAAAATGAACGAGATCTTGATGATGACATCAAAGCTGTAGAAAATTTATTCAGCCAATTATCTTCATATTGTGATGAAATTAAGATTTCTACTGGTTTCGCACCTCAAATAATTGTCACTGACCATGCAGATGACCTCATACTATCCAACGGCATTGAGTTCGAATCGTTAGTCAATGGAAATCGATGGAGGAATAGAGGTTTAATCAATCCAGTTCCAAATATGGGGTTATCGTAGAATCACCGTGACAACATTTTACAAGGATGGTAAGCAAAAGGCTGAAGTCGCAACAACTTGATGGCTACGACTAGACCATATAGGGGAAATGATGGAAACTTTTCACAATCCAGATCGGTTCATGTCCGACCTACGACAGGTTCTTTCGCAGGGTCGTAAAAGGATAGGTTTGCTCATCGGTGCAGGAGCACCACTTGCTGTACGTGTAAATGAAAATAATCAAATCGACCCGCAGGGCAGTTCCTTAATCCCAGGTGTTGAGGAGCTGACCATCCGGGCAATTTCTGGCCTTTCTGGCAACCAAGCTGCTGCAGTTGATGCAATTAAAAAAAGCTTGGGTGATAAAGCAAATATTGAATCTATCCTCTCACGCATTCGTTTATTGCAGCAGGCATTAGGCGATACAGAAGTTCAAGGGCTAGATTCGGATGGTTATAAAGAGCTAGGAAAGGAAATATGCAAAAGAATTGGTGAAATTGTTGGTGTCAGTTTGCCAAAAGAGCGTACCCCCTATTCTGAGCTGATAGCTTGGATCACGGGAACAGTCCGTTCAAATTCTGTTGAAATATTTACAACAAATTATGATTTTCTTTTTGAAGAAGCATTCGAGAGAGTAAGAAGTCCTTATTTTGATGGGTTTTCAGGAGGTAGCAAACCCTTCTTCGATCCTGTATCCGTAGCCGGTGATGACTTACCTGCACGTTGGGCCAAATTATGGAAAATGCATGGTTCTCTGGGCTGGGCACTAGAAGAAGGAGCGGTGGTTAGAGGACATGGAAAAGAAGCCACCGAACTCGTCTACCCTGACCATTTGAAGTATGACCTTACTCAAAAGCAGCCGTATTCAGCACTTTTCGAAAGATTGAAGCGATTTTTACTTACTCCAGACTCGCTTTTGTTGGCAATTGGATTTTCGTTTCGAGATGCTCATATTTGCGCAATTCTAGATGAAAGTCTGGCTATGAATGCTAATACTGCTGTATTGGCATTCCAATATCAGTTATTAGAAAAAGAAGATGCGGCTGTAAAATTAGCGAGCGATCGTCCTAATCTAAGTGTCTATGCAGCGGATGGTGCAGTAATTGGAGGTATTCCAGGAAATTGGCGCCCTGGAGAATTACCTAAAAACTGGGGAAGCATTCGTGAAAGCTTTTGGGCTGCTCGTTGGCCAAAGACCCCTCCGGTGTTTCTTTTGGGAGACTTTGCCGCTTTTTCCCGTTTTTGCGCTTTAGCCCAAGCAAATGATCTGATTCTGCAATCACTCAAAAGAGATGAACCAGATACCACTGCTGATAAAAGCGATGACAACACAAGTCATGGTAATGAAACTGAGGAAACTAAGGAATGAACAGCAATGACCCAACTTATTTAGGTATTGTTAGTGCCGTATCGGGAGCAACACTTACGGTGAAACTAGCTGAGTCCTTAGATTCTGGCTTTGCTTTAATTAGCGGGCATACATACCGTGTTGGTCAAGTTGGAAGTTTTGTTCGGATTCCTCAGGGATATCAAGATTTATTTGGAATTGTGTCCGATGTTGGAGCAACAGCAGCACCAGTACCATCAGATGTTTCCGGCATCGACTCTGGAAGATGGATGAAAGTGCAGCTTGCGGGTGAAACCATTGGTGGTCAATTTGAGCGAGGTCTGAGCCAGCATCCCAATATCAATGACGCTGTACATTTAGTCACTGAATCTGATCTTCGGCGTATATATGGATCAATAGGCGATGACCAAGTCGTCATAGGACATCTAGCAAGTGCTGAAAATATAGAGGTACGACTATCGCTAGACGCACTAGTCACTCGCCACTCCGCAATTCTTGGATCAACAGGGTCCGGTAAATCTACTACTGTTGCAAGCCTCTTAAGATCTATTATTCGAAAAGATGAAAATCCTGGTTCTCCTGGCGCACGTATTCTCATGCTAGATATCCATGGGGAATATACTAAAGCGCTAGCAGATGTAGCAAAAGTTTATAGCGCAACACCTGGGCCTGG
Organism: Serratia sp. M24T3; assembly: GCF_000257645.1. GTDB lineage: Bacteria > Pseudomonadota > Gammaproteobacteria > Enterobacterales > Enterobacteriaceae > Rouxiella. The sequence continues at coordinate 262,356 of NZ_AJHJ01000002.1, forward strand.
GCAAGAATCCTTATTTGTTCCTTATTGGGCCTTAGAGGCAGGAGAACTACTCGACTTTATCGCGGGAGGGCTTTCAGAAGCAAACGAGATCGCATTTACTGATAAAATATCAGAATTAAAAGAAAAAAGTATTGCAAATTATCCTAAGGCAGGAGTTGATGCAAAAACTCTAACTGTCGATAGTCCGGTTCCTTTTAGCCTGAAGACGCTTTGGTATGAATTAATTGATATCGAAACCACAACTTATGTCGGAAAAAATAGAGATGAACCTGCATTAGAAGAGGCAGGTGATGCTGAGACACTCATTGCACCAAAATACCAGCCACACGGCAATGGCTCTGCGCCTCCCTTCATAAATAATAGAGCCAAAGGTATACGGCGGCCCTTAAATTTGCTTCGTTCTCGTTTGCTTGATCGACGATATGACTTTCTTTTACATCCAGGAAATTGGGAACCTCGCCTTGATGGCGGAGTTGATAATGATCTTGACATACTCTTACAAGGGTGGCTTGGGCACGATAAGCAAATTACAATTTTGGACCTTTCTGGAGTACCAAGTACTGTCCTCACGCGCCTCATTGGATCTATCCTCAGGATCGTTTATGAAGCATTATTTTGGAGTAGAGAAAAATCAGAAGGTGGGGTTGAACGCCCATTGCTAATTGTAATGGAAGAAGCTCATCGCTATTTGAGCCCCGATGCGGGAACCGTGGCCTCTGAGGTCGTGAAACGTATCGCCAAAGAAGGCCGAAAGTATGGTGTCGGTGCTATGATAGTCTCCCAGCGCCCGGCAGAAGTTGACGAGACAGTATTGTCCCAGTGCGGAACAATCATTGCGCTGCGGTTGTCGAACCCCGCAGACCGTGCACGTGTCAAAGGAACTCTGCCAGATAACCTCGCTGGGCTGATGGATCTTCTACCGGTGCTACGAACTGGTGAAGCAATTATCACTGGGGAGGCAGCTAGGCTTCCTGTGCGCTGTAGAGTTGCCTTGCCTCGCCGTGAACATCTACCCCGAAGCAACGACCCCAAAGTAACTGAGGCTTGGTCGAGGCGACGCGTGGCAGAAGGATATGATCGAGTAGTAGCATCTTGGCGTAGTCAAGAAACAACCGCTGTAATCCAAGAACTTGATATTACTCGTTCACCAATTGAAGATGACCCTGAGGAGGGCTGAGAATGGAGCGTGATCTTGTATCTTCATCAAATATAATGTCTGCGGGATATGACCCTGACAATGAAACCCTAGAGATAGAGTTTAAAGGTGGTACTGTCTATCAATACTACAACGTGAATGCCCACCTATATGAGCAGTTCTCCGGTGCCGCCTCTAAGGGGCAGTTCTTCAATGCTAACATAAAGAACTCTTTCCCATTTTCAAGAGTTGGATGATTTCAAACGTGTTGCCCAACTAGCAACACGTACTCTATTGCGTTAAAAATTTTTATATTAATTTAATTCATAAAAATCAACCCACTGGAGTATTTATCATGCTTTATGCACGACGACTGACTAAATGGGAATAATCAGTATGTCGGAAGAACTCTAAAAGTGAATGGTTCGGTTTAGCGGAATACTTATACTGGCACTGAGCAGACTGTCGGATCTCTTTGTACATAATTCCAGGGCAGACTCTTCGATGCTCGCTTTGGCTACGCTTCCCTTGCGGTGGACACCATACTAGCGATCACCACCTATATCAAAGAGCTCTAACTAGTTTTTTGCAACCCATGTCGAATGGTGGTCATTTTGGTGGTCTTGACAGGAAGTTATTTTTGATTTAGCTTAAATATTAGCCAGTTAATGGCAAAGGCGATCCCAGTCAGAGGAGCCATATTTAGAAAAGCCCGCACAAGGAAACTTGCGCGGGCTTTTTGCTTTTCGAGCTTTACCCTTGCTGCACGCGCCTTCGTCGGTTATTCACTCTTCTCGGCCTATCCTCAATTACCCCTCTGCATCGGGATAAATTGGGGGTCAGATTTGGGGTCATGTTGGTTCGATGACGGAGTGACCCCCAAATATCTCTTAATGCCAAAAAAATCAGAAAGTTAGAACCATCTAACAAACCCTTCAAAGTTTCCGATTCCCAAGGTCTGTATCATTCAGTCAATCCAGGCGGTTCACGTCTCTGATATCTCAAATATCGCATCAATAATAAAGAATCTCGCCTTGGCTTAGGTCCCTATCCACTTATCTCTCTCACTAATGCTCGTCAAAAGCGTGACGACATTCGCAGGCAGTTGGTGCAGAACATTAACCCTCTACAACAACGTATCAACGAAAAAGCAGTCAGCTCTCCGGAAAAGGTCTTTAAGACCGTGGCGCTAAGCTGGCATCACAATTTGACCGGTCAGGTGCTTAGTTAGGCGCACAGGAAAAGTGACATTGTTGTCATCGAGAGAATAACAAGATTTGGTTTGACCGATTTTTGTGTTAATTGCTTTCTCAAAATCGCCTTTTTCACCACATTCCGCCAGAACCACAAGCAGTCTGTTTAACCAATTGATAGAATTGAATTATTTTAGCTGTTCGTCATATCGTTTATATCGATCAATAGAAAACATTTAATAGTTTTAATTTATCAAATAACAACAATCGATCGTTATAAGCAATTCAATAACCGATCAATAAATCATTATTAATCGTCATAAACTATCGATGTTAATATATTGATCTTTTAAATCAATTGAATGCCGATGGCAGTGTGCAATGAACCACCACAGTATGTGTGTTTTAGGTAGATGTTTGAGAAGTTCAGAAATGAAGCAACACGCCAAAATAGATGTGCTGCCATGAGGAAAAAACAACAGTTATCTACCCAATTTCTGAGTCAGAAAAGTATTATTCAACTTCTCGTCCTTCTTGATAAGCTTTGCGGGATTCATTTAAACTCATTACATTGGCTCCTCCTGCATAGTTTGGATCTTCTGATTGAATGGGATCATCCTCCCAATTACAAACTGGGCATATTTCATAGCTTCCTTCTTCTAAAACTCATGCTTTTTACAGCAAGGACATAAATTAATAGCGCTAATCATTTTTTTTCTCCCAATATTCCATCCTACTTTTAGGTTTAAACATCGTTTTCGGAACACCATCTTTTGTTTTCACAGAAAAAGTACTTGTCGAAGGCTTCTTTTAATATCAGGGATACATATCTCTTGAAAAGAGTTATTAAGAAATAGTTTTTACCCAATAGCCTCTCTGATTTTATTTATTAAGTCATTTTTATTCCATCCTGCTTTATTTTGATATTCTGGTGTATCCCAGCACCCATTTGTGATGCGATTGATAACAAAATTACCATCTCTTTCAAATGCTGGATACCAACCAACATCAACAACATACCCTGATGTTAATGAAAGCTGTAATAAATCTTCATCTAAAATCATTATTTGTTCATCTATTCCTCGTGAAAAATCAATAGACGATAACTCATCAAAGATGTTGGAAAGATCAAGCTCAAAATCTGTTCCTAAAATAATATAATTTTTTTTCATTTCAATAGTTTCCTTGCTATGTCAGCATCAATTGGATGAGAGTGTATGGTGCCTTGCGACTCCTTTGTCACAACCCATGTTGTTTCTTTGCCCTTGTAAGCACCCTGAACAATGCCGAACTCTTTCACCTTCCAGTTTTGACCATTCGTAGTAGATGTTCCAGTATCCCACACCTCATGATCAATACTTGTAATATCAACACCTTGCTTAAATTTTGCCGGCCCTGTCTTTGTGCTATCAATAATCTCTTTCCATGATTTATTCTTCGGAGGATGGTGCTTGTATCCATGTGCAAACGATGTTTTATTTTCACTAAGATAAATATAAATCGGCGGAATATTAGGCAACGGTAAGATAAGAATGTAATCCGCAAAATTCTTTTCTTCCGGTGCATTAAAATTTAATTTTCCCCCTACCATTACTGGCAGGTATTTTAATCAATTAAACATGTCGGAATGCTAACTGATAATCATACTGTTGTAAATTAATCTGATGCTGAAAGTATGGCTGTATATAATACAACCACTCATTACTTATATTATACGCACCATCATAAATTCGTGGCTCAGTCGAAAGCCCCAATTTATCCAGAAGATACACATTATCATCCAAAATAGCAGAAAACTCTTTCCCTTCACCATCAAAATTTTCTTTATTAAACCACTGCAATCTCATTTTATAAGACATATTAGCCTCACAAATAACGTTTAATATTTCTGCCTTTCACAGCAGGTTTCAATTCAACTCCGGTCTGATGGACAACAGAGCCAATATGCTCCCCATCACTTGCGCGATATACTTCCAACTCTCCGTGCTGTGAATCCCATTCATAAACTCGTCGTTTCTTCTTGTCCATCCAACGTTCTCGGGCTCCCCCTCCACCTTGCTTAGGTGTTTGACCTTTTACTTCAATAAGGTCAGCTACACCCATAATTTCTTCTGTTTCTGGTGCAGAATGGTAGGAGTGACCTTTTTCAGGCATTCCTTTTCTTTCATTCAGATAAATATAAATCGGCGGAATATCCGATATAGGCAGAACAAGAATGTAATCCGCAAAACCTTTCTCTTCCGGTGCCGGAGTGCTTGTAGCCTCAATACTGGTATCTTCCGGCAACGGATCAACAACTACCGGATTAGGTATCCGTACCGGGTTCTGGTTGCCTGTATGTGAAGGAACATTGACACCTGAACTGTCTGGCGTCCAGATGATGGTAATGCGTGGTTCTTCCTCGGTAGTGAAAGTATACGCCTTACGGGCATTGTCCCACGCCTTTTGCGCACACGCACCATATCCTTACCCGGTGGTGTATGCCAGCCGTGAGGAATCGGATTACCTTTATCGTCTTGCTCCCACGTATAACGCACACGACTTGGCGCTTCACGCATCTGTTCGAAAGGATAAGGAATGAAGCAGCACCCAAGGTATTTCGTGCTGCTTCAGAGATATTTGTAATGTATTAGACACTGCCGCCTGACATCTGTAGAGAGTTATCAGAGGAATAGAATTTTTTACATAGCAAGCTCTCTAATTTAATCGCTTGGCTTTCATTAATATTATAAACACCAATTCCTAGTGAAAATTCCTTTTTATCCTCTTCACTCCACCCCATAATTTCAGCTACATCTGACAGTTTATTCTCTGGGATTTCAATTTCAAGAAGCAACGCCTCATCCACTTTACTATATACATCAATAGTATACGCTATCGTCATTTTTCCACCTTTCTTGTTGGGTCCGCGGGTTTTGTTTGCTCACCAGTGATATGATTAAATTCACCTAAATGATTGCGACCTGAACGATCATAAACTTCTACCGTGCCATGTTGAGAATCCCACTCATAGATTTTTCCTTTTGAATCTTTCCAACGATTACGTAGTTTCCCACCTCCCTTAACAGGTGTTTTAGCTTGCGCTTTTTTGGCATCAGGATACGCAGGTAGTGGAGGATTTTCTTTCGGCGGAGTGTAGTATTTATGACCCGTGTTTATATAAATATAAATCGGCGGAATATTAGGCAACGGTAAGATAAAAATGTAATCCGCAAAATTCTTTTCTTCCGGTGCCGGAGTGGTTGTAGCCTCAATACTGGTATCTTCCGGCAACGGATCAACAACTACCGGATTAGGTATCCGTACCGGGTTCTGGTTGCCTGTATTTGAAGGAACATTGACACCTGAACTGTCTGGCGTCCAGATGATGGTAATGCGTGCTTGTTCCTCGGTAGTGAAAGTATACGCCTTACGGGCATTGTCCCACGCCATTTTGCGCACACGCACCATATCCTTACCCGGTGGTGTATGCCAGCCGTGAGGAATCGGATTACCTTTATCGTCTTGCTCCCACGTATAACGCACACGACTTGGCGCTTCACGCATCTGTTCGAGCCGCATCCGGTCAATAAAATCCTGTTCACCGTCATTCAGCTTACCGGGATACATTCCTACCAATAATGCAGCTAAGGGTGCTCCGGGACCACTGGCAGCAATTTCACCGATCCTTGTAGCCGTGGTTACCGCCCATGTGCCTGATGTAATGGCACTTCCACCCACCAGACCAAGGACACTGGCTCCTTCTACCGCCACCTGTGCATTGGCTGCACTCGCTGCTGTGGCTGTTGCCCGCTGGTATTTGACTTCCTTATGATTACCAAACCACCATTTGTACAGGGCGCTTCGTTTTTTCGGCTCAGGAATATCTTCTGCAGGTTTCTTTTTCTTGGCGGTCTGAGCGTGTTGGATCACTTCATTATCAGATGCAGGATCGGAAGAAGGGACAGCCTGATAAAATGCCATTGTGGCAAAATTGGTGTGGGGTTCACGTTCTTCCCCTGCATCGTTACAGCCATCACCACGAAGGCAGGATTTGGCAAATACCCGATTGCGGTCACGTTCCTCTGCCAGTTGTTTAGTTTTTTCTTCTTCTGCGGCCTTACGTTCAGCAACCAATTTTGCCAGGGCAGCAATCGAAGGATCTGGACCTCTTCCAACCCATTGCCCTGCAGGCGCAATAACCCGGTTTGATCCAGAGGGGCAATTACAGTGCACGATTGAACCATCTACCGCAGCTATTTTGCCGTCGTTGGTGTCACGAGGTTCACCCGAGACGACAACGCCCACTTTGCCGCATTTGGGACATGGGGTTGTTTTATCACCAACACGGACAACCCTCCGTCCATGCTCAGAATCATTGGACATTGAGGGGATACATTCTGCACCCGTGGTTGTTTTATCCCCCTCCAGTGCGGTTCCCCGCCCATAACAGTCAGATCGATTTCCCATTACGCCACCTCAGCAGATGACAGGAAATCATCAGGCATTGCCTCTCCTTCACGTCCGACAATCATTGCTCCATTGCAGAGTGTGCAGATAATCTCATCACCGTTATCCAGATGGCTGCCGACGAGTGCTACACTGCGACTGTTGACCTCACTCCTTTTACCCGCATCTGCTACAATTTTCGCCGTTCTGCCATCAGGGTAAACAACTTCATCACCTTCCAGCGCAACATTCACCTTTTTACCATCTGGAAGTTCGATTTCGTTTCCGTTGTATGCTGCACGAACTGTGCCGCCCTTTCTGGTATGGCCACTCTCTACGGCAAAACGGTATATGGCATTAACAGGATGCTGGCGGCAATACTGCTGCTGTCCAGCGATGAGCGCACGCGCTTCATTATTCATCCCGTCCAGTTGTTCCGCCGTAAACGGGGATTGACCTATTGTTGCCAGCAGTTTCAGGGTCAGTTCATTGGTAGATTGACAGTTCATTCCTTTTTCCTTGTCATTTGCATGGTTAAAATATCAGCAACACTAACCGATCCTTAATTTGACTTAAAAGCATTATCTAACATATTGCTAAGACATGGTTTTCGAAGCAATCACAGACGAAATCTGATCTCTGCGGATAACTACAAGACGTGTCTCAAACCTTACAGAGATATTTGGATCCTGTTCAGTAATTGTAACTAGGGTGGCAAGGTTAGGGACAATGCTGAAATAATTAAAAACAGGCTGTGGTCAATGTAATTTTTCGGCGTGTAATGTACAAGACCTCAATATAATCATGCAATGTTTTTAGCCAAATACTGTGAACTGTTTCAGTCGCGGCTGTATAACTCTACCTAATTGATAGTCAGATTATTAAAACGCAATTATGAGCATGCCGATTATGCTTGTTTGTAATAAATTTTTTAATTTAGCTTAGCTCGTCAAGATTAAATAATTAATAACATGAAGACCAGATGTGAAGATATTTATGGATTTTTTAATTTCATAGATTCAACTGAGGTAGCTTCACCTTGAGGAAACTGGCGAGTATAGTGGTAAATAATAACAAACTCATGGAGAAGAGAAAATGGTCAGGGTGTACATGGATAATCAAGATAAAACATCACAAATCAAGGACTGGACCTTAAGTTACAATAAAAAAGAAGAGTGCATAAAGCTCACCTGCCACTATCTTTCGGGTAAAAGCTATTCCCGTCCATTAGAATATTGCCGCGTTGTACCCACGACTCGCTTAAAAGGTACTTTGCTTGTACAAAAGAACAAGCCAAATATAAAAATTATTGACTACGCTGAAATAATCGGTGAAAAGTATGCCTGCATTTATTATCCGAACACTAAAAAACCTTATCTTATGAAAAAAGATGATGTGCAGGTTTTGCCTTCCACTGCATTGAAAAATGGGATGATTTACCGCTATTTTCGTGAAATTGCCAAACTGCGTACTAAAAGCGCTGAATACGATAAAAAAAAATTGCTGAAAATATAGAACGTCAGCTGGATAAAATCGTCGCGCATCCCGATACGGCATTGGAAGCCTATTGCAACGGCAAAAACATCCCACGCACTGCTCCCAATAATTACATTTACCCTTTCGGTTTGAACGAAAGCCAAATGAAAGCCGTCGAGCAAGCATTTAGCGCCCAAATATCCGTGATCGAAGGGCCGCCAGGAACAGGCAAGACACAGACAATCCTCAATATTATCTCTAACATTCTGATTCAAAATCGTAGCGTTGCTATTGTTTCCAACAATAATACAGCCGTTGATAATGTATACGATAAACTGAAAAAAGAGGAACTGGATTATGTGGTTGCACGATTAGGCAGTAGTTCGAATCGCGGTCATTTTTTTTGCAATCAACCCATGATTCCAGCAGCCCCTTTAGCAAAGGCCCCTGAAATTGATGTCATTGCAAAACAAATATCACGTTTGAAAAAACACCTTCTTGCGCAGAATAAAGTTGCTGCTCTTCGTGCTGAGATAGACGAGTTAGTCATTGAAGAAAAATATCTCGACCGATGGCTGGAAAGTGAAGGTATTACTCACCTTCCCAACGTTAAACGTTATCGGCTGAATCAACACAAAATCACCGATCTGATGGCCTTGCTGCAATCATTTAAAATAAACCGGCTCAGCCTTCGCAATAGGTTCTCGTTGTTTTTAAAATATACGATTGTTAAAACAAAGCCATTGAACACATTGGGAAAAAGACAGTCAACATTCTATTCCTTACAGCGCCATTATTATGTAACTCGCATTAAAAAGACTCGTGAGGCGCTGGCTGATATCGAAAGGATATTTAAAGACAATGATGTCGAGACTTTACAGCAGAACGTTAGGCAAAACTCTATGGCTTATCTTCGAGCCCATCTCAGGCAATCAATTCAATTAAAAATAAAATTTGAAGAAAGTAATTATCAGCACGACTTTGGAAACTTCTTAAAACGTTATCCCGTGATTGGAAGTAGTACGCACTCAATTATTAACAGTTTGGCGCCAGGAACCTTGCTTGATTATGTTATTATTGATGAAGCATCACAACAAGATATTATTCCAGGGATACTTGCTTTGGGGTGCGCCAAAAATATCATAGTGGTTGGAGATCGCAAACAGTTGTCTCACGTCCCCGAAGATAATAACCTTCCCCCTCCAGCCGTGTATTATGACTGTCACAGCCATAGTTTGCTGGACTCTCTTATTTCCCTATATAATGACACATTGCCGTTAACACTGTTGAAAGAACATTACCGCTGCCACCCCAAAATTATTCAATTCTGTAATTTACAGTTTTATAATAATAAACTGATTGCTATGACGCATGATAATGGCGAATCAGCTTTGTCGCTAGTGGTAACGGCTAAAGGTAATCATGCGCGTAATAACAAAAATCTGCGTGAGCTAGAGTCATTAAATACGCTGGAGTGGGAAGAGTCCGGCAGTAGAGTTTTTCTAGCACCTTACAATGCGCAGGTTAATCTCTCCAGTGAAACCCTGCAAAATGAATTTATTAGTTCAACTGTTCATAAATTTCAGGGTAGAGAATGTGAGGAGGTTATTTTTTCTACAGTACTAGACAAGAAAGCTAATGATAAGGAAATCTCTTTTGTTGATAGCCCTCAATTAATTAATGTAGCAGTCTCAAGGGCGAAAAGTAATTTTACATTGGTCACTGGGGATAATGTATTTGCCAAAAATAATCAGCATATTGCGGCACTTATCCGCTACATGACTTACTATGCAAATGAAGGCCACCTGCATTACAGCCCAGTGGTCAGCGCATTTGATTTGCTTTATGAGGAGTACGACCGCTCCTTGGAAAAGCTCAAAGCGCGCCTCAATCATAATGATCCCGGATACCTCTCCGAAAAAATTACCAGGCAATTGATTAATGAATCTCTTAGTTATCCGGCCTATCATTCATTGGTTATGCATGCTCAAGTCTCTCTCAGACAAATCGTAGCTAGCAGCGATAGCCGTTTTACTTCCCGCCAATTAGAATTTATTGCTCAGGGGGCCAGCTGCGATTTTGTTTTATATTACCGCGTTGGAAAACAGCCATTGGCCGTCATTGAGGTAGATGGCAATTCTCATGAAAGCACTGAGCAACGCGAGCGTGATGCGTTAAAAGATGCGATTCTCAACGAATGCCAGATTGGTCTGCTGCGATTAAGAACGATCGATAGTCAAATAGAGGCCAAAATTGAGGCGTTTTTGACTAATATTCTTCAGGAAGAGTTAGTTATTTAGGGCAGCAACCCACTTACAGACAGGAAAAACAATGAAACTTTTTGGCATGCTGGATTCTCCTTACGTTAGGCGCGTGGCTATTTCCCTCGAGCTTTATGGTATCAAGTTTGAACACGTTCCTTTTTCTGTGTTTAGCCATTTCGAGGAGTTCACTAAAGTTAATCCGGTAGTAAAGGCACCTACTCTAACGTTGGACAATGGCCAGCTACTAATGGATTCGACGCTGATTATCGGCTTTTTCGAAACTCTGGCACCCGCCGAACATCAGCTGTTGCCAAAGGAAACCAAGACGTTGGCAGAGGATTTATCAATATTGGGACTGGCACTGGCGGCCAGTGAAAAAGCGGTGCAATTTGTTTATGAACACAAGCTCCGTCCCAATGAAAAGCAGCATCAGCCTTGGGTCGAGCGCGTAACGGGACAATTGCTGGCCGCCTGCGAGGGTTGGAATCTTGCTTTGAAAGAGAGAAACAATTTATCCGGCGCTATTGACCAGGTCAGTATCACCACGGCGGTGGTTTGGAGCTTTATTCAGCATATGATCCCGCAGCTATTAGCAGAACGTCAATTTAGTGCAATCGAACAGGTCACTCAGCGTATGGAGAGCCTGCCTGAGTTTCAGAAATACTCGTGGCGTTAAGTCTAAGTCGCATTAGTTTTAACGACAAACGATTAAATTCAATCTGGTTGCTATAAAAAACGCCGGAGTAATCCCCTTTCAGCATTGAAAATGTCAGAGTTCATAAATGTGAGCAAAGGGGATTAACTAAATCAGGAAGATGTCTTCCAAAATAAAAAAACTTATCTTTTACAATCAATTTACATATGCAGCATTATTAAAACTTGTCGTTAAAATATGATGATATGAGGCAAATTCATCAAGAAAATTGTCGGTTTAAGCCATAAAACGAACGACAAATCACTTACTCAAAGAGTAGAATGCCTTTCTTGTGCGTTAGATCACACTTTATCTGCTACGCTCTTTCTTTAACTTGCTTATCCAGAAACGGAAACGGCTTGATTTTCCATTAAAATCATCGCAGAGCTTAGCCATTTGGCCTGAGTTCAGAATACTGATCACTCATTTTTCCTGGTTTTAATTTATGCAAACTACGATGTCTTCTCGCTCAGAGGGCTGGTTCAGAGTATTGAGTTTGACTCTGGCAGCGTTCATTTTTAATACCACTGAGTTTGTGCCTGTCGGTCTGTTGACGGATATCGGACAAAGCTTTTCAATGACTGCCGCTCAAGTCGGTATCATGCTCACGGTTTATGCGTGGGTGGTCGCCCTGTTCTCACTGCCGCTGATGTTGCTGACCGGCAAGATGGAACGTCGCAAGCTGCTGATCGGCGTCTTCGTGATGTTCATCGCCAGCCATATTCTCTCCGGATTTGCCTGGAACTTTATGGTGCTGATGATTTCTCGAGTCGGTATCGCCCTGTCGCACGCAATTTTCTGGTCGATTACTGCCTCGCTGGCGCTGCGCGTTGCTCCTCCGGGTAAAAAAGCGCAAGCCCTTGGCCTACTCACCACCGGCACGGCATTGGCTATGGTGTTGGGCCTGCCATTAGGCCGGGTTATCGGTCAGCTGCTCGGCTGGCGTGCAACCTTCCTGATTATCGGCGGTGGGGCGTTGATCACCATGATCTTGCTGATTAAGCTGTTGCCTCTGCTACCAAGCAACAACTCAGGCTCTCTGAAAAGTGTGCCGGAACTGTTTAAACGGCCTGCGCTGGTGCTGATTTACTTGGTGACGGTGATTGTTTTTGCGGCACATTATACTGCTTACAGCTACATCGAACCGTTCCTGCAACGCGTCGCCGGTTACAATGAAAACTTCACGACTTTACTGCTGCTACTGTTCGGGCTGGCGGGTATTGTCGGCAGCTATATCTTCACCCGACTGAACCACAGCTTCCCGTCCGGCGTGATGATTACCTGTCTGACGGTGCTGATGCTAAGCATGATGTTGCTGTTGCCGCTGTCACATAACACAACCAGTCTGGTGATATTGTCACTGTTCTGGGGCATGGCAATGACGATGATCGGCCTGAGTCTGCAAGTCAAAGTGCTGTCGATGGCTCAGGATGCGACTGACGTGGCAATGTCGCTGCTCTCGGGGATTATTAATATCGCGATTGGTGGCGGCGCGCTAATTGGCAGCCAAGTCAGTATTTATCTGAACATGGCGGATGTCGGCTTTGTCGGCGGTGGCTTCGGAGTCATTGCGTTGGGTGTGGCGATTTACACTCTGCGACGTTATGGCAAAAAATTTGCCGAATCTTCAATGACCGAAGGCAGCGTGTTGCACTAAACGCTTCCCGTGTATTTCATCTTAAGCTCTTGATGTTTAGGGCAGAGATACACGGGACTTGCTTGGCAGTTAGCCCAGTAATGCCATCGCGCTTAACTCATCCGTGACTAATCCGTTGATCCAACCGCCTTTGAGCGCGGCGCGAATCGCCAAATATTTGTCCTCTCCTCCCGCCATGGCAATCACCGGTCTATCGGGTTGCGGATGCAATCCGACGCTGGTCAGTCGAGGATTCAGTTCGCTGTCAATTCGCTGGCCGTCAGCGCCGATAAAATGCCCGACCATTTCGCCAATCGCCCCCGCAGCGTTAAGTTTTTTGACCTTATCCAACGATATAAATCCGTCCAAATGCAGCGGGCAGTCTGGGCCGATAGTCCCAATGCCGGTAAAGGTGACGTCCGCCTGCCGCGCTTTTTCGCTGACGGTGCGATAAATACGATGATTGCACCAGCCTTCCCTGTCCTGTTCGCTATCGGCAAATAAAGGCGCGGGCAGAATGAAATAACGCCCCTGCGTTTTTTCGGCCATCAGCAGCGGGACATCGTAACGAGTACAGGAACCGTCAGAAGCAATCGCGCCAATCAGCGATACGCAACTGTGCTGCGGGCGTTCAACGTCGTCGAGCTCGTCAATCGCCGCTTTGAGCGTTCTGCCTGATCCGACGCCTATAATGGTGGCCTGTTCGCGGCGTATAAACTGCGTCATCACCTCGGCCCCCGCTACCGCAATGGCGTGCAACATTGCGGATTGACTCATCCCCTGCGACGGAACCACCTGACAAACACTCAGCCCGTACACTTGCCGCAACTGCGATTCGAGTGCCATACAGTTACCCACCGAATGGGAAATGTGCACCGAGACCAATCCGCTTTCAATAGCGCTAGCCACTAGGCGCTGCGCCACCTGACGTGAAATCCCCAATGCTTCGGCTATCTCATGCTGAGTCTGCCCGGCAACGTAATACATCCACGCAGCCCGTGCGGCCTGATCCATTTTTTTATCATTCTTGTTCATTGCTGGCCTCTGATCATGGCTGTTTATGCTGGGTATTTTATCGATATTCACTGTTTAGCGTGATCGAGTTTAAAAGAAAGATAACAAGAATGTGAGCCAAAGCCCATTTAACGGGCAAAAGTTTAATTAAGCTGTCACCCATCAGAGCAAAAGCCCTTTAGTAGAGCTTAAGCCCATTCAGCAGAAAATGTCGGAGCAAATTATGAATAATTCGCAGCAAGCAGCGGTTTGGATGCACATCGGCGCAGGTTCGTTTCATCGAGCCCATCAGGCCGTATATCTTCACCGGCTGATTCAGGCCGGTGACACCCGCTGGTCAATTGCTTTGGGAAATATTCGCGACGACGCCACCCCTTTGCTCAATCATTTAGCCGCGCAAAATGGCGAGTATGTTCTGGAGACCGTCACGCCTGCCGGTAAGCGAGCCTATGAAACCATTACCTCGATTAAGAAAATCTTGCCGTGGGATGCCGAGCTGTCGCAACTGATTGCTCAGGGTGAAAAAGCTGAGACCAAAGTAATTTCTTTTACCGTGACCGAGAGCGGATATTACCTCGATCACCAGTTCAATCTGGACCAGAACAATAGTGATATCCGCGCCGATTCGCAGGGTGAATGCCGGACTATTTATGGCGCAATTAGCCATATTTTGCAGCATCGCCAACACAATAACGGTGGCCCGGTTACCCTACTCAACTGCGATAACTTACGTCACAACGGTGACCGCTTCCATCATGGCCTGACGCAATTCCTCACGCTGCGTAATAAACCCGAGCTATTACATTGGATAGCTAAAAACACCCGCTGCCCGAATACCATGGTCGACCGTATTACTCCACGCCCCTCTTCAGAAGTCGCCGTGCGAGTTAAACAGCAGACTGGAATAGAGGATCAGGCCGCAGTAATGGCAGAAAGCTTTATTCAATGGGTGATTGAGGACCATTTCATCGCCGGTCGCCCTGATTTGGAGCAGGTCGAGGTGCAGATGGTGGAGTCAGTGCTGCCGTATGAAGAGGCGAAAATCCGCATTCTCAATGCGAGCCACAGCTGTATTGCCTGGGCCGGAACGTTGATTGGCCAGCAGTATATTCACGAGAGCACGCAGACCGAGGCTATCTGTCAAATGGCTTATCGCTATGTGACTGAAGACGTAATTCCAAGCCTGACACCCAGCCCACTGGATTTAAATGCCTATCGCGATGTCGTGCTTGAACGCTTTGGCAACCCTTACATTCAAGATACCAATCAACGAGTTGCTGCCGATGGATTCTCCAAGATCCCAGAGTTTATCACCCCGACACTGATTGAATGCTATCAGCGTGGCGAAGTACCGAAAGCCACCAGTATGTTACCTGCACTATTCTTCGTGTTTATGCAACGCTGGGTAGCTAATCAGCTGCCCTATACTTATCAAGATGGCATTTTGGATGCTCAGGCAGTACAACAGCTGTTTGCGGCGAAAGACCCTGTCGCCCTGTACGCCCGCGACAGCAAGCTATTTGCCACTCTCGCCGATAAGCCAGAATTTGAAAAATTGCTGCGCCAGTCAATTGATGATGTCAACCAGTGGCTGGCGTCTGTAAAAGTAAGCGAACAGGAGTAACGCATGTATCTAGGACTGGATTTAGGGACCTCAGAGATCAAGGCGCTGGTGCTCAACAAACAGGGCCAAGTGCTGGCCAGCGCGGGAGAATCGCTGGAGGTTCAGCGCCCGCACGCGCACTGGTCAGAGCAAAACCCCGCCGACTGGTGGCAAGCGACACAAAATGTGGTGGCACAGTTGCGCGAAAAATTGCCACAGGATTGGGGGCAGATTCGCGCTATTGGCCTGTCTGGTCAGATGCACGGCGCGGTGTTACTGGGCCATGAAGGCGAGGTGCTACGTCCGGCGATTTTGTGGAACGACACTCGCAGCGCCAAAGAATGTCAACAGTTGACCGATACCGCTGTGCAGCTGCATCAGATAGCAGGGAACCTTGCCATGCCGGGTTTTACTGCACCAAAACTGCTGTGGGTGGCGCGCCACGAACCTAAAATTTTTAGCGAGATTGCCACAGTACTGCTGCCTAAAGATTATCTGCGCTGGAAAATGAGCGGCGATAAAGTCTCGGATATGTCGGACGCGGCGGGCACGCTATGGCTAGATGTCGCAAAACGCGATTGGTCAGACACGCTGCTTGATGCCTGCGGACTGACGCGAGATCAAATGCCGCGGCTGATTGAGGGCAGCGAATCTTCGGGCTATCTCAACCGCGATATTGCGCGGTCATGGGGATTAAACGATCAGGTGATTATTGCCGGTGGCGGAGGCGATAACGCCGCCAGCGCCGTAGGTATCGGCGCCGTTGAGCCAGGCGATGCGTTTATCTCGCTGGGAACATCCGGCGTGCTGTTCGCGGTTAACGAAAAATTTAGCCCGAACCCAGCATCGGCGCTACACGCTTTCTGCCACGCCCTGCCCGACCGTTGGCACCAGATGAGCGTGATGTTGACCGCCGCCAGCGCCCTGCGTTGGTATTGCCAGTTAGTGGGCAGCAATGAAACTACCTTATTAGCTGAAATTGCTCAACTTTCACAGGCCGACAAACGCCAGGCACCGCTGTTTTTACCTTATCTCTCAGGTGAGCGCACGCCACACAATGACCCCGAAGCCGTCGGCGCTTTTCATGGCATGACTCACCGTACTCAGCGCGCCTCGCTCGGCTACGCGGTACTTGAAGGCGTAGCCTTTGGCATGGCTGATGGCCTTGCCGTATTGCAACAGTCTGGCACTGTACTTGATAAATGTGCTCTGGTCGGCGGCGGCGCGCGCAGTAATGAATGGGCGCAACTGATGGCCGATGCACTAAATCTGACGATTACAACCCATCACGGCGGTGAGGCAGGTGGTGCTTTAGGCGCCGCTCGCCTTGGCTGGCTGGCAGATGGAGGAGACCGTCGTGAGGTCTGCCGCAAGCCGGAAATCAAACAAACCTTTACCCCTGACGCTACCCGCCATCAGATGTTGCAATCACGGCTGGCAACCTGGCGGCGTCTCTATCGGCAACAGGTTGAATTACGAAAATAACCTCATGAAAATATTATAAAAACCTGGGGCTTCCTAACCCCAACCCCAACTTTATCAACCTGCAACTGAGGTAGCCGCGCTCCCTCAGAGGAGCAAGCTATGCAAAAAAAACAGGATCACTGGTTTGGCTTACCGCTTAATCTGCTGTGGGGATACATTGCCATTGCGGTATTTATGAGCGGCGACGGCTTTGAAATGGCTTTTCTGTCTAAACACATCACCGATATGGGCTTCTCCCCTGCCGAATCAGCATTGGTGTTTACCGTTTACGGCCTTGCGGCGGCGGTAGCGGCCTGGAGCTCCGGCGTAGTCGCTGAAATCATCACTCCACAAAAAGCCATGCGCATCGGCTTTATTCTGTGGGTGGTAATGCATACGCTGTTTATGCTGTTTGGATTGGGCATGAGAAACTACCCGCTGATGCTGCTATTTTACGGGATTCGCGGGCTGGCTTATCCGCTGTTTATTTATTCCTTTGTGATGCTGGTGGTGCAAACTGTGCCAAAACAGCAGCTTTCATCGGCAATGGGCTGGTTCTGGGCAATGTATTCGATCGGCATCGGCTGCATCGGCAGCTATTTACCCAGCTTCACGATCCCATTATTCGGTGAGACCGGCACCCTGTGGTTTGCCATCGCCTGGGTGGGAGTCGGTGGCATGATGGCACTGACTTTGCTCAGAAAAGTCGGCAGCGTCAGCGAAAAAGCCAATCTTTCTACTCGTGAAAAAATGACCGAACTGTCACGCGCCGTCACAATCCTATTTACCAACAAGCACATTTTTATGTCGTGCCTGATCCGCATCATCAACACCATTTCGCTATTCGGCTTTGCGGTGATCATGCCGATACTTTTCGTTGGCCGCCTAGGGTTCAGCATGTCGGAATGGCTACAAATTTGGGCGGTGTTCTTCTTTGTTACCATCTTCACCAATATTATGTGGGGCATTCTTGGCGAAAAAATCGGCTGGCTGCGTCAGGTGCGCTGGTTTGGTTGTATCGGTTGCGCGATTTCCAGCCTGGCGTTCTACTATATTCCGATGTATTACGGCCATAATTTCTGGATGGCGCTGGTGCCAGCCGTCATGCTTGGGATTACCGTAGCCGCGTTTGTGCCGATGACCGCAGTATTTCCGGTGCTGGAGCCAAAACATAAAGGTGCAGCAATCTCGATTTATAATCTCTCTGCTGGTTTAAGCAATTTTGTCGCACCCGCTATTGCCTCGATTGTGCTGCCGTTCTTCGATATTGTCGGCGTGGTCTGGGTTTATACCGCGCTGTATCTGGTGGCTGCCGTGTTAACGCTGTTGGTAAAAGTGGACCAACCGGGGCATGTTAAACTGCCTGAGAGTACTGCGCAGCGGGCCGATCCCCTTCCTCGTTCGTAATACTCAGTTAAGGCCTCGAAGAATGATGAGCGCGTTGCCGAGCGGCATATGTTGATAAAAAATGAAGCGCCGCAGATTGTAAGCTCTCCAGTTGGAGCAGCGTTTTTTCTGTAATGTCCTTGATAACTAATGCATTGAACACGGGTATACCCATCAAATGCGCCTGCCCTAGCGTGCGCATTTCCAGTGAAATATTCTCCCCAGTGTCGTCGCGAGGAATTCTCAATAGCATGGCCTCCATTACCATCTTGTTATATATCGCCGTTCGTTCATGCTCGGGGATATTAAGAAACTCGATAATTTTAGGATGCTCGTTTGGAATACTTAAACTTTCAATAACGTAAGGGGCAGTCTGCGGTCGCCCAGAACCCGATGTCGAAGGCACTGATTCTGGAACGTTAGAGCATAAGGCATTAGCGGTTAATGGTTTAAACGACAGATCCAGCGGCTGATTTTTCTGCTGTATTGGTCTAGGCAGACTCACCATGGCATGCGGACAATGCCGTTTTATTTGCCTTAAGCTGGTAGGTTGTTCGGGAGAATTCTCGGCCCGAGTAATGGTGGTCGTGTTAAGGGCCGGTGTGGTTTCCGGCAAACTTTGCAGTTGTGGCGGGTGAGTCACTGTACTTATCGCGCCAGTTAATCCATTGGGCATGACCTCGTCCTTTTTATTTAATATAATCAGGTACGTACAATAGTCTGATTCACGGCTTTGAAACTATAAGATTTCAATCATTCCTCTTTAGAAAGCCATTTTTTGCGGAGTACCTCGTGAAAATTAACGTAATCGGCACCAGTGGCAGCGGAAAATCTACTTTTGCACGCCAACTGGCGCAAAAATTGGCAATTCCCTATATCGAAATGGATGCTCTTTTCTGGCAAACCAACTGGCAAGGCAGCACCGATGAACAGCTGTTTGAGAAACTGGAACAGGCCATTGCCCAGCCCGCGTGGGTACTTGACGGTAACTATCGACGCTCGCAGCCGATCAAATGGCGCGACATCGATCTCATCGTCTGGGTGGATTACAGTTTTGGTCGCACACTTTATCAGGCAGTCAAGCGTGCAATAATGCGCGCCTCCAGCGGGCAGGAGCTCTGGGTCGGAACCGGTAATCGTGAAACCTTCCGTCGGAGCTTTTTTAGCCGCGAATCGATCATTCTGTGGACGCTGAAAACTTTCTACAAAAACAGAAAGAATTATCAGCAGCTGATGGCCTCACCCACTGGCCAGCGAGTAAAGTTTGTCAGAATTCGCTCACACCAGCAGGCCAGAGAGTTTGTTGCCCAGATTGGTTTTGCAGAATCAGGCATAAAAAAGCCTGACACGAAGTCAGGCTCTTATCAGCAGTAAACGAAAGTTCGATTAATTGTAATCGACGCCATTTTCTGCAATGTCCATCGCGAAGTAAGACAGAATGATATCAGCACCGGCACGTTTAATCGCGCCCAGCGTTTCACGCACGACTCGGTGCTCGTCAATCGCACCGGCCTGCGCGGCAAATTTGATCATCGCGTATTCACCGCTAACCTGATAAGCCGCCAGTGGCAGTGTAGAAGCTGCGCGAATATCGCTGATCACGTCCAGATAAGCACCGGCCGGTTTCACCATCAGCGCATCGGCACCTTCGTGCTCATCCATCAAAGACTCGCGGATCGCTTCACGGCGGTTCATCGGGTTCATTTGATAGTTTTTACGGTTGCCCTGTAATACGCTGCCGCCCGCTTCACGGAACGGTCCGTACAATGAAGAGGCAAATTTGGTCGAGTACGCCATGATTGAGGTATCGATAAAACCGGCTTCGTCGAGCGCGCTGCGAATGGCCTGCACCTGACCATCCATTGCGGCAGAAGGCGCGATGAAATCGGCACCGGCTGCGGCAGCAACGACCGCCTGACGGCCCAGGTTTTTCAGGGTCGCGTCATTGTCTACGCCGTGGTCATGCAACACGCCGCAGTGGCCGTGCGAAGTATATTCGCAGAAACAGGTGTCAGACATCACAATCATTTCCGGCACCGTGTCTTTACAGATACGCGCCATTCGCGCCACCAGACCATTTTCGTTCCAGGTATCACTTCCGGTGGCATCCATATGATGCGAAATACCGAAAGTCATGACCGAGCGGATACCCGCCTTTGCATAACGTTCAATTTCATAAGCCAGTTTTGACTCAGGAATACGCAGTACGCCGGGCATGGTTTCGATTACCGCGTATTCGGAAGTCTCTTCTTCTACAAAGATCGGCAATACGAGATCGTTAACACTGAACTCGGTTTCCTGAAACAGAGCGCGCAAAGAATCAGACTGTCTTAGACGACGAGGACGTAAGTTTGGATACTGATTTGACATGACTACTCCAGCAAAAAGCAATATTTAACTGACTGTGATATTACGAGCAACAGTTGTTCTGAAAATCAAAATACATCAATTTATTGGCACTAAAGAACGCGAAACTTAACCTCGCGTCTAGAGAGTCAAATAAGAATTGGCAATATTTTATACCTATCTGGAGTAAAATCTTTATCTTTCCGTAGCAACTTTTTTAGCAATTGGAGTATTAATTAGCTTAATACCCAATGGCCTTCACTTATTTGCCGATAATCACGGATTGGCGGCTGATAACCCAGCGGGCGCACCGGACTTTTTAACTCTTCAACCTGCAGATGCCTTTTGATACCGCGCCTGGCCGGATCGGGCACTGGCACCGAGGCAATAAGTTTACGGGTATACTCGTGGCAGGGATTATCGAAAATCGCCGCGCGCGGGCCAATTTCTACAATTTCGCCTAAATACATTACCGCCACCCGGTGGCTCACACGCTCCACAACCGCCATGTCATGCGAGATAAACAGGTATGAAAGATTCATACTTTCCTGTAAATCGAGCAGCAAATTTACCACCTGTGCTTTCACGGAAACATCAAGCGCCGAAACAGATTCGTCGGCTACAATCACTTTCGGATCCAGCGTCAAAGCGCGAGCAATACAAATTCGCTGCCGCTGGCCACCGGAAAACTCATGCGGATAACGGCGCATCATATCGGGCGACAGTCCGACCTTATTCATTAATGCCGCCGCTTTTTCCAGCGCATCGGCCTTATTGG
This sequence comes from Serratia sp. M24T3, assembly GCF_000257645.1. Taxonomy (GTDB): domain Bacteria; phylum Pseudomonadota; class Gammaproteobacteria; order Enterobacterales; family Enterobacteriaceae; genus Rouxiella. Next base: position 283,773 of record NZ_AJHJ01000002.1, read on the forward strand.
CCAATCGATGCTGCAAGATTGGTTCAATCAAAGCATCGCCAATTTTCATTCGTGGATTCAGGCTGGCAAAGGGATCTTGAAAAATCATCTGGATCCGCTGCCGCATCGTGCGCAGTTGTCCTGAATTCAGATTCATTACGTCAAAACCGTCGAAATCTATCTGCCCTTCGTGAGGCTTCAGCAAACGAGTGACCGCGCGACCGGTGGTTGATTTTCCACAGCCGGACTCCCCCACCAGCGACAGCGTCTCGCCCGCAAACAGATCGAAACTGATATTTTCCACCGCATGCACCGCCCCAACCGGGCGCCCAAAGATCCCGCCCAGCACCGGGAAACGCGCCGAGAGATTTTTCACCGACAGCAGCGGCGTTTCATTGCTTCGCACCTTGACCAGGCTTTCAAGCGGATCGCTGGCCAGCCCGGTTTGCATATCAATCGCAGGAAAACGCAGCGGATGCGAACGCCCGCGCATCGACCCCAGGCGCGGCACTGCCGCCAGCAGAGCACGGGTGTAAGGATGCTGCGGACGTGAAAACAGCTCGGCAGTTTCGCCGCTTTCCACCACCTCACCGCGATACATCACCAGAGTCCGGTCGGCGATTTCCGCTACCACGCCCATGTCGTGGGTGATAAACAGCACCGCCATGCCCTCTTCTTCTTGCAATGTCTTGATTAAATCCAGGATTTGCCCCTGAATAGTGACGTCGAGCGCGGTGGTCGGTTCGTCGGCAATTAACAGTTTGGGTTTCAGCGCCAGCGCCATGGCTATCATCACCCTTTGGCGCATACCGCCAGAAAACTGATGAGGATATTCATCGAATCGCGCACGGGCGTTGGGAATACGCACCTTTTCCAGCAGCCGAATAGTCTCTTCCCGCGCAGCTTTACCGCCCATGCCACGATGAGCCTTCAGCGTTTCGGCGATCTGGCGACCGACAGTAAACGTTGGATTCAGCGACGTCATCGGCTCCTGAAAGATCATCGCTATCTCATTGCCGCGCACTTCGCGCATCTGCTTTTCAGAAAGCCCCAGCAGCGATCGCTGGTTTAACGTGACAGCGCCTTCAATTTTGCTGCTGCGCGCTTTCAACAAACGCATTACTGACAGCGAGGTCACGCTTTTGCCCGAACCAGACTCGCCAACGATTGCCAGCGTTTCACCGGCAAACACCTCAAAGTTCAGATTGCGCACCACCGGCAGCCAGTCGTCATCGCCGAGAAACGAGGTGGTCAGATTCTCTACCTTTAAAACCGGCTGAGCAGCGAGCATGATTTGTATCCTTTTCCATTAAGAGGCCGAACGAGCCGAGAGGCGCACCTGTGGTTCAAAATCAAAGTCTTGGTCAAACGGGAAAGTGGCGACCGTCTTTCTCAGGCGCGGCAAACGTTCGACAAACTGATCCACCACGCCGTTGGATAGCGCCATCAGATTCGGTCGCGCAATCGGTGCCAGTTCCGGAGACAGATAACCGGATTTCACCACCACGATTTTGGCCTTTAAAGGATCAAGCCCCAACAGCGTAAAATCGGCAATATTGTGGTAAGGCCTGCGACGAGCAGAAACCACCACATCTATACCGTGGTGATGTAATACTGCCTGACGGTCCGCCGCATTTGGCGAATCTAGCAGGCGCAGCACGGTGAATTCAGCAGTAACCTGTGGGCTTGAAGGGTCCAGAGACCCGCCAAGAGTCAGTGTAAGCTGAGTGTTGATACCAGCCGCAAAGGCAGCTTGCGTAGCGGGTAAATCGGTGATCCCCGCGACGATCACGCCTTTGGCTCCCTGAGTAATAAGTTCGGCCAATAGATCAGCACGATCGCCTACGCCACCGCCCGTTGGATTATCGCCCGAGTCGGCGAGCACCACCGGGTGCGTTTTGCTGGCAATCGCCTCTTGCACACAGGCCTGAGGCGTATCGGTTTTACAGCCAAAAACAAAATCTTCTCGCGCATCCCAATAGGCCTGTGCCAGCTTCAAGGCCTGCTGCTCAAGAATGGCGCGATCGGTACCGGTGAAAATCGCTGCCGCGGTAGCTCGAGGTTCGTCGGCCCAAACGTATCCAACCATCAGCGAGCTGTCCCAAATACCTTTAATTTCATCAATTGCCGGTAATCGCGCGTATAGACTCCTGGCCGGTTCATCCTCAGTGCTGGTGCGTTCACCGGGTAAAACGACTGGGATCGGCACCCAAAGCAAGGTCGGTTTTACGCCGGTTTGCAAACTTTTCACCAGCATGGAAACCGAGCGACGCAAAGTTTCTTCAACGTCAATATGCGGCGCGGTGCGATAGGTCGAGAACATATCGATGGCATCAATGATTTTTTGCGAAACGTTGCCGTGTAAATCGTAAGAAACGCTGATCGGGCAATCCGGCCCAACGACTTCACGCGCGGAGGCAATCCAGTCCCCCTCGGCATCTTCCATACCTTCGACATACATCGCGCCGTGCATTGCCAGATAAACCCCGTCATAAGGTTTATGCGCTTGCAGTCCGGCAATCATTTCCGCCTTGAATTGATAGTAGGTGGCGCGAGAAACTGGCCCACCTGCAATGGCGCGAGCGTGAACCGTCGGCAAAAACGTTGCCGGATAGTCCTGCAAAAAGGCAAAATACGGCGCGGCCAGCAGTTCGGCATTACGCACGATGCGAAAATCTTTTTCTTCATTAAGAACAGGATTATAAGTACTGCATTCAATATGAATGCCGCTGACTGCGATACGCATTTTTACCTCGCTGATTTTGCACCGTCATTGATTGATTCAGGGCCATCAAGAAAGCGATGGGCGGCAATACTGGCTGCGGCCCGAACCCAGGTGTCCTGATTGATAGCAAAGGTCCTGACCGGCGTAAGTCCGGCAAAACCCGGTAAGACGTTGGTTTCTATGGATTGCTGCACCACGGTGCCAAGCAGTCCGTCGATGGTTTCTTCCTGCCAGGCGATTAAAATCAGGCTCGGATCGATTATCTGGATCAGGTGAGCGATGCCAAGGCCCAGCGCAGAACCCGCGCGATGCAGAATTCGAATTGCCGCCGCCTGTCCGTTGGCCGCCAGTCGTTCCAGCTCTGGCAGGCTAGCGATGGTGAGATTTTCCTCGCGTGCCATTTCCATAATCGCATTAACGGAAGCGATGGTATCGAGGCAGCCGCGTTTGCCGCAGCGGCAAGGCGTCCCGTTCAACTCCATGGTGCAATGGGCAATTTCCCCCGCGCCGCCATGCAGGCCGCGATGCAGCTTACCGGCAATAAAATGCGCGCTGCCAATGCCTGCACCGTGGCTGACCAGCGTAAAAGTTTCGAGATCCCGCGCCTGTCCAAATCGTTTCTCGCTCACCGCCAAAGCCTTGGCGTCGTTTTCGATGAATACCTCAAGGCCGGTCGCCTGAGTAATCAGTGTTGCCAGCGCCACGTTGCGCCAGCCGAGCAGCGCCGATTGCACACAGATAGACTGAGTTTCATCAATAAACCCCGAAAGAGTGACGCCCATACCCATTAGTCTTTCGGCGGCCTCGGCCTGCCCGTCGAGCAATTCAGGCAGCGCGTGGGCAATATTTTCGGCTAAAAGAGTGGGATCACGATTAAGCGCGAAACAGGCTCGCGCAATTATTTCACCATTTAAATTAATTAGCGCCATCTGCGCGGGTTCTTGCAATAACGAGACCCCGATAAAATATGCGCCCTGGGGACGGATCATCAGTTTTACCGACGGCCTTCCCTGTCCCGGCCCATTTATCGAATCTGCTTCAAATAAATAGCCCGCCTCCAGCATTTCTCTCACTGGACTGCTGATAGCGGCCTTACTCATGCGACAAAACTGCGCCAATTCAGTACGGCTCAGGCCTGCGGCGGAATTTATCGCCCCTAATATTTGCCGTTGTAATGAATTTAACATTCCGTTTCAGCGCTCTCATTTTTGGTTATTCCGCCTTGACATTAAACTTATAAAATGAATATATCAATGCCAATTAGTTCACAAATTTAACTAAATAATCAGATATAAGCATTTCGTATGAAATAATCAGCCGCGAATTGTAGAGAATAAAGGTCGGCTATTTTTGCATTCACCGTTTATTGGCAGAGGAAGATTTATGAAAGGTTTCAGAACTATCGGCTGTCCGGGACGTTTGACTCTTCTCGGCGTCGCAATGCTCGCCGCAATCGCCGCCCCTCTTCATGCCGCGACACTGACGGTAATGCAAAATGAGGCTCCGCGCAGCATGGACCCGGGTAACCAGACCGCGACGTTTACCGCCACGGTATTGGACCCGATGTACGAAGGCCTGCTGAAAATGTCGCCCGAACTCAAGCTTGAACCGGCGCTTGCCACCTCGTGGAGCAGCGACACCAGCGGACTGGTGTGGACCTTCAAACTGCGCAGCGGAGTCAAGTTTCACGACGGCACGCCTTTCAATGCAGACGCCGTAGTCGCCAACTTCGCCCGCCATCTCGATGTGAAACGCGGCCTGGCCGCCAGCGGTCGCCTGCGCACTTTTATCGACAGCGTAAGCAAAGTTGATGACAACACCGTGGTGTTCAAGCTGAAAAAACCCTATCCGGCGTTTCTGAATCTGTTGACTACCGGCGCGTGTTTGATGGTCAGCCCGACGGCGGATAAAGCCGGAACGCTGGACAGCAAAGCTGTCGGAACCGGTCCATACAAAATGGTGCAGTACAAGACCGGCGAATTCGTGTTGGAAGAAAAAAATCCGGGTTACTGGGGCAAGTCAGATGGACCAGAAGATATCAAATGGACCTGGAGTTCCGAGTCATCGGTGATGAACATGGCGCTACAGGCCGGTGAGGCCGACGTCATCAATCCGGTGCCACCGCAGTTTGCCCGCGTGCTGAAAAACAATCCTAAATTCCAGCTGCACGAAAGCCCGGGCGCCTCGGTATTTTGGGTTGCTCTGAATACCCAGCTTAAACCGCTGAACGACGTGCGCGTGCGTCAGGCGCTGAACTTTGCCACCGACCGGGATGGTCTGGTGCGGGCAATCATGTCCGGCTTCGCAACGCCGGCCAACTCGCCGCTGGCACCTATCACCCCCGGCTATGACAAAACGTTAAATCCTTACCCGCTGAATATCGAAAAAGCCAAAGCATTGCTGAAAGAAGCCGGTTACGCCAACGGTTTCAGCATGTCTATAGCGGTTCAGGGCGCAGATGCGCGTATTGGCCAGGTGCTGCAAAGTATGTGGGCGAAGATCGGCGTCAAACTCGACGTGCGCCAGATGGAAAGCGGCGTATGGACCAAAGCGGCATTTGCCGATGCGGCGGGGAAACAGGCTGACGGCACCGGCGCAGTACTGGCCTCGTGGTCCTCCGGCGTCAACGGCGCAGACTTGCAGTTAAGGCCGCTGTACTACTCAGGCAGCTTCGCACCGGGTGGCGCCAATCTTGGGTTCTTTAGCGATGCCAGGCTCGACAAACTGCTGGATGACGCCGCCTCGACGCAAGACGTCAACGCACGCAACCAGCTATACGTTCAAGCACAGCAGGAGATCAACGTTCAGGCCCCGCAGGTGCTGCTTTATTATCAAAATGACTTGTACGCCACCGGATCCAACATCTCCGGCGTGTGGATGATCCCCGGCGGTAACGTGATTGTTAAAGACGCGCACAAAGGGTAGGACGCGGCATGAAAGCCTATTTAGCCAAAAAACTGCTGGCCTTTCCGGTGATCCTGATTGGCGTGTCGATGCTGATTTTCGTGTCGATCCGCGCACTGCCTGGCGATCCGGCGCGCATGATGGCCGGTCCTGAAGCAACGCAGGAAGCGGTGGATCACATGCGAACCCGATTGGGTCTGGACCTGCCCATCGTTACGCAGTATGCACATTTTGCCCGCGATGTGATGCACGGCAATCTCGGGCTTTCGCTTCAGTCACAGCAGCCGGTCACGCAGGAGATTGGCGAACGGCTGCCTTATACGCTGGCGCTGGCGGTGTTTGCCTATTTTCTGGCGATCGCCATTGGCGTGCCTGCAGGCATGCTAGGAGCAATTTACCGAAACCGTTGGCCGGATTACGGCGTGATGCTGTTGGCGATTGCCGGAGCTTCAATCGCCAACTTCTGGCTCGGACTGATGGCGATGAACACTTTTTCAGTCGAGCTGGGCTGGCTGCCGCTGCTCGGCGCGTCGTCGTGGAAAAGTTATATTCTGCCGTCGGTCACCTTAGCCGTGTTGCCAATGGCAGTGATGGCCAGAATGACGCGTTCAAGCATGCTGGACGTGCTGTCGGAAGATTATATTCGCACCGCGCGGGCCAAGGGTTTGTCGGCTATGAGCATTTATTGCAGCCACGCGTTTCGCAATGCGCTGATCCCGATTGTGACCATCGTAGCATTGAATTTTGGCAGCCTGGTTGGCGGCGCGGTGGTTACCGAGTCGGTATTTAACTGGCCGGGAATTGGTCGGCTGCTGGTAGATTCAGTGCGCTATCGCGACTATCCGGTGATTCAGGGCGTGGCGCTGGTCGCCGTGTGTGGCGTGGTGGTGATGAACCTGCTGGGCGAACTGCTGATTGCCCTGCTCAATCCGAAAATAAGGTTTGAATGATGAGCATCCTCACCGCTGTTCATGCGCGTAAAAAAAGCCGCACTGCGCTGCTGTTCCGCTGGCTTTGGCGACATCCCGGCATTACTTTTGGCGGGGTGATGATTGCCGCAATAGTTTTACTCGGCCTGTTTGCCCCCTGGGTTTCTGCTCAAGACCCTTATAATCAGGATCTGCTTAACACGTTGCTTCCCCCTTCCGCCGATCATTTCTTTGGCACCGACGACTATGGCCGAGATATTTTCGCGCGAGTGATTTACGGTGCGCGGATATCGATTATCGAGGTGGTGCTCAGTGTCGGTCTCGCAATGCTGGTTGGCATTCCCCTCGGCGTACTTTCAGGAATGGCTGGCCGTTATATAGATATGGTGATTATGTGGGTGATGGACATGCTGTTCGCCTTCCCCGGTATCGTGCTGGCAATTTTAGTGGTCAGCATACTTGGCGGCGGGCTGGCTAATCTGCTGATTGCCATCTCGCTGTTTGCCATTCCTGTGTATGCGCGCCTCAGCCGTAACCTGACTCTTGGCCTGAAACGCATGGAGTATGTCGAGGCCGCGCAGGCGCTGGGACTCTCGTGGTATCGCATTGTCGTGCATTATATTTTGCGCAATGCCATTGGTCCGATCATCGTGCAATCTACACTGACCGCCGGGACAGTTATCCTCGCGGCGGCAAGCCTGTCATTTCTTGGTCTCGGCGTACAGCCGCCCATGCCCGAATGGGGTACAATGATGAGTGATGGTCGAAACTTTCTCGGCATTAATATCTATCTCTCGCTGTTTCCCGGACTGGCAATTATGCTGACAGTGCTTGGTTTTAACGTACTGGGCGACGGGCTGCGCGACTTACTGGACAAGCGTTCATGATGGTAAATACAGGCACGGTAGTGTTTTGTGCCGATATCGGCGGTTCTTTTATTAAATTTGGCCTCTCGCGGCAGCAGGGTGAAGTCACCGAACTGGCGCGCGTGGCGACTCCGGCCCAGTCATGGGATGAGTTTGTGCTGGCTTTGCAAGCCTTACTCACCGAGCACGGCGACGGGCATCCGGAGGATACTCCGCTGGCAATTTCGACCGCTGGCCTGGTTTCGCCGCAAAGCGGTGAAGTGATGGCGACTAATATTCCCGGATTTGCCGGACATAATCTGGCTGCCGAACTTACGCAGGTTCTCAAACGCCGCGTTAGCGTGGCCAATGACGCCGACTGCTTTGCGCTAGCTGAGGCCCACGTTGGCGAAGGTATGGGTTTGCCCATTGTGGTCGGCATTATTCTCGGCACCGGAGTGGGCGGCGGCATCGTATTCAACGGTCAGCTGGTGCGCGGTCACGGCGGCGTTGCCGGAGAGTGGGGCCATGGGGCGATTACTCGTACCGAGCTGGTGCTTGATAATAATCTGGTTCGCATCCCGCGCCTGCCGTGCGGCTGCGGCCAGACTGGCTGTCTTGATATGCTCGGCGGCGCGCGCGGGATGGAAAGACTGCATCACGAACTCCACCAGCAAAGCTTGACCAGCCAGCAAATTATCAGCGGCTGGCAGGATGAAGATGCTCAGTCAGTGCTCACTATTGAGGCATGGCTACAGTTGGTCGGCGAGCCTCTGACTTTGTTGGTCAATATCATTGGCGCGACAAAAGTGGTGGTCGGCGGCGGTCTTGCAACCGTACCGCGACTGATTGCTGCCCTCGATGAAAGGGTGAGGCAATCAACGTTGCACTCGTATCCGCAACCGCTGGTTGTACCGGGTAAATTTGTCAGTCAGGGCGGTTTGGTCGGCGCATCAGTACTGGGCCGCCAGCGCTAGGCGGGTTAGGCGCTCAACCATGGAAATCTGAGTTAACCCCAGGCTGGCAACACGGATTCATACGCTGTGGGTCAAAAGGCGTCATCGCAAGGTTGCCCAACTTTGTCAAGCGCATTGAGGATACCGGCCCGCAGCGCAATCAGTGCCTGCTCTTTTTCTTCAATTTGTACCAGTTTGCGTCGCAGGCTAGCCGTCTTTTGCTCAACGCTGAACCGATCTTCAATCCAGACTGCCAACACGTCCGAGATTTCGCCAAGGGTAAAACCCAGCATCTTGGCGTGTTTGATCATTTTCAAACGTTGCAAATCTATCGCTGAATAAACTTTATAGTTATTACTGCCATTGGGCTGCGGTATTTTCTCCAACAGCCCCTGACGCTCGTAGTAACGCACTGTATCTTTTGGTAAACCCGCTTTGGCACACAACTCTCCAATCCGCATTTTATCACCCTTCATTCTGCTTAAAACTTGCTTGACCGTAGACTAGACTCCACGGTTTACCCTGTTTGCAGCATAACCTCAAACAGGAAAATGGGCATGGAATCTTTCAATTATTCAGGAAAAACGGCGCTAATCACCGGGGCATCGTCGGGCATCGGGCAGGTATTTGCTGAACAGTTAGCCGCAAAAGGCGTGAGTCTGGTGTTGGTCGCGCGCAATCAGAGCAAATTACAGGCGTTAGCGAACAAACTGGCAAAGCAGCATGGCATCGCCACTCTGGTGATTACCCAGGACCTCAGTGCCAGCGACGCCACGCCCTCAATTCTGGGTCAGCTCAATGAAGCCAAACTTTCACCGGACATTCTCATTAATAACGCCGGTTTTGCCACCTACGGTGTGTTTGATCAGCTGTTGCTGGACCGCCAGCGAGAAGAAATTCAAATTAACTGCCTGTCGCCGGTGGAACTTACGCATGCCCTGCTGCCGGCGATGATAAAGCGCGGCGACGGCGCGGTGATCAACGTAGCCTCTACTGCCGCCATGCAGCCTGACCCTTACATGGCAATTTACGGCGCGACCAAAGCCTTTCTGCTGTCATTCTCCGAGGCGCTTTGGGCCGAAAATCGCCAGCGCGGCGTGCGTGTGCTGGCACTGTGCCCCGGAGCAACCGATACGGCTTTTTTTGACGTAGTCAATGCAGAAGAGGCCTCTGTAGGAAAGAGAATGAAGGCCGATACTGTGGTGAATCTGGCACTTAAGGCGCTCGACGAACAGCGCAACTATCTGATCACCGGCTGCAACAATTGGCTGCTTGGCCAGCTGCAACGATTCGTCACTCGCCGCCGCCTGCTGCTCATCGCCGAAAAAATCCTGCGACCGAAAACCAGTAAAGTTTAAGTAGTTTGTAAGGCTCCCTCACCTGAGGGAGCGACCAAAAAATAACTACAAGGCCGTTACTTCAAATCGTAAAAACAGTCGGCATCTAGCATTATTTCGGCGATTTTCTGCACTGGACCGCGCATATTGACCATAAAGTCGCCCGAGAAGGAGATAGCCAGTTGGCCGCCAGGCATAGTCACCGTCACGCTGTCGCCAACGAGTCCCAACTTGCGCATTGCACTGGCCGCGGCGCAACTGCTGCTGCCGGAAGCCAGCGTATAACCCGCCCCGCGTTCCCAAATCCCGATACTGATATTCTCGCGGTCGATGACTTCGACAAACTGCACGTTGGTGCGTTTGGGGAAAATCGCCAGCGTTTCGATTTCAGGGCCCAGCTGATGAACCAGCGGCAGATCCAGTTTTTCTACACGGATGACACAGTGCGGATTGCCCATGGACACCAAAGTCGCATCCAGATGGTGCCCACCCACCACTAGCGGTTGGTCGAGCATGTCATCACCTTCAATAGTGGCTGGCAGTGCCGATGGGTTAAATTTCGCCTGCCCCATATCAACAATCACCTGATGCGCGCCCTCGGTCACCTCGCAACTTACCTGCCCACCCAGCGTATTAACAAGAAAAGTCTCATGACCAACCCTTTTAATATCAAAAAGATAACGTGCGTAAATGCGTAACCCATTGCCGCTTTTTTCGGCCTCTGAACCATCAGGATTGATGATGCGCACGCGCGGTACTTCTTCGTCATCAATATCAATCAGTAACCCATCAGAACCAATTCCGTAGTTGCGGTCGCAAATGCGGCTGATTTGCTCCAATGAGAATTGCGCTGCCACGCTTTGATGGCAAACAAGATAGTCATTGCCTAAACCATGGTAACGATGAAAAAGAAAGGAATCCATAATCTGCCCTGCCGCTGGTGAGTGTTGTTATTAACTAATGACAGAGAATACACCACCGTTTTTACGAGAGGTAGATCGCGGCACTTTCAACAAATCCTGTCACTTTTAAACCCACAATTTAAGCAACAAAACTGAATGTCATTTCAATATACAAAAAATGGAGGTTATAAATAAAAATCATATCTCCATAACGATTTTATGGCAGACATTCGCCTTTTCAGCCCCTAACGTGGTTGAACGGGAAGCAAACAAATACAACACAACATATTGTTTAATAGATAAAATTATTTTTATACCCCTTCACTCTCTGCATGGATGCATCGATAAAAAAACAATAATTTTTTTAGAAAGTTTTAATCCGATCACACATTAATAAAAAAAATAGAGAGCGCACCCTATGAGTCAGAACGGTATTGTCGATGTAAAAGCCTGGATAGATTCCCGTCCTATTTCGGGCTATCAATGGCTGATTTTATCGCTGTGTTTCATCATCATCATGTTTGACGGTTACGATGCGGCAATTATGGGATTCATTGCCCCGGCTTTAATGGAAGACTGGGGCATGGGACGCGGACAGATGGGCCCGATTTTAGGCGCAGCGATGTTTGGCGTGGCTATAGGCGCATTAGTTGCCGGTCCTTATGCTGACCGTTTTGGTCGTAAACGCGTGCTGCTGATTTCAATCCTGTGCTTTGGTATTTTTAGCCTGCTCAGCACCTTCGCTCACACGCCAATGGAGATGGCGGGCCTGCGTTTTCTGACTGGCCTCGGGCTCGGCGCAGTAATGCCAAATACTGTCACGCTGGTTTCCGAATATATGCCTGAGCGCCGCCGCAGCCTATTGATTACGGTGATGTATAGCGGCTTTAACATTGGCTCCGGCCTGGGTGGTTTTATTGCGGCTGGCCTGCTGCCACATTTTGGCTGGAAGTCTGTGCTGTTTGCAGGCGGTATTGTGCCGTTACTGATGCTGCCTTTGCTGATGTGGGTCCTGCCAGAGTCAGCGATGTACATGGTGGTTCGAAACGTCGCACAACAGAAAATCGCAAAAGTGTTGCGTCGGGCTGGCGGAGTCTTTGCCAGTGACACTAAATTTGTGCTTAAAGCGCCAGTCATTCAGAAAACCGCTAAAGTATTCCAGCTGTTCACCAAGGGTTATGCAAAAGGCACTCTGGTGCTGTGGCTAACCTATTTTATGGGCCTGTTTGTGATTTATTTGCTCAACGGTTGGCTGCCGACCATTATGCGCAACAGTGGTTTTTCACTGGAACGAGCGGCGATTGTTGCCGGTTTATTCCAGCTTGGCGGAACCTTCGGCGGCCTGATGGTGGGCGGTCTGATGGATAAATATAAAGCTCGCCGCGTGATTGCCCTGTTCTATCTGGTGGGCATGGGCTGCCTGCTGACGCAGGGAATCGGCAATTTCGGAGCGACAACACTCGCGGTATTGGTTTTCCTGAGCGGCGTTTGCATTAACGGCGCGCAAACCGGCCTGCAGGCGTTTTCACCGGCCTTTTATCCAACAGAAATGCGCGCAACCGGCGTTTGCTGGATGCACGGGATTGGTCGCACCGGCGCAATCATTAGCTCATCTATGGGCGGGATCTTGCTCGGTCTGTTCAGCGGACAAAACGTTATTTTCCTGGTGCTGGCCATTCCGGCATTGCTGGCTGGCCTGAGTATTTTGCTGCACCGCGCGGCACATCCGGTTGAAATGATCAAAGGTGTCGAACTGAAAGATATCCCGGAGCTGTCACGTACGATGAATGTTCGCTGATGCAAATAATCAGGAAATCATCACAAATTTATAAGGATTCGCCCCTTGCGATCCTCACTAACTAAGGAATAGAGGTATTTAGGATGGCTAGAATTATCGGCGGATTGGCGGTATCACATACCCCGACAATTGGATTTGCTGTGGACCACAACAAACAAAATGAAAGCGCCTGGTCGCCGATTTTTGAAAGCTTTGCCCCGATGCAAAAGTGGCTGGATGAGAAAAAGCCGGACGTATTGCTCTATGTCTTCAACGATCACGTCACTTCGTTCTTCTTTGATCACTATTCTGCCTTCACGCTAGGCATCGATGATCACTATGAAGTGGCGGATGAGGGCGGCGGTCCGCGTGATATTCCTGCGGTTAAAGGTCACGCAGCACTGTCTCAGCACATCGGAGCCAGTCTGATGGCTGATGAATTCGATATGTCTTTCTTTATGGACAAGCCGCTGGATCACGGTCTGTTTTCCCCGCTTTCGGCACTGATGCCACATACGGAAAGCGGTTGGCCAACGCAAATTGTTCCGCTGCAGATTGGTGTTTTGCAGTTCCCTATTCCGACCGCCCGCCGCTGTTACAGGCTGGGCCAGGCACTGCGCCGTGCGGTGGAGAGTTTCCCGGAAGATCTGAGCGTCGCAATTGTTGCCACTGGTGGGGTTTCGCACCAGGTGCACGGCGAACGCTGCGGATTTAACAATCCAGAATGGGACGAACAGTTTGTCGACATGCTGGTTAACGATCCCGAACGCCTGACTGAGATGACCATCGCCGAATATGCCACTCTTAGCGGCATGGAGGGATCTGAAGAAATCATGTGGCTGGTGATGCGTGGCGCGCTGTCGGCCAATGTCGAGAAACTGCATCATGCCTATTACCTGCCGTCGATGACCGGTATCGCAACTTTAGTGCTTGAGAATAAATCGCGGGAAGCCCCCGTTGATGTTCAGCAGCGCCAGCGCGACAAAATTGCCCAGCAGATGGCCGGAGTCGAAAAGCTTGAAGGAACCTATCCGTTTACTCAGGCGCGCAGTCTCAAGGCTTTGCGCATTAACCGTTTCCTGCATCGGATGATCCAACCTGCATGGCGCGAGCGTTTTCTTGTCGAACCACAGGCGATGTTTGATGAAAACAAACTGACTGCCGATGAACAAACGATGCTGCGCGATCTCGACTGGCGTTCAATGATTCAGTACGGTGTCAGCTTCTTCCTGCTGGAGAAACTGGGTGCCGTCGTCGGCGTTTCCAACCTGCACATCTATTCGGCGATGCGCGGTCAAACGCTGGAAGAGTTCCAGAAAACGCGTAACCAGCAGGTTATTTATTCCGTTGCGGGGAAAGGCAAAGCATGAGCATTTTTGACCAGCCGAAAATAGACACCCACCATCACGTTTTTGATCCGGTTAATTTTCCATATATTGCGGACACCGCCTATCGGCCTGCCGGACATGAAATCGGCACCGTGGAATATTATCAGGCGGTAATGCAGGCGTATAACATTCGCCATTCGCTGATTGTCGGCCCAACTTCGGGTTACAACACTGACAGCCGCTGTTTGTTGGACGCGCTTGAAAAAGGCAACGGTCGCTTCAGAGGAATTGCCGTTGTGCCCTTTGATAGCGGCCTCGATCGACTGGCTGAGTTAAAGCAGGCTGGCGTGGTCGGCATTGCCCTTAACGTGGCGATGCTTGGCGTCGAGCCTTTTATCAATTTCGATAACATGATGGGCAAACTGGCCGAACTTGACCTGTTTGCCGCGATCCAGGTGCAAGACGATCAACTGCTGGCTTTGATGCCGATGTTGGCGCGCACGAAAACAAAACTGCTGTTTGATCATTCAGGACGACCTGATGTTAGCGCCGGTTTACAACAGCCCGCTTTTCAGGCGCTGCTTTCACTGGCAGCAACGGAAAGATGCTGGGTCAAACTGTCGGGACTGTCTAAATTTAGCCACCAGCCCTTCCCTTATCGTGATGGGCACGATTATCAACTCGCGCTGCTCGAGGCATTTAGTGCCGACCGCTGCATGTGGGGATCTGACTGGCCGTTCCTGCGCGCCGAGCATCGCATGGATCTTGGCACGCTACTGATGCTGTTTAACGATTTATTCCCGGATGAAAATATTCAGAAAAAAATCATGTGGGAAACACCAAAACAACTGTTTGGATTTGAGGATTAAGAAATAATGCAGCGAAAAATCGTGGTACTCAACGGATGTAATCTCAACCTGCTCGGCACCCGCGAGCCAGAAACCTATGGCTATGACACTCTGGCTGATATTGAAGCCCTTTGCGTGCAGACCGGTAAAGAGTGTGAAGTTGAAATTGAGTTCTTCCAGACCAATTATGAAGGCGAGATGATTGAGAAGATTCAGTCTTGCCGTGGCAAAGCCAGTGCACTGGTACTGAATGCAGCAGCCTGGACCCACACTTCAGTGGCGATCCGCGATGCCGTCACCGCTATCAGTGTGCCACTGTTTGAAGTACATATTACCAATGTTCACAAACGTGATGCTTTCCGTCATCACTCTTTCCTTTCCGATATTTCGGTAGGCGTGATTTGTGGCTTTGGTATTCAAGGTTACGAATATGCAATTAGAAAGGCAGCAAAACTGGCTTAATGTTGGCCAAGATCAAGGAAAGGTTCATCTTCGTTTACATTAATTGAACATCACTCCTCATTGGCGTAATACTCGTTCAAGCTCACGTAACGGCACAGGGCTCACCAGCCCTTTGTTCTACGCGCAGCCATCTGGACAAGATACTCAATACATCAATGAGGATAAGCTGTATGTCTAATAATGGAAAAGTGGCTTTAGTAACGGGCGCAGGCCAGGGAATTGGCCGTGCGATTGCTCTTCGTCTGGCCCAAGATGGCTTCGCCGTTGCGGTGGTGGACTTTAATGCCGAAACGGCAAAAAAAGTGGCAGAAGAGATTAACCACGCGGGTGGCCGAGCCATCGCACAGTTTGCCGATGTCTCTGACCGCGAACAGGTTTTTTCTGCGGTTGAAGCCGCCAGGCAACAGCTCGGCGGATTTGATGTCATCGTCAATAATGCTGGTATCGCCCCGACGACACTGATTGAAGACATTACTCCAGAAGTCGTTGATAAAGTTTATAATATTAACGTCAAAGGCGTAATCTGGGGCATTCAGGCCGCGGTTAAAGCTTTTAAATCTTTGGGACACGGCGGGAAAATCATTAACGCCTGCTCTCAGGCCGGTCATGTCGGCAACCCAGAATTAGCCATCTACAGCTCCAGCAAATTTGCAGTTCGTGGTTTAACGCAAACCGCCGCCCGCGATCTCGCGCATTATGGCATTACTGTAAATGCTTACTGCCCAGGAATTGTTAAAACGCCAATGTGGGAAGAAATCGACCGCCAGGTTTCCGCAGCAGCAGGCAAACCCGTGGGTTATGGCACGCAGGAATTCGCCAAAAATATCACGCTTAAACGCCTCTCCGAACCGGAAGATGTCGCAGGTTGTGTGTCCTATCTCGCCGGACCAGATTCTGATTACATGACAGGCCAGTCACTCCTTATCGATGGCGGTATGGTCTTTAACTGATACTCCGTATCTGAATACGAATAAGAAAAGCTGTATACCTTAACGGGCATACAGCTTTTCTGCTGCCTGCAAATCATGGGCTCGACATCTTCTATGCCAAGCTAAAAATTGAAAAATCAGTAATCGCTAAATAAGCTTTTTTCCTGCTGTCTGATTAAAAGTGTTGAACCTTGAAAAACTAAGCCTAAAGGGGCTACACTGCCAGGGTAAATTTTGTGACGGGGATCGGTTATTACTCGCGACGATGTTAATGAATTGCCATGTCCGGATGAGGTTTTCCGTGATGTTTTCAGTCAATTCTGATTTATTTTGCAGGGCTACCGAGGTTGCCAAGAAAAATTGGCTATAACCCTAACATGACAACATAATTACATTTTATTTTTGGGAGTATCATTTTAGTGAACAAAAACATGGTAAAAAATATATTGTCGCTCTTTATGATACAGGGAGCTGGATATATTTTACCCTTAATCACTCTCCCCTATCTGGTCCGCGTTCTCGGACCGAGTGAATACGGAATACTAGGCTTTTCATTTGCATTTGTTCAATATTTCACACTCATTGTTCAGTATGGGTTTGACCTTTCTGCTACCAACAAAATTGCCATACACAAAGACGATAAGACGCTAGTAAGTCAGGTTTTTTGGGGCGTCCTGTTCTGTAAAACTATCCTGGTTATTCTCAGCGCGTTGTTCATGTTTGTCATTGTGGCCTTTATTCCCAGCATTAAAGAATACGCGACGGTTATCATCGTCTCTTATACCTCAGTAATTGGCGCAGCCTTCCTGCCCTCATGGCTATTTCAGGGCAAAGAAAAAATGGGTTGGATGGCAATTTCCAATATTGCTGAAAAAATAATCACACTGCCATTAATATTCATTTGCGTTAAGTCTCCTGCCGATACCTGGATTGTGGCATTAATTACCGGTGCCGGATTTATCCTCGGTTCATTGTTCAGTTTTTATATGATTTATCGTGAGAAATGGATTGAATGGAGCCTGCCAAGCTATGCACAAATAAAAGAGCAAATCCATGATGGCCGATATATTTTCTTGTCAAATATTGCCGGCAGCGTTTATGTAAACAGTATTCCAGTGTTCCTCGGTTTTGCCGCTGGCCCTGTTACCGTCGGTTTTTACGTTGCTGCCGACAAAATCCGCATGGCAATTCAGGGCTTAATGGGCCCTATTACTCAGGTGTTTTATCCGCGTATTAGCTCACTGATGGCAAATGATAAAGCCAAAGGGTTAAAGATGATCCGCACCTTGTTATACGGGCAAAACGCTATCGTCTTAGTCATTTCTCTGCTGTTGATGGTCTTTGCACACCAGATAATTACCGTATTCTATGGCGATACCTATTTAGCCTCCGTCTCAGTCCTTGTGATTCTTGCTCCTATGGTGTTCTTTATCAGCGTGAGCACTGTATTAGGCGTGCAAGGGATGTTGATCATCGGTATGAAGAAAGAATTTAGTCAGATACTCTGGTTTGGTGCAGTATTAAATACTGTCGCTATCTTCCCTTTGATATGGCTGGCCGGCGCAGATGGTGCTGCACTTTCTGTATTGGTAACCGAAGCCGTTGTCGCCCTTTTGATTGTCTACAAAACCAAATCCATATGGAGACGTGCTTAAATGTCCGATGAACTAGATAACGCCAATAGCACACCATTGGCAGGCGTTGTGGTTTGGTTTAATCCTTCAGAAAAAGAAGTCGAAAACATCAAAACCTACCTCGGTTTTTTAAGCCAGCTTTACGTGGTAGATAACTCGGCGGGCGATAATAGAGCCTTGTTAAGCATTATTGGCGAGGGCACTGATAACGTAGAATACATACCAAATCTCGATAACCTGGGCATCGCCACCGCATTAAATAAAGGATGCCGACGCGCGATAGAACAAGGTTATGAGTGGATAGTCACGATGGATCAGGATTCTTGTTTTGATTCTCAGGAGATGACCAAGTTTCTAAACGCCTTTGAGGCCAAGAAACTGGAAGATCCAAGCATTGCCGTCTTCACCCCGATGACTTATCAGGATCAGCCGCAAGGTTATGCTCAGCGAGTAATTACCTCGGGGAATCTTTTAAATCTTGCGGCATACACTAAGATTGGCGGCTTCGATGATACTTTATTCATTGACGAGGTTGACCACGATCTGTGTTACAAGCTGACTCAGAATAACTTTAAAATTTATACCTTTGGCGAAGTGCATATGGAGCACAAACTTGGCAACACCAAGCTGCATCCGTACCTTTTCACTCGCCATATGTGGGTTATGCACCATGCTGCAATCCGCAAATACTACATCATCAGAAACCGTCTATTGATTCAGGACCGTTTTCCACAATTTACGGAAGACTATAAGCGTGAAAATATGCGTCTAATATTTGGCGTAATTTTCTTTGAAAAACAAAAGCTATTAAAGCTGCGTTACCTGTTTAAAGGCTATCGCGATTATAAAAAGAACAGATTTGGCAAGATACGCTAGATTATAAAAACAAAATCAAGCCGTTCTTTCTCAAGGTTGGTTACTGTCATTATTCGCCAGTGACCAACCTGCATAATATCAATGCAATAGTCTTCTACACCCTATTCCACCAGCGCCGATGTCATCAGGTTTAGCAAATGCTGCGCGGATTTTCCTTGCGAAGTCCGCCGCCATGCCAGCCCGACCTGTGTCGTAATTCGCTGATTGGCAATCGGTAGACAGCAAACATTGGCGACGTCAATACGTCCTAACGAAGCAGGAACGAGTGCATAGCCAAATCCGGTCGCGACCATGCTCAGCGACGAGGCAATTTGCGGGCACTGCTGCCCCAGGTTTGGTGTAAATCCTGCCTCTTCACAGGCTGCAATGACCTCGTCATAAAGCCCTGGTGACAGCTCGCGGGGAAAAGTAATCAGCGTTTCATTGCGCAATTCAGTTAACGAAACACTCTCTCCCCGGCTTAGCGGATGTCTCTTGGGTAATGCAACCACCATTTCTTCATCATCGATAACGCGCACGTTAAAATCTTTGCTGCGCTCACAGGGCAGTCGAACGAACGCCAAATCAATAACCCCTTCACTCAAGGCAGTCATTAGCCCGGACATGTCCTTTTCCTGTGGCTCCAGCGTGACGCCAGGATATTTGTCCCGATAACGGTGTAACAGGGCAAATACCTGCGGATTGAAAGCCGAGGAGCTGGCAAAACCAATACGTAGAAATCCGTTCATCCCTCTTGCAACACTTCGGGTACGTTCAAGAGCGGCATCAGACAGTTTTAGTATGATCAGCGCATCCTCATACAGCACTTTTCCGGCTTCAGTCAGTTCAACCCCCCTTGTTAATCGCTTGAGCAACGATGTACCAACTTCATGCTCAAGCCGCTGTATCTGTTGACTTAAAGGGGGCTGTGAAATACCCAGCCTTTCGGCAGCACGCGTAAAATTAGCAGTCTCTGCTACAGCGACAAAGTAGCGCAGATGACGGAGTTCCATATTAAAAACGTCTCAAAGTGAACATCTCTTAATATTGGAACTGTAGAAGGAATCGCGTCAACCTTTAGTTAGTCTTATTAATTGATTTTCTGGAGCAGCCAAATGAAAGAGCTTTCCGTTTCCAATGCCAATACGCTTTATCAAACTTCGCTGATGAGCGCCTTGCTCAGCGGGGTATATGAAGGGGAAACCACCATGGCGCAGCTGCGTGAACACGGTGATTTTGGGCTAGGAACTTTCAACAAACTTGATGGCGAGTTGATTGCTTTTGACGGCAATATTTTCCAGTTGCGCGGTGATGGCACAGCTCGTCGAGCAAGCCCCGAGCAGAAAACACCGTTCGCCACCATGACATTCTTTAATCCGACTAATGAATATCACATCGACAGTCCGCATACCCGTGAAGAGATCCATACGCTGATCGACCAGGTCATTAGCCAGAATGCCTTTTGCGCACTGCGAATCAACGGTGAGTTTAGCCGCGTGGATACGCGCACAGTGCCAGAACAGCAGCGCCCTTATAAGCCGATGATGGAAGCGGTAAAACAGCAGCCAACTTTCCATATCAAAAACAGTGTTGGAGTCTTGATAGGCTTTCTTACGCCAGAATATATGCAAGGCATTAATGTTGCCGGTTTCCACGAGCATTTTATCGATCAGGCACGCCATAGTGGCGGACACGTGCTGGATTATCAGGTCGAGCGCGGAACGTTGACCTTTGGCACGGTTGATAAACTGGCTATTGATTTTCCTCACGACCAAGATTTCCTCAATGCCAATCTGTCTCCCGAGAATTTGCGGGAAGCGATTCGTGCCGTAGAAAGCTAACAGCCGCCGGTTAATGGAGCGATAAAATGCATAATTCAGAAAACAGTAATGATAAAAATGAATGGAAATGTGGTGCGGACCTGGTAGTGGCTCAACTCCAAGCACAGGGCGTTAAACACGTATTCGGCATTCCCGGTGCCAAGATTGACCGTGTTTTCGACTCGCTGGTCGATTCAACCATAGAAACCGTGGTTGTCCGCCACGAAGCCAATGCCGCCTTTATGGCTGGAGCAGTGGGTCGCCTTACCGGAAAAGCCGGCGTCGCGCTGGTGACCTCGGGACCCGGCTGTTCCAACCTGATAACCGGCGTCGCCACCGCCAACTCTGAAGGTGATCCCATGGTGGCACTCGGCGGTGCGGTAAAACGGGCCGATCATTTAAAACAGGTTCACCAGACTATGGACACTGTTGCCATGTTCAGGCCGGTGACCAAGTATTCGGCTGAAGCCATTTCGTCTTCGGCGCTGGCAGAGGTGGTTGCCAACGGCTTTCGTGCCGCCGAATTTGGTCGCCCCGGTGCAGCATTTATCAGCCTGCCAATGGACCTCATCAATAAGCCGACCCGGGGCAAACTGCTAACCTCCTACTCGCCGACACTCGGAAGTGCGCCACAGGACGCTATTGTGCAAGTCGCCCGGATGCTGCAAAAGGCGAAAAATCCGGTGTTGCTGCTCGGCCTGATGGCCAGTCAACCGCGCAATGCCGAGGCCATTCGTCGACTGCTGAAAAAGAGCAACCTGCCGGTTACCAGCACCTATCAGGCGGCAGGCGTTATCGATCAGGATGCTTTCCACCGCTTCGCCGGTCGCGTTGGTTTATTCAATAATCAGGCCGGAGATCGCCTGCTGCGTAACGCGGATCTCGTCATTACTATCGGCTACAGCCCGGTGGAATACGAACCTGCGCAGTGGAGTAACGGTACTGCCGAACTGGTGCATATTGATGTCACCCCCGCTGAAACCGATAGCGAATACCAGCCAGAGATCGAGCTGGTGGGCGATATTGCCGACACGATTGATTTGCTCGGCGATCGTGTCGCGCAGCAGATTGTGCTCAGCCCGGCAGCGATTGATATTCTCGAAGAACGTCGCCTGCAGCGCCAACTGCTGGACCAAAAGGGCCGCAGCCTGAATCAGTTTGCGATTCATCCCCTGCGTTTGGTTCGCGCGATGCAGGACATTGTTAACAGCGATGTCACCCTGTGCGTGGATATGGGCAGTTTCCATATCTGGATTGCCCGCTATTTGTATAGCTTTCGCGCGCGTCAAGTGCTGATTTCCAACGGCCAGCAGACCATGGGTGTTGCTCTGCCGTGGGCTATCGGCGCGGCGCTGGTCGAGCCGGGTCGGAAAGTGGTTTCTGTCTCGGGTGATGGCGGTTTTATGCAATCAAGCATGGAGCTGGAAACCGCGGTGCGGTTGGGCATTAATATGCTGCATATTATTTGGGTCGACCAGGCTTATAACATGGTGGCGATTCAGGAGGAGAAAAAGTATCGGCGCACGTCAGGCATCCAGTTTGGCCCGATTGATTTTAAAGCCTACGCTGACGCCTTTGGTGCTAAAGGTTTCGCCGTGACATCTGCTGATACGCTGGAGCAGACCCTGCACGCGGCGATGGACGTTCAGGGACCCGCCGTGGTGGCCATTCCGGTAGATTACAGTGACAACGCGTTGTTGATGAGTCAGCTAAATATGAGCGAAATTTTCTAACTTATTGTTCCTTGAGCTCGTATGGCCTCAATGAGCGCGCTGGCAGCAGGCGACAGCAGACTGCCAGCGCGGAAAGTGATACCAATCGGGCGTTGGGTATCGGCCAAATCTACGTTAAGGCTGACCAACTCGCCGTTGTCCAACTCATGCTGCAACTGCCTGGCGGATACTGCCGCCAGCATGTCGGAGTCCAGTAATAATCCGCGCACAATCGCCAAATCACCGCTTTCGACTACCGGGTCGGGAGGCGGAATATTCACTGATTCAAAGCTGCTTTCCAGCAACTTTCTGGCCGGAGTTTCCGAACGCGGTAACACCCATCGCGCGCTGCGTAAATCTTGCGGAGAAATCACCGTATCGCTCAACGGATGACCGCGACGGGCAACAATTACCATTTTTTCTGTAAACAGAGTCTCACTGACCATATCGGCGGCGTAATCACTGGTTCGCAGCGCACCGACGATAAAATCTACCTCCCCGGATCTCAGCTCTGAGGCCAGTGTCACAAATGCGCTCTCGTTGGTAATAATCTTGATGCCAGCGTATTTGGCGGTAACGGCCAAAATCGCCTGCGGTAACAGCTTCGTCCGGCTCAGCGGCAAAGCGCCAATTTGTACCGTCCCCACCAGCACCCCTTGTCTGGCGGCAATGTCCGCCGGAATGTGCCGCAATTCATTAAGCGCGCGGCGGATGTTTGGCACAATTTCCTGACCCGCGAGGCTGGGGATCATTCCCTGTGGCGTGCGCTCGAGCAAAGCGAGATCGGCACCGTTTTCCAGCACTTTGAGAGCGGCAGAAACGGCAGGTTGGCTCAAGCCGAGCAGCGTGGCCACCGTTTGCATATGGCGGGTCTTGCACAAAGCGATAAAAATCTGCAATCGCCGCACGTTAAACAAATAAAGAGGTTCGGTGAGTGCTCGATTGTGCGCGATTTTCCCCTGCAATCGCGCCAGCAGCTCAGCGGTTTCATGCAGGTCGGCAATAGCCCTTCGCGCACGCGGCAGAATGCACTTACCGTAGTCGGTCAACAGCATGCCGTTGGCGTGACGTTCAAACAGCGGCACCGATAAATGTTCTTCGAGATCGCGTATCGAGCGGGTGATGGCCGACTGAGTACGGAATAGCTCATCCGCAGCGCGCGAGACACTTCCCTGATCGACAACCTGACAAAAAGCCCGAATTTGCATCAGGTTACATAACCCCTTCTCGTCGTTCATCCCCTTCTCCCGATTGTGTTTTTTTTGTGACTTTACTCAGCAATATAAATAAAACGCATACCTGCTGCAATCAAATGAATTACCTGTGACCCACGCCGACTGACAGCATAGAAATCAGACCACGCGGAAGCGTCAGGCACTTTCAAATGAAAAATCTATGAGGAATATGCAGATGAGCAATGCCAATAACAATGCAGCAAATCCTGCCAAAACTGCGCTGGTTGTTAGCGCCCACTCGGCCGACTTTGTATGGCGTGCGGGCGGTGCCATCGCGCAGCACACTCAGTTAGGCTATAAGGTTCACATTGTTTGCCTGTCATTCGGTGAGCGCGGTGAGTCTGCCAAACTTTGGCGCAAGGGTGAGATGACCGAAGAAAGAGTTAAAGCTTCGCGTCGTGAAGAAGCCATGGCGGCAGCTGAAATCCTTGGCGCCAGCGTTGAGTTCTTTGATATGGGCGATTACCCGCTGCGCGCCACCAAAGACGATCTGTTCCGCCTGGCTGACGTTTACCGCCGTATTCAGCCACACTTCGTGCTGACCCATTCCCTAAAAGATCCTTATAACTACGATCATCCGATGGCGACCAATCTGGCGCAGGAGGCACGTATTATTGCTCAGGCCGAGGGCTACAAGCCGGGCGAGCCAATCGTTGCTGCACCGCCGGTTTACTGCTTTGAGCCGCACCAACCAGAACAATGCGAGTGGAAACCCGACGTGCTGCTGGATATCACCGACGTGTGGGACAAGAAATACGCCGCAATCCAATGCATGGCCGGTCAGGAACACTTGTGGGAATACTACACTCGCGTTGCCCAGCAGCGTGGCGTGCAGGCGAAAAGAAACGTGGGTATCACAACCAGCAAAAATATCGTTTACGGCGAAGGTTATCAGAGCATCTTCCCACGGGTGACAGGAGAGCTGGCATGAGCAACTACCAAGGTCTGATCCTCGGCAAAAAAGGCGTGGTGGTGCGTAATATTCCTCGCGCCGAGCAACAACAGGTCGCGGCGTTGGCCGCCTTTGGCGTGGCAACCGTGCATGAAGCTCAGGGTCGTAAAGGGCTGCTTTCTCCGGCTATTCGCCCTATCCAAAAAGATGTGGCGATTTCCGGCAGCGCGGTAACCGTGCTGGTGGCACCGGGCGATAACTGGATGTTCCACGTTGCGGTGGAACAGTGTAAACCGGGCGATATTCTGGTGGTTGCGCCAACCTCCCCGTGCGGCGACGGTTATTTTGGCGATCTGTTGGCGACATCGTTAAAAGCGCGCGGCGTAATTGGCCTGGTCGCTGACGTTGGCGTCCGTGATACTCGCACTTTACGCGAGATGGGTTTCGCGGTGTGGTCACACGCGGTGTACGCACAGGGCACGGTAAAAGAAACGCTGGGTTCGGTGAATATTCCCGTGCTCTGCGCCGGGCAGATTGTTTATCCGGGCGATGCGATCGTCGCTGATGATGATGGCGTAGTGGTGGTTCGACGTGAAGAAGTGGCGCAAGTTGCCGAAGCCAGCCGTCAACGCGAGGCGTTGGAAGAGAGTAAACGCGCACGCATGGCCGACGGCGAATTAGGCCTCGATATCTATAACATGCGTCCAACCCTCGAGAAGAAAGGCCTGACTTATTATACCGACGTCGAAGAACTTGCCGACGCTGTAGGACAGGAAAATTCGCTTAAGCGTTGAGGAGGTTCTATGCTGCAAACCCGAATTCCCTGCGTGCTGATGCGCGGTGGAACCTCAAAGGGCGCGTTCTTTTTAGCCGATGATTTACCTGAAGACAACGAGCTTCGCGATCGTGTGCTGCTGGCGGTAATGGGCTCGCCAGATCCGCGGCAGATAGACGGCGTGGGTGGCGCAGATCCGCTGACCAGCAAAGTCGCGATTATCCGCCCCTCTGCTCGCAATGACGCTGATGTCGATTATCTTTTTGCGCAGGTGAATGTCGATAAAGCCGTGGTGGATTACGGGCAAAACTGCGGCAATATTCTGGCAGCCGTCGGCCCTTTTGCTATCGAGCAAGGTTTGATTAGCGCGGCAGATGGCCTGACTCCGGTACGAATTTTTATGGAAAATACCGGGCAGATAGCCATTGCTCACGTGCCGACGCCGCAGGGCCAGGTTGAGTATGAAGGCAGCCTGAAGATAGACGGCGTGCCGGGCAGCGCAAGCGAAATCATGATCGAGTTCGCTGATATTGCCGGATCAAGCTGTGGCTCGCTGCTGCCGACGGGCAAAGTGATCGACACGTTTGACGGCATTGAAGTGACCTGCATTGATAACGGCATGCCGGTGGTGCTGTTACGCGCCGCCGATGTGGGGCGCAGCGGGTATGAAACGCGACAGCAGCTCGACGATGATTCCGAACTCAAGGCCAGACTGGAATCAATACGTTTACAGGCGGGTCCGAAGATGAATCTCGGTGATGTCTCGCAGCGCACAGTGCCAAAAATGACATTGGTTGCGGAAGCTCGTGACGGCGGTTCCATCTCCAGCCGCACCTTTATTCCACACCGCTGCCACGCGTCAATTGGCGTACTCGGGGCCGTTAGCGTGGCTAGCGCCTGCCTGCTGCCCGGTTCTGTTACTGAAGGATTGGCCAACACACCAGCGGGCGATCGCCCACGCATTAGCGTCGAACATCCAAGCGGTGAATTCAGCGTTGAGTTGCACGTAAATATCGCGGCTAAAGGGGCCGAAAGGCTAGCCGGATGCGGCCTGTTGCGCACTGCGCGGTTGCTGTTTGAAGGCCGCGTAGCCATCCCCGGCAGCCTGTGGCAAGGGAAAGAGCCCACCGAAAATCGTCGATAACTCTAAAATAAGTCAACCCTCTGGCTCTCTCTGTTATAGGGAGAGCCTCTCTTATGAAGACTCCTCACATAATTTTCACTTCGATGAGTTATCGTTTCAGGTTACCCGATGACACCGAACTGCCAGGCCCGAAAGATTAACGCGTAAATCCTGCGGCATCTGGCATCCATTGCCAGCATAAGGGCAGCGCTCACGGAAATAACAGCCCTGCGGCAAGTTGCGATTGCTGGGTAATTCCCCTTTTCTGTCTTCCTGCCCATCATCCAGCGAGCGCCCCGCCTGCGGTACAGAGTCGAGCAGCAGTTTGGTGTACGGATGCTGCGGACGAGTCAGCACTTTTTCCGCCGGTCCCAGCTCGACGATTTGCCCCAGATACATCACCGCCACGCGGTCGCTCATATGGCGCACCACGGAAACATTGTGCGAAATCAGCACAAAAGTGAGATTCCGCTGGCGCTGTAACTCCACCAGAAGGTTAAGAATTTGCGCCTGCACCGAGATATCCAGCGCTGAGGTCGGCTCATCCAGCACAATAATATCCGGCTCGGAAGACAGCGCACGCGCGATAGAAATACGCTGGCGCTGACCACCGGAAAACTCATGCGGCAGACGATCGAGATACTCTTTCCGGATCCCCACCTGCTCCGCCAGTTCCTCAGCCAATTTACGACGTTCGCTGGCTGGATTGTGTTTCTGCACGTACACCGGCTCGGTGATAATGCGCCACACCGGCAAACGCGGGTCCAGCGATGACTGCGGATCCTGAAACACCATTTGCATGCCGGAACCAAACCAGGAACCGTCGGAACGAGCGCGCAAGAGCTGCCCGCTGCTGGGTTTTTGCAGCCCCATCAACAGCTGTGCCAACGTGCTTTTGCCGCAGCCCGATTCGCCAACGATGCCCAGCGTTTCGCCACGCATGATATTTAAATCCAACCCGTTCAGCGCATGCACGTAACCCTTCGGCTTACCGAGCCAGTTAAATTTCGCGGCAAAACGAACGCGAATATCCTGTAGTTCAATCAATGCATCTTGATTCATCAGATTGGCTCCTGAAGGGTAATCGATTCTATTCGTTGCGGATGCCAACACGCGACCTGTTGCTGCGAGCGGCCGTCCAGCGCGGCAAGTTTGGGTGACTGTGCGCACTGGCTATCGCCGTGACTACAGCGCCCGCGAAAGGCACAGCCGCCGGGAAGTTTCGCCAGATTCGGCACCGTGCCGGGGATAGCCTTCAGCAAGCTGCGAGGCTCGCCGTTTTCAGGCGCAGCCTGTAGTAACCCGATGGAATAAGGATGCGCCGGGCTTTCAATAACCTCCGCCGTATTACCGCTTTCGATAACGTGACCGGCGTACATTACATACACCCGGTCGCAAAGCTGGGACACCACCGCCATATCGTGAGTAATAAACAGCACTGCCGTGCCGCTAGATTTGGCTTTACGTCGCAACAGCCTTAGAACCTGACGCTGCACGGTGACGTCCAGTGCGGTTGTCGGCTCATCGGCAATGATCAATTCCGGCTCGCAGGAAAACGCCATCGCAATCAACACGCGTTGGCGCATACCGCCGGAAAGCTCAAACGGATAGCGCCCCATGACCTGCTCGGCGTCGCCAATTTGCATCTCCTGCAACAGTCCGATGGCCTTTTTGAAAGCGGCCTGACGACTGATTTTTTGATGCAGACAGATAACCTCACACATCTGCCTGCCGATTTTTCGCGTCGGATTCAGGGCGTTCATTGGCTCCTGAAAAATCATTGCCACGCGAGCTCCGCGCAGTTGGCGCATCTGTTTATCGCTGGCGGTAATCACATCGGTTCCCAGCAGCTTCAGTTCGCCCGATTTAATGCTAAAGCTGTCCTGTGGCAACAGTCGCATCGACATCATTGCAGTCACAGACTTTCCAGAACCGGATTCGCCCACCACGCCAACAATTTCACCAGCATTCACTTTTAAAGAGACATTATTCAGCGCGCTGATTTCTGCTCCGTACACTGGAAAAACCAGTTTCAGACTATTTATCTCCAGCACCGGCTGCTGGGGAGATCCTGCTAGAATTTCTGCCATCATCAACGCCCTCTGCTTTTCGGATCGAGCAGGTCGCGCAGACCGTCGCCGAACAAGTTAAAACCGGTGGCGGTGATCAAAATCGCCATGCCCGGGAAGGCGGAATACCACCATTGATCGAGAATATAGTTGCGACCGTTGGAGACCATCGCACCCCACTCCGCGGTCGGCTGCTGCGCGCCAAGACCAATGAATCCCAGAGTCGCAGCCATCAGAATTGACGTGCCGATATCGAGAGAGGCCTGCACCACCAGCGGCGGCAGGACATTACGCAGTACGTGCCAAGTAATCAGATGCCAGCGCGACGCGCCAAAGGTGCGAGTGGCCTGCATATAAGCCTGATGACGCAGCATCAGCGTTTGCCCCCGCGCCAGGCGGACATAAAACGGAATGCGCACAATGGCTATCGCCAGCATGGCGTTAAACAGGCTCGGACCCAGCGCGGCGGCCAACGCCATCGTCAGCACCAGCGAGGGCACAGACAGCATAATGTCCATGCAGCGCATGATAAGCGCATCCACCAGACCGCCCATCACGCCGGAGAAACAGCCAAGCAGCGAGCCAATGCTGCCCGCGAGGATAACCACTGCCAGCCCGGCAGTGACCGACTGCTGACTACCGATTAATACGCGGCTAAACAAATCTCGCCCGACTTCATCGGTGCCAAACCAGTGCGCCGCCGAGGGAGCCTGCAAACGCGCCGTCAGGTCTATCGCGTTGGGGTCGTGCGGCACCAGCCACGGCGAAAAGATCATAAGAAAAACCACAATCAGCATGATCGCCAAACCTAATACCGTCAGCGGACTGCGCCCCAACTGGTGGGCAGTCTTACGCCACGAGGCAAAGCGCGGCTTGACCTCCGGCGGTACAATATCGGCGCGACTGCTGTCGACACCTGGTTCAATCAAAGACATCGTCTACCCCACTCTGCCAATACGCGGGTCAATCCACACGTAAAGTAAATCTACCAACAGGTTCACCAGCACATAGGCAAAAGACACCACCACTGCAAAGCCCATCACCGCAGGGAAATCAAGCGCCTGAATCGAACTGACGACATAAGCGCCCATGCCTGGCCAGGCAAAAACCGTCTCGGTTAATACTGCGCCGTACAACAAATCGCCCATGGCCAGCCCGAGAACGGTCACCGACGGAATTAACGCATTCGGCAACGCATGGCAGATAATTACCCGCCAATGCGACAGCCCGTTGGCCCGCGCGGTGCGGATATAGTCTTCGCCCATCTGCTCAAGCATTGCCGAGCGAATCTGTCGCGCCACGATCCCCATATGCACAAAGGCCAGCGTCAGCGCGGGCATCAGCAAATGTTGCAGGCTGTTAAGAAGCGCATCGCGATTGCCCGTCAAGATGGAATCGATAACATAAAAGCCGGTGATGTGGGTCGGCGGGTCCATCCAGTCATCAAGGCGTCCGCCGCCCGGCAGCATATTCAGATGGCCGTAGAACAAAATAATCACCCCCAGGCCAAGCCAAAACGCAGGCGTCGAAATCCCGATTACCGACATCATGCGCACCAGGTGGTCCGGCAGTTTGTTACGATAGACCGCCGAGAGCACGCCGAGTGGAATACCAAGGATAATCGCCAGCACCAGAGCGCTCAGTGCCAGTTCTAACGTCGCGGGGAAAAAGGTCCGCAGGTCTTCCAGCACCGGCCTGCCGGTACGAATCGAGGTGCCAAGATTGCCGTGCAGCAGATCAATTACGTAGCGATAAAACTGCACGTACAGCGGCTGATCCAGCCCCAACTGCTGACGCATGTGCAGCACCATTTCATTACTTGCACGATCGCCGGCCAGCAATCTCGCCGGGTCACCGGGGATCATGTGTGAAATAATAAAAGTAATGACACACACACCGGCCATTACTAAAACCAGCCCCCAGCAGCGCTGGCGAATAATGGTCCAAAAAGTCATAACGTTCCCCTGAACAAAGCACCGGAGCTACTGCCCCGGTGTCATGGCAAATTTCAGCCAGTGTCGGCAATTCATTCAAACTTACTGCTTGCTCATCTGCGCCACGTTGAACACCTGCTCCAGCATCGGATTGAAAACAAAGCCTTTCACGTCTTTGTTCATCGCTACCTGATAGTTTTTCTGGAACAGGTAAACGTAGGCCGCCTGGTCGATAACAATTTTCTGCGCCTGCTGGTAATAATCAGTACGCTGTTTCTGATCGGTGACTGATACTGCTTTCTTCAACAGATCATCAACCTGCGGATTGGAATAGAACGAGCGGTTACCCGGCAGCCCCTTCTTGTCAGACTCGAACCAGTAGTTCATAAACATGTACGGGTCGGCAAAATCCGGACTCCAGTTACCGATAGATATGTCGTAATCGCCTTGCCCGATGCGGTCACGCATGGTGGCGTTTGCCAGTTTTTCGAGCTTCACTTTCACCCCGGCGGTTGCCAGGCTAGCCTGAACGGAAAGCGCGATCGGTTCCCAGTTCGGATCACTGTCGGAATAGAGAAAATCTAATGTATCCGGCTGCGGTTTCACCTTGGCGAGATCGGCTTTGGCCTTGGTCATATCGTTGCTGTACTGCATGGCTTTCGGATCATAACCCCACATACCATCGGGGATCGGGCCGCGCATCTGTTTGGCGTTGCCGCCGAGAATACCCTTCACCATGCCTTGATAATCCACCGCGTAAGACACCGCGCGGCGCAGGTCGACATTGCTCATCGCACCTTTGGCATTGTTGAGATACAGGTAAGTCACGCGCAACGACGGATACTCATTTACCGCGACTTTATTTTCCTGCTTCAGTGCTGCTAGCTGGTCGATAGGCAGCGAATCGGCAATATCCAAGTCGCCGCGAGACAGCTGCAAACGACGGCTGGAGCTTTCACCGATAATTTTCACCGTCACACGTTTGAAAGCCGGCTTTGGTCCGTTGTAATAAGGATTCGGCACCAGAACCAACTGCTGACCTTTCTCCCAGCGATCCAGCTTGTAAGGGCCGGAGCCAGCCGTGTGGTTCGACATCCAGGCTTTACCGCCATCGGCTGGATTCCCTCTGGCAATCGCCGGGTTAACAATTCCTGCACCATCGTTAGCCAATGTGTAAAGGAACGGCGCGAATGGAGTTTTCAGGGTAAAACGCACAGTCATCGGGTCAACCACCGAGACCTGCATGTCTTTCGGGAAAGCCTCGGAAGGTCCCTGAGCGATTTTCATCAGACGATCGAACGACCATTTCACCGCATCGGCATTCACCTCGGACCCGTCATCAAATTTAGCGCCCGGTTTGAGTTTGAAGGTCCATACCAATTGATCCGGCGAAGCGGTCCAGCTAGCGGCAAGATCGCCCTCGACTTGAGTCGATCCTTTACCGCCTTCGGTTTTATACCCCACCAGACGCTGATACGCCGGATAAGTCACCGTCCAGTCATTGTTATCAATGGTTACGGCCGGGTCCAAGGTCTGCGGATCAGCCGCTTTACCAATCACCAGCATATCTTTCGGGACGGCAGCCTGCGCCTGCAAACTTATCCCCGATAGTGCTAGTATCACGGCACCTGCCAGCGTTGTTTTTTTGATTAACGCTTTATTAAATAATGATTTTGCTGCGGTCTTTGCTGTAATAGTCGACATCTGCAAACTCCTGGTATCTAAGGTAGCAACGATGAAAAATGCCAAGGATCAGGCAAGGTGTTTTGACGGATAGCAGTCAAATATATCTTCCAAAAGCGGATAGGAAATAGAATCTGGCAGCTCGAAGTGCCACCATTCGGTGGGCATCCCGATAAAGCCACCTGCCGCCATCACTGCGTTAAGTAGCAAACGGTTGCGCTGGATTTCGGCAGGCAGGTGCGGATAAAACGGATGCGATCGCTCGGTCATTTCATCGAAACCCGCGCCCATATCCAGCTCGTGGCCCTGCTCGTCAATTAATGTCAAATCTATGGCAACGCCACGGCTGTGGTGTGAACCAATGCTGATATCGGCCACATAATCAGGATTTGGCAAGACGGCCCAAAACACCTTTTGCGCCTGTTTCGGTCGATAAGCATCGAAAATTTTGAGATTGAAACCAGCCAATTTTGCAACGTCAAAACAGCGCACTAATGCTTTAGCGGCATCAGGATGCAGCAGGCAGCGGTTTTCACAGTAAACAACGTGGCCGGTAAGGTTATCGTCGGTGGCATACTTCATATCAATAACCGCTTCAGGTAAAAGCGTGACCACATCAACTAGCGTGATATCTTGTTCTTTCATAATGATTTTCTACTGCCCCTGTTGAAAAATAATATTGTTGCCGGGAGGTTTTTACCCTTCAGGACTCAAACTGTCCGAACTCTTTTTGCAGTACCCGATTGGTCGCCAGCCTCTGCTCTACCTCGTCGCCGCGCAGCTCAAGCACTGACGAGCACAGCAGGTTAAACAGGCAACTCAGCGGGGCCATCGAATCCCAGAATTGGCCGGTATCGGTCTTTATTTGCAGCAAATCCACCGGATAATCGTGCGCCCACGGGCAGTAAATATCGGTGATTAACCCCACCCGCAGACCGCGATCGCAAGCGGCCTTGCAGTATTTCTGTGCGATCACCGAATAGGCACGGGTATCGCTGACGATAAGGTACGGTGAGGCGAACTCCGAGTTCAGCGACTCAACGTAGGTGCCCGACTGGCCGTCAGCGAAATAAACCTGAGGCCGCAAATATTCCAGATTGCTGTAAAACGTGTTGGCAATCCCGCGCAGCGACTGAATACCAAGGATAAACACCGCATCGGCCTCGGCCAGACCTCGGCTGACATTGGCAAAACTGTCACTTTGCGCCAACTGATATACGTGCTGGATAGCTTCCAGTTCCAGCGTCAGACCTTGCTGGAGCTTTTCCTGCCGCGGCTGTTTACTGCGTTGGCGATAAGCGCCGAGGCGATCGGTCACCACCCACGGCTGATAAAGCGCCCCACTACTTTGCTGGCGCAGGGTTTGCTTGAAGTCATCAAGGTTGCGATAACCCAGACTGCGCAGATAGCGGCCAACGGAAATTCCGCTGGTGGCAGCGCTGCGAGCAATGCTGTCAGCAGTTTCAAAGGGGATCTGCGCGAGATTCGCCAGCAGATAACCGGCAATTCGTTTACCCGTCGGCGTCTGTCCGGCAAACGAGCCTTGAATTTGTGCGATCACGTCCAGATTATCTGCCATAAGCCCCTGTTGCTTTGTTATCAACTTAACAATTCTTGTTAGTGAGGTAACAAAGCAACAGCTATGCCAATTTTATAGGCGCACAAAAAATAGGGAGAAAATCTGTTTTAAATCAGCAAAAAATCAGGAATTAATCAGCTTAAAGGCGTGGACTTTCAGAAATTTCGAGGATTTGGCGAGTCATAGGGCTAAACGATATGCACGTAAAATAAGCAACCACTCACAAAACAGGTGCAAACCCTCCGGCTCGTTCGCCAGAGAGTTTTTATTAAAGGAGACAATATCAGGCAGGATTTATTTCAAGAGTTTTTTCGTTCAGCAGGGTTAAGGCTTGCTCGGCGAGGTGACTAAAATATTCTGCTGCCGGAGCAAGCAGAGTTTCATCTGGATTAAAACCTTCATGGTGCAAACCAAACTCACTGTCGCTGCCAATGCTGACAAAGGCACCGGGGACATTTTGCAAATAAATGGCAAAATCTTCGCCACCAAGGTGCAAATCTGCGGTGCGAACCTCATATCCCGCGTCTTTTGCCACTTCAGATGCCACACGCGCCCAGTTTTTATCATTGATTAACACTGGTGGGCCCGCCGTCCAGCTCACGTCAGCGCTGCCGCCACTGGCCTCGACCAGGCTCTTGACCAGATGATTGACGCGCTGCTGCACTTGCTCACGCACTTTTACATCATGAGTGCGCAAGGTTCCGCCAAACATCACGTTTTCAGGCAATACGTTCCAGGTTTTCCCTGCATCAATACGGGTCACGGACAGCACAAGACTGTCGAGAGTATTAAAGCTGCGGCTGGTGAGGGCCTGCAAAGCCTGAATCACCTGACTGGTCAGTACAATGGTATCGATACCTTGCTCGGGATGCGCCGCATGCGCCCCTTTACCGTGAATATTGATAATAAAACGATCGGCATTGGCATAGAATGCGCCGCCGCGAGTGGCAAAGGTTCCTACTGGCAAACCGGGTTCATTGTGCATACCAAAAATTGCCTGCACGCCTTCCAGCGCCCCGGCTTTAATAAACTGTTTCGCGCCGGTGCAGTTTTCTTCACCCGGCTGAAAGAATAAACGTACTCTGCCCGGTAACCGGTCTTCACGCGCCTTAAGCTGCATTGCCGCACCAAGGATTACCGAGGTGTGAACGTCGTGACCGCAGGCGTGCATGACTCCGGCATGTTGCGAGGCGAAAGGAAGTCGGGTTTGTTCATGAATAGGCAGCGCATCGATATCAGCGCGCAGGGCAATCAGCGATTCGCCGTGGCCGATTTCGGCAATCACGCCGGTTTGAACAGGATAATCCAGAATGCGGATCCCGGCATTTTCAAGCCATCCGCGAATACGTGCGGTAGTGGCCTGTTCCTGATTCGACAGCTCAGGCCAGGTGTGCAGAGTTCTGCGCCAGTTAATTAGCTGCGCAGAAAAATTGTTGCTCATGCGTTTCCTCCAGAATCTGGCAATAGAACGAAGCAAGGTTCTCCATTTCTTGATTAGCGATATTGAACGGACATTGGGCGGGAGTAAAACAACAATTTTGCGCAAGAGAATGATAAATCTGGCAATAGACATAGCTATTTTATGGCAAAGCTTATCGCAAATCGTTGGTTCACGCGCCATCGACATCTTTGGATGATGCTGTATTTAGCCCTAATAGACGAGGATGTCATGACGGATACATTAATCAACCAGTTGGTGGCCTGGCGGCGCGAACTTCATCAGCACCCAGAACTGTCCAATCACGAATTTGCCACTACCGAACGCATCACTGCCTGGTTGAAACAGGCTGATATCCGCATTCTTCCTCTTAGGCTAAAAACCGGTGTCGTGGTCGAACTGGGTCATGGTGAACCTTTAATTGCGCTGCGAGCTGATATTGATGCGCTGCCGATTGAAGAGGCTACCTCCGTGGCGTTTTCATCCAAAAACAGCGGTGTGATGCACGCCTGCGGTCAC
The DNA here is from genome assembly GCF_000257645.1 of Serratia sp. M24T3. Taxonomy (GTDB): domain Bacteria; phylum Pseudomonadota; class Gammaproteobacteria; order Enterobacterales; family Enterobacteriaceae; genus Rouxiella. The sequence goes on from NZ_AJHJ01000002.1 coordinate 318,962, forward strand.
GACGTTCACACCTCCGTAATGCTCGGCGTAGCTTATCGTTTGAAAGAAAAGGAGAAAACGCTCAAAGGTCGGGTGCGCATTCTGTTTCAGCCGGCAGAAGAGACCTTTAACGGCGCTCAGCAGTTGATCGACGCGGGAGCACTGGAAGGAGTTAAGGCTATTTTCGGCATGCATAACGCGCCTAATCTGCCGCTGGGGAAATTGATCACCCGTGGTGGTGCGTTTTATGCCAATGTCGATCGTTTTACTATTAATATCAATGGCAAAGGGGCACATGCTGCACGCCCGCATGAAGGCATTGACTCGGTGGTAATCGGGAGCCAAATCGTCACGACGCTGCAAACGCTGGCGAGCCGGATTTATAGCTCTCAGGAATCGGTAGTCGTCAGCGTGACGCGCTTTACCGCAGGCAATACCTGGAATGTTCTTCCGCAAACAGTGGAACTGGAAGGCACAGTACGCACGCATAACGATTTGATTCGCAAAGAAATCCCTGACCGTATCCGATCGTTGATTAACGGCATTGCCAGCGGCTTTGGTGCAACGGCTACCCTCGACTGGCAGCCGGGGCCACCTGCGTTGATTAATACGCCAGAGTGGGCAGAATTTGCGCTTTTAGTCGCCAAAGAACGTGGCTATGACACTGAAATTGCTACACCACAGATGGGTGGTGAAGACTTTGCTTTCTACCTGCAACACGTTCCCGGCGCGTTTGTCAGCATTGGCAGCGCCAGCAAGTTCGGTTTACATCATCCTTCTTTCGAACCCAATGAAGAGATTATCGAACCTGCGGTGGCCTATTTCACCGAGTTAGCCCAGAGAGCACTGCAAAAAATCTGACGAGCAGCGGGAGACGGTAATCTTTGTTAACTTAAAACAGCGGGTAATTTACCCGCCCTGACTGGCCCTATGCTTTGGGTTTTGCCAAGATGTTTTAGTTAATAATTTTCACTGAAGGGAATTGATTATGACTGCCAACACCCCGCTGCACGCCGACCCGCTGGTTTGGGGCCACGGAAAAAACGTCTTCGAAGTCTTTCTCGAACCTACCTGCCCGTTCTCGGTGCGCGCTTTTAACAAATTTGATGCGCTGTTGGAGGAGGTCGGTGAAGACAACATCACGCTGAAAATTCACCTGCAATCACAGCCGTGGCACATGTATTCCGGCGTGATTGTACGTTATATCCTCGCGGCATCTACCCTGCCCGACGGGAAAAAAGCCGCCAGGGCGGTATTGCAGGCAGTGGCCGATCACCGCGAAGAATTTGAGTTTAAAGACCATTGCTCCGGGCCCAACATGGACGCGACACCAAACGACATTATTAATCGTCTGGAACAGTACAGCGGCGTTGACGCGCGCGAAGCATTTGCTCGTCCCGACTTGCAAAATGTCATTAAGTGGCACTGCAAATACTCGCGCCAAAATGGCATCCATGTTTCACCGACTTTTATGATTAATGGATTGGTACAGGCTGATATCGGCAGCGGCGATGAAATTTCTTCCTGGGCAAAACGCATTCTGGGATAAGCGCTTACGATAGAATTTTGCACAAAATTCCGTTAAAACGGGGGCATTTGCCGATTTCTTCAACACTCAGACAGCTTTATGAAGAAAGGCCTTTGACAAGCCGAGCTACCCCCGTTAGTATTCGCCCCGTTCACACGATTCCTCTGTAGTTCAGTCGGTAGAACGGCGGACTGTTAATCCGTATGTCACTGGTTCGAGTCCAGTCAGAGGAGCCATATTTAGAAAAGCCCGCACAAGGAAACTTGCGCGGGCTTTTTGCTTTTCGAGCTTTTACCCTTGCTGCACGCGCCTTCGTCGGTTATTCACTCTTCTCGGCCTATCTTCAATTACCCCTCTGAATCGGGATAAATTGGGGGTCAGAAAGGGGGTCATGCTGGTTAGGTGACGGAGTGACCCCCAAATGTCTCTTAAAATCCATAAAATCATTACATTATAACTATCCAAAAAACCCTTCAAAGCTTCCGCGAACAACTGGCACAAAATAGTTAAAATGAGACAGAAAAAGCGTCTTATTTGGATTATTCACTCCTAGGTACGCTGAGATAAGACAAAACGCTTAGTACAAAATTTTAATTACTTGCGAAAATCTTACGATTAATCCCAAGCAACAATTAATAGCATAATACTTCGATTTAAAGTAAATAACTTTCAAAACCTGCTACATTATATATAAAGCATCGAGCTGCTTAAGTTGATTTATAAAGATTTACTTATGAATCTTCCTTTAACTAATATTAGCGAGGCTTAATATGTCAACTAACCTTTATGAAGCAACAAACATAAAACGCGTAGGGAACAAAGCATTTAATTTAATGAGAGTAGCTGAAGTGGGGATCCCTGTTCCACCTGGGTTTGTTATTAATAATGCGGAATCACCCTCCAATAAAGATTGCATCAAATTATATAATAAATATATTTCTCATGGGAGAGTTTCTGTTAGATCTAGTTCTGATAAAGAGGATGGCGATAAAAAATCTGCCGCTGGTATTTATAAAACAATACTTGATGTTTCTTCCGATGAGATAGAGTTAGCTTTTCAAGCTGTCAGGAGACATTCTAAAAAAAGCAGAATGATCCCAGTGATTGTGCAAAAACAGATTGAAGCTAAAACGTCTGGAGTTGCTTTTTCAATTAACCCAATAAATGGAGATAATGATATTTATATTGAATATTATGAAGGGCGGTGTGAAAACATTGTTTCTGGAAATATTATCCCACGACATTTAGTTTTAAAAAAACATACTTATCATGAAAATGATAATATTCCGTTAAAACTCTTTGAGTTTATCATTCAGCTTGAAATGATCTTTAATGTACCTGTGGATATTGAATGGTGTATAGACTACGACGGGAATGTATGGATATTGCAATGCAGACCTATTACAGTAATTCCGTCAGATTGCTTTAGATATGCTTGGTCAACACGTGAACCACTTTGGGCAATGGAACAGGCTTTCAAAACACGATGTAATGATGGAGAGAATCAGAAAAAAGATATTTATCTGCATGAGGAGATCATCTATAGCAGAGATCTAGATAAAACCTTTCATTGTTACATCGGGTTGAAGGATCACATTTCTGCATTGGCATATACCATGAAAGTACTAAACAGCCCATTCAAACCCGTCGACTATTATCCACTTATTGAACCTCCAGAGTTCGTTTCAAAAGACACTGCTGTTGATTATTTTAGAACTTTATCTTCATTGTACTGTAAATACATACGTTATTATATGCGCTCAGCATCCATTGTGACCAATATCATTGAAAGAAAGCTATCGTTAAAATATTCCCGTGATGAGATTGCGGATTTATTATCGATTGGTAATAATGACTTGATGTTTCGCGAGCAAAATGATTTTTCAAATTTAGATATTAGTAGTAATGACAGCATAACAAATCATGTAAGGAAATACCCCTACCTTTCCATTAATTATAGGAATAGGAATGACATGATTGAGGGTATAAAATCACTTCACCTTGCAAAAGAAATAAAATGCGACGATAAATCAACAGAAAATAGAAAAATGCAATCATTATCAGATATGAGCGAGGATCTAAAGCATTTAAAGTTACTGTCAACGGAACGGATGCATGTAAAAAACGGATGGGCCGGGGTTTATTTTCACATGATGATTTTGATGGAGTGGATTTCTAAAAACCATAACGAATCTCAGAATGATCTTTATCAGAGTTATATGTCAGATGATATTGTTAATTTAATAAAAAACGATATCAAACTAACAACTCAAGAGAAAGAGAAAAGGTGTCATGGTATTTTAATGAAAAGAAATAAAGACAAAGCATTAACGCCAAGAATTTCTTTTGGCAATTTTTTTCATGAGGATGTTGAGGCGAAAATATTGCCATCAAATAATAACCTTCACGGAATACCTTCTCTTAAGCGGAAAGTACATGGGGTGGTTAAAATAATCAACTATGAAACAAAAATAGATATTCAAAGCTATATGGGGAAAATAGTTGTCACTGAAATGACACAACCTAATATGGTGGCATTATTTAGAAAATGCAAAGGCATTATTACCAATGAGGGCGGTGTATTGTCGCATGCCTGTATAATATCAAGAGAGTATAATATACCTTGTATTGTTGGAACATCAAACGCCACTAAAGTTCTCATTGACGGGGATGAAATTATCATGTGGCCAAATGGTCATATCAGTTACGAAAGCGATGCACCGTATCATCCTTGATTTTTTTGTATAAGTAGGCTCATCTGATATTTTTTAGGCTTGTCGGCATTGCGCACTCTCTCGCTAATAACGAAGAGAGAATACAGTAATTTGGGGTCGGAAGTATCGGTGAAAAATATAAAAAAAAACATTTTACCTGGCGAGGCCTTAATGCGACAGAACCCGTTAGCCTGTCGTCATACCAGTAATGTTCTTTTTGGGGGATTCGCCAAACAACCTTTTGTATTCTCGGCTGAACTGGTTGGTACTTTCATAGCCCACCTCAAATGCGGCCTGACTGGCTGTGTAGTTATTGGCCAGCATTAAGCGCTGAGCCTCAGACAGCCGCAAATGCTTCTGATATTGCAACGGGCTAAGGGCAGTAACTTCCTTAAAATGTTTGTGGAACGTTGATGGTGCCATATTAATTTTGGCGGCTAAATCTTCCATGGAAAGAGATTCTTTGTAATGTACAACAAGCCAATTTATAGACTGCCTTATGAGATTGCTTTTTGAACCGGCGGTGTTAAAAAGGCGTAACTGATTGCCAAAGGGAGTTGCCATCAACCGAAAGTGGATCTCCTGATATATGAGTGGCCCCAGTATTTTTGCATCCTCAGGTTTATCAATAAGCTCCATCATACGTAAAAAAGCTTCGAGTAAATCTGGGCTGATCGGCTGCACCATCGCCCCGACCGCGGTGGCGGTGGCGGTACTCTGGTTGACAGGAGCGGGAACACTTTGTGCCAGGGTAGCAATCAACCGGCTGTCCAGTTCTAATGACATTGAAAGATAAGGTTCGTTTTCCGTAGCTTCCAGCAGGCAGCTTGAGACCGGCATATTCACTCCGGAAATAAAGCAATTATGTTCACCAAAGGCATAATCCTGCGTACCGATACGTACCCATTTTTTCCCCTGGACTGCAATAATCAATAGCGGATTATAGAAGTGTGGCTTCGCCATATCGGTATGGTTAAAACGATGTAATTTCAATCCCTCTACCGGCGTAATTATATCACCCGGCTCGGTTAAATATTTCGCCAGCATCCGTTGTAGTAAATGCAAATTTTTTTCAAAATAAAATCGCGCAGTCTCTTTCATACAAACCCACAGTAAGTTCGGCTTAATATAATCACTACAGGGTTTATATAAATCAAGCATATTTTTTTATTAAGATATTTTCAGACCATCCCTCTCATTTAATGCATTGTATTTCATGGGTTAAGTCATGTTTAAACATTGGTTTGTAGAGAATTAGGCACAAATCGTAGAGGAACGTTAATTTTCACTGAAGTGAGTTATCCCTATAATTAACCTCATCAGATTCATTTACAAATCCGCTGGCTAATCATTTCAATCACAGAGAGAAACATTATGTCTAAAGTCGCTGTTGAACGTAAAAATTATGCAGTCCTGCCTGCTGCGGTTGGTCCGTATTCTCATGCTGTTAAAAATGGCAATACTCTTTACCTTTCTGGCTTCACTGCATTTAATACTCCGGCTCAAGGTAAGAGCATGGAAGAGCAGGCACACGCTATCTTTGAGCAAATCAAAGCAGTAGCTGATGCTGAAGGCGTTGATATGAGTGCTTTGATCAAAGTAACCACCTTCATCACTGATTTCGCACAGGCTAAAGAACTGCGTAACGTGTTAACTCAACATTACAACGGTAATTTACCGGCCAGTACTTTGGTAGAGGTATCTCGTCTTTTCTCGCCTGAACTGAACATTGAAATTGAAGCGGTATTTGGCGTTTAACAACTATAATTGAATGCTTTTGTCCTGGGGAGGCAGTAATAAAATGGGTGACTGCCGGCCCTTATTCTCTGCTTTAACTCAGCGTGTCAGACTCCTGCATCCTCAGACGTCCATAAGTCCCCTTGTCATTGTTTTCTTAAATTTATGTTTCCTCTCACCTGTTGTCGGGGTAGTCTCATGTGCCGCTAAAAAATGTCGGCCGTAATGTGAGTAAACCTCGACCAATCGTAGTCATAAAAAACGGTGTAAACAGGACAAGTATGGACTCCACCCTCATTTCGACTTCCCCCGGCAAGGAGACGTTTTCACTTAATCGTGCCCGTCGCGCTGCATGGGGTAGCTTCGCTGGCGCAGTAGTAGACTGGTATGACTTTCTACTTTATGGCATCACCGCGGCCTTGGTGTTTAACCGCGAATTTTTCCCGCAGATAAGTCCGGCCATGGGGACCATTGCTGCTTTGGCGACCTTTGGCGTCGGCTTTCTGTTCCGGCCATTAGGCGGGGTAATCTTCGGCCATTTTGGCGATCGTCTTGGCCGTAAACGCATGCTGATGATGACCGTCTGGATAATGGGTTTGGCAACCGCGCTAATCGGCCTATTGCCAAGCTTTAGCATGATTGGCTGGTGGGCTCCGGTGCTGCTGGTGTCACTGCGAGCAATACAAGGTTTCGCGGTTGGCGGTGAATGGGGAGGCGCGGCGGTGCTTTCAGTGGAGAGCGCACCTGAGAAGAAAAAAGCGTTCTACAGCAGTGGCGTGCAAATAGGCTACGGTGTCGGGCTGCTGCTGTCGACCGGCCTGGTCTCGCTTATCAGCCATTTTACCACCGATGAACAGTTCCTGAGCTGGGGCTGGCGTATTCCATTCCTGTTCAGCACCCTATTGGTACTGGCGGCGCTTTGGGTCCGCAATGGCATAGTCGAGTCTGCCGAATTTGAGCAGCAGAGTCAGCATGAACCTGAAGTACAGGCTAAACGACGCCTGCCGGTTATGGAAGCGTTGATACGCCATCCCAGCGCGTTTCTAAAAATTATTGCCCTGCGACTGTGCGAGCTGCTGACAATGTATATTGTCACCACTTTTGCCCTCAGCTACTCCACCCAAAACCTTGGTTTACCACGCGAACTGTTTCTTAATATTGGTTTGTTGGTTGGCGGCCTAAGTTGCCTGACCATTCCAAGCTTTGCCTGGCTGGCCGACCGCTTTGGACGGCGGCGCATTTACATTACCGGTGCGTTGGTCGGCACACTCAGCGCCTTTCCGTTCTTTATGGCGCTGGAAGCTCACTCTCTATTCTGGATCATATTCTTCGCCATTATGCTGGCGAATGTGGCTCATGACATGGTGGTCTGCGTGCAGCAACCGATGTTTACAGAGATGTTTGGTGCGAGTTATCGCTACAGTGGCGCGGGTGTAGGTTATCAAGTGGCTAGCGTGGTTGGCGGTGGATTTACGCCATTGATTGCTGCCTCGCTGGTCACGTTTTCTGGCGGCGACTGGCGTAGCGTAGCTGTCTATCTGCTGGCTGGTTGCCTGCTTTCTGCCGCCACTGCCCTGATGATGAAAAAAGCACATTAATTTATAGAAAAGCCCGTTTAAATTAACTTAAACGGGCTTTGTATCAACAAGCATGAATTCACATATAAATTCGACTCGCCAGCCGCCGCTGCATGAGACAAATAGCCAGACTCGCCAGTCGGCTTGAAATTCGTTATCATCCGCCCCCACTCTTCATCCCGGTAGCCTGATGTCCAAGATAATCGATACTTTTATTGCCCCGCCGTGCCATGACAAGGTAGAGATTCTTTATCAGGATGAGCACCTGGTACTTATTAATAAACCCACAGGTTTGCTCAGCCTTTCAGGGAAAAATCCACAAAATATTGATTCGGTGCATCATCGGCTGGTACAGATATTTCCCGGCTGCACACTGGTCCACCGACTCGATTTTGGCACCTCTGGGTTGATGGTGATTGCGCGTAATAAGGCTATTAATGCCGCCCTCTGCCAACAGTTCAGCCAGCGCACGGTAACCAAGGTTTACAGCGCCCTGCTATGCGGGCATTTGCACGACAATGAGGGAGTGATAGACGCGGCGATTGCCAAAGACCCGGCGCTGTTCCCGCTGATGTCGATTTGTGAAATCCACGGCAAGCCTGCCCGCTCGGACTATCGTGTCGTTGAGCGCTTTTATCACGAATTGGAAAACGGGTCGTTACTGCCACTAACGCGAGTACACTTGACCCCGCAAACCGGTCGCACTCATCAACTTCGCATTCACTGCCAGCTGTTGGGCCACCCTATTCTGGGCTGTGACCTGTACGGCGGCCTGATATCACCAGGCACTGAACATACTCCGCGACTCATGCTCCATGCCAGCGAATTGCATTTCACCCATCCAGTCAGCGGAGAATCGATCAAAGCCAGCAATGCCAGCCCGTTTGGAACCTGACAGTATTGATAAGGCGCACAGATTTTGAGCACAAATTGCAGTGCCAGCCCAACTTGGCGACTCCCCCGGGGCTTTCATCAGGATTGGCTGGCCATTATATCTTAATAAAAAGCCTGGGAGTACTTTTTATATACAGGCATCTGCAAAGATTAATTACCACATCAAATCATCGGGCACTTTAAAATCAGCATACGGATCTTCTTCATCCTGTTCTTCCTGACTAAGCACACTATTTAATACAATGCTGCTGGCATCTCGTTGCGTAATTTTATCGGCGACGCTGGCGGGAATAATGGCGTATTGACTCTCGCCATTACTATTAACAACTAAACGAGCGATGGCGAGACGGCCATTAATCAGCTGTGCTTGAGTCGTTTTATCGACAACAATTTTTTTAATTAAATTATTATCTGTAAAGTTAAAATTAATATCCCCTTTTGAAATATCAATTCTATTCATTTCTATAAGCTGTTTCACCTGAGCTTTATATTCTTTTGCCAGTGCAGCCTGTTTTTGTTGTTCGCTTAGCTGTTTATCACGCTCAAGCTGTGCCTTTTTACTCTCTTCAACGGCCTCTCTGGCCTCACGAACCTGAGCTCGTGACTTTTTAGCCGTTCTCTGGACCTTGGCCATTTTCGTGCTGGTCACTAAACCAGCTTTTAGCATCTGTTCTTGTAAGGTAAGTTTGGTCATTTTCGTTTCTAAAGTCGTGGAATCATAGGAGAGATTATACCCGTAATTTTTTAGGCTGTACCTAGTTGCCGCAGATGAACATTTTATAGTTTGAGATTGATAAGTTTCAGCAAAGGCTAACGCGCCTAGCACTTTAACCTAAAATAAACACTATGTTCACAAAGATCACCATTTAGCATTAGATGTGCTTTATCTTTATCAAAAAATCGATTCAACTAATTGAGTTGAATGACCATTTTTGGCAAGGCCATCCAGGCACAGCCTAAAGGTTTGGTCATAGCATACCTGCTCACATGTTTCAGAATTGACAGTCTGCGAGTTGAGCAGATTAATGATATTTAAGTGAACGCCCTGAATCTCTTCAAAGTGATTCACAATTTTCTGGTTTAAAGAAGGTACTATGATTTTAAAAGCGCATGGCCTTAAGCGGAAAGTATTATGCACTGCTCTTCTCATGGCATTATCCACAGGAGTAGCATGGTCGGCAGACCTTATTGTTTCAGCCAATGATGGCAAATATCAACGCGTAAACGGGCATGATACCTTTCCAGCCCCCGCTTCACCGGATACATTGACCGTTTTTGATGCCAGCAAATTTCCGATGAAATTATTGCACACCGTGCCGGTAAGTTTTGGTATCCAGGGGCCGCCTCAGGCTGTCGCGATTACTCCTGATGGCAAAACTGCATTTGTTAGTGCTCCAACGCGATATGATTATCAAAACCATACGTTAATTGCCGAGAAATATCTGCAGGTTATTGCGCTAGATGGTGCCAAACCGGAAATTGAAAAACTGGCCTTACCTACCAGCCCACAGGGCATTGCCGTAAATCCTGAAGGCACTCTGGCTCTGGCGGCTGGCGTTGACGGTAAGCTTTACGTTTTAAACATCGCAGGCAACGCAGTCACATTATCCAATTCGATACAGCTCAGTAATGGACGATTAGCCGGTATCAGTTTCACCCACGATGGCAAACACGCCCTGGTCGCAATGCGTGATCAACAGGGCATTGCCGTGGTGAATATTAACGACGGTAAAGTGTCTGATAGCCGAGTGCGCCTCAGCAGCGGTGTGGCTCCCTATACCATTGATATCTCAAGTGATGGCCATTGGGCTGTTGTAAGCAATGTTGGACTCGCAGGTTTGGCAGACGATCACACGCAAAAAATCGCCGACAGCGACAGCGTGAGTTTGATTGACACCTCTGTGTACCCGTTTAAAACTGTACAATACCTTACCGTCCCTTCCACACCTGAAGGCGTCGCTATTTCGCCAGATGGAAAATGGATAGCCGTATTGTCAATGGATGGTTCAAACCTGCCCAAAGGGAGTACGGGTCAGCACATGCAGGGAAAATTAACCCTGTTTGCAATTGATAAGGGTAAAGCCCGACAAGTCAATGAAGTTCCGGCAGCAACGGCTGGCCAAGGCGTAATATTTACCAAAGACAGTCAGCATATCATTGCCCAGTTCAACGTTGAAAAACAGCTGGTCGTTTATCAAATTAAAGATAAGAAGCTTATCAAATTACCGGATACCGTTGAATTAACCGCCGGGCCTGCTTCTATTCGCAGCACGCCGCGTTAGTCATCAAATATAGCGATTTAACCGCGGTTGAGTGGTGAGAGTATTCTGCCCGAATCGCTGATAGGTTAAATCGTATTTTTATTGTCCGCTTCCAGCACTTAGTGTCTTCAGGAATAACGCTGAACGGCCATAATGGTAAGCGGACATAATACAAACGCCAACAGTCGTAACTCGAAAATGTTCGAGAATAAAGGAACCCTAAACATGGCGGCCAGTTATAAAACTTTCGTTGAGATTCCTTCTATTACTGACTATCTGCATCTTCGTAAAGCAGCAGGCCTGACTCCTCGATCCCACGAGGCGGCCAAACGAGGATTACCGAACACGGTGGTATCCGCGTTAATAAGAAATGGGGAAAATGTCGTCGCAATGGGAAGAGTGATAGGTGACGGTCTCTGCTACCAGATAGTTGATATTGCTGTATTACCCGAACATCAAGGGCGAGGTTTGGGTAAAGAAATCATGTCAACGCTAATGGATGAATTAAAGGAAATTGCCACCACTGAGGTTTATATTAGCCTTATCGCCGATGGCGATGCATCTTTCCTTTATAAAAAATATGGGTTTAAAGAAACCGCACCCGTATCTATTGGCATGGCAATGTGGATAGGTCAATGAGCTGTAATATCATTATCCGCCGCGCCGAAGAAAACGAAGCAGAATCAGTGCGGGAGATAGTGCGCGCAGCCTATTGCAAATGGATTTCGGTGATTGGTCGAGAACCCACTCCCATGACGGCTGATTTTAACAAGTCTGTCCGTGCTCATAACATTGATCTCGCGATTCATGGGTCGGAGATTGTTGGCCTAATTGAAACATGGCCGCATGCTGATTATCTTTGGATTGAAAGGCTCTCGGATACAAAATCGACAGTCGTGAACCGTTCAAAGGTGGAATAACCGTCTTTATGAGCAAAAAACCTTAATCAAATCGCCATTCCCGCTAAGGAACTCGCCGAAATGACCGTTTTTGACGTACAGCCTGCCATGAATCTCTTTCTTTTTAAAACCATAACTCAATGAATTTATTGTAGAATATCAGCAAAAAACCACCTTCGCAGTATCGCCGAATCCAACCCCGCTGCAGATCATGAAGATGACTCATGCTTCAATGAAATTAAATCACTTTTACTCAATCAGTGAGTCTGGCATAAAATACACATTATTATTAGCTATATACATTACGATGATTACTGGGTAACAAAACCAGAAAATAAATTTAAAAACTCTGAAAAAGCAAGAAATAAATTCAGGTTTTATATAAAAATTAGGATACCAGCTTGCAATGAATAAAGAATGTACATTTGCTATTAAGAGCATTCGTTTCGACGAGAATTATAACCCCTCGGAAAGTACGCGTATTACCACCAACTTTGCGAACTTGGCTCGCGGTGAGAAACGCCAAGATAACTTGCGCAACGCCTTGGTAATGATTGACAATCGTTTCAATTCCTTGGCGCATTGGGATAATCCCAAGGGCGATCGCTATTCTGTTGAACTTGAAATCATTTCTGTTGAGTTGAATATTGGAATTGAGGGCAAGGGTGATACCTTCCCAGTGATTGAAATATTGAAAACAAATATTATTGATAAAACAACCGACTCACGTATTGAAGGTATTTTAGGGAATAACTTTTCTTCATACGTGCGAGATTATGATTTTAGTATATTACTGTCAGAACATAATAAAAATAAAACTGAATTTAGCCTTCCAGATAATTTTGGCAGTTTACATGGGAATATATTTAAACGGTTTATCAATTCTGATACCTACAAAGATAATTTCAATAAAACGCCTGTGATTTGCCTGAGTGTTTCAAGTAAAAACACTTATTATCGGACGGGCAATGAGCATCCTGTATTAGGCATTGAATATCAGCAAGACGAGTTTTCCTTGACTGATGAATATTTTGCAAAAATGGGATTGCGTGCGCGCTACTTCATGCCTGCAAATAGCGTTGCGCCTTTGGCATTTTATTTTGTTGGCGATTTGCTCAGCGATTACACTAATCTGGAACTTATTAGCACCATCAGTACGATGGAGACATTCCAACGAATTTACCGACCTGAAATTTACAATGCTAATTCTGCAGCAGCAAAATGCTACCAACCAAGCTTGAATCACCAGGATTATTCGTTAACTCTGATTGTTTATGATCGAGAAGAACGTAGCCAACTGGCCGTTGAGCAAGGGAAGTTTACTGAGGAGCACTTCATTAAGCCCTACCAAACTATTCTTGAGCAATGGTCTGCTGATTCCGTTCTTTGATTAACCAAAAATACAAGGTCATCTATTATGAAAATTTTATTACCCACTTCGACTGCGGGCAGTTTGCCTAAACCTTCCTGGCTTGCACAACCCGAGACACTTTGGTCACCTTGGAAATTGCAGGATCAAGAATTAATTGACGGCAAACAAGATGCGCTGCGTCTGTGCCTGCAAGATCAATTACAGGCAGGAATTGATATTGTCAGTGACGGCGAGCAAACGCGCCAACATTTTGTCACCACGTTTATTGAGCACCTCAGCGGTGTTGATTTTGAGAAACGTGAGACGGTAAGAATTCGTAATCGCTATGATGCAAGTGTGCCGACAGTTGTGGGTGCAGTGAGCCGTCAAAAGTCCGTTTTTGTTGAAGATGCCAAGTTTTTACGTCAGCAAACCAAGCAGCCTATTAAATGGGCTCTGCCAGGTCCAATGACTATGATAGATACGCTTTATGATAATCACTATAAAAGCCGCGAAAAACTCGCCTGGGAGTTTGCTAAAATTCTCAATGAAGAAGCCAAGGAATTAGAGGCTGCGGGTGTCGATATTATCCAATTTGACGAGCCTGCATTTAACGTGTTTTTTGATGAGGTAAATGATTGGGGCATTGCCGCTTTAGAAAGAGCCGTTGAAGGACTTAAATGCGAAACTGCTGTGCATATTTGCTATGGCTACGGCATTAAAGCCAATACGGATTGGAAAAAGACTCTGGGCACAGAGTGGCGACAATATGAAGAAATTTTCCCTAAGCTGCAAAAATCCAGCATTGATATAATCTCGCTGGAGTGTCAAAACTCTCATGTTCCAATGGATCTTATTGAACTGATCCGTGGGAAAAAAGTCATGGTTGGTGCCATTGATGTGGCAACCAATAACATTGAGACACCAGAGGAAGTTGCCGAAACGCTGCGAAAAGCACTTCAGTTTGTAGATGCCGACAAACTTTACCCTAGCACCAACTGTGGCATGATCCCTTTACCTCGCCGAGTAGCAAGAGGCAAGCTAAATGCTTTAAGTCTAGGCGCACACATTGTTCGAAAAGAACTTTCGGCTAAATAACTTTCGGTTCAGTACTATTTGGCTAATAACTTTTGGCTAATAACTTTTAGCCAATAACTCTTAGCTAAAAAACAAGTTTACCAAATATTAGGTCACTTGAAGGAAACTCAGTCCGGTTTAGCGATTTTGCCAATCGCTATTTCTCAAACCACAACCGGACTGAGCAATAACTTTCACCGCACGATATTCATTAACAAATTTTAGACTGCAGGCCTTGACGGCGATGCGAAGCGCAGTATCAGAACGCCGGCCAGCGCGGCAATAATTGAGCCTGCCAGCACCCCGACCTTAACCTCATCGACCAGAAGAGGTGATTGGGCAAACGCCAGATTGCCGATAAACAGGCTCATGGTAAAACCGATACCACAGAGCACCGATACGCCGTATAACTGCATCCACGAGCTGTTATAGGGTCTTCTTGCCAACCTAAGTTTAATGGCCAAAAGTGACAGGCTGAAAACACCCACCTGCTTGCCAAGAAATAGGCCCAGCGCCACGCCGATGGGAACCGGGGACGTCAAATTACCCAAACTCATGCCCGACAGCGACACGCCAGCGTTGGCAAATCCAAATATCGGCAATACCAGAAAAGTCACCCAGGAACCTAGCGCATGCTCCAGACGTTCAAGCGGAGCTATTTCATCAACCGTTTTTCCACGTATTGGAATGAAAAATGCCAAAACGATCCCGGCAATAGTTGCGTGCACGCCCGACTGCAGCATGCAAAACCACAGCACGCCGCCCGCCAATAAATAAGGCAGAAGGCGCGTTACGCCAGCGCGATTCATAATAAACAGCAACACCACCACGCCTGCGGCAGCCATGAGCATGGTCATGGAGATGCTGCTGGTATAGAAAAGAGCAATAATGATCACCGCACCCATGTCATCGAGAATTGCCAACGCCGACAGAAATATTTTCAGCGAAGCGGGTACGCGGCTGCCAATCAGGGCGAGTACGCCAAGTGCAAAAGCAATATCGGTAGCGGCCGGGATGGCCCATCCTGCCAGGGTTTTGCTGTCCCCTACGTTGAATCCAGTATAAATAAGCGCAGGAACAGCCATTCCCCCCAATGCTGCAAAACCCGGTAACGCACGCTGGCTCCACGTTGAAAGTTCACCAACGAGCAGTTCGCGTTTGATCTCAAGACCAACCAGCAAAAAGAAAATCGCCATTAGGCCATCATTGACCCAGTGTTCAGTGGACAATCCGGCAGCTGTGTAGTGAAGCAGTAATTCATAACTTTCGCTAAGCGGAGAGTTGGCCACAATGATTGCCGCAATAGACGCGATAATAAGAACGATACCGCCTGAAATGGGGGAATTAAAGAACCCTGATAAAGCTGCAGCCACGATTTTTGGTCTGCGAAAAGTGTTTTCTGACACGTTACCTCTCTGTAATTTACACCGTGCTTATCTGAACAAGACAAAACAATTATGAGAAAATTTATCAATATAAAAGAATATCTGGCGGAGCAAGGTCTCCAGCCTGATCTGGGCTTTAACGCCCTCATGAAGGTATTTATTTTAACAGAAACGGTTACCGTCGACGTAAGGCAAAGTAAAGCCTGAACAAAAATCAGTTTGGCAGCCCGCCTCTTCAACCTGCTACCGAGTAAAACGTTATGCTCCTCGGTAACAGTGTTTTTTACCGGCGTACCCTTCTTATAGGGAAATGTATGGCGCTATAGATTCACTCGCGGACTGAAACGAGGCATGCGCCGTTATTTGACTGCTTTTCAACATACTTGATGCCAATTACGCCCAATTAATATTGAAAATGATAATCAGTTTTATTTTCATATCAAGAATATTTCGCTCAAAAAACCGGTCAGGCCGTGTTTACATGAACGTTCTCAAAAAGACTTGCGGGAAACGATGTCTGTTGAAATAGAAGGTTTTAATTATTAAACATCAAGTTATGACCCCTGCCCTGATAAATTGAGCAGAGGTCGCTACCTTAGACTTTCATTTAGCCATTAACGCACTTTTAAACCATGCCTAGTTTCTGCATGACCTTTTCGATATCAGCACGCAATTGCTGTTGCACCAGCGGTTTTTGATGGCGGACCTTGCGCACAAGCTCTTCCTCAAGCCTTTGTTCCAGTTGACAAAGCTGCTCCAGCAGGCTGTCTTCATCCGTTAGATTCTCGAGCGTTACTGGCAACGCAGAGGGCAGATCACTAGCAGAAGTCGCACTTACTCTACCGCCTAAACGCTCATAAACCGTTTCAAGCTGATGCCATTCTTCCAGTCGGTTGTCGTTTACCAGCCAGAAACGGTTACAGCTGTTTTCGATTAGCGCCCGATCGTGACTAACCAGCAGCACCGCGCCGGGAAAAGTGCGCAGCGTCTCAGCCAGCTCTTCTTTGCCTTCCATATCGAGATGGTTGGTTGGCTCATCAAGCAGCAGCAGTGAATAGCGTGCCAAGGATAATCCCACAAACAATAATCGCGATCGTTCACCTCCGCTTAACGATGCAACCTTTTGCTGATGGCGAAGATAGGGAAAACCGGCGCCAATCAATGCCATCTTGCACTGCTCTTCAGTTAAAGCGACAAAATGACCTAGCGCATCACTCAAACTGTCGCAGTCATTCAGCTGTTGCAGGCTCTGGTCGTAGTAACCGACTGCAACTCGCGGATGCCAAACGATACCCGCTGAACTTTGCCCGATAGAACGCCAAAGCAGGCGCAACAGCGACGATTTCCCGCAGCCGTTGCGGCCCATCAACGCCACTCGGTCGCCGCTTTTGAGCTGAAGATTTTCAAGTGAAAACAGAGTCTCAGCACCCGCCGCCGGACTGACATCCACGAATGAAAATGCCAACACGCGATCGGCGTCCAGCCTTTCGCCCTGTAAATTTAAACGCCAGACATTGGCGGCGGCCAGCTGAGTTTGCTCATCTTTAAGACGATCGATGTGCTTTTCCATCTGTTTCGCTTTACGGGCCAAACCTTCGTTATCGTAAACCTTGCCCCACAGCGCCAGACGAGTCGCGCTCTTTTCAACCCGCTCAATTTCACGCTGCTCGGCATGGCGGCGTTCGGCATCGGTTTTATCCCGATGCGCTAAAGCTACTCGAGCCTCGCTACAGCGTAAGCCGAAATAGTGCAGCGTTTTATCACGCAGTATCCAGGTGCTGTTGGTAACACTGTCGAGCAGCACTTCGTCGTGCGATACCAGAATAAAGCTGCCATTCCAATGCTTTAGAAACTCATCGAGCCATAGCAAAGTGGGCAGATCCAAATGGTTGCCAGGCTCATCGAGCAGCAACAAATTGGGTTCCAGTATCAGCGCTCGCGCCAGCATCAAACGCGTGTGCTGACCACCGCTCAGGGTGGCAACAGTCTGTGACCCGCTAGCTGAGTCAAAACCCAGGATTGCCAATAGCCGCTCGGCGCGCCAACTCTCTGAAATACGTTGATTTTCAGGTAGCTTTTCCAGAATCACATCCAATAGTGAGCCAGAACTTAATGCCTCAGGCAAATGCTGTTCTATGGTCGCCATCAGGCATTGTCCGGCACGTATCACGCTGCCAGAAGTCGGGGCGAGGTTACCATTGAGAATATTTAAAAAAGTACTTTTTCCACTGCCGTTGTGGCCGATCAGACCCACGCGATCGCCTTTTTTAAGGTTGAATGAAACCTCGGACAGCAAGGGACCGTTAGGCGTCTCATAAGAGACAGATTGTGCAGAAAGTAATGTGCTCATTGCTTATTCCAGAATTGCAGGCATTGGCATGCCCGTCGTCAATAAAAGCTGACGACAACCCGGAAAGCTGAAGTGAAGTGCGGGGTTAACTCTTCATTAACGCTTTAATTGTCTTCGCTCAAGCAGGGGTTATCGCAGCACGAGGCCGGAAACGCTTGAGCAAGGGTGATTACCAAAGAAATGTGAGTAATCAATCAAATCACATAACAGCATGGGGGTTCCTCCTTATTAGTCTCTGATTGATGGGTGATTTCAGTGTATCTTTGAATCTGGCACAGTCAATACCGAGCAATAGATAAGGTGACAGAGATGGATAAACAAACTATTTCGCAGGACGTAATCCGTGACCGTTTTTCTAAAGCCATGTCACAAATGTATCAGCAAGAGGTGCCGCAATACGGCACGCTGCTGCAAATCGTTAAAGAAACTAATACAGATTATCTGAGCAAGCATCCTGATACTTTTGCTGAACACCAGCAGGGCTCAGAATTAAATCGGCTCGACGTTGAACGCCATGGTGCGATCCGTCTTGGCACCGCCAGTGAGCTCGCTACCATGAAAGACCTGTTTGCAGTCATGGGTATGTCGCCGGTAGGTTATTACGATTTATCTGCCGCAGGTGTTCCGGTCCATTCCACTGCCTTTCGTCCAATAACTGAACAAGCCTTGCTCATTAATCCCTTCCGAGTATTTACCTCGCTGTTGCGGCTTGAATTGATTGATAACTCAGACCTGAGAGAAAAGGCACGCAAAATACTCGAGGCGCGGGATATTTTTTCTCCTCGCGTTCGCGAACTGATTGCATTGAGCGAGCAGCAAAACGGGCTTACTGACGGGCAAGCCGACGAATTTGTCAGTGAGGCTCTGAAAACTTTCCGCTGGCACAGTGATGCACTGGTCAGCCTCGATAGCTACAATGCGCTGCTGGAACATCACCGTCTGATAGCCGATGTTGTGAGTTTTAAAGGTCCGCATATCAATCACCTGACGCCGAGAACGCTGGATATTGATCAGGTACAAAGGATCATGCCGCAGTTTGGCATCACCCCGAAAGAGGTGATTGAAGGGCCGCCGTTGCGCCACGTACCGATTCTGTTGCGTCAAACCAGCTTCAAAGCGCTGAGTGAGCGTATTACCTTTACAGACTCTGAAGAAGGTAAACACACCGCGCGCTTTGGCGAAATCGAACAGCGCGGGCTGGCACTAACGCCCGAAGGGCGCGCGCTTTACGATCAGCTGTTGTTGAGAGCCTCGGCCTCGGATACCTCAAACAATAACGACCAGCATCAGCAGCATTTCGCCCACGCCTTTGCCGCGTTTCCTGATGATATCGAGTCTCTAAGGCAGCAAAAACTCGGCTATTTCCGCTATACGTTAAAAAACGGCGCTAAGCTGCCAGCCGATCAAAACATCCCCGCACATCTCGACTCACTGATTAAACAGGGGTTAGTGCTGGTGACGCCCATCATCTATGAAGACTTTTTACCGGTCAGCGCGGCGGGCATCTTCCAGTCAAATCTTGGCAGCGAAAAAAGCCATGTCAGCAGCGGCAATCCCAATCGGTCGGCGTTTGAAACCGCTCTTGGTCGCGAGGTAATTGACGAATTTTCTCTCTATGCCGAAATAGAGGCGACTTCGCTGAACCAGCTGTTCGCAGAAAGCGCACAAAGCTAAATTGTATTTAACGTTTAAAAGCGGAATAATGTAGCGCGATTAAAAAAATCATCCATTACTTATCAATTAGTTAGCATTATAAGGCCTTACGTGACTCAACAAGTAGCGCTGATTACCGGGGCCAGCCGGGGCATTGGGCGACAGGTCGCCCAATATTTTGCCGAACAGGGCTACAGCCTGATCCTTCTGGCTCGCGACGAAAATCTGCTCAATGCCGTCGCCGCTTCGCTGCCGGTCGGGGCCGGACAGCAAGTGCAAATTATTGCCACCGACCTTTGCGCCGCGAACGAGGTTGAGCGAAAGGTCAATACCGCGCTGGCCGCCTTCCCGCAGCTCAACGTGCTGGTCAATGCCGCCGGTATTTTTCGACCGGGCTCCAGTCAGGCCACGTTAGGCGATTTTAGCGCCATGCTGGACACCAACGTCGCGGCTGTCCACCATCTTTGCCAGCTGTGCATTCCTGCACTTGCCCGCTCAAAACAGGGGCGAATTTTCAATCTTTCCTCGGTAAGTGGCGTTCAGGCCTTTGGCGGTATCGCAGGTTACGCCGCCAGCAAGCACGCATTAGTGGGCTACAGCCTGTCATTGGGCCGTGAATTGGCATCGCAAGGGATAAAAGTCACGGTATTGTGCCCGGACGTGGTCGATACCGAAATGGCGCAGGGATCCGGTCTGGCGGCGCATGAAATGCTTGAAACTGCCGATATTTGCCGGGCTATAGACTTTATTATGTCGTTATCACCCGCAGCAATGGTTGAACAACTGACTATTGGTCGGATGAGAAAATAATGGAAATTACCTTTTATAAAGAGATCGACAGCACTAACAGCGAGGCAAAACGTCTGGTCGATGCTGGCAAAGCACCGGGTTTTGCCATTGCTGCCGAGCGGCAAACTGCCGGTCGTGGGCGATTTGACCGCGTTTGGCAGACCCCCGCAGGCAATCTGGCGCTGACTTTTGCCATCCCTGCCCCGCTTTCTCGTGCTGATTTACCGACGTTAGCACTGATGACCGGTCTGGCGTTGCACGATATCCTGCAGTCACTTATGCAAGACAGTGCCAAAGTGCAAATCAAGTGGCCTAACGATATGCTGGTTAATGGGCATAAAGTCTCGGGCACGCTGATTGAACTGGTGGGTAAGGTTCTTTACATTGGCATTGGTGTTAATCTGGTAAGTCGCCCAGAGAATGTTCCCTATGAGACTTTTTCACTGGCCGATAAGGTTAAAATTAGTCTCGAAGAGCTGGCGCAGGCGCTGACTCAATGCTGGAATATGCACCTGAATCAATGGCTTGAATTCGGTTTCACTCCGATTTGTGAGCAATATAACGCTCATTTATACGGTCGTAATGCGCCATTACGAATTTCCCTCGACCGCGACCGCACTGAATGGGCGTCAGGAATTTGTACCGGTGTAACTCGCGAAGGCCATATTTGCCTAAGAGATCAAAACGGCAAAATCACAAGCTATAACGCCGGTGATATCGATATAATTCGCAGGCTTTAAACGCCCTCACGCCCGTGGGAACTGAATTCAGGCGGTAATAAGAATGAGTAATCAGTAAATGCTGGAATTAAAACAGGTTTCGCACGCTTTTGGCGATCTTCAGGTGCTGAATAATATCAACCTGCAACTCGATGAAAAACGCGTTGGCGTGGTAGGCAGCAACGGCTGCGGAAAAAGTACTTTTGCCCGATTGCTCAATGGCTTGCTTATCCCGCAACAGGGTGATGTCATTGTTGATGGCCTTAATACTCGCAATGAGGGCAAAGCGGTACGTCGCAAAGTCGGTTTTGTATTTCAAAATCCTGACAACCAGATTGTCTTTCCTATTGTGGAAGAGGATTTGGCCTTTGGCATGAAAAATCTACGCCTGCCTAAAGAAGTCATTCGCGAGCGAATTGACGCCACCCTCGCCCGTTATGATATGGAATCGTTCCGCCAGCATCCTTCGCATTTATTGAGCGGCGGTCAAAAACAGCTGATGGCTATTTCCGGCGTGCTGGTGATGCAGCCTGATTATATTGTTTTCGACGAACCGACTACCTTGTTAGACCTGCGCAATAAGAAACGTATTGCTCAGGCAATTGACGAGATGGAGCAGAAAACGATCGTGGTTTCTCATGATCTGGAGTTCTTGCAAGAATTTGACCGCGTTCTAGTATTCGATCAAGGGAAAATCGTCGTGGATGATATTCCCTCCGTGGCGCTCCCTGCTTATATCAGGATGATGTCATGACCATCAGTGAGTATATGCCCGGCAATTCTTTTATTCATCGCACTCCGCCGGGTCTAAAAATCTTAATGCTAGCCGTGTTGGGAACGCTGCTGTTCGTATATCCCAATATGATTTTTGCCGCTGCAGCTCTTGCCTTGGTGGGGGTGTTTTACCCGCTGGCAGGTATTAAGCCTAAAGTTATGCTGGCGCAGATAAAACCTATTTTCGCCATTCTGATACTGCTGTTTATCGTGCAACTGGTGATGGTTAACTGGCAGTCGGGCCTATTAGTAGTGTTGCGTTTAAGTGCCCTGATGCTGACCGCTTCCTTGGTAACCCTGACCACCCGCAGCTCGGACATGATCGATGCTTTGGAAAAAAGGCTGACTTGGTTATATTTCGTCGGCATTAATCCGGCAAAAATTAGCCTTGCGCTCTCACTGGCGTTGCGATTTATTCCAGTGCTGGCGTCGATAACCCAGGAAGTCCGCGAGGCGCAGAAAGCCCGAGGTTTAAATAACAGCGTGATTGCCGTCGCTATTCCAGTTATTGTTCGTACCCTAAAAATGGCGGATAACATCGCAGCAGCCTTGGAGGCGCGAGCTTATGATCCGCAATCGCCTTATCGGAAAAATAAAGCAGTTAAAAAAGAGACCTCGGATGTCGACTAAAGATATTGTTTATATTGCCCTGTTTGCCGCAATTACTGCCGCCATGGGATTATTTCCGGCATTCACCCTACCGATTATTGCCGTGCCAATCACCGCGCAATCTATGGGGCCAATGCTGGCAGGTGCGATTGCCGGAGCCAAACGCGGCGCGTTGGCAATGGTATTATTCGACTTATTAGTGATGGTAGGATTACCGCTATTAGCCGGTGGACGTGGCGGTCTGGGAATATTTATGGGGCCAAGCGGAGGTTTTATTCTAGCGTGGCCAATTGCCGCATTGGTTATTGGTTATCTGTATGAGAAAAATAGCCGCTCGCTGTCAGTGCTGAAGGAAGCTATCTTTATCACGCTGGGTGGAATTGTCATTATTTATTCTTCTGGCATTCCATGGATTTCAACCTTTGCCAAAATAAGCCTGGGCCAGGCATTTATCGGCGCCATGGGATTTATTCCCGGCGATATTATCAAGGTTATTTTAACCGTACTGATCGTCAGGCCAGTGCGAAAAGCTTATCCCACATTGGAAAGTCGTTAATCTCTTTCGATGTAAATAAAAAGCTGCGTAATAATTTTCGCAGCTTTTTATTTTTAAAGAACAAAAATGATATTAATTATATCTCGATCAGGATCTTGCCTTTTAATTCACCGAAAACGGCTGCCTCAATGGCGTCAGAAATATTATTCAGACTAAAGGCCGTGGCTATTTCAGTATGCACCACGCCATCGCGTATTAATTCCATTACCTGATCAATACGCTTTTGCACCACTGGCTTTTCCTGGCTGTGGATCCACTGACGTAGATGGAAATTCATAAAGCGAATATCCGGGCGTGAGCGCCAAAACTGCGGCGGCACCGGCTTGCCGGAAAGCAAACCATAGTGAATAAACTGGCCGCCGGGGATCAAAATTTCGGCGAAAGTCAACGATTCGTCACCACCAATACAGTCGAAAATCGCATGCACTCCGCCACTACGTTTAATTCTTTGCAATTCTTGCAGGTAAGCAGCGTCGCTGGAATTCAATACGGTTTCAAGCTGGTAGCCCTCGAAAATATCGATGTTTTCACGCTTGCGCACCACGGCTATTGGCGTCATACCTAACTGATTCGCTATGCGGATCAGCATCTTGCCAATCGCAGAATTGGCTGCATTGACCAAGATCCGTTGACCTGGTTTAGCATCCAGCGCCTCGGTAAGCATCAGCAGCGCAGTCATCGGGTTCACATAACTGTTCACCGCCTGCCGATCGCTGACGAAATCAGGCAAGGTGAAACACCATTCAGGCTTGGTATCCTTAAAAGTCTGCCAGTTACCCATGCTGCCAATCGGCAAAACGCGCTGGCCCACGGGCAGATGGCTGTTCGCCGGAGCCTGTTCAATCACGCCAACCCCTTCGAAACCAGGCACAAAAGGCACCGAGATGCGCGAACGATAAGCCCCTGAAATGGTGATGATATCGGAAGGATTAATAGTGGCATACACCATTTTGACGCGTGCATCACCTTCTGCCAGCTCAGGCAAGGGCATATTTTCGAGCTGCACCACGTCTTGAATCAGGCCGAACTCTCTGACTATTGCTCTGGTGAGCGCTTTATTTTTCATGTAAAATTTTCTTCAGAGAAAAACGTATAATGGATGAATATAGCAATGGGTCGTATAAATGAATAGTCATAATGAGATCGACTCGTTTCGAGTGTCAATGCGCGATATAGATCTTAACGGCCACGTGCATAATTCAGTATATTTAGATTACTTCGAAGATGCCGTGGTTAACCAATTACGCGCCAATGAGATGATACAATATTTCCGCCCCGCTACATCGGGCGTATCCTATCATGTGAAAAAATGCGAGGCAATATTCCTCCATCCCCTAACCGTAGACGACATCGTCACTCCTGCGGTTTATATTGAAAAGCTGGGAAATAGCAGTTTAATCTTTAACATCAAACTTGAAATTAAAGATAAAGCGGTTATTTGTGCCGAGGGAAAATTAGTATGGGTTTGTGTAAATATTGAAGACAATAAACCTCGTCCTATTCCACAAGAAACGCGCGATCTGCTCCTCAGCCATTTTTCGTTTATTGAAACTACTATTGCGCAAGGTAATCATTAGTTATGCCGGTTCACGATAAAGTCTGCGCCCATGCCGCCGCTAAAGGTGAAGAAACGGCAATTAATATTGCCGGTAAATCCCTGAGCTGGCGGCAACTTTGGCAACGGACATTGTCGCTATATAGCGTGATAGCCGAAAAAGTGGGCAATCAACGCCACAATTCGTCAATCGCCTCAGGGCCGGTTATTGCGGTAGCTCTGGGCAATGATTTACAGTTTCCTCCTGCCTGGCTTGCTGCTACTGCAAATCAGAATATTTGTGCGGTGATCGACCCCATGTTGCCGCTGGAGCAGTTGCGCGACGTTTTGACGCGTTTGCAGCCTGATTTACTGTTGCTTAAACAGTCGCAGAACCAGTTGCAGGATTTGGCACACGAGCTAAAACTCAGCACTCTTTTGGTTGAAGACACTTGCAGCAAAATAGCCAATCATGATGTTCAAGCCGTGAAGCGAGGCGTCGATGCGCCAACGCCGTTTCTGATCAACTTCACCTCGGGTACCACCAGTACGCCAAAAGCTTTTATGCGCTCGCGTCATTCATGGCGAGTTAGTTTTAAAAACGGCTACCAGATTTTCGATTTGGCCCATGCTAATTCGACCCTGTTCCCCGGACCGTTATTTCACGGTATCGGCCTATACTGTTTAAATGAAGCACTTGACGCCGGAACTCCTTTTTTCTGTATGGAAAAATGGGATGCCGCCGAGGCTTTGACTATTCTGGCGCAGCATCAAGTCCAGCGGCTGGTATTAGTCCCGACCATGCTGACTGCTTTCTCGCGGCTGCAATCTGCAGACCTTGCACCTTTAAATCAGCTGACTCATTTGCTTTCAGCAGGTGCCAAGCTGGAGATGAATCATTACCGCCATGCGCGGTCTATTTTCCCTAATGCTCGGGTGCAGGAATATTATGGCGCTTCCGAGTTGGGCTTTATTGCCGTCTCGACGCTGGACGATGAAAACGTTGACGACCAATTAGCCACCGTAGGGCTGCCTTTTCCCGAGGTCAGTTGGTCAATTCGTGATGAGCAGGGCCAGGCGCTACCGCCAAACACTCCAGGTACTATTTATCTCAACAGCGAACAAATATGTTCCGGCTATCTGTGGGGCGACGATGGTAAAGCCTTTACTAGCCAATTGTTTGGATCAAGCGTAAGAGATATTGGATATATTAATGAGCTAGGGTGTCTGGTGGTCATTGGGCGCAGTGGCGATATGATCGTGAGCGGCGGCAATAATATTTATCTGTCAGAAATTGAATCCGCACTGAAGTCTCTGCCGGGCATGATTGAAGCCGTAGTTATTGCGCTGGAGGATGACTATCGCGGCAAAAAGCTTATCGCCTTTTTCGAAAGCGAAACCCTTGATGTCGGCCAACTGCCCGAGCTTTGCCTCTTACATCTGGCAAAATACAAAGTCCCCGCAGAGTTTTATAAAATGAAAGTCTGGCCGCTGACCCCAAGCGGAAAAATCAAACGCAGCGTTCTTGAGAAGAAGTTTATCAATCATGAAATCTAACGACTTATCTCTCAATTTTCAGCCTGCTGAAAGTAACCAGCCGGTGATTGTCGAAGCCTGCCGCACGCCCATCGGCAGAGCCTACGGCATGTTTGCCACCATCAGCATGGAAGCTCTGCTCGCGCCGCTGTTCGACAAAATTCTCGGCAGTTACCGGGGAGATCCCTGCCAGATTGATGAAGTTATCATCGGCAATGCCACTGGCGGCGGCGGCAACATTGCACGCCTCGCCGCGCTGTCTGCTGGATTACCCGACTCTGTTCCCGCCGTCACACTTGACCGCCAATGCGGCTCGGGGCTAGAGGCAGTAATTCACGCCTGTCGCCTGGTGCAGGCCGGTGCCGGAGAATGCTACCTGGCTGGCGGCGTCGAGAGCGTTAGCACCGCCCCGTGGCGCGTCGAAAAACCGCAAAGTCTGAAACAGATGCCGCGTTTCTTTGGCCGCGCAAGGTTCTCTCCAGAGGAGATTGGTGATCCTGAAATGGGTGTCGCGGCAGAAAATGTTGCACAAAAATGCGCTATCAGCCGTGAGCGTCAAGACCGCTTTGCCCTGCGCAGTCATCAGCGCGCGGTAGCGGCAATGGAAAACGGCCAGTTTAATGAAGAGATTGTGCCTGTTGAAGTGGCGGGAAAAACGCTGCTGCATGATGAATGCCCACGGGCCAATGCCTCTCTGACGGCCCTGGAAAAGCTGGCTCCGGTTTTCGTTGCTGAGGGTAGCGTAACAGCGGGAAATTGCTGCCCGCTTAACGACGGTGCTTCACTGCTGCTGGTAATGAGCCGCAGAAAGGCAGTAGAAATGGGCTTTACCTACGGGCTGATGTTTGTCGATGCCTGTAGCGCCGGGGTCGATCCCAATTATTTAGGGCTTGGCCCGGTTCCCTCCACGCAAAAACTGCTGACTCGTCAGCCTGCTGTAAAGCTTGAGAATATCGATATTATCGAATTCAACGAAGCGTTTGCTGCGCAAGTTTTAGGATCGTTGGATCAGCTAGAAATCGACGAACATCGTGTAAATTTACAAGGTGGCGCGATTGCTCTGGGCCACCCCTATGGCGCTTCCGGCGGCATTATGGTGACGAGAATATTTAGCCAGTTGCTACGCCAACCCGCGCCGCAACAGTTTGCTGAAACCAAATTTGCCATGGCGATGCTGGGCATAGCGGGCGGTCTGGGGTTATCCGCGCTGTTTAAAACGACAGTATTGTAAACCACAGGGTTGTAAACGATAGCGCTGTGCCACTTTCAGCGCCATTTTTCTATTTCCCTTTCCACAGCGGTTCTCGTTTTTCTTTAAACGCCTGACCGCTTTCAGTAAAGTCTTCGCTTTGTTGTAACTGTTCAAGCTCTTGCTGCATGCGGATTGCCAATGTCGCAGGGTCGCCGTGAAGACAGTGCTCGAGTAGAGTATTGGCAGCCTGCACCGCCAACGGGGCATTGCGAGTCACTTGCTCGGCCAATTCGCAGGCAGCGGACAAAAGATTTTGGCGATCGGTCACGCGATTAATCAACCCCAGACTGTATGCGCGATTTGCCTCCAATACGCCACCGGCCAGGATCATTTCTTTCACTATCGGCGCGGGAAGCAATGCCGCAAGCTGGGTAATTCCACCGCCAAGCGGCAGCAGACTATGGCGGGTTTCGGGTAACGCCAGCTGTACCTTTTCTTCTGCCACCAGCAGGTCGCAGTGCAGAGCCAGCTCGAGACCGCCACCGAAAGCATGGCCATTGAGTGCGGCAATCCACACCTTGCGGCGCGGCATATACTGCAACGGATTATAGCCGCCGTGCGCGTTGAGCAACCCTTTGCCACTGTCGATAAACGCTTCTTTAAGGTCTGCCCCGGCACAGAAAACTTTCTCCCCCGCGCCGGTCAGGATCACCACTTTAATTGCCGCCGTCGCCTCGGTAAAAGCCACAATCTGTCCAAGCTCGCTGACCATGTTTGCATTATAAGCATTGTGCGCCTGTGGACGATTTAACGTCACCAACATCACCTGCTCACTGAGCGGTTGGACAATCAAAGTTTGAAACTTTTGGTAGTCAAAAGCGGCGTTGGCAAAGCTCATAAAGTTCCTGAATAACTTTTGGGTCGATAGGATGAATATTACCGTTCTCTTTCGCCTCAAGACAGGCAAAAATTCAACGCCAACAGAATGACCGCCACCCATGCCCAGATGGAATACAAAATATTAGCCCACTCTGCCGCCAGTTCTCGGGTCTGTAAACGCAGCCGGTGATTAATCAGCGGCTGAGGGCTGTATTTCTCATTCATCCACACTAGCAGCAATAATACCGTTGTAGACCCGTTGGCCAGATGAGTAAAAACCGCATTTAGGCCATTTATCACCCAGCTGAATCCGGCAAGCAGCAGACTGACGGTCGCCAAAATCATTAAAAATGAGGATAGCAACGACCAATACTGCCGCCTTATGTCTGAATGACGCGATTCTACAAAATGCTGTTGGCGATGTTTAGGGAGAGGCATTGTCATAAAGATATTCTCAGGTGGCTCAATAGCAATGGATAAGCATTACTCATCCATCTCATCTTGTAATACCAGAATACATCGCTTAATTTAGGGCAAGCAAAGTCATAGATTTCAGCCATGGATGAAAATATCTCATCATGAGACATAAACGCCTGCCGCCTTTGGGTTCCCTAAAAGCTTTCGATGCCGTGGCGAAATTTAAAAGTTTTAAACGCGCCGCTGAGGATATTGGCGTGACACCCACCGCCATTAGCCATCAAATCCGGATTCTTGAAGAGTCGCTGGGGACAGCAGTTTTTGTACGCAGCGCACGGGAAGTTACGCTGACCTCCGCAGGCCAACGTTTGCAGCAATCAACCCAGCGCGCTTTTGCCGACCTGCAAGACGCGGTGGATGACATTTATCACGCTCAGCTACCGCCAGCCCTGACATTAACCACCACCTCAAATTTTCTGACTCATTGGTTGGTACCGCGCCTTGCCGCAATGAAAGCCAGCATACCCGAGCTGGATTTGCGGCTGCATACCAGCGTCGAACTGGTGGATTTAGAGCAAGGATCCGCGGACGTCGCGATTCGCTACAGCATGTCGGCAGACTGCAGGCTGCAATCAACCTTGCTGTATGAGGACGCTTTTATACTGGTCGCCAGCCCGGCACTCGGCTTAAAACGGCTCGAACAACTTTCGGCAATCACCCTGTTTCATGTCGAAAATCGCCACATACCCCAGCCTTCTCCGGACTGGGCGCACTGGCGCAAACTTTATGGGCCGCTGTCACTGAATATCGACGCAGGGCTGCGTTTTAGCGATGAAACTCACGCAATTCAGGCGGCAATTGCCGGACAAGGCGTTGCTATCGTCAGCAGTTTATTAGCCATAGATTTTATTCATAAAGGTATTCTTGCCGTTCCGTTCAAACACGCACTTCCCGGCGGAAAATATTACCTTGTGACCAGCAAAGACAAAGCTCAGCGACCCGATGTGCAGGCATTTAAGGCCTGGATTATAGAAAATCTTAAGTGATAAACCGAGGATATCCTCGAGCCGTGAATACTGTACGGTTAAAAAAATTCCAATCTGTGTCTTATTTATATTCTCCTGGCTAATTAATATGAATTAAAACTTATAACAGCACAGGGATAGCTATGATTAGTTTTTCAACCTTTTTTACCGGCATCATCATTTACATCGTCGGCACGGCAACACCAGGCCCCGCAAACCTCTCTATCGCCAATGCGGCAATGAACTATGGCAGGAAAGCCGGCTTGATGCTGGCATCGGGGGTTATCTGCGGGTCGATTTGCTGGGGAGTATTAACAGGGATCGGCGTTTCGGCTTTATTGGCCTCGTCGCTCTATTTTATTATCGCGCTTAAACTGGTGGGTGCCTGTTATCTATTCTGGCTAGGTTATAAAGCAATCAAGAAAGCAATAGATAATAAACCGCTGTTAGCTCGAAAATTTTCTGAGCAGCCAGACAGCGCGTTGGAGTTTTATTTACAAGGTCTCAGTATTCACCTGACTAACCCCAAAGCCGTACTTAGCTGGTTTGCCGTCACTAGCATCAGCCTTGGGGCAACCGCCCCCAAAAGCAGCATTTTTGTGCTGATAGGCAGCTGCGCAATATTAGGTATGATGATATTTAGCCTTTATGCCATAGTATTTTCCGCCCGCTCGGCAGAGGCATTTTTGGGCCGTAACAGACGCGTATTTGATATTATCTGTGGCTGTTTCTATACCCTGTTCGCACTCAGTTTTCTTATTTCTCTGCGCCAGACTCACGGGATTTAATCAGTAAAAAAAATCCGGTCAGAATTTGCCAGAAGGTGATCGGATATACCGAAGCGCGTTCGATGATGCCAATCGGATATTTACCGGAGGTAATAGAAAACATGCACACTAACCCGACACCACCCAGGAACAGGGTTAACCAGGCATAGCGGCCAAACCCGGCCTTGGTATGCATTAACCATGCAGCGGCGATCAAGCACAAATTACCGCCGCCGATAGCCATCACTGCGCCTACCTGATGCAAGGTTATTCCGCTGCTGGCCGTGCCGCTGTGAAAACAGGCAATCAATACCCCGCCAATCCCATGCAGCAAACCTGCCAAAATAAACAGACTGCGGGTGCGCCCGTTAAATACCCCACTCAGCAACCAACAGGCAAGTGCAAATAAAATCCCTTCAATAGCAAAACCGCTATTCATCACTGCGTGCAGCGGCGAACAAATATCACGGCCATCTGCCGTCTGGCCACACAGCGGAATACCCAAGTCGCTGATATAATTTTTGCTGTAGAAATAGGCAGGGTTACTCCAGCCTAGCGCTGTTATTTTTTCTGCCAGCAGATACTGTATTCCGCCCAGGCTAAAACACCACGCGCCTGTTTGTTGCCAACCGTTGAGTCTCGGCATAGATTCCTATTAAGCGACTATTTCAGTGTTTGGTGGATCATTTTCCAATCTTTGGCGTCGACGCAGGCCGGGGAACATTTTCATCCACAGCGCTACGACCACCAGTGTACCTATACCACCGACTGCCGCGGCAGGAACTGCGCCTAACCATGCTGCCAACATCCCTGATTCAAATTCTCCGAGCTGATTGGAAGTATTGATAAATATTGAATTTACCGCACTTACGCGACCGCGCATGTCGTCAGGGGTATCAAGCTGAACCAGTGACCCACGGATAACCATACTGATCATATCGAATCCGCCCAGCGCAAACAGCGCCAGAATCGACAGCCACAACATATTCGATAATGCGAAAATTATCGTCGCTACACCAAATCCGGCCACGGCGGCAAACATAATCATACCAACGTTGCGCGACAATGCGCGTCGGCTCAACCAAAAACCGACCAGCAGTGCGCCAACAGCAGGAGCTCCGCGCAGAATGCCTAATCCCCAAGGGCCGGTATGCAGAATATCGTGGGCAAAAATCGGCAACAGTGCCGTTGCCCCACCCAGTAATACCGCGAACAAGTCCAGCGAGATAACGCCAAGCACGTCTGGGCGATTGCGTATAAAACTGATCCCGGCGAATAAAGTTTTGAAGGTCGCAGGAACGCGGCGCGGCGGTGCTTGCTCGTAGCGCAGGCGGCTGACCATCAGCACCGAGATAAAATAAAGCAGACCACAAATGGCGTAGACCACCTGCGCACCGGCAATATAAAGCAGGCCGCCGATAGCTGGACCCACCATACCCGCGGCCTGCCCGGCAACGCTGTTGGCCGCCATCGCGCGCGGCAAAATTTTTGGTGGCACCAGCGCAGGCAGCATCGAAAGCAGCGACGGTCCTTCCATTGCCTTGGCGACGGATATCACAAACAATAATCCGAGCACCACGATTTCATTGACGTGCTGAGTTAGCGTGAGCGCAGCAAGCGCGAAAATCGCCAACCCTTCGATAAACTGAGCCAAAACAACCACTCGGCGGCGATCGAACTGATCCGCAACGTGTCCGGCAACCAACGCGAGAGCAACGGAAGGGAAAAATTGCACCAGTCCGATCAGTCCGAGGTCAAATGCGCGTCCAGTCAGAGAATAAACCTGCCAGCTCACCGCAATGGTCAGCATTTGGAATCCAAAGCTTGAAGAGGCACGAGCAATCCAGAACGCGACGAAAGAGCGGTGTTGCAGCAGCGAGTCCGAGTTAACGGAAGGAGGAGGCATGGCAAATCCCTGAAAAATAGTTATGCAATTAATAGTTATTACGCTATTCAAGACATCACTTTTACCATAAATAAATCACAAGTTTAAAACTTAATCAGTTTACCAAAGTAAAAATAGCACTGAAGATCTTTGCCCCCTAAAA
Source organism: Serratia sp. M24T3 (assembly GCF_000257645.1). Lineage (GTDB taxonomy): Bacteria > Pseudomonadota > Gammaproteobacteria > Enterobacterales > Enterobacteriaceae > Rouxiella. The sequence continues at coordinate 351,212 of NZ_AJHJ01000002.1, forward strand.
AGTTAGGGAAATTGCGGAGTTAGCAAGCAACATCATGCCGGTGAAAGGTTTCGATTTTATCCGTTAACTGAACTTGCTTGCGCGTCAGTGAAACATAAGAAAAACTACTATTTAGATGATTTGTCGTACTTTATTTTTAAATACCAAGCCGATAATAAATATTAAAACAAGTGCGAATCCGGTTATTACCATATCACGAGTTAAATTTGACCACGGCAGGTTTACTGCTGAAAAAAACCATAGAATCAGGCCAAGGAATAATATGTGCGAGTAATATATAAAAGTGGACAGCAACCGCTCCATGCCGTTCAGAATCCTCAGACCCGGTTTTTTCATACAACCGATGAACACGAATGAAGATAGCAGTGGCGTGGTCATCATCATATCCATCGAATTAACGAGTGCTCCTTCTAAGCTATTGATCACCGAAGTGGTAATCAACGACTCGGCAATAATAAGCAACGCTGAAAATGTAATCCATTTTTTAAAATCAACAACTCTGGAAAGTATTGTTGTCTCGTGTCGAGAAAATATAAAACCCAGAAAAAACATTGGAGCACCATAAAGAAAACCGTTTTTATACCAAAAACAATTCAGGCTGTGTATCAGCAAAAGTCGCCAGTTTAACGCAACCCCTAAGAGCCAAATTAAGGCAATGATGACTATCACGACTTTAGTTTTTTGTTCAATAATTCCTCTGAGAAAATAACAAAGTAATGATGCCGTAATCAGCGAAGGAATGAACCAGAGATGCACCACACCCGTCAGTTCGGCTCTGAGAATGAGATAAAACTTGCGGGAAGGGCTGGCGTCGGTTAGCTGAATAATGTTTAGCAGGGTATAAGCATAAACAGTTGACCAGATTAGATAAGTTCTGATGATGTGAACATACCATTTTTTGACATGGCATTTTATAATGGTTTTATAAAAAAGATAACCGCTGACAATAAAATAAAACGGCACTGCGGTTATAAAAAAACCATTGGTCAATAATCCGGTTAGATAACTTGGGTGGCGAACATCCAAAAGAAAACCGTGCATAATAACCACGGTAATAGAGAACAGTAGCTTAACGCTATCTATACTGTTATTTTTCACTATTTTATAATCCGCCAGGTTATTGATAAATAATAAATAGGCATAACTCTCAACAGAGTTGAAAGTGCAATTCCCTTGGCTTATGGTGTTCTCAAAAAAAAATACAGCGCAAATTTTAAAAAAATTGAGCCGCAAATAACATCAACAACAAATATCCCTTATCATTTTGGTAAGGGCTAAACTAACTTTTATAATTGTCATGGCAAACGGTTAATAGCTTAAGAATATAAAATGCTTTTAAACTACTTGCTGTGTGTAGAGAGTTACTATCATTCTTAACAAAAAAAATAGCAAATATTATTAATGTTTACTGAGTAAATAGTTTGAACAGGCGTTAAAACCAATCCGCGGGTAGCTAACTTCTATATAAAAGTAAAGAGAGGGGACGGGTAATGTTTATTGGAATTATGATCTGACTCACAAATAAAAAAGTCAGATCATGCAACCCAATCTCATTGCCGACTGTTTGAAGGGGAAATATTTAACCCGCAGCACTTAACGTCGCCGCTGTTTGACTTCTGGCAGGGATATGACTCAAAAGTTGGCGGGTGTAGTCGGTTTGGGGATGGTCAAAAATTTGCTGTACCGCTGCCTGCTCGACGACTTTCCCCTGTTGCATAACCACCACATAGTCTGAAATCTGTTTAACAACCGCCAGATCATGAGAGATAAACAGGTAACTCAAGCCTAACTCGCGCTGCAGACGGTCCAATAAAGTTAATATTTGCGACTGAACTGCGGCATCAAGCGCCGAGACAGGTTCGTCAAGCACCACCAGCTCGGGGGAAATGGCCAACGCTCGTGCAATCGCGACCCGCTGTCGCTGGCCGCCGGATAATGTCGTAGGGCGTACATCCAGCAATCGCCGCGGCAGCTCGACACTGTCCATCAGCCACTCGGCTCTTTCGCGCTGACTGTGCCGACAGCCGATACGAAAAGCCACCAGCGGTTCAGTAATAATCTCAAGCAATGTCATTTTCGGATTCAGCGACGCATAGGGATTTTGATACACCACTTGCACTCGACGACGGAATGCCAGTCGTTCGGCGCGGCTGGGGGCGCTGAAATCCTCGCCGTCGAACTCGATATTGCCGCTGTCTTGAGTTTCCAGCCCTAACAACATACGCACGGTGGTCGATTTACCGGAGCCAGACTCCCCCACCAAGCTAGTGGTTCCGCCACGGATCACCGGAAAAGAAACCTTGTCCACGGCAATAAAATGGCTTTGGCCACCGCTGGAAACAAAACGCTTGCTCAGCTGGTTGGCGCGCAGTAAGGGTAGATTATTTTTTAACAACGGGCGGCGCGGCACCTCAAAAAAAGCGGGTGAAGACTGCAACAGCTGGCGGGTGTAAGCATGGCGCGGCTGGTTAAACAGCGCAGCGGCGGGGCCGGTTTCTACAACTTTTCCGTGCTGCATCACCATTACGCGATCGGCACGCTCCAGCGCCACCTGTAAGTCATGGGTTATCAACAGCAGCGCAATTCCCTTGCTGCGCACGATGGATTCAAGCGCGTCAAGCACCTGTTTTTGTACGGTCACATCAAGAGCGCTGGTCGGTTCATCGGCAATAATGAGTTTTGGATGATGGCTCATCGCCATCGCCAGGAGTACGCGTTGGCGCATTCCGCCGGAAAGTTGGTGTGGGTAGCTGTGCAACACACGATGAGCATCGTGCAGCCCCACTTCAGTCAACAGAGTTTCCACCCGCGCCACGGCCTGCTTTTTGCTGACACCGTGCAAAGTCAGTGCTTCGAGCATTTGCTTGCCGATAGACTGAATAGGGTTAAGCGACTGGCCCGGATCTTGAGGGACAAAACCAATTTCCAGCCCGCGTAATTGTTGCCAACGCCGTTGGCTAATATTCTCAAGCGCTTCGCCATCCAGCCGAATCGTACCCTCTGTGCGCCGTGCCTGCTTGCCCAACAGTCCGACCAACGCCGAGGCAGTCGTGGACTTGCCCGAGCCGGAACCGCCAACAATCGCCAACACTTCTCCCGCAGCCAGCTGTAGATCGAGTTTTTCCACCGCCCGCAGCATTTCTCCGTTCTTGAGGGCGTAGTCAATACTGAGCTGTTCCACTGACAGCAGTACCGGTTTTGTTGTCTGGCTCATTGTTCCTCCGCTCGGTCTTGAATAAATCCAGCGACCCGGTTAGTTGCCAGCACGGCAAACACGATAATCAAACCCGGTAACGTGGTGTACCACCAGGCAGCCGCAATGTAGTTACGGCCTTCGGAAATAAGCAACCCCCATTCCGGTTGCGGAGGTGGCGCACCGAAGCCAAGAAAACTCAGCGCCGACACAGACAGCAGCGCAAAACCCAGCTCCAGCGCAGCCAGTGACAGCACCGGTGCCAGCGCATGAGGAATGATGTGACGGCGTATAATAGTCAGATGACTGACACCGCCGGCGCGCGCGGCTTCCACAAACAAATTGACCTTGCTGCGTAACACCTCTCCTCGCGACAGGCGGGCAAAAGTGGCTACCGATGACAGTCCTACTGCGACAGCAATGTGCAGTGTCCCAAAACCTAAAACGGTGACAATCGCCATTGCCAGCAACAGATTAGGTATCGCCATCAGCACCTCAATAATGCGCATAAACAGCTGGTCGGTTCGCCCCCCCACGTAGCCTGAAATGACGCCGATTGACGCGCCAACCACTAACGCTATCGCCACTGAAAACAGTGTGGCTTTCAAGGTCAGCGCGGTTCCGTAAACCGTGCGGCTGTAGATATCGCGCCCCAGATGATCGGTTCCAAACCAGTGTGAAACCGAAGGTGCCTGCAACGCGCCAAGCGGATCGCCAACCAGTGGGTCCTGATGACTAAACACACTGGGAACCATAGCCCACAGCGCCACCACCAGTAATACCGCCAGACTCAACCACAGCGTAAAGGCTAAACGCCGACGCGAAGTAAGCGCCCGTTCACCAGGCAGAATAAGACTCATTTGCCACCTCCTGCCGAGAGGCTGCCTAAACGCGGGTCGAGCAGCGGATAAAGGAGATCGACCACAAAGTTCACCAGCACAAAGACTATCGCAGCGGTCAGAACCACGCCCTGCACTACCGGAATATCCTGAGTCGAGACCGCGCCCTGCGCCAGTCGGCCCAGTCCTTCGCGCGAAAAAATGGTTTCCGTGACCACCGCGCCAGCCAGTAGATGGCCGAAAATCATGCCGGTCAACGTCAGCAGCGGGATCGCCGCGTTGGGCAAGACATGTCGCCATAATAAATGCGCGGTGCTGGCACCTTTTAAACGCAGCGCGTCAATAAACGGCCGCCGCCACACTTCGGCCAGCGAGCGGTTCATTACCTGTGCCAGCATGGCCGCCGTTGGAACGGCTAACGTTAACGTCGGCAGCACCAGAGATTGCCATCCCTGATTGCCCATTGCCGGGAACCAGGCATGACTGAAAGAGAAGGCCTGCAACAACAGCAAACCGAGCCAGAAAGTCGGCAGCGCCGCCCCCAGAGAGGGCAATGCCAAAAATGCCGATTTAAGTCGGCCAGCGGGCAATACACTGACCCCGGCGGCTAATCCCCCGCCGACAATAATTGCTACGGCAAGGGCGCACAATGCCAGCAACAGGGTCGGCGGTAATGCCTGTAACACTAAACGCGTCACCGGATCACCACTGACAATCGAGCGCCCCAAATCAAAGTGCAGCAGGTCCCAAATTGACCACGCGTACTGTATATAGAAAGGCTCATCGAGGTGATACAGCGCCTTGAGCGCGTTAACCTGCGCGATATCCACCGTGCTCTGTTCTCCCTGATTGAGCATGATGGTCACGGGGTCTGACGGCAAAATGTAGAGGATCAGAAACGTCAGCGTATAGGCCGCCCACAGCACGGCAAGACTCGTCAACACCCGCTTGACAAGCCAGTGGACGCGTGGCCCGCTGGCGCTGATTTTGTCGATTGGATTATCGGAAATCCAGGTTTTGTCAGTCATGTGCGCCCTATCCTTTTACGATTTCGGTGAAAGCCAGGTGTCATACAGCTGGAAACGCGATGAAGCGTCGTAACGGAAGCCGTGAACGTTATTGCCAGTGGCAATCACCGTCGCCAGCTCCACCAGCGGAATGGCATCACCGTCGGCAATCAGTCCTTTGGCCGCGTCGCTGACCAGTTGCTGCCGCTTGTCATTGTCCAACGTCTGACTTGACTGCTGTAGCGCGCTATCAATCTGATTCGCTGCCCGTTTGTTGACATTACGCCCGCCAGGACCCGCATCGAAGACCGTGCGCAGTACATCCGGGTCGGAACGGGTCAGATTATAGAACTCCACCTCCTGCGAACCGCTGGACTGCCGGGCGATCACTTGCCCAATCGGTGCTTTATCCAACTGAATATCAATGCCGACTTTCCTCAGTTGCTGCTGTACCAACTCGATAAACGGTGCAGATTGCCAGTAAGTCAGGGTAAATCTCAAACGCTGGCCACCTTTGACACGCACCCCGTCCGCGCCTTTCACCCAGCCATCTTTATTCAACAAGTTTTCAGCAGCCTGTGGGTCATATTTCAACTGGCTGCCGAGGTCTTGATACAGCGGCGTAGTTTTCGCCAGTACCGAGCTGGCCGGTGCCTGATAGCGCGACAAAATTGGCTGCAAGGCGGCGCGGTCGATGGCCAGATTCAGCGCCTTTCGCACGCTCTCATCGGCCATTAGCGGCATCGACTGATTCGGAAACAGGCTGTAAACCAGCCCCGGATTGGTTCGCGCGATGATCGGCAATTTTTTTGCCAAAATCAGCGGCTCATCCTGAGGCGTAACACCGGCATTGAGGTCTAACTGTCCCGAGACAAGACTGCCGAAACGCACTCCGGACTCTGGCACCACGCGATACTCAATGCCGTCGAGATAGCTGTCGCCCCGATGCTGCGCCAGCGACGACGGCCACTGGTAGCCCTGACGCCGGGTAATATCGACTTTCTGATTATGCACAAAAGTCTTGAGCACAAACGGACCGGTACCCACCAGATTACCCTGACAGCGCGCATCCACCGTCGCCTTCACGGTAGAGTTAGCGAAGAAACCGAGGCTCATGGTCGAGGTTGCCTGCAGAAACTGCGCATTTGGCTGCACAAATTTGATCACCACATGTTTTGCATCTGGCGTTTCAATACTGCTCAGGCCCTTGAGATAGGTCGAGGCCAGCGAAGAACGCGCGCCCATCGCAACGATGGCTTCTAGATTGTCCTTCACCGACTGCGAGTTAAACGGCGTGCCGTCGCTGAAAGTTACGCCATCGCGTAGCGTAAAGCTGAAACTGCGGTTGTCATCGCTGACCTGCCACTGGGTCGCCAGCCATGGCACGATTTTGCCGGTTTGCGGGTCCTGATCGGTGAGGGAATCGGTTAACTGACGCCCGATATTGAGCGAGTTATTGTTGCCGACTTGCTGCGGATCCAGGCAGTTAGGATCGGTATCGATAGCCACCAACAGAGTCCCGCCGGAATGCGGCGTATCGGCAGCAGGTTTATTGCTGGCCGAGGCTGCTTCCGGTTTATCACAGGCGGTCAGCGCAGAAGCCATCAGCAATGGAAAAACCAGCCGCCGCAGTCGCGATCCCGTCCGCAGAGAGGTATTTGAAAACTCTTGCACGTCACTATCCTTATTATTCAATTACTTGGCCACAATGCTCGTGGACTCGCGAATTTTGTTTTTCTGCGAATAGCGATTGGATTTGAACGGAATATCCAGACGCTCACGCAGCGTTTTGGCCTCCGTAGAAGGGTGCCAATAACCGCGGTCGGCCAGAATAGGCAGCACTAAACGGGTGATATCATCAAGCGCTTCGTTCAATACCGGCCCGCTGATGATAAAGCCGGTTGCCGCCCCCTCCTCGACCCAGTGAATAAAGGTCTCCGCCACCTGCTCAGGTGTGCCGAAGAACTCGCCTTTCGGTAATGTGGTCTGAAAAGCAATCTCACGTAAGGTCAGATTCTCTTCTTTGGCGCGACGTTTAATTTGATCGGTGGTAGAGCGGAAGGTGTTTTGGCCCAGATTGCCGACGTCAGGGAACGGACCGTCCAGCGAATACTGCGAGAAGTCATGGTGATCGAAGAAGCGCCCTAAATAGGCCAGGGCATCTTCAACCGACAATAATGAAAGCAGATATTGGTATTTCTCTTCGGCCTCTTCGGCCGTTGTTCCCACAATCGGGCTAATACCCGGGAAAATGCCCACCGGATGGCGATTGTTTTTCGCCACTTCACTCTGCAATTTGGCGGCGTAAGCTTGCGCTTCTTCCAGCGTACGGGCATTGGTGAACACCGCGTCGGCAGATTTACCCGCCAGTCCAATCCCAGTATCCGAGGCCCCCGCCTGGAAGATAACCGGCTGTCCCTGCGGGGAACGCTGAATGTTCAGTGGCCCTTCAACCGAGAAGAAACGCCCTTCGTGATTCAACTTATGCAGCTTGGAGGCGTCGAAAAACACGCCGCTTTCGCGGTCACGGGTGAAGGCGTCGTCTTCCCATGAATCCCATAGACCTTGCACCACGCTGATATATTCCTCAGCAATCTGATAACGCAGGGAATGTTCTGGATGATCCTTGCCAAAATTCCTGGCCGAGCCCGCAAGCGGCGAAGTCACCACGTTCCAGCCTGCACGCCCCTGACTGATGTTATCAACCGTCGCCAACTGACGAGCCACGGTAAAGGGATCGCTATAGGAGGTGGAAATTGTCCCTGCCAGACCAATGCGCTGGGTAGCAGAGGCCAGTGCGGACAGCAGCGCAATCGGTTCAAAGCGGTTCAGGAAATGTGGCAATGATTTTTCATTAATATGCAGACCATCGGCAACAAACAGGAAATCGAAGTTTGCCGCTTCGGCGCGCAGGGCCAGTTCACGAAAATAAGGGAAATTGACACTGGCATCCGCTGGCGCTTTATGATGACGCCATGAATTCATATGACCGCCTGCTCCGTGCAGCATCAGGCCCAGCTTAATACTTTTCTTCGATTGGCTCATGGTAGGCATCCTTATTACAGAGAGATTTATTTGATATTTCCATAAAACCCCGAGCACACTAAATACTTAAACGTCACAACCAATGCAGCTAATTAGCTAAAGCATTTCCAGATTATTTCCTTTAATTCGCGCCCATTTTCATTTTCTCAATTTGGATAGTTAATTTTGTTGTTTTACTTCGAGTTAAGCCTCGGGAATAGTGAAATCAACAGCTCAATGAGTTAATTAACAGGACAAATAATAACAATGACGCATCACAAAAAATTAACCGCCATCGCCGTGCTAATGACTATTTCTTCGCTGGCAAATGCAGCGAATACCGGTATTGATCTGATTGCCAATGAAAAGCCCATTGATACGCCTAAAAATGCTCAAGCCGCGGCAAAAATTCCGGCCAACTTTAAATTCGTCAATCCCGGATATTTAACCGTTGCGGTTGCAGTTCTGGGCAGCGCACCGCCTTTTGGCCTTTTCGCTCGTGATAATAAAACGGTGATTGGCAGCGAGGCCGATATTGCTCGCCTGGTCGCCGATGGGCTAGGCCTCAAGGTCAAACTGGTTCCGGCCTCGTGGGAAGACTGGCCGCTGGGCGTGACCTCAGGCAAGTATGACGCCGCGGCCTACAACATTACCGTCACCAGGGATCGTAAAACCAAATTCGATTTCGCGACCTATCGCCAAGACACGCTGGGCTTTTACGTGAAATCCACCAGTAAAATTACGTCGATCAAGTCTGCGCCGGATATTGCCGGAAAACGCATTATTGTCGGCTCCGGCACAAATCAGGAGTCTGTGCTGCTGGCCTGGGATAAAGAAAATCAGGCCAAGGGCCTCAAGCCGTTCACGCCGATATACGTGACCGACGATGCAGCCGCCACGCTGGCTCTTCAGTCCGGGCGCGCCGATGCTCAGTTTGGTCCCAACGTAGCTTACGCCTATCGCGCCAAACTCACTGGCAACACCAAACTGGTCGGTATCGTACCGGGCGGCTGGCCGAAAACCGCCAACATCGCTTTCACAATTAAAAAAGGCAATGGGCTGGTTGATGCGGTTCAGGCCTCAATCAACAGCGCAATTGCCAACGGCAGCTATCTGCAAGTGCTGGATCGCTGGGGTGAGAGCGTCGAGAAGATTGATCATTCTGAGATTAACCCGCCGGGACTCGGCGACTGATTGCAGGAAAAACCTATGAGCCAAGATAAATTTATTCACACTACGCCTGATGACCCATTGATCGTGCCGATTATTCAGGGTCTGTTTGGTGAATACAAAGCGCGGTACGCTGACTTTTTCAGCAATAATCAAGAGGTTGATCCGGCCAGCCTCTATGCTGCGCCTGACGGGGTATTCATTGTGCTGCTGCGCGACGGACAACCTATCGCCATGGGTGCGTATAAACGTTATGACGAAAATACCGCCGAGCTGAAACGCATTTGGACCGACGCCACGCTGCGCCAACAGGGTCTGGCGAAAAAAGTGGTACAGGAACTGGAACGACTGGCGTTTGAGCAAGGCTATAACCGTGTATTTCTGACTACCGGTTTCCGCCAGCCGGAAGCAGTGAAACTTTATCTTTCACAAGGTTATGAGCCACAGTTCGATATCACCCTTGACCGTGAAATATTTTCTAAACCGCCTTACGATGGTCGCCTGCGCTTTCTGAAACCGCTGAGTGCGATTGCCGCCTCAATCGAGCAGGCAGTCGAAGAAAACGCGGTGGTTAATGCGTTGAAGGAAAAGGCCTATGACTGATGTCAATCCGCGCTCTGCTCCTTTGGTTCCGCTTAAGGTCGTTGCGGCCCGTTATCCACTGCGAATGCTGGGCGCCGTTTTCGCCATTTTTATTCTGTTGGCGATTGCGCAGTCAATTGCGACAAATCCTCGTTGGGACTGGGGCGTTTTCAGGCAGTATTTCTTTGAGCCGGTGATATTATCCGGCCTGGCAAGAACGCTGCTACTCACCCTGCTCGGCACGGTGTTTGGCATTATTTTTGGCACCTTGCTGGCGCTGGCTCGTTTATCAAAATCTTATTTACTGAATTCGCTGGCATGGGGATACATCTGGCTATTTCGTTCGCTGCCGCTGTTACTGGTGCTCATTGTTCTCTATAACTTCTCGTATTTGTACGACAACCTGTCGCTGGGCATCCCATTCACCAATATTGAATTCTTCAAACATCCTACGGTCGATCTTTTGGACCAGTTTACCGTTGCCGTACTTGGCTTGTCGCTGGTGCAGTCAGCCTATACGGCCGAGATTATTCGCGGCGGTATTATTGGTGTTGAACAGGGGCAGCACGAAGCCGCCGCCGCGCTGGGTTTACCGTCTTATCGCCGCACTTTCCGCATCATTCTGCCACAGGCGCTGCGGGCGATTATCCCAACCGGGTTTAACGAAGTAATCGGTCTAGCCAAAGGCACGGCTATCGTTTACGTCATCTCCATGCCGGAACTTTTTTACACCGTGCAGATACTTTACAACCGCACGCAGCAGGTCATTCCGTTGCTGATGGTGGCAACCGTTTGGTATCTGGTGATAACTACTGTGCTTTCGGTATTGCAATATTACGTTGAGCGTTATTTTGCTCGCGGCACAATGCGTCAGGTAGCCCTGACTCCTCTGCAACGCCTGCTGCAATGGCGCGCAACCCGACCTTAAACAGGAGCGAAAATATGTCTGAAGCTTTTGATCTCTTTGTTAATCGCCCTGCGCCAGACGCGCCCCGGCCCATTAAACGCGTAACCCGCCATGCGCAGAATGTCGGACGAATTGAAATTAATAATCTCAGTAAATCCTATGGTGCTTTCAAGGCGTTAAATAACGTTAGCCTGTCCATTGAGCCAGGCACGGTAACAGTAATATTAGGGCCTTCGGGTTCTGGGAAATCTACTCTGCTGCGCACTATTAATCATCTGGAAAGAGTGGATGAGGGTTTTATTCAAATCGATGGCGACTATGTCGGTTATCGTCGTAAAGGTGACAAACTTTACGAGCTTAAAGAAAAAGCCATTCTCAAACAGCGAATCCATTGTGGTTACGTTTTCCAGAACTTTAACCTGTTTCCGCATATGACCGTGTTGGACAATCTTATTGAAGCGCCGATCGTTCATGGTTTATTTAAACGCAAACAGGCGATTGAGCGCGCGTATGAGTTGCTCGATACTGTAGGACTGCGCGACAAGGCACACGCCTGGCCACGGCATCTTTCTGGCGGACAGCAGCAACGTATTGCTATCGCCCGCGCATTGGCGTTGAACCCTAAAGTCATGCTGTTCGACGAGCCCACCTCGGCGCTGGACCCAGAGCTGGTCGGCGAAGTGCTCGACGTTATCAAAAAGCTGGCAGATTCTGGCGTCACGCTGGTGGTGGTGACCCATGAAATCGGCTTTGCTCGCCAGGTGGCGGATCGCGTGGTGTTTATGGTTGATGGTTCAGTGGTAGAGACCGGCAGCGCCTCGCAAGTACTGGATAACCCACGCCATCAGCGTACCCGTCGTTTTCTGGAGAAAGTGTTGTAACCGTTTCTAAATCCCCCTATTTTTTGCCTAAAAAATGATTGAGCAATACATTTTTTAATATTGCTCAATCATGTGGTTATCACTATCCTCCTTTTTGACCTCATTTTTTCGCTCATCATTAAAGGCCACCTTGCATGCCTCTGCTTTTTCCGATGTTTATCAGAACACAACTTTTATGACTGGTGCTGTAGAAGGTTCGCGTGCCGCAAAAGGCATATTCCGTTCCCTGCGTATCTTCAACTATCGGGTGTGGGCGGCCGGCTCGCTGGTTTCCAACATTGGCACCTGGATGCAGCGGACGGCACAAGACTGGTTGGTACTGACTCAGCTAACCCACCACAATGCCTCGGCCGTGGGAACGGTCATGGCGCTTCAGTTTGGCCCGCAAATTCTGTTGCTGCCGTGGACCGGTTTTGCTGCCGACCATTTCAATCAGCGCAAGATGCTGATGCTGACTCAGGCAACCATGGGCGTGCTGGCAATATTGCTGGGCTTACTTACCATCTGCGGCGTGGTGCAACTGTGGCAAGTTTATATCTTTGCCTTTGTCTTCGGCTGCGCTTCAGCCTTTGATGCGCCGGTACGGCAGACTTTCGTTGCAGAGCTTGTTGGCGATGCCGATTTATCGAACGCGGTAGCGCTGAACTCAACTTCGTTTAATGCCGCACGAATGGTCGGCCCGGCTATCGCTGGCCTAACCATCGCCTCTGTAGGTACCGGTTGGGCTTTTTTGATTAACGGCATCAGCTTCGTCGCCGTGCTTGTGTCATTGTCACTATTTCGTGTCAAAGATTTACATACCCGTGCCAGGGCGCTGCGCACGCGGGGCAGTTTTAGCGAAGGATTTCGCTACGTATGGGCTCGTGATGACCTCAAAGCCTCATTGATAATGCTATTTCTGATCGGCACCTTCGGGCTGAATTTTCCAATATTCCTGTCGACCATGGCAGTCGGCGTTTTTCATGCCGATGCGCGTGGCTACGGCCTGCTCTCATCATTTATGGCGATAGGAACTATTACCGGCGCACTATTGGCAGCGGGTCGAGAAAGCCCCAAATTTAGCTCGCTGCTGGTGGGCTCGACGGTTTTTGGCATCGGCTGTCTGCTGGCGGCAATCGCACCGGATTACTGGCTGTTTGCCGCCGCGCTGGTGGTAATTGGCATCGCCGCTCTGACCTTTATGAATACCAGCAGCAGCCTGATGCAGCTCTCGACTGAACCGGCGATGCGCGGCAGAGTTATGGCGCTGCGGGTAGGCGTCGCGTTGGGTGGAACGCCGATTGGTGCCCCAATTGTTGGCTGGGTAGCAGATAATTGTGGACCTCGTTGGTCATTGGGCGTGGGTGCAGCCTCGGGTTTTCTGGCAGCGCTGGTCGGAATCTATGCCATCATGCAGCAGAAGAAAAACCCACGACAGATTTAAAATCCCTTGCAGATTTCAAAGCCGTTCGCAAATTCAAAGAACCCTGCCAAATGAAAATTAGTCTCAAGGGTCTGGCCCGCGCGACAAAATAACTTTATCAAATGCCTCAGTCCCGAGGCCATTTTTAGGGCTGCTCCAACTTGTCTCTAACGACCAATACATCAAACATTTGATGGCCGCCTAAATTTTTAGTTTGGCAGCATACAGTGCTTTTCATTGTGATGACTATTTTCCAATAACAATCTAATTAATGACATCAATTTAATCAACATTTAACATTAGGTTGTAAATTTTTATTTGATTTTTTAAAACCACGAAACTTCTTGTTCTTTCGCACCTGGAAATAGATTATAGTTTCAATATATTTATTCAATAGGCTTTCATAATGAGACATTCTAGCTTTAAGAATTCAGCCATTAATGAAGAAATTAAAAAAACGCTGAATGAACAATTAAGCATTTATCAAGAAATTCACTATGCCTATGGCATAATGAATAAAAAAAACCCCATAGATCTCACAATCATTACTAATAAAGATGCCTGGTTCGAGCTTTATGCCAAAAATAAATATCAGCTTACTGACCCCGTATTAATTACAGCATTAAATCACGTCCTGCCTTTCTCATGGGATGAGAACATCATGATAAATTACAGTATGAAACTGCCAAAAGTTTTTAATATAGCTAAAAATTACAATATTATCAGCGGCTACACTTTTATGGTTCACGACCCCAGCAATAATCTTTCCATACTTTCATTAATGACCAACGCACAAGATAAAAGCCATTCGGATTTTAGCTTTGACGCACACAAAGAGCATCTGCAAATGTTGTTGCTGAAAGTCCACGACAAACTGATCTCACTTTATAATGACACGCCGGTGGTTGCCGATAAGGACGACATCTCTCAAGTGTTTTCAAAACGTGAAAATGAAGTCCTTTATTATGCCAGTCTGGGCAAAACTTATAATGAGATAGCAACAATACTTGATATAAAACTACCTACGGTGAAATTTCATACCGGCAACGCGCTTAAAAAAATGGGAGTCAATAACATTCGACAAGGTATCAAGATAGCGAATGAGCTACATCTTATTACTCCACTGCTCTTTGGGATGGAATGACAAAGGCCAGGAGTCTAAGGTGTCGCTACGTAACCAGCTTTGCTGCTGTATATTATTAATCAAAATCTGTTGATTCAGTTTGTCCGTCGGCATAAATATCAAATAAACAGCGGCTGTTTTCTCAGAAATGCCTCGCTCAACCACATCTATTTTCCAACCCGACATCTTAACTATTTTCAACATAGAGTGGCTTACAATGGCGTAAATTCCCTCATAGCCGCGTGACTGGGCATAGTTTATTTTAGCCAAAAAAAGCATTAAGCAAACTGGCTCATTACAAACTGTCGATTGTTTTAGCCTATCTTTATCAATAAAAAACCGACTCGATTCTAAAAAATTACCGTCAGGGATATGAATATTTTTAAAATAAGGAAGAAAAGTGTTCATAATCATCGTGGGGTGCCGGGTTTCTATAAACCTTAGGCTACAAATGAGAGATTGATTTTGCCGGCCAAAAATGTAAGTTGTTTTATTATTGTCGTACTGATCAAACTCCTTCCCCTCACTACAGTTTACTTTCCAGTCAAGCCTGTCTTTAAATACAGCTTTTCTTACGGTGTAAATTTCATTAGATTGCTCACTGGATAAATCTTCATATTTTACATCGGTAAATTCTAACATTTTTGCGTCTTCCATTACGTAGTGATATTACTTGTATACGCAAAAACAATATCTGAGTATTATATTAACAGCCAGAAAAAAAACCTTAATATATTAACTAAAATTAGAAAAGACACTTAACATTCACAACATGAATATATTTATTAGTTATGTAATTAACAATAAAAACGCCGATCCTTCAGGAGTAGAAGATCAGCGTGTTATAGCAGTTAATTATATTACTTTAAACCCATACAAAAATCGGCATACAGCCGCTTTCTTGCCACTCTATTCAGGATAGACCCCCTTAAAGCTGGTTTTCTTGCGTGGCTCAGTCATCAACGATTCAAGCGCATCGACACAGGCAAGATAGTGAGGCGTTTTCTTGTGTAAGTTGACCGCTGCGATATCGCGATAGGCCTCATAGATGTAAAAGCGGGTCGCAATATTTTCATCTTGTAAAACGTCGAAGCGTAAATTACCTGGCTCCTGCAAAGCACCAAGATGGTTGAGTTTGAACACGCTTAAAAACTCGTCAATTTTATCGGCTTTTACGTTGATTTCGACCATCGTTACTTCCATCTCTCTCTCCTTATCGTTTCAGTCACACGACAATCATAGTGATTAATACACAAAGTCTAGTTGCGTAATAATTTGTGCTTTGCCATCGATGATGGAAATGCCAGCTACATCACAATTAACAAACTTTCCGCGCAAATAATTGTTATGCCAGCGGATCTGCGCCCAGTATTAATTAAGGGCAAGCTGCGCTCAGTCTAAAGAGAAAATATAATGAGCTTATTAAGAAACACGTCTAACCATGCCTCATATCTTATGGCGCTCGATGCCGGCACTGGCAGTATTCGTGCGGTGATTTTTTCTCTTGAAGGACAGCAGATTGCCGTTGGTCAGGCTGAATGGCAGCACAATCCGCTGTCTGACGTCCCGGGA
>NZ_AJHJ01000003.1 GCF_000257645.1 Serratia sp. M24T3
TCAAATTCAATATACGATAACATGGTGAAAGTTCTATCGAGCACCATTAGTACACTGGCTGAAATGAGCAAGAGATACTTTTCTTTTTAATTATCACCCACCATTGACTCATTAACTTTCTTTTTTTTGCTAAATAACTCATTGGTGGGCAGCAATATTTTTACGTCAATTGCAGCATGCTGTTGCCCTAAAATTTCGATAAAAGATACTCCTTTTCCAAACAGGCTCTCTAAAATTTCCTGATATGAAATACTCGGTTCAGCTTTAACTAATTCTTTTTCAATGGGAAGGTGTTCACAAACTTCTGCAACGAAAATGTAACCCTTTGAATAAATTGTTTGAATGTAGTTATTGCTTTTATTTTGTTTAAATAACTTTCTCAATACATATATACAACGAGCCAGGGATTCCTCTGACACCATTGCACAACCCCAAACCTTGTCGAGCAAGTCATTTTTATCAACAACTGTTCCAGCAGATTCAATTAAAACTCTTAAAACAGATAGCTCTTTAGCTCCTGTTCTTATGAACTTACTGTTTTGTATAAGTTGATTATCTTTTGTGAGGATATAGTCATGAAATTTGTACTCCACATTGTTAACTCCTTTTTTCTTTAACATACTATTCCCTTGTAGTGAGTTAAAAAGTCAGATCGTTTCCGAGCCATAGAGTTTTACAATAATATTCTTTTGTCAAAACGAGTGTTTGTTTTACTCGAGTTAATTATTGCTATCATGGCTGTCAATTGTTTTTAATTAACCTTTGAATTATACCTATAACTATTGGAATATGTGATGGGCTAACGAAAATTATTTGCTTTATTTTTTATTCAGGCCGATAAGTTGTCATTTTGAGAGTTGCATCAATCTTCGTTTTAATTATTTAAAGAATCAAGCTTTCCGGATTTAACTGTAACCTTAGATAATCTTCTCTTTTAACGCTAATTACCAACATCTTGATAAATTCAAAAGGAGTTAATCGCGTTGCAGGCTTCTTTTTGGTGCTTAACTGGCACTATAAGAGTGCATAATTGATTTTAGCTAAACAAGTGCATGAGTTATAGATCACAAATATTGAAGATTTTTAAGTTTTTTTTAGTTGCATACTCATTCTTTAACAATCGCGCCAGTAAAGAGGTTTTTCATAAATATTCACTTTTTATGCAAGTAAAGTGAATAATGGATGCGTTTAACTTGTTGTTTTTCCGTGTGTCGATCGTTTTTATTCACTTTTTTCCTTTGCTGGCATGATGTCTGCACCCTATTATCAATCCAACGGATTCGAATCCCTAGTATTCCAACTTCCTCAAAACTGTGGAAGGGAACGCACATCAGAGCAGTACTTCAGCAGCATTCAAGGACTGTTTATAAATAAATGTTTTCACAGAGCTTCTTTTTCTCATTGTTAAGGTTGGGTGAGCCTAAAGCTGAAATTAGAGCAATTTTGATTTATGACCCCTAACAATGTCTGGCATTGAATTCAGGTGATTTACTGCCAGTGACAGGAAATGACTTAAGCACATTAACGATGAGGTTGATATGGAACAGCGTGTAACTCGCCAGCAGTTTAATGACTACTTAGTCCCAGTTTATGCACCTGCGGAATTTATTCCAGTGCGTGGTGAGGGATCATGTTTATGGGACCAAACGGGGAAAGATTATATCGATTTTGCAGGTGGAATTGCCGTTAACGCTTTGGGCCACCGTCATCCAGAGGTGTTGCGCGCGTTAACTGAACAGGCTGATAAGGTATGGCATCTTGGAAATGGTTATACCAATGAGCCGGTCTTGCGATTGGCCAAACAGCTGGTTGATGCGACCTTTGCCGATAAGGTTTTTTTCTGTAACTCCGGGGCTGAAGCTAATGAAGCTGCCCTTAAACTTGCGCGCCTTGTCGGTCACTCTAAAAAGCCGAATGAAAAAAATGAAATCATTGCCTTTAAGAATGCCTTCCATGGTCGCACTCTCTTTACCGTTACGGCTGGGGGACAACCCAAATATTCTCAAGATTTCGCTCCGTTGCCACCGGCTATAACCCATCTGCCGTTCAATGATTTACAAGCGGTTGCCGAGCATATCTCCGCACGAACCTGCGCCGTAATTGTTGAGCCGGTGCAGGGTGAAGGCGGTGTTGTACCAGCCAATCCTGAATTCCTGGCCGGGCTGCGTGAACTTTGTTCTCAGCATGACGCCGTGCTGATTTTTGATGAAGTCCAAACCGGTGTCGGCAGAACGGGTGACCTTTACGCCTACCAAACTTACGGTGTTGTTCCCGATATTCTGACCAGTGCCAAAGCCTTGGGAGGCGGTTTCCCAATCGGCGCGATGCTAACAGTCGACAGCCTTGCTAGCCATTTCCAACCGGGTACGCATGGCACAACTTATGGTGGCAACCCCTTGGCAACTGCGGTGGCAGGCAAAGTGGTCGAAATTATCAATACTCCGGAAGTTCTCGGCGGTGTGGCTCTGCGCCATCAGTGGTTTATCGAAAGGCTTAATCAAATCAATCACCAATTCCACGTGTTTTCTGAAATACGCGGGTTAGGCCTGCTGCTTGGTGCCGAGATGAGCGAGCGTTATGCCGGACAGGCCAAGCACTTGACCCAGTTGGCTGCTGAAGAAGGGCTTATCGCGCTGATTGCCGGAACCAATGTTTTACGTTTTGCTCCTTCGTTGATTATCCCGCAGGAAGATATCGAAGAGGGACTCAACCGACTGGAACGTGCCGTTGCCAGACTCTGTGCCTGAAGCGGGCGTCATCCATTAGTAATGAGGTAATTATCATGATGTTGATTCGTCCTGTGAGGCTCGGCGATGTTGCCGATATCCTGCTGTTGTCAGGCAAGACCGGCATCGGTTTGACGTCTCTGCCTAAAGATGAAGCGCATTTACGCAGGCGCATCGAACGATCGATTGCAACCTGGAATGGCCATCTGGATAGGTCAGAGCAGGGATACCTGTTTGTGCTCGAGGATGTGAGTCAGCAGAAAGTGGTCGGCGTCAGTGCGCTGGAAGTGGCCGTTGGTCTGAGCGAGCCTTGGTATAATTTCCGGCTTGGTACATTGGTTCATGCCTCAAAAAGCCTGAATATCTATAAACCGGTGCCTACCTTGTTTCTCAGCAACGATCACACCGGTTACAGCGAGCTGTGCACGTTATTCCTTGATCCTGACTATCGGCACAGCAGAAACGGACAATTATTGTCAAAAGTTCGCTTCCTGTTTATGGCCGCGTTTCGCGATCGTTTCTCACCTAAAGTTATTGCCGAAATGCGCGGCGTTTCTGACGATAACGGGCATTCGCCTTTCTGGGACAGTCTCGGGCAGCATTTCTTCGGCATGGAATTCGCTGAAGCCGATCGACTCACCGGCATGGGGCAAAAATCCTTTATCGCCGAGCTGATGCCGAAACATCCGCTGTACACCGATTTGCTTAGCCCGCAGGCGAGAGCCGTGATTGGGGAGGTGCATCCGCAAACCGCCCCAGCGAGGTCATTGCTTGAGACCGAAGGCCTGCGCTATCAGGGATATGTCGATATTTTTGATGCTGGCCCAACCCTCGAAGGAGAGGTTGACCAGCTTAGAGCCGTCAAAGAAAGCCAGCTTATACCGGCGACCATAGCCTCTCGTGAATCCTCGCAAGAGGATGCTTTCTATCTGGTCGCTAATGAAAAGTATGCCGATTTCCGGGCAGCCTTAGTCATGGGGCCTGCCGATATCGAACACCTAACCCTTGATCCGCACACCGCAGAGATACTCGATATTGCCTCCGGTGCCGCCATACGCGTGGTCCCGCTTTTCCCGCAGTCCGGGCAAAGCGCCGCTACCCGACAATTATCACAAGCGAGTGAATTATGACCCATCCAGCGTTATTTATTAATGGACAGTGGCGCAGCGGACAAGGCGCGCTGCTGGAAAAGTCTAATCCTGTCAGCAATGAGAAACTGTGGTCAGCTCTGAGCGCCAGTACTGAAGATGTTGAATCTGCCTGCCTGGCGGCCCGAGAAGCCTTTCCGGCCTGGGCGCGTCAAACCGTGGCGCAACGAGCTGAAGTTATCCAACGCTTTGCTACATTATTAACCGAAAACAAGGCTAAGCTGGCCGAGATTATTAGCCTTGAAACCAGCAAGCCGCGTTGGGAAACGTTAACTGAAGTGCAGGCAATGATAGGTAAAGTGGCAATATCACTGGATGCCAACCAGCAGCGTACCGGTGAAAAACAGACACCAATGCCTGATGGGCAAGCGGTACTGCGTCATCGTCCGCACGGGGTATTGGCGGTGTTCGGACCCTATAATTTCCCCGGCCATTTGCCAAATGGTCATATTGTTCCGGCATTGCTGGCCGGAAATACGCTGGTGTTCAAGCCCAGCGAACTGACGCCTTTCACTGCAGAGGAGACTCTCAAGCTTTGGCAACAGGCTGGATTACCGGCTGGCGTGCTGAATCTGGTTCAAGGTGGGCGCTCAACCGGTGAAGCTCTGGCCGCGTCTTCACAGATTGACGGATTACTGTTCACCGGCAGTGCGAATACTGGCTATCATCTGCATCGCCAACTAGCTGGACAGCCGGAGAAAATACTGGCGCTGGAAATGGGCGGAAATAATGCGCTCATTGTCGAGCCGGTAAACGATGTGGATGCTGCAGTTAATCTGGCGATTCAGTCGGCGTTTATTTCGGCTGGCCAGCGCTGTACCTGCGCCCGTCGTCTGCTGGTGAAGCAGGGAGCGGCCGGTGATGCCTTCCTCAAACGCCTGATTGAGGTCACGGCTACTCTGCGAGTAGGGGCATGGAATGATGAGCCGCAGCCGTTTATCGGTGGCGTTATCTCTGACGGCGCAGCCCGCAATTTACTAAAAGCGCAAGATAATCTGCTGCAATTGGGCGGGAAGTCTCTGCTGACTTTGACCCGTCCTGACCCTCAAAGCACGTTATTAACCCCCGGCATCATCGATCTAACCGATATTAGCGGCGTTCCTGATGAAGAATATTTTGGACCGCTGCTTAGCGTAATTCGCTATAGCGATTTTGATCAGGCGATCGAGTTGGCTAATCAGACTCGCTTTGGCTTGGCAACCGGGCTTATCTCGCAACAGCGCGAACAGTTTGACCGCCTGCTGCTGGAAGCCAGAGCCGGGATAGTTAACTGGAATAAACCTTTGACCGGTGCTTCGAGCAATGCGCCATTCGGTGGCATTGGGGCATCCGGCAATCATAGGCCAAGCGCCTATTATGCCGCAGATTATTGCGCCTGGCCGATGGCTTCTCTGGAAAGCGAAACTTTGGAGTTGCCCGCTGCGCTTTCCCCAGGAATCGAGTTTTCCGCGCAACGTTAACCCTCGCCATCAGCAATGGAGATCATGATGTCTGGATATGAAGTAAACTTTGATGGCCTGGTCGGACTGACACACCATTACGCAGGTCTGTCGTTTGGCAATGAGGCTTCAACTCGCAATCAGAGTGCGGTAGCAAACCCCAAACTGGCCGCCAGGCAGGGTTTGTTGAAAATGAAAGCCTTGGCAGATTTAGGCTTTAAGCAGGGAGTTTTGCCGCCGCATGAACGGCCGCACCTTGCCACTCTGCGCCAAATGGGTTTTCACGGCAACGACGCTCAAATATTGGCGCAGGCCAATGCCTATTCACCTCGGCTGTTGTCCTCTTTGAGCTCTGCTTCAGCGATGTGGGTTGCCAATGCGGCCACTGTTTCCCCTTCGGCTGATAGTGCCGATAGACGCGTGCATTTCACCGTGGCGAATCTGAACAACAAGTTTCACCGCGCGATTGAGGCGGAAACTACCTCTGCTATTTTGCAGGCGACCTTCAAGAATTCACAGCATTTCGCTCACCATTCTGCCCTGCCGCAGGTAGCGAGTCTGGGTGACGAAGGGGCGGCCAACCATAACCGCCTTTGCGCCGAGTATGACAAGCCCGGCGTGCAGGTGTTTGTTTACGGTCGTGACGGGTTAGTCAATGGTGAAAATGAACCCGTGCGATATCCGGCCAGACAAACCCGTCTGGCGAGTGACGCAATTGCCCGTTTGCATCAGCTGGACGCCAGTCAAACGGTGTTTGTGCAGCAAAATCCTACAGCTATCGACCACGGCGTATTTCACAATGATGTGATTTCAGTCAGTAATCGTCAGGTGTTGTTTCATCACCAGCAGGCGTTTGTTAATCAGCAAAGTGCGTTCGACGAGATCCGTCGCAAAATGGCGAAACTGGAATGTGAGTTTCAGCCAATTGAAGTGCCTCAGGCGCGTGTGACTCTTGATGATGCCGTCGCAACTTATCTGTTTAACAGTCAGCTGCTGAGCCGGGCGGACGGTAAAATGACTATCGTGGTGCCAGAGGAATCGCGCCAGCACAAGGCTGTGTGGGATTATCTATCCGACTTGCGTGACAGCGGTGGTCCAATCGATCAGATTCAGGTCTTTGATTTGCGTGAAAGTATGCGCAACGGCGGCGGTCCAGCCTGTTTGCGCCTGCGCGTGGCACTTAACGATGACGAACTGCACGCGGTGAACCGTGGCTCGCTGATCGATGAAACATTGTTTAATCGCCTCAATCAGTGGGTCGATAAACACTATCGCGATCGCATGCAGCAGGAAGATTTGGTCGATCCTCAGCTGTTGACTGAAGTGCGCCACGCCTTGGATGAGCTGACGCAGATCCTGCATCTGGGCAGCATTTACCCTTTCCAGCAGGGCTGAGTGCGGTGAAGTGATTTGAAAAAGGAACCTGTGTGATGTTTGATGTTTTAGCACTAACGCTGGAGGGCAGGCCGCCGTTAAATCCGGTAGGGCAATTGCCGCATCTCGACTGGCAGTGGCATGGCGAAGGGGTTCTTGAACTGTCGCCGCGCCACGCCTGCGAAAAGGCCGTGGTGATTTCAGCTGGCGTTCATGGCAATGAAACCGCCCCAATCGAGCTGCTCAATCAGCTGGTGGCCGAATTGCTCGCGGGGTCACGCCCGTTGAATGTGCGACTGCTGGTGGTGCTGGGCAATCCGCCGTCAATGCGCGCCAACAAACGTTATCTGCATGCCGATATGAACCGGATGTTTGGCGGTCGCCACGCCCGTTTCGACGTTAGCGATGAAACAGTTCGCGCGCAGGAACTTGAGCAGCTTTTAGCCGAGTTTTACCACAATGCTTCGGCGGCGGGCGCGACCCAACGATTTCACTACGATTTGCATACCGCAATCCGTGGTTCACTGCATCTGCGTTTTGGTCTATTACCTTTCCAGCCACGGCCATATTCGGCAGAGATGCTTCATTGGCTTGAACAGGCGGGGCTTGATGCGCTGGTTTACCATCGTTCCCCCGGCGGCACTTTTACGCATTTCAGCAGTGAAGTGTTTCAGGCCGAAAGCTGCACGCTGGAATTGGGCAAAGCACTGCCCTTTGGACATAACGAACTCAGCCAGTTTCGTCAGATTAGACAGGCGTTAGAAGCATTGGTGAGTGACTTGGCGCCTCCACAACGACGCGGAGAATCACTTAAGCACTATCAGGTGGTGCAGGATATTATTCGCGAACAGCCAGACTTCGTGCTCAATATTTCGCCAGAAGCTTTGAATTTTACCGCTTATCCGCAGGGTTATATTCTCGCCGAACAGAGCGGCAAGATTTATCGCGTCGAGCATGCCGAAGAGGTGGTGCTTTTCCCTAACCCCAACGTAGCGTTGGGGCTGCGGGCGGGTTTGATGCTGACGCTGAAGGATTGATAATAACCGTTAAATCAATGACTACCTGATCTCATTAACATAGATATAGTTGTCCGTGCTGAACCGGTGGTGGGCCAATATCACCGGTAAGGCACTTTGATCGAAAGATACCTCATCAATCACCATTACCGCGTGGGGCGCACTCAGTTCCAGCAGTTTAAGATCCTCTTCGTTCGCCAGCACGGCGGTGATTTGCTCACGCACTGCCGCCACCCGCACGCCATATTTCTCCAGCAAAAAACGATACAGCAGCGGCGGCAGATGTTCCGCAGTCGGGAAATCTGGCAACCGCTCGGCGGCCAACACCATTTGCTCGTGCATCGTAGGCGCATCTTTGATTTTACGCAGGCGTTTAAGGCGAATAACCGTTGCTCCAACGGCAATGTGTAGCTTTTCTGCCTCGTACTCGCTGGCTGGACCGGTCTGATAATCCAACAGCGTGGTGTGAGAATGCACCAAAGAGCCGTCGCGCCCGTGCAGGCGAAAATATTGAAAGAAATAGCTCAAATTATGCAGCGGTGCCCAGCCGGTAACGACTGTGCCGGTTTTACGTCGCCGCATTAATAAACCTTCGGTGGTCAGTGATGACAGCGCCTTGCGCACTGTACCTACCGAAACGCCAAAATCTGCTGCCAGCGCATTCTCGCTAGGCAACACCATTCCCGGCGTGAGCTGACCCATCAAGATCGACTCACTGATATGGCGCTTGACCACCTCATGCAATGGGGCACTTTCCCTGTCGCTTAAACGAGCAAAGCTGCTGACTTCTTGCTCACCTTGTTTTTGCTGGCTCATACCTGATTACCTATTGACCTGAAGGGATATCTGTTTTATCTATAAACTATATAGAAATGAGATTAAGCGAGTATAGCATGTCGTGCGCAGGAAGTTTGCCAATAGCATTAGACTCAATCACTCAGGATTCAGAGGCCATTTTAGAGGATCTTGGGCGAATGCTTGCGATCGATACCTGTTTCCCGCCGGGCAGTGGATATCCCGCATTTGCTGACTTGATGCAGAACCTGCTTGAGCCGATGGGCTTCACTTTTTCACGGGTAGTGGTTCCCGAGTCGCTATGGCAAACCCCTGACGGCAGCGCGCAAGGTGAACGCGTTAACCTGATAGCCAGTCTGGATAGCGGGGCGAGCGAAGCCTGCAATCTTTATTTTCATGTCGATACTGTTCCAGCAGGTGACGGCTGGAATTATCCCCCGCTGGCACTGACCCAGGTTGGTGACAAACTGATTGGTCGCGGCAGTGCCGATATGAAGGGAACCATTGCCGCCACGCTGGCGGCCCTGCGCGCAGCACAACGCATGAAACTCGCACTGCAATTTAATCCGGTTTTACTGCTCTGTACCGACGAAGAGGGCGGACTTTATCCCGGCGTGCGCTACCTTGCCGAGCAACAATTATTTAGCGGCCACCTGTTGAGCTTTAACGGTGGCGCAGTGCCGCGAATCTGGGGTGGCTGCTTCGGCAGTATCGACCTGAAAGTCACGGTCACGGGGCGTTCGGCGCATTCTGGAGACCCGGTGGGTGGGATTAACGCTATCGAACACAGCCTGCCGTTGTTAAATGCGCTTAATGTTTTGAAAACAGAAGTTGAGCAGCGCACCTCTGCCATGCCTGCACCACCGCACTTTCAGGGGCAACCGCTGACCTCGCGCCTGACACTGGCCGCTGTTCAGGGCGGCAGCAAAGGGTCAACAATTCCGGCGCGTTTTGACTTGTTGATTAACCGCCGTTATTCGCCGGAAGAACCTTTTGAGGCCGTATGGGATGAGCTGACTTCTTGTATCGACCAAGCCATGGCGGGTTCAGCGGCTTTAAATGTGGAATACCATCTGATCGGCCATCTTGCTCCGGTCAGTGATCCCACGGGTCCTCACTGGCCGCGCTGGCTTGCGGCGCTGAGCCAGGGTTTTGGCTTTGACGCAAACGATTTCGCCGTGTGGGGCTCATCAACCAGTTCAGATATGGGCTGGGTACAGCAGGCGGGTATTCAGGAAATTCTGCTCGGCGGCCTGGCTCGTCCAGAGAATCGAATCCACGCCAGCGATGAATTCACCACCCGGCAAGACGTCGTAGCTTTGGCGCAGTCGATATTGTCCTATCTAGCGGCTGATTTTCATCACTAAGCCGTTTCATCACTAAAAAAACAATAAAACAATTTATTCGACATTCAGGGTATTTCTGACTAACCAGTGAGGAAGCAATCATGTGTGCAATGAAAGACGTAAACCGCCGCCAGTTCATCGCCGGTAGTAGCGCATTAACAGGTGCGGCGATGCTGCCCTGGTCAGCCAGAGCGGCAACGCCAGCGACCAGCTCGACGCCCGCCAGCGGCCAGCCCCGTCGCGGCGGCGTGTTGCGAATCAGTGTCGATCAGGCGGCTAATATGCTCAATCCGCAACAGGCAAGGGTCAATCCTGAATACCTGCTGGCCGAACTGTTGTACAGCGGACTCACGCGCCTCACCCAGGATATGAAAGCCGAGGGCGATCTGGCCGAGTCGTGGAAATCGAACGCCGATCTTTCTCGGTGGACTTTTACTCTGCGCAAAGGACTGACCTTTCACGACGGTTCAAACTGTCGTGCGCAAGACGTAGTCGCCAGCCTGAACGCCATTCTCGACAGCAAAAATGCTTCACCTGGTTTGCGTAATATTGGCCCGATTAAAACCGTGAGTGCCAGCGACGATCTGACCGTAGTCATTGCTACCGACGGCTCATACGCCGATCTGCCAGTAATGCTGGCCTATCCCGATGCCAAAATTATTCCAGCCGCCATTGCCGAAGGACAGCTGTCGCGCTTAAGCAAAGAGGCTGTCGGTACTGGTCCGTTCAAACTGGTCTCTTTTGATCCTGAACGGCTGATTGTGGTCGAGCGCAATCCGCATTATTACGACCCACAACGCCCGTATCTCGACCGTGTGGAGGTGGTGGTCTATCCGGATGCGATTGCCGAAGGTTCGGCGCTGATTTCGGGTGATACCGATCTGATGCAGGCAGTACAATCTACTGAGTTTCCAAGGCTTTCCAAATCTTCAGGCGTTATTCCGCTACGCGTTGCAGCAGGGCAGTTTCTTAACGTGAACATGGCCTGTGACGCCAAACCGTTTAACGACGTTCGCGTGCGTCAGGCGTTGGCATTGTGTGTCGATCGCGCCGCCATGGTCGATTTTGTTGCCAACGGCTTTGGTACTCCGGGCAATGATACGCCGCTTAATTCAGCCTATCAGTATTTCCTGCCACAAACTTTAAAGCAGGCTGACTACGCCAAAGCCAAGGCGCTGTTGGCCGAAGCGGGCTATCCGGGCGGCCTGGACCTGACACTTATCGCTTCTGACAAACCGTCTACTCGCACCCAGCTAGGCGTTGCGCTGCGCGAGATGGCGAAACCAGCCGGATTTCGTATCAATGTGCAGACCATGGCCAACAGTACTTATCTGGATCAAGTGTGGAAAAAAGGCAATTTTTACGTTGGCTTCTACAACATGCAGGCCACGGCTGACGCGGTATTCTCCTTACTCTATACCTCGACGGCGTCATGGAATGAAACCCGCTGGAACAACGCTAATTTCGACAAGGCAGTGCAGGGGGCGCGCGAAACTGACGATGCCGGCAAACGCAGCGCGCTTTACGGCCAGGCGCAAAAACTGATGCACGATCAGGTGCCGTCCATGATCCCGACCTTTTTCGATTTACTGGCCGCCAGCCGCGATTATGTCGCCGGTTATCAGCTTAATCCGCGCGGCGCAGTATTTCGCCTCGACCACGTTTGGCTGACCACAAAAGCGCCAAACCGCAAATAGGCAGGGGGCAGTGTGACGGCGATTTATCTGTTAAAACGTTTGATGCTGGTTGTCTACACCTTGCTGGTGGTGTCGTTGCTGGTTTTCGGCATCACCCAGCTGCTGCCAGCCGATGCGGCAGTCACGCTGCTCGGTCAGAATGCCACGCCGGAAGCGCTGGCCGCAGTGCGGACCCGTTTGGGGCTGGACGAACCCGCATGGCTGCAGTACTGGCATTGGCTGCACGGCGTGTTGCACGGAGATTTCGGCCTGTCGATGCGTAACGGGTTGCCGGTTGCGCCGACTATTCTCGCGGCGTTGGCAAGATCGCTGCTGCTGGCCGCCTGCGCCCTGGTGCTGATGCTGGTGGTTGCTATCCCGCTTGGCGTCTGGGCCGCGGTACGCCGGGGAAAGATGGCCGATATGCTGGTCAGCGTGCTGTCCTACATAGGGATTTCGTTCCCCGAGTTTGTTACCGCCACGCTGCTGTTACTGCTGTTTGCCGACGTTTGGCAAATTTTGCCTGCTACCGGTTATATCCCGCTTGGCGAAGATTTCTGGGGCGGCGTTAGCCACCTGATTTTGCCGTCGATGACCGTAGCGCTCATCCTGGTTGCTCATGTTTCACGCATGGTGCGGTCTGAAATGGTCGACGTGCTGCAAACCGACTATATCCGCGCCGCCTATCTCAAAGGCCTGTCGAAACGACGAGTCTTGTGGCGACACGCGCTGCGCAACGGCCTGTTGCCGACGATTACTATCGTCGCACTCGACGTTGGCTATCTGCTTGGCGGCATTGTGGTGGTGGAGGAAATTTTTGCCATCCCCGGTATTGGGCGCGAGCTTATCGTTGCCGTGCAGGCCAGAGATCTGCCGACTATTCAGGCTGGCGTGTTAATCCTGGCCGCCACTTATTCGATTGTTAATTTCCTGGCCGATTTGGCCTATGTCTATCTCGATAAGCGGATTAGCTATGCGTGATGTTATGAAGCATTTAGTCCGCTCTCCACAGGGTGCTGTCGGGCTGGTTATCTTGATTATTGCCACGCTGATGGTTTTGGGGGGCGCGCATATTGCGCCTTACGACCCAGATGCGTTATCGATTATGTCGCGTTACAAGCCGCCGGGACTTGAGCACTGGCTAGGCACTGACCAGCTTGGTCGCGATATTTTTAGCCGGGTTATGATAGGCGCGCGCGCCACTATTGTCCTTTCACTGCTGGCCACGCTGCTGGCAATGGTGATTGGCGCGGTGGTCGGCACTGCCAGTGCTTATTTGGGCGGAAAAATTGATGAGGCAATCATGCGCACTATGGATGCTGTGATGTCGATCCCAAGCCTGTTATTTGCCTTGTTAATTGTCAGCACGTTGGGGCAGAGCAGTTTCAACGCCGTATTGGCGATTACCATTGCTTTTATACCCGGCATGGTGCGCATCGCGCGCAGCGTATCTCTCGCCGCGCGACAGCAAGATTATGTCAATGCGGCGATTGCCCGCGGTGAATCTACGGCCTATATCATCTTGCGCGAGATGCTGCCCAATATCGTGGCGCCTATTATTGTCGAGGCGACTATTCGCGTGGCATTCGCCATCATGCTATTTGCCACCCTGAGTTTTCTCGGCCTTGGCGCTCAGCCACCTGAGCCTGAATGGGGGCTGATGGTCTCCGACGGTCGCGCCTATTTTTTCAATGCGCCGTGGATGATGCTGGCTCCCGGCATTGCCATTGCTCTGATTGCCATCGGTTTTAACCTGCTCGGCGACGGTCTTCGCGATGCGCTTAATCCAAGGAGCCACTGATGACTCTTGTTGCTACAAAACCTGACCTTGTATTATCAATAGAGGATTACAGCCTCGATTATCTCTTGCCCAAGGGCGGCGTGTTGCAGGTTTTACAGAACATCAATCTTAATGTGAAGCGCGGCGAGGTTGTGGGGCTGGTGGGTGAGTCAGGCTCAGGGAAAACCACGCTGGGTTGGGCAATCATGCGCTATTTGGCGGCCAATGCTCGCGAACGCGGTGGCAAAATCGTGTTGCAGGGCCATGACCTGCGCCAGATACCGCAAAATCAAATTGAAAACCTGCGCGGTGGCAAGCTGGGGATGATATTTCAGGACCCCAGCGCCTCGTTAAATCCGACGTTAACTCTGGGTGAGCAAGTTACCGAGGTGCTGATCCGCCATCGTGGACTCAACGGCAAGCAGGCGCTGGAGCTGGGTATTCAGTTGCTTACCGACGTCGAGCTCAAAAATCCGGCGGCGATGATGCGGCGTTATCCACATCAGGTTTCCGGCGGTGAAAAGCAGCGTGTGTTGATAGCGACTGCATTTGCCTGCCAACCTGACTGCCTGATTTTTGACGAACCGACTACCGCGTTAGACGTTATCAGCTCAGCACAGATTCTTGAACTGTTTGCCCGCCTGCGTGAGGAAACCGGCGTTGCTTCATTATATATTTCTCATGATTTAGCTCTGGTTTCTTCAGTGGCAGAGAGTGTTTGCGTGCTGGAAAACGGCCAGATTGTCGAGCAGGCGGCGGCTAAAAGCCTCTTCAGCGCGCCGCAGCATGCTTACACCAAAAAGCTGGTAGCTGCCGTTCCTGACCCACTGCTGCGGCTGGTGGAGAATAAACCAGTCTCGAACCAGCCTTTGCTTGGGCTGGAAAAATTGTGCATCAATTACGGGCATCACGGCATTATCGGTAGGCTGCTGGGTCGTGAAAATCCTCAGACTCGCGCCGCCTCTGACGTCAGTTTCACCGTTCATCAGGGCGAGATTTTGGGTATCGTCGGTGAATCAGGCTCGGGTAAATCCACGCTAGCCAAGGCTTTGACCGGGTTGGTGCCGTTTAGCGGCAAGCTCGACTTCAAAGGCTATAACCTGTTTGGCAAGGCCGATATGGATAAGGATTACCGCCGCCGGGTGCAGATGATCTTCCAGCACCCGGATGCTTCGTTGAATCCGCGCCAGCGAATCGGCCAAATCATTGCCCGGCCGCTGCGACTGTACGGCTTGCCAAAAGGTGAAACAGAATCGCAAGCCGTGGCCAGATTGCTGAGGGATGTGCGTCTGCCAATCGATTTTGCCAGTCGTTTTCCTCATGAACTTTCCGGCGGGCAGAAGCAACGGGTGGCTATTGCTCGTGCCTTCGCTCATCCTCCCGATTTAGTTATTTGCGATGAAATCACCGCCGCGCTGGATGTCTCGGTGCAGGCCACGGTGATTGAGCTACTGCTCGAGCTACGCCGCCGCTATGGCACCGCCTATCTGTTTATTACCCACGACCTCAATCTGGTGCGGCAAATTGCCCATCGTGTCGCCGTGATGTATCGCGGCGATCTGGTAGAAATATTACCGGGCGAGGCAATGCAACAGCATGCAACACACCCTTATACCCGCGCGCTGTTAGCGGCGGTGCATACCCCCGACGCCAGCCCGGCTGACGCAAACCCTGTTGAAATCTGCTGAATGAAAGGTTTATCGATGAACACTGAACAGCTGTTGGCCTCGATTGATGATGAATATTGCCTGAGTTTTTTGGCGCGTATGGTGCAGCACAAAAGCTACAGCGCCACCGACGGTGAGCGAAAACTGGCGGAATATATGGCCAGTCAAATGCAGATGCTGGGGCTGGAGACTCAACTGCAACCGGTGCCGGGCGACCGCCTGAATGCGATTGGCAAACTGCCCGGCGCAGGAGGCGGCGGCAACAGTCTGTTGTTTAATGGTCATCTGGATACTAATCCGGTGACTGAAGGCTGGACCGTTGACCCGTGGGAAGGGAAAATCGACGACGAGTTTATCTACGGTATCGGTGTTTCAAATATGAAAGCCGGTGACGCAGCCTATTTTTGTGCGCTAAAAACGCTCATTGATGCGGGCATCAAGCTCAAGGGTGATGTGATTCTGACCTACGTGGTTGGCGAGTTGCAGGGCGGCGTCGGCACTATCGCTGCCATAGAGCAGGGTATCAAGGCCGATTATTTTATCAATTCCGAGCCCACCGACGTGCAGGCACTGACCATGCATTCTGGCTCGCTGATGTTCACCATTGAACTGACCGGCGATACTCGCCATCTTTCTAAACGTGAAGAGGCGGTAGATGCCATCGTCGCGGCCATTGAGTTGATCCCGCAGATTAACGCCATGACATTTACCGGCGCTGAAACTGCCGATCATCTGAAAATCAACCGCGGGCATATTGGTTCAATCCACGGCGCGCTGGGGCGTGAGTTGCAGGACTGGCGACCGCCGCAGGTGTCAGATTTTGTGCGACTGAAAGGCTCGGCACGTTTTGCTCCGGGGCAAACGGTTGAGGGCGTGCTGGCCGATATACAGGCCTTGCTCAATGCACTTTGCACCAAATATCCCGGTTTAAAAGCTGAACTTTTTGATGATGGTAAACGCGATCGCCCGACCATGATGCCGTTTGAAGTTTCCCCTCAATCACCGATAGTCCAGGCAGTAGGGCGTGCCTATCGCCAAGTTCGCGGAGAAGATCAGCCTATCGGAGTCATCACTCCTCCGGCTTTTTACGGCACCGACGCCGCGCATTTTTATCAGCTGCTCGGCATGGAAGGTATTGTCTGCGGTCCCGGCGGCAAATTTAATACCATGCCTGACGAGCGAGTGCATATTCGCGACTTTCTCGATATCGTGCGCATCTATTTACTGGCAATCCTTGAGATTTGTCAGCCGGTGGAGGCGTAATTTATGCGCCCTGAGGTTAACGTTGCCGCGCTCGAACGTACTCGCGCCGCTATGCAGCAGGCTGGCGTCGAATTGCTGATTATCGATCACGCCGAAATGCTGGTATGGCTCACTGGCTTTACCGTTTCGGAAACAATGTATCGTGCCTGTATGCTTCCCCTTGGCGGAGAGCCTTGGTTTGTACTGCGCCACCTCGATGCGCCGCCGTGCCGGAAAATGAGCTGGGTAACGGATATTGTGACCTTCAACGACGACGAAGATCCGTGGCAATGCGTTGCCGACAGCATCAAAAATCGCGGTTTTCAATACGCCGTGCTCGGTTGCGACGATAACTCATATGGCATGACGGTATTTACCCGCCAGCGACTGGCAAGCCAATTACCCAAGGTTCAATGGGTAGCAATCAATGGCATCAGCGACCAGCTGCGGCAGGTTAAACTCCCGACCGAACTGGCGGCGTTGCAGCAGGCTGCGCTGATTGGCGACCAGGCGTATCAGGCGATCGCCGAACAGGTCAGTAGTGGTTGGCGGGTGCGCGATGTTGCCGCGTTGTGTGCCTCTATTTTTCTAAAGCAGGGCGCTGACAGCGGTGAAACCGGTCCGATCGTTCGCTCGGCGGGCGACAGCGGTTTTCTTCACGCGCAGAGCCACGATGAAACCTTGGCCCACGGAGATATCCTTCACGTCGAGCTTACCCCCAAGGTGCGTTATTACAGCGCGCGATTGATGCGGCCTTTTGTTATCGGTGGCCCCACGGTGCATCAGCGAGAGGTGGCAGAAAAGCTGATTGCGCTGCAAGACAGTCAAATTGCGGCGATGAAACCGGGCGCCACTGCCGCCGAGGTCGATGCGATTGTACGCAATGGCGTGCTTGATGCCGGTCTGCGCGCTGAATACGGGAATATCACCGGTTATACCTTGGGACTGTATGGCCGCACGCCGCGGCCCAGCGATTTTTCATGCAGTTTCTCGCCAGCGGCTCAGTGGATATTGCAGGAAAACACGGTCTTTCATATGTATATTTCGGCTCAGGGACTGGCCTTTAGCGAGAGCGTGGTGGTGACCGCCAACGGCGGCGTGCGCCTGAGTCAGTTGCCGCGACAGATTTTCTCGTTATAGCTGTTATCGCCAATTTCGATGATGTTTCAAAAGTTCTTATTCCACCATTAGTGAGTAATGCTATGATTTGTTCTAAAGAAATTTGCCATTACTCGCTAATCAATTTGGGAAATAATGAGCTTTAAAGCCCTGCAAAAATCCGATTGGGTGAATCTGTTGATTGCCATTCCTGCCGGGATCATAGCCGCGTTGGTGACAATCGGTTTTCGTCTCGCCATTAGCGGCATTAACGGGCTGATGTTTACCGACGGCAGCGATATCACTCGCGCTTTCAACGAATATCCAAGGCTAGTCTGGCCGATTATCACCACCGTTGGCGGTATCATTGCCGGATTTATTCTCTATTGGGCGCTGCGCTATGAATCCCGCAACGGCAAAATGCCCGACTATCTTGACGTAATCGATAAACGTCTGCCGGGCATTCCGGTCGTCAGCACGCTGCTGCGTTCACTGTCTTCACTGGCCAGTATCGCCAGCGGAGGATCAATAGGCCGTGAGGGGGCGATGGTGCAGCTTTCCGCGCTCAGCGGCAGCCTGCTGGGGCGCTTTACTCGTTTTACTTCGTTACATCAGTCCGACGTGGTGGCGATGGCCGCCGCAGGTGGCTTGGCTGCGGTTTACCACGCGCCTTTTGCCGGAGCGCTGTTCGTGGCCGAGATTGCCTTTGGCGTCACCGCCGTCCAGCGACTGATCCCGCTATTTATCTCTGCCTCGGTGGCAGTGCTTACCGTTCGTTCATTGACCCATTACGCACCGCTGTACCTCTATTCTTCCGCCATTTTCAGCCCAACGCCAGGCGCGATTTTTACCGTGCTGGCCATTGGTGCGGCGACCGGGATCATGGGGCCGATGTTTATTGCCGCTATCGACAGAGTGCGTAAAACTCTGCAGCCAATCTCACATCCGGCGCTGCGTCTCGGGGTGGGGGGACTGGCGGTCGGGCTGGTTGCGATGGTATCACCGCTGGTACTCGGCAACGGTTTTGAAGTAATCGATTTGATTTTGAATAATGGCAATCTTCACACCTCACTGCTGGTATTGCTGGTGCTGAAAATTGTGGCAACCGCGATCACCGTGGGTTCCGGTGCGGTCGGTGGGTTATTTACTCCGTCACTGCTGATTGGCGCGGCAAGCGGGGCGTTGGTCTGCACCTGCCTGCAATGGCTTGGATTTGATCCCGGACCGATGGGGTTGTATGCGGCGATCGGCATGAGCGCGCTGCTTGCCGCTACCAGCCACGCGCCGCTAATGTCGATCATGATGGCGTTTGAAATGACGCTAAACAGTTCACTGCTGTTCCCGCTGATGCTGGCGACTGCCATTTCCTATGTCGTGGCCTCGCGCTTCAAGGCCAGTGGAACCTATCCGGTGCTGACGCGCCACAATGCGCGCTTTATGGCAAAAAGTGATTTTGAGAACGGAACCGTCGAGCTGCTGATCTGCCCGTGCTCCAAGATGTATATCGATTCCTCGCTCGCCGAAGTCGTCAGCGAAGGGTTAAAGCAGCGCACTCGTTATGTCTATATTGTCGATCGCGATGAGCGGTTCCTCGGGGTCGTCGCAACCAACGTGCTGGCGAGCGGCATTATCGAGGGTTGTCTGGATAAGCAGGGCGGAATTGAGACTTATATCGAGCACGAATTTACCGTGCTATATCAAGGGTCAAGCTACGAGCAGGCCTGGGCGGTGTTCAGCACTTCACCGCTTGAGCGCTTGCCAGTGCTGGAAAACGCGCAGTCACGCCGTCTGTTGGGGGTGATTACCAAGGCCTCGCTGTTGAGCAAGGCCAAGGATTTTCTCTAGCTATTGCGGCGCGGAAAATGCGCTCACTCAAAGCCGGGCGGTACGGTTTGCCAATCGCCTTGCCGTTCCAAGGCTTCAGCCAGCGCCAGCAGCGTGCTTTCCCCCTCGGCAGCGGCAATCAGCTGCATGCCAATCGGCAATCCGGCAGAAGAAAGCGCTACGGGAAGCGAAATCGCACAGCCATCAAGATAGTTGACTCCACGGGTGAAGGTTGCAAGTGCGGCCTTTTGCTCGTCAACGTCGGAAAGTGGGATTGCGGTCATGCTTAGAGTCGGGGTCAGAATCGCATCAACGTCGAGCATCATTGTGGCAAAAGCCTGTTGATATTGACGCCGGGTTTCCATCGCGCAAAGGTAGGCCTGACTGCTGGTGGACTGCCCCTGCATCAGCTTGCCGAAAATCACCGGGTCATAGCTTTCGGGATGAGCCTGCAAATCTTGACAATGGTAAGCGTAGGCGTCGGCCGTGATAATTTCTCCGCTCAGGCGTGACAGCTCGGGCAGTGAGAAGGGAGCCTTGATGGTAACAACCTCAATCCCGCACTGACGTAAGTCATACTGTGTCTTTTCAAACGTTTGTAAAATCTCGGGCTCTACCGCAACCCCGTCCATATCACCCTGCAAAATGGCGACTCGCATCCTTCCAACCTGCGGTTTAGCCAGCGTGACGCCACTCATCAACTCAAACAGCAAAGCGGCATCTTTTACCGTGCGAGTTAGCGGTCCGATGGAGTCCAGGTTTACCGACAGCGGAATACAGCCCTGATTGCTGACCCGTCGTTGTGTGGGTTTTAATCCTACCAGGCCATTTAACGCGGCAGGAATGCGTACTGAACCGCCGGTATCGGTTCCCAACGAGGCCGGCACCAGCCCGGCAGCCACGGCGACCGCAGAACCGCTGGACGATCCGCCGGGAATGCGATGGCATTTTTTATCCCACGGATTCCACGGTGCGGTAAAGCGTGGATTGGTGCCCCAGCCGCCGAAGGCAAACTCAACCAACTGGGTCTTGCCGACAATGTTCATGCCACCCGCATGCAGCCGTTTTACCACCTCGGCGGTTTCGTCGGAGATTACCCCTTTCAACAGGTTTGACCCGGCGCTGCACGGTGTCCCTTGCCAATGCAACAAATCCTTGATGCCAATCGGCAGCCCCTGAAGAGGGCCGAGATTGACACCCGCCGCCAGCAAATTGTCCTGACCTTCGGCCGCGTCCAGCGCCCGCTGCTCAAAAACGCTGACGAACGAAGCCAGTTGCGGATCAAAACGGTTGATTCGTTCCAAAAAATGGGCAGCGATAGCGACGGCAGTGATCTCGCCGTCGTCAAGTTGCTGCTTCAATTCAGTCAGCGAGCTAAAAGCGTTAATTATCGGCATGAGGCGAGCAAGCCCTTAATG
Organism: Serratia sp. M24T3; assembly: GCF_000257645.1. GTDB lineage: Bacteria > Pseudomonadota > Gammaproteobacteria > Enterobacterales > Enterobacteriaceae > Rouxiella. The sequence continues at coordinate 20,550 of NZ_AJHJ01000003.1, forward strand.
GTTAAGCAGAGGAGGAAGGCGCAGGTGATGCGTCGAACGGCGCTGGTACTGATGAGCGGCGCGTAAAAGCAGCGCTTCCTGACCCGGCGCGGCCATCAATTGCAGGCCAACCGGCAGACCCAATGAATCGAATCCGGCAGGGAAGCTTATCGCGGGTAGCACCGCCAGACTCGGGATACAGGTAAAAATCAGATTACCCAGCAAGGTTGAGACTTCGCCGTCACCTATTGGCAGCGTTTCCTGACCAATCAACGGCGCGGTAAAGGGCAGCGTTGGGGTGATAATCATATCGACCTGAGTAAACAGCTCGTTGAATTTGTCGCGCAGCCAGGTGCGATAACGCTGGGCCTGCAAATATTCCACTGCGGTAAAGGTCAATCCGGCCTGAAGCAGAATACGCACGTCGTCGCCGTAATCACTGGCGCGATCTTTGAGCCAGGGCCAATGAATGGCGCTAGGTTCGCAGGCGTCGACAATAATCTGCGCATCCACCGCATTTTCCAGCCCCTCGACTTTAAGACTGACAATCTCGACGCCGTGCTGTTTTTCGAAATCGCTTAATGCACCGCGCAAAGTCTTTTCAACACCCGGCTGCAAACTGTAAAAGCTGTAGGGATCAAGCACGCCGATACGCAAACCTTTCAACGGGCGCGCCAGCTGCTGGTCGATATTCGCACGCTGTTTGGCATCGGCACCTGAAAGCGTGGCGTATAAAATGGCGCAATCTGCGGAACGAGCTGCCAGCGGCCCGACGGTATCCATGCTCCAGGCCAGCGGAAATACGCCGTCGGTGCTGATATTGCCCACTGTCGGGCGCAAACCTGTGACACCGTTTAGCGCCGCAGGTAAGCGCACCGAGCCGCCAGTGTCGGTTCCCAATGTGGCAAAGGCACTGCGCACGGCGGCCACGACGCCCGATCCGCCGCTGGATCCTGCGGGCACGCGCTGCGTATCCCACGGATTACGGCACGCCCCAAAGTGCGGATTATTGGTGGTGCCGCCCCAGGCAAACTCGTGCATGTTGGTGGTGCCAAGAATAATCGCCCCGGCCTGCTTGAGAAGGCGAGTCACCGTCGCATCCTGACTGGCGATATTGCCCTGCAAAATTTTGCTGCCGGCATTCATCTCCTGCCCGCAGATATCAATATTAGCTTTCAACCCCAGCGGAATACCCTGCAAGGGTCCCAGGTCATAACCGTTTTCCAGCAGGGTTTGCTGCGCCTGCGCCAGCTTGATTGCCGGTTCGGCGTAAACTTCCAGCCAGCCGTTCAGCTCGCGCGTTTTCTGTTCTCTGTCGAGGCAGGCGCTGACTAATTCGGGAAAACTGGTTTCCCCTGCACGGACTTTGGCACCGGCTTCGGCAATCGATAAATTCAGCAATTCGGTCATGATGTTTTCACCGCCGGAGAGATAAATACGGTAATGGGGGCGACCTCGGGGCCGATATTGGCATTTACAAAATCACTCAGCGCGCTGGCGCGTTCTGCCCAGTCAAGCACGGTAGGCAAAACCGTCTCGGCGTGCGCTGGCGTCAAAGGGGTAATGGCTTTAAGGCGTAGGGAGTGGTGGTCAGTCATAGAGGCACACCTTGAGTCAGAAAGGCGGGGCAGGCAGGAGGCGCTGCCCCGTTGGGGTTATTTCATTGCATCAACCGCGGCTTTGGCCTTGGTGGCCAGCTCGGTGTTGACGTTGGTTTTATAAGACGTGGCGTCAGACGGGTAGGCCTTGATATTTTTCGCATACAGCGAAATTTTCATGTTGTTATCCCAGGCTTTCTGACTGACCAACACGTTTTCCGGGTAACCCTTGGCATCGATCTCGCGTTTCACGGCTTCACGGACGATGTCTTTTGGCAGGTTCGGGAAGTATTTGGCGGCGATATTTACGGTGTCGTCAAAATTGCTGTAGATATAACGCGAGGCTTCCTCAAACGCTGTCACGACGGCCTGCGCCGCTGCCGGATTCTTGTCGATGTAGGCTTGAGTTGTGGTCAGGCTGGAGAAGGCAAACGGATACCAGTCCTGTGCCGCCGAAAACGAATACACCATGTGCAGCCCGTTTTGACGGATTGCCATGGTTGTTTGCGGCTCTACCGCCAACGCATAGTCGGCACGACCCGCCACTACCGCCGGGATTTCGTTACCGATTGATACGTGTACCAGTTTCACGTCTTTGAGGTTTTGCTGCTTGACCAGATAGCTCATAAACGCCCAGGTGGTATCCGGCTCAGGGCTGGTGACCACGCGTTTATTGGCCAATGCTGCCAGATTATTTTGCAGGTTGGTGCCGTTTTTGCCGAAGATAAACACCGTTGGCGCATTCTGCACGCCAGCCACGACTACGCCACCGCCGCCGTTTTCATGAGATTTCGGCACAAACACCGGGTCTTGAATCGAAAAATCCGCCGAACCGCCAATCACCGCCGACCACGACTGCGCGCCGCCGCCGCCGGTGCTGATTTGTACCTTCACGCCTTGCTGGGTGAAGAAGCCTTTTTCCTGCGCGACGTACAGTGGCAGGTAAAGCAGTGACTGGAATGCCTGGTTGATGCGAACCGGTGTTTCAGCGGCGCTGGCCGGTTGCAATGCAAGTGAAACCAATAAACAGCAGGCCGTAGAAGCAGCCAATGTGAAGCCTTTAACTGAGGAGATTGTCATTATTTTACCCTTTCCCATGAGAGAATCAGTCGTTCGAGGAACATCACCACTACGTTAAATACCAGCATCATCAACATCACCAGGACGATACCGGCCAACACGATATTCATGCCAAAATTGGAGCTGCCGAGCAGGATCATGTGGCCCACGCCGACGTCTGAAGAGATGTATTCGCCGACAATAGCGCCGACCAGCGCGAAACCAACGTTAAGGCGCAATCCTGAAACCACCCATAACATCGCTGAGGGCACCACCAGCTTGATGAAGATTTTTGAGCGCGAGGCGTCAAAGGATCGCATCAGGTTAATTAAGTCTGGATCAGTACGAACCGCGCCTTTGAAGGAAGTCGTCAGCGACACCACGATGCAGGAGAAGGCGACAATGACTACCTTCGACAGCATGTCAGTGCCAAACCAGATGATAGTAATCGGCGCGATCGCCAGAACAGGAATCGAACCAATTGCGGCGATAAACGGCGCAGTCAGGTCAGAGATAAACTTCGAATACCACAGCAGCAGGCCCAGAATCGAGCCGCCAACGGCACCAATCACGAAACCAATCACCGTTTCCAGCGCGGTGGTACCAATATCGGTAAACAGCTCGCCTGACTGAAAACGTTGTACCAACACGTCCCAGACCATGCTTGGACTGGCAAACAGAAACTTGCTGATGAAACCTTCTCGCGCGCCGATTTCCCAATACAGCAGCAGTGCAGCGACGATCGTCACCTGCAAAATCAGCAATACGTAACGACGAGAAGTCGGACTTTTGAAAAAGTTGGCTTCCTGAGCCGGCATGCGCGGGGAAATATGTCGCGTGGTGCCCGCTGGCGCTGGCTCGGCGTCTGCTGGTGTATCTTTCAAGGTTTGTTCAGAAGAAAGCGTGCTCATAAGTGAATCCCCGTAAAGGTCAGAACACCACTGGTGCAGCGCCAATGCTGCGCCAGATTAATTCGTAGTAATCGTTAAAACGCGGCGACAAACGGCGTTCGGGAATAATTCGGCTGTCGGTTTCCAAATCAACATTGATTTCATGAATGATTTCCCCAGGCCGTGCCTTCATGACATAGACACGGTCGGACAACGTCACCGCTTCTTCAATGTCATGGGTGATAAAAATTACCGTCTTTTTCTGTTCCTTGACCACGTTCAGCAATTCACTTTCCAAAGAGATCTTCAGTGGATAGTCGAGGGCTTTATAGGCTTCATCCATCAGGATGATTTCCGGATCGGTTATCATCGTGCGCATCAATGCCACCCGCTGTTTCATGCCGCCGGAGAGCTGGGCTGGGTATTTATCTTCATAGCCCTGCATGTGATAGGTATTTAATAATTCCCTCGCGCGTTCTCGAGCATCTTTCTTATTTATGCCGCGTATTTCCAGCCCCAGAATTACGTTCTGGATCACCGTTCGCCATGGGAAGAGCAAATCCTTTTGCAGCACATAACCCATTTTTTCTGAGGCGCTGCCGGTGGTTTCTTTATCACTAATTAAAATGTGCCCATTATCAGGCATTAAAAGACCAGTGATAATATTGAACAGTGTCGATTTACCGCAGCCGCTCGGCCCAACAAATGAAATAAACTCATTCGCATCAGCGTGAAAATTGAGTTCTTTAAGCACCGTGACGTTACCGGCAGCCGTTGAATATTCTTTGGAAATATTAATTGCTTCAAGCGCATGTGCCATAAATTACTCCCTTGAAGATTTAACGTGGCGTTGAGAAACCGTTAATGGGGAAGGCGGCGCATTAACCGGGACATAATCTTTCAGGAAGTGATAGCCGATATAGGCGACGCTGCGAGCCTTGATAATTTCAGCGGAAACATCGACGGTAGCCATTGCGATACCGCTGGCAAATCCGGTATCGGCGATAATTTTTCCGTGCGGATCAATAATGCGGCTGTGCCCGTGATAGTTGAGTTTGCCGTGCGGGCCAAACAGGTTAGATTCAACCATCCAGCACTGATTTTCCAGCGCGCGCACTCGGCCAAACAGGGTATAGGTATCCACCATATAATCCTGCTCCGGATCTTCGGTATCGCCCGCCAAACCCCATGCAGTGGGCATAATCATAATGTCGGCGCCTTTTAGTGCCAGCTCGCGGGTGCTTTCCGGAAACACCTTGTCATAGCAAATCAGCATGCCGATCCGGCCAATTTTGGTTGCGAACACCGGAAAGTTGTCGCCAGGATAATAAATATGCTTTTCATCTCCGGGCTGGTGGACTTTACGATAGCGGCCAATCTCGCCCTCTGGTCCCAGCAACACGACACAGTTATATAAAACTTCTGCACGCTCGGCGTCTCTTTCGGTCAATCCTATTACCGCGTGGACCTGAAGCTTCTTTACTTCCTGTATTAGCACAGCAATACATTCACCCTGCGGTATTATTTCAGCTTGGTCAAATTGGTAAGCAACATTCTCGAAATCATAATTAAGCGTGTCGGATAAATACCCTTGCAGACTTTGCTCAGGAAATACAATCAGATCGGCTCCTTCGCTGGCAGCCTGATTTAAATCTTTAATCATACGACGCATATTTTGCTGTTTATCGTAAACCGCGGGCATGGCGACGGTAGCAATAGTTATTTTGCTCATAACACTCCCTGGAATACAGCCAGAATTCAAGCTAAGTTGGCGGCTCATTGATAATGACGGTTGGCGTTAATAACTGGCCGCAACTCTCAATTAACCTGAAAAATAGTTGCAAAGAATATGCCAGTTATCATCAATCCCAAATAATGGAACTTAGCCAAAAATACAATTTAACCGAGGTGAATAACGCTTATTAAGCGAAATTTTAATTTAGTGATTGTATTAATTTCACAGTTTGGAATTTTTAAAATCCCCAGCAAACAATGTGGTTTTTTTTAGTGCAGTCAAAGCAGCTAACTCGGTGCATCGTGGTCTAGACCAGAGATAATAATTATATTGATAATTATTTTCATTTAGAATGGATGCGTATCGTTTCCGATTTCGATATTGATAAGGATCTGAATGTGGGGCAGGCGCTCTTGAGGTTGAAGAGCAGACTACCCGGAAAACTCATTTTCTATTTTAAGGATGCATGATGCTCCGCCGTTTCTTCTCTTATTACACTCCTTATAAGAAGCTGTTTTACCTCGACTTTGGCTGCGCGATCCTCGGTGGCTTGTTGGAGCTGGGTTTCCCGATGGCGGTAAAGCTTTTTATCGATAAGTTGCTGCCCGCGCACGACTGGGTACTTATCCTTACCGCCGCCGTCGTGCTGCTGTTTATTTATCTGCTCAATACGGCGTTAATGGCAATCGTCAATTATTGGGGACACGCACTGGGGGTTGGCATTGAAACCGATATGCGCGAGCAGGCGTTTAATCATCTGCAAAAGTTGTCTTTCCGTTATTACGACAATACCAAAACCGGGCATATCATTACTCACGTCACAAAAGACCTTGAAGAAGTCGGCGAGATAGCGCACCACGGGCCGGAAGATCTGTTTATTGCCGTAATGACCTTTATTGGCGCGTTTATCCTGATGGCTACGGTGCATCTGCAGTTGGCGTTGATGACTATTATTATCGTACCGTTTATGGGCTGGTTGGTAGGACGTTACGGTGCGCAGATGACGGAAACCTGGCGACGCCTGTTCGGGCAGGTGGGCAACTTTAACGCCCGCGTTGCGGAAAGTATTGGCGGCATACGCGTGGTAAAAGCCTTTGCCAATGAACAGCATGAAGAGAAACTGTTTGCCGGCGACAACAGCAACTATCGCGATACCAAACTTCGCGCCTATCGGATAATGACCGCCAGCATTACTCTCAGTTATTTAAGTACGCGACTGGTGCAGCTGGTGGTGATGATTGCCGGCACCTGGTATGTGGTGAATGGGTCTCTGAGCTATGGCGGTTTTGTCGGTTTCTTGCTGCTGGTAGAAGTATTTTTCCGCCCGGTGGCGAAAATTACCTCGGTAATGGAAAGTTATCCGAAAGGTATTGCTGGTTTTAAGCGCTTTACTCAACTAATCGATACGGCACCGGATATTGTCGATAAACCCGACGCGGTCGAGATGGAACATTTACACGGCGATATCTGCTATCGCGACGTTGTATTTGGCTACACGCCTGCCAGCACTATTCTTGACGGCATTAATCTGCGAATCAAAGCCGGTGAAACACTGGCTTTTGTCGGCCCGTCAGGCGCGGGTAAAACCACGCTGTGCTCTTTGTTACCGCGTTTTTACGATATTAATAGTGGCGCTATCACTATCGACGGTGTCGATATTCGCGATATGACTCAGCGCTCGTTGCGCCATAACATTGGCATCGTGCAGCAGGACGTTTTCCTGTTTGGCGGCAGCATTCGTGAAAACATTCTTTATGGACGACTCGATGCCAGCGATGCTGATATCTGGGAAGCGGCCAGGCGGGCGCGTCTCGATGAAATGATCGCCGAGCTGCCGCAGGGCATGGAGACCATCATTGGTGAACGAGGTGTCAAACTTAGCGGCGGGCAGAAGCAGCGGCTCTCCATTGCCCGCATCTTCCTCAAGAATCCCCCGATCCTGATCCTCGACGAGGCAACCTCAGCGCTGGATACCGCCACTGAGCAGGCGATACAGCAGTCGCTGTCCGAGCTTGCGCAGGGGAGAACCACGCTGGTCATTGCGCACCGTTTGGCGACCATCCAAAATGCTGACCGTATTGTGGTCGTCGATAAAGAAGGAATAATAGAGCAGGGTACTCATCAGGCATTGTTGGCGAAAGCCGGGCGTTATGCCGCATTGCATGCCGCGCAGTTTAGAGATCCGAGCTAGAAGAAACGTTTGCAGCCGAAGGCGCAGGTAGCACCTCGGCTGCCAATAATCAGCTCAACTCATTGCATTGCGCACAAATCAATTTTCTCAGCCATTGCTGCGCGTGGCTTTCATTTGAGCGTCGGTGCCAGAAAAGGTGAAACTGTATTTCTGGCAGACTAAGCGGCGGTTGCAGCATTAAGATATCTTCATCCAGATAGTTGAGCAAAACACTGCGTTTTAAAACCGTTGCAACAAAATCGGTGTGCTTAACAATTTCTGTGACAGCAAACATAGTGGGCAACGTCAGCCGCAGTTCCCGACTCAGACCCAACTCTTTTAGCCGTTCATCGACCAGTCCAAAATGATGGCCTTCCGGGGAGACCAAAACATGGCGCATTGCGAGATAGGTTTCCAATGTCATGCCATTTCGAACCGCCTCGCTGTCCCTGCGAACCAGAGTGACAAATTCATCACTGAATAACGGCCGAGAAAATATTCTGCTTTCAGTTTGTGTGGGTGCAATGCCGATCACCAGGTCAATTTTGCCGCTATCAAGCATAGCCACCGACTCATCGCGGTCGATAAATGTGCGTACATGAATTGTCACGCCCGGTGCCTGCAGATTGACAGCCTTCATTATACTGGGCAATAGCACCATCAATGCGTACTCGGGCATTCCCAGTGTGAAGGAGAGGCTGCTATGTTGTGGAAAGAAAGCTTCGCCGTTGGCCAACAGGTTACTGAGTTCACTCAACGCGCGTGAAACGTGCTGGCCAATCTCTTTCGCCCGAACAGTGGGCTGGAGCCCCGAGGCGCTGCGAATAAACAGCGGGTCGGCAAAATGCGTGCGCAGCCTTGAAAGTGCAGCGCTCATTGCGGGTTGGCTGACCGCCGCTTTTATGGCTGCGCGGGTGACGTTTCGTTCTTCCATCAGCGCATCAAAAGCGACCAGCAAATTGAGATCCAAGCCCTTAAAATCCATAAAACGTATATTCCTCTATATGGTTTTTCTATTTCAATTATTGCTGATCCGAATGGGATACTGGCTGCGTACCCCAGATTAATCACATTAAAACGCCATAAGTTAGAGGAACAGAGAGATGTCAGATAATCAAGAGATAACAAATCGTCTCATAAAAGAGCGCAGGGCAGTTGAAACCATTTATCAGGCCTTCAGCCTGCATAATCCCGACTTGATTGATGAAGCCGTGACGCCGGACTGGGAGGACATTCCCCTTGCTCCCGGCCAGGCTGCGGGCCCGGAAGGACTCAAGCCAATTATTAGAGGGTTTATTGCTGCCTTCCCGGATGTACAAATCGTCATTCACGATTTGCTACAGGTGCCGGGGCAGATTGCAGTTCGTGCTGAAATCACCGGTACGCACCAAGGGATTTTCATGGGGATTGAGCCGACCGGTAAATTTGTCAGCATTCGGTTGCATGAGTTCCATCAATTGAACGGTGAGCGAATCACTTCAACCTGGCATCTGGAGGACTGGTTTGGTCTATTTATGCAGTTAGGCCAGTTTCCTACGGTTGAATAAAGAATCCCTTCCAGGCGCTGAAAAACTCGTGAGCTAGCGAGCCAGGCGCCATTTTTTCCCCCATGCCCCTCACTTCTCTGCCTGGTGTTAATAGCAATGCCGCCCGAATTGTCTATTATTCGAACAAATTAGAGCTTTCAACTTGCCTATCATTGTTCAGTTTAATAACTCTGGTAATTATGATCTAAATAAAGTGATTTAATATTTGGCTTTATTTTTTACACTATTACTGAAGATAAAAAATATGACTTATACCAATAACAATATTGTTTACTCGTTAATTTGCATAGCCACCTAATGAATACAAAATAATTACTCTGCTATGCACTTTTTAAAGGCAGGTGATCTATTTCTCATTTAATTTTTTTAACGATTGTTAACAGAAAAAAATGCTTTGAAAAACGTGGCATACAGCACAGTAAAAACACAGTTCTTTAAGCTTTTTGTGGCATAAAATGGCATTGCACTATTTTGGTGCAATTGGTTATGCGAAAATCGCATAAAATCAGTGAGTTACAACAATTAAAAATACACTTTTTGTTACATATCTTTACTCAATTTTGACCAATTGAACCGAACTTTTCCATTTTAACTTTTCGTGCTTAGTGCTAAGGTTCAAATCGATTTACAGATAGCATCAATTATAAATATTAAGAAACTCGCAGCCTGATATTTAAAATTTGGCACGGGAAACCTATACCTAAATTCTAGGAACTTAAATAATGATGAAGCGCAGTGTTTTGGCCGTAGCGGTCTCTTTAATTGTTGTAACCACTGGGGCGAATGCCGTAGAAATTTATAACAAAGATGGCAACCAGTTAGACCTGTATGGCCGCGTGAATGGCAAACATTATTTCAGCGACAATAAAAGCAATAATGGTGACGGTTCATACATGCGTTTCGGCTTTAAGGGCCAAACTAAAATTAGCGATACTTTGACGGGTTATGGCCAGTGGGAATATCAAAACAGCCTGGCTAACTCCGAAGGCTCGGACGCACAGAGCGGCAATAAAACCCGTCTCGGTTTCGCCGGTCTGAAATTTGCCAAGTTTGGTTCATTGGATTACGGTCGTAACTACGGCGTGGTTTACGATGCTATCGGTTACACTGACATGCTGCCAGAATACGGCGGTGACTCGGCTAACACGGATAACTTCATGGTCGGTCGTTCAAGCAGCCTGGCAACGTATCGTAACAAGAACTTCTTTGGCCTGGTTGACGGCTTGCACCTTGCCTTGCAGTACCAGGCAAAAAACGAAGCAACCAGCTCCAGCAGCACTTCCCGTCCTAACAGCCGCTCAAATGGCGACGGTTACGGCGCATCTCTGACTTACGAAGATATTGGCGGCACGGGTATTGCGGCAGTTATCGCCGGTTCACGTTCTGACCGCACCAATGCTCAGTCTGCGGCGGCCATCGGCGGTGGCAGCGAAGCTTCTGCATGGTCAGCGGCCGTTAAATACGACGCCAATCAGATTTATCTGGCCACCATGGTTGAACAAACTCACAAACAAACCAGCATCACCGCCAACGGTATCTCTGGTTATGCCAACAAAACGCAGATCTTTGAAGCCGTTGCCCAGTACCAGTTCCTGAACGGTTTCCGCCCATCGCTGGGTTATGTGACCAACAAAGCGAAAGACGTAGAGGGTGTGGGCGATGCTTACCTTTATAAATACGTTTCTGTAGGTGCTTACTACTACTTCAACAAAAACATGTACACCTACGTTGACTACAAAATCAACACTCTGAGCAACAGCGACAGCGCTAAACTGGGCGGCAACAAGAAAGACGTGACCACCGTTTCTCTGACCTACCGTTTCTAAGGTTTAAAACGCTTAAGAGTCATCGTATTACCCCTATCTGTGTCTGAAAAAGGTAATCTCAAAGGCAGGGCCAGTGGCTCTGCCTTTTTTAACATTAAAAAAGCCAGCCCGAAGTTCGGGCGATGAATCTAAACCAGGGCCTCGAGTTGATAATAATCAATGCGGGGCTTCTTGCTTTCTGCTCCTTATATAAATTGACTCCATGCTTTGAACCTCGTAAATCGAAACCTTTAAAACAGGTCATGATCGACGGCACGCAGTCTTGGTAAGAGTGAATTTAATCATTGAAAATCGACAGTCTTCAAATCAACAGGAGAATTTATCAATAATATTGAAGTTGAATAATTTGACGTTGCTCACATATAATCAACTGTGATTGAATATAATCATGATCGAGCAAGTTAATCTGACACACTTCATTGCGGAGCCATGATGGCTGAAATAGTGACAATTGCCGAACTGCCGATCCCACCTCAGATGCTGGTGATAGCGGATGACTTTACCGGGGCTAATGATACTGGAGTGGCGTTGGTAGGCAGAGGTTTAAAGGTTTGTGTGCAATTTGATGTTGCAGAAAATAAACCTATTGCTGGTCAGGCCCAGATTTATAGCACCGACAGTCGGGCATTAATGCCGATCCAGGCTGCGATCAGGGTAACTAAAGTTATTCAGTCGACCATAGCAGGGCTATCAGACAGCAGCTGGGTATTCAAAAAAATGGATTCAACGCTGCGGGGGAATCCTGGAGCAGAAACCGAAGCTGCTCTGAGTGCTCTTGATTGTCGATTGGCAATAGTAGCGACGGCAGTGCCAGAGTTGGGGCGCATCGTGACGGGCGGTTACTGCTACGTCAATGGCTGTCTGCTGACGGATACCGAGTTCGCCACAGACCCAAAAACGCCAGTCAATACCGCCAGTGTCGGTGAATGCTTTGCCGAACAAACCACTCTTCGTCAGCATCATATTTCCCTGGATGCACTGCGATCCGCTGACTTTTCGCAGCGCCTTGCTGCGCTGGCAAACTCTGGCGTGCGCATGGTGATTGTCGATAGTCACACGTCCGCTGACCTGGCACTCATCGTCAAGGCGGCAGAAAGCCTGCCGTTCAGACCGCTGCTGGTCGGGGCTTCAGGATTGAGTCACGCGCTGGCGGAGCACTGCCTTAGTGTTCGGGAGATTTCTGCAACAGTTGTCGGGAGTGAAACCGCACCGGTACTGGCGGTGATCGGTTCGATGAGTGAAACCGCCGCCAGCCAGATTGCCTTTGCATGCCAGCATCGACCGACGACGGTCATTGATATTGACATCCTTGAGCTGTTTTCTCCTGATGCACAAAGGCTGTTGCCAACACTGTGCGCTCAAATTTGTCGCGCGATGGGGCAGGGTAAACACTGCATCGTGAGCACCTGCCAGAACGGCCAGCAGCGCCAGGAAGTCGCTATGTTTTGCCAGCAAAAAAAAATCAGTCGCTCACAAATGGGAGAGCGCATTGCTGCGTTTCTCGGGCAACTTACTCAGCAGGTTTTTGAGGATTCTCCGGTTATGCCCGGCGGACTTTTTTTGTCCGGCGGTGATATTGCATTGGCCGTTGCACGCGCACTGGGTGCCACCGGTTTTGAGATTAAAGGGCAGATTGCAGGTTGCGTTCCGTGGGGATATTTGCTCGATAGCCAGTTTCAGCGGCTGCCAGTAATGACTAAAGCGGGCGGATTCGGCGCTGAAAATACACTATTTGACGTTTTACGCTTTATTGAGGAGAAGTTGAGTGACTAAAATTATCGCAGTAACCATGGGTGATCCTGCCGGTATTGGCCCTGAAATCATCATTAAAGCCTTGGCTGAAGGTGAGTTGTCTGGAACACCTGCCGTGGTCGTTGGCTGCGCCGCCACTCTGCGTCGAGTCCTGGCATTGGGCATCACGCCGGCCGCGGAACTACGCATTATCGATAAAGTTTCTCAAGCAAGTTTCGCGCCCGGGGTGATTAACGTTATTGATGAGCCGCTGGCAAATCCTGAAGCGCTTGTTCCCGGAAAAGTACAAAAAGAAGCGGGTGATCTTGCCTATCGTTGCGTAAAACGTGCCACCGAGCTTGCGATGGCTGGCGAGGTTCAGGGTATCGCCACCGCGCCGCTCAATAAAGAGGCGCTGCATTCTGCTGGTCATATTTATCCGGGGCATACTGAGTTGTTGGCGAAACTGACGCATAGCCGTGACTATGCGATGGTGTTGTTCACCGATAAACTGAAAGTCATTCACGTTACAACGCACATAGCCCTGCGCAAGTTTCTCGATACGCTTAATCATGAACGTGTAGAAACCGTGATTCAGATGGCAGATACTTTCCTGCGCCGTGTCGGCTATCAAAATCCGCGCATTGCGGTGGCGGGTGTCAATCCTCATGCGGGTGAAAACGGTTTATTCGGCGATGAGGAGATCAAAATTGTTGGGCCATCGGTGGAAAAAATGAAAGCCAGCGGGATTAACGTGACCGGCCCGTGTCCGCCGGATACCGTGTTCCTGCAAACCTATGAAGGCATGTATGACATCGTGGTGGCAATGTATCACGACCAAGGGCATATCCCTTTGAAACTCATGGGATTCTACGACGGCGTAAACATTACTGCGGGCCTGCCGTTTATTCGCACCTCCGCCGATCACGGTACGGCGTTTGATATTGCATGGACAGGAAAAGCCAAGTCTGAGAGCATGGCCATCTCAATTCAGTTAGCCGTACAATTGGCGTAATAAAACGCCAGTGGCGCAGGGAAAAAAGGAATCACGTTGACCGGACAAAGCCGCCTCGATCAGATTATGGACTATCTGAAAAGTCATAATCTGGTCACTGTTGAACAACTGGTTGCCGCTATCACGGCATCTCCGGCGACCATTCGCCGTGATTTGATAAAACTTGATGAGCAAGGCGTGATTAGCCGTAGTCACGGTGGCGTCACGCTTAATCGTTTTATCCCTAACCAACCGACTACCAACGAAAAGCTGCAGCTTAGCCTGCCCGAAAAGCAGGCTATAGCCCAAGTTGCTGCCGCAATGGTTAAACCGGGCGATGCCGTGGTCCTTGATGCGGGTACCACCATGCTTGAGTTGGCGCGTAATCTGACTCATTATCCGCTGCGAGTCATCACCGCGGATTTACGTATTGCACTGTTTTTATCCGAATTTAAGCAGATTGAAGTGACTATTATTGGTGGGCGCATCGACGACAGCAGCCAGTCTTGCGTCGGCGAACATGGCCGCAGATTATTGAGAAGCATTTATCCCGATGTCGCTTTTATCAGCTGTAATTCGTGGAGTCTGGAGAAAGGGATCACCACACCTACAGAAGAAAAAGCCGGCATCAAGCAAGGCTTGTCTGAAAATGCGCGACGTCGGGTATTGCTGGCTGACAGCAGTAAATACGGGGCTTACTCACTGTTTTGCGTCAACCCGTTGGCTGATATGACCGATATAATTACCGATAAAGGGCTTAGCGCCGAGATCCAGCATTTGTTAGTTGGTCAGCCTTTTACCTTGACGCTGGCCTGAAAGCGCCGCGAGGCGCTTTTTCCCCTATAACCTAAAGTTATACCCCCCCGCCAAACAAGTATTCGCCGCATTCTCCCCGTCATGAAATAGTCATTAGGTCAGGCAACATCGGTTGCTACCCCTACAACAATTGACGAGAGAAACTCATGCAACAAATCCCGATGCCGTATCTGCTGTTCTTAGGTGATGTGATGGACCCGCTGGCGGCAAAAACGGCGCGCGGTATTCACGTATTTCGCCCTGAGTCCTGTGTGGGCCAGATCCGTCTGGCGACCGATTCCGTATCGCTCGGTCTGGAAGAAATGGATATCGCCACGGCTACAGCGCGCGGTGCAAAAACCATGGTATTGGGCACGGCCAACGCAGGAGGCAAGCTGCCAGCACACTGGATTGAGTCAATCAAAACCGCTATCCGCGCGGGTCTTAATGTGGCAAATGGCCTGCATCAGGGCCTGAATGAGATCCCTGAGCTGGTGGAATTAGCCGCAGAGCACCAGGTGCAGCTGTTCGACGTGCGCCACATGCGCCCGGAACTGGACGTCGGCAGCGGTAAAAAACGCAGCGGCAAACGCATTCTGACCGTTGGCACCGACTGTTCGGTCGGCAAAATGTACACCTCATTGGCGTTGGAATCAGCGATGCGTGAGATCGGCATGAAAGCTGATTTCCGTGCTACCGGCCAGACTGGCGTGCTGGTTGCAGGCGCGGGTATTGCAATCGATGCAGTCATTGCCGACTTTATTTCTGGCGCGGTGGAATCACTCTCTCCTGCCAATGAAGAGGACCACTGGGACATTATTGAAGGGCAGGGATCGCTTTATCACCCGTCTTTCGCTGGTGTCAGCATGGGCCTGATCCACGGCGCACAGGCACATCTGCTGGTCATGTGTCACGAGCTGGGGCGCAAACATATGCGTCATTTACCTCATCAATTTATGCCGACCCTCAAGCAGTGTGTGGATACCAACCTGGCGGCCGCCAGCCTGACTAATCCAGACGTAAAACTGGCGGGCTTCTCGTTGAACACCTCTGGAGTTGACGAAGCAGAAGCCAAAGCGGCGCTGGCAGAAATCAGCCGTGAGTTTGGCGTTCCTGCCACCGATCCGGTGCGTTTTGGTATCAGCGAGCTGGCGCAATCAATCAAGGACCGTGGCTTATGATCAAGATGGATTTCCAGACCATCGAGCTGCCATTGGCCCGTCCTTTTGCCATTTCTCGCGGTGTGCGCACTGCGGTAACGGTGGTGCGCGTGACCCTGACCGAGGGTCAGTTTGTGGCGTTGGGAGAATGCACGCCGACGGCGCGTTATCAGGAATCGGCAGACAGCGTGTGCGAGCAGTTGGAAAACGTCCGCGCTCAGGTTGAAGCCGGTTTATCCCGCGAAGCTTTACAGCAGGCGTTGCCGATCGGTTCTGCCCGTAATGCCCTCGATTGTGCAATGTGGCGTCTCGATGCTGCAAAACAGGGCAAGTCAGTTTGGCAACTGCTTGAAATGCAAGCACCTGACAGCGTTATTACGGCAGAAACCCTCAGTCTCGATACGCTGGAAAATATGGCGAAAGTTGCCGCCGATGCCGTGTCGCGCGGTGCAAAACTGCTGAAAATAAAACTCGATCGCGAGCAGATCATCGAGAAAGTGGCGGCTATCCGCGATGCGGCTCCACATGTCACGCTGGTGATTGATGCCAATGAAGCCTGGCATGGTCTGGACCTCGAAAGCCTGTTCCATGCGCTACAAGAATTTAATATTGCGATGATCGAACAGCCATTACCTGCGGGGCAAGATGCAGACTTGGTGCGTTGTTTGCATCCGATCCCTGTCTGTGCCGATGAGAGTTGCCACCAGCGTTCAGATATTGCAGCACTTCGTGACCGATACGAGATGATTAACATCAAGCTCGACAAGTGTGGCGGGCTGACTGAGGCATTGGCGATGGTCACCGAAGCCAAGGCGCTTGGCCTGCGGGTGATGGTCGGGTGCATGCTGGGCTCTTCGCTGGCGATGGAAGCGGCGCTGCCCATAGCGGTACAGTCCGAACGCGTCGATCTGGACGGGCCTATCTGGCTGGCTCAAGACTATCAACCGGCGTTGCGCTATGAGCGTGGTGAAGTCTGGCTTTAATCTTTTTTAAAACAAGGAGCACGCTTTTGATGACTGAAATGCCCGTTAGTAAGGCGCCCTCAACCGAGTCTGCTGACCCGTCGCTGTCGGAAAGCCGCAACAGGCCCATTCTTCAGGTAAAAGATTTGTCGGTGAGTTTTGCTGGCCGACATGGAAAGACTCAGGCACTCAAAGGCGTCTCTTTTTCTATTAATAAAGGTGAGGTGGTCGCGGTAGTCGGCGAAAGCGGCTCCGGAAAATCGGTAACTTCGCTAAGCATCATGGGTTTACTGGCCGATTCGGCGCACATTGACGGCGGCAGCATTGAATTTACCAACCGCAGCGGTGTGAAACATTCACTGGTCAAGATGGGCCCCGATGCTCGTCGCAAACTGCGCGGTCAGGAAATGTCGATGATTTTCCAGGAACCGATGACCTCGCTGAACCCGGTATTACGGGTGGGCGATCAGCTTACCGAAGGCTTGATCGACCACGGCATCAGCAATAAATCCGCTGCATTGAACAAGGCGCGCCAGCTATTGAAACAGGTGCGTATCCCGGATGTTGAACGCATCCTCAAGTGTTATCCCCACGAACTTTCCGGCGGCATGCGCCAAAGGGTGATGATCGCCCAGGCGCTGGCCTGCGATCCGGCGTTGCTGATTGCCGATGAGCCAACCACCGCGCTGGATGTCACCGTGCAGGCGCGTATTTTACAAATCCTGCGTGACCTGCAACGCGGCTCGGATATGGCGGTGCTGTTTATCACCCATGACATGGGGGTTGTCGCGGAAATCGCCGATCGCGTGGTGGTGATGTATCACGGTGAGGTGGTGGAGGAGGGCAGTGTGGAGCAAGTTTTTGCTCACGCACGTCATCCTTATACTCGCGCGCTGCTGGCAGCCGTTCCAAAACTCGGTGACATGCAGGGATTGGAATGGCCGCGTCGTTTTCCGCTGATCCAGAAAGAAGGCACCCCGTTGGTGCAAATTACCGAACCGGCGGCTTTCGGCGATCAAAAAACTGCGGATTACAACGCTGCGCCATTACTCGACGTTCGCGGCCTGCGGGTGTGTTATCCAATCCGTTCAGGGATTTTATCCCGCGTTACTCAGGAAGTGCACGCCGTTGAACAAATTGATTTCTCTATCTGGCCTGGTGAAACGCTGGCGCTGGTAGGGGAAAGCGGCTGCGGGAAATCGACCACCGGACGTGCGATTTTGCGTCTTGTCGGCAGTGAGTCGGAAAGTATTCATCTCGAGGGCAAAGAGATCACTCTGCTGCGCGACAAGCCTTTTCAGGCAGTGCGGCGTCAGATTCAGATGGTCTTTCAAGACCCCTATGCTTCGTTAAATCCGCGTCTGACGGTGGGTTTTTCGATTGCCGAGCCATTATTGATCCACGGGATGGCGCGTTCGCTGAAAGACGCCACGCCAAAGGTTAACAAGCTGTTGAAAAGCGTAGGTTTAGACCCGTCTGTTGCCCGTCGTTATCCGCATGAGTTTTCCGGCGGTCAGCGCCAGCGAATCGCGATTGCTCGCGCGATGGCATTGCAACCGCAGGTCATTATTGCCGATGAAGCCGTTTCGGCGCTGGACGTTTCGATTCAGGCGCAGGTAGTGAATCTGATGATGGATTTACAGCGCGACACCGGTGTGGCCTGGCTATTTATTTCTCATGACATGGCGGTGGTGGAACGTATCGCCAATCGCGTCGCGGTGATGTATCTCGGGCAAATTGTCGAAATTGGCCCACGCGACGCCATTTTTAGCAATCCGCAACATCCTTACACCCAACGTTTGCTCAAGTCTGTGCCAATTGCCGATCCCACCAAAAGGACGGCCCGCAGTTTTGATGACGCCGAAGTGAAGTCGCCGGTTCATCCGGCCGGTTTACAAGTAGAAAAAGTGAAATACCGTCAGGTGTCTCTACACCATTGGGTAGCAGAAGATGCTCTTCGTTTTTAAACGAACGGTCTAATTATTCAGTTCATTTTGCACGTTTCGGGATACTCACAGGAGAAGTTCATGCATTCGATGTTAAACCGCAAGACACTATTAGCTGCCAGCCTGGCACTGTGCTTTACCACTTCGGCGCTGGCCAAAGATCTGAGTATCTCGATGTATGCGGATGTCACGGGTTTTGACCCGCACGATACTACCGACACGCTGAGCTATTCGGTGCAAACGGGTATTTTCCAGCGTCTGTTTGAATTTGATAACCAGATGAAGATTATCCCTGTGTTGGCGACTGACTACACCAGCAATGACACGGCGACGGTGTTCACCATTAATCTGCGTCAGGGCATCACTTTCCAGGACGGCACGCCGTTCAATGCCGAGGCGGTGAAAGTTAACCTCGATCGTCTGGCTAATCCAGCGAATCACCTTAAGCGTAACGGATTGTTTAGTATGATTAAAACCGTTGAGGTGACCTCGCCTTACCAGGTCAAAATCACGCTTAACAAACCTTTCGGCGCGATGATTAACACTCTGGCGCACCCTTCTGCGGTGATGCATAGCCCGGCATCACTTAAAGCTTATCCAAACGAAGCAGATCTCAGCGTGCATCCAGTGGGCACAGGTCCGTTTAAATTCGTTGAGTGGCAGCAGGGTAAAGACGTCAAGCTGGTTAAATACGATAACTACTGGCAGAAGGGTTGGCCAAAAGTTGACTCTGTAACGTTCTATCCAACGCCAGAAGATTCGACTCAGGTTGCCAAGCTCAAGTCTGGCGCGGTGCAGGCGGTGTATCCATTGCCGTCAGATCTGGTTGATACGGTGAAAAACGATCCGAAACTGGATATTCAGCGCGACCCGGGCATCTACCTTTATTACATCGCGTTCAATACGCAGATGAAAGAATTCAAGGATGCACGCGTTCGCCAGGCGATCAACTATGCGATTGACCGCAATCTGTGGCTGAGAGTCGGTTTTGCCGGTATGGGTGAGACATCGACCTCGCCATTGCCGAGCCACGTCCAGTTCTATCAGAAACAGACTACACCGGATTACAGCTACAACATCGCCAAAGCGAAGGAACTGCTGAAGGAAGCGGGTTATCCGAACGGCTTTGACGTTGAGATGTGGAGTTCGAACAAAACCGACCGCATTCGCACCGGCCAGTTCATCAAGCAGCAGTTGGGGCTGATTGGCGTGCGCGTGAAGTTTGTACCCATGGATGCGGGCAGTATCAACCAGCGTCTGTGGAGCACGCCGAATCCGGCCGATGCCAAGGTGCAGATGTATTACGGTTCGTGGTCAACGTCCACCGGTGATGCTGACTGGGCGCTGCGTCCGCTGTTTGCCACCGAATCCTTTATTCCTAAAGGCTACAACGTTTCTTACTACAGTAACAAAGCGGTAGACGCGGACATAACTGCTGCGCTGCAAACAGCGGATATGACTAAGCGCAAAGCCTCTTACGATGATGCGCAGAAACTGCTGTGGGCTGACGCGCCGGTCGCCTTCCTGGGTTCTCCGGACAACCTGGTCGGTAAAACCAAAGACCTGTCAGGCGTGTTTATGCTGGCTGACGGCACGCTGTTGTTTAATCAGGCACAGTTTAAATAAGTTTTATTAGCGAAGTTTACAGGCAGGTTGCCAACTGAGTCGAGATACACGGGGCTGGCGCACCCGAAGGAGATTTCCCTTAAACGCGCTTATAGATTGTCTGGATTGCAGGCGGTTGGACGTAGATTTGTAATCGGGGAATGGGATTTTATGCTGACATATTTTATCCGCCGAATACTGGAAATGATCCCGGTTCTGCTGGTGGTGTCATTACTGATATTTGGTTTTATCAAGCTGCTGCCGGGTGACCCTGCGCGTATCTATGCGGGGCAGGATGCGACATTGGGGCAGGTAGAGTCAGCGCGGCAACTGCTTGGTTTAAACGATCCTCTCCCGGCGCAGTATTGGCACTGGATAAGCGGAGTGTTTCACGGCGATCTGGGTACTACCTATCGCACTCGCCAGCCGGTGTTAAGCGTTATTGAAGCGGGTTTTATGCCAACGCTGTATCTGGCAATGGCCGGATTTGCCTGGTCAGTGGTGTTGGGGTTGGTGATTGGTGTCTGGTCGGCCTTGAAACGCGGTAAATGGCAAGACTGGACACTAATGAGTTTTGCAATCGGCGGGATTTCGATGCCGCCGTTTTGGCTGGGGCTGCTGCTGATTCAGTTTGTCGCCATGCCGTTTGGCATTTTCTCGGTCAGCGGCTTCAACAAACCCAGCGATATTATTTTGCCGGCAATCACTCTGGGATCGTCGGTGGCAGCAGTGATGGCTCGTTTTACCCGTTCGGCATTTCTTGATGTTGCGCAGGAAGACTATGTACGCACCGCCAATGCCAAAGGCCTGCGCGCGCGGTTGGTGACCTGGAAGCACATCATGCGCAACGCGCTGATCCCGGTGATCACCATGCTGGGGTTACAGTTTGGGTTCCTGCTCGGCGGCTCGATTATTGTCGAGGCAGTATTCAGTTGGCCCGGTCTGGGTTGGTTGCTTATTCAGTCGATTCAAACGCAGGACCAGCCGGTCATTCAGGCATTGGTGATGCTGTTTGTATTCGAGTTTATTGTGATTAATACGCTGGTTGACCTGCTTTATGCTGTGGTTAATCCGTCGATTCGACTGAGTTAGGAGCATCTATGGTTCAGCCTGCAAATACCCTGCCGCCGTTGGATCCTGCCGAGGTGGCGATCAGTTCGAAAGATGACATCCGCTCGCCGTGGCTAGATTTTTTCCAGAGTTTTATTCGTCATCCGATGGCGATTGTCTCTTCGATTTTTATTCTGTTACTGGTGCTGGTGGCAATTTTTGCCCCGTGGATAGCGCCGTACGATCCGCAGGTGCCAGACTGGATGGCGTTAGGCGCCGGGCCTTCTGCCGCGCACTGGTTTGGCACCGATGACCTCGGGCGCGACGTGCTGAGTCGTATTATTTACGGTGCGCGTATTTCACTTTATGTCGGCCTGCTATCGGTAACCCTGGGCATGGTGGCGGGGGTTATTCTCGGCCTGCTTGCGGGTTATTACGGCAAATGGCTCGATATGTTGATCATGCGCGGCTCAGACGTGCTGTTTGCTTTCCCCGGCGTAATGCTGGCGATTGCGGTGGTTGCCATCCTCGGCCCGGGTTTAAACAATGTGATTATCGCAGTGGCGGTATTCAGCGTGCCGGTTTTTGCCCGCATCGTGCGCGCTTCAACCCTGTCGATTAAGCAAAGTGCCTATGTCGAGGCGGTGCGCTGCGTGGGCGCGCCGGACAGAGTCGTCATTTTGCGCCATATTTTGCCGGGCACGCTGTCGAACGTGATTGTCTATTTCACCATGCGTATCGGCACCAGTATTTTAACCGCAGCCAGCCTGAGTTTCATCGGCCTCGGCCCGGAGCCCGACGTGCCTGAGTGGGGCAATATTTTGGCAATGAGCCGCAACATGATGATGGCTGGAAAATGGAACGTCTCGGTGTTCCCGGGGCTGGCAATTTTCCTCACCGTGCTGGCATTTAATCTTTTGGGTGACGCTTTACGCGACACTCTAGACCCTAAATTGAAGAAGTAAATCACCGCCGTCATTAACCTAGCCGTGGCGATCGCTTGACGTTTTGCGGCAGAGTCAATGACGTAGTTGATTGATTCGTAAGGATACAACGATGTCTTTAGATGTATTTAACCAGCGTGGCGTGGATGCCTTGCTGGAGCGTTGGCGTGAAAGGCGGCTACTGTTTACCCCGCGTTTACCGACCGGTGCCACCAACAGCATCAGCGATATTGCAGGCGTGACGGTAGGTCATAGCACGCTGTCAGCGGGCGAGATTCAGACTGGCGTGACGGCGATTGTCCCGCCCGGTGCCAATCTTTATACCCATCCTTTACCCTGTGGCGCGGCGGTGTTGAACGGTTTTGCCAAACCTGTCGGCCTGACGCAGGTGATGGAGCTGGGCGAGCTGCAAACCCCAATCCTGCTGGGCAATACGTTTTCTGTTGGCACACTGTTTAACGCCATGGTGCGACAGAGCTGTGCTGATTTTCCGCAGATTGGGCGTGGCAGTGCGACGATCAATCCACTGGTTTTAGAATGCAATGACGCCTATCTGAATGATATTCAGGCGATGGCGCTAAGTGAAGAAAATGCCATAGCGGCATTAAATTCTGCCTCAACTGACTTTGCTCGTGGCAGCGTCGGCGCGGGACGAGGAATGAGCTGTTTTGGTCTTAAAGGCGGGATTGGCACAGCGTCGCGCCACGATGAAAAGCTAGACACGCAGATTGGCGTGTTGGTACTCGCCAACTTTGGCGTGCTTTCTGAGTTGACCCTGGACGGTGTGCGTATTGGTGCTGAAATCGAGCAACTATTGCCGGAGCTGGCACCGCAGGTTGATGCCGGTTCAATCATTATTATCATGGCCTGCGATCGCCATCTCGATAGTCGCCAGCTGACGCGGATTGCGCGCCGTGCCGGAGCAGGGCTGGGGCGACTCGGCAGCTATTGGGGCCATGGGTCGGGCGATATTGCGGTGGCATTTTCCACTTGCCGTGAGGGCGAGCTTTTAGCCGATGAACAGCTTGAACCGCTGCTGGCGATGGCCGCCGATGCCACCGAACAGGCGGTGCTTGATGCGATGTTGGCCGCTGAAACGGTCATCGGTTTCCAAAAACATTTCCGTTTAGGACTGGCAGGCGTACTCGACAGTCTGGCGACCCGTTAATTTAAAGAGATAATTGATGAAAGTATTTATATCCGCCGACATTGAAGGTATCGCGGGAGTGATGCGTCCAGAGCAGTGCAGTCCGGGTAACGTTGAATATGAAACCGCTCGCGGGCTGATGGAGCAAGAAGTTAACGCGGCGATTGCCGGAGCTTTCGAGGGCGGCGCAACCCAAGTCGTCGTCGCCGATAGCCATGCGATGATGCAGAACTTGCGCGCGGCCAATATTGACTCGCGTGCGCGTCTGGTGCAGGGAAAACCGCGTGGGCTATCGATGCTGGAAGGGCTCGAGCAGGGCGGCTATGACGGCATGATGTTTGTCGGTTTTCACAGCGCAGCCGGTGAGTTTGGCGTGCTGGCGCATACTATTAATGGTCGGGCGTTTTATCGTATCAAAATTAATGGCAGCGTAATGGGTGAGACCGACCTCTATGCCGCGCTGGGTGCCGAGCTTGATGTCCCGCTGTGGATGGTCACCGGGGACGATCAGCTTGAAAAATGGGTAATGCGCCATTATCCCGCAGCGGATTACGTTTGCGTCAAGCGAGCGATTTCTGCCAATGCGGCCGAATCAATAAGTCCTGAATTCGCCCGCGATAAAATTCGTCAGCAGGCGGCTAAAAGTGTAAAAAATGCCGGTAAAGGCGTCGAACGTCGCTTTGGTTGTCCCTACAGGCTTGAGCTGATGGTCGCCAAACCCGTATTGGCCGATCTATTTTGTATGATACCCGGCGTTGAGCGCATTGATGCTATCACCGTAGGCTATTCCAGCCCGCAGATCGCGGCGATTATAAGCCTGCTCGGCACGTTCTCTTATCTGGCGACCACCCAGAAATGATTTAAGCGCTTTGCGATAATGGTATTTTTGAAGATGAATTAGAATTGGCTCCCAGTACCGGTCCTTAATTATTTCTGTTTGCTGCTCATTTTTGCTACGAAATAGCTCATGTACCGGGTTCAACGCAGGGAAGTCAATAATGCCAACAATTTTAAGGATCGGCGGTTTTCGTTTCTATTTCTATAGCCACGAGCCCAACGAGCCAGCTCATATTCATATTGATAAGGGCTGCGCAACGGCTAAAATATGGTTACATAATCTGAGCATAGCAAGTAGTGTGGGATATCGTTCACATGAACTGCGAACAATTCAACGTATGGTCTCAGATCATCGAACCGTTTTACAGGAGGCTTGGGATGCTTATTTTATGTAAGGAAAATGACCTGCGCGTAATGAATGTGCGAATTGATGATAGCCGTCTGTCGGTGGATTTGATGGATGGCAGAACAATTAGCGTGCCCATCGCATGGTATCCTCGCCTCTATGCAGGCACTCCCGAGCAACGAAATAATTGGGAACTGGCAGGCGCTGGATTAGGCATACATTGGCCAGATCTTGATGAAGACCTGAGCACAGAAGGATTGCTGATGGGGATTAAGGGTGTTGCTGGTCTTTTACCTCGCCATTAGAAAATCTCCTAACTTAATAAAGCAAGGCATGATGCTTTTTGGTATTTTCGTTACCTGCTTTTATTTTTTTGCAGATACGGGACATCTAAGGGAAAACCAGCATGCGTTTGCGTCATATTGAAGTGTTTCAGGCGGTTTTGCAGGCAGGCAGCGTCAGCGGTGCTGCCCGGTTGCTTAATGTGTCGCAGCCTAATGTCAGCCGAGTCCTGAACCATGCCGAACAGCAGCTTGGTTTTAACCTGTTTGACCGCACTCCGCAGGGCCTGATCATTACTCCGGAAGGGCGCAGGTTAATGCCCGAGGTAGAGGCGCTGTTCAGTCACATTCAGTCGATCGGATTCCTGGCCGAGCAGTTGCGCCAGGGGGCGGGTCAACACGTCAGAATTGGGTCCGCTCACGCTCTGGGGCATAGCGTGATGGCGCCGGTGTTGGTTGATTTTCACCGCAAAACGCCAGCGGGCAGTGTTGAACTGGTGACCGGGCACTTTAATACCCTGAGTCAGGATTTGATACAGTACAAAATGGATTTCGCGTTGGCCTTTGGCGAGCAGGCTTCTGCCGAGCTGGTTTCGGAAACGCTTTATTCGGCCAACATGGTGGCATTGTTGCCGCTGGATTGCCCGGTTGAAGGTCCGGTAACGCTGAAATGGTTAAGTGAAAATGATTTGCTGATGCTGCAACAGCAAGACCCGCTGGGGCAGGTGCTTAATCGGGTATTGCGCGAACAGGGGCTGACCCCGCACGCGTCGTTGCATATCAAAACTTACTCGGTGATTGCCGATATGGTGCTAGCCGGCGGTGGCGTCGGCGTTGTCGATACCTTCACCGCCCAACGATATGTCAATCAGCTAAAAATTGTTCCAGTGGTGGATGCTTTGCCGTTTGAGGTGATCCTGCTGAGCCGCCGCGATCAGCCACAGTCGCAGGTTGGTCTGGCCTTACAGCAGTCAATCAGGCACAAGCTTTGGGAGCTGGGGGAGTCTTGAGAAAAGTCACCCGCTTGTGTGCATAAACAGAACGCCAGATACCTACTCACCTGTTGTCTATCTGGCGTTCTGTTCATGGAACATCGGCTTGAATCAAAAACTATTCCCGCAGTTTATCCCGTAAGTCCTTCACGTCCCCGCTGCTAACCGCCGACGCCGAGTTGCCCCAGCTGTTGCGAATATAGGTCAGCACGTTGGCTACGTCGGCATCACTCATGTTGCCACCAAACGACGGCATGCCCGGTGCCGTTGGGGCTGCATCGGTATCAACCGGTCGGCTGCCCGCCAGCACTACGTGAATCAGCGAGGTCGCATTGCTGCTAACGATTAACGGTGAATCAGCCAGTCGAGGGAACAGGCCTTCCTGACCTTTGCCATCAGGGGTATGGCAGCCGGAACAACGGTCGGCATAAATGGCTTTGCCAGCTATCATACTGCTGTCATTGGCTTTTATTGGTTCCGGTGGCTGACTGCCACTGTCGTGCCCGCTGTCCTTCAGGTAAACCGCCACCGCTTTCAAATCCGCGTCAGTCCAGTGATTCGACGAGTTTTTAACTTCTTCAGCCATTGGGCCAGAGGCCATATCGTAGCGGTTTATCCCATTTTTTAAGTACGCGGTGATGTCTTCTACCGTCCATTTGCCAATGCCGGTGTGATTGTTGACGGTGATATCTGGCGCCATCCAGCCTTCAACTACGCCGCCTTGCAGATACTGACTGTTTTTATCACCACCTAACAGGTTCTTCGGCGTATGGCAGGTGCCGCAGTGCCCTAATCCGGCAACAATATAAGCGCCGCGATTCCAGTCGGCAGACTTTTTCAGGTCAGGAATAAACGCGCCCTGTTCGAAATTCATCCAGTTCCAGACGATCAGACTGGTGCGAATATTAAACGGGAAGGGGAGTTGGTTAGATATCACGGTGTTATGCACCGGCTGTAGCGTCTGCAAATATTCCCAAATTGCCCGATTATCCTCGCGGGTGACTTTGGTATAGGCAGTAAACGGCATCGCGCCATAAAGACGAACGCCGTCGTGGCCGATGCCATGAGACATCGCGCGCTGGAAATCGTCAAAGGTCCACTTGCCGATGCCGGTATCAGGGTCCGGGGTAATGTTAGCCCCCATCAGTAAACCAAACGGGGTCTGGAGTGCTACACCACCGGCATAAGGTTTACTGCCTTGAACGCCCGAGGTATGGCAGGCGGCGCAGTCGCCTAACGTGGCCAGATAACGGCCACGCTCAACCTGTGAGTAATCGCCGTTACCCCCCGCGTGCGCCAGGGCACTGATGCCCAGCGCCAATAATCCTAGTGAAAAAGATGCCAGTTTTTTCATACAATCATCTCCCCAGGATTTTTAAGATAACGATCGCGGATCGCTTCGGCAGCCTTGAATGCCAAGGCACCCACGGTACCGGTTGGGTTGTATCCCGGGTTCTGCGGGAAGGCAGAAGCCCCCACCACAAACAGGTTTGGCACATCCCAGACTTGCAGATATTTATTCACCGAGCTGGTAGACGGGTCGGCACCCATCACAAATCCGCCGCAAACGTGCGAGGACTGATAAGGGGTTCCGTTCCAATGGCCCTTGGTCGGGCTTTCAACGTACTGGCGCGGATTCATTGCCTTGGCGATTTCGCCGACTTTGCTGGTACAGTACTGGGCCATTTTCAGGTCATTTTGCGGAAAGTCGAAGGTGACGCGCAGCAGTGGCCGGCCCAGTGGATCTTTATAGGTCGGATCCAGCGACAGATAGTTGGTGCGGATGGTGTAACTGCTGGCTTCACAGCCGATCGACATGCTGCTGAGGTAGTTCTTGACCGTGGTTTGCTTCCATTCTTTACCCCATTTTGGCGTTCCAGGCGGCACCGGGCGATAGCCAATCGGAGCTGCGCCGATAGGCGTTACTCGAATGCTGCCGCCGCCGAAGAAGCCAAGCCCGCTGTGGTCAAAGTTATCGTTGTTAAATTCGTCGATACCCATGCCCACCGCACCCGCGCCGATAAACGGGTTGAAGTTTTTGTCGTCGAAGAAAAGCTGCACGCCGTTCGCCGTCTGATAAGCATAGTTACGGCCGGTGGTGCCGCTGTTGCTTACTGGATCATAAGGTTTGCCGATGCCGGAAAGCAGCATCAGGCGAACGTTCTCGAAAGTGTAGGCGCTAACGACTACCAGGTCAGCAGGCTGTTCCCACTCGTCGCCGGAGGAGTCGATATAAATCACCCCGGTGGCTTTTTTACCGCTGGCATCCATCACGACTTTCATCACTTCACAGCTGGTGCGCGCTTCAAAATTATCCTTGCGGATCAATGCAGGAAGTACAGTAGTGATTGCGCTGGCCTTGGAATAGTTGGCGCAGCCGTAGTTGGTACAAAAGCCGCAGAAAGTGCAGGGGCCCATTTTGATGCCCAACGGGTTGGTGTAAGGCTCAGAAATGAGCGATGACGGCACAGGGAAAGCCTTGTAACCCATGTTGCGTGCGGCTTCGGCAAACAGAGTTGGCCCGTAAGGTTGATCCATAGGGCGTGTTGGATATTCAATAGATCGCATGCCTTCAAACGGATTACCGCCTTCGTGATGTTCGCCGTTGACGTTCGAGGCTTTGCCCGACACGCCAGCCAACTGTTCAAACTTGGCGTAATGCGGTTCCATCTCGCTCCAGTCGGTGCCCCAGTCTTGCAGCACCAGCTCGGGTGGCATTTCCTTGGCGCCATACTTATCAAGCAGATAAGTACGTAATTGAAACTCGTGGGGCTGGAAGCGGAAAGTAATACCTGCCCAATGGTTGCCAGCGCCGCCAGTACCGTTACCCGGATGGAACGAGCCCCATTCGCGCATCGGTAGCGCGGTTTGCGACGGATTATTACGGATAGTGATGGTGTTTTGCCGGTTGCGCAGCATCAGCTCTTCGCGGGTGTTGTAGCGCAGTTCGTCAGCCACGGTAGCAATGTTAAAATCACGCGCGGTATCGCGCCATGGGCCGCGTTCAATAGCAACAACATCAAGCCCGGCATCGGCCAGTTCATGGGCAATAATCGATCCAGCCCAGCCGAGACCAATCACGACTACGTCGGTCTTAGGGAGTTTTTTCGCCATTTTTCTAGTCCTTAACCCTTAGCTTTTGGAAATCTTCCATGCATCGCCGCCGGAGATGCTGAGAGGTTCGAGATCGAGTTTCTGATTATGTTTGCCGATGTACTCGCGGTAGTCATAGCGCGCGCCAGGGAAACCCAGCATTTTCCACGACACCATGTTGCGATTACCGCCATAAATCGGGTCGGCAAAGAAACCTTCCATAGTGTTTTTCAGCACGATGGCGAAAAACATTTTGGAGTCGATCTGATTCTTGAAGCTTGAGGAGTCAAGGGCAATCTTGCCGCTTTCCAGCCCTTTCAGGACATCGTCCTGCTGGTCGCCGGTAAGATCCTTGAAGGATTTTTTGAAGGTTGCCTGAGTGTATTCTTCCAGTGCGGCAAGGCCGATACGATAGCGCTGCTGAGGTACCAGTGGGGATTGATCGCCCTGTTCTGGCGTACCGGGCTGGAAGGGGCCTTGCATATATAGGCGATCAAACGTGCCGTAAAATCCGGCCAGCTGATGGTCGATAAACACTGCACAGCCTGCGTCTTTGCCACCGACGCTGAGATTGTCGGCGGGCACCAGACGATCGACGATGGCTTCAACCGCTGCGGCCTCTGCATCGGTAAAGAAGACCCAACCATCAGTTTCAATTTTTGGCGGTGGGCTGCTGTCGAAAGGACTCCAGACTGGCGTACCTTTAAGGCTGACGGCATTTGCCGCCTTGGCCGCGCCGAGAACGGCGGAAGCAGCGGTAAACGACAGAATTTGCCGACGCGAAATGCCCGGCAAGGTCTTCTTGCTCATAAAGTTCCCCTGTTAATTATAAATAAGGCAATCGCCTCTTTTTAATACGTTGAACTTGAAAGGGAGTGATGCTTTCAACGAAATTCTGGAAACGTTAAGACAGAAAAATGACGCCCTGAACGATCAACGTGTTCAGTCGGGTGGTGACATTTTTCAAGAGTGCATAGCAAGAATAGGATATTAAGTTATGTAAATGAAATGTGTATTTTTGTTGTTTAGGTGTAAATCTCATTTTGTGGATGTAATTTTTGGAGATTTTTTATGGATTTATAGGCAATGCGCTTAGCCATCAACTCGCCTTCAAAGGCTTATTAATTAGAAGGTTATAGCTTGTTTTTTAGTCATTTAAACCATGGGTTTTGCAAGGGAATTAAGCGACTGTTTCTGCAATGAAAAAATCACACGAATTGCAACAACTCTCAGAGCTTTGAGCGTAATTTGCCGAGGTTTACAAAATCCTTACCCTTGTAATTCTGACCTCGTTCGGTAAGATCTCATTTTGATGGCCAAATATGTGGATTATGACCGACGTCACAAAAAATTTTTACAGTTTTGTTAAGAGCCCTCTGTGCCCTCTGAAGTTAGCAGTCGGCATTGTGATTTCTTGTGCCCTGATCCCGCTTGACGCGCAGGCGTTGATCACTGATTCCGCCTTGCTGCTAAACCCTGGCACTGATTATTCCGCTCCGGCTTCAACCTATAATTCGATTTTTAACCAGCCGGTCAGTAATCCCAATGCCTTGCCCGATCTCGGCAGTTCACTGAATAAAAATCCAGCGGCGAAGAGCCAGGCGTTTGAGACCAAGGTTGCCACTACCCTTAAACAGTTTGGCGAAGACAGCACGGCCAGCGGCAGTGATGACCCTTTAAGAGAGCAGGCGGAAACGCTGGCACTGGAGCAGGCTGCGCGTCTGGTCAAACAGGAAACCACCAGTCTGCTTTCTCCGCTGGGGACGACAACTATTAATTTCGACGTCAGCGGCGGTAACTTGAGCGGGAGTTCGGCAACCTTGCTGAGCCCGTTGTATGCCAGCAAATCGCTGCTGACTTACAGCCAGGTGGGGATCCAGCATCAGAGTGGAGCCGATGTCGGCAATTTTGGTCTCGGCCAGCGTTGGTCAACCGGAGCCTGGATGCTTGGATACAATGCTTTTATCGATGATGATTTTGTCAGCGATCTGAAACGCGGTAGCGTTGGTGCCGAAGCATGGACCGATTACCTGCATTTATCGGCTAACTATTACCAACCGCTGTCTGGCTATAATGCCGAGTCGCAGGGTTCTGCAACGATGCGCCGCATGGCCTCGGGATATGACATCCGCACCAAGGCTTATCTGCCGTTTTATCGCCAGATTGGTGCCACCCTCAGTTATGAACAGTATCGTGGCGATCGGGTTGACCTGTTTGGCGACGGCAATTATCAGAGCAACCCTTCGGCGCTGTCACTGGGTGTTAACTACACGCCGGTGCCGCTGTTTACCGTGAGCGCCGAGCGGCAACAGGGTCAAAGTGGCGATAATCAGGATCTGGTGCAGTTATCCCTGACCTACAAACTTGGCGTGCCGCTAAACCAGCAGCTTTCGCCAAATTATGTCGCCGAAGCCCATTCACTGCGCGGCAGCCGTTTTGATGCCGTCGATCGTAACAATATTCCTGTCATGGAGTTCCGCCAACGCAAAACGCTGTCCGTTTATCTGGCGACACCGCCCTGGACATTGCAAGGCGGGGAAAGCCTGCCGTTGAAGCTCGAAATCCACGCGGTCAACAAAATACAGGCGCTAAGCTGGCAGGGTGATACTCAGGCTCTCAGCCTGACTTCAGCAAAATCCAACAGCGATGCCGACGGTTGGACTGTGATTGTGCCGAAATGGGACGACAGCCCCGGCGCAAGCAATAGTTATCGCCTCTCGGTGACGGCAGTGGACAGCAAACAGCAGAACGTGACTTCAAACTGGATCACTCTCAACGTTTCGCCGCCGTTGAGTGCCTATCCGCAGCAGGACGATCTGAGTTTCAGCTCTTCGTCCAGCTCCGGCCATTAATCTGCTCTTTCCTTTAATCAGCCTGTGCAGCTAATCAGCCTGTGCAACATCATTTCGCCAGACTGTTAACCCGGCGCAGGCTTTTTTAGATTTCCTCTTCCATAATGAGTGTAGGGTTTTCCACATCTGGAGCGTTATGTTCACTCATCGACTGGTTTTTCCGGGCAGCGTGCTGCGCGGGCGTGGAGCAATCAAACACCTTGGCGCGATGTGCGGCCGTTTAGGGCAACGCGCGCTATTGGTCGGTGGTGAGCGGGGGATTGCCAGCGTGGAGGCAAAAGTCGCCGACCAGTTAGACCAGCAAATGGTCAGTTATCTCGGACATGAAAAACTGGCAGGCCAATGCTGCGAGCAGGAAATCAAACGTCTGGCCGATCGTCTTAAAATGCAGGGTGTTGAAGTTGTGATTGCCACCGGCGGCGGCCGTGCTTTAGATACCGCCAAGGCCGCAGGCGTGTTGTGTAATATTCCGGTTGTGACATTGCCAAGCATTGCCGGGACCTGCTCGGCGGTCACACCGCTGGCGTTTCGTTATCATCAAAACGGCCAGTTTCGCGATATGTTTCCTCTGGCCTGTGGGCCTGCTGCAGTAGTAATCGATGCAGATTTACTGGCCACCGCGCCACTACACTGGTTGTCTGCAGGCATGGGCGATACGCTGGCAAAATGGTATGAATATCGCGCCATCAGCGATTTAAATCTGTTGTCAGGTCTCGCCGGTGTCGCACGCACCAACAGCGAACTCTGCTTTAGGCTGATCCAGCATTATGCTGCTGACGCCTGCGAAGCAGTCCGCGCCGGGCAGGCCAACCTGGCGCTGGAGCAGGTACTGGATGCCATTTTCCTTTACGCCGGACTGACTTCCATCATGAGCAATGGTGCGCACACTGGCGCGGCTCATGCCCTTTACGATGGTTTTACCGCCTGTGCAAAAACTCGGCCGGTTGCTCACGGATTGCTGGTGGGGTTTGGCAATCTTTGCCTGCTGGCTTTGGAAAATCGTCCTGATTCAGAGCTGCTTGCCGCCATTGAACTTGCGCGCGCCTGCGCCATACCGGTGGACCTCAAGGCGATTGCCAGCGGTCTGGATGAAGCCGATTTACAGCTGATCGTCGAGCAAAGCCTCAAGACGCCCGACATGGCCAATATGCCAATGGAAGTCACGAATCAGCAAATGCATGAGGCGATTGCGCGAGTCGAGCGCTTGAGTCTGGTCAAAGCTTAAACAGACATTTTAAAGTTATCGCGGCACCGCTTTTTAATGGATTGATCATATAATCATCAGCTTGATCAAACATGATATTCAGCAAAAAGGAGCTGGGCATTGCAGCTTCACTCCTTCCTCAATCATTATCTAAAAATCTTCCTGCCTGTGCGCATTTCCCCGCAGGGTCATCAGCGCAAATAAACTCACCACACAGGTCGCAACCACATAATAAGCCGGAATATCCAGATTGCCGGTTTCCTTGATAAGGCCGGTGATAATCAGTCCGGCACAGCCAGAGAAAACGGCGTTGGAAAGTGAATAGGAAAGCCCCAGGCCGGTATAGCGCGTGTGGGTCGGGAACATCTCGGCCAGCATCGCAGGGCCAGGTCCGGCAACGACACCGATAGCAGCACCGGCAATCAGCACGGCAATTCCCTTGGCCATCAGGCTGCTTTGTGTGTCCTGCAGCAGGTGCAGTAAAGGGAAGGTCAGGATGATAATGACCAGCATTGCGGCGACCATCACGGCTTTACGACCTATTTTGTCACTGAGTTTACCCGCCGGAAGGATAGCCAGCGCAAACCCGACATTCGCCAGCACGGTAGCCACTAGCGCCTGCAGGAAAGTCGCGTGCAACGAGGTCTGCAGATACGAGGGCATGACCACCAAAAAAGTATAACCACCGGCTGACCAGCCCATCATGCGGCCAATCCCCAATGCAATTGCCTTGATAGTCTGCCCCGGAGAGGCTTTTAGCGGCTTTGATTCAATGCTTTTAGCCTGTTTAAACGCCGGAGTTTCGTCGAGCTGCAAACGCAGCCACAGCGCCACCAGCCCCATCGGCAATGCCAGCAAGAACGGAATACGCCAGCCCCACTGAGTTAACTGTGTCGCAGTGAGAAAATGTGCCAGCAATGCAACCAGACCTACGCCAGTCAGCAGCCCTAAAGAAACGGTGAAAGACTGCCAGGCACCATAAATTCCGCGTTTACCCTTGGGGGCGAATTCGGTCATCAGTGACACCGCACCGCCGAACTCGCCTCCGGCAAACAGCCCTTGCAGCATACGCATCAGGGTTAACAACAGCGGAGCGGCGACGCC
This sequence comes from Serratia sp. M24T3, assembly GCF_000257645.1. Classification (GTDB taxonomy): domain Bacteria; phylum Pseudomonadota; class Gammaproteobacteria; order Enterobacterales; family Enterobacteriaceae; genus Rouxiella. The sequence continues at coordinate 54,397 of NZ_AJHJ01000003.1, forward strand.
GATCGCCGCGTAGGTCGGCAGCAGGCCGATAATTGCCGTGGCAACGGTCATCAGCAGCACGACAGCAATCAGCGTCGGCTTGCGGCCAATCTTGTCGCCGATTCGGCCAAAGATGATGGCACCAATCGGGCGGCAAAAGAATGCCAGCGCAAAAGAGGCGTAAGTCAGAATCAGGCCGGTTAGCCCGCTTTGCCCATCGAGAGTAAAGAAGTTACCGGCAATCACTGTCGCGAGATAGCCGTAAACGCCAAATTCATACCATTCAATAAAATTGCCGACGGAGCCTGCGACCAGCGCACGCCGCGATTGTCCTGCCGTAACGGTTAGCATCATCATTTCCATTTTATTATTAATACACTTGCGTAAGTGATTAATTTTTAAGCCGATAGGGAAATAATGTCAATGAAATTCATTGTATTGACAGAGACGTGTGCGGATTTGGCGAAATACAAATGATGAGGAGACAAAGCGAGAGTTGCGCGAATGCGAGCAATGGTGGCGGGAGGTGAGTCGCCGATCCCTGGCGTACCGAATCACCGCTAATTATCTAGAGGGTATGAATATCGATACCGTCGCCAATATTGCTTTTCTGATAGTAAGCGCGTGGCACTTCTACCTGATACTGTTGATCACCGTAGGCAACTTCAAGAATGTATTTTTCATTCTCGTAAGACTCGATGGGAATAAATCCGAAGAAACCCTCTGCCACGCTGATAGTGCGCGATGACGGCACCGCGTAGCGATGAACAATCTTGGCTCGAAGCGGCTCTTGCTTGCCAAGAATGTGGTTCCAGACCTGATTCACCGGCTGCGACAGGGTGTTTAAAACCCCGGTAGCCAATGAGTTAAGGTCGTTCAGATTGGTTTTCAGCGCTGAGGATGAATACCAGGCAGTTCGATCGTCGGGCTGTTGTTTAGACATATTCATTATCCCCTAGCTGTTTATATAACCTAATTACTATATTTTTCTGCCGCTAAGATCCAATCATTTTTTCAACTAAGTTAAGCCAAACAGTAAAAAAGTGTCGATAAATTGTGTGCCAATAGTTCATCGGGTGGGAATTCGGCGACGTTTTTCTGCCAGCAACAGCGGGCAGGAAGGGCACATGGCGACGTCGGGCAAGTCGTAACGCAGGCAGCATTGACGGCGATAAAGCGTACTGGCCGGATCGCAGGGATTTTCCGGGCGCAGCGGCTGGAACAGCGGATTTTTCCTGCCTGCCGACAGTTCGCGTGCGTCAATTAGCGCTTTGCCCTCACGGGTATCGATATTCAGCAACTCAGCCTGCTGAATGCCCCAGTTGACGCGAACCGCCGCATTGCCCCAATAAATACCTGGCTTGAGGTCGGACACTGCCGCCAGCGCCTGACAAACCGGGCGTAAGTGTTGCTCAATCATCTCTTCAAAACGATAAAATGGCGCGTCATCATGGGCAACAAACGCCTCGCCTTCGCTCTGTAGGTAAATCTGACTTGGCAGACCCTCTTCCTGCAAACTCAGATAAAGCTGGTCAGGGCGGATGGGCAACTGCCAGTTATGGGTTAGAGAGATAATGACCCAGCTTGGCAGAACATTGGCGAAATACCATTGAGACCACATTGAGATGCGGGCGCGGCGTTGATCGATTTGGCGGACTTCTTGCGCATGCGCAGTTAAATAGCGGTCCAACAGGCTGGCACATCCGGCCTCAGTGGTCAGCAGGCTAAGCGGCAGCGCATCGGACACATCAGAAGTCATAAACTTGAACTGGTCGGCAACCCAAGGCAGGGGGCCATCGCGGAAGCTATCGAAGAGTATCTGCATAATTCAAAGTGTTGAGTCAGCCAAAACGGTAAAGATGATTCAGAGTATCTAAATCTCAACAGAAATAATAATGATTTCTATTTGTATTGACATCGATAGCTAATCGATTGCTGAATAATTATGCAGTTCGGGCAGCCAGCGTAAGTGAGGTGCCACCTACGCATGGCTTTACTCGCTACAGCAGATTGGCCTGCTGCAAAATGGCTTTGACTTGGTCTTTTTTCGCTTCGCTCAGCGGCTGGGCGGGGCGCAAAGAGTGGACCTGCACGTCAACGCCGACCAGCTTAATCGCATGTTTAATCACGTTATAAAACGGGGTATCGAGTGCATACAGCGGCGGCAGCCAGGAAAGTTGCTGCTGCAACTGAACCGCTTTGGCAAAATCTTTATCCTGCCATGCCTGATAAATACCGCAGGTCAGCTGCGGAGCAAAATTGGCGCTGGCGGGGATAGAGCCTGCACCCCCGAGAATCAGCGTGCCAAAAAGATATTCATCGTAACCGGAAAACACCGCAAAATCAGGGCGCAGCGGCTTGACTGCCTGGAGGGTCTCACGAATATGATTCAGGCTATCGACGGTGTCTTTCAGCCCAACAATGTTGCGATATTTTTGCGCCAGGCGGGTGATGACCGAAACCGGGATCGACTGCCCGGTCAGAGCCGGAAAATTGTAAATGACAATCGGCAGGTCAAGGTTTTCAGCCAGATAGCTGTAATGCAGATAGATATTTTCTTCGGCCAGCGGATTGTAGTAAGGATTGACCACCACCACACCGTCCGCGCCGACACGCTTGGCATGGCGGGCAAAGCTCAGCGTCGCTTCAGTGCCCGGATGTGCAGCACCAATCAGCACGGGCACGCGTTTATCGACATACTGGGTGCAGAAGGTCGCTACCTCGTGGCGCAGAGCCTCGGACATGTGCGCGAATTCCCCGGCGCTGCCAAGAAAGAACAACCCATTGACGCCACCGGCAATAGTGAAATCAATCAGGTTTTTCATGCCCTGCCTGTCGAGCTGTTGGTGAGCGTCAAGCAAAGTGGGGACCGGCGGGATCACGCCGTGAAACTGGGGAGTGGTCATGAGCTTCTCCTGGATAATAAAAAAAGAACATCGTTCATTTATAGAACGATGTTTCATTTTTTTATAGAGCGCGGAGAAATTTACAGCGCCTTAACTGGAAAAGTTGAAGCGCTGTCACATCTTAGGGCATTTTATCCTCGGTCAAAGGGGGTAAAAAGAGATGGCCTTACATCACCAGCGCCTGCCCATCTTTACGCGATTCGGTCCCCGCGAGGTAATGGCCCTGCGGATGACGAACGATAACCTGTGCGCCGCCGAAGTTGTGACCCTGTAACGGATCTTCTACTATCAGCTCATGTCCCATGGCACGCAGCGCAGCGAGGGTGTTGGTGTCCAGCGTTGATTCAATGGCCACCTGACGGCCCTCAGTCACCCTCCAGCGCGGCGCATCGATTGCGGCCTGCGGATTCTGCCCATAAAGCATAACGCGTACCGCCAGCTGTAAGTGTCCCTGAGCCTGCATCGGGCCGCCCATCAGGCCAAACGACATCAGTGGCTTGCCTTCGCCGTCAGTTGCAAACGCCGGAATAATGGTATGCAGCGGGCGTTTGTTCGGCGCAACACAGTTGGCGTGCGTCGGGTCCAGCACAAAGCCGCAGCCGCGATTCTGCATGCTAATCCCAGTGCCTGGAACTACCACGCCCGAACCGAAGCCCATATAATTTGACTGAATAAATGACACCATCATGCCGCTGGCATCGGCGGTAGTGAGATACACGGTGCCGCCTGGTTTTGGTGAGCCGTAAGTCACATCGCTGGCACGTTTGGGGTCAATCAGGTCGGCGCGCTGTTGCAGATATTCGTCGCTCAGCAAATGTTCGGGGCTGAAATGCATATGATCGACGTCAGCAATATGCTGGTCGAGATCGGCCAGCGCCAGTTTCATCGCTTCAATCGATAAATGGATAGTCTGCACTGAATCTACCGGCTGCGAGCCAATATCCAGCTTCTCCAGAATTCCCAGCGCAATCAGCGTGGCGATCCCCTGACCGTTGGGTGGCAATTCATGCACCGTTCCACCGGCGAACGACTGGGTCATGGTTTCCACCCAATCAACCTGATGGTTAGCCAAATCGTCCAGCGTCATGGCACCGCCACAGGATTGACTGTGGGCGATGATTTTCTCCGCCAGTTCGCCGCGATAAAACGCTTCGCCACTGGTTTTGGCAATCAGCTCCAATGTGTCGGCCAGCGCGGGGTTACGGAAGATTTCACCAATTTGGGGGGCTACGCCGTTTGGGGCAAAGCACTCTTTAAAGCCCGGTTGATCGCTGAGTTTTTTAACCGCGATTTTCCACAGGCGGCCAATCAGCGGCGATACCGGAAAGCCATTGCGCGCATAGTCGATAGCGGGTTGCGCCAGCGTAGTCAAAGGCAGGCTACCGAATTTTTTCGCCAATTCAACCCAGGCGGAAACTGCGCCCGGCACTGAGACCGAATCCCATCCGTACATTGGCATGGCTGATTTTCCGGCAAAATATTCTGCATTCCAGGCCGCCGGTGAGCGCCCCGAGGCGTTCAATGCATGGGCTTTTTTACCATCCCAGACAATGGCAAAGGCATCACTGCCAACGCCATTACCGCTGGGTTCAACCACGGTCAGTGCCATCGCGGTTGCCACGGCGGCATCCACCGCGTTGCCGCCCAGCATCAGCATGCGCATTCCTGCCTGTGCCGCCAAAGGCTGTGAGGCACAGACGGCATTGGCGCCCATCATGCTTGGGCGCAGTGTCGGATAGCCGACGTTAAAATCATAAGACTGAGACATAGTTACTCCTGTAAAAGAGAGCCTGTTTTAAGGTGATATTCACGGTCAGGCGCGGGCTGCCAGATATTAATCCGCTCGCGGATCAAGCGCATCGCGCAAGCCATCGCCCAATAAATTAAACCCTTGTACGGCGAGAAATATCGCCAGACCGGGAAACAGTGACATCCACGGCGACTGCCCCAGAAAGCTGCGCGCGGTGTTCAGCATCGCACCCCACGAGGCGTAAGGGGGCTGTTGGCCCAATCCCAGAAACGACAGGCTGGCCTCGGTAATAATCGCCGAGGCAATGGCCAGCGTGGCTTGAACCACAATCGGGGACATCACGTTGGGTAACACATATTTGACGATTATCCAGCGGTCGGGCAAGCCGATAGCCCTTGCGCCTTCTATATATTCTTCATTGCGGATGTTCATCACCTGCGCGCGGGTCAGGCGGGCAAAAATCGGCATTGCAGACAGCCCGATGGCGATCATCGCGTTACCAATACTTGGGCCGAGAAACGCACCCAGCGCAATGGCCAGCACCAGGAATGGGCAAGAAAGCATGGCCTCGATGATTCTTGAAATAACGCTGTCGTTCCATCCTTGCCAGTAGCCGGCCAGCAGGCCCAGCGGCACGCCGATGGCGATAGCAATAACCACTGAAACACAGCCCGCCATCAGCGAGGTGCGCGCCCCCCAAAACAGTCGCGAGAGAATGTCGCGGCCCAATTCGTCGGTGCCCAGCCAGTGCAGCGCGGAAGGTGCTTTGCGCACCGCCATAAAGTCAGCCTTGATCGGATCAAACGGTGAAATCCACGGCGCAAATAGGGCGAGCAAAGCAAAAATTATCACAATCGCTGCGCCAATCACCGCGCTTTTGTTTGACAAAAATTTGCCAAGCACGCGATTAGGCCGTTTTGCGCCAACTGACTGTGTAGTCGAGAAAATGACTTGGCTCATGTTATCCCCTTCGCATCCGTGGATTGACCAGCACATAAAGTACGTCGGCCAGCAGGTTCATCACTAGAAAACCCACCGCGACCACCATTACCACGCCCTGAACCACCGCATAATCTCGGTTGAACACTGAATCGACAATCATCTTGCCAAAGCCGGGCAGGGTGAACACCTGTTCGCACAACACCGCTCCGCCCAGCAGTTCGCCGAACAACAGGGTTGTCAGAGTAATAATCGGTACCAGCGCATTGCGCAGTGCGTGTTTGAAGATCACTTTCTTGCGCAGCAGACCCTTGGCGCGTGCGGTACGAATGTAGTCGGTTTTCATTACTGCAATCATTGCCGCTCGCGTGTGGCGCATCAGCGTTGCAGAAAGACCCGTGCCAAGCACCGCCGCCGGCAAAATCATGGTGCGCAGATTTTGCAGCGGATCCTCGGAAAACGGCACGTAACCTGAGGCCGGTAACCACTGCAATTTCACCGAGAAAAACATGATCAACAACACGCCGAGCCAGAAATGCGGGACCGAAATGCCGGACAGCGCAACAAAGTTGGCCCCGTTATCAATCCAGGTACCTTTATTTACCGCCGCCGTGATACCCATGCCGATGCCGATAATCAGCGCAATCAACATCGCCCACAGAGAAAGCTCCAGCGTAACCGGCAATTTGCTGGCGATCAGTTGCAGCACCGGTTCCTGAGTGCGCAGCGAGATACCAAAATCGCCGTGCAGCGCGTTGCCGACCCAGTGGAAATACTGACTCGGGATCGGATCGTCGAGGTGATATTCCGCCCGCAGCTGCGCGATCACCGCCGGATCGCGCTCTTCGCCCGCCATTGCAGTGATAGGGTCGCCCGGCAGCAATTTTTGCAGCGAAAACACCATCAGCGTGACCAAAAACAGCGTCGGCACGGCGGATATCAGACGTTTGAAAATCAACTCCAGCATAAGAATCCCCTGTTGCTGTTTAACGAATTACTGCGTCAGCGTCATGCCCTGCAAGCGGATCAGCCCGTCAGGATACGGCGTAAAGCCGGCAATTTTTTTGCTCATCCCGAAAATGCGCGGCTCGAAATACAGATAAACAATCGGCAAGTCGACGTTTTCCTGCTCAACGATATTTTTGTACAACGCCTTGCGCGCAGAGACATCGCTGGTCTGGCGCGCGCTCAGCAGCCATTGATCAACCTGGGGATTGCTGTATCGGCCATCGTTAAGCGCACCTTTGCTGTTGAGGAACGAATAAATGCTGCCATCAGGGTCAGGACGACCCGACCAGCCGGACATGCTGAGTTGATAGTCGCCGCGCTGCTGTTTGTCTAACAGGGTTGCGAATTCAGTCATCTGCAAGTTGAGGTTAATACCGGCCTCGCTGACCATGGCCTGTAACACCTGCGCCACCTGCTGGGAGGTAGGGTTATTCGGCACCAGCATGTCGATATTCAGCGGCGTTTTTACCCCGGCCTCGGCCAGCAATGCCTTGGCTTTATCAATGTTGCGTGCCTGAATGGGCAAATCAACGTGGTAAGGACTGACGGGTGAGAACGGCTGATTGGCTGGGGTAAACAGGCCCTGGAACACCACCTGATTTAATGCATCACGGTCGATAGCCAAAGAGAGTGCCTGGCGAACCTTGGTTTCTTTAGCCAGCTCGCCTGTGGTGTTGGCGGTTCCGTTATTCAGATTGACGGTTAACCCCATGTAACCCAGACCTGTCACCGTCGCCAGTGCCAGCTTGCTGTCTGCCTTCACGGTTTTTACGTCGGTGGCGGCAATACCCTCGGTGACGTCCAGATCCCCTGCCTGCAGATTGGCCAAACGCACCGAGGCGTCAGGGATCGGCAAGAAGATAATCTTGTCAAAATGGTAGGCGCTTTTATTCCAGTACTGGTCAAAACGCTTTAGCACGATGCGGTCCTGCTGTACGCGGCTGACGAATTCATAAGGGCCGGAGCACACAGGATGCGCCGCCACGTTGCCTTTGGCGGTGGCGATTGGGGCCATCATTGCACCGGCGCGGTCGGTCAACTGCATCAGCAGTGCGGCATCCGGGTTCTTCAGGTGTATTTTCACGCTGTAAGGGCCGGTAACCTCAACCGAATCAATGGAAGAAATCTCGCTTTTGCGCAGCGAACCGGTCAGCGTCAGGTAACGGTCAAGGTTGTATTTCACCGCGTTTGCATCAAATTTTTCACCGTCGTGGAACAGCACGCCCTGACGCAGATTCATGCTCAGAGTTTTGCCGTCGGCGCTGTATGACCAGTCGGTAGCGAGGCCGGGAACGATCGCCAGATGCTGATCGACGTCGACCAGACGATCGCACATCGCGCTAAAGACAAAGCGACCGTAATAGGTGCGGGCAGTGGCCGGGTCAAGCTGGTCCGGGTCAGCGCCCAGTCCGATGCGCAGAGTACTTTCTGCGTGAGCACTTTGCGCATAAACAGAAGCAGCGCTGGTCAGCAACAGCACGGCGCTAAGAGCTGCCGACAGCCGGGGACGAAATTTCATGGCGTTGTTCCTTCAGTGGTATTGGCGTTAAGCGAGGTCGCCAGCTGGTTGCTGGCCTGTTCGAATAGGGCGCGGCGCAGCGTAAAGGCCGCCGAGGGAGGCGGAATAAGCACCGCCGTTCTGGAACGTAATAGCTCAGACCAGCGATGGCAGGCCACCTGCCGCGAGTCGCCGACATTTTCCAGCAGCGGTTCCACCCGCCGACACTGATCGGTGGCGTAGGCGCAGCGCGTATGAAAACGACAGCCGCCGGGCATATTGGCCGGATTCGGCATATCGCCCTGCAACAGGTCTACCGGCCGCTTTACTCCCGGCGTCAGCAGCGGTGCGGAGGCAATCAGCGCCTGAGTGTAAGGATGCAGCGGGGCATCAAAAATATCGTCCACCTTGGCCAGTTCGACGATTTGCCCGAGATACATCACTGCCACTCTGTCACTCATATGGCGGATCACCGCCAGCCCGTGGGCGACGACAATCATTGTCAGGCCAAACTGCTGCTTGAGGCTTTCCAGCAGATTTACCACCTGCGCCTGCACCGAGACGTCCAGCGCCGAAACAGGTTCATCGCCAAGCAGCAGTTTAGGTTGTGAAGCCAGTGCGCGGGCAATGCCAATCCTTTGCCGCTGACCACCGGAGAACTCGTGCGGATAGCGCCCACTGAAGGCGGCTGGCAGGCCGACGGTGGTCAGCAGCTCGCGAACTCTCTCACGGCGCGCGGCGGCATCGGGCACAATATTGTGCAGCCACAGCGGTTCACCGACGATTTGCTCTACGGTCATGCGCGGATTCAGCGAGGCAAACGGGTCTTGAAAAATGATCTGCATCTCGCGGCGCAGTGGCTTCATCTGTGCATTCGACAGGCGGCTGATATTTTGCCCTTGATAGAACACGTCACCCTCGCTGGCGCGCAGCAGTTGCAGTAACAGGCGGCCAAGAGTGGATTTTCCCGAGCCGGACTCGCCAACAATCGCCAGCGTTTCGCCCTGAAAAATACGCAGAGAAACCCGGTCTACGGCCTGCACGCCGGGAGTCTTACGAAACAGTGACGGCGGACCGGCAAATACTTTGCTCAGACCGACGGCTTCGAGGATAGGGTGCGGATGAGTGTTCATGGCATCGCCTCCAGTGAGGTTTGCAGGGAAAAGTGCTGTTCCAGCGGTGCTTTAAAACAGGCGACCTGATGAGTTGCATTGTTCAGCGAGGTCAGCGCGGGGCGATGCTGATGACAGCGCAGATCGGCAAACGGGCAGCGGGTGGCGAAACGACAGCCCTGCGGCATGTCGGCAGGCAGCGGCACCGCGCCCGGAATGGTTGAAAGCGGACCCTGACGTGAGGCCAGAGACGGCATCGATCCCATCAGCCCGATGGTGTAAGGATGCTGCGGATCGTTGAACAGCGCGGCAACGTCACCCTGTTCGACGATTTGCCCGGCATACATCACCGCCACGTTATCGGCAACTTCAGCCACTACGCCGAGGTCATGAGTGATCAACAGCATTGCGCTGCCGCTTTGTTGCTGCATGCGATTGAGCAGGGCAAGGATTTGCGCCTGGATAGTGACGTCGAGCGCGGTGGTAGGTTCATCGGCAATCAGCAGCCTGGGTTGATTCACCAGCGCCATTGCGATCATCACCCTTTGGCGCATGCCGCCGGAAAGCTGATGCGGATAGGCTTTCATCCGCAGTTCAGGAGCCGGAATCTGCACTTGCTGTAAAATTTGCAAGGTTTGCCGCAGGGCCTCGGCTTTATCGACATCCTGATGGCGCATCACCGCCTCGCTTATCTGGTCGCCGAGGGTCAATGCGGGATTCAGCGAGGTCATCGGCTCCTGAAAAATCATGGCAATATCCTGGCCGCGCAGATCGGCGTACTGCCGTTCACTCAGGGTCAGCAGCCCGTGGCCGTCAAACTGTACCTCGCCCTCCAACACTTGCGCGTTTTGTGGCAGCAGGCCCATCAGCGCCAGCGAGGTCACGCTCTTGCCGCAGCCGGATTCTCCGACCAGTGCCAGCGTTTTTCCGGCTTCTATTTTCAGCGAAATACCGTCCAGCACGGTGGCCGGGCTGCCGCGAAACTGGACTTTTAATTGATCAATTGCCAGCAAGGGCAGCGGCGGAACAGGGTGTGAGTCCATCAAATAAGCTCCTCATCGTCATTGTTCAGGGCGGCGGTAAAGGCGTTCTGTAAAAAAAGCAGGTGTTCGCGCATCATTCTGGCGGCTTCCAGCGGTTGGCGGGCGGCGATATGTTCCACGATGCGCCGATGATGATGGTCATAAATGTCGAGGCGTTCTTGATTTCGCGCCTTGTCACGCACCGCCTGCCAGCTTGGGTCACGGCGGATTGCGTCTACGGCGTCAAACAGCCCGAGCAGCAGGCGGTTTCCGGCAGCATCGGCGATAGCGCGGTGAAAAGCGCTGTCCCACAGTTCAATCTGGTCGGCGTCGTCGGCCGCCAGCGTGGTCATGCGGTCAAGCAGGCGCCACATCAGCTGCACCTGCTCGGGCGTGGCCCGCAGCGCCGCGTATTTCGCCAGCCCCGGTTCAATCTGCAACCGCGCTTCCATCACTTCCAGCAGGTTCGACTGTCGCGGTAAAGTTTGCAGGCTAAGCGGCTGGGCCGGGGCCTTGGGGCCGATAAAAGTCCCTTTGCCTTGCTTACGCCAGATACGTCCTTCCTCAGCCAACACGTCAAGCGCGCGGCGGATCTCACGCCGACCGACGCCAAAACGCAGCACCAGATCGCGCTCCGGTGGCAGCGGCTGGCCCTCGTCGGAATGTTGCTCAAGCAGCTGTCGCAACTGTTCCAGTGCGGAATGCGAGTTGCCGTGGATTTTTAAAGTGTCGAGCTTCTCAGGCATGGTCCGCGTCTCAATCTGCTGGTGATGTTGATGGAAAATAGGTTGCACAAATCGAACCAATTTGTACTTGGTTCGGAAATTATTTGTGTATGAGCCATAGATAACAATAATTTTCAGCGAGTTAATATGATTCAGATCTTGAATCAATCAGTAAAGGTTCATTGCTGACTCTGCCCCAATTTGATCGTCTTTTCTAAAACCTTGCACCTTGTTGGGGATTGTTTTCAGTAAAGCCAATTTGATTATTTAATGTACAAACTGTGCAGGCCGCGTACAGCCTGTTAATTAATCGGTTAGTTAAATTTGGCATGATGGTTGCAGAATGGAACTGGGTTTTTTAGAGATGGCAAACTTTTACCAGGGGTCCAAAAACATGAAAATGAAATCTGTCGCGGTGTCTGCCTTGTCTTATCTTTGCGTTACTCTTGCCAGTGTTTCCGCTATTGCACCCGCCCTTGCAGCAGACGCGCCCTTGGCGATGAACGCCCAGCTGCACGCGCAATTACCTGAAAAAATCCGCCAAAGCAAAGTGCTCAATTTGGTCACCGATGCACACTATCCGCCGTGTGAATCTTTCGCCGATGACAATAAAACCATGGTCGGCTTCGAACCAGACCTCTGGGATGCCATGGGCCAGGTGCTCGGCGTGAAGGTTAAACCCGTATCAATCGATTTTGACGGGCTGATCCCCGGTGTGAAAAGCGGGCGCTATGACGTGGCGGTGGAGTGCATTTCCGACAGTCTGGATCGTGAGAAGCAAGTCACTTTCGTTAACTACGCCTACGCAACCAATGAAGTTTATACGCTGGCGACCAACACCAGCGTCAAGGCCGACCCGCTGACGCTGTGCGGCTTGAATGCTGGCGTGCAGACCGGCACCGATTTCGAGCACGCCATCAATGAAATCTATACCCCTAACTGCGTCAAGCAGGGTAAACCGGCGATTAAAACGGTCACGCTGCCTTCTGCCGATGCGGTGTTGCTGGCGCTTTACGCCGGGCGAGTAGACTTTGTGCTCAACGACGCCGCCGCTGCGGGTGAAATCAAGAAGAAAGCGCCGCGGCCAATCCGCACTATTGAAATGCCACTGATGCCGAAATACTACCTTGGCATGGTGGTCGCCCACGAAAATGACGCGCTGGCTCAGTCGCTGCTAAAGGCGCTCAACGTACTGCATGAAAACGGCACCTACGACAAAATAATGACCAAGTGGCAGTTGACTGACGTGCGTCTGTCCAAGCCGGGCATCAACCTGATGAAAACCAACCCAATCTGACTGAGGCACCAAGATGCTTCAGTCTGAAAATCTCGGTAAAGACCTCATCGAGCACTGCGATGTGCTGATTATCGGCTCTGGCGGTGCGGCGCTTAGCGCGGCGCTGAAGGCCGCAGCAGCAGGATTATCGGTGCTGATTGTCGAAAAAAGCGCCTGGCTGGGTGGCACCACTGCGATGTCAGGCGGCGCGACCTGGATACCCGCCAATCATCACGCCAGACAGGCGGGAGTTGAGGATTCACCCGCCGAGGCGTTGGCGTACCTGCGCGCCACGGCACCGCCGGGCTGGGCCGAGAGTGAAGACGCGCTATGGCGGGCTTTTACCGACTCTGCCGCCGAAATGCTGGCATTCGTTGAAAAACATTCACCGCTGCGCTTTGCGTTGACTGACGAGGCCGATCCGCTGGCCACTTTTGTCGGAGCCAAACGACAGGGGCGAATGCTGGCCCCGTTACCCTTGGCGGCCAGCGTGCTTGACAAGTTTGGACATTTCAAACTTAGGCCTTCACCGTTGCCACAATTTTATACCTACCACGAAGTGATTAAGCACGATATCTGGCATCACCCGATTGGTGTGGCCTGTCGCCTTTCGCCGCAGCTGGTCTGGCGATTTGCCCGTCGTCTGCGCACCAAGGGTGGGGCGATGGTAACCGGTCTGCTGGCGGGATGTCTGGCGCTAGGCTGTCGTGTGGTGAGCGACGCCCGAGTCGAGAGTCTGCTTACCAAAGGCAGTCATCAGGTGATCGGTGCTCGTTATTCACAACAGGGAAAGCAGATTGAAGTTCGGGCTTCGCAAGGTGTGGTGATTGCCAGCGGTGGCTTTGAAGGGGACGCACAGCGCCTCGAGCAGCATTTTCCTGGCGCGATGGACTACGTTTGCAGCCCGGACAGTAATACCGGCGACGGGCAGCGGATGGCGGAAGAGATTGGCGCGCAGCTGGCGCATATGGATCAGGCCAACATGGGCGGCGCGGTGCCGTGGCGTTATCTCGGCAAGCCTTATGGATTGTCGGTTTACTTCCACTATGAGCCCAACGCCATTCTGGTGGATGCTCGCGGCAATCGCTTTACCAATGAATTTACTTTCAACCTTGGCGCAGTGCTGGACGCCCGCAACGAGCAAGGGATGCCGTTACATCTTCCGGCCTGGCTGGTGGCCGATAGCCGTTTGTTGCAGCGTTCGCCCATGCTGCGGCTGACAGCGTTGCGCTTTCAAAACTGGATGATTAAAGCGCCGACTTTGGCCGCGCTGGCGGCGAAACTCAAACTGCCGCACGGCAGTCTCGATGCCACGGTGAATCGCTTTAACGGTTTTTGTCAGCACGGCGTCGATGAAGATTTTCATCGTGAACAGTCGGCGGCGCACGGGGAAGCGGATACGCGTTTTCATGGCGGTTTGATGGATATCTGCCAGCCGCCGTTTGTTGCAGTGCCGTTTAATCGCTCTTTTCTGGCGACCAAAGGCGGCCCGAGAACTGATGAGTCTGGGCGAGTGCGTCATCGCGACGGCGAGATTATTCGTGGACTGTTTTGTGCCGGGGTGGCGATGGCCAATCCGATTGGCACCAAGGCAGTCGGTGCGGGCACCACGCTTGGGCCGAATCTGACCTGGGGGTACATTTGCGGCCGCACTTTGGCCGCACAGTCAGCGTCATTGAACGGGAGTGAAAAATCGTCATGAGTAATTTTAACAACCAGGTCGCACTGGTCACCGGCGGCGCGAAAGGCATTGGCCGCGCTATCTGCCAGGAGCTGGCAAGCAACGGGGCGCGTATTGCGCTGGTTTATCGCCACGACCGCCACAGCGCGGAAACAACCGCAATGGAGATTGTGCAGGCGGGCGGTCAGGTTCAGGTGTATCAAGCTGAGCTCACCGAACGCAGCAGCGTGGCTAATCTGGTGAATCAGGTTGTCGCCGACTGGGGCGGGATCGACATTTTAGTCAACAACGCCGGAGCCAGCGCCCACGCCAGCCTGCTGGAACTCAGCGATAGCCAGTGGCAAACGGTGTTGCAGTCTAACGCCACCGGCTGCTTTATCACCAGCACCGAGGTTGCAAAAGTCATGCTCGAGCGCGGCGGCAGCATTATTAGCATCGCCGGAGCTTCGGCCCATCGTTGTTATCCGGGGGCGGGCGCCTTTGGCCCCAGCAAGGCGGCAATCGTCAACCTGACCACCCAAATGGCGATGGAATGGGCGCAGTACGGCATTCGCGTTAATGGCGTTAGCCCCGGACCTATCCGCGAGGCGAACAGCGGCTGGCAACAGCAGGAAAAAGTATTGGCCGAAGAGGTGTCACGCCTGCCGTTAAGCCGCGCCGGAACGCCTCTTGAGGTGGCAAAGGCGGTGAGTTATCTGGCCAGCGACGATGCCGGTTACACCACCGGGCAGATGCTGATCGTCGACGGCGGCGGGGTTTGTACCTGGTATCTGGCTCCCTGAAAAAGAGGAAACATCATGGCAGCAGGCAATATACCGGCAGTAGATGCCCGGCAGGTGATCAAGCTGTTTAACGGCGTCGAGATCCTCAAAGGCGTAGATCTGCGTATCGAAAGCGGTGAGGTGGTGTGTCTGATTGGCCCTTCAGGCTCGGGAAAATCAACCTTTTTACGCTGCCTTAATCATCTCGAAAAAATTGACGGCGGTTCGCTGCAGGTGTTCGGCGAGTGGATTGGGTATCGACAGGTTGGCGACAAGCTGCACCTGTTAAAGGAGTCGGAAATCGTTCGCCAGCGAGCGCGCATCGGCATGGTGTTTCAGCGTTTTAATCTGTTTGGCCATATGACTGCACTGGAAAATGTGATCGAAGCGCCGATGCAGGTCAAGAAAGTGCCGCGCGCGCAGGCAGTGAGCGAGGCCAAACAGCTGTTGGACCGCGTCGGGCTGAGCCATCGCTATGACGCCTATCCCTCCGAACTTTCCGGCGGACAGCAGCAGCGCGTAGCGATTGCCCGCGCTCTGGCGATGAAGCCGGACATCATGCTGTTCGACGAGCCAACCAGCGCGCTGGACCCGGAGCTGGTCGGCGAAGTACTCGATGTCATGCGCAAACTGGCCGAGGACGGTATGACCATGGTGGTAGTGACCCACGAGATGGCGTTTGCCCGTGAGGTTTGTAGCAAAGTGGCATTTATGGACAACGGGGCGATTATTGAAACCGGTTCGCCGCAGAGCCTGTTTACCGCTCCCGCTCACGCGCGCACCCGAGATTTTCTGACCCGCGTGCTGTGAATACCGGACTGACTGTCCTTCCTTCAGCAAGAGTGAATGAGAGAAATGATGACAGATAATCAGCCTCGCCCGCGACTCGCACTGGCGGAGAAAGAAGCAAGCACGCGAACGCCGTCCTCATTGACGCCACCTACATTGCAGCCGATGACGGTGGTCGCCCCGCGTTATTACGGGCGCTGGATTTCATTGGCCGTAGGGCTCGCGCTGATCGTCATGGTCGTGCATTCGATGATCACGAATCCTAATTTTGGCTGGCAAACGGTGGGCAAATATTTGTTCTCGCCGACCATTCTTGAGGGCCTATGGGTCACCGTGTGGCTGACTCTGGTGATTATGGCGCTGGCGATTGTCCTGAGTGTTATTTTGGCGGTGATGCGTCTTTCGCAAAATCCATTATTTGCCGGATTTAGCCGTGGATATATCTGGTTCTTTCGCGGCACGCCGGTGCTGGTGCAATTAATTTTCTGGTACAACCTGGCGGCGTTATATCCGACTTTTAGTATTAGTTTACCGTTTATGCCCACTCTTTACTCCGGCAGCATGAATGATCTGATTACCCCGTGGACCGCCGCAATATTAGGACTCGGCCTAAACGAAGCGGCATATATGGCAGAGATTATCCGCGCCGGAATGTCCTCGGTGGATGAAGGCCAGCAGGAGGCTGCCCGCGCGCTGGGTATGCAGAAAATCCAATGGTTGAAACGCATTATTTTGCCGCAGGCGGTGCCGTTTATTATTCCGCCAACCGGTAATCAGGTGATTGGTATGCTGAAAAGCACTTCGCTGGTCAGCGTAATTTCATTATCGGACCTGCTGTATTCCGCACAGGCCATATATTCGCGGACTTATGAAAATATCCCGTTATTGATCGTTGCCTGTATTTGGTATTTGGCTGCGACGACGGTGCTTAGCACTATCCAGAGCAAAATTGAACGCTATTTCCAGAAAGGCAAACGCCGTTAATTCACGCAGTTTTCGCCGGGGGCATGATGAAACTTGGATTATTCAATTTAATGTCTTTTAAGGACAATCCTGGAGGTATTCAGGGGGTCATCAAAGATACCCGTAAAATGGTCGCGCTGGCTGAAGAAATCGGTTTTGAAACCGCCTGGTTCGCCGAACACCATTTTACCAATTATTCACTCAGCGTTTCGCCATTGATGATGGCTGCGCACATGGCCGGTTATACCCAGCGTATCAAGCTCGGGACGGCGGTGATCGTGCTGCCGTTGTATCACCCGATGCGGCTGGCGCAGGAAATCGCGCTGGTCGACCGGCTGACCGAAGGCCGACTGGTGCTGGGTATCGGCAGCGGTTACCAGGCTTATGAATTTGAACGCTACGGGTTGGACGTTGACGAGCGCAATCAGGCATTGCTCGACGGTTGGGCGCAGGTAGCCTCGGCGTTGACCACTGGCAAAACCGAGTCGCTCGGCTTCAACGGCGACGCACTGCGCACTGACTTTTTGTTAAATACGCTGCAACAGCCGCTGCCCCCGCTGTTTGTCACCAGCACCAATCCGCATATTCTGCGCGCCTTTGAACCCTGGAACCCAACGCCGTTTATGACCGCCGGTTATCGCGGTTCGCCGCGCCTGAGGCAAATGGTCAGTGATGCTCGACAGGGCTGGGAACAGGCGGGGATCGATAGCCAGCGTCCCGTCGCGGTCCAGCAATATATTCATATCACTGATAGTCAGGTGCAGGCGCATCAGGCTGCCGAGCGCGCGATGTTTGTTGCCCGCATGATTGCCGCGCTGCATGAGAAAGAAACATTGACTGACGGCGCATTTATCACCGCACCGCCGTTTGCCAACGAGCCGGACGCCGAGGAAGTTTGCCGCAATCTGATGATTGGAAATCCGCGCAGCGTGGCCGACAGAATTATTCGTGAGGTGCAGGACACTGGCGCAACGCATTACAACTGCTTTTTCCAGTTTGGCGATATGCCGATAGACCATGCGCTACGTTCGCTGACGCGCTTTGGTAACGAAGTCATTCCGCTGCTGGAGAGGGAGCTGGGGCGCATACGCTGCTGAGGCTGGCTGCTGAAAAAACGCCGGATAAACGATCTGCAATTAATCAATCGTCATCATGCAATCTCTTATATAAATTGAATTTATGGAGGCTACACCATGCTCGACTTGACTCAGAGAATTAACTGTTTATTTGATGATGGACAAGCCATCGCCGATCAGATTACCGCGGCACAAAGCGCTGACGCCGGACTGGCTGCCACTTTGCCGCCGCAGGCTTATAACAGCGATGCCTTTTTTCAGCTAGAAAATCAAAAGATCTTCCGTGAGGACTGGTTGTTTATTGGTCACGTTTCGCAAGTGCCTAATGTGGGTGACTATTTCAGTCTCGATATTATCGATGAACCGCTGCTTTGTACTCGCAGCGACGACGGTATTCGCGTGATGTCCCGCGTTTGTCTGCACCGTTGGGTACCGATTATCGAAGGCAGCGGCAATGCCAGGGCGTTTGTTTGCCCGTTCCATAACTGGAGCTACAACACCAAAGGGCAGCTGGTGGGCGCGCCGTTGATGAATCAGGCCGAGGATTTTGACCGTAAGTCCTGCGAGCTGCCACAGATCCGCACCGAGATCGTCGCCGGGATGATTTTCATCACTTTTTCTGCCAGCGTTGATTCTTTGCTAACCCGCCTTGCGCCGGTCATGCCGCTGTTCGAGAAATATCATTTTGCCGAGCTGCAAACCGCCTATGAGCTGGATTACGACTGTCTGTTCAACTGGAAGATGGCGGTGGAAACTTTTATGGAGTGCTATCACCATTCGGCGGTACATCGCACGACTTTGGAAGACAGCTTTCCCGGCCGTTTGAGCTATATCGGCGAAGACGGGCCCGGCTGGACCTTCTGTCATCAGCCGCTGCGTAAAAATGGCGAAGTCAGCGAGGTATTGACTGCCGGACTGCTGCCGTTTGACGGCATGAGCGAAGAAGATCTGCGCCGTATCGACCTGATGCTTATCTACCCGTTCTGCCTGATCGGCATCAATCCCGACCGTCTGAGCATCAGCACGCTTTTGCCTATCAATAAAGATAAAACTGTTTGGCATCGTCTGGTGCTGGTTTCCAAAGAGTCGATGGCGCAGGAAGGTTTTGCCGCCACGGCAGAAGAGATGAAAAATGGCAGCAAGGCGATCATTGCCGAAGATCTCGAGATAAACAGCCTGCAGCGTCGCGGTAGTCGCTCGCAGCTGGCGAAACCGGGTCGCCTTGGGCATCTCGAACGCACAGTCTGGCATCTGGCCAACTATATGAAGCGCAAGCTTTTATAGTTCAAAAAACTTCAAAAATTAACTCTGATTACACAAAGGGACGCAGTATGAGAACGTTGAAATTAGGCCGCTCAGGCCTGGAAGTATCCGCCGTCTGTCTGGGCTGTTTGACCTATGCGCCAAAGGAAGCCAGTGGATACAGCTGGTCGCTGGACGAAACCGCCAGTCGGCCGTTTATTCGCAAGGCGCTGGATTTGGGCATCAACTTTTTTGATACCGCCAACTCCTATTCCAAAGGAGCCAGCGAAGAGATCCTTGGCCGCGCGTTGAAGGATTTTGCCAATCGCGACAACGTGGTGATCGGCACTAAGTTGTATAACCCAATCCGCAGCGGCCCAAACAGCAAAGGGTTGTCGCGCAAGGCGATTATGACTGAATGCGATGCCAGTCTGCGTCGTTTGGGCACCGATTATATCGATTTATACCAAATCCATCGTTGGGACTATGAAACTCCGCTGGAAGAGACCCTCGAGGCGCTGCATGACTTGGTGAAGGCCGGAAAGGTGCGCTACTTAGGTGCCTCGTCGATGTTTGCCTGGCAGTTTTCCAAGGCGTTACAGGTGGCAAAATACAATAACTGGACGCGGTTTATCTGCATGCAGAATCACCTCAATCTGCTGTATCGCGAGGAGGAGCGCGAAATGCTGGGACTGTGTGAGAGTGAAGGCGTGGCCGTGACGCCGTGGAGCCCGCTGGCGCGCGGTTTGCTGACGCGTCCATGGCAGCAGGCAACCGACAGCCCGCGTGCCGGTCAGGACAGCTATGCAAAACTGCTTTATGCCGCCACGGTTGATGCCGACAGTCGAGTGATCGATGCCGTTGGCGCTGTAGCGAATGCGCGCGGCGTGCCGATGGCGCAAATCGCGCTGGCCTGGCTGTATCGCCACAATTCAGTGGTCGCCCCGGTGATTGGCGCGACCAAATTTTCACATCTTGAGGATGCCGTTGCTGCCAGTGAATTGGTGTTGAGCAGTGAAGAGATCGCCGCGCTGGAAGCGCCTTATATTCCACACAATATCGCTGAGCATGATTAGCGGTCACCATTAAGATTGTTTAACAGGCGGGAACCTTACATGAAGAAATCACCGGAACAGATTGCAGAAGTTGAGCAGTCGTTGAGAGCCAAAGGCGTTGAGTATTGCATCGGCGCGTATGTTGATATTCACGGTATTCCAAAAGGTAAAGTGGTACCAATCAATCACTTTCATCAGATGGCGCAGGGTTCAGAGCGCTATACCGGCTATGCGCTGGACGGGTTGGGGCAGTCTCCGCACGAGGATGAATTGACCTCGGTGCCGGATCTCGACCACATTATTCAACTGCCGTGGGAGCCGAAAATTGCCTGGATGCCCGCCGACAATGCCTTTCAGGGTGAACCCTATGCGCTAAACACCCGCGTTGCCCTGCAAAACGTCATCAAGCAGGCCAACGAGATGGGTTTTGGTTTTAACCTTGGCATCGAATGTGAGATTTACCTGCTCAAACGCGAGGAAGACGGCTCGCTGTCAGTGCCGGAAAAAGACAATAAACTGAAAAAACCGTGCTACGACATTCAGGGATTTGTTGAACAGTTCGCCTGGCTGGATAAGGTTTCCACCTGTATTAACAGTCTGGGCTGGGATTTATATTCTCTGGATCACGAAGACGGCAATTCTCAGTATGAATTTGATTTTAACTACGCCGATGCATTGACCACCTGTGACCGAATGATTTTCTTCCGCTTTATGGCCAAGCATTACGCCAGAGAAATGGGGCTGGTGGCGACCATGATGCCAAAACCGTTTTCAGACAAAACGGGTACCGGCGCGCATTTCAACATGTCGCTGTATGATTTGAAAACCGGCAGCAACCTGTTCAAAACTCAGGATGCCAGCGATGAAGATCCTTACGGGTTAGGCTTGACCGAAATCGGCTACTACTTTATTGGCGGGTTGCTTAAACACGGTCGCGCGCTCTGTGCCGCCTTTGCGCCAACGGTTAACAGCTACAAACGGCTGGTGCGACAGGGGGCAATGAGCTATTTCTCATGGGCACCGGTGTTTAACTCCTATGGCTCGAACAACCGCACCAACTCGGTTCGCGTGCCGGCAGGTGGCGGCCGCTGTGAATCCCGCAATGCCGACGGGGCGGTAAATCCTTATCTGGCGGCGACTTTGGCCCTGGCCGCCGGTCTGGAAGGTATTCGTGAGAAAATCGATCCGCGCAAACCGAATGAAGACAACTTGTATGCCATGACTGAAGCAGAGCGTGCCGCTCGCGGTATCGATTTCCTGCCGCAGAATTTGCTCGAGGCGGTGGAAGCTTTCGACAGCGATCCGTTTATTGAGGCGACGTTGGGCAAAGCGCTGAAGGATGAGTTTGTGAAATATAAAACTCAGGAGTGGAATCAGTATCACCTGAGCATCAGCCAATGGGAAATCGAGAAATATAGTTCGATATTCTAAGTGCTGATGCCCCCAATTTCTTTATTCCAGGGTCTGATCCCCTCCTCAATTTTTATTGGGGAGGGCGGATAAGGCGGTTCGATGATTGTGCAGTGGCTAGCGTTCCAGATGTTCCAGCACAAACTCACGCATGCAGTTGATGGCGTGTTTATATTTAAAATTAGGGAACATCACCGTGCGAAATAAAACCCCGTCCAGAAAGGTTGAAATAAACATCGACATATCCGCGGGATTCACGTCGCGGAATTCTCCGGCAGTGATGCCGTCTTTTAAGGTGTTTTTCAGCACCACTGACTCTTTCTCGTAAAACTTTTTGATCGCTTTATCGATATTGGTCAGATGCTCGTGGGTATTAGCGTAGTCCAAACTAATTTTGGCTAGCTTCTGCATCAGCGTAAACTGCAAAATATGGATTTCAATCCAAGAGAACAGCACTTGCTTAGGTGTGGCCGAGTTGGCGGTAATAGTGTCAAATTGCAGGAATGCTTTTTCGACCGCAGCTTCTATCACTTTGAGAAATAAATCTTCTTTGGATCCGAAATAATAGTAGATCAACGCCGAGTTAAGTCCGGTGGCTTTGGCAATATCTTTAATTCGCACCGAGGAGTAATTTTGGTTGGCAAACAGGTCAAATGCCGAGTCGAGTAAAATTGCCGCAACATCGCTCTGATTTTTTTTTGCTGGCTTGTCCGTTGCAGTAATTCGGGCCGAGACTTTAGGTTCCTTCATTAGCCATCCTGTTTAAATGCTGCATAATAAGATTAACGTCAGTTTCGCATGAGCAAATGACATAATGAAATGATTTATAGGCATTTTATTAGATAATCTTGGATCTGTTTTAAAATCCCTGTCATCTCAATAAGTTAACTAGTTAATTAATTAGCAGTGAATTTATTTATCCTTTCGCAAACATAAGGAGCGTCATAGTGCAGGATCATCAGCAGTTTTTATTGGGCGATTTTCCCCTGCAAAACGGCGAAGTTTTGCAGCAGGCGTCACTGGCCTATGCGACCTTTGGCGAGCTGAATGAGCAGGGCGATAACGCCATCCTGATCCCCAGTTATTACACCGGATCGCATCGCAACTATTTCAAGCTGATAGGGCCGGGCAAAGCACTGGATCCCACGCGTTATTTCATCGTGCTGAGCAATATGTTTGGCAACGGTCTGTCGAGTTCGCCGAGCCACTCTGGGCCGCAGCACGGCGCTGATTTTCCTGCGGTTACGGTGAAAGATAACGTGCGCGCGCAGTATCAACTCAGTCAGGCTCTGGGGATAAATTCTTTTGCGTTGGTTTCGGGCTGGTCAATGGGCGCGATGCAGGCGTGGCAATGGGCGGTGAGTTACCCCGGTCATGTCAGAGCGTTGCTGCCAATTTGCGGCACCGCGCGCTGCTGGCCGCTGAATCATGTGTTTCTGGAAGGTGTAAAAGCCGCACTTCTGGCCGATGGGAAATTTAACCGCGGTCGCTATGAAACGCCACCGCTGACTGGGTTGGCGGCTTTTGGCCGTAACTATGCAGGCTGGGCTTACAGCGCAGAATTCTTCCGCGACGGGCTATATAAACAGCTTGGTTTTGAGTCGCTTGAGGCGCTGCTGTTGAACTGGGAGCAGAGTCACCAAAGCTGGGATGCCAACGATTTACTGGCGATGCTTAAAACCTGGCAGGGCGGTGAGGTCAGTTTTGACGATATCGGCAAGGTCACAGCCAAAACCATTGTGATGCCCGGTAGCACCGACCAGTATTTTACCGTTGAAGAGGCAGGGCTGGAGTTTGAGCAATTACCCGTTGGCATCGGCGTGTGGTTACCGCTGGAATCCCCGTTTGGACACTGTGCGGGCGCACCGGGAAGATTTGCCGCAGAGTCAGAACAGGTCGAGCGGGCGATGCGAGAATTGCTGGGGAGTTAAAAGGGGGGAGCATGGCGAAATATGTGTCGCGGTTCCCCACCTTTGTGCTTCCCCCACATTTAATGCGGAGGAAGCACATGAGTTTAACAATACGCGTTACTCGATAATGGCTAATTCTACGGTGCGGCCCTGATCGAACCAGGTTTCCAGACCGGTAACACGCAGTTGCAGTGAGCCTTCGATAACTTCTCCAATGTAGGAAATCGGCAGTGGCTCTTCGGCGGTGTCATCGCCGTAGACCACGCAAAACTGCTGGCGCGGGCTGTAGAAACAGACTGAACCGGTGCAGACGCCGTACTTCTCACGGCGCATTCTGCCGACCTCTTCGGTTTTGAACTTGTTTTCCCACGGGGCGACGATGGGCATGGTGAAAAACACCATATCGCCGATCAGTTTGCCGTGCTGCAAAATACTGGTCATCGGCAGCTTGGCGCGCAGCTCTTTTACCAGATTGGGTACTTTATCTTCCCAAACTTCGATTACGCAGACGGCTTCACCGGCCACGGACATTTGTAATTTCATGCATCCCCCTGATTAGGCTAAAAATAAATGATTAGGCTTTAACGCGGCGGAAGCCGTCGCCAAGGCCCCAGGGAAGAATGAAATCAACCCACATGTGCAGACGATTGGCCCAGGACAGCGCGGCGTGAGACAGGCGAGCCAGTTCATCGAGGCTGGTACAGCGTTCGGCGGTGGCGACGTACAAATGCACCATTTTTGCCGCCTCAGGCAGGCTGACAAAATCAAAGAAATCAGCCTTGTAGCCAATTATCTCTCTGATCAGCAGTTGCAGCGTCTTCAGATCAGCCTCGGCGCTGTCTTCGGCAACGCGGATAAGCCCCCACAGCATTTCATCGGCCAGCGTTCGAGCTTCACCTTCGGCAAAAATAATGGTGCTCAGGTATTGCCCGCGCGAACCGGTGCCGCGAGGCACAATGCCTTTGCCGAGATCGGCAATTTCTGCGGGTTGCTCGAACCAGATTTTTTCGCGTTCCTGTTCGAAACGCGCGATCACTTCATCAACCGTCATAACCTTTTCTCCTGATGGGTAAACTACGCCGTAAAGTCGTGCCATTTAATTAATTAACTAATTAAATGCAACTGTTATGCCAATGGGTGAAAATATATTCAGTTGTTGGTTATCAAGGAGATAGAAAATGATTGCGGAAAAGCCGGGATCGATTCTTAAAAAGAAGGATCAGCACAGTGCAAAAATGCACCAAAAGCGCCAGTCGGGATCTGGCTGGCGCGGGGATGTGCGGCGAAAGTTAAGCATCGATCTCTTCATTGGCCTGCCAAAGCTCGGCCATCACAGTTTCAATTCTTTTGAATAAGCGGTAGCGCGGCTCATGGAAGGCAAACATTTCCGAATTTGGCATAAAAGGTTGTGCCGTGACGTTAACAGCCTGCGCCACGCCCGCCGAAAGATTTGGCCAGACTCCGATGCCAACTCCGGCACAGATAGCTGCACCCAATGCGCCAGTTTCTTTGCATTCTGTCACGCGGATTGGAATACCAAGCACGTCGGCAAACATCTGCGGCCAGACACAACTGCGCGCCGCACCGCCGGACAGAGTTGCCTGAGTAAAGGGGACTCCCGCCGCTCTGAGCCTGTCTATGTGGGCGCGGTGGGCAAACGTCACGCCTTCAAATAGCGCATACAGCATATCGGCGCGAGTATGCCAGCCGCCGAGGCCGTAAAATCCGGCTTTCGCCGGGCCTGCCTTACGTCCCGAATACAAATAAGGATGATACAGCGGTAGCTGATTGTTTGGCGTTACGCTGGCAACAATGTCGCTGCTGCGCACCGCGCCCTGACCCGCACGACCATCGTCAAATTCGCGCAGAAACCAGTCGAGGTTAGCCGCTGAAGTGGCGCTGGCCTCAATTGCCATATAGCGATAGCGCTCGATCATTGAATTCATAAATACCGGGCGCAAATACTCGGGCTTATCGACCACCACCTGATTGATGCTCCAGGTGCCGGCGACAATCGAGGCTTCTCCGCAGTGAACCACGCCAGACCCGACTGCGCTGGCGACTACGTCAAAAATTCCGGCCACTACGGGTATTCCCTCTGGTAAGCCGGTGAGCGCCGAGGCCTGCGCTGTAATATGGCCCACCACGTCGCTGGATTCGTGCAGCGGTGGCAGCAGTGGCAGAGCGTCTTCGATATCGTACAGCGCAATGAGTGATCGATCATAACTGCGGGATTGGTAGTAGAGCAGCCCGGCTCCTGCGGCGTCGGAGAAGTCAGCGGAAATTTCGCCAGAGAGGAAAAAGGCAATGACGTCTTTTGCCAACAGCAGATGACCGATATGACGATACACCTCCGGCTGCTGGTGTTTAAGCCAGCTGATCAGAACCGGCGTGGCGGCTGGCCAAGGTTTTTGCAATGAACGCAGATAGATGGCGCTGTCTCTGCCGCTGAGTTCCAGCTGGTGCACCAGACTGGCGGCGCGGTGGTCAATCGACTGGATGCCCAGCAGCGGCTGGCGCTGTTTGTTCAATGCATACAGCCCGTTGCCGTGACCTGCGGCTCCCACTGCGATCACCTGCAGATTCTGCTGCGAAACCTGCGCCAGGCAATCCCTGACCGCCTGAGTCACGCCGTGATAAATGTCCTCAATCGGTCGCTCGGCAAACCCTTCCTGCGGACGCAAAGTTTCTCCGGCACATTCGGCGACTGACAGCACGCTGCCCTGCAAATCAAACAGCACCGCTTTGATCATGGTATTACCCGCGTCGATCCCAAGCAGACATTGACTCATTACTCCCCCCGCAATCATAGTTTGCGGCGCACTGCTTAAGCGCCAGGTATGACAAATGAAGATTAATAACCTTGATAAATCTCCAGTGCATCAGCGCCGCTTGCCCCATGATGGATGATTGCCATCAGCGCTTTCACCACCTGCGACGGATTGCTGTGCTGGTAAACATTGCGGCCATACACCATGCCCGAGGCACCTTGCGCCATTAGCGCGGCGGTTTTATTCAGCACCGCGGAAAGCTCGCCCTTGCCACCGCCGCGCACAAGAGTAGGGCAGCGTGCGGCTTCGACTACGCGGTGAAAATCTTCAACGTTGTCAGTAGGATCGGCCTTGATGATATCGGCGCCCAGCTCGCGGGCCAGACGCACCAGCGGCACTATCTTGCTGACATCACCCAAAGAACCGTAAGCTGCGCCTTGACCGGCCGGTGCCATCACCAGCGGTTCAATCATCAGCGGCATGGAATATTTTTCGCAGGCGTGGCGCAGCCGGCCAATGTTCTCAACGCACTGGCGGAAAATGCCGGGTTTGTCGGGGATCATATACAGATTGACGACCACGGCGGCGGCATCCATTTGCAGTGCTGCGAGGATAGGTTCTTCGGGGTTGTGCAACACCGCCCACATCTCGCGATGTCGCGCGGCGTTATAAGCATTGCCAACGTCGGTACGCAGCACCAGCGCCGGTTTCCTTTGTGCCTGCTGCTGCAATAAATCCGCCTGACCATAGTTGACCTGAATCGCGTCTGGCTGGGCGGCAATCAGGCTGGTCATCACGCTGCTGATATCCTCTAGACCAATCAGGAAATCCGGCTCGTTGGCGATGCCGTGATCGATGGCGACATCAAGGCATTTTCCATTGTTAAACAATCTGTTAAGTCTGACTTTATTCGTTGCTGACATGACTGACTCCCTTTGAAACAGGCAGCGGATAAAGCCCGGTCAGCCCGTGCAGGCTGGCGAGGCGTGAAAGTGTAGTGGCCAGATGTTGGGCGGTATCGTCGACGTTCCAGCCTAGCTCACTGCCGAGCAGGGTGGCTATTTCCTCGACCCGAGCCAGAGTGAGTTTGCCGCTAATCGCCATCGGCGTGCGGCGAACCAGCAGGTCTTCCAGCGTCTGCACCTGTTCGCGGTGGATCAGATAGCGCAATTCATTGCGGCTGTAATCGGGGTAATGCTCAAGAGGGCAGTCAGGATCGCGGCTGATAGAGGCAGCAATATCCGCTGCGCGGGTCCCATAGCGAGAAAGTAGCTGGCCGACGCGCTCAGTGGTTAGCCCGAACTCATTGCAAATCAGTTGGATCCAGGCCGCTTTTCCCTCTGGTGACGGGTAATCCTTGCCGCCGCCAATCGCCATTTCCGTGGTGCTGATTTTGCGCTTTTCGCCAATCAGGTTCATCACTTTGTCTGCCGCCTGTTCACCAAATTTGCGGAATGTAGTCCATTTTCCGCCAACCAGACACAGGGTCGTAAAGTCGCGTCCGGCTTCGGGGGGCAGCAACACCAGCGAATGATTGCGTGAAATCTTACCGCTGATTTTGCTGTCACTGGCGGGCAGAGGGCGAACGCCGCTAAAGGTGTAAAGCACATCGCGACCGCTGACCTCGAAATCGGGGAAAACGAATTTCAGCGATTGCAGGATATAGCGCTGCTCGTCGGCTTCGCACACCACGTCGTCAGGATTGTCGATACGGATATCGGTGGAGCCGACCAGCACGTTGTCATACCACGGGAACATAATGCACACTCGGCCTTCCTGATTTTCGTAATAGACCATCTCGCCGTTCAGCGCGTTGAACAGCTGCGGATGCCGAACAATGAGGTGTGAACCTTTGGTTCCGCCGATCAGTTTTTTACTCGACGGGTTTTGCAACAGCGTGCTGTTAAGTCTGTCGATCCACGCGCCAGTAGCGTTAACGACGACGTGCGGGCGAAGGGTAAACCGCTCGCCGCCGAGCGTGTCTTCGAGTGTCAGACTTTCGCCATCGCTGGCAATCAGCTTGATATAATTAAGTGCCAGCGCCTGCGGGTTAGCGAGTTCGGCGTCCAGTATCAGCTCGACTCCGAGTCTTTCCGGCGCGCTTATCCAGGCGTCATAGTAGGTCGCACTGCAGGTTGCCCAATCGGCAAAATCTGGCCAGCGCTGCTGTGTTTCTCGCTGATTGTTTAGCCTGTGGCGGGGCATGGAACCATATTGACGAGTGTATAAGTCATACATCGACAGCCCGGTCTTGATAATGATTGCACCGCGCCGGGATGGCTGTTCGCTTAGGCGCAAAAAGCGTTTACCGGCATTGAGCAGGCCGCCGCTCCAACTATCGATAGGAACTGTGGTGCGCAACGGGGCGACGTAATGGGGGGCATTTTTCAATAATCGATCACGTTCCTGCACCGACTCTTTGACCAGCGAAAACTCACCGGTTTCCAGATAGCGCAATCCGCCGTGGATCATCCGTGAAAGCGCGCCGCTCGCGGCCTGACACCAGTCGCCTTGCTCGACCATAATCACAGGAATGCCCTGTAAAGCCAGCTCACGAAAGGTGCTGATACCATTAATGCCACCGCCGACAATCACCACCGGCGTAGCATCGAGATGCTGCATTTTGCTAATTTTAACAGAGCGTGGAGAGCTGAACGGCGGTAACGCGTTATCGTGTTCCATCAGTAAAGGCTCCGATTAAGGGCAATAAAAATAATTTTAAAAAAATGAAGGGGTTTTTAATATGAGGTATAGGGGATAAACGGGAAGGCGGCAAAAAATAGGCGATGAACAGTGGTGATACTGTGATCGGCGTCGGTGATTGGGTGTAAAAGAGCCAGGCTTGCTTAAGCCTGGATGCCCAGAATTGCTTTGGTGGCTGTCATCGTTTGCGCAAGAGGTTTGCCATCACGATGCAATTTGTTGAGCAGGCTGCCGCCGAGCCACAGTTGGTAAAGTGCGGACGCTGTTTGACGGGGATCATTGGCTGGCAAGGAACCGTCTTGCTGGCCTTGCTCAACACAGGCACTCAACAGGTCAATAACTCTGTTAGTACCCTCGCGCAGGGTGAGGCGCATTGATTCTGAGAGGTCTGCAACCTCGGCGCTGAGCTTAACCACCAGGCACTCAAGCGCGTCACAATTTAGAGACGAGCAGTCATAGGAATAGCGGTCTTGCCAGTGCTGCCAATAGCCCATCAGGCGATCGCGGCCATTGACTCCGGGGGCCGAAAAGCGGCTGTCCATCGCGGCAAGATAGGTGCGGAAATAATCCTCCAGCAACGCCTGGCCGTATTGTTCCTTGGACTTAAAATAGTGATAAAACGACCCCTTGGGCACGCCAGCCGTTTGCAGCAGTTCGTTAAGCCCTACGCTAGTAAAGCCCTTGACCGCCATCATTCGATAGCCGGTATCAAGGATATGTTGTCGAGTATCATCATAGGCATGTTTCATGGCGGGAATAATATCACTCACTAGACCAGTCGTCTAGTTTTCGTCCGTTGTTTCCCGAAGCCTTTTCCAAGAGTCAACATGATTGTTTAGAAAAGCATTGACTTCATAAATCGATAAGCAGAGACTTTAACTGGTTTATAGACGACTGGTCTGTTATTGGTTTTGATATCGATTTCGTGTCTTAGATTTGACTGAGATAAATCAGTCTTAAAAACCAATAACCCACCTCGTTCAAGATATCTAATCGTTTTTAAAATGATCCTGTAAAGCCGCTATCTTCGACCGCGGATATAAAAGAGAATATTATGCATAATCAATACCAAAGCATCAGCATCAGCCAACTTCCAGACAGGGTTGCTGCCATGAAAAAGGCCCATATCGAACAAGGCCCTGCGAGCCTTGAATTACGAATCGATCGCCTGCAACGTGCCGAGCAATTACTTAAGGAAAATCATCAGGATCTGGCCGATGCAATTTGTGCCGACTACGGCAACCGCAGTCGTTACCAATCTTTGGCTGCGGATATCG
The DNA here is from genome assembly GCF_000257645.1 of Serratia sp. M24T3. Classification (GTDB taxonomy): domain Bacteria; phylum Pseudomonadota; class Gammaproteobacteria; order Enterobacterales; family Enterobacteriaceae; genus Rouxiella. The sequence continues at coordinate 84,250 of NZ_AJHJ01000003.1, forward strand.
GCATGTCCATCAAGTCACTGCAATACGCCCGAGAAAACGTGGCGCAGTGGATGCAGAGCCAGGTAAACAGTGAGCCGATGCCAGGTATGCAGGCGAGACTCGAGTTTCAACCGTTAGGTTTGGTCGGCATTATCGTGCCGTGGAACTTCCCGCTGAATCTGGCATTCTCGCCTTTAGCCGGGGTATTTGCCGCCGGTAACCGCGCGATGTTCAAACCTTCTGAATTAACGCCACGCACCTCGGCACTGCTTGCCAAACTGGTAAGCCAGTACTTTGACCCGTTAGAACTGACCACGGTATTAGGCGAGGCTGACATGGGCGCAGCCTTCAGCGCACAAAAATTTGATCACCTTATTTTCACTGGAAGCACGGCAGTGGGTCGCCATGTAATGCGTGCCGCGGCTGAAAATCTAGTACCGGTAACGTTGGAATTAGGCGGTAAATCCCCCGTGCTGGTGGCACCTGATGCTAACCTGCGTACCGCAGTGGAGCGCACGTTAACTGTTAAAACTTTTAACGCCGGTCAGATTTGCATGTCTCCAGACTATGTTCTGCTGCCTGAAGGCGCGCAGGATGAGTTTGTTGGCCATGCTCGTGAATTTATGCAGCAGGCGTTCCCCACTCTGTTGGGCAATGCGGATTACACCTCACTGGTCTGTGATGCACACTTCCAGCGCCAGATTGCGCTGCTTGAAGACGCTGAAAGCAAGGGCGCAACGGTGATATCGCTGGCACCGCAAGGCGAAGCTGCTTATGACGCCGCGACCCGTAAAATGGCGACCGTCCTGGTCCTCAATGCAACCGATGATATGCGGGTAATGCAGGAAGAGGTGTTTGGTCCAGTATTACCATTGAAAAGCTATCAGCATGAGTCAGAAGCCGTGGCTTATATTAATGGCCATCCGCGCCCGCTGGCAGCGTATTATTTCGGGGATAACCTGGCGAATCAGCGTAAAATGGCCGAGATGACGACCTCGGGCGTTCTGGTCATTAACGATATTATGACTCACGCCTCAATTGAGAATCTGCCGTTTGGCGGCGTTGGCCCATCTGGTATGGGCGCATACCACGGTATTCACGGTTTCTTGCGTTTTAGCCATGCCAAAGCGGTGGTTGAGCAAAGTCTGGCTGGGGAATCGAGCCTGACACTGCGTGCGCCTTATGTTGAAAAGCTTGAGCAGCTTGAACAATTTTTGGCTAATTAATTCGAAGGTAAAAAGTCGATCTGACGAGCCTGTATTATGCAGGCTCGTCAAATGAGAATAATCGTAGATTTATTCGATCATCGTTAATAAATGTATTATTTTTTTGCTATTATCGTTTATGCAATTTTATAACAATTTAAATAATAAATTTTAGCGTGATTTTGTTGAGGGCAATGAATCCCACTTTTTGTTTACCTGCCATCTCACTCCGCAAAGTATGCTGCTGCCTTGAATATTGGCATTATTATCATTGATTAATAGTCAGAATAAGGAGCGATCATGAGTGTTGAACGTGTGCAGCAGTTCCTTGCGAAACATGCTCCTGAGGCTAAAGTTCAGGTTTTGGAAAAAACTACAGCTACAGTGGCGCAGGCAGCAGAAGCTTTTGAGGTTGAAAGCGGCCAGATAGCAAAAACGCTGTCATTTCGCGTTAACGATGAGGTAGTGCTGCTGGTGATGGCCGGTACGGCGCGCATCGACAACAAAAAGTACAAGCAGCTTTTTGGCGTAAAAGCGCGGATGTTGCCTTCTGAAGATGTAGAGGCTTTAACGGGTTATCCGCCGGGTGGGGTTTGCCCCTTTGCCGCCGCGGATGCAATAAAAATTTACTGCGATCAAAGTCTTAATAGCTATGAAGAAGTGCTTCCCGCTGCAGGAAGTGTAAATTCCGGCGTGCGGATTGCCCCGGCCAGGTTGGCGAGCATCACTAATGCGACCTGGATTGACGTTACCAGCTGAGCCGCTGCGGGATACCCTAATCAAGTATGTTTTTTGCCGTTGATAGGTTTGAGAAGCGATACAAAAAAATCATCGTTGATTAGCCATACTTCAACTGATGATTTTTTTTACGTTTAAGATAGTCAGCATCGGTACGCAGGCGATCCCAATATTCTTTAAAGATGGCGGCAGAGGCGGCTTTTTCCTGGTCGATATTTCTGGTGTTTATGCTGCGATCTTCTGCATATTTTCGCCCACCGGGATAGTTGGCGTAACGGCGGGCTCGGGTATACCCCATCTGAATAAACTTTCGTGCCATATCCATGCCGACGAAATCATCTTGTTTTCGATAATTCTCGAATAACTCAATGATTGATTTGGCTGATTTCTCGGCGATAGCGGGAGTTTTAAAGCGCCAGTGCGGCAGAATTTCCGACTTATAAGGTTCAACCATCAGCACGCCTTGCTCACCGCGTCCCACCTGATAAAGCTCTGGCTGCTGGCGAAAATCAATGTTTGCAAAATCCTGCTGATAATTAAATTTGTTCATTGGACTTCCCTAATCCTTTGCTGCATCTTCCATTATTGGTCGGTAACTCTTTAGTTTAGTCGAGAAAAACCCCCTTTGGCGCTTCTGCTACTGCTCTTGCCGTTTTTTAAACCGTGGCAATCGGCGTGGCGGGCGAACCTACAGCGCCGGGCAGCCTTAACGGCGGTGCAGTCAGAAGAAAAGCCGAGCGGCGATGCTCGCTCAGCCAGTCTGCCAATGCACTTAAGTGCCAAAGCTCTCCCAGATAGACTCCAAGACGGAATAAACACAAATCATGCAGAGGGTGGGAAGGGTAAAAATCCTCATTCATCGGGCGAGCAGGCAGAATTTCCACTGCCGGATTATCGGCAATCAGTGCGACGACCCCGCTATCTTTGACCCATTGGCGTAAAGCCGGATCGCTGCCGTCGAGGCCGGCGAAGTAATCGCCAAGGTATTGCATATCGGGTGTTCCTGCCATTTGATAAATTGCTTCATCCATGCCGGTGCGAAAGCACAGCAAATCACCGGGGCGAATATCGAGATTATCTTCGGCAATGATCTGTTGTAACTGTTTAAAACCAAAGGCAAAACGTTCAATGCCAAAGTGTTTTTTGATATCAACCATCACTGCGCGCCCCTGGATCCCGTGGCTAGCCATATTTTCAATGCCGAGAGCTTTGGCACCTAGGTGACTGCCTTGCGAGCAGCCACATCCCGAGCGAAAATCCGTTTCGCCCACGATATCTATCCCGGCGCGATAGCCGTTATAGAACACCATCTCGGGCTGCCCGTTACCCTCGATGTCAAACCACTGTCCCATATGAGCCAGGCTGTCCCATTGGGTTGAATATTGCAGCGCCAGCGTCACCGTGTCGTCGCAAATGATGTCGCTTAATTTGTCATTGTCCCGCGACAAAGGGTAAGTCATGTTGGGATGCTCACCCCGACGTGTGGCTGATAGCCTGGGAGGAGGGCGACGCGGGTTCATCGCGGTTCCTCCCGGCAAATCCAGCGGCAAACTCAGGCAAAACGTTTTACCCGTTTTAACCTCGGCGACGCCCTGTCGCACTTTGTCTGCGGTGAGTAGATTCAGGCGACCAAGCTGATCGTCAGGCCCAAAATCGCCCCAGGTGGAATGAGCGGGGCGTTGCTTCCATCGATTTTGTTGCATGTCATTCTCCAGTTAAGCAGGTTGTTGCATAGGTTTCACTTCGGGTAACCACCAGCCATAGGCGATAGCGCCCAACAGTCCGACAACCCCTGCCAGCACCAGCGGAATAACAAATGAGTGAGTGAACTGCATCAGCACGCCAATCAGAATTGGCGAGATAATTCCGGCCATATTGGCAGCCATATTTTGGATGCCGCCAATAGTGGCGACGTTGGCGCGGTTAGGTGCCACATCCGACGGCAAAGCCCACAGCGCTGCGGAAGCACAGGTGGCGGCAAAGTTGGCAAAACACAGAGCGGACAGTGCCAGAGTTACCGTTGGCGAGAAGGCAGCAAGGCCAATAACCGCACTACCCAACATGCCAAACACCAGCGGTATTTTACGGGCAACGGTGAGTGAAACGCCGCGGCGGACCAGGTGATCCGATAACAGTCCGCCAAACCAGCCACCGATAATCGCGGCAATGCCTGGCAACATACCCAGCAGGCCAAATTTCAACAGCGAAAGATGGAAAGTTTCTACCAGATAAGTCGGGAACCAGGTAAAGAAGAAGTAGGAGACGAAATTGACACAGAAGAAACCAAACATCATCGCTTGTATGGTTCGCTGGCGAAGCAGGGTGCGAATACTCATTGGCGCGCCGGTTTCGGCATCCTGATTGGCTTCAATAAATGCCACTTCGGCAGCAGAAACGGTTTTATGATGGCGTGGATCGCGATACCACAAGTACCAACCGATTGCCCAGACAATGGCAATACATCCTGAAATCGCAAATGTCATGCGCCAACCAAAGGCAGCAATCAAAAATGAGATGATCGGAATTGCCAATGTCCCGCCAATCTTGCTGCCGTTATTGAAAGTTGCGGCCGCGAAACTGCGCTCCTGGCGTGGGAACCAGCGGGTAACTGTTGATGAACTTGCCGGATAACTTGGAGCCTCTACCGCGCCGAGCAGCAGTCGAAAACCCACAAATGCCGATACGCTGTTCGACAGACCACATAGCGCGGTGGCCAGGCCCCAGGCCAGGCTGCTAACCGCGAGGGTCACCCTTGGACCAAATTTATCAACCAGCCAGCCGCCGGGCAGTTGAAACAACACATAACTCCAGAAGAAGGCCGAGAGCAGTAAACCGCTGTCAGTGCTGGATAAATGTAAATCGCTGGACATAAACGGTATGGCTACGCTCATGGCGGCGCGGTCAATATAATTGATCGCGATGCCCACTGAAAGCACGGTCAGAATCGCATAACGCATTTTGCCCCTGGCGGTTTTTTCGTCAGTTTTGGCCATCACAGCATGGTCTGAAGAGTTGATAAACATCACTGCCTCCAATGGTTTTATTATTTTGTTGTAGGGTCATATGATTTTTACTGCCCAGGCTTAACAGGGCAGCTTTGTTGATTTTCAGGACAAAACTTCAGACTCGATGCGCTGACGCATGGTGTGTCAGACGAAGCGGTGGTTCGACTATTGGCTCGACTTTACCCATCAGGAACAGATAGTTAATGATGCCAAGGACCACCAGTGCCGCCGAGAGCACCAGTGCCATATTGAAAGATCCTGTCGCGGCTACGATGGCGCCTGTCACTATTGGGCCAATGGCACCGCCAAGATTGGATACGGTGTTTTGCAGCCCCGCCACGATCGAAACGCTGTTTTTTGGCGACACGTCGCCCGGTAATGCCCATACCTGAGAGGCGGCAACGGTGGTACCCGATTTGGCGATACAAAGCAGCAGTACTGTCATCGTTACCGACTCGGTAAAGGGCGCAAATCCGATGCACAAGGCCATGAGCAAGCCAATGGTCAGGAAAAGCTTGCGGGTGGCGGTGAGAGAGAGCACTTTTTTGTGCACCATGCGATCCGATGCCCATCCCGCAATGACTTCAATCACCATGCCGCAGATAAGCGGAAGCGCGGTGACCATGCCCATTTGCAGGAAACCCATGCCTTTTTCCTTCACCAGATAGGTAGGCAGCCAGGTGATGAAGAAATAGGAGGTGTAGTTAATGGTGAAAAAGCCCAGGCACATGGCCCAGATATTGCGGTACCGCAGCAGCTTGTACCATTTCATCGGCAACACGTTTTTATCGCCGTGCCTGAGTAGCTGCCCGTCACGAATAAGGCTGACTTCCTGCGCACTGATTTTTTTATGATCCTCTGGATTGTCGGCATAAATGAGATACCAGGCGATGACCCACAGCACGCCAAGAGCGCCGACAATGACAAACGTCAGACGCCAGTCAAACATATAAATCATCCAAACAATCAGCGGCATAGCGACTGCGCCGCCAAATTTTGATGCGCTGTCAAACAGGCCGGAAACGGTGGCACGCTCGCGGTCAGGAAACCAGCGTGCAGTAATGCCGGCGTTGCTGGGATAGGCAGCTGCTTCGCCGATGCCCAATGCCAGACGCATAAGCAACAAGGAGGTAAACCCGGTTGCCACGCCCATCAATGAGGTGGCTATTGACCACCAGGCCACGGCCAGGCCCAGACCTTTTTTCTGCCCGAATCGGTCGGCAAACCAACCTGCCGGGATTTGTAACAGCGAGTAAGACCAGAAAAATGCCGCCATGATGAAGCCCATCATTTCGGGCGTCAGCTTGAGCTCGGAAATGAGGTGAGGGGCCGCCGCAGAAAGGACGGTGCGATCAATATAATTAATGGCGATCGCAAACCACATCAGGCTTGCGATCCACCAGCGAATACGGGTACGACTTGTCACTTTATTCATGATTTGCAGCCCGGCACAGAGTGTTATTTTGAGCTGAATAGCAGAGCTTTCAGCTTTCGAGTGACAGGCAAGGTAGGGCTTGCCTGTGGGTGAAAATTTACAAACTGTTCATCACGTTTTGTGGACGCTGTTTTTGCTTCACACACTGAATAATCTGCTGTACGCAACGTTCGCCAATGGCACTGATAGCGCCATCGGTATAGCCAGCGATGTGTGAAGTAGGGATGAAATTGCCTAAAGTGAACAGAGGATGTTTCGCCAGCGGTTCCTGCTCGAAAACATCGGCAGCTGCACCTGCGATAACATTGTCTGAAAGGGCGTCGTAAAGGTCAGATTCGTTGACCACGCCACCGCGCGAAACGTTGATTAAAAAGGCGGACTTTTTCATCTGTTTCAATCTCGCGGTATCAAACAGATTACGGGTTTCGTCGGTGAGCGGCGTGTGCAAGGTGATGAAATCGCTTTGCTCGGTGAGTTGATCCAGGCTGACAAACTGCACATTGTTTTCGGCGGCAAATTTCGCATCGGGATAAAAGTCGAAAGCCAGAACGCGCATGTTGAAGCCCTTGGCACGCAGCGCGACCTGTTTGCCAATGTTACCCAAGCCAATAATGCCCAGCGTTTTTCCATAAACATCGGTGGCAAAAATACGTGGCCATGATCCCGCACGGGTTTCAGCCACGGCCTGTGGCAGCTGGCGTGCTCCCGCCAGGATCAGTGAAAAAGCAAAGTCGGCTACCGCATGCTTGTTGGCATCAGGCACATTGGTCACATAAATCTCACGAGCCTGAGTTGCCTTTAGGTCGATATTGTCTACCCCAACGCCGTGTTTGCAGACAATTTTCAACTGAGGAGCGAGGTCTAGCAGTGCCTCGTTAACCTCGGTAAAGGCAACAATAATTGCCACCGTTTCGGCGAGGTGCGGCTCCAGCTGGTCGAGCGATGCATCGGCGGCAAGCATAACTAATTCAAAGCCTTGTTCACGCAGCGTGGCGATCGGCTGTGCATCGTATTTGGCGAAAGAGGGGGAGGTACAAATAACTTTCATAATAAATATCCTGATATCATCATAAAAAAGCCTGCCGCTCGCCGATTACTGCGTGTATTGGTTAACAATTTGGCGAATTTGTTGTTCTTCAAGCTCGCTGAATTGCACCGCATAGCGGCTTTCACCCACGTCGTGCCCCATCAGCACCAGCGCTTTTTTAACCGTGGCTGGCGAAAATCCGACGCTGTAAAGTTCGGTTCTCAGGCCGGTGACATTTTCCTGTGCCAAACGAGAACCGGTGATATCTCCGTCGCTAAATTTTGCCCAAATCGCATTGATTTCATTGGGGGCAACGTTGGCCAAACCGGAAATACAGGCTGAGCAGCCATCGACAAAGCCTTGATGAATCAGGGAGTCAGGGCCATTTAGCACGTTAAAGTTGCTGATGCCTTCTGCCGCCTTGAGAAATCCGCCCAGGCTTTCGTAGCTGCCGGCGCTGTCTTTAATGCCGATAATGTTTGGATGCGATGCGAGTGTGCGCACGGTTTCTGGCTGTAACGTGTTACCGGTTCGTGCCGGGATGTTATAAAGAAACAGCGGAACATCAAGACCATCGGCAATCGTCTGATAATGCCAAATCAGTTCTTCCTGTTTCAGCGGCACAAAATAGGGGGTAATCACCGAAACCGCATCCACGCCCAATTTGGCAATTTGCTTGCCCAGACGCAGCGTTTCACGGGTGGAAATCTCACCTATGTGGGCGACGACTGGCGCTTTACCGGCCACTTCGTCAACACAGGTTTGGGTCACGGCCAGCTTTTCTCGTTCATTGAGCACGAAAAACTCGCCATTGGTGCCGCCACAAAAAATGCCATTTCCTGCTGCCAGTTGACGACGAATTTGCGTGCGCATGGCGCGCTCTGAATAGTCACCCTGCTTATCAAAAGTAGTGACAATGGCGGTTAAAACGCCTTTAATTTCTTGGCTCATTTTGCAATTCCCCGAGTAATATTTTCTTTTGGAAACAATGTCAGATAAACGTTACGAACATCTTCTGCGCTAACCGGCATCGGTACATTTTTCATTAGCCGTTGAACGTCGAGTGCGGCATTCACCAGACTCGGTAGGTGGTCAGAACCAATTCCCAGTTCCTCGAGGCTTGCGGGCAGTTTTAGACGTTTAACCAGCGCGGAGAAATACTCAACCAGCGCCAGAGACTTCTGTTGTTCATCAAGTTGCCGATTGGCATCAGGAAGCAGGTCATAGGCCTGAGCGAACTTAGTCACCGCGGCAGGGCGAACAAAAGCCATGCAAGGAGCCAGCAGGATGGCGTTCGCTACACCGTGAGGAATGTGATATTTGCCACCGAGCGGATATGACATCGCATGCACCAAATGGGTGCCGGAATGGGCAATGGCGGCTCCGCCATAGTAAGAGGCCCACAGCATATCGAGTCGCGCCGCCAGATTTTCAGGCTCATTAAGCGTCGTTTCGAGGCTGGCAAACAGTTTTTTCAAGCCAATCAGCGCATAGTTGTCACTCACCGGATTGGCAATCGTCGCGGTAAAACACTCAATCAGGTGACATAAAGCATCAATGCCTGTCGATGATGCTATGTGGGCGGGCATGCTGGTGGTCAATTCGGGTGCCAGGATGACGTAATCAGGGATCATCACCGGAGAAATAATGCCAATCTTCGTTTGCTTCTCAGGGATGGCCAGAATGGCATTCGGCGTGGCTTCAGACCCGGTGCCTGCGGTGGTGGGAATTAGCAGTGACGCAGTGCGATGGAGTGGCTTTTCGCCTGCCAGCAGCGCATCCAGAGACAGCGCCCCCTGTTTGCAGAGTACCGACAGCAACTTGGCAACATCTAATACACTGCCGCCACCAACGCCGACCACCAGGTCAATGTCCTGAGTTTGTACAGAGGCCAACGTTGATGCAACGTCATGATGAGTCGGTTCCGGTGGAACGTTATCCACGATTTGCAGCAAAGCGACTTTGCTCGCGATCTGGCGGATTAATGCCTGAACAGCGGGTATGCCCACAATATTCTTGTCTGTGACTAACAGGACATTCCGCTTGCCGCAGAGCAGATAACCAATGTCGTTAAGTGTCTGATAACCGCTTAACAGGCTGCTATTTATGTTCATTCCCCTACCTTCTGTATTCATCGGTACATCAAAGATTGATTGAATTTCATCACCTGAAAATGCCGCCTTCGTTAAAGCGGACGCATAAATTTATAGATTAAATCGATGTCGATTAATTTGATCTTGCTCACATATAATCAATTATGATTGATTATAATCATTTCTGGCAAGGTGAACCGTGCAGCTCTTTACTCAATTATCCCCACCGGAAATGCGCGGGGCAGTAAAGCACTGACGTTCGCAGGTTATGAGAGGCAATACGAAACATGCTCGTTTATCAACGCGCAGCGAAGCAATGTACAGGCTGACCAATTAGTCACTGTAAAATCACGGTAGCCAATGTGTCTTACAGGCGATTATTGCATTGACCCAGATTAAATATTCCCAAACTTGTTTAATGTCATTTTCATTGTCTAATAAACGGCTCTTGCTACGGGTAATTATTACGTGAGGGAATTGTTATTGGACATTTATCGATGGGGTGGAATTGATTATTTATTAAAGTTTTAATTTTTCTGGTTAGATGTCGTGTTTAGTTAATAAAAAAATCACCTATCAATCAGAGTAATTTTGCATTAGTTACAAATGGTATTCTCTGCTTCCAAATGCTATTAATAAAATTACTGAATAAGTTTCGTAATTTCTAACCTCATTAGCTGGAGCAAGCATGCCGTATATCGAAGAAGTGATTGAGCAGGTTGAGCCTCGCATTATTCCTCTGATTGCCAGTTATGTACCAGAACTTGTTGCAACCCGTCACGATATTCATCAGCACCCTGAAATTGGTTTTGAAGAGAAACGCACGTCGGCAATTGTCGCCGAAAAGCTGACATCGTGGGGAATCGAGGTGATTCGCGGCTACGGCGTCACGGGCGTTATTGGCCTGCTTAAGGGGAAGCATCCGGGAAATCGCAAGACTATTGGTTTGCGCGCCGATATGGATGCACTGCCGATGCAGGAAGACACCGGTCTGCCTTATGCTTCTGTTTATCCGGGAAAATTTCACGGCTGTGGCCATGATGCACATACGACTATTTTGCTGGGCGCGGCGCGGTATCTGGCTGAGACCCGTGAATTTGCTGGCACGGTACAGTTTATTTTTCAGCCAGCGGAAGAGGGGCTGGGTGGAGCAAGAGCAATGATAGCCGATGGGCTGTTTCGTGATTACCCAGTGGATGAAATTTACGGACTGCATAATGCTCCTGCCGCTTACTCGAAGCCAAATCTATTAAAGGTTTCTGCCGGCGTTTCAATGGCGGGAGCAGACTTCTTTGATATTCGATTAAAAGGCAAAGGAGCTCATGCGGCTCATCCAGACGCCTCATTCGATCCCATTCCGGCGGTTGGTGCGCTTATTCAGGCGTTACAGACGATTGTTAGCCGTAATATTTCCCCATCTGATCCGGCGGTTCTTTCTATAACCCGTCTGGAAGCGGGATCGGCCTACAACGTTATTCCTGAAACCGCAGTTATTGCCGGAACCGTGCGCGCATTTTCAGACAGCGTTCGTGAAACCATTCGCCAAAGGATCCGAGACATCGCATCTTATACTGCTGCGGCACATAACCTGACGGTTGAAGTTGATATCCGCGACGTATTCTCGGTGTTATCCAATGATGAAAAAGCGACTGATTTTATTGCCGAATTGGGTCGGGAAGTGCTGGGCGAGTCACGTGTTTCAACGGTATCTAACCCTACTATGGGCAGTGAAGACTTTGCCGATATGCTAAAGCACGCGCCGGGTGCCTTCTTTACTTTGGGGCACGGCGGTGAGAAGCCGGTACACAATCCGGGGTTCACCATCGATGACAATATTTTGCCGGTTGGCGCAACGCTGTTTGCTCGACTGATTGAGAAACGATTAGCCGTCGCGGCGGGTTAATCGCCAATCGGTTAACTGACGGCGTCGCTGTAAAAATATTTATGTTAGTCAGAGACAGCAGAAAAAAATGCCCTGATCATTATTATCAGGGCATTAATATCAGGATTCGAACATCTGGGCACCGATGTAAGAGCCTTCCTGTGGGGCAGGGGGAATAAAGAATATCCCAGAGCCGATATGCGAGATATATTCGTTTAACGCGTCAGCGGCCCCCAATTGAGTTTGCAGCGTTTCAAACTGCGCCGGGTCTTTCTGATAGCTGATAAACAGTAATCCGGCACTCAGCATTCCGAGATTGCTCAGGCCGTCAGTATAATTATACGAACGTCGGAGGATTCGTATCCCTTTATTGTTTTCATGCGAAGCCAGGCTGATGTGCGCGGTGGCCGGAATAACCAGATTCCCAGCTTCATCTTTTTTGGTGAAATCTGGCGTATCAAACTCTTTGGTTCCGCTAAGCGGGGCACCCGAAACCTTGTGGCGGCCAAAAATATTATTTTGATCGCTGACCCGGTCGGTATCCCAGTTTTCCATGCGCATTTCAATTTTACGCACTACCTGATAACTGCCCTGTTGCTGCCAGGCTGGACCGCCATCTTTGATCCAGACGAATTTGTCGAAATCTGCCTTTTCGGTCAGGTTGCGCGTGCCGTCTTTAAAGCCAAACAGGTTACGCGGGGTTGATTGCCCTTTGCCTGCCGAAGCACGGCCAAAACCGAGCACGGACCAGCGAGTTTCAGCCGCCCCGGTCGATTTGGCGATGCGTGCCAGATTGCGGATAGCGTGATAGGCCACCTGCGGATCATCGGCGCAGGCCTGCAATGACAGGTCGCCGCCGGACAAATTGGCCTGCAGGTTGTCGCTTGGAAGCGCTATCAATTCGCGCATCAGGGCCGGTTTGAATTTAGCTAAACCATAAGTATCGCCAAACACGCGCGGGCCAAGTCCTACAGTAACAGTCAAGGAGGCAGGGCCTAAATCCATCGCCTCGCCGGTGTCCATCCCCACGCCGCTGTCACGAGCCGGTTCAACCTGGCCGATGGTTTCACCTTTCATTAATTGCGCAATAGCAGACGACCAGCGCGCAAGTAATACCTGCAAATCACGAGGATTGCTGGTGGTCAGATCAAAGGTCATGTACATGATATAGCGCTGTGGCGGTGTCGCGACTCCGGCCTGCGGGCCGTTACCATAAAACGCATGATCTTTGGATAAATCGACCATATCTTCCGGGTCGTTATTCGCCACTTCTTTGGTATGGGCGGATCCGGCCATCGGGATAGCCAGCGCACTGGCCACCGCTCCTTTTAATAAATTTCGACGTGAAAATACTCCGGCCTCCCTGGCCGGATTTTTATTACCTTTCATTGATCAGGCACCTCCGCTGGTCGCCACTTTCTCCGCAATTTTAGACAGCGGTTCTTGCAAAGCCTGCACGCTGCGGCTCAGCTTGGCGCCGTCTGCGGCTTTAATTTCAGCTGTGTAATATTTGAAACCGCCTGGATTCTTCGGCTCGCGATAGGTATCCAGCAGTTTGTTAACGGCATCGAACTGGTCGGATACGCGTTTGGTCAAATCAGGGTCGATCTTCTCAAGACCCGGTTTCAGGTAAGCAAACGACTGTTGCGCACCTTCAACGTTGCCCGCGAAGTCTACCAGATCGATGTGGCTGTAAGCTTCTTCTTCACCGCTAATTTTGGTGCCTTGTACTTCTTCCAGCAAGTCTGCAGCGCCGTTGGCCAAGTCTTCTGGCTTGTAGGTTAACTGTTTGGCGAGTTTATCCAGATGCGCCACGTTCTGTTGCAGTTCAGCCGCCAGTTTTTTGGTTTCTGGAGTGATCTTGCCATTCTGATACAGATCGCGTTCGATAGCGTGGAAGCCATGCCAGCCGACTTTAGGGTCAAGGTTAGAGGCGCGCATGTCAATCAGGTAGTCGAGGTTACCGGCGTTGTCGGTGGCCTTGAAACCAGGCAGCAGGAAGCCACTAACGTCAGACTCGATACGCTCGTAGAAAGGACGCGCTTTCGGATAATCTTCTTTGGCTTTTTCCAGATTGCCGGCATCGATGTCGCTCTTCAGGCGGTTTACGGCAACTACCATCGCATCAACGACGCCGTTAACATAAGTGGCATAGCCTTTAGTGCCATCGGCAAGCAGGCTACCGGTGCTGCCGGTTGGCTGTGCGGCACTTTTACCGGTGACGGTAAAGGCAACCATTTCCTTGGTCGCTCCCGGGCAGTACAGCTGATAAGAACCGCCGTCCAGCGTCAGGGTGAATTTTGAAGCGGGCAGACCCGGAGCCAGATTTTCTTTCTCACCCAGAATGCGGTTGTCGCTCAGCAGTTCAAGTTCGGTGAGGGAAGTGGCGGTCTTGTTCACGATGTTAAATGTAATCGGACCCGCTTTGGCAGAAGTGTGGTCAACCACGCATGAACCGCCATCAGCGCTGGTCATGGTGATGTTTACCTGAGAAACGCCATTTTTTACCGGTGCCTGAGCCGCATCCTGTGCGTTGGCATCAACAGAAAACATTAGCAGGGCGGTCAGACATCCTGCAGTTGCCAGAGCTTCTTTTCTTTTAAAAGTCTTCTTTAACATGAATCTGTCCTTTATTTGTTATCAGGTAAAGTCGTGCTGTGTTTGGAAGAAAGCTTTAAGCCTTCTTTTTGGAATTGATGTTTTTCTCGCTGACGGAGCTGGAAAAAACGCCTTAAGGCAATCATCAGGCAAGTTGCGGCCAGAAGTGCGAGAAATGCGGGCAGTAGACGAGCCCAGAAGCGGTAGGTCTCAAAGGTCTGGCGCTGATTCTGCAGTTGGCTCATCACGTCTTGCTGATAGGCATCGGTAACCTGCCAGCGGCACGCGGTATCCTGTGTTTGACCGTGAGCACTGATGGTGCGCGGCGATGAAAGCCCGCTGCCGGAAAGGGTAATCAGAGTTTCGGCCTGACCGGTTGCTGAAAGTAAAGCGCCCTGAGCGACGCTAACGTTGACCGTGCAGTTGACGGTCCATTTAGCATTGTAAGGACCCGGATGCAGGCCTGGGTTCAGGCCGATGGGAATGCGGTTACCGTAAAGCGCAACCACTTGATCCAGTGTCAAAACCGCCGGAACACCTTCAGGAGTGTAGGCGCGTTGTGAAGTCCACTGATCAACAGCAACACCACGATCGCGATAGGTTTTTTTCTCGGAATTAGGCAGCTGGGCAACGGCGGTTTTGCCATCGGCAGACTGGATATTGAGCTGGTAGCCTGCGCCATCACCGTTGACCAGACTGGCTTGTCCGGCGGCAACACCGTTGCTGACCAGCGGAGCGGAAGCCGGAAGATCAGGTTCATTATTCGGGTAAAAGGCGTATAGAGAAGCGGCGGAAAGCGCCAGAGCAGCTGCTCCGGCTAAAATGGCGCGGGCGGCAACTTTCGGGGCCGGGCGCAGGCGAGCTGGCCAAAACACCATCAGCGCAACCAGAACGATATACAGCACCCAACCCATGACTTCAATTTGACGCGGGTCGGCAGGGATGCCCAGCACGCCAGAGATGAGCGCAGACTGTACCGTACCCGGCGGCACCAGCCACATCAGGTTGGTAAACTTGTCTTGACCGACATTGAGCCAGCCTGCTTCGTGGGCGCTGCGCAAAGCTGAAATAATCAGTCCGGCTGCCACTAAAATCAGGAATAGGCCAGTAAAGCGGAAAAAACGACCGAGATTAATGCGGATACCGCCAGCGTAAAGTCCCCAGCCAATAAACACCGCCATCACCAATCCGATGATGGCTCCTACTGCTGCCCAGATAGCAGATTGCGCAACCGAGAAGGTCGCGAGCAGGAAAACGCTAGTTTCAAAGCCTTCTTTAAGCACCGCCAGAAAAGCCATGCTGGCCAGAGCAAAGGCGCTGGACTGGCTTATTGCTTCAGCGGCTTCTTGTTCCAGACTTTTTTTAATATTTTTAGCGTGGGTATTCATCCACATCACCATGCCGGTGACAAAGAATACCGCGACCAGACCAATCACCGCTTCCATTGATTCCTGGCTAGCCTGTGGCAATGCGCGTTCAGTCATGCTCAGGCCTACGCCGACAACCACGGAAAGCAGGACTGCCAGGAAGACACCTATCCACATTGCAGAAAGACTTTTTCCATTTTTACGTAAAAAAGCCGCAATAATGCCGACAATAAGCGCGGCCTCAAGACCTTCGCGTAGTGCGATAACAAAGGTTGCTAACACAGGGCAACTCCGAATCAATGAATGACTCATAGAATGATAATTATTATTAATATCACTATCATTCGTTGCATGGAAGATTAAGATGGTAACAAATAAGTTAAAGTATAATAAATGATTTCTTGGTGTATCTAATTATTTCATTGAAATTGGCATGAAAATAATAATTCATTATAAAACAAAGGGTAATGATATTTCCATCCAATGCGCCTTCACCTTAATGCTTTCTTAAGGTTGTGATTAAAAGGTTAAATAAGTAATCAAAATATTAGTTAGCCGTTAAATTAATATATTTAATCAGTGAGTGGTGCTGGAAATTTAGCGACGGATGAAAATAAAGTGCCTTTTTTTAAAAATCAAAAACGCCAAAAGAATCGTGATTTTATTAAAAAATATGAAGTAGAAGAGAAGGATATCGACATCCAGAGGGAGGTGACGGGCTTTATCATCTCTTCTTATGGCGTGGGAGGAACATGTTTTTATGACGGAGCCGTTGTGGTTGGATCAAGAAGGAGAATTTAAGCAAGGTCGAATTCACAGGATTCTGAAATAACGTTCGTCCAACAGTGCCAGAAGTCGTTTTGAACGCCATGCATGCGCAAATCATTGCCAAGACACAGGTTATGTTCCAGTCTGGCTGCAATGATGGCGGCCAGACTGGGGGTTGGGCTGTTTAGGTTAGGGTAAATATTTTCTGCAACTGAGAGAGTTGCTAAACATGTTTTGATTGATCGGCGGATGAATAATTCATGTTTTGCAAATCCTCGATAAGCCCGACGCCGGTGGGTTTCCAGCCCAGACGCTGCTGAGTCCAGCTGCCGGTAGCCTGTAAATCCAACGCGGCAAACATGGCGAACCAGCCAAAATGCTGCTGTGCGTTTTGCGGCAAAATTGAAACTGCCGGGATGCCAAGCCCGGTAGCAACTGCTTCGGCAATATCTCTGGCAGCAACCCCTTGTTCGTCAACGGCGTGATAACGTTCCCCTTTGCTGCCTTTATCGAGAACCTGGGCATAGAGTTTAGCAACATCCAGAACGTGTGCCGCTGGCCAACAGTTAGCCCCTTCATTGACATACGCCGCCGCCCCTTTTTCACGCGACATCTCAATGTACGGCGAGACTAGCCCTTGTTTAAAAGTATTGTGTACCTGTGGCAGGCGTACTACGCGAACGTCGATACCGGCCTCAAGGAGGACTTGCCCCTCGAGTTCCGAGGCGATACGAGGATTGGGATGCCGATGATTGAACACCGCTTCGCTAGCCGGTTTGCCGTCTTCGGCATCGCCCATTCCCGTCCCTGAAGTAATAATCAACGGACGATCCGAGCCTTTCAGTACACTGCCCATTGCCGAAATTACCCGCCGATCTGTTTCACAATTCGCGACAAAATTCGAAAAATCATGATTGAACGCCGTGTGAATCACTGCATCCGCTTTTTGCGCACCGGCAATAATACTGTCGAGATCTTCCAGCGTGCCGCGATGAACTTCAACGCCAGCTGCGGCCAGTGATTTTGCACCCGCATCCGAACGCGTCATGCCAATGACCTGATGTCCGGCGGCCAGTAGTTCGGAAACGATATGAGAGCCGATAAAGCCGGTCGCACCAGTAAGAAATACGCGCATGAGAAACCTCCTGAGTTGTGTAAAGGCTATGTTATCCCGATGGCTACAACCTAAAAGTAGTGACTTTATGCTGGTATAGCGGCTAACAGGATCTACGCCTTAAGCATTAACAAAACTCATTAGTTGCTGTTGTCGATAATTACGCTTAAATCTTTGGCATATAAACAAAATTCATACCCGATTAACGTTAATTACATTGCTTTTTTTAGCCCTGATTTATGCGAATAAATTGGAATTGCTAATGTAAGCTTTTCGTTAAAAATTAGAGGTTTTGAAAAACACACACACATAATCTATAACTAATAAACAACAATAGTGTGGTTTTTAGTTACAAATAATCGTTTATTAGCGCCTTCTAATACAGGTGGCAACTTATGAGCAAAGTCGATCATACTTTTCCCTTCGAAAGAAGAAAATTCATTAAACTTTTAGCGACCACCTCGGCACTTGGCGCGGTGTGCAGTTTTATTCCGGGGCACACAGTTTGGGCGATTGATTCAGCAACTGCGGCTAACGCGGCCTTTTCCACCTTCTTAAAGGTTTCAGAAACAATTTGCGGTTATTCCACGCTTGATAGCGCGCTGGGACAACGCATCTTTACGCTGATGCAGCAGCGCAATGCTTCATTGGGCGATCAGCTAAACAGCCTTCAATCCTTGCTAAATGCTGACATGAGCTCCGCCGAGATGCAGGGCAAGCTTCAAAGCGTGGATAAAAACCAGCAGGCCCTTTTCAGCGATATCTTGCGTGCCTGGCAGTTAGGGATCGTAGGGACAGGCAAAGAGGCCAGGGTAGTGGCGTATGAATTTGCGCTGATGTACAAGCCTATCGCCGATGTCATTGTTTTACCTACCTATGCTCACGGGGAACCGCACTACTGGGCCCATCCTCCTGTCTTTAAGAACGCGTAAGAGAATAAAAAATGAAAACCTCTCATTCTGCCACGGTTGTTATCGTCGGTTCAGGCATCGCTGGCTCGCAGATTGCTCAAAAGCTGCAAAAAGCTGGGATTGATACTTTAATGCTGGAAGCTGGACCGCGTATCGAGCGCTGGAAAATAGTAGAAAATTATCGCAATTCGCCTTTTAAAACCGATTTCCAGTCACCTTATCCGCCGTCTGCGCATGCGCCACACCCGCAATATTCTCCGGGTGATAACGGTTATTTCATTCAGTATGGGCCGGAGCCTTACAAAGCCGGTTATCTGCGCGTGGCAGGTGGCACAACCTGGCACTGGTCGGCGCAGGCGTGGCGTTTGCTGCCAAATGACATGAAATTGAAATCGCTTTACGGTGTGGGGCGCGACTGGCCTATCAGTTATGACGACCTTGAACCTTACTACTATGAATCCGAAGTCGAGATGGGCGTTGGCGGGCCTGAAGATACCGGTTCGCCGCGCAGCAAGCCTTATCCGCAGCCGCCTCTGCCGTTGTCTGACTTTGACAAGGCGTTCAAGAAAGTCGTCGACCAAAATGGTTACCACTTGATCACTGAGCCAGCGGCGCGCAATACACTGCCGTTCGACGGTCGCCCTGCGTGCTGTGGCAACAGCAACTGTATGCCCATTTGCCCAATTGAAGCCCAGTACACTGGCGAAACTGCGCTGCGTAAAGCGGAGCATGCCGGATCGGTTTTGCTGCCGAACGCGGTGGTTTACAAGATTGAGCATGACGAGAAAGGCAATATCACCTCGGTTCTTTATAAAGACCCCAATGGCGACAGTTTCCGCGTGACGGGTAAAATCTTCGTGTTGGCGGCCAACGCAATAGAAACGCCGAAACTGATGTTGATTTCCAAAAGTGATAAATATCCTAACGGGATTGGTAACACCACCGATAACGTCGGCCGTCACCTGATGGACCATCCCGGCACCTCGGTATATTTCCTGAGCAAAGAACCTATGTGGCCGGGGCGTGGTCCGATGCGCCTGAGCTGTATTAACAACCTGCGCGATGGGGCTTTCCGCTCTGAATATTCGGCGATGAAAATTAACCTCGGCAACTATTCCCCAACGCTTGCGGTTAGCAATTATCTGTTGAGCAAGGGAATATCCGGCAAAGAACTGCCTGCCATGGTGCGTGATTACGCTTCACGCTGGGTGGCGGTAAATACCTTCTTCGATATTCTACCGGATCGCGATAATCGTATCGTTGCGGTTGAGGATCAGAAAGACGCGCTGGGTATTCCGAAACCGGGCGTGCATTACCACATTAATGATTACATCAACAAGGCGCGCGACGTGGCGCACCAGCATTTTGACCATATTGCCGGACTGTTTGGCGGTACCGACGTGCGTCACGATGATAAGTATTTCAATAACAATCACATTATGGGCACGTTAATCATGGGTAATGACGCCAATGATTCGGTGGTCGATGCTGACCTGCGAACTCACGACCATCAAAACCTGTTTGTGGCCTCGAGTGGTGTGATGGCTAGCGCCGGTACGGTGAACTGCACACTGACACTCTCTGCGTTGGCAATGAGACTGGCTGATAAACTGATCGAGGAGTGCAAACACCTATGATGCGCCTCTTAATGAAAACATCACTGAAAACCTCTTTCAAAATGCTGTCGCTTGCCGGTTTATTATTCAGCGCCGCCAGTTATGCTCAAACGCCAGCGTCGGGCAGCCAAACTCTGAGTCTGGTCAAGCAGGGGGAATATCTCACCAAGGCAGCTGACTGCGAGGTGTGCCATACCTCTGAGGGCGGCACGACGTTTGCTGGTGGGCTGGCATTTAAAACGCCGTTCGGGGTGATCTACTCCTCGAACATCACACCGGATAAAACGACCGGTATCGGCAACTGGACCGAGCAACAGTTCAGCGATGCGCTCAAGCACGGCATCAGAGCTGACGGGCAAAACCTGTATCCGGCGATGCCTTATACTTCTTACTCGAAACTGACCGATGCAGACATCCATGCGATGTATGCGTATTTCATGTCGATTCAGGGGGTGAATCATAATCCGCCCGCTAACGAGTTAGGCTTCCCTTATAACCAGCGTCTGGCGCTCAAGGGCTGGAATCTGATCAACTTCCACTTCAAGCCGTTTGAAGAGGATCCAAAGCAGAGTGCTGAATGGAACCGGGGTAAGTATGTTGCCACCGCGCTGGGACACTGCGAGGAGTGCCATACGCCGCGTAATCTGGCAATGGGCTTGAGCGATAAAGCTTATGCCGGAGCCATGGTTGACGGTTGGGAGGCGTTTAATATTTCGTCTGATAAAACCTCGGGGATTGGCACCTGGAGTCACGATGATCTGATGCAGTACTTGCGCAGCGGTTCACTGCCGGGCAAAGCTACTACCGGCGGCGGGATGGCAGATGTCATATCTCACAGCCTGCGTTTCCTCACGCCTGAAGACCTCAGCGCGCTGGCCACCTATATTAAAAGTGTGCCTGCGCAGCAAACGTCGTCAAAAGACCGTTCCAGCGCAGGTCAGAATGCTCAGAGCGATATTACACAAGACGTGCGCGGTATGCCGATTGACGATGCCAACCCTTCGGGTGCGGTATTATTCAACGGAAACTGTGCTAGCTGTCACGGCACTAACGGGCAGGGGATTGGCGATAACAAGTTTTATCCTTCACTGTCGCAGAACAGTGTAGTGGGTTCTGACAAGCCGAATAATCTGGTGCAGATTATCCTGCACGGCGTCGATCGTGTGAACGGTGCCGGTGAGCATATTGTGATGCCTGGCTTTGGGGATAATCTCAACGATGCGCAGATTGCGACCCTGACCAACTACGTTCGCACCCAGTTTGGACACGGCGGCACCGCGGTAGATGCCCCGTCAGTCAAAAGTCTGCGCGAAAACAATGTAACGGTTATTCCAGGATACCTGTTGATTCTGGCAGGCTTGATTGGGGTACTGATTATCATCGCGCTGATTGTGTTCTTCAGACGCAAGAAGAAAGCCTAAAATAATGGCTCTCCCGCGCAACGTGGGGGAGCCAGCTCTTTTCTCGTCAGTCAAACTGCCAGTATGGCGGTGTGCCGTAAACCTCCACAAAATAGTCAATCACCGCCCTGACATTCAGCGGCGGATGGCGCGCGTGCGGGTAAATCGCGGCAATGTGCTGCGGCTCGGTTTTAATCGCAGCCTGATAGTCGCTCATGACTATCACCAGCTCGCCTTTCTTGATGCTGTCGCCTATCAACCAGTCAGGAAATAGCACCATGCCCATGCCGTCCAGCGCCGCGGTTAGCAGCGTTTCGGCGTTATTGGAGGTCAGCAGGGCGGCAACCGGCGAATGCGCCCAACTGCTATCAGGCGCGCGGAACAACCAGCGGTTAGGGCCGGACGAACCGCCATACACCAGACATTGGTGCCCAGGCAGCTGTTCGGGTTTTTCGGGAGCGCCGTATTTTTCTATATATTGCGGCGACGCTGTCAGATGATAGCGCTGGGTGCAGAGTACGCGCGCATGAATCGAGGAGTCGGTCAGTGTGCCAATGCGAAAAATCACGTCAGAGGCGTCGCGATGGGGATCTATGTAGTCATCGGTCTGGATTAATTCCATCAACAGGCGAGGGTAGCGCGTGGACAAACCGGTCAGCCACGGCGCAATGTGTCGTTGTCCAAAAAACACCGGCGCATTGATTCTGATCAGACCTGCGGGTTCTAAAGCCCGGTCTTGCAATTCTTTGCGCGCCTCGCTGAGCTGCTCGGTCATGGTGCGAGCATATTCCACGAATAAACGACCGGCTTCGGTGGGGATCACGGCCCGCGTATTGCGATAAAACAGCTGCTGCCCGAGGGTATCTTCCAATTGAAGGATCACTCTAGACACCATCGATGCCGATACGCCTTCTCTTCGCGCCACCAGCGAGAAACTTTGCGCATCAAAAACGCCGATAAAAAATAGCAAAGTACGAAAGTTTATCGCGCTGGCGTCATACATTGTCTCGGTTCCTGCAAAGATGTTTCGCAGATTATACTGTTTCTTACCGTCCGCTGCATATTAAGTGATTACGCAGGGTATAATCGTAAATACATACAACAAACAAATAATAGAGAATACAAATAATATGAATGACAGTCATAACCCGTCTGCCGTAGACGAGTTGGATCAGGCAATGCGGGTTTCGCAGGTTCTAAAATCTCCAAAGCTTTTGACCCGGGAATGTCTGGCTGGAGTGGTGACTGCGCTGGCACTGATCCCCGAGGTTATTTCCTTTTCAGTGATTGCGGGTGTCGATCCAAAAGTCAGTTTGATAGCCTCGATCGTGTTGTGTTTGACGCTTTCTATTCTGGGCGGTCGTCCGGCGATGGTATCGGCGGCGGCGGGTTCAGTGGCGCTGGTGATTGGGCCGATGGTGCACGCTCACGGTGTTGAATACATTTTGCCAACGGTGATTCTGGGCGGAATGGTTCAAATCTTGTTTGGCCTTTCCGGCCTGTCTCGCATGATGCGTTATATCCCACGTTCGGTGATGATCGGTTTCGTCAATGCGTTGGGGATCCTCATATTTTTTGCACAGGTGCCGCACGTTTGGGGGCAATCCAATCTGGTTTGGGTAATGTTTGCCGTCACGCTATTGATTGTCCTGCTGTTACCAAGAATCCTCAAAACTGTGCCTTCGCCGCTGATTGCCATTATTGTGGTTACCGCCGTGGCGCTGCTGATGGGCTACAGAATGCCAAACGTCGGTGATGAAGGCCCGATGAGCGCCGGTCTGCCGGGCTTTACTCACTTGCTGGTGCCGCTGAACTGGCAAACGCTGCAAATTATCTGGCCGACGGCGCTGAGTGTGGCTTTTGTCGGGCTAATGGAATCACTGCTGACCGCCAAACTGGTGGATGATTTAACCGACACGCCTTCCAGCAAGCGCCGCGAATCCTGGGGGCTTGGTGTAGGCAACATTCTTGCCGGTTTTTATGGTGGTATCGCCGGTTGTGCGATGATCGGTCAGACTATTGTAAACGTTGAACTGGGCAAGGCGCGGAGTAGAGTTTCAACCGTAGCTGCCGCGGTGGTTTTACTGTTGTTGGTGACCACGCTGAGCAAGCTGTTGGCGCAAATTCCGATGGTGGTGCTGGCTGGTATCATGATGGTGGTGGCGGTGAAAACAGTGAACTGGCACAGCCTGCAACCGGCAACGCTGAAACGCATGCCGTGGTCGGAAACGCTGATTATGGTGCTTACTGTGGCGATTACAGTGTGGACCAGCAACCTGGCGCTCGGGGTATTGGCCGGTGCTGTGGTGGCGATGATTCTGTTTGCTCGCCGCATTGCGCATGTCATTCACGCTGAACGTGCCGTCAGTGAAGGCGGTGATAGCGTGCGTTATACCGTACACGGCCCGTTATTCTTCGCCAGCAGCAATGACCTTTTCGAACACTTTGATTATGCTCACGATCCGAAACGGGTCATTATCGACCTGACTCATGCGCAAATTTGGGATGCTTCAACGGTAGCGGCTCTTGACGGTATCGAATACCGTTACCTGCGCTATGGCGCTCAAGTTACCATTGAAGGGCTTGATGGCCGCAGCAGCGACTTCCATAGTAAGCTGAGCGGAAATCTCGGTTAATACAAAGATAAAAGCCCTGACTTTGATAGCCAGGGCTTTTAGGTTACTTCAGACTTGATATTTAACATTAATAACTTAATGAGTACTTTCAATTTAGATACTGCTATAAATGTCCATGTTTGAAACAGATAACATCGGGCGTTAGATTTATCACCAAACCTCCCAAATAAATACCCGTTTTAATAACTTTCCTACCTTGTATTGAATAAAGGTGGAGTAAGTCAAACACGTTCATTTCCCCTCGCGATATAGACTCTTTGATGCGCGGCCTTACTTTCATTGCGATGTTGTTAAAAGCCTTTTTCAAGGGCGTTATCGCAACTATATCCAATAAAACATAGCCTTACATCATCGCGTTTTGGTCCCCATCCTGCGATTGTCGATACTGACTACGTGGCCTGAAAGCATTAATCGGTGAGAATGCAATATTCGTGACACCGATTACTCATACAACAAACTTCGTGGCCTTTATCGCAAAAAATAATTTAATGAAACAGCAAAATCGTATTTTTCGATACAAAGAGCATATTTCATATTAACGGCGAACTCACTTATCGCTGCCGTTGATGACCACTCTACGATGATTAGAAATAGAGTCAATACTGTTTTTAAGAACATGCTTTTATTAACAGTGCTTATTTCAACAGGGGTTGGTTCAAAAGGTTGAAAATATAATAGATAACGGATTTTTGGATTCCTGGTTTGGTGCTTTTGGCCTCGGCGATTGCGGGGTCGTCCATGACATGCTGAACAGGGCAGAGGAGGAGAGGCTCAGCTCAGGCAAAAATTAGTTTTACTGGTATGTAGTTTTTAACTGATATGTAGTTATTTGCTGATGTGAAGTGATAAGCAAACGTAAAGAAAATCTCATAATTTTCTTATGAAAAGAGGGGGTGAATTCATTAGTGAATGTTAACTTTCGATAAAAATGTGGTTTAGATCCCATTGATAATCAATAAGTAGCGATTAAACCTACCTTAACTGAAATTCAATCTGGCATGTTAAGAATTATTACATTATATTCACTAATGTGTTTGTTGCTGCATATCATAAAAAATTGCTTTCCATCATGAGGGTTAAGATATGAAATCAAAGCTGGCACCCCGTATCCTGTTATCTTGCTTGGCTTTAGCCATTATTCCCTCGGCTAATGCAGCGACCGTCACCGGGACGTTTCAGGTCCTGATTACCATCCTCAAATCTTGTAGTGTTACTGCCGGTTCAGGTTCCAATATCAATCTTGGATCTGTTGACTCCACGGCGGTTAATACCAGCGGTACCAGTGTTATCACTGCTAATTGCTCCAAAACTACCCCTTACTTTATTGGCCTGTCTCCCTCTACTGCCAACGGCGGCACGACCACGGGATCCGGTTCAATGTCATCAGTGGCTAACGCTACGAACAACACCGATAAAGTTCCTTATCAGTTAAATCAGACTTCAGCGACTGGGCCAGTCTGGGGCAATACGGCGACCACCACGACAGTGGGCAACGGCGTTGCAGCAACCGGAACCGGAGCAGCGCAAACATTTAACGTTTACGCCACTGCGGCCAGTGCCAATTTTACGCCTGACAGCTATGCCGATATTGTTACTGTAACGGTGAACTACTGATTAATTTAGCTTTACTGATCCAAAGTTGCCCATCCAGGAAAGGAGATTACGTTGAAATTGCTTGTGCGGCAGTGGGTATTTGCATGCTTGTTAGGGACATCGGTTTGGGGCACTCAGGCAGCGGCGAGTGGCCTGCAGGTTTCACCGGTAACCTTGATCTTGCCGGGAAACCAAAATGCAACTGGACTGTGGTTAAGCAATGAAGGCGATAACGTAGTTAATGCTCAGGTGCGTATTTATCGCTGGAGTCAGAGTAACTTCAGCGATAATTTAACGGCTTCACAGTCGCTGGTGGCCAGTCCGCCAATGCTGGCACTGGCTCCTGGAGAGCGGCAATTAATCCGTATAATTCGCGTAGGGCCAACCTCCAACAGTCTGGAGGATGCTTATCGACTGGCTATTGATGAATTACCACCGCCTATTCTTCAAAAGAATAAATTGCAATTTGTTTTACATTATTCGGTTCCGGTTTTTATTCAGCCAGCCAGTATGCCGGTCGGATCGGTAAAATTGCAGTGGGGGCTTGTACATGTTGGAAATAAAGCTTTTCTGGAGGTTAATAATCTAGGGAATAGCCATGCACAGCTCTCGGCAGCAACTTATGTCAGTGCTAAAGGAACTCGCAAAGATATTACACCTGGATTATTAGGTTACGTTCTTCCAGGCGCGACTATGCGTTGGATATTACCAGTCTCTTACGATAACTACACCCATGGAAGCAAAATTGAAGTAACAATCAATGGTGAAAAAACCCTACAGGATTTGTAGTAACCCAAGTCGTCTGGTAAAAGTTTTTTTTCTTAATGGAATATTAATATCTGGAGCTGCGTCCGCAGACGTTAATAATTATAGCGGACCTGTGGACGGTATTATTAATGATAATTCACATATTCCCGGCTTAGACCTATATCTTGACGTCACCCTTAATGGAAATCATGTGGGGCTGGCACATTTTGGTTACGCCGAAAAAAAACTCTATGCCAGCGTAAGCACCCTGCGCCAGCTGGGTTTCCGGTTGCCGAAAGGGGCATCAGAAGCGGTGTGCCTGAGCGATATTAAACAATTAAAAATTGATTATGATGCCCACCAACAAACGCTGGGCCTGACAGGGCCACTGAGTTTACTCGATTCAGCTACTATTCAGCTTAATGATTATGATAACAATCGTCCTAGCGTAGCTAATTCCAGCGGTATGCTGCTGAACTATGATATTTATGCGGCTAAACAAAATGGCACCACCGCTAATTCTTTCACCGAGTTTCCGCGCCTTTAATTCGGCTGGAGTATTCAGCTCGACACAGCTGACCCAATATTCAGAGCAGAACCAATATTCTGGTCAGCGTAATCAGGTAAACCGGTTGGATACCAGCTGGAGATCGTCCTTTCCAGACCAGTTAATTGCGGTAAATATTGGTGATACGTTGACCGGCGCATTATCCTGGTCACGGCCGACGCGAATTGCCGGTATACAAATTGGTACTGACTACAGCCTGCAACCTAATCTTCGCACTACGCCTTTGCCGTCGTTCCTGGGGTCGGCCACTTTGCCTTCTAACGTCGAACTGTATGTCGACGGTATGAAATATTATACCGGGCAGGTCCCGTCCGGTAATTTCCAAATTAACACCATGCCCAGTATTAGCGGTGCTGGTGATGCGCAAATTATCACCACCGACGCACTAGGTAGAACGACGACTCAAAGCTTTTCTTTCTATAACGATCAGCAACTGCTGCGCCAGGGACTGACAAACTGGTCAGCCGAGCTGGGCGTAGTGCGTAAGAATTATGGCTACTCTTCTTTTGATTATGGCAGCGCGCCGGCGCTTAGCGGAACCTGGCGCTATGGGGTAAACAATAGTTTCACTGCCGGGGCGCATTCTGAAGCAACAAGCGGGCTTGCCAATGCCGGAGTCAGCAGCGACTGGATCCCCGGTTCGCGCAGCGGCACCATTTCAACTTCGCTTGCCTTTAGTTCCTACCGCGGTAGAAGCGGATCACTTTACAGTATCGGCTACCGCTGGACCGGCGGTCGCTTTAGTTTCGCTGCCAGCACCACGGCCACCACGGGCAATTATCATGATGTAGCAACCCATTATGGGGCAGCGCCACCTGAACTGAACAGCAATGCCGTTATTGGTTATGACACCGGATATTTCGGCAATGTCAGCCTCAGCTATCTGCAATTTCGTTATCCTCAGGAAAGTTCTATTCGCTATGCCAATGCCAACTGGTTCAAGCCGGTCACCGATAATTTCTTTATTAGTGCGGGCCTAAATCAAAATATTGATAACAGCAAAGACCGCAGTCTTTACATGATGGTCACCGTAACGCTTAGCGATCGCATTTCTGCCAGCACCACGGTACAGCGCACTAATGGCAGCACGGGCTATCTTGCCAATGCCAGCCAGTCGTTGCCTTCTGAAGGAGGTTGGGGCTGGAATGTCGCGGCCAATCAGCAGGATTCTCGGCAGAGCGGGCAAGGAGAGCTGGGTTATCAGGGGAATTATGGCAAGGTTTATGCCGGTTATAACACGTTGCCTGATAGTCATTACGGTTATGCAGGGGCAACGGGATCCGTGGTAATGATGGGCGGTGGGCTATTTGCCGCTCGGGAAATTACCAATGGTTTTGCGGTGGTTTCTACCGATGGCGTTGCGAATGTGCCGGTTAAACTGCAAAACAACCTGGTGGGCAACAGTAATGATAAAGGGCTGCTTCTGGTCACACCGTTGAACAGTTATCAACGAAATCTGTTGAGCATCGATCCCATGGATCTGCCTGCCAATACACAGATAACCAGGGTTAATGCCAACGCCACGCCGGGCGACCGCTCTGGTGCAATGGTGAAATTCACCATCAAACCGATCAGGGCTGCGCAGGTAATACTGACCGATGTTACTGGCAAGGTTATCCCTGAAGGCAGTCAGGTGCGATTAAATTCTCGCGGCCCGAGTCTGGTAGTTGGTTTTGATGGCATGGTTTATTTTGACGCGCTGGAGCAGCACAACAGCTTGCAAGTGACAACGGCTGCGGGTGTCTGTTCCGTGCAATTCGATTATCCCCAAAAGGCAGAAGGGATCCCACAAATTGGCCCGTTAACCTGTAAGTAAGGCCGGCGAGTCGAGGAGCTAGTGAATGCACATAAGAAATTTGTTGTTATTGATGCTGTTAGGGCTATCTCCATCGCTAGGTTATGCGATCACCTGCTCGGTGAGTAACGTTCAGTCGGTGAATTTCTCGACGGTTAACCCGCTGGTGACTGCTACTCCGACCACCAGCATGACCTTTAGTTACTCTTGTACGCGTGGGGTATTGGATACATTGGTTGGGGGCGTCACTTTATGCTTTAACATTGGCGCCTCGACCAATACTAATCAGGTCACTACGCGGGCGATGGCTAATACTGGTACTCCGGCGGGCACGTTAAGCTATCAGCTTTATCAAAACACTGGAGGTACGGTATGGGGGAGTCAGTATGTTGCGGGAACAACGCCAGTGATGGCCAATTTGGGATCACTGGCCATTGGTGTTCCCACCGGGGGGAGTTTGACGGTTTACGGGACGTTATCCACGCCACAAACCACGGCTACTCCAGGCAGTTACACTGATAACTTTTCGGCGGCGACCGCGGTAGTAACGTCAAATACTGCGCTGTTGATCCCACCCGGCACTTGCGGCTCGACGGTGATTTCAAACTTTGCTTTCAGCGTGTTGGCTACCGTTGCCAAGCAGTGTACCCTGACTACCAACGGCAATATTAACCTCGGTTCTGTCAGTGCCACAGCGGTCAATACCGCCTCCAGCAACACGCTTAGCGTGGACTGCACCAACAGCACGCCCTATACCATAGGACTGGTTCCTTCAAACAGCAGCACCACGGGCGCGGGTGTAATGTCAGGCACCGCACCCAATAAGGATACTGTGCCTTATCAGCTCAGGTCTACCAGTGGGATCAATGGCGTAATCTGGGGCAGTAGCGCGGCAAACAGTATTGCCGGGACTGGAAGCGGTTCGGCCACCACTTATACAGTCTATGCTACCGCTGCGAGTGCAAATTACACTCCCGGCAGCTATTCAGATACCGTTACTGTCAATGTCACTTATTGAACGTGAGAACAGATAAAGGTTTTTACCGCAGGCATGATGAGCCTATCGGCTATAACCTTTATCAATCCCATGACTTTTTTAATCAGCCGCTATTATTTGTCAATTCTAGTCGGAGGTTAAAATCCTGAGAGCCACAGTGACAAGCGACTTCCGTGAATGATTATTTGCGGTCGAGGGAGTATTTACCCGGACCGGTCAGCGCAAGCAGGAACAATCCGCCCATAATTGCAACATTTTTGTAAAAATTAATCTCGTTGGCATAATGCGCAGCTCCGGTCATGGTCCAGAAATTATGGCCGATCAGAGCGGTAATCAAGGTGTATACGGCCATAATCAGTGCCAGTGGGCGGGTATAGAAACCTAATATGATGGCAATACCGACAAAGAATTCCAGCACGACGGCAACAATTGCCGATAAGGTCGGGAACGGCGATCCAGTGGATGCCATATAGTTAATCGTGCCGCTAAAACCTATCAGTTTTTCATAGCCAAAAATAACAAATAACAGCATCAGCATGATGCGAGTAATTAACAGGATGGCATCACTGAATTTAGTAATAGAAAAATAACGCATGTATTAATCCCTGAAGAATTGAGGTGTAAAGTTAATTAGGCAAATACCGTATTGGTATCTGCCATGCATCATCATTAAAAATGATTTTTGGAATATCTAATTCCTTGCAAATGAGGCTATCCGCTTGAAAGTGGCTGATTAGCTTCGTTTCTACGTTTTTCCTGATAATTCAGCGTTTGGCAAACTGCCATAAGCTCAAATTCACTTTAACTGTTTCGTGATTGGGCATAAACTCCAGAAATGGATAACATAATCCCAAAAATGGCATAATAATGAAATTTGATCCCGCAGACTTGGTCCTGTTTGCCTGCGTTGTGGAAGAGGGAAGTTTTTCAGGGGCGGCTGAACGCCTTGATATTCCCAACTCTACCGTTTCCAGACGGATTTCGGCCTTGGAAAATCAGCTGGGTGAACGATTGATTGTCAGGACCACGCGCAAGATGATGATTACCGAATATGGCAAAGCCGTGCTGCGCCACGCGCAACAAATTTCTGCCGAAATAGAAGCCATGCTGGCGCTGACTGAAAACCGCCAGGCCAAGCCCACGGGTCAATTAAGAATATCAATGCCCGGAGATTTTTCTCAAAATTTAATTGGTGCTCTGCTGGCAGACTTTATCGAGAAATATCCACAGGTCACGCTGGATATAGATTCCTCTCAGCAACGCGTTGATATTATTGGCGAGGGGTATGATATCGCCTTGCGTATGGGCAACTTGCAGAATGATTCAACGCTGGTGGCTCGCCAACTGAGCACGTTTCGGGTTGGGCTTTACGCTGCGCCCTCATTTATTAAAAAGCATGGGCGGGTCGATCATCCGCAAGATTTGATGCAGCGCTCGGTGCTGAGATTGCGGACGCGTGGAGGTGACGTTTCACCCTGGACGCTCACCAAACAGGGGGAGTGCTGGGAGGGGAGTCCGCCGATGCGTGCTGTTGCCAATTCACCCAGTGTGTTGATCAATCTTGCCCGCCTCGGCGCGGGAATCACCAGTGTAACTACCCATTTCGCCCACCCTTATCTGGAAACGGGTGAGCTGGTTCGTGTGCTTGAGGATTGGGAATGTCCCGGCGTTCCTGTGTGGGCTGTGTTCCCCGGACGCCGTTTAATGCCTTCGCGGACTCGAGTGTTTATCGATAGCCTGGTCGCCAGTTTCGAAAAATTCACTTCCAGGTATTAAACCTCGAGAACAGAAATTTGATGTTAAATATTATTCAAAAATGATTGTTTAGTCAGGGCTTAAATCTCACTGCCCAATCGGAGCAAAAGCTCATCCATCAAACCACGCTCGCCGTTTGTCAGCGTTTGCGACTGGCCGAGCCGAGCCCTTAATGTCGTTGCCGCAGTACCGATTTTTTCATCTGCCAGTTCAAGCCTATTATTGGTTATTGCCTGAATAACCGCCTCACGCGTTTCAGCAGCAAGGTCAAAATGCGCGGGTGTCTGTTCTTGTGCGATCAAAGAGATAACCACCCCGGTACAAGTAGCATGCATCATTGCCACCGCTCGCTCTTCACTGCCTTGCAATCTTCCTGCCAGCGCGACCGCATGTACTTTTTTGGCCAACGCTTTTATACCTGATTTTGCCGCGGGTGAGGCGGCGTTATTGCTGATTATCCTAAATAACGCAGGATTGGACAGGCCGAATGCGACATGCTTATCCCAGCCAAAGCGCAAGGCTTCAATCGGATCCGAGGGGAGATCCTCATCCTTTTTGGTGGCGACATAAGCGGCCAGCTCAAACTCTGCAACGGCATCAAGCAAGGCATCTTTATCGCCCACCAATCGATAAATCGTCGGCGGTTGAATCGATGCGGCGGCAGACACCGCGCGTGTCGTTGCTGCATCCGTGCCGTGGGTTCGAATCAGAGCGGCTGCAGCGGTAATGATTCGAGTTCTTGCATCATCAGCATCATTTGCCTTCATAATCTTTATTTAAACCCCTTGGTTAATCGCTTTGGGAGGCCTGAGCAGGCTTTAGGACTCCGGTGAGAATATCACGCATAGTTTGTGGGCGACGACCAAGCAGCTTCTCTAAAGCAGGATCAACCGCAGAGAAATCCCCCAATCGTGCCGCCTTGAACATGCCTAACAGCAATTCGGCCATGGGCGCGGGCACTCCCAGAGCCACTTTTTCGCTAATCCACTGCGTATCGGTCAGTGTGACATGTTTTATTTCACGCTGAGTCAACTCTGAGGCGATGTTGGCTAACTCAGCCATGGTAAAGGCTTGCGGAGCAGTTAATGGCGGAGTCATACCGTCAAATCGGCCAGGATCGGCGAGAATAATCGCGTCTGCTTCTGCCAAATCATTACGAGCAGTCCAGCTCACAGGGCCATCTTCTGGAACGCGAAGCTCGCCAGTTTCAAATGCCCGTCCAATCATATGCAGTCCGCTTTCAGCATAAAAACCATGGCGCAGCGAGGTAAAAGGTGTGCCATTTGCCGCCAGCAGGTCCTCGGTTGCTGTATGGTCAACAGCAGGGACAAACATTGAATCTGCTCGTGCGCCCATGTGGCTGGTATACAGCACCCGTTGTACCCCGGCAGAACGCGCTGCGCCGATGGCATTGTGATGTAACCGAAGCGCTTCCTCTCCCAGTTTATCGACAGAAACCAGCAGAGCTTGATGCATACCTGTAAAAGCATGCGCCAAGCCAGCCGGATCGGCAAAATCAGTGATTCTCAGCTGTACACCACTGTGGGCAAAATCAGCCATTTTCTGCACATCACGAGTGCCTGCAACGACCTGATTTTCCGGTATTTTATTTACAAGCTGGCGTGCGATTTCGCGTCCCAACTGCCCGGAAGCGCCTGTGATAATAATCATTTTTCACTCCAGTTTTCGTTGATATCTTTTTTATGTTATCACTGGAAATTTATAAGGGAAAGGCGGTTTATTCAGCAACTATTATTTTTGTAGGCGATAAAGTGATGATGTAAACGGTCAACGACGATAGGTCAAAAGCGTCGTGGTAAAGTCGAGAGGGTTAACCTGTTGTTTTATAGCCGCCTCGTGGTTACGAGGCGGTGAGTTGCCTTAGGCCTCGAGCGCGTCGAAAATCACGTAAAGCTTACGCATATCTGTTTCAATGACCCAAGTGCCCTCGGTATTGGCCTCAAAGAAGAATGAGTCTCCGGCGGTAAACTCAAGGGTTTCTTCTCCGTCAGGAGTAAAAGATCCTTTGCCATTCAGGAAGTGCATAATTTCGGCCTGCTTAACGGAGCGTCGATAACTTCCTGCGCTGCATTCAAATATTCCGGTATCAATGTCCTCCTTACCCGGAATGACTTTCTGGATCCCGGAGAGTTTTACAGCCGGGGTATCAGGCAAGCCTTCAACATTTCCCCACGACTCTAAAACTTTGATTGATGCGGGTTGCGCTATTTTTTGCACTTTCATTTAATAAGATTCCCTTAATGTGAAGGTTAACCAACAGCCGAAAATTTATACTGAACGGATAAATAGGTTAGTAATAACTCGACGTCCAGCTTAGGGAAATTGCAAAAAACATTGGTTAATTTATTGGCGGTTAATTAACACATTACTGCGTTAATCAGTGTGGAGAAGGCAGGAAGTTTTGCAGATGGGGAAAAGACAATGATTATTATAAAAATCCTAAAATCTAACGGCAATAGAGCAGGCTTGCACTTGTCTTACCTTCGGCAGATAAGCGAAAAACGACTTTTTGTGATTGCTCGTCGCGATATTTTTCAACCAGTCCGATAGCGAGCAGTTTGTGACAGGCGCGACGAAAGTCAGTGACTGGGACGGGCCTTGCACGATGCTGATTGAGTAAAGTAAACATAGAGATAGCGCTAAATGATACGGCTTGATTGCCCCGACCTGAATGTTCATAAAGGAGCAGCAAAATATCTTTTTGGACCGTAGACATGCGCATGTGATGACCCCTCGATTAGGATCGAACATTGTCTCAACTCAGCTTGATAGGTGATTCTCAGTATAAACCATATTGTTGGATATAATCACCCGGTGGTTTTATTTAATGCATTAAAATAGTAGATTCAAACTTTGAGACGAGTAGGGCCCGAGTTATTGCAGCTATTAACAAAATTAATCAAACACCTTGCGATTTAATCTCTACCTATTAGTTATAAGATTTATAGCTGGGTTAACTTTAGAGAAGGGTTATTAAATTTCTTACTAAGCCAAATTTAAATTGGGATGGCCTTTTTAATACTCAAGTGCTTAATTGCAAAATATTATCAAAAGTAAAATAATTAATATATTCTGATAGGCATCAAGCCTAAGCTGCTGCAGTTTAACTGGCGTTACAGTCAGGGATGTGTATGTTGTTCAGGATACGCTGGCATTTTTTGACACGAATGGTTACATTATCAGGGTGGGAACTTTTTACCTTTTATCACTTAATGCTTTATCGACGTGAATTGTCGAGGTTCAATGACGAGTTCGACCGAAACCACACAATAAGAATAGAAGATACTCCGAATAAGCTATAGGCTTAAATGTAAAGTAGATTTTAGTCATAAAAAACATTCTGATACAAACGTGAGCAACTAAAGCTTGTCTGAATCTATTAACTGGTTTCCTGTGATGGGTTAGAGCGTGTGCAGCGCAAAAAGTATTTGATTATCATTATATACTATAGGTGTGTGAAATTTTTATGTTAAACCGTGAAGTATTAATGGACTATATCCTTGAGTTCCTGCAGGGTATGGTTGAGGGCGATCATGAGGTAAAGCCGGACAGCGATCTCGTCAATGATATTGGCCTGGAATCTATTAAAGTGATGAGTCTGTTAATGAAGCTAGAAGACAAATTAGATATTACCATCCCAATAAATATCTTGCTGAATGTTAGAACCCCCGAGCAGTTGCTGAATGCGCTACTCCCACACCTGGAGAGCACCTATGGGTCTTTATGATAAGTTTGCTAATCTTGCGGACAGACTTAATGAATACCGAACGCCTGGTATAAATCCATTTGGCGCCTGTATCGATGAGATCTACTCAGCAACGGAAGGTCGTATTGGCGACCACAAAATTGTGCTGGCAGGCACGAACAACTATTTGGGTCTGACCTTCAATGAGCAAGCGATTGCCGAAGGTCAGGCTGCATTGGCAGCTCAGGGCACAGGAACTACCGGTTCACGTATGGCCAATGGTAGCTACGGTTCGCACCTTGCGTTAGAGCATGAGTTGGCGGCCTTCTTTGACCGTCCTACTGCCATTGTTTACCCTACTGGATATACCGCCAATCTGGGTGTGATCAGTACGCTGGCGCATTCTGATGCCGTGGTCCTGATTGACAAAGATTGTCACGCAAGTATTTACGACGCGTGTGCTCTGGGCGGGGCGCAGTTAATCCGTTTCCGTCACAATGATGCCGAAGATCTGGAGCGCCGTATGGTGCTGCTGGGTGACCGTGCCAAAGAAGCGATCATCATCGTTGAAGGCATCTACAGCATGCTGGGTGATGTTGCTCCTCTGGTCGAGATTGTTGACATCAAACGTCGCCTTGGTGGCTATTTGCTGGTCGATGAAGCTCACTCATTTGGCGTCATGGGCGCGACAGGCCGCGGCCTGGCAGAAGAGCTGCACGTTGAGGATGATGTTGATATTATCCTTGGCACGTTTAGCAAGAGTCTGGCCTCTATTGGTGGTTTTGCCGTCGGTGCCAAAGCGATGGAAGTGCTGCGCTACAGCAGCCGTCCTTATATCTTCACCGCCTCGCCATCGCCATCAAGTATCGCCTCTGTACGTTCTTCTTTAAGAACTATTGCCGAGAACCCGGGCCTGCGTGAAAAGCTGTGGAGCAATGCTCGCAGACTTTACCACGGACTTGCCGAGTTGGGACTTGAGCTGGGCCCGCGCATCAGCCCGGTGGTTCCTGTGCTGGTGGGTTCAAAAGAAGACGGCCTGCGTCTCTGGCGTGAACTGATCGAAAACGGTGTTTATGTAAACCTGGCATTGCCACCCGCTGCACCGGCTGGTAATACTTTGCTGCGTTGTAGCGTGAATGCCGCGCACAGCGACGAGCAGATTGATAAAATTATTCAGGCCTTTGCCGATCTGAAAATTTAATCCCCGTCAAAGCATCAACCATGCTGCTTATTGGTAAACAATAAGCAGCATGTCTTGCACACCAGCGACATCAATTCTAACCCCCCTAGTGATTCATACTGATTCATATTTAATCACCTGCTGATACCGCTATTAGTCTGCGTAATTAAATTGGTTGGAAATTAGTCATAAAAAATGCCGCCGGTTTCAGCTGAAAACGGCAGCATAAATAATTTATATAATGATATTAACGTTCGCGCAGCGCCTCTTTCGCGCGGTTGAACGGTTTGATCAGATAATCCATTACTGTCTTCTCACCGGTTTTAATATCAACGGTGGAGACCATTCCGGGGCTAATAGAGAAACGCTTACCGGCTTTGTTCTGCACATAGTCATTATCAGTGCGGATAAATACGCGGTAATAATAAATCTCCGGTTTCACCTCATCCTGAATAGTGTCTGGTGAAATGCCTTCGACCACGCCGTTAATACCACCGTAAATAGCATAGTCATAAGCTGAAATTTTCACCACTGCATGCTGGCCCGGGTGAATAAAGGCAATATCACGCGGCGACAGGCGCGCTTCAATCAGCAGGCGATCGTTCATTGGCACGATATTCATCAATTCACCGTTAGGAGGAATAACCCCACCGACGGTCGACACCTTGATGTTTTTCACAATACCGTGCATAGGGGAGCGGATGGTCAAACGAGTTACGGTATCTTCGCGTCCTTTCACTACCTGTGACATGCTATCGGCTTCGGCGTTGGCCTTCGCCAACTCCTCACGCGCCTGCACATAGTACTGCGAGCGCATATCCGTGAGTTTCAATTCCAAATCTGACTTGTCACGCTGCAAGCGCAGTACTTCTACGCTGCTGGCTGCGCCGGTTTTCGCCAGCCGCTGGGTGATCGCCAGTTCGCGATTGGCTAAAGACAATGACTGATTAAACTGTGCCGTGGCATCGGTAAGCTGCGCACGGCGGGTTTTATACAGCCGAGTCTCAGAAGCGGTCAGGTCAGGGAAATCCTTTAGCTCGGACGGGAAAACCAGTGGCTTGTCATTAACTTCGGCATTAAGGCGCGCCGCAGCCGCCAGTGCCGCGCGATAACGGGCTGCACTCTCGCCAACATTAGACTGAGAACGAGTGGGATCAAGACGGGCGACTATTTGACCGGCCTGCACCTCATCACCTTCATGGACCAGTAATGCGGTTAAAATACCGCCTTCCAGCGACTGCAACACTTGGTCACGCGAGCTGGGGATTACCTTGCCGGTGCCGGTAGACACTTCATCCAGCATGCCGAACCAGGCCCAAACCAGTGTAACCAGAAGTAATAAAGAGCTAATAACTATGAGGCGTACCGCGCCAGAATAGTGAGTTTCCGAACGCAGCTCGCCCAGCAGATCGTCAGATGAATCAACTTCTGCTGCCGTCACCAGCCTCAGTTTTCCGGGCAATTGCTTGATCATGATTTTGTCTCCGGCAGATTACCACCAGCGCGTGACGTTGACGTCGGCAGCGCATTCTCTTTCGGGCTGTCCATCACCAACTGCCCATCTTTGAGCACCAGCACACGGTCGACCAGGGCGAGAATAGCGGCGCGATGCGTTGCGACAATGAGAGTGCGCCCGTTCAGCCATTGGTCCAGACGTTCGATAAACTCTTTCTCGGTATGGTCGTCGAGGGAGGAGGTCGGCTCATCGAGCAGCACGATGTTAGGGTCACGCAACAGCATACGCGCCAACAGCAGTGATTGCCGTTGTCCGCCGGATAGCCCGACGCCGCCTTCCATAATTGGGTGATCCAGGCCCAGCGGCAGGCGACGAATAAAGTCAGCACCACCGCTAACGCTCAACGCCGCGAAGATTGCGTCATCGGTTGCGTGTGCCGAGCCCATGGTCAGATTTTCACGCAACGTGCCGTGGAACAGCTTGGCGTTTTGCGTCAGTAAACCCACGTTTCGTCGCACATCGGCGAGATCAATGTGCGGCAGGCTGAGGTTATCGAGCCGCAGTTCGCCACTGACTAAATCCACGCCGCCAATCATTGCCTGCAGCATGGTCGATTTACCGGAACCGTTACGGCCCAGTAATGCAATGCGCTCACCCGGTTCAATGGTCAGGCTTTTGATACGCAGGGCAATAGTGAGTGAATCGGTATAATAACGGAACATGGCATCGGTAAACTGATAATGACCAAACAGCACCGGGCAGTGAATACGAGTTTCGTCCTTGCTGTTTTCAACCGGCAGATTCATCAGCGCATCGAGGCTGTTTTTTGCCGCCTTGACTTGCTGCCAGCGCGCCAGTACGCCGCACAACGTCGCCATCGGAGCAATCATGCGCGAAGAGAGCAGGGAAGCCGCAACAATTGCACCGGTAGTCATATCACCATTGATAACCATTGGCGCGCCGACGACAATCACGCTGGCATAAACCAGCCCCTGCACCGTCACGCCCCAGCTTATCAGCGAGTGCATGACTTTGCGCATCTCGACGCCAGACTGCGCGGTGATGCGGATATAGCTGTTCCACTGTTGCAGGATGCGATCCTCTGCCTGCATCAGCTTGATGTCCTCCAGCCCTTGCACGCTCTCGACCAGCACCGCATTGCGCAGGGTCGATTCTTTCAACGCCTGCTGCGCCAGTCTGGCCAGTTTTTTCTGGCTAAACAGGCCGGGCAGCACCATCAATAGCACCGCCACCGGGGCTATCCACGCCAATGGCGGAGCAATAATTGCCATCACCAGCAGGAACAGCAGGAAGAACGGCATATCTACGATAGCTGAAACCGTCGTCGAGGTGACCATTTCGCGGATCGCCTCCAGCTCGCGCAGCTGCGAGATAAAGGTCCCGGTGGAACGCGGCACCGCACTGTTACGCAGGCGCAGCGCGTGGCCAAAAACGCGGTCTGAAACCCGCATATCGGCACGTTTACCCAGTAAATCGGTTACGTGATCGCGCCCGACGCGCAGGATATAAGTGAACACCACCGAGATGATCACCCCGATGTAGAGCACATAGAGAGTCGGGTAGGATTGCGCCGGAATGACCCGGTCATAGACCTGCATCGAGAAGATGATCCCAACCAGCGCCAGCAGGTTGATCAGCAGTGAACCCAGCATTACGTAGCCATAGGGGCGCAGGTCACGCAGAACCAGGCGACGCAGCCAGTCCGGTTTGACCACGCTCAGATAACGGTCCACGCGGCTGTCTTTCGCCGCAGTCACCGGGCGCAGCGCGGCAGCAAAATTGATCTCTGGCAGCAAGGTTTCAAGCGCGACCGGCGTGGGCTGCTCGTCGCCGGTGAAATGCACTCGCACTTCACTTTCACCATCAAAGCTGGTGATGACCCCTACCTGACCATCATGCAGCTCCACTGCCAGCGGCAGCCGCCAACTGGTAATTTCCCATTTGTTGTCTTCATACAATTGCAGCGACAGCCCGGCCTGACGTGCCAGGTGTCGCAATGCTTTGTCTCGGGGCTGTTTGCCCTGCCATTCGCTGGTGGCCATGATCATGCCCGGAGAACACGGCAACCGATAATGAGTGGCAATCAGAATAATTGCCGTTGCCCAACCGTGCAGTGGCACATTTCCCCCTGCGCCACTGTTTGAGTGGTCGTCTGGGCCATCGGGAATTTGTAATTGGGTCATGGCTGGATCTCCACGGATTGGATCCGCTGATTATTCAAAGCAAACGCGGACCGCATCTGCCCGGTACTGTATAAACAATCGAGCTGCAGTGAGCGTAACTGGCTGATGGTTTGCTGGAGCGTAAATCGGGTTTGAAACACTTCTTGCTCGGCGTTCAGGACATCCAGTAATGGCCGAGTGCCAAGTTGCAGATATTGATCCTGATAAAGCTGCTGGGTTTTCTCGCCCAGGCTCTGTTGCCGCCCTTGAATGGCCAGGCTGAGCGCGAGGCTCTGTGACTCATTCTGCGATTCGCTGAGTTGCTGCCGGGCTTTTAAACGCGCCGAGTTTACCGCCGAATTGGCCGCGCCCAGCGCATTCGCTGCCGCATCACGGCTGGCCGTCATACCGCCGCCCTGATAAAGCGGCATCTGAACGTTGACACCAATCGAATACTGCGTGCGATTGAGCTCATCGCTGCCGGAGTAATGATCGTTGAGATAGCGCGATACCTGGGGATCAAGCGAAATAGTCGGCATCATTTGTGCATTGGCATTGTCCAGTTTTGCCTGTGCCTGATTGACCTGTGCCATAGCGGCAAGTACCGACGGATTGAGCTTGTCATCCGCTTTGACAAACTGGCAGGAACGCATCAGCTTGGCCGGGAAACTGTCGCTGACATTTCTTACTATTGGCCAGCCGAGATCAGTTGCCAGCGTGGCACGCCAGCGGTCAAGGTTGGCCTGATATTGGGTGAGGGTGGCGCGTGCGCCTTCGATACGCGCATCGGTTTGCGTCGCGTCGGAAAGAGACGCCGCACCTTCATCATTACGCTGACGCGCTAAATCACCAATCTTGTTCAGCGCCGTCAACTGCTCCTGGGCAATTTTCACTAGCTGCTGATAGCCTTGAACTTCCACCAGTGCAGCGGCGGTGTCGTGGGCTACAGTATCGATGCTGACCAACACGTTGGCCTGTTCTTGCGCCACGCCAGCTTCGGCAGAACGCACTGAGCTGCTGACCTTGCCAAAGTCATACAGCATCTGAGAAACCGAGAGTACAAACGAAGGGCTGTAACCTTTTTCGACATAGGAATTACTGTAGCCGTTATTCATACCGACACTGACTTGCGGATAATATTTTGCTTTCGCCACATCAACCTGGTTGGCCTGCTCCAGCATTTTGCCGATAGCTTCGGCAATATCGGGGTGCCACTGAATCGCCCGCTGCACGGCCTGATTTATCGTTAGGGTGTCTGGTACGTTGGTCAGGGCAGGTTGGGAGATTTCACCGGTCAATGATGGCAGATCCTGTTGTTGGATCAGGCCTGCTGTAGAAATACTGCTTGCTGCAGTGAGAGCATCACTGGCAGCCATAAGTTGAGAGCTGTGAAACAAAGCAAAGCCAGCGCACAAGGCGCCGAGCTTAGTGATACGACGATAAGTTGCGCGAGATTGCCTCAAATCCATCTATATTCCACCAGTCAATGAGAGAAAAGGGGCACTTCCCTGTGCCCATACGCATCCCTGCGTTGTGTAACAACCTTTACGCTGTCGTGTTCTGGTGCGGCTGTTGCAGCAGTTCCTCAAGTGATGCGTTTACACCTTCCAACGTCACCAGCGGAGTCGTGCTGTATGCCGTACCAGTACCGTCACGGTCAATCGAAAGCACGGTGTTGCCATCAGAAGTATGGTCTACTTTCACAAAATCATTAACATTACTTGTGGAATCATTCCAACCGATAAGCAGGTTGCTGACGTCTATCTTGTCACCCTCGGAGACACTAAAGTCTGTCCAGGTATCATGACCATTACCCCCCGTGGCGTCTGCGGTAGCCAACAGGTGATAAACCAGCGTATCTGCTCCGGCACCGGCAGTAATGGTGTCGTCGTAGGCGCTGCCGGTAATGGTGTCGGCTCCCGTGGTGCCTGTGATGGTCGGGTGCAGGTCAATGGTAAACGAGTTAGTCGTAATGGTGCCGTCAGTGGCCGCCAGTGAGTAACTGAATACCTCTTTGTGCGTGATGTCCTGCGCATTGACATCGGCACTCAGTGCATAGGTATAGCTACCGTTTGCGGCGATACTCAGCACACCGTAATCACCGGTTACCTCAGTTGTACCCGTACTGCTCACGGTGGTGGAATCGCCGTGTTCATTAATGATGCTTAAGGTTCCGGTATGGGTAGTGGTGCTATCACCGTAGATGCTGCCGCTGGCATCACTCTCAGTCGTGCTGGCTGATTCAACCAGCAGACTGTTAGTGGTCAACGTTGTTGAAGCACCATCATGCAGTTCAAGCGTCAGGGTGGCCGTAGTCACGGTACCGCTGGCATCCTTGACCGAATACGTGAAGGTGTCGGTCGTAGGCAAGGTATCGATGTCCAGACCGGCTTTCAGCGTGTAGGTATAGTCACCGTGCGAGTTGATGGTCAATGTTCCGTAAGAGGAGTTGATCACCGTGTTGCCGCTCGCCGCAACTGCGCTGGTTCCGACCTCTGTGACCGCAGTGCCCGCCGGAATAGTGCCAGCCACGGAGCTGGTATCGTTTTCCAGCAGGTTACCGGTGACGGTAGCTGCCACAGTGACTGCCAGCGAGGTAATGTCCGAAACTGTGGTGATGGTGGTCACCGGCAATAACGTCACATTAAGCGCTGCGCCTAAAACTACCGCGTAGTTGCCGGTTCCGAGGTTGGAATAGGTAACGTTGCCGCCCGTTTGTGTCCCTAGCGAGAGAATCCCGGTTGACAGGTAGTTTGAGGTAACGCTTACCAATGCCCAGGAACCGTTTGTCTGCTGCTCATACAGGTACAGCGAGTAGTCGGCAAGCAGGCTTATGCCGCCGATTGAGCCGTGAAGCGTGACAGTACGGGTATCATCGGCACCTACGCTGAACTGATAGGAGTTACCGTTCGACAACACGCTGGCGCTCAGCAGGCCGCCCAGCCCGATATTAAGCAATGCGGTGTGCGTAACGCTGGTCGTTGGGTTGGTAATAGACCCTTCGGTGCTGGTGTAATCCACTATATTGGTGTCGTTGGCCGCCACGATGCTTATCGCACCGGTGGTGGTTGCCGTCGGTGAAACGTTGCCTGCAACGTCAGTCTGAGTCACCGTCAGCGTTGCGCCAGTGGTTTGCGCGCTGCTGAGAGTGACCGAGAAGCTGCCGTTGGCAGCCACAGTGCCGGTGCCAATGGTGTTACCATCCGCGTCCTTGACGGTGACTGTCGCGTTGGCTTCACCTTCACCCGTTAGCGTGGTTCCTGCCGCGTTCACTGTCAGGTCGGTTGCAGCAGCCGGAGCTACGGTATCCACCGTAATGGAGACCGCCGTCGATGCCGGGCCGGTGTTGCCCGCCGCATCTGTTGCTGTCACGGTGAGAGGATGAGCACCATCGCTCAGCGCGACAGTCGTGTAGCTCCATGCCCCGGTATTGCTGGCCGTAGTGGTGCCAAGTAAGGTCGTACCGTCATAAATCGAAACGATAGCGTTGGCTTCAGTGGTGCCTGCAAGCGTTGGCGTGTTGTCATCGGTTCTGGCTCCGTTTGCCAGCGTACCGGTGATGGTGCCTACGTTATCGGTCACTGTCAGGTTGGTAATTGCCGCCGGGGCCACGGTATCAACGGTCAGCGTCAGGGTTGTTGCCGTACTGACGTTACCCGCTGCATCCGTCGCGGTGGCACTGAAGGTATGAGCGCCGTTGGCAAGCGTGGCAGTGGTGAAACTCCAGGCTCCATTCGTACCTGCCGTTACCGTACCAAGCACCGTAGTGCCTTCGGAAATGGTTACCAGACTTCCTGCCTCAGCCGTGCCGCTCAATGCTGGAGTACTGTCGTTGGTGATGCCGTTATTGGCAATCGCCACCGGAGTACTGCCGTCATTGTTGCTGGCAGTCAGAGTCACTGGGGCCGGTGCCGTGGTGTCGATAACCACCGTTGCAGCGGTAGC
Source organism: Serratia sp. M24T3 (assembly GCF_000257645.1). Taxonomy (GTDB): domain Bacteria; phylum Pseudomonadota; class Gammaproteobacteria; order Enterobacterales; family Enterobacteriaceae; genus Rouxiella. The sequence goes on from NZ_AJHJ01000003.1 coordinate 127,949, forward strand.
CGCACCGACGTTACCTGCGGCGTCGGTAGCTGTTACTGTCAGCGGATGGCTGCCAGTCGCCAGCACGCCCGTGGTGAAGCTCCAGGCACCGTTTGCTGCTGCGGTAGTTGTCCCCAGCAGCACACCATTGTCATAAACTTTGACCGTGCTGCCTCCTTCTGCGACACCGCTCAGGGTTGGCGTAGTGTCGTTGGTCGAGCCTCCGTTTGGCACTACCGTATTGGTAACATCGTTGGTTATCACCAGCGTTGACGCCGTTGGTGCAACAGTGTCGACCGTGATTGGGAAATTGGTCGCTGCACTGGTGTTGCCTGCCGGGTCGGTTACTGTAACGCTCAACGGATGGAGGCCGTTAGCCAGCGCCGCCGTGGTAAAGGTCCAGGCTCCGCCAGTTCCCGCAGTGACTGTCCCCAGCACTGTGGTACCGTCATAGACCGTCACGATGTCGCCCGCTGCGGTCGCCGTACCGGCCAACGTTGGCGTAGTGTCATCGGTTGTCGCACCGCTGGCCAATGCACCAGTAATGGTCCCGACATTATCCGTTACAGTCAGGTCGGTAATCGGTGCCGGGCCGGTGGTGATCACAGTGAATGTTACGGTTGACGGCGTGCTTACGTTACCCGCCGCATCAGTGGCTGTCACACTCAAGGTATGAGCGCCATCGGCCAGCGTTGACGAGATAAAGCTCCATGACCCCGCAGAGTTTGCCGTTACGGTACCCAGCACGTTTGTGCCTTCTGAAATGGTAATCAGACTGCCTGCTTCGGCGGTACCGGTAAGCGCCGGAGTATTATCGTTGGTGCTGCCATCTTGAGGAATCGGGATAGCCGCAGTGCCGTTGTTGTTACTGGCGGCAACCGTGACTGCATCAGGCGCAATGGTATCAATTACGACAGTAGTCGCAGGAGAAGCCACACTGACGTTGCCCGCTGCATCCGTTGAGGTCACGGTAAAGGTATGGCTACCGTCTGTGAGATCTGCGGTGGTAAAGGTCCAGTTTCCGCCGGTGGCAATAGCGGTTCCAATTGCCGTAGCGCCATCATAGATAGTTACGGTAGAACCGGCTTCGGCAGTACCGCTGAGGGTTGGTGTCGCATCATTGGTCGTGCCCTGATTTGGCACCACGGTGTCGGTGACATCGTCGGTAACCACCAGCGTTGCCGCTACCGGCGCATGAGTATCTACAGTAAGCGTAACTGCAGTGGAGCGATCGCTGATGTTACCCGCCGCGTCGGTCACGGTGACACTGAAGGTATGAGACCCGTTAGTCAGCGTTGGAGTGTCGAAACTCCAGGCTCCCGTCGCGCTCGCCGTGGTCGTCCCAATGGCAGTATCGCCATCATAAATGGTCACTATACCGTTAGCCTCGGCTGTGCCGGTCAACAACGGTGTATTGTCATTGGTTTCGCCACCGTCAGGTATCGCAACAGGCGCGGCTCCATTGTCATTGCTGGCTGCAATGCCGGTTGCTGCATCAGGTGCCACAGTATCAATAATGATATTGATGGTGTCAGAGGTGGTGTCGTTTCCTGTGCCATCGGTAATGGTGACAAAGAAGCTGTGTGAGCCATCGGCCAATCCTGTCGATGGGGTAAAGCTCCATTGATTATCCGGGCCAACGGTAGTCGTGCCGATCTGGTTGCCGACGCCATCATAAATGGTAATGATGTCACCCGCCGTAGACAGGCCGCTAAGTACTGGCGTGTTGTCATTGGTGCTGGCATTGTCGGCCAGTTGCACCAGCATCGGCCCGTTGTCATCAAAGACTTCAAGCGTGGTGGTGGCTGGCGGTAAGCCTGCTTCGATATTCAGGCTGAAATCTGTCGATGTACTGACATTACCTGCAGCATCGGTCACAACAATACTGAAATCATGCGTGCCGTTACCCAGGGCAGACGGGGTGATTGTCCACGCATTGCCCGCGGTGATGGTCGCAGTGCCCAACAGGGTCGTGCCTTCATAAAGACTGACTGTCGTCCCTGTTTCCGCCGTGCCCGAGAAGGTCGGAGTATTGTCATCGGTGAGCTCGCCCGAGGTCAGAAGACCTTGAGAGTCGCCAACGTTATCAGTGACCTCCAGTGACCCAACGGGTTCAGGAACCACGGTGTCGATAGTGACGGCATACGGCGCTGACAGGGCACTTTCGTTTCCTGCTGCATCGACCACCGAGACGGTATAGCTATAAGTTGCATCCGGCAAGGTGTTGGTTTCATAACGCCATACGCCGTTATCAGCAACTTCAGCCGTGCCAACCAGCACGTTATCTTGATAGATATTGATGGTGGTGCCTGGCGTCGCCGTACCGCGCAACACTGGCGTATCGTCATTGGTGGAACCAGGGTTAGGGATCAGGACCGGGCTTGAACCTTCGTTGTTATAGATGGCGAAGGTGGCAACCTCGGCAGGCGGTGTAAGGTCAACCGTGAAGCTATAGTTAGTGGTTGCACTGACATTACCGGCTTCATCTGTAACCGTAATTCCTACGTTATAGGTCCCTTCCGGCAGATCACTTGTGGCGGCAAAGCTCCATGCACCTGTGGTCGCGTCAGCAGTTACTGTGCCTATTACCGAGCCATTGTCGGCGTTGAGAATTGTCACCAGACTGCCCGCTTCTGCGGTACCGCTGAGCACTGGCGTACCGTCGTTGGTCGACCCGCCGTTTGGAATATCTACCGGCGCGGCACCATTATCGTTTTGCAGCAGCAGATTACTCACCGGTTCAGGCGCCGTAGCATCTACGGTAATCGTGAAGTCGGTTCCCGTGCTGACGTTACCAATTTCATCAGTGACCGTTGCGGTCAGCGTGTGAGTGCCATCAGACAAGGTAGGTGACTGGAAGCTCCAGGTTCCAGTATCGCTGGTAATGGTAGTGCCGATAACCTGCTGGTTGGCATCATAAATAGTTACCAGACTGCCCGCCTCGGCAGTCCCGCTTAGCAGCGGTGTGTTGTCATTGGTGATGCCATCGTTTGGAATGCCGACATCGGTTGTACCGTTGTTATTGAAAGCCTCAATGGTTGCTTCGGCAGGCGCACTGGTGTCAACCGTGAAGCTGATATCTGTCGGCGTGCTGAGGTTGCCCGCAGCATCACCCACCTGCACAGACAGCGTGTAACTCGCATCATCCAGTTGCGGTAAGGTAATCGTCCATTGCCCATTGCTGTCAACAGTCGTCGAGCCGATCAGGTCTGTACCATTAAATACATTGATCACGTCACCGGCCGTTGCTGTACCTGAAAGCAGCGGCGTACTGTCGCTGGTAAAGGTGCCTTCGGTATTGGTGACTGGCGCAGTGCCGTTGTCAGTGCTGAGGATCAGGTCCGTTGCCGCGGCCGGAGGTGTTGCGTCCACATCCAGACTGATAGTCGCCGGAGAGCTCACATTACCGGCAGCATCCGTAGCGGTAACACTCAGCGTGTGAGTACCATCGGTTAGAGCTGCGGTTACCGGATAGCTCCAGGTGCCTGTCGAATCAACGACCAAGGTGCCGAGAACCGTAGCGCCGTCAGAAATGGTTACTGTGCTGCCCACTTCGGCGGTGCCGGTGAGAACCGGTGTGTTGTCGTTGGTCAGGCCGCCATCGGGAATAGCAACCGGTGTTGTGCCTGAATCATTGCTCAACGCAAGGTCAGCGACTGTCGGTGCCACGGTATCCACAGTCACGGTGACCGGCGCACTGGCTTCGCTGATATTACCTGCAGCATCTGTCACGGTTACCGTCAGACTATGATCGCCATCATTCAGCGTTGGCGTATAACTCCAGGCACCGGTGGCATCAGTGGTGGTAGTGCCCAGCACGGTGTCACCATCTGAAATAGTGATCGTGCTGTTTGCCTCGGCAGTCCCGCTCAATACCGGGGTGGTATCGTTAGTCGTGCCGCCATCGGCAATCGGAACCGGAGTACCGCTGGTATCATTGTTCAGCTGCAGACCCAGCGCTGCGTCCGGTGCGGTGGTATCCACGGTAAACGTAATCGGCGCGGTGGCTGCACTGGTATTGCCGGCCGGGTCAGTAACGGTCACAGAAATACTGTGATCGCCGGTGCCCAGAACAGGTGTAGTAAAGCTCCAGCTGCCGTCAGCGCCTGCCGTTACGGTACCCAGAACGGCGGTGCCGTCCAATATGGTGACCGTACTGCCCGCTTCGGCACTGTTTGCTCCGCCCGTTAGCACTGGCGTAGCATCGTTCGTGAAGCTGCCTTCGGCAATTGGCACCAGCGTGCTGCCTTCGTTATTGCTGAGTTGCACGTCGGTAGCTTCTGCCGGAGCCGTGGTATCAATGGTGAAATCAACCGCAGGCGAGGCTGGACCAGTATTACCCGCCGCATCGGTCACCGTGGTCGTCAGGCTGTGATCGCCCTCATCCAGCGGCGTGGTAGGAGTGAATGACCAGTTGCCGTCAGTGTCGACCGCTGCTGTCCCCAGCAATGTGCCGTTATCCGAGACATTAACCGTTGAGCCAGGCTCGGCGGTACCGCTTAATACCGGCGTAGTGTCATTGGTGGTGCCGTTGGTAATCGGAACGGCGGTGCCGCTTTCATCGTTGCTGAGAACCAGCTGATTGGCGGCCGATGGCGCAGTAATATCGACAGTAAAGGTAATGGCGGCAGACGGATCGCTGATATTGCCAGCAGGGTCAGTCACCGTGGTGGTCAGGCTATGGTCACCTTCGGCCAGCGTTGGCGAGGTGAAGCTCCAGTTACCCGTGCTGTCTACTGATACAGAGCCCAGCACGGTAGTGCCATCGGAAATGGTCACTGTGCTGCCAGGTTCTGCCGTCCCGGTTACTAATGGAGTCGAGTCGTTGGTCAGGCCACCGTCGGCAATGACTACCGGGGTGCTGCCATCGTTGTTGCTGAGTACCACATCACTGGCAATGGCAGGAGGCGTGGTATCAACGGTGAAATCAAAGGGTGCAGAAGGATCACTGACGTTACCCGCTGCATCGGTCACTGTAGTGGTGAAGCTGTGCGAACCTTCAGTGAGAGGATCGGTTGGCGTAAATGACCAGGTGCCATCGCTGCCAGCCGTGGCGGTACCCAGCACGATGCCGCCATCAGAAACGGTGACCGTGCTGCCCGCTTCTGCGGTACCGGTCAACACTGGTGTGGTGTCGTTGGTCGCATCATTGCTAATCGGAACCAGCGTACCGCTCTCGTCGTTGCTGAGTTGCAGGCCTGTCGCGGAAGCCGGAGCCTGGGTATCGACAGTAAAGGTGAGAGGGTCCGAAGCCGGGCTGATATTGCCGGCGGCATCGGTCACCGTCGTTGTCAGGCTATGATCGCCGTCGGTCAGGGTTGGCGTAGTGAAGCTCCAGGTACCGTCGGTGCCCACCGTAGCCGTGCCCAGTATTGTGTCGCCATCAGAAACGGTGACTGTGCTGCCCGGTTCTGCGGTACCGCTGAACACTGGCGTGCTGTCATTGGTGGCACCATCAGCGGCCACGACTACCGGTGTTGCGCCCTCGTCATTGGTCAGTTGCAAATCATCTGCCGCATTAGGCGCGACAGTGTCGATGATGATAGTGACATTGCCTGAATCCGCAGTGTTACCCGTAGCATCGGCTGCGATAGCGTGGAAAATATAGGTGCCGTCTGGCAGGGCGGAAGTATCAAACGTCCATTGGCCGGTGCCATCTGCCGTGGTGGTCCCAAGTTCGACATCGCCGTTATACAGGGTGATTGTATTGTTGGCACCCGCCAGGCCCGTCAGCGTTGGGGTGTTATCATGAGTGTTGGCACCATCGGCAAGCTGTACCAGCGTGCTGCCGGTATCATCAAACACTTCAATCGAACTGGTCGCTGGTGGCAGACCTGCATCCACAGTGAGATCAAAGGCTGGAGATGCCGGGCTGACGTTGCCTGCTGCATCGGTCACTGTGGTAGTCAGGCTATGATCGCCGTTGCTTAATGCTGGCGGAGTGTAGCTCCAGCTGCCATCAGTGCCTGCAGTTACCGTACCCAGCAGGGTCGTGCCGTCATAAATGCTGACGGTAGTGCCCGCTTCGGCTTGCCCGCTCAGAGTCGGCGTGCTGTCATCGGTGGTGGCTCCGGACGCCAGTGGCCCTTGGGAATCGCCGACGTCATCAGAAACAACCAGACCGGTTACGGCAGCCGGTGCAACGGTATCTACGCTAAAGGTAATCGGGTCAGAGGCCGGACTGGTGTTGCCAGCGGCATCGGTGACGGTAGTGGTGATGCTGTGATCGCCGTCGTCCAGAGTCGGCGTGGTGTAGCTCCAGTTGCCATCGCTATCCACCGTTGTAGTACCCAGCACGGTGGTGCCATCAGAAATGGTGACCGTGGTGCCAGGTTCTGCAGTGCCGGTCAACACTGGCGTGTTGTCGTTGGTCGCGCCATCTGTCGCTACCACTACCGGCGTTGCGCCCTCGTCATTGGTCAGTTGCAAATTGCCAGCCGCATCAGGCGCGACAGTGTCGATGATGATGGTGATATTGCCAGAATCGGCAGAGTTACCGGTTGCATCGGTTGCGACAGCGTGGAACACATAGGTGCCGTCGGCCAATGCGGAGGTGTCAAACGATCATTGACCGTTGGCATCCGCAGTCGCCATGCCTAACGCCTCGGTGCCATTGTAAATAGTGATGATGTCATTGGCACCGGCGACGCCGGTCAGAGTCGGGGTATTATCATGGGTACTGGCACCATCGGCCAGTTGAACCAAGGTGCTGCCGGTATCGTCAAACACTTCAATGGAACTGGTTGCTGGAGGCAGGCCTGCTTCAACACTCAAGTCGAAAGCTGGTGATGCCGGACTGACATTACCCGCGGCATCGGTCACCGTGGTGGTCAAACTGTGGTCACCATTGCTCAATGCTGGCGGAGTGTAGCTCCAGTTGCCATCGCTACCCACGGTCGTTGTACCCAGCAGGGTAGTACCGTCGTAAATGCTGACAGTGGTGCCCGCTTCGGCTTGCCCGCTCAGCGTTGGCGTGTTGTCATCGGTAGTGGCACCGGAGGTCAGAGGTCCCTGGGTATCGCCGACATCATCGGAGACTACCAGTCCGCTAACGGCAGCCGGGGCAACAGTATCCACGGTAAAGGTAATTGGATCGGAGGCCGGACTGGTATTTCCTGCGGCATCAGTGACGGTCGTAGTGATGCTGTGATCACCATCGTTAAGGGTTGGGCTGGTAAAGCTCCAACTTCCGTCGCTGCCTGTTGTCACCGTGCCCAACACGGTAGTGCCGTCAGAAACGGTGACTGTGCTACCTGGCTCGGCAGTGCCGGTCAGCACCGGCGTGGAGTCATTGGTTGCGCCGCCAGAAGTGACTGGCACTGGCGTGTCGCCTTCGTTGTTGATCAGTTGCAGATCGCCTGCAGCATTAGGTGCAACAGTATCAATGAAAATAGTGACATTGCCTGAATCGGCAGTGTTACCCGCTGCATCTATTGCGACAGCATGGAAAACATAGGTGCCGTCTGGCAGGGTGGAAGCATCAAACGACCATTGGCCGCTGGCATTTGCCGTCGCGGTGCCTAACAAGACGTCACCGTAGTACAGCATAATAGTGTTGTTGGCACCGGCCAGACCAGTCAGTGTCGGAGTATTGTCATGGGTGCTTGCACCATCGGCCAACTGCACCAGCGTGGCGCCAGTATCGTCAAAGACTTCCAGAGAGCTGGTTGCCGGAGGCAGGCCCGCGTCAACGGTAACATCAAAGGCCGAGGTGGCCGGGCTGACGTTACCGGCAGCATCGGTTACTGTGACTGTCAGGCTGTGCGCGCCATTGCTCAATTCTGGCGTTGTAAAACTCCAGTTGCCGTCGCTACCGACGGTGGCAGTACCCAACAGAGTGGTGCCGTCGTAAACACTCACCGTAGTACCGGCTTCTGCTTGTCCACTCAGCGTTGGCGTGTTGTCATCGGTAGTGGCTCCGGAGGTCAGCGGACCTTGCACTGCACCCACGTCATCAGTGACTACCAGGCCGGTTGCTGCAGCCGGTGGAACGGTATCGACAGTAAAGGTAATCGGGTCGGAAGGCGGGCTGGTATTGCCTGCCGGATCGGTAACGGTAGTGGTGATGCTGTGGCCGCCATCCCCCAGTGGAGGTGTGGTGTAAGTCCAGGTGCCGTCAGAGCCGGTTGTTGTAGTACCCAGCACAGTACCCCCATCAGAAATGGTGACGGTGCTACCAGGTTCAGCGGTACCACTCAAAACAGGAGTGCTGTCGTTGGTGGAACCGTTTTGGCCAACAGGTACGGTTGTAGCGCCGTCATCGTTGGTGAGGGTAATATTGCCTGCTGCTTCCGGGGCTACAGTATCTACGGTGAAGGTTACAGGATCAGTCGCTGCACTGGTGTTACCTGCTGCATCAGTGACTGTCACTGTCAGGCTGTGCTGACCATCGCCAAGAGCAGGAGTAGTAAAGCTCCAGCTACCATCGGCACCTACTGTTGCTGTTCCGAGCAGCGTCGTGCCATCGTAGACATTAACCGTGCTGCCAGCCTCGGCAGTTCCGCTTAAAGTTGGGGTGTTATCGTCGGTGTTGGTGCCATTGGTAATGGCTCCCTGCACCGCGCCGACATTGTCGGTGATGACCAGATTAGTGACTGCGCTCGGTGGCGTGGTGTCTCCACCACCGTTGTTACCGCCGTTATTACCACCGCCATTGTTGCCACCATTATTGCCGCCGCCGTTATCGGTGCCGCCGTTGTTACTGTCATTACTGCCGCTGTGTCCGCCGCCGCCGCCGCCAACCAGTGCGGCTAAACCTGCCAGTAATGCGCCTGTAGCACCGATACCAATTGCCGTGTTCACCGCGTCGCTGTTACCGCTTTCGGCCAATAGCGCATCTGTGCTGTCAATTGAGACATAATGGACACCTTCAGTGCCCGGATCCTCTACCCACCACAGGGCACCATGATTATCCTGCAGGACCAGATCGCTATCACCATTTGGGCCATAGAAACCATGAATAACAAGAACTTCACCAGATTTGGTGGTGACAACTAAATCATTACCATTGCGTGTAAGAGACTTAATATCTGATTGATTGAGATTGAGTTTAACAACACTTGGAGCAGTCAGATTAACCTGGTTACCGCTGAGTTCAGAGGCAATTGTCCCACCCTTTGGGGTTACTGAAATATTGTTCATGTTATCGTGATCCCGCGCAGTTATGAAAATCGATAAAAACGCCCGGCATCCCTAGATCTAGATACCGGTTCTGACAGTGATTAATCCCTTAGATTATTCACTCCTTCTCTTAATCGACTTCATCGATGCAAATGATGAAATCGCATTGAGCCTTTTAAGTCAGTTAAAGCCGGAAACGAAACAGGGGCAGGTATGACTTGCGTAATACCTTTTAAGATCAATAGTTCTACGCGGATAAAAGCGTGATTAAAAATGCCGATATTTCCACACGAAATCGCGTGATACTGAGCTGGCTTCTGTTGAAATTTTTAATAATTTGAGAAGCCGATCACAATATACTTATCGATACTTTTAGTGATGAACTAATGAAATCCTATCTGGTTTGGCTGAATATTTTTACGACCCGGTGAAGGTATAACTGCTATTAAATGCCAGCGCATGGCTGACGAAAATCCCATATATTTTTGATGGGTTTATATTTTTTTATTGAGCTTTTCGACCTCGGTAAAACACGGCTGTGGTGCATAAATTTTTAAAAAAATCTTTAGATTTTCTGATGTAATGGCAGGAGAGCCCTCTAAACATGTTTATGGATTAACCCAAGCCTTACTCATTAATCACACCTTGAAAAAAAGACTAACGTAAAATTTACATTTTGAAAAATAGGTGAAAGCATTATTTTTGGTTTTTTTGATAGGAAAAACAAATTAGCGTGCTTTTTAAATTTCTTTTATGTACACCCCGGTATAGGAAAAATCCTTTAAAAAACCACAATATTTTGTATTTTTAATAATTTAAGAAATCTTAACGTGATGAATTATATGAAATTAGAATTGATGCATCGTAGTGATAGTTTGATTTCTATAAAAAAAGACCGTGATTATTGACTCAGATGACAGGTCCTACAAGCCAGTTAGGTTTCAGTTTTTTGGCTCTCATTTACATTTATTAATGTGTAAATTTTGTTTATATATCACAAATATTTCTCAGAAACTTTCCTTCTCAATGCTTATGAGTTTGTGGGTAGACCTTGGAGCCTTCAGCGCTTTGTGGCATTGAAAAAAACTTTTGTTATAAGAACTAAGGAGATAGAAGAAATATTTTCTGGAGAGATTGAATTTTTGGGTAAATAGGTATTCAGTGATGAATGTCACGGTTTTATTAAAAATGCAGATGTATGAGATTTTATTTATTGATTTTTTGTGACAGCAGCCGAGTTGGGGAGTGTTTTTAAATTTACCCAGAACCGCTCGCAGATCTATATACTCTTCAGGCTATTAACTCTGTACTCCTCCGGGATTTATTCATGCTGGCTGTTCAGGCTCACTTCTATTTGAGGCTGGGCAAAGCAAATGCTTGGTGATTGCAATATTGCGAAACGGGAAGGGAAAAATGGGCGTTCGAGAAAATACATTTAGTATCTTGAAAGAACTAGAGCAAAATACGTCAAAAATTGATAATACCCAGGCGGAACAACTGATTTTGCTGATCAGAAGTGCAAAGCATATTTTCCTGCAAGGGGCGGGGCGCAGCGGCATCGCCATTCGTGGTTTTGCCAACCGGTTAATGCATTTAGGGTTTTCTGTCAGCATGGTGGGTGAGATTTCTTCTCCCCATACCCGGCCTGGAGATCTTGTTATCATCGGCTCAGGAAGCGGGGAAACGTCCAGCCTGAAAAGTCTGGCCCAAAGGGCGCATGAGAGCGGTGTTGACGTTGCGCTGGTTACCATGAAAAAAGACTCGACGATTGGGCAATTCGCCAAAAGTATTCTGGTGTTACCGGGGACAGTCAAAGGCGAAATAGATGATGAAACGGCGGCATTTTCTCAACCGATGGGTTCGGCTTTCGAGCAACTGAGCTTTATCGTTTATGACGCCATCATTCTGGAACTGATGACCCAGCTTGGCGAAACCAGCGAGAGCATGTTCAGAAGACATGCAGATTTGGAGTAACTCAGTCTGGTAGAGTCGTTCAGCGGGCTATGGATCTACAAAAACGTCATTGACCAGCCAGTCGTGGAGCAGCTTAACTTCAGGGCGCATGACAATGTGCTCGGGTGTCACAACATAGTATGCCCACGCCAGTGGCCAACGCTGGTCCTGATGCAGCTGCCTCAGTTGCCCCGTCTCAATCAAACTGTTTACCAGCGCCTTTCTGACTATCGCCACCCCACGCCCGCTCAGGGCCGAGAGGATAACTGCTGAAGTAGAGTTAATATGCAGACCGTTTTGATTAACTTCCGGCGCACCAATGGCTTCAAGCACTTCTTTCCAGGAAGGGAAGTTGGCACCCGGATGTGGCGTATCGTCATGAATAAGTTTTTGCTCAGCCAGCCATTGACCCTGACACGCCTGCGGTGGGGGCAAAAGTTGCGGACTGCAAACCAGCACCGCCTCTTCATCCATCAGCCAGGTTTTATTAACCGCGGGCCAATCGCCTTTACCGCAGCGGATGCCAATATCCGCCTCGCCGTGGGAAACATCCATCAGCTTTTCAGTGACATTCAGCCGTAAATCAATATTTTCATGAAGTGTCGAAAAAAGATTGAGGCGTTCCATTAGCCAGTTCATTACCAGCACCTGAGAGGCGGTAATTACCACTACCGATCGGGATTGACGGCCACGCAGTTTGCCGAGTCCTTTTTCGAGGCTGTCCAGCCCTTGACTGATATCTTGCAATGCCTCCTGAGCTTCACTCACCAGCGTCAGGCGTTCTTTACCGGAGCGTTTTCTGTGGAGCAGCGGATGCCCAACCCATTCTTCAAGCGCTCTGACCAGTTGCCCAATGGCGGCTGGCGTAACGCCCAGTTCTTCGGCCGCACCGATAAAACTGCCATGACGGGCCGTTGCTTCAAAAGCATGTAACCATTTAAGCCGGTTAAGGGAACGCATTTTCACTCCGATTCTGTTTTTCCTAATCCTTACACATATCTTCGAAGCGAAATAGATTTTCTTTCTTGGCAGGTCATTTCTTCTCGTTCGCCAGCCTCGTGCCGAGCTGTCAGGATTAAGCAACAAGAGAACGCTGTCCCGGACAGTTTCCTAATCCAATATCATCGGTTTTGAGGATTGAATATGAGTAAGTTATTTGCAGGTAAAAAATTGTTGGTAGTAGGCGGGACCAGTGGCATAGGCTACGAAACGGCAAGACGAGTGCTGGAAAACGGTGGCAGCGTTGTGCTGGTTGGCAATCGAAAAGACAAAGCTGAACAGGCACGGCAGTCTTTGGCAGCAGGCGAGCTGGTATCAGTTATCTTGGCGGATCTGATAACAGAAGAGGGCATGAAGCAGGTGATGAACACTATCAACGCCGAGCATAAAGATATTAGTTTGCTGGTTAATGCCGCCGGAGTCTTTTTCCCTAAACCCTTTATAGAAAATGAAGTCGCTGATTACGACATGTATATGAACATCAACCGTGCTTTATTTTTCATTACCCGCGACGTGGTGCGCAATATGGTGCAGGCAGGCATCAAGGGCGCGATCGTGAATATTGGTTCAATGTGGGCGCAGCAGGCCATTGCTGCAACGCCGTCTGCTGCCTACTCAATGGCAAAAGCAGGTTTACACGCGCTGACTAAAAACCTGGCAATTGAGCTGGGTGGCAGTGGCATTCGTGTTAATGCAGTTTCACCGGCGGTGGTGCATACTCCAATTTATGAAGGGTTTATTGCGAAAGATGATGTCAAAGATGTAATGAACAGTTTTGATAGTTTCCATCCTATTGGCCGGGTGGGCACCGCGCAAGATGTAGCTGAAACCGTGGCTTTCCTGCTTTCGGACAAGGCCGGCTGGGTAACGGGAGCGGTGTGGGATATCGACGGTGGCGTAATGGCAGGCCGAAACGCCTGACCTGTATGGCTTACAACAGGGGATAAATTCCGATTCTCTGTTAAATGAAAAATCCACGCAATTGTGTGGATTTTATCGTTCAATAACCGCAGCGTAATGCTTGAACCCGAGTCAGTCAAAAAGCATTAAATCTCGCTATTTCAATTTGTTAGAAGGTACTCGCTTGGCAGGCTGTCGATGTCTTGCATGATACGAGACACATGTTTGCGCATGCGGTTACGCGCCACTGTAGCCGATTGCTGTTCAATGGCTTCGACGATCTTCTTGTGATCATTGAATGATGCACGAATCAGCTGCAAATTATCTGGCGAGCAGTTGAGTATGCGATCAATGTGAATACGGTACTGCTCAACGTGTTTCCACAGTGACTGATATCCTGACAGCTCACTCAGTCGCTGGTGGAAACTAAAATCAAGCTGGTACACTTCGGCAATTGCCTTGCGCCCGAGAGCCTCTTCGTGCGCGGCCAAAATATCCTGTAATCCTTTCAGCTGTTCTGGGGTCAAGCCCCTCTCGGCCAGGGCTTCGGCAATGCTGCCCTCCAGCGCCGCACGAATAAACACGGCTTCACGCACAATGTTGATATCGATTAGCGTTACGCGGGTATTGAGGTTGGGATTGAACTCCAGCAGTCCATCATGTGACAACAAAATCAGCGCTTCGCGTAGCGGCGTCAGCGACACCTTGAAATGTTCTTTCAGCTCATTTTTATCGATGATGGTGCCTGGCTGCAGACGATTACTAATCACTTCGCCTTTTAACCATTCATAAATTTGCATTTTTGCCGTGACGGGAGTGTTCAGCATCTGCTCTGCCCTGAGTCGAGATAAAAGAACAGTTTACCTGCGCATTGGGATGATGTTAAGCCGCCGCAGCGGCCTAACGTTCTAGTGACTAACCGGTAATGCGCCGAACCTGATTCAGAATCTCACCGTAACTGCCGACAGGCTGCTGATGCAGCAAGTCATGACCCACCACAAAACCATCAACATCGAGCTGGCTGAGGCGGTCCAGCGAATCAAAATTGATGCCGCCATCCACCAGTGTCTGGAAGCCGTAACGCTCACGCAGTGCGGCCAGTTGGTCTATTTTTGGCACGATATAATCAAGAAACTTCTGGCCGCCAAAGCCGGGATTGACACCCATAATCATGATGTAATCCACCAACGGCAGCAGTTCCTGAATGCTTGCCACCGAAGTTCCCGGATTTATTGCGATACCGGCCTGCTTGCCATGAGCACGAATGTTATCCAGCGTGCGGGCAATGTGTACCTCAGATTCAGGGTGTACATAGAGGATGTCGGCTCCGCACTCCACAAACAAGTCGATATAGCGGCCCGGATTTTCAATCATCAGATGCACATCCACGCGCTTTTTCGTGTTACCACGCACTACGCGCAAATCTTGCGGGCTGAGCGCCATGTTCTGGACAAAATGGCCATCCATGATATCGACGTGAAAGATATCGCTGTCAGCGGCATCCAGCGCTTGAATAGATTGCTGCAGGTGATTGAAATCGACACTATATATAGAAGGGCATAACAAACGCGCCATGGGTTACTCCTCGCTAAACCGCAGCAGCACTTTGCAGCACGCCATCGGGTTGGTTTCAAACAGATTCAACGCCTGCTGAATCGCGTGGAAATCAAAACAGTGACTGATGAGCCTGTGCGGCTGAATCTTGCCACTCGCCATCCAGTCAATCACTGTCGGAAACAGCTTGTTGTTGAGACGCGATGCGAACACCGTCAACTCTTTGGCGTTGAGAAAACGCTGCACGACCGAAGAGGTTTCGGCGGGAAAACCCATCAAACCAATGCGTCCAGCGGGTGCAGCGATTTCTGTCGCCTGCGCAAAGATAGAAGGGTGACAGGCGGCATCAATCACCAGCGTGGGCGCAATCTGTTGCTCCTGCAGCCAACTCACCAGATCCACCTCACTGTTATTTATCACCTTATCCGCGCCATTTTCCAATGCTCCCTGCAACCGGCTATCAAGGCGATCCACCACGATCAACTGTTTAACGCCGTAAACCCCTTTCAAAACTTGCACGACCGTTAAACCAATCGGCCCTGCGCCATAGACCAGCGCCACATCACGCGCGCTGGCGCCGGTGCGGTTCAGCATATTGGCGGCGATTGAAAACGGCTCCACCATTGCGGCCGATTGCGCGTCGATATTTTCCGCTACGGCATAGGCCAGCTGCTCGGGTACACAGCAAAATTCGCTGAATCCGCCTTCACGATGCACGCCAACGACTTGCAGATGGTGGCAGATATTTGAGCGCCCAATAGAGCACGGATAGCAATGACCGCAGCTCACTACCGGATCCACAGAAACACGCTGGCCTATTTTATCGGTAGAAACCCCTTCACCCACCGCATCAATCACACCGGCAAACTCATGGCCGATGATGCGCGGATATTTAACAAACGGATGCGAACCGTGATAAATGTGCAGATCCGAACCGCAAATCCCGGCGTAGCTGACTTTCACCCGTACTTCTCCCGCGGCCGGTTGCGGTGTTGGCAGTGTCTCCACCCGCAATTCTCCCGGCGCGATAACCTTGATACTTTCCATTTTTCCTCCAAAGCGAACGCCAGTGCGTTCTGAAAGGTTGATTACTCACTTCTGTCGGCAGAAAGATCCTGATGCAGGGTCTCTTTGGTTTTTAGCGTGGCGAACAGGGTGATCAGCGCCATGGCACCCAACCACAGTGACAGCGGCCAGGGGGCACCGCCGCTCCACTTAATCAGGAAGGCACACACAATCGGCGTAAGACCGCCAATCACACCGGCTAGCTGTGATCCCAGCGATACGCCGGAATAACGCACATCGGTGCTGAACAACTCGGTGAAAAGTGCAGGTTGAATGCTGTACATCAGGCCGTAAATCACGCTGTAACTGAACACGATGGCGAAGATGAATAGCGCTACTGAGCCGCTGCCGATCATCCAAAACAGCGGAAAGGCAAAAATCAGCGCTAATGACACGCCTGCCAGATAGAGCGGTCGGCGACCAATGCTGTCTGAAAGATGACCAAAAAACAGAAACGTAAAAGTACCTACCACGCTCGCCAGCGCAATCGCCATCAGTGGAATATCCCGTGACAGGCCCAAAGTCGTGGTGGCGTAAGAGGTAAAGAACACGGCAATCCAGTACGACAACACCAACTCAGTCATACGCATCGCTACTGTCGTGAGAATGGCACGAGGATGGGTTTTCAATAGGCGTATCAACGGCATGGACTGTTTAGGCTGCAAGGTCTTTTTCTTTTGCGCGGCAAGGAAAACGGGCGTTTCATCCACTTTGCTGCGCATAAACAGGCCAAGTCCCAACAACACGATGCTCACCAGAAAGGGTACGCGCCAGCCCCATGCGTACAGCTGTTCATCGGGCAGGCTGGCGATCAGCGCAAAGGCGGCGGTGGAGAGAAACAGGCCAATGCTGTTGCCCAGTTGTACAAAAGTGCCGAAAAAACCGCGCCGATGAGGCGGTGCGTATTCGGCAATCATCGTCGAGGCGCCGCCCCATTCGCCGCCGATGGCAAATCCCTGACACAGGCGCAGCAACACCAGCAGCACTGGTGCGAAGTTACCAATCACCGCATGGCTGGGAATTAAGCCAATGCCGAAGGTTGCCAGTCCCATCATCATGATCGAGATGATCAGCGTTTTCTTGCGCCCGATCTTATCGCCAAAGTGGCCGAAGAATATCGCCCCCAGGGGACGGCTGAAAAAGGTGATAGCGATGGTCAGGAACGACACGATGGTGCCGGCAAAAGGTGACAAATTGGGGAAGAACAGGTGCGGGAACACCAGCGTGGCCGCCAGACCGTAAATCATAAAATCATATTGCTCGATGGTGTTGCCCGCCAGCGATGAACCAATGACATACGTCAGCTTGCGGCGATCTTCCCGCGAAGCAGCGCGTGCAGCCGTTTGCTCTTGTGGGTAAAGAATGGCATTTCCGGACATAGGGTAATCCTCAGGGTTCAGTCAATCGTTATAAGAGTGAGGTTGGCTGATGCGTTAAAGGCAAAGGGAGAGAGTAATCTTGCTCACCGATATATCGATGATTGATCTTTTTTATTAATTTAAACGTGATAAAAATCACGATTTTGATACATTTCATTCACATTTTACTTTGTTTTGTTTTTATGTGATTGAAATAATTGAGATTTAAAAAATATATTTTAATATGTTGAATAGATCTTCACAAAAACCAATATATCGGTATAGGATTTAAAAAGACTAATAAAAGAGGTTTTTACTATGCCTGTTATACAAAAGATGAACGTCTACCGTGCTGTATCTACCCTGAGCAAACCGATTTCCGATGCAACCCATGACATCAGCCAGATCGCTTTTTACGTGGTCGAACTTGAGCTGGACAATGGTGTGACCGGCGAAGGTTATCTGTTGTCATTCCACTATTCACCGCAGGCAATTACCGGCGCGCTCAACGATCTACGCGATGCGGTAATTGGATTTGAGTGTTACGAAACCGCGAAACTCAGCGCCGCTATTGAGCGAGAAACTGAATATTTCGGCAATAATGGTTTGCTAAAGTGGGCGCTGGCTACCGTGAACGTGGCAATGTGGGATGCGTGGGGCAAGACGCTGAAGCAGCCAATTTGGAAGTTGCTGGGGGCCTCAACCCACAAAGTGCCGGTTTATGGTTCAGGCGGTTGGCTCTCTTACAGCGATCAAGAGCTGATTGATGAAGTCAGCGATTACAAGGCGCGCGGTTTTGGTGCCGTGAAGATCAAAGTCGGCACGCCGGAGAGCAAAGGCGGAATTGATCGCGATATCATGCGTTTGCGCAAAGTGCGTGAAGTGGTAGGTAACAAACTTAATATTATGATGGATGCCAATCAGGGCATGAATGTGCCGGACGCCATCAAGCTGTCAACGCTGGCGGCAGATATCAATATTCACTGGTTTGAAGAGCCGGTGCCGCACACTGACTTCGCGGGCTATCAGTTGATCCGTCAAAAAACGGGTATCGCGCTGGCTATGGGGGAACGGGAATATGATATGGAACCATTGAAACAGCTTATTGCTCGTAACGCGCTGGATCTTTGGCAGCCCGACATCATTCGTATTGGTGGTGTTGAAGCCTGGCGTCAGTCAGCGCTGATTGCGCATGCGCACAACATTCCAGTGCTGCCACATTACTACAAAGACTACGATGTGCCGCTGCTGTGTACCGTGCCGAATTTTTACGGCTGCGAATCCTTTGACTGGATCGACGGCATCATCGACAACAAAATGCGGGTAGAAAACGGCGAAGCCTGGGCGCGTGAAGGGGCTGGCTGGGGCTTTACCTTCTTGAAGCAGCATCTGCAGGAACTGTAAGGGGCGCACATGAATGACATTATCTTGCCATTCTTCTCGCTGGCGGGGCGCAGTGGGATTGTTACCGGCGCATCCGCAGGGATTGGCCGAGCGGTGGCACACATGCTTGGGCACGCAGGCGCTACCGTGTACAACTTCAGCCGTCGCCCCACGCAGCGTGACATTGATTTGCCTTGGAGCGAGGGAGTGATTGATGTTGCTGTGGATATTACCGATGAAGCTTCACTGACCGCCGCGATTGCCGACATCGGAGAGCAGCGAGGCATCGATTTCCTGGTGAATAATGCCGGGAAAACCCGCCGCGTAGACGCGCATGAAGTGGAGGCTGAATTCTGGCGAGACATCCACGCGTTAAATGTCGATGCGCTGTTTCGTACCAGCCAGCTCTGCTATCCATGGCTAAAGCAGTCACCGCATGTTGGACGCATCGTTAATGTCAGTTCGATGGCAGCCCATCTCGGCTTTGAAGGCGTTACCCCTTATTGCTCCACCAAGGCCGCAGTAATGGGGATCACACGAGGCCTGGCGGTAGAGTGGGCGGGGCAAAACGTGGTGGTGAACGCTGTTGCGCCCGGCTGGGTTAAAACCAATATGACGGCTACGGTCGCCGACCCACAGCGACTGGAAAAGATTTTGGCACGCATGCCGCTGCATCGCTATGGCGACGCGTGGTCAGAGCTGGCGCCGGTGTTTTGTTTCTTGCTCGGCGATGGAGCACGCTACATTAATGGTCAGGAAATAGCCGTTGACGGTGGTGCGCTGAGTTTTGGTTTTTAACGTTAAACCATAGCGATACTCATGATCATGCTCGATTAATGTCAGCACAGAGGCCTCTGAAACAGAGGCCTTTTTCGTTTTTATCTGATAATCATTTCCTGCACTTTGCTAGAAATACAATGAGCAACATTCACAAGGTGAGAATGCCTAAAAAACGTTACCCATGAGTTGTGCGGGCATCTCCCAGGTCATTCAACAGTTCTGCGCCAGTTTATTGCTTGCTTAAACCAAAGGCTCGACGTCAATACTCTCTCTAAGAGCGTAATAGATAGGCTGGAATGATTCCGCAAGGTCGGCTGCCATTTTCATATGCAATTGAGCTGTCGGTGTCTGCATCATCGACTTTATGTCCTCCATGTTTCGCCATCTTGCATAATTGGCCACATGGCGCTTATCGGTGCTGACATGGAGTTTTACAGAAATAAATCCAGGCAAATGGCGCATCACTTCTTCTGTCGCCTCGGACAAAATCTTTAACAACTCCTCGCTGCGAGAAGGTTCAACGGTAAAGGTATTAATTAGGATAAGTTCTTCGCTAGCTTGGGTAATTATGTTCATTTTTCAGCTCTCAAGTTATAATGTAAGGATGCTTACATTATTATCAGGACCCTTATATGTCAACCACTGATGCCCCCTCATTGCTCTCCAAACGATTTGGCTATGCGCTCAAGCGTTGCCAGCACGTCTTAAGATTACGCATGGACGAAGTCTTGCGACCGCTTTCACTGACTACTCCACAGTATGCGGTACTCAGCGCGATAGAGGCCGAACCGGGTATTTCCAACGCCCGACTCGCACGTACAGCCTTTGTAACTCCGCAAACCATGCAGGGTATTTTGGCCAATCTAGAGCGGAACGGGATTATTACTCGGCTCCCAGATCCTCTTCATGGCCGTATATTGCGTAGCGAATTAACGGTTCTTGGGCAGGAAACTTTGCTCAACGCACATAGGGCGGTGAGTCGAGTTGAGGAGATGATGTTCACCTCAATCGGTGCGGAGAATGTGGCATCGTTGACAGAAATACTTTCGAACTGTGCGGATGACCTGAGTGACTAAAGTTTTGTCTAATTTTGGCGGGGAGGTCAGTTAGCACCATAGCGAACTTACTCGATATGTCAGTAAGTTCGCTCTATCGGGTCTTTGAATCAGAACAAATGCCTCTGACTCAATATATCTGGTTAACACGTCTTGAACTTTGTTGCAGGGTTCTGACCGACATTTCGCAAAAAGAAAAGTCTGTTTCGCAAATTGCCTTTGAATGGAGATTTATGCACAGTACGTATTTTAGCCGTATCTTCACAAAGCAATTCGGAAAATTGTGAGTATCCCCGTTTTAATTCCACGCACTTTTTGATATTTCTCGTTTCTCGGCCATCAGCCGATATTATTCTGGCATCAGGTTATTCAGGGCGCTAACTGTTATATTCATTCAGCCAGCGGTCTGTGATCTTCCTTTCTCCTACCTAGAACGTTCACCTCTTTAGTTTAAGGAATGTTAAAGTGCTAGAAATCACCAGTAATCAGCAATATATGAATATTTCATTAACAAATAACCCGCAAAATGCAAAAGTTAGAATTGACACATTATTAGAAAATATACAATTAGTGGCTAACTCGCTGATGATACCCACGATGGAAAGTAAATCCTCTATCAATGAGATGCCTGAAAAAATTACGGCAGAGAAAATTAAAGGGACGCTAGAGCGCATAATGAAGCACGTATTCTTGTCGAGTTCGCTCGAAGAGGATAAGTTGAATTTATTTAAAATTATAAAAATACAATCCCTTTTTCGTGGGAAATCATTAAGGAAACAGATTACGGTAAAATCATTGGGAAAAGGTGTCACTCTTGTGGAAATCAATGGATATTCTTGTTTATCGAAAATATCTGGAGTAAAAAACATAAGCAAGAATACTGATTCTGATAATAAAATTGTTTATGTTGCCATTAACCAACGGTATTTCAGAGGCCGTGTTCGTTCATCTGATGCTGTAAGTCAGCATGCAAAAAACTGTAGTGACTCTGACATATATGGTACATCATCAAAAGTTCAGTCAGTTTTTATAAACGGAGGATATTATAATTTTCTACAACGTTCATCTTCCAAACATGCAGAGATGACACCCATTGGGCGCATGGTTGTAGATGGTTTAGAAAAAAACAGCATTACCCCTCCAGAAGAGTATAAGGAAGACTATATTGAAATGATATTTTCAGACAATTCGATTCTAACATCTGCCCCGGCTTTATCAAAAAATGGAATCGCCAACTCTATTAATATTAAAGAAGAAAAGTATCATCTTGGAGATGATTTCTCTTTTATAACTAATCATATAAAGCCTGGGGAATTAAAACATGCAGCAGACAGGAATCCTCGGGCAGCTATTAGCTACCCGGAAAACTTCACTGATGGTATAGTCAGGATGGCTATTTGTCTGTCTGAGAACCGAAAAGGAGGGTGTAACTTACATGAGTGGGGTCAATTTATGATGAAACTAGACCGGATGAATAACAAACCTAACTCATCCATAAATCTTGATGGGGGGCATTCTGCGCAGATAGTAATTCTATTGCTTAATGAGGAGTATATGTTATTTTCGCAAAGCGCAGAATTAACTTCTGTCGGAAATTATATAGAATATGCCAGGCACGAAATATAGGTATGCTAATTATAAACATACCTTTAATATAATTATAATTTAAGTGCTAGTTGCATGTAAAAAATAATTTTAAGAAGTTAATGAATTAGCATGTTGTGTGATAACAGTCGCTGCGCTGTCATTAATTTTTTCACTATTTAGCATGTTAACCAGTAATTTCAACTCATTTTCACTCATAACACCCGACGCAATATCTTCTTGTATTTCGGAAATCTCGTTCTGAAGTGATAGTTGAGATGAAAACTCTTGAGCATCTATTTTATTATGAATAATAGACTCAATCATGCTACTAAATGATTCGTCAGTGTATTTACTTCTTGAATTTATGATATTTTTTAACTGGTTAGACAACATATTGTTTATTTTTTGGTCACGCATAACTTCGGTATTAGAATTAATATAACCTGTATAACCTTCAGTGATCAGCCGACGGTAAGGTATCACCCCCTGCCAAGAAGCATGCCTTTCAGGTGTGAACATATTTTTGTGCTCAAGATAAATAATATTGTGTCCCATAAGTGCAAAAGGTTCCAGCGCACCGCTGCGTATCCCAATTAATTTTCCTCCTGTTTTTTCCAATAGTTTATCCATAAAATACCACTGATTTTCACGTGGGCTGAGTAGCGGTTCAGCCCAAAAACGTCCTATATGAGATACTCCCGGTAGTCGGTGCGGATGTCTATTATTAATGACCTCCTCATCATCAAATGTTTTTATCCTATTTATATAGGTATCAGCAATGCAAAAAACTGAGATATCATTTTTTTTGAGATAGTCCGCTATTAAATCAAACATTCTTGGTCTTGATATAGCTTGCGACTCGCGTTCGTTAGCAAATTCTCTATCTGCTATCCACAAGGCCACATCTCCTTTTTTAATGCCATGATATTTGATGACATCATCTACCAGGGAATTTATCTTTTCCTGTTCATCAGATGTCACAAGGTTATGTAGTTTTTCTTTAACCTGACTAAATTTATCTAATATTAACGTGTCGTTATCGCGAAAATGACGATTGATAATCTCCGTTGTCGCTGATATATGAAACATATGCTCAGCATCATTTTGTATACGCAAAGGGCAATTACCTGAACCTTTAATATGCGTAAAAGATGATTTTGTTTCGCTATCATCTAATTTTTCACGTACTGCCTTTAAGTCATTGTTTAAATAAGACAGTAATGTTAATCTTTTTTCTGGATTTAATTCCCCATTTTTAATTAATGAGTTTTTGATTACATCAAAAGCTTCCGTTGCTGCTTTTTCCTCACCTTTATTTCCTTCGGTGTATGCGATAGATATTTCTAATCTCGGCTCAATTAAAGCTGTAAATATCAGTGTGTAGCGGTCGCCTGTTGCATAGCCAGGGAGAAAAACATTAATTTTTTTATTTTTATCAGATAATATATCATTAAACGGCTTGTCTCTTTCATGCAGATAAGAATGGCCTATACCAGTTTTTTCATCAACACAGAATAGTTGATTGTTTGTGACTATGTCTCCATTTCCTATTTCATGAGATTTTCTCTCACTCTCTACATGTGAGCAGTCTAATATATTTAATGCTATTTCAGAGCTGATTTCACTTTGACTTATTGCGGATTTTTTTATAAATACTTTCCATCTTATCAATGACACTTTTTTCAGTGTTAGGGTTTGCAACGGAAAGAGGTGGTGATTTTTCTATTGGTTTTTGTTGTTCACATAATCTTAAACAATCCCATCCAACAACAAATTTACTTTCATCATTTTTTACTGGTAAATTATATTCAGGGAGGGAATCATTTAACCTGGGGCAGGAAGTTCCTTTAAAAAAAGCGGCACCCTCTGTACTTTCATTATTCTTTAGAAGGGTTATCGAAGTTTGTGTTATATATGGCAATTTCATGTTATTTCCTTGGTTTTTATCAAATGGTGCTTCGGAATTTTTCACCTAAGCACTTAAAAATAATTTTCTTCCATTAGCATATTACGTAATGAAATTAATTTTTTTGTTTCATTATCTAATAAATTCGATGACATTTCTGCTAATGCTATTTTTTGAAATAGTCTGTATGAAGCGGTTTCCTCATGAATGCCAAACCAGGCTCCTTTCATAAGAGGTAAATTACTATTTAATTCCATTAGTTTGCTAATATTATCATATGTGAGATCGTGACTTGAGCCTATATCAGTATGAATAATTAGTCCCATCGCATCATCAATTATTTCTAAATACCATCTGCTACCATCACTTCTTTGCAAGCATACAGCCCCGCGTGATATATCAAGATCCAAGCTAAAAAGAGTGCCGAATTCTGATACCACAGTTTGTATATACTGATAAGACATTTCTTTCCTTATTAATTAATGTTTAGATTAATGTTTAGATTAATATTTTGTTTAATGTGCCATTGTAATTTTCAGTCCGGTTAAAACCTCCTAAATTAAGCTGGCTAACGGGAGGTGTGAGTTTTTAATGTTTTATTGTTTATATTGAAAAAGCAATGCTTGGTAGTAATGCTGGTTATTATTTAATTACTATAATATATGCCAGAGTATTACATATTTGTTATGTGAGTTTATCTTAAAAAGATATTTATGCTGCAGTGTTAAGGACGTGCGGGAGTAATGTTATTATCCCGTCATAATATAATGTGTAAACTTTTAATGTGTCTTGATTTATTATATCTTACTAACTTGGAGGGGATATTATCATGAGGGTTTCTAAAGAGGAAGAGTGGGATAAACATGAAATTTTGCTGCTGTCAGAAAAGTAAATAAAACCCTTGCTTCTCTTTCTTGGGAACAGGGTCTTGCTTCCGAGACACTTGCGAATACACTGATCCGACGATGGCCTAAGGGCGAAGGAATAATAGCTGAATTTCTTGGGTTGCGGCCTGAGCAAATATGGCCAATTAGATATGAATATGTAAAAAACTCTAAGTAATCGACTGTGTTCCGGTAATCAATATACCTAATAGGATGGATAGATATATATCTGCAATCGAAGCCCCTTAAAAATCAGGCCTTTGAAAACTGGCTGGGTTTACTGCAGAAAGGCGATTATATGACGACCGATAATATCCGTCTGATTGAACGGTGGTATCGCCAGTCCGGAATTGAAGCCGTCAAGTGGGAGAATATACCGTTTAATGCCCAGCAACGAATGGCCGATATTATCCAGCGTAAGTACGCCGACTGGTTCAGCGTGGCCGATGCTAGTGAAGATATTGATGCTTGCTGGTGTTGGAACGAAGTGGATGTCGGTGAGACTGGCCAAGGTTTAGCGGTCGAGGTTGCTGTTGTTCATGCAGTTAATCAGGATGCGCACCGCTGGCAGCTTAATGCCGTAGGATCCAATAAGCAGAATATCGCTTTCAAATCCGCATAACCTATTCCCCGTCCGGGGACGGGGAATAGGTGTCAGAAAAGTCGTCTACAGAGCATTTCCGGCGCGGAAAACGTCACGTTTAAAAAGATTTAGACGTTGAACAGGAAGTTCATGACGTCGCCATCTTTAACGATGTAGTCTTTACCTTCTGAACGCATTTTGCCGGCTTCTTTGGCACCTTGCTCGCCCTTGAAGGACACAAAGTCGTCAAATCCGATAGTCTGTGCGCGGATAAAGCCTTTCTCGAAATCGGTGTGGATCTTACCGGCAGCCTGCGGTGCGGTCGCGCCAACAGGAATGGTCCATGCGCGGACCTCTTTCACACCGGCGGTGAAATAGGTTTGCAGGCTCAACAGTTCGTAACCTGCGCGAATTACGCGGTTCAGACCCGGTTCTTCCAGACCCAGTTCCGCCATAAACTCGGCGCGATCTTCGTCTTCCAGCTCTGCGATATCAGATTCAACCGCGGCACATACGGCAACCACAACAGAGCCTTCGGCGTCAGCAATGGCGCGAACTTTATCGAGGTACGGGTTATTTTCGTAACCGTCTTCGTTAACGTTGGCAATGTACATAGTGGGCTTCAAAGTCAGGAAGCTCAGGTAACGGATTGCAGCTTTGTCTTCTTCGCTCAGATCCAGCGCGCGCAACATACCGGCTTGTTCAAGCTGTGGCAGGCATTTTTCCAACGCGGCCAGTTCGGCTTTTGCGTCTTTATCGCCGCCTTTGGCCTTCTTCTGCACGCGATGAATAGCGCGCTCGCAGGTGTCAAGGTCAGACAGAGCCAGCTCGGTGTTGATGACGTCGATATCATCAGCCGGGTCAACTTTGTTGTTAACGTGGATAATGTTGTCATTTTCAAAGCAGCGCACCACGTGGCCGATAGCTTCGGTTTCACGGATGTTGGTCAGGAACTGGTTGCCCAGGCCTTCACCTTTGGATGCACCTTTTACCAGACCGGCGATATCAACGAATTCCATGGTGGTTGGCACTACGCGCTGAGGTTTCACTATCTCGGAAAGTTTGTCGAGACGGGGATCAGGCATTGGAACAACACCGGTATTCGGCTCGATAGTACAGAACGGGAAATTGGCCGCTTCGATGCCCGCTTTGGTCAGTGCATTGAAAAGAGTAGATTTACCGACGTTCGGCAGGCCGACGATACCGCATTTGAATCCCATGTTTTATATCACCTTAATATCTTAATAATCAGGCGGTTAAAGTAATCAGCCTGATGTAATGACCATAATTCCGCTCATTATACACAGTTTGTCGACTTAACTCGATCCGCATCTTTTTTCCAACATCAAACCTTGATAGGCTTTACTATCAAATAACGATTTTTATTCGAGTAAAAAGATGAAAAAAGTTTTGCTGTCCACCTTGGTGCTTTGCTTTGCCACCGTGTCGTTGAATACTGCCCAAGCCAAAGATCGCGATCTTAAAGCGCGTATCGAGGCTGCCTCTGCGCCAACGGCACCGTTAAACAGCTTGTCTGCTGCGGATTTTGACGCTTTTAGCCAGCATCTGAAAAAGGGCAAGCTAAGCTGGGTCAGTGAAGTTCCTGCTTTTGCCAAACGTAGCGACGGCGATTATGCGCAAGCGCTTACGATCAGTTTAGCGTGGGGTTTGGAGCATAATCCGGAAGCGGTGCTTGAGATACTCGATGACAGCAGCCCAACGTTGTCCGTGAATCATGTCTGTGGTTTGCCGTTTAGTGATATCAGCGTTCCGAAAGCCGATGACTATATCAAAAAGACCAGAGAGGGTTTGCAACGCTTAACCACCACGACGTTACAAGATAAGAAGGCGAGCTGCTTGAAGGTGTTGAATGGCTCCGCGGGTATGTCAGTAACAGGCAGAGATTATTCACAAAAATGATCCCCCGTATGCCGGGGGAGGGCGACTGCGGGTTTAACTTTCCGCTTTAAAGCTGTGTAAACGATTCATTGCTTTCAACAAGCCGTCTTTCATCAAAATATCAGTGCAGCGCAGCGACTCATCGATGGCTTCATCGATCAGTTTCTGCTCGCTGGCCGGGGGTTTGCCGAGCACAAATCCCACAACTTTATTACGATCGCCGGGATGGCCGATGCCGATACGTAAACGATAGAAGTTAGGGTTATTAGCCAACTTGTTCTGGATATCTTTCAAGCCGTTATGTCCGCCGTTACCCCCACCCAGTTTTATCTTGGCAGTGCCTGGCAGAAAATCTAGCTCGTCGTGAGCCACCAGAATTTCGGCGGGTTCGATACGATAGAAGTTCGCCATGGCGCTGACCGCCTTGCCGCTGAGATTCATAAAGGTGGTCGGAACCAGCAGGCGAACATCCTGGCCGTTCATAGATAAACGCGCCGTGTAGCCGAAGAATTTGCTCTCTTCTTTTAACTGTTGGTTATGCTGACGCGCCAGTTGATCTACATACCAGGCACCAGCATTGTGGCGAGTCTGGGCATATTCGGCTCCGGGATTTGCCAGGCCAACGATTAATTTTATGCTGCTCACGTTCTTTTCGCTTCTTGAAGGAAATAATCTGGCCGTTAGTTTACCCGTGCTTGGCGGCGATGCCAAACCACAGGGCAAAGAAAGCGCCATTTACTTCAGAATCGAATAGTTACAATTTAAAACTATTCTGATTTCATGCAGATAAGCGTTAAAAATCGTAAAGTTTTGTCATTTTTCATCTCCACACTGTGATCGTATCCGCAACCTGCATTCAAGCGTAAGACTATAATTTAATCAGGATACGGGATTGCAGCTTTGCCAGATGGCAAAGGATCACTTAAAGGATTAATGGAGGTGATATATGAAACGTAAAAATGCAGCAGTTTGCGGCAACGTATTGATGGGATTCGGATTAGTGACTATGGTGGGCGGTATTGCCTACGCAGTTCTCAGTCAGGTGTCCAACTTTGGTTTGCCTGACATTCTGACTCACGGCGCGATTATGTGCATTTTTATTGGCGCATTACTGTGGCTGACCGGCGCTAGAGTCGGTGGCCGTGAAGCGGTAGCCGATCGCTATTACTGGATACGTCATTACGATGCTCGCTGCCGTAAAAATCATCGACACTCATGACCCATCACTGCCTCCTTCCAATAAAAACTAAAAAGCCCCGGCTAATCAATAGCCGGGGCTTTTTGTTAATCATGCTTGCCTGAAGGCAAGGGGATTAATGCTCGAACATCGCTGAAATCGATTCTTCGTTGCTGATACGGCGGATGGCTTCAGCCAGCATGCCGGACAAGGTCAGAGTACGAACATTTTTCAGGGCGCGAATTTCTGGAGACAGCGGAATGGTATCGCAAACAATCACTTCATCGAGCACGGAATGCTTGATGTTTTCTACCGCATTACCAGAGAAGATTGGGTGAGTAGCATAAGCGAATACGCGTTTAGCACCGCGTTCTTTCAGTGCTTCGGCGGCTTTACACAGGGTGCCGCCGGTATCGATCATGTCATCTACCAGAATACAGTCACGGCCAGTTACGTCACCGATGATGTGCATCACCTGTGAAACGTTTGCGCGTGGGCGACGTTTATCGATGATAGCCATGTCAGTGTCGTTGAGCAGTTTAGCAACGGCGCGGGCACGAACAACACCACCGATATCCGGGGAAACCACGATCGGATTTTCCAGATTTTGCTGCATCATGTCTTCGAGCAGGATTGGGCTACCAAAAACGTTATCAACCGGGACATCGAAGAAGCCCTGAATTTGCTCTGCGTGCAAATCTACGGTTAATACGCGGTCAACGCCTACGCTGGAAAGGAAGTCGGCAACGACTTTGGCGGTGATTGGCACACGCGCTGAACGCACGCGGCGATCTTGACGTGCATAACCGAAGTAGGGGATAACTGCCGTGATGCGGCCGGCAGAAGCGCGCCGGAGTGCATCGACCATTACCACGAGTTCCATCAGGTTATCGTTAGTAGGCGCGCAGGTGGATTGGATAATGAAAATATCTCCGCCACGTACATTTTCGTTAATTTGCACACTTACTTCACCGTCACTAAAACGACTAACGGCGGCGTCACCTAGGCTGGTGTATAAACGGTTGGCAATACGTTGTGCTAGTTCCGGGATGGCGTTACCAGCAAAAAGCTTCATATCAGGCACGAGAAGAACCTCAGGCTTGCGTCCAGAGAAGATACCGCTTGTGGCTTCACCGGGCGGTGAGCGAAACCATAGCAATATACATACGTACATCACCTTTCATCATTCAGTTTCAGGAAGCTATGTTCCGGTAGGCTGAATTCCGTCAGGTTTACAGATTAAATCAAAAAATTCCGAGAGGCTGGCAAAGAACAGACACGGTAACGGCAACTGTGACTCTCTACGCTTTGGCTGCGACTCTCATTAGCTCGGCACGCGTTTTGTGCAGCGGCGAGACGTTAACGCCTCGGGCGACAAAACCGTTAATCCATGCCGGAGCCTGACTTAGCACTTCTTCGGCAGACGTCTCTGTGTCGAATTCGGCAAACACACAGGCACCTGTTCCAGTAAGGCGCGTCGGCGCGTATTCTAGCAGCCATGAAACAAGCTGTTCAACCTCGCAAAAACGTTTTCTTGCAATCGGTTCACAATCATTGCTGTAAGTTGCACTTAATAGCTCATCAATCAGCCGTTTTGGCGTATCTCGAGTCAGTTCAGGATCGCCGAAAATCGCCGGAGTCGGGATGCTGACTCCCGGATGGGCGATAAGATACCACTTTTCGGCCGGCGAAACGGGTTGTAACACTTCACCAATGCCTTCGGCAAACGCTGCATGCCCCATCACAAATACCGGGACATCGGCACCAAGACTGACGCCCAGCTCGGCCAGTTCACTATCTGAGAGGCCTGCATTCCACAACATATTCAACGCTATTAGCGTGGTCGCTGCATTGGAAGAGCCACCGCCCAGACCACCGCCCATCGGTAAACGTTTCTCGAGCAGGATATCGGCGCCGCGAGGTGCGGGTAATCGCTGCTGTAACATTTTAGCCGCGCGGACAATCAGATTTTGCTCGTCCGGCACTCCTTCTACTGAAGGAGTAAGGGTAATTTTGGCATCATCTCGCACGGTAAAGGCCAGACGGTCACCGTAGTCCACAAACTGAAATAACGTTTGCAGATCGTGATAACCGTCAGGGCGCTGCCCGGTGATATACAAAAACAGATTGAGTTTAGCCGGAGATGGCCAGAATTGCGTCATCTTAGTTAAGCGTCCAGCTGTCCATTTTCAGTTTGATACGCTGTTGACCCTGAGTCATTTGCAGCAAGTTTGGCAGTGGCGGCTGAACGGTGGTGTCGTAGCTCTGATAGGTCACTGCGCCGTCTGTGCCTTTCTGCTTATAGTTGACCTGACGCAGGCGATACTGGCTGTCGAGGCTGAAATCACTGCTGTCGCCAGGCAGGCCAAGCATCCATTCGCGCATGTTTTCCAGCGGGATCGACATACCGGTCAGTTTCTGGATCATGTCATCAGGATCGTTGCTGGTGTAGTGCTTGCCCTGGTTGTTGGTCAACTCGGCATTGCCATTCTGAACTTTAAGTTCCATTTCGGTGCTGCCGAGCGGGTTGGTCAGCAGCAGGCGGTAGCTTTGTGGCGAGAATTGTTGCCAGAAGAAGTGTGCATAGACTTTCTGTTTGTCTGTGATGTAGGCGAAGGAACCTCGTGTCTGGTAATGATCCAGTTTTTTGACCTGCTGCTCGTGCGCGCGCCATTCCGGCGAAGTTGGGCTGGTTGACGGACCGGTGGTCGGCGAGAAAGTCGAACAGGCGGACAGCACCAGGCTGGCAAGGGGGAGCAGGCGAAGCAGGTTGGTCTTATGCATTGGCATAACGAGTCGGGTCCTTTCATTTTTTGAGTTCAGACGAGGCAGTTTAGCATAGTCCCGCTGGACTTGGAGTTTGAAAAATCACGCGATAGTGAGTGAACCACTGTGGCTTTTACAGAGGGTAAATGTAATCAGCTTTGTCTGGTAGTCGCTGCGTAAAGTCGTGTAAATGATAATCACTATCTTCTGCCTAGTGCCTTGAATCACAGCTTATTATAAAAACCGGACAGATAGTGCGGTGTGGCTTTTATTGATCTCGCGCATCTTGTAGAATGCGCCTCAGACGTAAACCCATACAAAGAAAAGTCTCTTTCGACTATCACTCCTATGACCCTACTTGCATTAGGTATCAATCACAAAACTGCCCCGATATCTCTGCGTGAAAAGGTAACCTTTTCGCCGGACACTATCGAACAGGCGCTCTCAAGCTTGCTTCAGCAACCGCTGGTGCAGGGAGGCGTAGTCCTGTCTACCTGTAACCGCACCGAGCTGTATCTCAGCGTCGAGCAGCAGGAGCAGTTGAAGGGTAGAGGGGATGTGCAGGAGCAATTGGTCAACTGGTTGTGTGATTATCACCACCTCAGTGCCGAAGATGTGAAAAAGAGCCTTTATTGGCATCAGGACAACGCCGCCGTCAGCCATCTGATGCGCGTTGCCAGCGGTCTTGACTCCCTGGTATTGGGCGAGCCGCAGATCCTCGGCCAGGTTAAAAAAGCCTTTGCCGAGTCTCAGCACGGTCAGGCTGTGTCTGGCGAGCTGGAACGTTTATTCCAGAAATCTTTCTCGGTCGCCAAACGCGTGCGTACCGAAACAGACATCGGTGCCAGTGCCGTTTCTGTAGCCTTTGCCGCCTGTACTCTGGCGCGCCAGATTTTTGAATCCCTGTCTGAAGTCAATGTGTTGCTGGTCGGTGCCGGTGAAACTATCGAGCTGGTGGCTCGTCATCTGCGTGAGCATAAAGTTCGCCACATGATGATCGCCAACCGTACCCGCGAGCGCGCGCAGGGGCTGGCCGATGAGGTTGGCGCAGAAGTGATTTCGCTGCAGGATATCGACGCCCGTCTGGCCGATGCCGACATTATTATCAGCTCCACCGCCAGCCCGCTGCCAATTATCGGCAAGGGTATGGTCGAGCGTGCTCTGAAAGCGCGCCGTAATCAGCCAATGTTGATTGTTGATATCGCCGTTCCGCGTGATATCGAGCCGGAAGTCGGCAAGCTCGCCAACGCCTATCTTTATAGCGTTGACGACCTGCACAGCATTATTCAAAATAATCTTGCGCAACGTAAAGCTGCCGCCATTCAGGCAGAGTCTATCGTTGAACAAGAAAGCTCCAACTTTATGGCCTGGCTGCGCTCACAGGGCGCGGTTGAAATTATTCGTGATTATCGCTCCCGCGCCGACACTGTGCGCGCCGATATGGAAGCAAAAGCCATCGCGGCGATTGCACAGGGCGCCGATGTTCAGAGCGTCATCCACGACTTGGCCCATAAACTCACCAACCGCCTCATTCATGCACCTACCCGGTCACTTCAGCAGGCCGCCAGCGATGGCGATGTTGAGCGTTTGCAAATTTTACGCGATAGTCTCGGGCTAGATCAGTAAACTACCCAAAAGGTCGAGTACCTGAAGGCGGCCAACACACCTGCGTCGTAAAGGATGACGGGTATAGTTTTTATTAGCACAGGGTTAAATACTACGCATGAAGCCTTCTATTGTTGCCAAACTGGAAGTGTTACAAGAGCGCCATGAAGAAGTTCAGGCGATGCTCGGCGATGCTGCCGTGATTGCCGATCAAGATAAATTCCGCAATCTTTCCCGCGAATATGCTCAATTGAGCGATGTTTCTGCCTGTTTTCTGACCTGGCGTCAGGCGCAGGAAGACCTGGCTGCCGCACAGGAGATGTTGGACGATCCTGAAATGCGCGAGATGGCCCAGGACGAAATCCAGCAGTGCCAGACTAAACTCGAAGAGCTTGAGCAAGAGCTGCAATTGCTGTTGCTGCCTAAAGATCCTGACGACGAACGCAGCTGTTTCCTGGAAGTGCGCGCCGGTACGGGCGGTGATGAAGCAGCGATTTTTGCCGGTGACTTGTTCCGCATGTACAGCCGCTATGCCGAAGCCCGCCGCTGGCGCGTTGAGATTATGAGCGCCAACGAAGGAGAGCACGGCGGTTATAAAGAAGTCATCGCCAAGGTCTCTGGCGACGGGGTTTATGGCCAGTTCAAGTTTGAGTCCGGCGGTCACCGCGTACAGCGTGTGCCAGAGACTGAATCGCAGGGACGTATCCATACTTCAGCCTGTACCGTTGCGGTAATGCCAGAAGTTCCCGAAGCCGAATTGCCGGAAATCAACGCCGGTGACCTGCGTATTGATACTTTCCGCTCATCAGGCGCTGGTGGTCAGCACGTTAACACCACCGACTCCGCTATTCGTATTACCCACTTGCCAACCGGCATTGTGGTCGAGTGTCAAGACGAACGTTCGCAGCACAAAAACAAAGCCAAGGCGTTGTCGGTGCTCGGCGCGCGTATTCGTGCAGCAGAAGTGGCAAAACGCCATCAGGAAGAGGCTTCTACCCGCCGCAACCTGCTGGGCAGTGGCGACCGTTCCGACCGTAATCGCACTTATAATTTCCCGCAGGGCAGGGTAACCGACCACCGCATCAACCTGACAATCTACCGTCTGGATGAAGTCATGGAAGGCAAGCTTGATGCACTAATCCAACCGATTGTGCAGGAATATCAGGCCGACCAACTTGCTGCGCTGTCCGAGCAGGAATAATGGATTTTACCCGCTGGTTGACCCATGCGGTAGGTCGTCTGGCGGCCAGTGACAGCCCAAAGCGAGATGCAGAAATCTTGCTGGGCCATGTCACTGGCCGTGCGCGCACTTATATTATGGCCTTTGGTGAAACAGAACTCGGCGACGAGGCACGGGTTCAGCTTGAAGCTCTGCTGAGCCGCCGCGAGAAGGGCGAACCCGTCGCTTATCTCATCGGTGAACGCGAGTTCTGGTCTCTGCCGCTAAGCGTTTCCCCCGCGACTCTGATCCCGCGCCCTGATACTGAATGTCTGGTTGAACAGGCGTTGATGCGTTTAGGCATCGCAGCGGCTCGCGTGCTGGATCTTGGCACCGGCACGGGAGCGATTGCTCTGGCGATTGCCAGCGAACGGCCTGACTGTCAGGTGACTGGCGTC
The DNA here is from genome assembly GCF_000257645.1 of Serratia sp. M24T3. GTDB lineage: Bacteria > Pseudomonadota > Gammaproteobacteria > Enterobacterales > Enterobacteriaceae > Rouxiella. Next base: position 162,119 of record NZ_AJHJ01000003.1, read on the forward strand.
GATCTACAGCCTGAAGCAGTCTCATTGGCGCAATACAACGGCCAAAAACTGTCGATAGGCAATGCTAATTTCCTGCAAGGCAGCTGGTTCACCCCGGTTGGCGACCAGCGTTTCGCGATTATTGCCAGCAATCCTCCCTATATCGACGCCGCCGACCCGCATCTTTCACAAGGTGACGTGCGTTTTGAACCCGCCAGTGCTTTGATTGCCGACAATAACGGGCTGGCGGACATTGATTATATTGTTGCCCATGCGCCGAGCCACCTTGAGGCAAACGGCTGGTTATTGCTGGAACACGGCTGGCAACAAGGGGAAGCGGTAAGAAATATTTTACAGGCAGCGGGTTTTACTCAGGTCGAGACAGTTAAAGACTATGGGGATAACGACCGCGTAACGCTTGGGCAATGGCCTGCTCCTTCGCAGGCTGTTTAATTCATTTTTCCCTCCTTTGACCTGATTTTGCTGAGTATTTATCTCTGCGTTCCGAATGGGTCAGGGAATTTCACGCAATGTTTGAGCCTGTTTGGCTAACCTGACAAGAAAAAGGAAGCAGCAATGTCGTCATATATTTGGGTAAAGGATTTCCATATCCTGTTTATTACTGTCAGTATCGTTCTGTTTATTCTTCGCTTTTTCTGGAAATGGGCCAATGCCGATATCATGCAAAAGCGCTGGGTTAAAATAGCACCGCATATTGTTGATACCTTTATGCTGGTGAGCGGTGTCTGGCTGGTGGTCATCACCCATTTTTATCCCTTTACGCCACAAGGTTCATGGCTGACCGAAAAGCTAATTGGCGTTATCATCTACATTGCCCTTGGATTTGTGGCTCTAGGAACAGGCAAGGACGGCTTGCGTAGCCAAAAGACGCGTTGGGTGGCCTTTATTCTGGCCTTGGGTTGTTTGTATTTGGTTGTTAAGCTAGCCCTAACTAAAATACCGCTGCTGATGGGATAACTATGAGTGCCATAGCTGATTTTGAATTTAACGCTGCGCCTTTAAGCGCAGGTGTCATCCTGGTAACCCAGGCAATTCGCTTTGATTTTAAAGCCGACGATGTCTGTCGTCAGTTGCAGTCTTTGGTTGAAGAAGCCAGAAGCAAGGTACCTGAAGACTTAAATCAGGATCAGCAGCTCGAAGTGTTAATTGAATTATTTTACCGTACCTGGGGTTTTGGTGGGGCAGGAGGCATTTATCGCCTTTCCGACGCCATCTGGATCGATAAAGTGTTGGCTTCGCGCCAGGGTACGCCGGTTTCACTCGGGGTAATTTTCCTGCATATTGCCCACGCACTGAATCTGCCGCTGATGCCGGTGATTTTCCCGACTCAGCTTATTGTGCGCGCTGACTGGCTCGATGAAGAAATGTGGCTGATTAATCCGCTCAATGGCGAGACGTTGAGTGAACACATTTTGCAGGTCTGGCTCAAAGGTAATCTGGGGCTAGGTGCCGAGATTGAGGATGATGATCTCGAGGAAGCAGATCACACCATGATCATTCGCAAGATGCTCGACACGCTGAAAGCCGCGCTGATGGAAGAGAAACAGATGGAGCTTGCGCTCAGCACCAGTGAGGCGGTGATAGAGTTTGATCCCGACGACCCTTACGAAATTCGCGATCGCGGGCTGATTTACGCGCAGCTCGACTGTAATCATGTCGCAATATCCGATTTGAATTATTTTGTCGAGCAGTGCCCGGAAGATCCCATTTCCGAAGTGATCAAAGTACAGATTCATTCGATAGAACAGAAACGCATAACGCTACATTAATCAGCCCTCTGGGGGCTGTTACATCACATTTGTACCTTTACTTTATTATTGATTAAGGCCAAAGCATGAAACATAAAGTGGTTAGCATTAAGGACATCAACGTAGCAAACGATTTGCCGTTTGTGTTGTTTGGCGGCATGAACGTGCTTGAGTCACGTGACATGGCGATGCGCGTTTGTGAGCACTATGTGAAAGTGACTGACAAACTGGGCATTCCTTATGTGTTCAAAGCCTCTTTTGACAAAGCCAACCGTTCTTCAATCCATTCCTATCGCGGTCCGGGCCTCGATGAAGGCATGAAGATTTTTCAGGATTTGAAAGCGGCTTTCGGTGTGAAAATCATTACTGACGTTCACGAAAGCTGGCAGGCACAGCCCGTTGCCGACGTGGTTGACGTGATTCAGTTGCCTGCGTTCCTGGCACGCCAGACCGACCTGGTTGAAGCCATGGCCAAGACCGGCGCCGTGATTAATGTTAAGAAGCCACAGTTCGTTAGCCCGGGTCAAATGGGTAACATCGTTGATAAATTCAAAGAAGGCGGCAACGATCAGGTTATTCTGTGCGATCGCGGCAGTAACTTTGGCTATGACAATCTGGTCGTTGATATGTTAGGCATGAACGTGATGATTAACGCCACCGGCGGTCATCCGGTGATCTTCGACGTGACCCACGCGCTACAGACCCGTGACCCGTTTGGTGCGGCCTCTGGCGGACGTCGCGCACAGGTTGCCGAGCTGGCTCGCGCTGGCATGGCTGTGGGCATAGCAGGCCTGTTTATCGAGGCTCACGAAGACCCTGCGCACGCCAAGTGTGATGGCCCTTCTGCGCTGCCGCTTGACAAGCTGGAGCCGTTCCTGGTGCAGATGAAAGCCATTGACGATTTGGTGAAAAGCTTCCCGGCGCTCGATACCAGTAAGTAACTTTGTTGAAATCCATAAATTGAATTTTGCAGACGAGAGGCGGCCTTTGGGTCGCCTTTTTTAATGCCTGTTGGCATAAGGCAAAGCACTTTGGCATAGATCACCAGCAAACAAAAAGGCCCTGATTTTCATCAGGGCCTTTCAGCTTAATATGGCGGTGAGAGAGGGGTTCGAACCCTCGATACACTTTCGCGTATACACACTTTCCAGGCGTGCTCCTTCAGCCACTCAGACACCTCACCGTATCGTTACGCCGCTTAGCAGTGCAACGGGGCGCTACTATAGGGAGACAACCATTTTGGGTCAAGGAATATTTCCCGCAATAACGTCGAATGCCCAGTAGTTCAGCAATGTGCTGGTTTATTGCACGCTTTGCTGTGGCTGGTGGTGAGAACAAGAGTAAAAGTTGGCAATGCGAGACCGAAATTTCTTTGTTTCGTTTTTAATCGCCGCGAATTTTCGCATGAAAGTTAACGGAGGAAAGTTGTTCGCAGTGTAAAGGTAAAGCAGCAGTGAAAACGAAAAAGGGCCCAGATTTTCATCTGGACCCTTTCGCAATAATATGGCGGTGAGAGAGGGGTTCGAACCCTCGATACACTTTCGCGTATACACACTTTCCAGGCGTGCTCCTTCAGCCACTCAGACACCTCACCGTAGATTCTGCAAACACGCCGTGCTGCGGAATCGGCGCTAATGTAAGGAAATCCGCGGCCAGCGTCAACAGTCTTTTCACTATTGTGGAGTGTTTAGCGAAAAATACAGCAATTTGCTGATTTACAGAGCAAAAGCGGCTATTTCAAGCGAGCGGGTCCGTACTGTTTTCTTTGGTTGTTTATGTCTGGTCAGATTTAATGCCCGTTTTGAGCAACAAGCAAACACATGGCACATTGTAATGATTTATCGCAAAAAATGCTGTGAATTTGCCTATTGGCAACGGTATAACATGATGCGACTTAAAAACCAGAGCATAAAAAACCGCCGTGTTTTTAAGCACGCAGCTTTCAATTTAGTCACTGACGAGTTTATGCATTTTTATCGGGCCGTTAACTGGCTTGAACAATCTAGTAAGTACAGGGGTACGACTTGAGTCATTCAGAAAATACATCACCTTCTCACGCGGTTATTCCCGCAGGTTCCGGCGCGCTGTTCTTTATACAGACCTTTTCCACGCTAGGTTTCGCCGTGCTTTACTCGACACTGGTGCTCTACGCCACCAAGCGCCTCGGGTTCAGTGAAAATCAGGCCAATGCCATCATGGGGGTCTTTGGTGCATTCAACTACGGCTTGCACATGTTTGGCGGCTACCTCGGCGGGCGTTACCTTAGCAACCGTAATCTGTTTGTTCTGGGCATGGTGTTGCAGGTTATTGGCTGTGCGCTGATTGCCGTAGCCGGAGTCAGCGGCCTGTATTGGGGGCTGGCGATGTTCCTCACCGGCAGCGGGCTGAACGTTACCTGTCTAAATATGATGCTCACTCAACGTTTTGCTCCAGAGGACGAACGCCGCGAATCAGCTTTCCTGTGGAACTACGCCGGGATGAACCTCGGTTTCTTTGTTGGTTTTACCGTCGCGGGCTATTTTCAACTGACCGAGAATTACCGCGCACTGTTCCTTTTTGCCACTCTTGGCAATGCTGCTGCGATAATTCTCACCCTGTCGCGTTGGAATATCCTCAAGGATATCAATACACCGCTGAAACAGGTTAACTCACGGCAATTCATGCAGCGCATGCTGGTAGGGATCGCGATTCTTCTCGTGTTGGTGCCGATAATCCGCGTCTTGCTGACTCAGGCTGCCCTGAGCAGCTACTTCGTGGTTGCATTGGGCATTATCATTTTCGTTATTATGGGGATTGTGACTGCTCGCCATCGTCAGCGCGACGAGAAAAGCCGTATGAAAGCCTATCTGCTGCTTGCTGCCGGTTCTCTGGTGTTCTGGACGCTGTATCAGTTGGCACCGATGGGCCTGACGTTGTTCGCCGAAAATAATATCGACCTTAACGTTTTTGGTTTGCGCGTCGCGCCTCAGTGGATCCAGGATATTAACACAATCGTTATTGTGGTCGGTGGCCCGCTGATGGCGCTATGGTTTAAAAAACTTCGCCAGCGCGGCTTGCGTATCGATATTCCGCTTCAGTTCTCCGGCGCATTGTTATGTATTGGTATCGGTATGCTGGTACTGCCGATTGGCATTCATTTTGCCGGTGAAAATGGCCTGATGGCTTTCAAATGGATCGTCATTAGCTACGTTTTCCAAAGTATTGGCGAACTGATGATTTCGCCGATCGGCTACGCAATGATTGGCAAACTGGCTCCGGCGCGTTATCAGGGCGTAATGATGGGCTGCTGGATGATGGTCACTGGTGTTGGCGCCGTGTTGGCGAGTTTTATCTCCGGCCTGATGCCGGCGAATACCGGTAGCACTCCGGCAGTGACCAATCCGGGTTATAGCCAGGTGTTTAGCGTGCTGGGATGGGGGTCCGTTGCCACTGGCGTGGTGCTTATGTTGCTAATCCCAGTCTTGCGTCGCCTTATCCAGCGTGAGCCGGCGTAATCTAATAGATATAGTGAATAGCAAGGCCCTGTCGAACAGGGTCTTTTTTTTAATCAACTTTTCGCAGACAAAGGTTGCATCACAGTGATTTTAGAGGAAATCTAGAACAGCTAAGGAGGCAACATCATGAACATCATTTTCTATCACCCTACAATTGATTCAAAACCATGGATAGAGGGTATCGGCCAACGGTTGCCACAGGCGCAAGTTCGTGCCTGGCATCGCGGCGATACCTGTTCTGCAGATTATGCTCTGGTCTGGCATCCACCGCAGGAAATGCTGGCAATGCGCGGCGAGCTGAAAGGCATTTTCGTCATGGGCGCGGGCGTTGATGCAATCCTCACTCAGGAGCAGCGCGCTCCGGGTACTTTACCCGCGGGTGTGCCGTTAATTCGCCTGGAAGATACCGGCATGGCGCTGCAAATGCAGGAATATGCGCTGGCCACGGTGCTGCGATATTTCCGCCGACTCGACGAATATCAACTATTTCAACAGCAAAAACAGTGGCGTCCGCTCACTGCCCATCAGCATGGCGATTTCACTATCGGTATTCTCGGTGCCGGAGTGCTCGGCAGGGCGGTGGCAGAAAAGCTGACCAGTCTTAAATTTAAAGTGCGCAGCTGGAGCCGTACTCCCAAAAACCAGCCCGGCGTGGAGAGTTTTTCTGGCAAAGAGCAACTGAATGATTTCGCCAATGGCTGCAAGCTGTTGATTAATCTGTTGCCCAATACGCCACAGACGGCGGGAGTCCTCAACCGAAACCTGTTTAACCAACTGGCACAGCAGTCTTATCTGGTAAATCTTGGTCGCGGGACGCATTTGGTTGAAGGTGACCTGCTAAACGCGCTCGACAGCGGTCAAATCGCTGCGGCAACGCTGGACGTTTTCGTTCGAGAACCGATGCAGCGCATGCACCCATTTTGGTCACATCCGCGTGTTAGCATCACGCCTCATATCGGTGCCGACACCTTGCCGGAAGAAGCGATGGACAGTATTGTCGCGAATATTCAGGCAATTGAAGCCGGACGCACGCCGATTGGCCTGGTTGATCTGGCGCGCGGCTACTAATCGGCGGCCCGATCATCCGTTGAGAACTGCTAAGCTTTTAATGCCGTCCGGCTATGACCGAGACGGCTCATGCCTGAGGAGTAAATATGTTTCCGGTTGATTTACATATGCATACCGTCGCCAGCACTCATGCTTACAGCACGCTGCACGATTATATTGATGAAGCCCAGCAGAAAGGCATCAAGCTGTTTGCCATCACCGATCACGGCCCGGATATGGCCGATGCGCCGCATTATTGGCATTTTATGAATATGCAGGTATGGCCACGACTGGTTGATGGCGTTGGTATCCTGCGCAGTATCGAGTCCAATATCAAGAACATTAACGGTGATATTGACTGCACCGGGCCTATGCTCACTGCGGTGGATTTTGTAATTGCCGGTTTTCACGAACCTGTCATGCCGCCGGTCGACAAAGCCACCCATACTCAGGCAATGATTGCCGCCATGGCGGGCGGGGAAGTGCATATTATCAGTCACCCCGGCAACCCGAAATATCCGGTCGACATCCCGGCCATTGCCGAGGCCGCCGCGAAATACGAGGTGGCGCTGGAGCTGAATAACTCGTCATTCACCCACTCGCGCAAGGGCAGCGAACCCAACTGTCGTGCGATTGTTGCTGCTGTAAAAGAAGCCGGTGGCTGGCTGGCACTGGGTTCTGATTCACATATTGCCTATTCGCTGGGCGGTTTTGAGCATTGTGAACGTATAATTAAAGAGGTGGGGTTCCCGCATGAGCGGATTTTAAATGCCAGCCCACGACGTTTCCTGGATTTTCTGCAACGACGCGGTAGACCGGCAATTGCAGAATTTTCCGAACTGTGACATTGTCACGCAAATTTTTGCGTCGCCAATCTTAATCAGGTTCTTATTATGAATGAGTTTTCTATCGTTTGCCGCGTATTGGGCACTTTGTTTTATCGTCAGCCACAAGACCCGCTTTTGGTGCCGCTATTTGGCCTGATACAGCAAGGTAAACTGCGTGAGCATTGGCCGCTGGAGCAGGATGCGTTGCTGCTGCGTTTGCAGCAAAGCGCTGACCCGCAGGCTTTGGCGGCGGAGTTTAACCATCTGTTTGTCGGCACCGAGTGCGCAGTATCGCCGTTTCGCAGTGATTATGTCGAAGGCGATTCGGAGCAGGAAGTGCGCACTTTCCTCAAGCAGCGCGGCATGCCAATGACAGAAGCTCCGGCGGATCATTTTGGTTCAATGCTGCTGGCAGCTTCATGGCTGGAAGATCAGTCGCAGGAAGATGAAGCGGCGGCGCAGATTGCGTTGTTTGATGAGCTGATGCTGCCATGGTGCGGTAAATTCCTTGGCAAGGTTGAAGCCCACGCAACCAGTGGCTTCTATCGCACGCTTTCGGAAATCACTCGCGAGGCGATTACCGCAATGCGTGACGAGCTGGAAGAAGCATTGCCGGACGATATTGAAGACAGCGAAGAAGACGAACAATAAGCAGTTTTTGGTTCGCGAGTTTCGCCTGATTTGCCAGTCAGGAAATTTCTAGACACTAGGTTAGAAAATTCCAATTTTTAGAATAGAAAAAGCCTGAGTTGACACCCGAATGGGGCTGGTCAATCTCAGGCTTTTTTTTACTGCTGTGTGGCAGATGGCGCGGTTGCCATTGGTAAACAGGATATAACCGCAAATTTTTTAGTCGGTGAACGGGATCACTAATTCGCCCGGTTTCACTTCCAGCCCCTTGGCCAGTCTTTTTGCCATTGCTTCAGTTTCGCTATGATCGCTGCTCAGCACGTAAGCAGGTTTCTGGTCGAAATAAGATTTCAGCGACTGATTTAGATACGGCATCAAACCATCAATAACGGGCTGCATTTTCTCAGGCTGCACGGTGTAACTTACCACCTCGAGATCTTTCAGGTAGACAGCGCCCTCTTCCTTGTTGAACACCGGCGTAGCTTTCAAGGTCAGGGTCATGTCGGCTTTCTTCTTGCCAAACAGTGATTTGACGTCGATATCGGCATTGCCAGACAGGGTGATTTTACCCGGCTCGGCGCGGCCAATCTGGCTGCTAAGATCAGTCAACGTAATGCGAGCATCAGCCACGCCCGGCACGCCCACTTGTTTCTGGAAATCATTGTGTTTTTGCAGGTAGTGATTCACTTCCTGTTCACTGAGGGTGTATTGCGTAAGATGGTTGCATCCGGCAAGCAGGCCGACAAAAATCAGGGCAGCAGCCCCTAAAAATAGCTTTCTCATAACTTCCTCGATGAAATTTCCAAGGCGCACAGTATGCCCTGTTTGTAAACGGAGAGGGAAGGAGAAGAAAGTATAGAAAAGTAAGGGCCGCACCGAATGTGCAGCCCTTGAGCAGAAAACTGGCTAACTGGCGATGCTGGTCAGCAAGTTTATCTGAGTTTGTTTAGCCATATTGTCGCGATAGGCCTGTACACGGGTCGGCAATTCTACGCCCTTGACGATAGACAGTGAGCGCAACACGGGGAACAGGTGAATATCATCCTCTGACAACTCACCATTAACCGCATTAGGCTCTTTAATCAGCTTGTCGAGGTCGCGCAAGTCCTGATTGATTTTTTTAACCAATCCGGGCGAATGTTGCAGATGCTCTTTAAAATCGCCGAGTTTTGCCTGTTTCTTGTCGGTGAAATACTGACGAGCCTGTGGCGTGGCGAACTCTTCAAAAGGAGCCGCTGCGAAACGTGGAATAAGCAGCTTCTCGGTGTACTCGGAAACGTGACGCAACCAGGCGGAAATTTGGGCACTCAACGGGCCGGTCAGCAGCGGTTTGCGGTCTGATTTATCGATGTACTGAACGATATCCATGCTTTCTGGCATAAAGCTGCCGTCTTGTTTTTGCAAGATAGGCACCACTTTTTGGCCAACCATTGACGTCGGGGTTTTCTCGTCGTCATTAAGCAGGGCATTAACCTCTACCGGGAGATTCTTAAGGCCGAAAATCATGCGGGCCTTTACGCAGTAGGGACAGTGTTCATAAACATATAACTTCATGATACGTGGCTCCTTTTTATACCGGCAAACAAGGGTGTAGGGAAGATCGGTTTGCCGTTTTCTCTTCTGTCACCAGAGATGTCTCAATCATTGAGTATGGTGAAAATGTTCACTGAGATCAAACCGCAAAGCTTAGTTTCCGCGAAGCATCGCAGGTTCAGTGCAACGCTCGTTCGACGTCATACATTTTACTGCAACCGTTATAGACCTGTGGCTATCGCAGTCCCTCCACAAGGGTCGATAAATTGAACCGCAACCAGCGAGGGTCAAAACTTCAAACGAATAATTAGATCGTGCGCCATCGATGATCTTTTTTATCGTCAAGAGGCTTCAGGACTGGCAAAATCAATGACGGGACGCTGAATATATTGAATAATTCTGTACGGGGTTCAACATAGGATACTCGCCTCGGCTCTGATGCACACAGAGGCGGTAGAAATCGTATAGGTTCAAAGGAAATGACAGGGGCTGTTTCCTATAAAATGTTCTTATCGAGCCGTGCATAATCTGGAGGGAAGGGATGTTTGGCTATCGATCAGCAGCACCTAAAGTGCGGCTTACAACAGACCGAATGGTATTGCGCCTGGTACACGAGCGCGATGCCCATCGTCTGGCCGATTATTACACTGAAAACCGCGCCTTTTTAAAACCCTGGGAACCTATCCGGGATGAAAGCCATTGCTATCCTTCCGGCTGGCAGGCGCGCCTTGGCCTGATTAACGAGATGCAAAAGCAGGGCACCGCCTACTATTTCATTCTGCTTGATCCTGACGAAAATCATATCCGCGGTGTGGCGAATTTCAGCAACGTTTTGCGCGGCTCATTCCATGCCTGCTTCCTGGGTTATTCCCTTGGCGAGCAATGGCAAGGCCAGGGCCTGATGTATGAAGCGCTGCAATCACTCATCCGCTATATGCAACGCCACCAAAGGATGCATCGTATAATGGCCAATTATATGCCGCACAATCACCGCAGCGGTGGCCTGCTGGAGCGTCTCGGTTTTGAGCGCGAAGGCTATGCGAAAGATTATTTGCTGATTGATGGTAAATGGCAGGACCACGTATTGATGGCGCTCACCGACCGTCAATGGCTGCCGCCGCGATAATTAAGGGAAAACATGAAATATGAATTCAGCGCCAAAGAAGCGCGGGTCATCGGCTGTATGTTGGAAAAGCAAATAACGACGCCCGAACAGTATCCTCTCAGTCTTAACAGCCTGACCACCGCCTGCAATCAGAAGACTAACCGCGAGCCGGTGATGGAACTCGGCGAATCCGAAGTGCAGCAAACGCTGGATCTTCTGCTGCGAAAGCATATTATTCGCTCGGTCAGCGGCAGCAGGACCATGAAATACGAGCACCGTTTCTGTAACTCTGAGTTCGGCAATCTTAAATTCTCTTCTGCGGAAGTGGCGCTGATAGCAACCCTGCTGCTACGCGGTGCCCAAACCCCTGGCGAGCTGCGCACGCGAACCAACCGCCTGCATGATTTCGCCGATGTCGGCCAGGTTGAGCAAACCCTGAATGATTTGGCGAGTCGCGAAGATGGTCCGTTTTGCGTGCGTCTGGCTCGTGAACCGGGAAAACGCGAAAGCCGCTTTATGCATTTATTTAGCGGTGAGGTTACAGATGCCGCCAGCGACGAAGAAATTGTTAATTTGTCCGTATTATCCAGCGCTGCTGAAAGTGATTTGGCCGAACGAGTTGGCGTATTGGAAAATGAGGTTGCCGAACTCAAGCAACGCCTGGATCATCTTCTCGAAAGGTTGGCTGATTAAAGGAGTTTAGAATGAGCAAACTTCGCCTTGGCGTGGTAGGGCTAGGCGGTATCGCGCAAAAGGCTTATCTGCCGATATTGAGTCAGGCCATTGACTGGACGCTGGAAGGGGGATTTTCGCCGAATCAGGCCAAAGCGCAGTCGGTTTGTGACAGTTATCGATTCCGCTGTTATCCCCGGCTTGATGAGTTGGCTCAGGCTTGCGATGCAGTATTTGTGCACAGCAGCACCGAGTCGCACTTTAGTGTGATTACCCAGCTGTTGAATGCCGGCGTTCACGTTTATGTCGATAAGCCGCTGGCTGCAGAGCTGGGTGAGGCCGAACAGCTGGTGGAGCTGGCCCGGCGACAGGGTAAAACCTTGATGGTTGGATTTAATCGTCGTTTTGCCCCGCTTTATGTGCAGCTAAAAAACCAGTTGAAAAACAGCACGGGCCCGGCTTCAATTCGTTTTGATAAACACCGTGCCGATAGCGTCGGCCCTCAAGATGCAGCTTTCACGCTGCTCGATGATTATCTGCACGTAGTCGATACCGCGCTATGGTTGGCGGAAGGTGAAAGCAAGCTGGTCGGCGGCCAGATTGATACCAACTCTCAGGGGCAGCTGCTTTACGCCGAGCATCAATTTACAGCCGGCAACACGCGGATTACCACCTCCATGCATCGCCGCGCGGGGACTCAGCGCGAAGCGACACAGGTCGTGATGGACGCAGGCTGGTATCAGGTCAGCGATATGCGCCGGTGGCAGCAGGAAAGCGCGACGGGGATCACCGAACAACCGATCGCTGGTTGGCAGACTACGTTGGCCCAGCGAGGGTTCGAGGGCGCAATCCGGCATTTTATCGACTGTGTCAGCAATCAAACTGTCCCGCAGACCAGCGGAGAACAGGCACTGGCGGCGCAAAGAGTGATCGCAAAGTTGCTGCTGCAGCAGTGATTATTCTGATAATTTCCTATGGGAAACAATATATAACAACTGCCTGTAGCTATTGTATTTTTGATACGTAGACTATACGCACTTTCGAACCTTGCCGGGGCTGTTTCGCAGTTTACCGGCCACAAGAAAAAGTCACATGAATCTACTGAAGTCTTTAGCCGCCGTCAGTTCAATGACGATGTTTTCCCGGGTACTTGGTTTTGCCCGCGATGCCGTAGTTGCCCGAGTGTTTGGTGCAGGTATGGTGACCGACGCCTTTTTCGTCGCCTTTAAATTACCGAATCTCCTGCGCCGTATTTTTGCCGAAGGCGCGTTTTCTCAGGCCTTCGTGCCGATCCTTGCCGAATATAAAAGCCAGCAGGGGGAAGAGGCGACGCGCACCTTTATCGCCTTTGTCTCCGGACTGCTGACGTTGGTGCTGGCGCTGGTGACCGTCGCCGGAATGTTTGCTGCTCCGTGGGTTATTTATGTGACCGCTCCGGGGTTTGCCGATACGCCTGACAAGTTTGCGCTGACCTCTGCGCTGCTGCGCGTGACGTTCCCGTATATTCTGCTGATTTCGCTCGCCTCGCTGGCGGGCGCTATCCTCAACACCTGGAACCGCTTCTCGATCCCGGCTTTTGCTCCCACGCTGCTTAACGTCAGCATGCTGGTGTTTGCACTGTTTGCCGCGCCGTATTTCCATCCGCCGGTCATGGCACTGGCGTGGGCCGTGGTGGTCGGTGGAGTGCTGCAATTAGGCTACCAACTGCCGCACCTGAAAAAAATCGGCATGCTGGTGTTGCCGCGACTGAATCTTAAAGATGCTGGCGTATGGCGGGTGATGCGCCAGATGGGGCCGGCTATTCTGGGGGTTTCCGTCAGCCAGATCTCGCTGATTATCAATACCATTTTCGCCTCTTTCCTGGTCTCGGGATCGGTGTCGTGGATGTATTATGCCGACCGTTTGATGGAGTTTCCGTCCGGCGTGCTGGGCGTGGCGTTGGGGACGATTCTGCTGCCTTCTTTGGCGCGCAGTTTCTCCAGCGGCAACCATAAAGAGTACAACCGCCTGATGGATTGGGGGCTGCGTCTATGTTTCCTGCTGGCGCTGCCGAGCTCGGTAGCATTGGGTATTTTGGCCAAGCCGCTGACCGTCGCACTTTTCCAGTACGGCAAGTTTAACGCTTTTGATGCTTCTATGACCCAGCGCGCGCTGGTCGCTTATTCAGTCGGTCTAATGGGGCTTATCGTGGTCAAAGTGTTGGCGCCGGGATTCTATTCGCGTCAGGACATTAAAACCCCAGTTAAAATTGCGATCATTACCCTGATCATGACTCAGCTGATGAATCTGGCATTTATAGGTCCGTTGAAACACGCGGGGCTGTCGTTGTCGATTGGCCTGGCGGCCTGTTTGAATGCTTCACTGCTTTATTGGCAGCTTCGCAAGCAGGATATTTTCCAACCGCAACCGGGCTGGGCGAGCTTCCTGACTCGCCTGTTCATCGCGGTAATCGTTATGGCCGCTGCGCTGGTGGGCATGATGTACGTGATGCCAGACTGGTCACTGGGCGGCATGCCAATGCGCCTTCTGCGCCTTGCCGCTGTGGTGGTTGTGGGGGTAGTCGTGTACTTCGCCGCGTTGGGCCTGCTCGGGTTCAAAGTGAAGGACTATGCGCGTAGCTAGCACTTAACCTCTTATTTTAACAATAAAAAAGGCCGCATTTAGCGGCCTTTGGTTTATCTGAAACAGCGAGTTTACATCCGTTCTACAGTTTCAATACCCAGAGTATCCAAACCGGTTTTCAAGGTGCGTTGCGTCAACAGCGCCAGCTTCAGGCGGCTGTTACGCACGTTGGCGTCTTCAGCGTTAAGAATTGGGCAGTCTTCGTAGAAACCGGAGAACAGGCCAGCCACGTCATAAAGGTAAGCGCACATTACGTGCGGAGTACCGTCGCGCGCAACCAGAGTCAAGGTTTCTTCAAACTGCAGCAGTCGGGTTGCCAGTGCCAGCTCGCGGTCTTCAGTCAACACCATCGGTGCAGTCAGGCTGCTCACGTCAATGTCGGCACGCTTGAAGATAGACGCCACGCGAGTGTAAGCGTATTGCATATATGGCGCGGTGTTACCTTCAAACGCCAGCATGTTGTCCCAGTCGAAGATGTAGTCAGTGGTGCGACTTTTCGACAGGTCAGCGTATTTGATTGCACCGATACCCACGGCGTTGACCAGATTTTCCAGTTCTTCGGCTGGCAGGTCCGGTTTTTTGGATAAAATCAGCTCGCGCGCGCGAACAATGGCTTCATCCAGCAAATCGGAGAGCTTGATGGTGCCACCGGAGCGAGTTTTAAACGGCTTGCCGTCTTTCCCTAACATCATGCCGAAAGCGTGATGCTCAAGCGCAACAGAGTCCGGCACATAACCGGCTTTACGCACGATAGTCCACGCCTGCTGCAGGTGCTGATGCTGGCGAGAATCGATGTAATAAAGAACGCGATCGGCACCTAACGTTTCGTAGCGATATTTCGCGCAGGCGATATCGGTGGTGGTATACAGATAGCCGCCATCTTTTTTACGAATGATTACGCCCATCGGGTCGCCGTCTTTGTTTTTGTATTCATCAAGGAATACAACCACGGCACCTTCGCTGTCTACCGCCAGACCTTTATCCTGCAAGTCTGACACGATGCCCGGCAGCATGCTGTTGTACAGGCTTTCACCCATGACATCATCGCGCGTCAGCGTGACATTCATGCGATCGTAAGTAAGTTGGTTCTGCACCATGGTCACATCAACCAGCTTGCGCCACATTTGCAGGCAGTATTCATCACCGCCCTGTAGTTTGACTACGTAGGCGCGTGCGCGCAGCGCGAAATCTTCGTCTTCGTCGTAATTTTTCTTGGCTGCACGATAAAATTCTTCCAGATCGGAGAGTTTCATCTCGCCAGCGTTTTCGTTCTGCACTTTCTCGAGGTAGGCAATCAGCATACCAAACTGTGTGCCCCAGTCGCCGACGTGGTTGGCGCGGATAACTTTGTGGCCCAGCAATTCGTTGGTGCGCGCTGCGGCATCACCAATAATCGTGGAGCGTATGTGACCCACGTGCATTTCTTTCGCGACGTTTGGCGCAGAATAGTCGATTACGATGGTTTGCTGTTCAACTGGGGAAATACCCAGTTTAGCGTCGGCCAGTGCGGCGTCGGCGTTGGTGGCAACAAAGCCGCTGTCGAGGAAAATATTGATAAATCCAGGACCGGCGATTTCAACTTTAGAAGCGATACCAGACAGATCTAACAGCGCCACGACTTTTTCTGCCAGTTGTCGTGGTGGCATTGCCAATGTTTTAGCAACGGACATCACGCCATTGGCCTGATAGTCACCAAACTGTGCTTTTGCAGACTGACGAATCTGAGCTTCGACGTCTGACGGAGCACCTGCGGCAACGAGTGCCTGGCATACTTTTTCTGATAGAAGGGCCTGTATATTCACCGGATTACCTTAAATGACTAAACTTATAACACCGTAATGGTGTCAACTTGATTGACTGGCATGGGCGACCACTGAGCACTATTTGGCCCATTGCCTACCCCTGACTTTACTGATGCGCTTTTATATCATATTAGCCAACTTGAGTCAGTAATGTGCAGGGCAATATCCCGCGCTATTAGTCGGTTAATCCGCATTGATAGACTGGCAACACGCCAAGGGGTTGTGTAAATTAAGCGCCCCATGCCACCCAAAGAGAAAAATCGATGACCACTTTGAACACCGTGCCGGAACTTAACGACCTGGTGGCTGATCTGCCGCGTTTTACCGAATTATTAGAAGCCTTTGCGCAAAAATTGCAGCTGGAACTGGCAGATTTTTATGCCGATCATATCTCTGTTCGCTGTCACCAAAACGCCACCGCCGACCGCTGGCGTAAAGGATTTGAGCAGTGCGGTTCACTGCTCAATGAAACGGAGATCAATGGCAGGCCAATCTGCCTGTATGATCTGGCGCAGCCGCTGAAAGTCGGGCCGTGGGAGATTGACTTGATTGAGCTGCCTTATCCTGGCGACAAGCGTTATCCGCACGAAGGATGGGAGCACGTTGAGCTTGTGCTGAGCGGCGGCGCGGAAGGGTTTTACCCGCGTGCACTGGCCGCGTTGGCCGACGAAGCGCTGGTCGCACCGGGCATCAAGCTAAAACAAAGCGCGCCAAAAGGCGAGCATGAGCGTTTACCGAACCCGACGCTGGCTATCACCGATGGAACAGTCACCATCAAGTTTCACCCTTACAGCCTGCGTGAAATTGTAGCCAGCGAACGGGAACAGGGCTAACGAGCGGCCAGCGCAGACTCCATGCGGTCCAGCGCTTTTTCCAGCAGCGCCCTTTGACAGCCCAGGTTGATCCTCACGAAATCCGGGCTGCCAAAATCTTTTCCGTCTGATAATCCAACGCCGGCATCTAAAAAGAAACGATAAGGCGAGGGCAGTTGGGCTTCTGTTGCATCAATCCAGCCGAGATAAGTGCCTTCATTTTTCAGCATTCTCAGACCGGGCATGGCGTTGATACGTTGAAAGACCAAATCACGATTACCACGCAGATAAGTCAGCTGGTCTGTCAGCCAGTTTTGGCCGTCGCTGTAGGCCGCGGTTGCCGCGACAAAGGCCAAAATATTGACATGCGGTACGATCCCTTGCGCGGTCAAGGCAAATTTGAGGCGCAGTTCTTCATTGGGGACGATCGCCAATGAAGCGCCTAATCCGGCAAGATTAAAAGTTTTTGACGGTGACATCAGCGTCACGCTGCGATTAGCCGCTTCTTCATTCAAAGATGCAAAAGGAATGTGGCACAGTCCCGGCTCTAGCAATAAGTCGCAGTGGATCTCATCGGAGCAAACAATCAGGTCATGGCGCTGGGCAAAATCCAGGTGAGCAAGAAGCTCTTCTCGGCGATAAACCGTGCCGCCGGGATTATAAGGGTTGCACAGCATCAGCAATTTTTCACTGCCGTCCAGCCTGGTTTCAAGCTGTGAGTAGTCGGTTATCCAGCGTTTATCCTGCTGATGTGAAACGGCTGAAAAATATCTTCTGCCCTCTGACTGAGCCGCCTGCATAAAAGGAGGGTAAATCGGCGAAGGCATGATACTGGCTTGCTGTGCGGTCGTAAAAGCCCGCACGGCGAGATTGAGTCCGCATACCAAACCCGGCAACCAGACAATCCATTCAGGCTTAATCGTCCAGTCATATCTTTTGTGCATCCTGCTAACAATGTTCTCGATGAGTGCCTGCGGGGGAGAACCATAGCCAAATACGCCTTCGGCAACTCGCTGTTGCAGCGCATTAATTACTGCTGGCGGTGATTTGAAATCTGTATCGGCCACCCACAAAGGGATGACGTCAGAGTCACGATATTTGTTCCACTTAACGCTATCACTGTGACTGCGGTCGACCCATTGATCAAAATTGAATGTCATAGTTAGCTTTCCTAAGCAGGCAATTTAGCAGGATGCTTTTGCTTGAGCCTACGCGACATGGCCCCTTACAAACAAGTGTTGTAGCATGGGGGCGGAATCAGGAGAAATCACATGACTAAGTTAGAAGTGTGTTGTTATAGCGTGGACTGTGCTTTGACGGCCGAAGAGGCCGGAGCGGATCGCGTCGAGCTTTGCGCAAGCCAGGCCGACGGTGGCATTACTCCAAGCTATGGGACATTGAAACTGGCCAGGGAAAAATTGACTGTGCCTGTTCATCCGATTGTTCGACCGCGAGGCGGGGATTTTTGCTATAACCAAAGTGAGTTTGATGTCCTGAAAAGTGATGTTGCCTGCATTCGCGACCTTGGGTTTCCCGGCGTGGTGATAGGCATGCTTGATTCAGAAGGGCACATTGATATGCCGAGGATGTGGGAAGTCATGGCGCTGTGCGGTGAGATGCAAGTGACCTTCCACCGTGCCTTTGATATGTGCCTTAATCCCAAGGTCGCATTAGAGCAATTGACTCAGCTCGGCGTGGCGCGCATTCTGACATCAGGCCAGCAACAAAACGCCGAGGTCGGTATTTCTATGTTGCGTGAACTTAATAATCTGACTCGTGGTCCAATAATTATGGCAGGTGCCGGTGTTCGCTTGACCAATCTGCAAAAGTTTGTCGATATTGGTTTGACCGAGTTGCACAGCTCGGCGGGTCGGCAGGTGCTTTCTGCCATGCGCTACCGCAAAGCCGGTGTCACCATGAGTTCTGATACTGATTTTGATGAATTCAGCCGCTATTGTGTAGACGGCGATATCGTTGCCGCAATGAAAAATGCTCTGGAATTTGATGGTTCGGTGAGTCGGACAGCCTAACAAGCATCCGCGCCGGACTGAAACATCAAGCTTTACCGGGTCTCACGGCCCTTTTGCGTCGCCCTGCGCAAGTACCAGGCCCCGTCATTTTGGCGGGGCTTTTTTTATTTAAAACAATAGGTTAAAATTGAATTTGGTATTCACAAAGCAAGAGTGTTGATCACCTGTGAACCAGGTAATGACATTGACATCAATTTAATCACGATCAATATTGACCCCACTGTTAAAAGCCAGCGTTTTGCTCAACAATAAAGCACGCAGTTTGTGCTTCGAAAGTGCTTGAGGTTGAAATGAAAATAGAGACAGAAATGGTGCCTAAAATCCCTGCTGAAAATGAAGCGCCTGTTGTTATTGAGCCAGTCGTTATCGAGCAGTTCCTTTGCTTCGCTCTTTATTCTGCCTCCCTTGCAATGACCAAGCTTTACCAGTCCAGGCTGAAACCTCTGGGTTTGACTTACCCTCAGTATTTGGTATTACTCGCGTTGTGGGAAAGAGACAATGTAACGGTTTCGGAAATTGGTGAACGTGTTCAGCTCGATTCGGGCACCCTTAGCCAGTTATTAAAACGACTGGAGCAAACCGGTATTATCAGTAGAAGGCGGGATGTCGGAAATGACGAGAGACGAGTCCTTATCTCACTGACCAAACAGGGTCATCAGCTTAAAATCGACGCAGCGGGAGTACCAGCAGATATGATCTCCGTGATGGGCACCTCTTGTGACGAGCTGACAGATCTCACTTTCAGAGTCAAAGAATTGCGTCAGAAACTTATTAGCGCACTGCCGTAAAACTTTTGGTGATTTAAAATTTTAATCATACTGGCGATGACATCTCTGCAAAAATAAAATACACCCCAGTCCATCCCCCTGCATGAAAAAACATCTTTCAAACAAAGGGTTAAATCAACTCACCTCAACTTGAATGTTAATGGATATTCGAGTGATCCTCTATGGGAAGTACTGGGATTTTGTGTGGAATGAGCTGAGCTGAATTATCTGAATTTATCGTTTTGTGCCTTAATATCAGTCCTGAAGCCGGGGAGTGACTATCCTTTTAACTGCGCTAACAATTAACAAGCATGAGGATAAAGACATGACGATTAAACATACTCCCGTCTGGCTGATTACCGGCTGCTCAACCGGCTTTGGCCGAGAGCTGGCGAAAGAAGTGCTTAAAAAAGGGTTTAAAGTCGTGGTAACCGCCCGCGACAAGCGCTCAGTTGAAGATCTGGTCGTGGGTGCCGAAGAACGTGCTTTGGCCGTGGCGCTGGACGTAACCGACAGCGCTGCGATTCAGAAAGCGGTGAAGGCGGCGGTCGATAAATTTGGTAGCATCAGCGTGCTGGTCAATAATGCCGGCTATGGTTATCAATCTTCTGTCGAAGAAGGGGAAGAAGATCAAATTCGCGCGCAGTTCGATGCCAACGTCTTTGGACTTTTTGCCCTGACACGGGCAGTACTGCCGATTATGCGTAAAACGGGTCACGGACATATCATCAACATCACTTCGGTCGCCGGATTGGTCGGATTTCCTGGTTCCGGTTATTATTCTGCCAGCAAGCACGCGGTGGAAGGCTGGTCAGATTCGCTTCAGGCAGAGGTTGGGCCGTTGGGCATTAGCGTCACCTGTGTCGAGCCTGGTCCATTCCGTACCGATTGGGCAGGGCGCTCCTTGCAACAAACCCCCAATAAAATTGCCGACTATGCCGACACCGCGGGTAAACGTTTGCAGGGCACTTCAGAAGGCAGCGGTAAACAGCCTGGTGACCCAGTACGTGCAGCGCAGGCGATGATTGCCATTACGCAAAGTGAAAATGCGCCAAGGCATCTGGTGTTGGGGGCTTGGGGTCACGATGCAGTCACGCAGAAACTGGCGCAGCGATTAAAGGAAATCGAAGACTGGAAAGAAACTTCCGTCGGCACAGATTTTCCGAAATAAAATAGTCGCTGAACCGCGCCAAGTAAAAATCCCTGCCAATAAGCAGGGATTTTTTATATCACAAGACTGTGTAAACTCACGATACCCGTTCAGCCAGGTGGGCGGATTCGCGAGTTCGACTATTGACTATCTGCAACACGCTTTGGCACATTTCTTCAGGAGTTGCCGCTTTATAACAATGCTCGCCATCTTCCAGACTTTCTTTATTGAAGTACTCTGCAATAACACACCAGCGCACAGCACCTCGGCTCCATACGTCTCTGTCTGCGGTGCCGTCACCAATAATTAAAGCCGGACTATTGATGATTTTCTTTTTGCGTAATTCTCCAACAATAAATGTCTTACTTTTCTTTGAGGACCACATTGGAGAAGGGCGCAGGCCGATGGCGTTATTACGCCACCAAAGGAAGCGATTGCCAGTGACATTATCAGGGGATATTCCCCATTCTGCGGCCAGTGGTTTTATCCACTCTTCATAGCCGCCGGAAATAATGTGTATGTTAGCGTTGGCCTGTTTCAGGTCGGCAAAAAGTTGGTGAAAAACCGGTAATAAACGGTCTTTACTGCGTTCTACATACAGTTGTACGTGATTCCTTCTGACCCTGCGTGCCATTTGCAGCATGAAAAGGTTTTCCGCAAAACTTGCCTTGCCAGCCAGTGCTTTTGGCGCAATGTCAGCCAGCCTTTGCATTAAAACTGAACGTTGAGGATCGCTCTCAAGCGCAATTTTCAAGACTTCTACCGTGCTTTCTTCGGGTAATAGAGTGAAGTCGAAATCGAATATCACGTCCATTATTTTTTTCTCCCGGCACGGTATTGATGTTTGTCTTCGCGAGTGACTTGAGTCGCCGGAATCGCAAGATTATTGGCAATTTTTTGCTGGATCTGGTCGGCATAATGCTGAGCAGTGCCCGATTCTGATTCAGAAACATAGGCAGGTAACTTATCCAGATACTCCAGGTGAAAATGAATCGTAGGGCTACTAAGCAGCCGAAGAAACTTTATCACTCCCGATGAGTCGATGGGATTCGGCGCTAATCCAAAGGGCAAATTAATAGAAACGGCCAAGGGGACTACCGGGCGGCCTCTTACCACAAAATCAGGGCGGAAACGAAAAAGCCCCCGGCGATTATTTATGGTCGCTTCGGGGGTCACATAAAGCGCAACTCCATCAGGCGACTTTTTCCAATCCCGGAATTGCTTCATCATTTGTTTGAGGTTGTTAACTTCCCAATATGAAGAACCTGAACCTTTGAATAATAAGAAGCCCATCACCTTGCCAGCTAAACTGTCAACATGATGAACCATCAACGTACTTAAAGGCATTGCCAGTGCAGGAAAGTGGTCGAAAACACTGATGTGATTCGCCGCAACAATGCACCCGTTAGTGTGTTTTTGTACTGTGTCATAATCGAGGTTACAGGTAATCCTGATACCCAATAAACGAAGCAGGTTTCTATAAGTTTTTTTCTTGGTATGTACCGAACAAAATTGTATTAAAACTGTGTAAATAATCAGCAGGAATACCCTGCTTATTGCGACTAATATGCCCAAGGGAAACCAAAGAGCCCATAAAGTAGGATTCTTTTTATCCCCCTGGAACACTTCGTGATCGCAAAGAAGGACGACATCATCATTTTCCATTTCTGAGCCTTTAATTGATTTTGTTATCGGCAAAGCGCTTGCTTCCTACTAATTTGATGATTTTACCTTCATTTGCCTGACGTACTTTCTGGAAACGTTCTTGGCTGAAAATAATACGTTGGTGAGGGCCGTACTCTAAATCAAAAATACCGTCAGTAAATTCTTCTAACTGAAGATATTTCATGTTCATATTAATAGCTTTAACATTCTTGATATTGGTCATGGTATGAACCTGATCCAATTTTAAAACATCAAAGGCATAAGTTAATGCAAGATGACCGGCAATAAAGGGCCAGGGAGTTCCCCACCAAGGTTCGTCATAACGCATTCCAAAGTTGATGCCGTGTTCTTTTTTTTCAAATCCAGCAAAGCCGATAAAACGTTTATCTTCGCCCAGAGTGGCGGCCCAGCGAGAATAACCATACTGTTCCTGAGAGGCTCTAAAACGGGCAATCTCTTTCTCAACGACATCTTTAGGACGTGACTGACCTGATGAGATAAACTTCATGACTTGTTGGTTCGCCGCCATTGCCGAATAGCCTTCAACATCTTCAGGCTCCCACATTCTCAATGTAACATTATAGGCTTGGATAATGTCCATGCGCACTCCTTAATTGTGGTGACTTCAAGTAACAGTAACTTTAAGTAATAATAAGTTTATTAATTAAAGTGTATTTCCGACTAATAACAAATCTATCTAAAGAGTGACGTTATCAGATCTGGAGTGTGACGATTCCGTGTCAACTTTTTCCAGAACTCTGGAGAAGACAGTGACTACGCTATTTATTAATATAAATTTTTTCCGTTAAGCAATATTCCATCAAAGAATAGATTGATTTCGGAATAACAAAAAAGAGTAGCTGGTAAATGGCTCGGAATGAGCTCATCAGCGTTTAATTCAAACTCAGCGTGTTCTTTAACCTGGGTGGCCAGAGTTTACTGCGAGTTAGTTTCAGCGCTTAGTATCCAGTTGATCATTCTTGTGACCCTAATCGTTTAATTTTCAATCAAAATCACTTTCATACTCCGTAGCAATGACCCCTTCTACGACGACCTAGCACCACTTGGATCTGAGAACTAGTTTAGTGTTACATAAGCTCCGTTAAACCAATACTAGATGATATGGAGTTTTTTTTCACATACTCAATTGTGTTACCAAAGAGATTCACTTGTAATTTTATGTAAGCTCTATCACTAAAAACTATAAAAAACATTGATTTAAATCAAGTAAATTTTTTTATTTTTTTACAAAAGTGTTTGTATGCAAATTCTGACTGCTTAATATTGTTCCATTTAGCTAAGGATTTTTAATATAAAACTGCGTTTTTTCTAAATCACTTCATTTTTATTAATGTTTTATTAAATCCTCTGCAGAAAAGCTTTAGATCAGGATTAAATTCTGAAGATCAGTATGTCGAGTCTTAAAGTTCATCCAGTGCGGTGAGCATTGGCTATGTATCTTATTGTTTTATAATGAGTATATTTAATGAGCGCATCGTCACGCTTTTGATTTTATGTGTTTTAAATCAATTGTTTAGCGGTAATTAATGACAAAGGTAGCCTGAGCATCGGCAGTGCCTGCCTGAACAGCTTTTGCGGTGGTTATATAGCGGGCATAAAAACCAAGAGTTGCGTTTCCAGAGCTGCCAACAACCACGGCATGCGATTCTTTATTTAAAGGCAGCTCGGTTTTGTCACTGTCCAGAAGCTCAATGGCTACGTTTTCGACTGTTGAGGTGGAATCAAGAGCCAGATATTGATCATTGGTAGGGTCACTCTTACCACTAAAGGTGGTGGTGACTGATGAATTAGCACAGTTATTAAGAGAGATTGAAAAATAGGTAGGGGTTGTGGTTATTCCAGAGGATTTATAGGAGCGGGTATTCCATTGCCCTAGATTGACAGTAATGTTTTGGCTTGCAGAGCTGATGGTGCAGCTCCAGGTCACTATGTTGGCCGAGAATCGAACATTGCTCATTCCTAAGCTGTCTGCCTGGCAGCCGAAGCAAAGAATTGAAGTTAAGGTAATGATTATTAGACTAAATAATGCTGACTTGTTCATTGTCCCCTCTCTATTGGAAATCAACACGCAAGTAACCGATTGCCGTAACAGGCCCTGCGGCAGGCTGATTGCCGGTCACGCTTACTGGCCAGGATTCAAGCGAGATATTGGCTCGGCTGCTGTCATCTAAACGGAAAGGAATAACGCTGTGGGTATTATTCGGCGTGAGTGGCGTACCCGCAGAATTTGCCAAAATAAAGCCAACATCAGGATTATCAGACACTACCGCGTTGCCGCTGACATTACTGGCCTCGAGTCGTAAAGTCATCGTAGTTTGTGCCGATATATCATTGCAGGCGATACCAATACTTTTCTCCAGTGTATTAGCATTACTGGGCTTTTGGCCCGCTCCGGCAACTGCAAAAGACTGGGCGCTTATATTACCGAAATTAAACTCAACAACTGTTCCAGCATTAATCGTGCAACTTTGGGGTACGGTCATTGTGGCATTTAAATTAATCTGCGCCAGCGGTTGGCCTGGGCCTAATCCGGGCCCCCCCTGATTGCCATATACATAGGCGATAGGCTCGTTGACAATAAAACTTGGCCCAACAAACTTTTTCTTGATTCTCAGCTTTATATTCACTCTCGATCCAGATGAGGTAAATGAAGACCAGGGGCAAAATTGGCTGCAATTATCTGAAACATCTATGAAAGGGACATTGTTGAATGGATTTGAGCCGCTGAATCTATTGAAAACTCCAATTTGCACTGCTACCTGAAGATAATCATTATCAGCCAGGTTGTACCAGTTCGTGCCGTCACCGTCTCTGGATGATAAAGTCATGGAGCCTGAAGGAAGCCCTGAATAATAGGTGGTCTGGTTCGTGCAACCTCCGGCCAGTCTATATCTTCCACCAGAGTAATGAGTGATCCACGGTGTGATAAAACCTATTGTATTCGAAGAGGACATAATTGACGTGGTATAGTCATAAATATAAGTTCCAACATCAGCAGTACAGTGCATAGCAAATGCATTCATAGAAAATAGTGTTGAAATTAAAAAAATAATATTGTGCAAGACGTTTTTCATCTGGTCTCTCAGTAACAGAGGTCTTTTTGCCAATGAATATAAAATTAACGGCAAAGCTCGGTAAGGTTATAAATTGGAGTTTTTTTACTTACTTGGGGAATATCATAGCTTGCAGTACAGCTCTCATTATCAGTTGGTCCCCACTGCACCTTTAATTTTCCGCTTTGCGGCATCCCGCTTAAATATGCCTGCCCATCATCTCCTACAATACTTGATGAGTCAGAACCGACTTCCTGAACCGAGGCTCCGAAGGGAATGGGATGATTATTATGATTCAGGGTAATTAATGCGCGCACCCCGATATGAGTGTCAAAGCTGGACAACACCAATGCTCCTCGGGTTGGTACCACATTTTTTACATTGTCTGTGATATCGGTCTGCGAATTCATGGTATCGGTATCCAGCGCGATACGATTCAGGCGGTAAATGTCAGCGTAAGGAACAACGGTATAACCACGAAAATCAGTAGCGACGCCAGTTTTATTCTCCACGCTGACTCCGGCTGCGCCAGGAGCTTTGACAAGAATATTGGTTTCGCCCAGTGGTTGGCTGAGAGTAATGCCATTCTGGTGTGCAACCATTCCGCCAGAAAGCTGCAAGGTGTAATCATGTGTACCTGGCGCATAGCTGTATCCCAAAGCTCCAGTGCCATAGGCACCTTGAAGCTGGGCGTTGGCATTGCCGGATTCGCCATTAGTGGAGCTTTGTCCCTGCATCAGGCTGTAGCTTAAATTGCTGTCCCGAAGCAGAGTTCCGCTAACGCCTGACTGTAAGGAATCGGTACCATCTGAATTATGCGAAGCATTGCTGGTGATGTACATTCTGTCCGCGACGCGGGTGCTGCCTGAATATTGATGTCCCAGAAGAGCACTGACAGGAATCGACAAATTAACCGAAGCAACATGATCGGTATCAGATATCCCCACCGATTCGGTAGAAGACAGGCTCAAAGTATAATTAATACTGTGCCAGGAATTGGAATAACCGAGTTGGTAGGTTTTGTTTTCCGCGCTCATTCCCCAGTAGCTCTGTTCACTAATTGAGGCATACATTGAGCCATACTGACCAAGGCTCTGGTTAATATTAATCTGTAGGCGGGTTTTTTTCGCATAACCTAGATTGTGGTAAGAGGTGGCGGTATAGACCTCGTTGCCGTAGCCATCATCTTTTAAGCCGTATTGATAGCCTTCGGTATCTTTATAAGCCACATCGTCAAGGGTATAAAAACCTTGGCTAGAATAGCGATAGCCTGCAAACTGAAAAGTCGTGCCTGACTGGATATGTGACTTGGCGTAGGCAACATGCGCGGACTGACCGCGATAATGACTGCCGTCTGACAGGGTGCTTGCTGCCTGGGTTACGTCCAGTGAAATCGCGCCAAGATCCCCCAAGTTTTTACCGACTCCACCGGTAAATGCCTGATATTTTGCAGCCAGCTGTGTTCCGCCATAAACTGTCATTCCTTGACCAAAGCCATAAATAGCCGTGCCTTGAGCAAAAAACGGATCGTTCTGATCGTCGCTGCCGCTGCGAAAATTACCGACAATTAAGTCGTATTTTATGCGGCCGGTGCGCTGTAGCACAGGAAGGGTGGAATAAGGAATAACAAAAGTCTGAGAGGAGCCGTTGGTTCCCTGCACCGAAACGGTGAGATCGCCACTGGAAGATGTCGGGTTCAGGTCATTAATGGTAAAAGGGCCTGATGAGACATAGGTTTGATAAATAACATAGCCGTTTTGCCTGATGACAACTTTTGAACGGCTATTGGCAATGCCATGTATTGTTGGCGCAAATCCTTGAAGACTATCTGGATACATGGATTCGTCACTGTATAAACGAATGCCTTGAAAACCGACGCTGTCATAAATATCGTTACTGGTATTGCTTTCACCTAACACCAGCTCACTTTTCAAAGCAATGACTGCCCGCTCCAGATAAGTATCAATATTTGACCATTGATTACTGGTGTAACCTTTGTAACTGTCATAGGTCCAGGAGCTATTATTACGCAAACGCCAGGCTCCAAGATTTAAACCACTGCCCAACGAAAGAAAATTACTTTGACCTGTAGTGCCTTTATCTGCCGATAAGCTGTAATTGATCAGCAATGCAGGGATCCCGTTATCCCACTGAGAAGGTGGAATGTATCCACGGGCGCGATTAGCCAACCATGCTTGCGGAAAACTCAGCTTTAGTTTTTGATCAGCAAAATCGTAATCAATGTTAGTCGCAGGGATGAGCTTTTGCACTGGCAAACACTCTCCAGTTGAATATTTATTCAGCTGTGGGATTGCCGAGGTATTAACTCCCAAGGTGTTAAGCCAATCTTTATCGAGACAGGGAGTTAGGCCTCCTGCCTGTCCTGACGATTCAGTCGAATCACTCCCCGCATCTATAAACTTCATATTCTTGGTGGCTACAAACTGGTTATTTACCGAGATGTCTACCTGATAAATCCCCGCTTGCTGTTTTCCTTGTTCAAATCGTGTCAGGTCGGCAACCGAGGCGGAGTCAGCTGATAGGAAAGCAGGGTTAAAATAGCTATCGGCATAAGCCGAGCGTATACAAAGTAATAAGCAGGCAATATGACTTAAGGCGAAAAAATACCCGGGATGTATTTTCCTTATTCGGCAATACTTGGTTTTATTTGAAACGCGCATAGCTTCCCGACCTGACTTTTGCTATTTAATCACGCGAGTTTGCGGCGGTGTTAATGCGCCATAGTCATTAATCGACTGAAAAGTAATCTCGCTTCCAGCAATATCCAAATTTGCTGAGTTCATTGGCGCGACCATCACGTTTTGAGGTTTTTTACCGACAGAAGTGATATTCACCAAGGTAATGTAATACGGGGTAGGATTAGAGATTTGAACCGAATTTCCCGTGCGGTTAAACTTTAGCTTTTGTGGTGCGTCAGTGGGCTGCGTTGGCAGATTATCCGGCCGGACAAACAGCTTGATACGTGACAGGATGGCAAGTTGCAGAATGTTTTTCCCTGCGGTCTCATTTTTGTCCAGTGACGGAATCGCTTTTACATTCAAATAAAACAAAGTTTCTCTATCTTTGGGCAGCGCGGCCCCTGCATAGATGATACGCAATGTATTTTCGGTTTTCGCTTCCGAGACAAATAGCGGCGGCGTAACAACAAAATTGCTATCTTTTTTACCGTTTGCATTTTCTATCCAGCTGTTGATAAGGAAGCGCTGTGTTGTGCTGCTGTTGGAAATGGGTAATGAAGTCTGAGATGCGCCCTGAGGGTAGATAACTCGCGTTGCGCCCAAGGCAATACCGCCGTCGGCGAACGATTGTAAAGGGGCTAATAAGAGTCCGACAGCCAGAAGGAGGGCTGATTTAAATTTGTTGTGCATTGGAATACCCAATTAACTTTTGATGCATTGGCCTAGTGAGAAATAGGCCTCTTCCCTGAGGCCGTCGTAGTCCATTATTTATTATTTGTGCTTACAAACTACTGATATTGAATCACGAAGGTCGCATCGGCATCTGCCTGACCCGCAGTCACTGTCGCTGCTGTGGATTTGTAGCGTGCGGTGAACGGGATGGTGTTGTCGCCATCGGTCAGCGTTTTGGCAACAGAGTAAGTGGTGCCATCAGGCGGCAAATCGTTTGAGGCGCTGTCCAACAGCTGTATACCCACGCCAGATGCTGCAGTGGAATTGGTTCCACCGGCATTTACAGCAAACAGCGTTGAGTTGTCTTCATCCGGAGTGCCGGTGAATGCGATTGAAGCAGCAGTTGCTACAGTAGTATCACAGTTAACCAATTTGATGTTAAAAGGAATATTGGTAGTAGTTTGGCCCGCTGCGGTAATCGAGGCAGTTCTGTATTGCCCTAAATTGATGGTTTGATCTGCGGTATCGGTACTCACGGCACAGGCTGCGTTAACAAACTGACCTGTGAAATGGACAGTACCACCGTTAACGGTATTTGTTGTTGTAGTGCCTGCTGTCGCGTTTGCACAGACTGCAACCAGACTAAGGGAAGCAACAACAGAAAGTGCAATAGTTTTGTATTTCATCTTAAAGAATCCTAGCTGTGATATATACAAATTGACCTGATTTATCCCTTACCTAGTCATATAAACGAAAAAGATCACCGGAGATAGTTGGGCATCCAGGCTTATTATTTTCCGGAAATTTTCTTCCCAAAATTACGCATGTTGCCGAATCAGACTCTGCAACAAAATAATTAAAAATCTTACGATGAATGCTCGATGGCTATTGATCATAAGCGGGAAAGAAATCTTAAAAAAATGAAAATTATAGTAATCGCTAGCACTATGACTAGCCGATAATTTATAGTGCTTACCTAGCAATATTTAATGACGCGACAGCAACAAAAATTCTCTGTGAGGACTCAGTTTTATTTCATCACTGTTTAGCGGATTTCAGTTTCAAAATATGAAAATTTAACTTAGTTACGGGTCTATCAAAAAGCAGGCGGCAATTTAATATAAAACTGATCATTTTAATAACAATCTTTGGAATAAAAGCACAAATTGTCAAAGAGCGTTAGTTTAGTAAAATAATTAATTTCGGATACTAACTGGTCAGCTGTATTATAAATAATCACGATTGATTGAATTTTGATCGATTTAATTTCGCGGCAAAATAGTAAATCAGGTTATAGTTTTTACTTATGTTGCAGTTAAAATAAATCAGCCTTCATGTTAGGTAATATTTAACAAGCGGTAATATTAGAGGTCATTAATAATTGGTTACTAATAGGGTAGGGGGCATTATTTATCAGGCTGAAAATAATGAGGGTAATAAACGTAAAGAGTGTCGCCTTGGAAATTTCAATTTAATTTGCATGGATATGCATAAATATTAAATTATTATACCTGTAGCTTCACTATTTTAGCGCCATTTTGCCCCCTCAAAGCAGTAATTGCTAAATCACAAATGCTACAAACAATGCTGGCGAGGTTACTATAGGTCGGGGTGATATGGCCCTAAGCCAACATTGCACCCGACAAAACTTATTTATTTTGCAATATGGAAACAAATAATGACCCAAATTATCGATTTGCTTAACTGGCGTTATGCCACCAAAAAGTACAATTCATCCAGGAAAGTGCCAGTGGATAAGTTGGAACGCATTCTTGAGGCTGTACGCCTGACGGCCACAACCAGTGGTTTACAGCCGTTTGAATTGCTGGTGGTCACCAACGACGAAATTCGCGAAAAGATGAAAGCGGTAAGTTGGAATCAGGCGCAAATCACTGATTGTTCGCACTTGTTAGTGTTTGCCGCCTGGGACAATATTACTCCAGAACGCGTCAATATGATGTTTGATCTCACTAACGAGGTGCGCGGTACTGTCAATGAAGGTTGGGAAAACTATCGCAAAATGCTGCTCGGCATCGTAGCCGAACGTGGTCAGGAAGCTAACTATCAGGCCTCTGCACGACAGGCCTATATCGGCCTCGGTTCGGCAATGATTGCTGCGGCGGCGGAAGGGGTGGATGCCACGCCGATGGAAGGTTTTGACCCCGCTGCAATCGATGAAATCCTGGGTCTTTCAGCGAAAAACTTGCGTAGCGTAATTATATTACCGCTGGGTTATCGCTCAGAAGAAGGGGACTGGCTGGTTAATCTGAAGAAGGTGCGCCGCGCACGCGAAAACTTTATTACTGAAATCAAATAATCGGTTAATAAATTCGCTATCCCCTTAAAATAATGGCAATACTCCTCTCAGATGAGTTCTCTAGAGGGAGTATTGCCTTACTAAATCAGGATATTGATATGCAAATCCGCAGCGTTGAAAAACATGACTTACCCCAGTTGATGGCGCTATATCGCCATCTTAATCCCAACGATGCAGACACCGAACTGCATGATGCTGAATTAAAATTGGAACGGCTGCGAACTTATCCAGGTAGTGACATTTTCATCGGCTGTCTGGATAAAGAGATCGTTGCGTCCTGTACGCTGGTGGTTATTCCTAATCTTACTCGCGGCGGCGCTCCTTACGCTTTGATCGAGAACGTGGTGACTCAGACTAATTACCGTAACCGTGGGTATGGTAAGTTGCTTCTGAGCGCTGCGGTTGAGGCAGCATGGCGTGCAGAGTGCTATAAAGTCATGCTACTGACCGGATCGCAGTCTGAATCGGTACATAATTTTTATCTTGCCGCTGGGTTCGAGCAAAACAAAACGGGTTTCCAAATCAGAAACTATTCCCGGTTAGATAACTAGCAGGCAGCTTCCATTAATGCTGTGGGTTAACCATTTCACTTAAAACGGTTATCAATGGGACTTCGCCAATAATTCTTTCTGCCGGTGCGCCTTGATAGGTTATCCATTCCTCATTGAAGCCATCAATCATTCGCATGCGTGGCTGAGGATTTTTTGCTCCTTGCGAACGAAATAAAGACTCCCAATTCTCTCTCGGCACTGCCTCGGCAATAACTGTTCGCCCGAGAATTTTGCTGAAAGCATTGGCAAGATTGTGTGGGGAAATTCGCTCTGGCCCTTCGAGTTCGACAATACGTTTTCCCGTCCACTGTTCCTGTAACAAATTAGCCGCGACGCGGCCAACATCCGCAGTGGCCACCATTGGAACGGTTTTATCCAATGGTTGCAGGAAGCTGTGGATCACGCCATTACTGCGCGCGGAATCGAGATCAAAGGCTGAATTTTCGATAAACCAGCCGGGGCGCAGGAACGCAATCGGCAAATCCAGGGCGGATAAAGCTTGTTCCATAAGGGTGCGTTGAGTCAGCAAATTGCTTTGCGTAGCCTGTGCCCCAATGGTTGACAGGCATACGACCTTTTGCGGCCTCGCGGCTTTGAGGGCATCACAAACGGCAAGGATAACTTTTTTGGCCTCTGGGAAATCGGGTTCAGGGTCAAAATCTGAAGGTGGGAGAATAAACACGGCGGTTGCTCCCAGGAAAGCCGCCTCTAGCGCTTTTGCATCAGCCATATCCGCCAGGGCAATTTCACATCCAAGCTTTTGCCAGAATGGCGCTTTTGTAGCATCGCGGATCACTGCACGAACGGGTTTGCCTGCTTTAAGCAATTGACGCGCAACTACGCCGCCGACTTTCCCGGTAATACCTGTTATTACATACATTTATTTTTTCCTTACTTTCTGAATATTAGAATGGATAGGGTGTAAAGCTGTTGCTTTCTGTAAGCCGTGATGGGAAGTATAAAGAGGATTGTTAGTTGACAGAATGCACATCGGGTCATAACTTTAATGACGTTTACGCATCAATACCTTTTACAGGAATAAATCATGAGCTTCGACGGGCGACTGCTTTCTAACATCAATGTATTAGCCGCGATAGTC
Source organism: Serratia sp. M24T3 (assembly GCF_000257645.1). Taxonomy (GTDB): domain Bacteria; phylum Pseudomonadota; class Gammaproteobacteria; order Enterobacterales; family Enterobacteriaceae; genus Rouxiella. The sequence goes on from NZ_AJHJ01000003.1 coordinate 194,435, forward strand.
CACAGCGGGAGCTTTGCACGCGCGGCCGAAGCACTAAGCCTGTCGCCTTCCGGAGTAAGTCGAGCAGTGAGTCGTCTTGAGTCGAGCATCGGTATTCGGCTGTTCGACCGCACTACGCGGGCTGTGACCTTAACGGACGAAGGCAGGAGGCTGTATGAAGAAATTAGTCCATTATTGGCGGGGATTAGCGACGCGGTAAGTTTGGCATCGGGGGCATCGACCGCGGTGCATGGCCGGCTGCGTGTCAACGTCGATCCTTATTTTTCGCGGCGAATACTGGCTCCGCACCTTAACGAGTTTCTGAATAAATACCCGGGCATCTCATTGGAGATAATGGTGCGCGATCAATTAGGTGACATCGTTGCGGAAGGTTTTGATATCGCGGTGCGATTTGGGCAGCCGCCATCTTCTTCACTGATTGCCCGCAAACTATTTGAAACTCAAACGGTTACCGTGGCGTCCGCCGACTATGTTCGGCGGCATGGTGTTCCACAAAGCCCGGCCGATTTAATTCACCATGCTTGTATACAGATGCGGAGTTCAATGACCGGCATGCCGCTGGAATGGGTCTATTCAGCTAAAGGTGACAATGTAACGGCTGATATTTCAAGTCGATTATTGGTCAATGAATCTGAAACTCTGTTGGCGGCCTGCCTTGCGGGTGCCGGGATTGCCAGGATGAAGGCTGAAGGAGTGAAAGAGTTACTGGCGCAAGGAGATTTGGTCGAGCTGATGACCGATTGGACGGGGGAGAAGTTTCAACTTTTCGCCCTGTATCCGTCACGACACCTGCCCGCGGCAAAAGTACGGGCGTTTATAGATTTCATCATCGGGTTGCTGGTGGCCAAACCTGATAAATTGATTGTATTTCAACCTGTTGAACAGCAGTAAGGCCTGAGGTCAACACTCAGGCCGAATCAAAGAGTAAACAGTGCTTTATGCCGAAACCAGTGCCTGTTGTTAGAGTACGGAATACTTTGATATCACGTTCTAATCATCAAAACGTAGTGCAACAGCAGCGGCAAATACTCAAACCAGTCGAAGTTTGGTCTCTACGGCGACACCAATAATTTCATAATCATCCTTGATGACAAACATCGGCCAGGCAGGGTTTAAGCCTTTCAAGTATTTTTCCCCGGCATCCACAACATACTTTTTAAACGTTGCTTCGTTTGCGCCGCTTAACTTTGCAATCACCAGGTCACCGCTCACTGCTTCGCGGCAAGTGTCAAAGAGTGCATAGGTTCCTTCAGGAATGCTGAGCCCCAGAGGTGCCGTCATCGAATCATTATTCACACGAGTCCAGAATCCGTCGCCAAGCAGCGGAGCATCAGACTCAAACCATAAATCAATGTTTTTCAATGCGTTAACATCCAAAGGCTTTTCAAGATTTGCAGCCTGAGCATGAGTTAACACCGGATATCTGATGCACAGCGTATTCGGTTGAATTTCTGAATCAACCTTATCAAAATCAATACCATACATTAAATGTGTTGGAGAACAGTTCAAGGCAAAACTCAGCGAGATAAGGTTGCCTCCTTTGGGCTCGCTTTCCGAATTTTCCCACTGAGATATGGTGACATGAGAAACACGTAGCAGCTTAGCAAGATCCCTTTGGGTGAGTTGAAGCTCTTTCCTTAGTGCTTGAATACGATCGCCAATTGACCCGTCAATAATAAAACGCCCCGCCATAATGTCTCGTTGTTTCTTATCCATCTTCCAATCTCACGTAGTTTAACTATTCTGAAAACCATTTTAGTCTTGCGGCAATAAAAATAATAAGACGAAATATAGTTATATCAAATTTACTTAGCAAAAAGTGAGTTTGAAAATCTTTTTTTCACTAATGTAAAATTTCTTGGAGAATAGCTTAGCAACATTGCTGAATGTGAGAGATGCAAGAGGCATGCAATCCTACAGCTAAAGATAAAATGTTAATTATTTCAATAGGATAGTTAATTTATGCGTCCATTTCATAACTTGTTGGTATCATAAATTTTAATTAACCGATCCTTTTTTTTAACATTATTCCGAATGTGTTCTATTCATAAGCAAGCTTAGGTGTTCTCGTTCCAGGAACAATAAGTTTTTAAATTAAAGTCAGCAAAAAAACAATTCGCTTAATGGTCTAGTCAACACTGAAATAGCGTACCCTAATCAACAAGTCATCGTTCTAATAGGTCATTAGTCGTCTAGGCTAGAAACTGAATGTATTGGGGGCAGACTGTTACTCTCCCCATTTTCGGCAAGCGCACTTTCAAGCCAGTTAGATTTATCTACTGAAAAGGTTTCCTTGCTAAAGTAACTCATTAGCCAGCGACGAACCTCATTAATCATTAGTCGTTTATCTAACCCCGGTTCTTTTTCAGCAATGAATTCTAACTGAATTAAAAGTGTGTTAAGAGTCACTTCTTCCCTGTTGAAGATAAGGTTGATCGTGGCTTCACCAATCAAGCTATTACCCTTCACTTCATCAGAAATTATCAATGTTGCCTCCAAATCATTTCTGGTTTCTACGCTATAACCACGGCTTCATTATAGTATGGAATTCTTGTGCAATTACAGTCTTATGCAATCAGAAACGAGTAAAATCTGAGTAATATAATATTTCAGAAGAAGCGCGTAATGAATAATATCAATAAAATCATTGATTTAAAGTTTATTTTTGATTCCCCATTTAATTTTTACTGAATAAATTTCCTGCCAGGAGATTCTTGTTAACTTAAGTTAACGAGGTGGTGATTAAATCATCATAATTATTCATGTCGCGGATTAATCGTAGGCGTCTAATTAATGGCTATCTGTTGTTTACACTAATAAAGAGTTAAACTAAAGGTGAAACAAAGGATAGGAGTGGAGGGAAAACAATTGAACGATGAAAGAACAGCAAGTTCAGAGGATGTCCAGGCTGTTATAGGTCGTGTAGTATCGTCTTTGATTATAGCGGGCAAGCCGATATACCTACAAGAAATTGCTGCCATGCTGATGCATCAGGCAAATGAAGCCACTGATCCCGGTTTAAAGAAACATTGCCTCGAGGCTTTACGACTGATCGCCGATAAAATGAACTGACTCTTGAACTCGCCCCGCCTGGTATTATCACAGGTTGTCTTCCGGTGGGGATAAAGGGATTAATTCAAAAAATAATTATCAAATTCCGCATTACCTTTTTGTTAACTTTACTTTGTCTTGCCCCGTTCCCCCTGCCAAATTCTACTCTTCCTTAGTACATTGCCCAACCTCCGTAGTCCATCAATGCCTTGATCATAGACTATGATTATTTTCTAGATCCTAAATTTCACCCTTTAGAAGCAGCTTACCTTGGCGAGGGAGTTATCACGAGAAGCTGCCTATTGTTCACTTTTGGATTAATGAGGCAATTGAATGGGTTCCAAGTCATTTCTTAAAAGTTGGGGTGCGGAATACGTCAACGCCGACACCGTGAGATTTCGAGTTTGGGCGAATGGGCAGGAAAGGGTTTCACTTAGACTGGGGCATCTGGATGCTGAGATGAAGCCGACCGGTGATGGCTGGTTCGAGCAAGAGGTTGCCAACGTTAAACCCGGAGCGGCCTATAACTTTCTGCTTGCCGATGGAACGCTGCTTCCGGATCCTGCCTCTCGCGCCCAGCAGGAGGAGGTATTCGGCCCTTCGCTGGTGGTCGATCCTAACCGCTATCAATGGCAGCATGCACAATGGCAAGGTCGTTCCTGGGATGAAACAGTCGTTTACGAGATGCATATGGGTACCTTTACGCCAGAAGGCACCTTTAAAGCAGCCATCGAGAAACTGCCTTATCTTGCCGAGCTGGGTATTACCATGCTAGAGATTCTGCCGGTTTCACAATTTGGCGGTAACCGAGGTTGGGGGTATGACGGTGTGCTGCTTTATGCTCCACATTCAGCCTACGGCACACCGGATGATTTCAAGGCTTTTATCGACAGCGCACACGGTTTGGGCCTGTCAGTGGTGCTGGATATTGTGCTCAACCACTTCGGCCCCGAGGGTAATTATTTGCCATTGCTGTCGCCCGAATTCTTCCATCAGGAACGGCTGACGCCTTGGGGGGCGGGCATTGCTTACGACGTTGATGCCGCCAGGCGTTATATTGTCGAAGCGCCGCTTTACTGGTTGCAGGAGTTTAATCTCGACGGCCTGCGCTTTGATGCTATCGATCAGATTGAAGATCTTTCTGAAAAACACGTGTTGATCGAGATTGCCGAGAGGATCCGCTCAGAAATTACTGACCGGCCAATCCATCTGACCACTGAAGACAGCCGCAACGTGACTTTTTTGCATCCGCGTCGTGAAGATGGTTCAGTGCCGCTGTTTACCGGCGAATGGAATGATGATTTCCACAATGCCGTTCACGTTTTTGCCACCGGTGAAACTCAGGCTTATTATCAGGATTTCGCCAGACAGCCTGAAAACCTGGTTGCCCGCGCGTTGGCAGAAGGGTTTGCTTATCAAGGGGAAGTCTCGCCGCAGACGGGAGAGAAACGTGGCGTCAGTAGCGCCAGCCAGTCGCCGCTGTTTTTTGTAGATTTCATTCAAAATCATGATCAAATTGGTAACCGCGCTCACGGTGAAAGACTGATTGAACTGGCGGGAGCCGCGCGAACTCAGGTCCTGCTTGCCACTCTGCTTTTATCACCGCATATCCCGCTGCTGTTTATGGGCGAAGAGTACGGCGAGACAAATCCTTTTCTGTTCTTTACCGATTTTCACGGCGATCTTGCCAAGGCGGTGCGTGAGGGCCGTGCGAAAGAATTCCAGGGCCATAGCGGATTTGAAGGTGAAACGGTGCCCGACCCCAATGCCAGAAAAACCTTTGAAATGTCCAGACTTGACTGGCAAAAAACGGACTCCCCCGACGGTAAGCAATGGCTTGCTCTGACTCGCGAGCTGCTCACCCTGCGGCGCAGATATATCGTCCCGCTGCTTTCGAGCGCCGGTGGCAACGCGGGTAGGGTGGTGAAAACGGCAGAGGGGTTCCTCGCCGTCAGCTGGACTTTCCCTAAAGGCACGCTGTCGATTGCGTTGAACATCGGCGAAAATACGCAACCATTGGTGGATCTTCCTGGCGAAACCATTTTTGCCTTACCCACTGCGGGCAATACGTTGCCGCAGAATTCAATTATTGTCCGGCTGGTTCAGGAAACTGAAAAATGAGCATTCCAACGTCAACTTATCGTATTCAGTTTCGCAACGGTATGACCTTTGACCGCGCGGCTGCTTTGGTGCCTTATCTCAAGCGTCTTGGGATCAGCCATCTGTATGCTTCTCCGATTTTCACCGCGACCTCGGACTCGACGCACGGCTACGATGTCACCGATGCCAACGAAATTGAGCCCACGATTGGCGGTAGAGCCGGTTTTGACCGCTTGGTAAAGGCATTGAAAAGTGCGGGTCTTGGCCTGATCCTTGATATTGTGCCAAATCACATGGCAGCTTCGCTGGAGAATGCCTGGTGGCGGGATGTTATCGAGCATGGGGAAAACAGCCGTTATGCTGGCCATTTTGATATCGACTGGTCGCGCCGTCTGACACTGCCATTTCTTGGCGATACTTTTGAGGTCGCGTTGGAAAACGGTGAAATATCCATCAAGGCTGATCCGGAAACCGGAAAACCTACGCTGGCCTATTTCGAAAGTTTTTATCCACTGACTCCTGAAAGTTGGCGAAGCCGCGAACAGCAAGTTCTGCAACTCAGCGATAAGACCGCCATTGCCGAATTGCACCAACGGCAGCCGTGGCGACTGATGTGCTGGCGCGACGCCCCGCGCGAGCTGTCTTACCGGCGATTTTTCGAGATAACGGGTTTAGTGGGCATTCGTGTCGAAGAGCGAGCAGTTTTTGATGATACCCATCGGTTAATCCTCGAACTGGTACATTCTGGCGCGGTGGATGGCTTACGGATTGACCACGTTGACGGGCTTGCCGACCCGAAAGGTTATCTTGAGCTGCTTCGCCAGCAAGCAGGAGAAGATTGCTATCTAACTATTGAAAAGATCCTTGGTGACGGTGAGCACATTCCAGCAGATTGGCCTGTTTCGGGCACCACTGGCTATGAATTCATTGCCTCGCTTTCTGACGTATTGGTCGATGGCAATCAAATTAAGGCCCTCAGCGCGGCGTACGATCGCGTGGTCGGCAAACCAGTAAATATGGAAGCTGAACTGCGGTCGGCCAAGCTTTTGATGGTCGATAGAAATTTTGAGGGCGAATTTACTACGCTTTTACGGCTTGCCTGGTTGATTGCTGAAAATGAACAGCGAAAGTTCAGCGAGCAAGCTATTCGCCTCGCCCTGCGAGAACTGTTGACGGCTTTCCCGGTTTATCGCACCTATGGCACGGACAGCGGGTTGCCCGTCGAGGGCCAGCAGCTATTGCAAAAACTGGCATCAGAACTAAAAGAAGGTCCCCATGCTGTCGACAGCGAATCGCTGGACTTTTTGATCCGCGTTTTGAATGGCACAGTCGCGGATAAAGCCTCCCGCGAAGCGAACGTTTTCCGCACTCGCTTCCAGCAGCTTACCGGGCCGCTGATGGCTAAGTCAGTTGAAGATACGCTGTTCTTCCGTCATCACATGGCGCTGGCGTTGAACGAAGTTGGTGCCGAACCGTTACCGCGTCACTTCTCTTTGGAACGCTTTCATGAGGATATGAAGATCCGACTGCAACAGCAGCCTGATGCGATTTCCAGCACCTCGACCCATGATACCAAACGCGGTGAAGATGCCCGTGCGCGGCTTTATTCGCTGACTGAAGCTCCTGAGCTTTGGGCCGAATGCGTTACGCGTTGGCGTAAAATGAATCAGTCGGAAGTCTCGGTGCTTGAAGATGGTCCAGCTCCAAAACCGGCGGGTGCGTGGATGCTGTATCAGGCATTGACCGGCGTTTGGCCAACCACGCTGCAACTAGACGACGATAAAGGGCTTGAGGAACTTGAACAGCGATTTCTGGCTTTTGTAGAAAAGGCGGTTCGCGAAGCCAAGCTGCGTACCAACTGGAGCGACAGCAACGAAATCTTCGAAGAAGCAGTGAATGACTACATTCGTCATCTGTTCGCGCTGGATAATCGGGCCTTTTTAGAAGATTTTACCGCCTCGATACAACCGTTCGTTCTCGCGGGTTTGGTGAACAGTTTAACTCAAACTGTTATCAAACTGACGGCACCAGGCGTCCCGGATATTTATCAGGGCAGCGAGGCGCTGAACTTTAGCCTTGTCGATCCTGATAACCGGCGTGAACCTGACTTCGCAGCCATGGCAAGGCTGTTGGAAAGCGGAGAGGATTCGGTTTTCGACTCGCAACAGAGTTGGCTAATCGGGCAGGTTAAGCAGCAGGCGATCGCCAGGGGGTTGCATTTACGCCTTGAAAAACCGGCTCTGTTTCGCCACGGCGACTATTTGCCGCTGCTTGCCAGCGGAGAGAATGCGGGTAAGTGGGTTGCCTTTGCTCGCCACCACGCCGCCGATGCGTTAATCGTTATCGCACCGCGTTTAGTCTTCGACCCGCAGCTGACTGACCTTGCTCAACCCCCCATGCAAAGCGGGACAATGACTGAGATCGTCTTGCCAACACAGCTCGCCAATCGCCATTATCGCGATATTTTGAGTGGCAGCAGGTTTTCCCTGACCCATCGCATCAAAATGGAAAACCTGGATAGCTATATACCGCGAATACTTATCGCTGAGTAAAGCAAATTACGGCTGCCGGGGCGGGTTAACAGAGGTTAAGCGGCTAAACCACAGGTAGACCACTGGCGTGGTGAACAGCGTCAGCGCCTGAGAAACGATCAGCCCGCCGACAATCGCAACCCCCAGCGGTTGGCGAAGTTCTGCCCCGGCACCGGTGCCTAAAGCCAGCGGCACCGCCCCCAATAGCGCCGCCATGGTGGTCATCATTATCGGTCGAAAGCGTAATAAGCAGCCTTGTCGAATGGCTTCGAGCGGCGACATACCCGCGTTTTTTTCGGCCGCCAGCGCAAAATCGACCATCATTATCGCATTTTTTTTCACGATCCCGACCAGCAGCAGAATACCTATCATGCCCATGATAGACAGATCCTGACCGGTTAGCATCAGCGCGGCCAAAGCTCCGATACCGGCCGAGGGCAGGGTAGAGATGATAGTTAACGGGTGAATCGCATTTTCATACAACACCCCTAACAGAATATAGACCGCCAGAATCGCGGAGAGAATCAGCCACGGCTGTGATTTGAGTGAACTCTGGAAGGATTGGGCCGCGCCCTGGAAGCTGGCGGTGATGTCATCAGGTAGGCCGGACAGTAATGTTGCATTCTGAATGGCAGTGACGGCATTGCCAAGAGACTGGCCCGGTGCCAGGTTAAACGATAGCGTCACAGCAGGGAATGGCCCCTGATGGTTGACGGTAATCGGTGCCAGACTATCGGTAAAATGCCCGAGCACGCTCATTGAAACCAGATTCGAGTGCAGGCTCGAACGCACGTATAGATGTTTAAGGCTGTCGGCATTTTCCTGCCAGTGCGGGTCTAGCTCGAGGATCACGTGATCCTGATCGATTTGCGTATACATAGTGGCAATCTGGCGTTGACCGAAAGAGTCGTAAAGTACGTTATCGATATCCTGCGCGCTGACTCCGAGACGCGAGGCAATTTGTCTATCGATAACCAGCGTGGTTTGCGGCGCCAATGACTGTTGATCGGAAGTGACATCGGTCAACTGCGGCAGCTGTTTGAGTTTGGCCAGCAAAATGCCTGACCAGTGACTCAGCTCGGTGCTGTCGGCGGATTGCAGTGTGTACTGATATTGCGTTTTGCTGACGCGCGCACCGATCTGAATATCCTGCTGGGCTTGCATATAAAGCACGATGCCTGGCACGCTTTTGGTCTGTTTATTGAGTCTGGCAATCACCGTGGCGGCATTATCATGGCGCAGAGAGAAAGGCTTGAGGCTGATGATAACGTGCCCCTGACTCAACGTGGGATTGGCGCCGACCCAATAACGAACATTTTGTACTGCCGGATCTGCCTCGGCGATGCGAGCCAGCTGGCCGACCTGATAACGCATCTGGTCAAAGCCGACGTCGGGTGCCGCCTGTGCCACACCGGTGATGATGCCGGTATCTTGTGAAGGGAAAAATCCTTTTGGAATAGTGATATACAGTACTGCGGTGAGCACTACGGTCATTACCGTCACCGCTAAAGTAATCCGCTGATGACCCAGCACCCAATCCAGCCCGCGGCGATAACTCGATTGACAATGGTCGAACATTCTTTCAGTGAATGTGAAAAAGCGGCCGTGATGTTCTGAGGAGTGTGGTTTCAGCACGCGTGCGCTGAGCATTGGGATAACCGTCAACGCAACTACCCCAGACATCAGTACGGCAATGCTGATGGTGACGGCAAATTCGCGGAACAGCCTGCCGACTATCCCGCCCATGAGAAGGATCGGCACGAACACGGTAATCAGCGACAGGGTCATTGAGACAATGGTAAAACCAACCTCGCGCACGCCATCAATTGAAGCCTGGAAAGGCGATTTGCCCATTTCCATATGACGATAGATATTTTCCATTACCACCACGGCGTCATCGACTACGAATCCCACCGCGATGGACAGCGCCATTACTGACAGATTATCGAGGCTATAACCCAGCAGATACATCACGGCAAAAGTGGCCAGTAAAGACAGCGGAATGGTAATCGATGGGATCAGCGTGGCGGTAACATTGCGCAGGAAAATGAAAATCACCATCACCACCAGCACAATCGACAACAGCAAAGTCAACTGCACGTCTTTGATTGATGCATTAATGGTTTGCGTTCGATCGCCGACAACATTAACGGTCACATCTTTTGGCAGTGACGAGGTCAGTCGCGGCAGGCTGGCCTTGATGGCGTTGACTGTCTCCACCACGTTAAAACCTGCCTGCTTGTGCACATCGAGGATCACCGAAGGCTGATTCTCATAATAGGCTGCTTCATGAGTATCTTCCGAAGAATCAATAACTTTACCCAGATCGCCAAGGCGAATTGGCATGCCATTTTTATAGGCCACGACCAGATTATTATATTGCGAAGTTTTCAGCAGCTGATCGGTACTATTAAGTACCATGTTGCGATCGGGTCCGCTGATATTACCCTTGGGCATATCGACCGTGCTGATACCGACAATACTGCGCACGTCCTCGAGGGTCATGCCGTGTGACGCCAGAGCGTCCGGGTCAATCTGGATACGCACCGCCGGATGCTGTTGACCATGAAAGTCTACCAGCCCGACGCCGGGCATTTGCGAAATCTGCTGCCCCAGATAATGCTCTGCGTATTCATCCAACTGCGGAAGGGTATGTTCCTGGGAAGTCAGCGCCAGCGAGATAAGCGTTGCTTCCGCCGGATTGACTTTACGCAGAGTCGGCGGATTTGGCATATCTTTCGGCAATGAACCGTTGGCGGCAGTCATCGCCGTTTGCACATCCTGCACCGCTGCATTGATATCGCGGTCGAGATCCATTTGCAGCGCAATCTGCGTGACGCCGAGTGAACTGGAAGAGGTCATTGAGGTAACGTCAGGAACGGCGGCCAGCGCCTTTTCCAGCGGCGTTGCCACCGAAGTCGCCATGGTCTCGGCGCTGGCGCCCGGCAGGTTGGCAGAGACCTGAATGGTCGGGAAATCCACCTGTGGCAGCGGTGCCACCGGCAGCATAAAATAGGCCACGATACCTAGCAGCATGACGCCTATCGCGACCAGAGTCGTGCCTATATGGCGGCGGATAAACAGCTCAAACAGATTCATGGCCTTGCTCCTGTAACCGGCGGCAGGGCGCTGACTTTATCGCCGCTGGCCAGTCGGAATTGTCCGCTGGTCGCCACTCGCTGGCCGGGCTGTAATCCCTCGACAATCTGTTGTCTGTTATCGACAGTCTCACCGGTTTTAACCCACTGCACGGCAACCGTGTTATCGGCTTTAACCGCGTAAACATAGTTGCCTTGCTGGCCCTGCTGCACCGCTGAAACCGGGACCACCAGAGCATGCGGAATTTCACCTTCAATGAGTTTGACGCTGATTAACTGCCCTGGCCATAGGGCATTGTTATCATTGGTAAAGTTGGCTTTTAACTGAATCTGTCCGCTGTCGGTAGCGACCTGACTGTCAATAAATGACAATCTGCCATGGGCGATTTGCTGGGTAGCATCACGAGTCAGGGCAATTACCGTTAATGGCGCATTGGCGTTGGCCTTGAGAATGGCGGGCAGTTCGCCCTGCGGCACGGAAAATGCTACCGAAATTGGGTTCATCTGCGTCAGTGTGACCAGCCCGTTGGCATCGGAACCGTGCACAATTGAACCCGCATCAATCTGCCGCTGGCCAGCATGGCCGGAGATTGGCGCGGTGATCCGCGTGTAGCCCAGCTGCAACTGGGCGATATCCAAATTTGCCTTGTCGCCATCAATTGCTGCTTTCAGGGCTGCAACCTGAGCCTTGAGCGTATCTACGTTTTGCGTCGGGCCTGCCCCCGCCGCGGCCAGTTTGCGGGCACGTGTGTAATCCACCATGGTGCTGGCCAACTGAGCCTGATCTTTCTCCATGGTGGCCTTCGACAGTAAAACCTGCGCTTGATAAACCTTGGGATCGACCTGTGCCAGTAAATCTCCGGCGTGAACCCATTGTCCTTCCTTGAAATAAACCTGCTGCAATTCCCCATCGGCCCGTACTTTGACATTCACCGTATTCAGCGCCTGCACGTTGCCTATTTCGGAGATAGATATCGGCAGGTTTTGTACCTGCACGCTTTGTATGCCGATTGGGATCGGTGAATTTTTAGTGACTTTCGCAGAGGCGGTGCGCGTCTGGCTTAAATAAAGGGCGGCAGCAATAGCGACTACCACGGCGGCCAACGCTAGGTAGCCACGACGCCTGGATTTACCGTAAGTTTTAGACACGATTTATCCTACCTTTGAATTTGTTTGGGGAGAGGAAGAGGGGGTTACGTAGTCACCACCCAAGGCGCGGAACAGGCCAACCGAAGCTTGCAACCGCTGTAATTTAACCTGCAGACTGCTGTCTTCGCTCTGATACAGCGTGCGTTCGACGGTCAGCAATGTTTGATAATCGATGCTGCCAAGTTTGTACTGGACAAGCGCCAGTCGATTGGCCTCCTGAGCCGACACCACGGCTTCGGCGTTGAGTTTGTCGGCCTGGGTAAACTGATTCACCGCGCTAATCTGTGTCTCCACATCCTGAAAAGCAGTCAATAAGGTCTGCTTGTAGTTGGCCGCCATTTCCTGCGAATGAGCCTTGTCGAAATGCAGCTGGCCGCTCAGCGAACCGCCCGAGAAGATAGGCTGTGTCAGGGTGCCAATCAGGCTCCAGACCGAGGTGCCGGCAAGGGTGTTGATACCGGCAAGCGGCGTTACCACAATGTCCGGCAGGAAACTGGCCCGTGCCGCGCCCACGTCATAGTTTGTAGATATCAGACGCGCCTCGGCCGCCTGAATGTCGGGTCGGCGACGTAACAGGTTGGCTGGAAAACTCAGCTGCGGGGCCGGGTCAGTGATGTGATTCAAATTTTTGCTGACGATATTGAAACTTTCAGGACTTTGCCCGACCAGTACCGCAAGGGCGAAGCGAGTCTGATTGCGCTGCTGCTGAAGGGAAAACACGGTGGCCTGATAGGTCTGTAATACGTTGCGCTGTTGCTCGACTTCGAGATTTGAACCCGCGCCAAGGTTGGCCTGAGTTTGCACCAGGTCCAGAATATGTTGTTCATCTCCTGAAATTTTTTGCGCCAGCAAGATTCGCTCATCTAGCGATAGCAGCTGAAAATAAGTATTGGCGATATTGGCTGCCAAAGTCATCTTCACCGTTTCAGCATCATATTCTGCGGCAGTGGCTAACTGCTGTGCCGAGTGATATTTATCCTGATTTTTACCCCAAAAGTCGGTTTCGTAGCTGGCCTGACCGTTAACGCTGGTTTTGCTGGTGGTGGAGAAGTTATTTTGTCTGGTGTATAAGCCGCCAAGGGCGAGGGTTGGATAACGAGGTGCACCGTCAAGCTCCGCAGTGCCGCGGGATTCTTCAATACGTTGATAAGCTGCCTGTAATGAATAGTTCTCCATCAGTCCGGCTTTCATCAGCCCGTTAAGCTCGCTGCTGCTGAAATCTTGCCACCAGGGGCCGCTGACCGGCATGGCGGTTTTATTGGCCGTCTCCAAAGGTGAGGACCATTTGCTGGCAATCGGCACGGTAGGTCGATGGTAATCAGGTACAAACATCGAGCAGCCGCTGACGATCAGGCCTATCAATAGTAATGGAACCGGTTTCAGGCGGTTTCCGAGCCGGGTAAAGGCTACATATCGGGACCTATCGGCCATCATCACTTTTCTCCCGAACATAAGTTAATTCAGGGCAGCTTAAATAATTCTTATTAAGAGAGGCTTAAGGCGAAGTATTTATCTGTTCTATAAACGCTTAAACGTAAGCGGGGGTGAGAGGTAAACATCGACATTAGCAATCATTGGTGTTGCAGCAGAGGGTACTGTAAGAAGGATAAGCCCAGGCATAAAAAAAGCCATCAACCTAGGTTGATGGCTCAATAAAATGTGCTTCAAATCGATTTTATGGACTTGCTGTGTGTAAATTTTATGCGGGCGAAATAATAAACCTATTCAAGATTACGTCAATAGGCGTGAAGAAATTTCACACAGCCGTCCATAAGATATAAGCAAATTACTTGCGGCCCAGCAGGTAACCAATCACGATACCTATCGCACCGGCTACCGCGACACCCGCAAACGGGTTTTCTTTTACCTGCTCTACCGCGGTAGAAACGGCATCTTTAGCTGCGTAGCTTGCCTGAGAAGCGTATTTTCTGGCGGCACCTTTTGCCTGATGCTCTGGCGAATCAGTCACATCACCAAAAGCTTCCTGAGCAGCACCGGCAACTTCTTTAACTTTATCTTCAGTTTGATTAAACATACGCGATCTCCTTATTAGTTGTTAAATAAGGTTAGCAGAGAAAAAAAAGTTTGCGGCATTGGCCCTAAAAACACGCCGTTTATCAGACAGATCCTATAAGCCGCGCCCAGGTAATGTCTGGCAGCCAGCCTTATCTCCCGGTGGTGCAACTGTCGGATATTTATCATCAGGAGTGATATACACCTGAGAGGTCGCAATATAGCCATCGTCAAAAGTCGCTTCAACAAAACTAGCCTGCCATCCAGGGCCGTTGTAGACCAAAGGCATTTCGACGCTGTTTGTTGAACTCAATTCCAGCGGAGTGGCAGCATATTTGATACCGCAGGCAAAACGGAAGTCACGAGCCACAGGATTCGTTGCCGTCCAGCGTACCACTTTAACCGGTTTCTCCGAGAAGCGGACATCGAGCTGGTTTGAGTTTTCCTGGCGATAAGGGGCGGTGATAACCTGCGGCAGCGGGCGATCGTCCTGAATACGGTTAACAAACGGTACCAGCGATTGATCAATAAAACCCATGATGCCCATATGTCCGGTATTTGGCGCCATTCGCAGCGATTTTATTCCTGGCAGTTTATCGTAATAATATCTTGTATTATCAGGAACAAAGAAATCATCACCGCTGGCATTGACAATATATTTGGGGATGGCCAATCGTGATTGATAAGCAGTGCCCATATATTGCAGCGGATCTTCGATTTTCATTAACTTGCCGAAATTGGCTGTGCGGGTAGCTTGGTCAATTCCCTGATTGTAATAAGGAGCAAAGGCGATTGGCCAATTACCGCCATAGGAATGGTACATATTTGCCATTATCTTTCCAGTGTCGAGCACGTCAATGACGAATGGAACAATAGCATCAACGTCAGGATCGGAAATTCCCGATAACCAGGTTGCCCAGGCACGCTTGGACGCACCGGTCACAATAAATTTATTAATATCCCATTTGATCAGTTCTTTTTTAGCTAATCGGATGGTTTGAGAGATTGAGGCCGCCATTGGAACGTGCAGGGGCAGTTGTTCGCGGTCAACAGGGTCTGCCATATAAAGCTTCCAGGTGCGAGCAATACTGTCGTCTTCCTCCAGCGGTTTATTATCATTCTGATAAACCAAATCTTTACTGGGAATAGTTTGCAGAGAAATAACAATGGTGCTGGTTCTTTTCGCTACATCTAAAAGCGTGGCATCCGGGATATCAACGGCAATCAGAGCACGAACAGATTTAGGATGCGGTGGAATGGCAATAGTGACATTTTCCTTCCATGCCGCAGGCGACACAAGTCCTGCCGGAGACCATGACTGAGAAATCATCTGATACCGGTTAACCTCTACGCCATCATAGCTTTGGTTGCTCATAAACCAGTAATTTAATGGCTGAGCTGCCAGTTGTTGCCGGTAGCAGGAAATAACATTCGAAGCATCATTGGCACTCTCACCTTTACAAGCGGCATCACTGGTGTTGGTTTGTGCAAAAGTTTCGGTGGAAATAAATAACAGCGAAATAATCATTACGTAAATTTTTTTCATCATTCATCCTCAATTAATGAATGGGGACTTTATTATTATAATTAACGTTAAATCGCCTCTTCCCTGTACTGCACCCGTCAATTGTCTATTATGTTCTCAGCATATTACTCGATTTACAGACATTAATTGTCAATGAGCAGTAAATCAGATTATTACCATATGTTTAATAAGACTGATGCGAAACGGTAAATTCTGATTTTTAGACTTTGTATTAAAATCAGATTAATCCGAAATAAACAGCTGGCCGTAAGGTATGAAAATTAGTTTTACGGTTCTCTCCCCAATAAATTAAAAAATAACGATACAAAAAAATAAACTCTACGAAGTTTACATTAAGCGATAATTCCCCTCGGCCGCAATGAATGAATTGCAACCGATTGTACAAGATGTTTTATCAATGGTTTTAGAGGGGGTAGCCCCCAGGCTGGAGGCCGGGAGCTAAACAATCAAGGTTTGTTGGCAATAAGCAGTGCGCGGCGCGGCGCTGGATAGCCCTCAACAGTTTTGCTGCTATCCTGTGGGTCAAGGAATTCAGCCAGAGATTCACTGGTCATCCAGGAAGTGCGATGCTGTTCTTCTGTTGTGGTCAGGCTGACATCGGCAATGCGTACATCGACAAACCCGCATTTGATCAACCAGCCTTTGAGCGCCTCGGCGGAAGGAATAAAGTAAATATTGTTCATCTGCGCATAGCGATCGCCCGGCACCAGCACCTGATTGCCATCACCCTCAATGACAATCGTTTCCAGCACCAGTTCACCCCCGCTGACCAGCTGACTTTTCAACTGCAACAGGTGATCGAGTGGAGATCGTCGGTGATAAAGCACACCCATCGAAAACACCGTATCAAAGGCGTTAAGTTCAGGGAGTTGCTCAATGCCAAGAGGCAACAAATGCGCGCGCTGATCGCCGCCAAGCAGTTTTCTCACCGCTTCAAACTGACACAGGAACAGCTGCATCGGATCGATACCGACGGCAAAATGTGCTCCCGCACCAATCATGCGCCACATGTGATAACCGCTACCGCAGCCGACGTCAAGAACGGTGCGCCCGGCCAGAGCAGAGATATGCGGCAGCACACGGTCCCATTTCCAGTCGGACCGCCACTCGGTTTCAATCTCGATGTCATACAGCGAAAACGGGCCTTTACGCCACGGCATCAGGTTGCGCAGCAGGTTTTCCATGCCTTCACGCTGGCCTTTGGGCAGCGGCTCTAAAGTATTTGCCGTAACGCTGTGCAGTAAATCCAGGCGATCCGGCTCAATCAACGGCAGGCGGTCAACCGCGTTGAACCACATTTTAAATTTGCCGTGCAGCGACTCTTTTTGCCACGCAGTCAGCTGCGAGGGCAGGGTATTCAGCCACGGGCTAAGCGGGCCTTTGGCTATCGCGCGATAAAAATCTCCAAACTCAATCACGCGCGTCTCCTGCCGTATTTTCAGCCTTGATGGCAATTAATGAACCAAAATTAAAACACTGGAACCAAACTTCTGCATGTTCAAAACCGGCCTGATGCAGACGCTGTTTGTGAGTTTCGACAGAATCAGTCAACATCACATTTTCCAGCATGCTGCGTTTCTGGCTGATTTCCAGCTCGCTGTAACCATTTGCTCGCTTGAAATCGTGGTGCATGTTAAACAACAGTTCTCCGACATCGGCATCCTTGAAACTGAACTTCTCGGATAACACCAGCGCCGCGCCCGGGCGCATCCCCTGATAAACCTGATTCAGCAAGCGTTGACGATCCGCCGGTTCCAGAAACTGTAGCGTAAAGTTCAGTACCACCATGGATGCATGTTTCAGTTCGATATCGAGAATATCGGCTTCAATTACGGTGACCGGTGTTTCGGCGCGGAAGGCGTCAATGTGGCGGCGGCAGCGTTCAACCATCGCCGATGAGTTATCTACGGCGATGATTTCACAGCCTGAAACTTTGATATTGCGACGCATAGACAAGGTAGCGGCGCCCAGCGAGCAGCCGAGATCGTAGACCTTGCTATCCGGCTTGACGAAACGTTCCGCCAGCATGCCAATCATAGAAATAATATTGGAATAGCCGGGGACCGAGCGCTGGATCATATCCGGAAAAACTTCGGCGACGCGTTCGTCAAAGGTCCAGTCGCCGAGTTTTTCGATCGGCGCTGAAAAAAGCTTGTCTTGGTTAGTCATAGTGCTGAATCAGACCAAAAATAGTAAATAGGGGAGCAAAAGAGCTGCTGTTTGCTGTAATGGGGGCGAAGTTTATCAGATTCTCCCCGCGGGATACTCGAAAAAATGTGCTTAATGACCTGATGGCGACGTAATGTCTCAGAACAGCGAGTCTTGCTCGGGCCAATCCGGTTCCGGACCAACCGCCGGGAGATGCTGGCGCAACGTTCGCCACAGCGCCTGCGCCTGCTGCGGAGCATCGCTACAGTCAGGTGAATGAATAAACAGGTATGGGGCATGGCCCTGCTGCTGCCAGTCCACCAGTTTTGGAACCCACTGGCTGAACCAGCGCTGGTTGACTGCCAAGTCATCGCCACCGATAAAGCGAACTATCGGGCGACTCGCCGTCATCACCGCATGCACGGGCAGCTTGGGCTTTTTCCGTTTGGCTTCTCGCACGGCTTCGGTATCGCTGGTGGCATGATGCACCGGGCGACTATCCAATACAGTACGGCTGACACCGCGTTGGTGCAGCCCGCGATTCAGCGCCCGCTCTTCTTCGCCTTTGGCAAAAAACTGTTCGTGCCTGACCTCAACGCCGTAATCAAATCCTTTAGGCAACGCATCGAGAAAGGTCCACAGCCGGTCAAGATGCTGCGGCGCAAAGGTTGAAGGCAGCTGCAACCACAGCTGGCCGAGGCGATTCTCCAGCGGAGCCAGGCACTGATAAAAGGCGTCGATGTCCTGCCGACAGTTTTGCAGCGCGGCTTTATGACTGATAGTAGAGGGAAATTTAAAACAGAAACGGAAATCGTCGTGAGTCATATCACGCCAGCGCATGACCACTTCGGCCTTGGGCAGGGCATAGAACGTCGTATTCCCTTCAACGCAGTTAAAATAGCGCGCGTAATCGGCCAGATCGTGAAGGCCGATGCTGTTCCAGGCATTGTGATGCCATTGCGGAAGTCCAATGTACATGCCGTTTCCCTGTCCGGTTTTAAAAATGAAAACGCCGCCCGAAGGCGGCGTTGGCGTTCATCCAAGGGTAACTTTACTGCGCAACGGCAGCAAGCACCTCTTCTGTGGAGCGAACGCGGCCAATGCGCGGGAAAATAAACTTCACGCTTGAGCCATGATGTTCTTCGTTGTGCGCACTGCATGCATCTTCGGCAAACACCAGCTCGAAGCCCAGTTCCCAGGCGTTACGCGCAGTTGATTCAACCCCGATGTTGGTAGAAATACCCGCCAGCACGATGGTTTTAATACCACGACGGCGCAGTTGCAGCTCAAGATCGGTACCGTAGAAAGCACCCCATTGGCGTTTAACGACCAACAGGTCTTTATCAGTAACGTTAAGTTGCTCAGGGAATTCCCACCAGTATTCTGGCAGGCTGCCACCACCGGCAGAAATATCGGTAGGCTGTTTCAGCGCTTCATCAAAAGTGGCTGACCAACCCACGCGCACCATGAACACTGGCGCACCCAGAGTGTTGAAACGGGTCTTCAGTTCAGTGGCTTTATCCAGCACCTGTTGAGCAGTGTGCGGACCACCAGCGAAGGGCAGAATGCCTTTTTGTAAGTCGATTAACACCAGCGCTGTGGTTTTAGGATCAAGTTTCAGAGACATAAAAAAGCCCACCAGTAATAAGATGAATGAACCCCCGGCACTTGCTCGGCGTCCCGGCGTGGGCAGTTACTTAGGGTACTAAGAGTGTCGGAGCATTTTATGCTAACCAGCGTGGGGTTTGATGATAATTTTGTTAAATTATGTGTGAGAAGGGTTACGGAATAATTTCTGGCGCTTCTCGTGCGAGTTCGCACTTATCCTATGAACGAAATTCCTTTATAATGACCGCCTTTTTTCGACCCATATTAATCCGATGCTCACAGGCAGTGAGATCAAAGGGATACCGTTATGCGTACTGAATATTGTGGCAAGCTTAATTCGACCAACGTTGGCCAGGAAGTGACTTTGTGCGGTTGGATTAACCGCCGTCGCGATCTGGGTGGTTTGATCTTCATCGATTTGCGCGACCGTGCAGGCATCGTGCAGGTATTTTTCGATCCGGATCAGAGCGCGGCATACGAATTGGCATCAGAACTGCGTAATGAGTTTTGCGTGCAGTTGACCGGTACCGTTCGTGCGCGTCCTGAAAGCCAGTTTAACAAAGACATGGCGACCGGTGAGGTTGAAGTGTTTGCCAGCTCGCTGAATATCATTAACCGTTCAGAACCCCTACCGCTGGATTCCAACCACAACAACACCGAAGAAGCGCGTCTGAAATACCGTTATCTCGATCTGCGTCGCCCTGAAATGGCCAACCGCCTGAAAACCCGTGCGCGCATCACCAGCTTTGTTCGCCGCTTCATGGACAGCCACGACTTCCTCGACATCGAAACCCCGATGCTGACCAAGGCGACCCCGGAAGGCGCGCGTGACTATTTAGTGCCAAGCCGCGTGCATAAAGGCAAGTTCTACGCGCTGCCGCAGTCTCCACAGCTGTTCAAACAGTTGCTGATGATGTCAGGTTTCGATCGTTACTATCAGATCGTCAAATGTTTCCGCGATGAAGACTTGCGCGCCGACCGTCAGCCAGAATTTACCCAGATCGACGTGGAAACCTCGTTCATGACAGCCGAGCAGGTTCGTGAAGTCATGGAGAAACTCGCGCGTGAACTGTGGCTGGATGTGAAAGGCGTTGATCTGGGCGATTTCCCGATCATGACCTATGCCGATGCTATGCGTCGCTACGGTTCTGACAAACCTGACCTGCGTAACCCGCTGGAACTGGTTGACGTCGCCGATTTGTTCAAAAATATCGAATTTAAAGTTTTCGCCGATCCTGCCAACGATCCGAAAGGCCGCGTTGCTGCACTGCGCGTGCCGGGCGGGTCCCAGCTGAGCCGTAAACAAATCGACGAATACGCCAAGTTTATCGAGATTTATGGTGCCAAAGGTTTGGCTTACATCAAAGTCAATGAGGTAGCTAAAGGTCTGGAAGGTATTCAGAGCCCGGTAGCTAAATTCCTGAGTGCCGAGCTGTTAAGTGCTCTGTTTGAACGCCTGCAGGCGCAAGACGGCGACATCATCTTCTTTGGCGCGGCAAGTGCTAAAATTGTTACTGATGCAATCGGTGCGCTGCGCCTGAAAATTGGTCGCGACCTGCAAATCACCGACGAAAAAGCCTGGGCGCCTCTGTGGGTGGTTGACTTCCCAATGTTTGAAGACACTGACGAAGGCGGCCTGACCGCGATGCACCATCCGTTTACCGCGCCGAAAGAAATGACCGCGCAGGAGCTGGCGTCTACTCCAACTTCTGCTATCGCCAACGCTTACGACATGGTAATCAACGGCTATGAAGTCGGCGGTGGTTCTGTGCGTATTCACCGCGGTGAAATGCAGCAGGCGGTATTCAGCATTCTGGGTATTACCGAGCACGAGCAGCGCGAGAAGTTTGGCTTCCTGCTCGATGCGCTGAAATACGGCGCACCACCGCACGCGGGCCTGGCTTTTGGTCTTGACCGTCTGGTGATGCTGTTGACCGGCACCGATAACATCCGTGACGTTATCGCGTTCCCTAAAACTACCGCAGCGGCTTGTCTGATGACTGAAGCGCCAAACTTCGCCAACCCGGCATCGCTGGTTGAGCTGGGAATTAGCGTAATTGCCAAAAAAGCGGCGACCGATACCGACATAAATTTAGAGAATGAGTAATGAGCTATAAGCGTCCTGAGTCGATACTGGTCGTAATCTACGCCAGCAACACCGGCAGGGTGCTAATGCTTCAGCGGCGTGACGATACCCAGTTCTGGCAGTCGGTTACCGGCAGTCTTGAAGACGGTGAGTCACCCGCACAAACCGCGCAGCGTGAAGTGATGGAGGAGGTAGGCATTGATATTGCCGCCGAAAACCTCTATTTGCAGGACTGCGATCGCTGCGTCGAGTTTGAACTGTTTGCGCACCTGCGCTATCGCTATGCGCCCGGCGTAAGCTGGAATAAAGAGCACTGGTTTTGCCTGGCGTTGCCCGAAGAGCGAGAGATTCCATTGACGGAGCATCTCGCCTATCAATGGTTGGACAAAGCGGCCGCGGCGGCTTTTACCAAATCACCGAGCAATCAGCAGGCGATTGAAGAATTTGTTATTTTTGATTAACTAAATTGAGTTCAGCCTGAAAAAGGCTAATGGAGATCTTTTATGGCAGGTCACAGTAAATGGGCCAACACCAAGCACCGCAAAGCAGCGCAAGACTCTAAACGCGGTAAAATTTTCACCAAGATTATTCGCGAGCTGGTTACTGCGGCGAAACTGGGTGGCGGCGATCCGGGTGCCAACCCGCGCTTGCGTGCAGCGATTGACAAAGCACTGTCCAACAACATGACGCGTGACACCCTTAACCGTGCCATCGCGCGCGGTGTGGGTGGCGATGATGATTCCAACATGGAAACGATCATCTATGAAGGTTACGGCCCTGGCGGCACCGCCGTAATGGTTGAGTGCCTGAGTGACAACCGCAACCGTACCGTTGCCGAAGTTCGCCATGCCTTCACAAAAACCGGCGGTAACCTGGGAACTGACGGTTCCGTGGCCTACCTGTTTACCAAAACCGGCGTGATCACTTTTGCTCCGGGTGTGGACGAAGATGCGATCATGGAAGCGGCGCTGGAAGCTGGTGCCGATGACGTGCAAACCTTCGACGACGGCGCTATCGACGTTTATACCGCATGGGAAAGCGTGGGCGATGTGAAAGACGCGTTGGAAGCGGCGGGTTTTAAAGCCGATCAGGCCGAAGTCACCATGATCCCATCGACCAAAGCCGATATGGATGCCGACACAGCGCCTAAACTGCTGCGTCTGATTGACATGCTCGAAGACTGTGACGATGTGCAGGAGGTTTACCACAACGGTGAAATCTCCGATGAGATTGCAGAAACCCTGTAATCTTCCTCTCAGCCGGAAGCGCGACAGGCTCGTGTCTTCCGGCTGGCTTTACGGACTTCCTCAGTCCGGTTTGTTTTTTTATTCAATTCAAGACAAACTTGCCGAAGAAAGCGTTCAACAATTAACAACGACCAACAATGCGAAACGGCAGGTCCAGCGTTATCACAAGATAAGGTATCGATAAGCTATGGCTATCATTCTGGGGATTGACCCAGGCTCGCGCGTTACCGGCTATGGCATTATTCGCCAACAGGGCAGGCAGCTCAGTTATCTGGGCAGCGGCTGCATTCGCACGGTGGTTGATGACATGCCAGGGCGTTTAAAGCTGATTTATGCCGGCGTCACGGAAATTATTACTCAATTTCAACCGGACTTTTTCGCCATCGAATCGGTGTTTATGGCGAAAAACCCAGATTCGGCCTTGAAGCTTGGTCAAGCGCGCGGCGCGGCGATTGTGGCCGCTGTCAACCAGGATTTGCCGGTCTTCGAATACGCGGCTCGGCAGGTTAAACAGACGGTGGTCGGCACTGGCGCGGCAGAAAAAAGTCAGGTGCAGCACATGGTGCGCTCATTGCTTAAGCTGCCTGCCAATCCGCAATCGGATGCTGCCGATGCGTTGGCGATTGCCATCACTCACTGTCACGTCAGTCAGAATTCAATCCGTTTGGGCACTGAAAAATTGCAGTTGACGCGCGGGCGAATGCGTTAATTAAGGCTGGATATCTATCCAGCTCTTTTTTATGATATAAACGATAAAATTTATAATCACTCCGTCTGCCGGGCCGACGGGGTTAATCCGCAAAGGAAGGTCAAAGTGATAGGTCGTCTCAGAGGCGTTATTCTGGAAAAACAGCCCCCGTTAGTATTGCTGGAAACCAACGGTGTAGGTTATGAAGTTCATATGCCGATGACCTGTTTTTACGAACTGCCGGAATTAGGGCAGGAAGCGATTGTATTTACTCAGTTTATCGTGCGCGAAGACGCTCAGCTGCTGTATGGTTTCAATGACAGACAGGAGCGCGCACTGTTTCGCGAACTGATTAAAGTTAACGGCGTGGGGCCGAAACTGGCGTTGGCAATCCTTTCAGGCATGTCGGCACAACAGTTTGTCAGCGCGGTTGAAAAAGAAGAAATTACTTCGCTTATCAAGCTGCCGGGCGTTGGCAAGAAAACCGCCGAACGTCTGGTGGTCGAAATGAAGGACCGATTTAAAGGCCTTAACGGTGACTTGTTCAACAGTCCCACGGATATTACCCTGCCTGCGGCGGCGTCCAGGGCAAAAGAATCTGATGCAGAAGGCGAGGCGGTGGCTGCGCTTATTTCTCTTGGCTATAAGCCACCAGAGGCGAGCAGGATGATAAGCAAAGTTGCCAAACCGGGTGCAGAGTGCGAAACATTGATTAGAGAAGCGCTGCGCGCGGCTCTGTGAGGTAACAGATGATAGAAGCTGACCGTCTTATTTCTGCTGAAGTGTTCAGCGAAGAAGAAGTTATCGACAGAGCGATCCGTCCAAAACGATTGTCCGACTATGTTGGGCAACCGCACGTGCGATCGCAAATGGAGATCTTCATTCAGGCGGCAAAACAGCGTGGCGATGCGCTGGATCACCTGCTGATTTTCGGTCCGCCGGGGCTGGGTAAAACCACGTTGGCAAATATTGTCGCCAATGAAATGGGCGTTAATCTGCGCACGACTTCCGGCCCGGTGCTGGAAAAAGCCGGTGATTTGGCCGCGATGCTGACCAACCTCGAACCGCACGACGTCCTGTTTATCGACGAAATCCACCGCCTTTCACCGGTAGTGGAAGAGGTGCTTTATCCGGCGATGGAGGATTATCAGCTGGATATCATGATTGGCGAGGGTCCGGCGGCACGTTCGATTAAGCTTGATTTACCTCCCTTTACGCTGGTGGGTGCAACGACGCGCGCGGGGTCACTGACTTCTCCACTGCGTGACCGTTTTGGTATCGTGCAACGTTTGGAGTTCTATCAGGTGGCCGATTTGCAGCATATTGTAGGCCGCAGTGCCACTTGTCTGGGGCTGGAGCTTTCAGAAGAGGGCGCGCATCAAATTGCTCGCCGCTCGCGCGGTACGCCACGTATTGCCAACCGCCTGCTGCGCCGTGTGCGAGACTTCGCCGAAGTGAAAGGTGATGGCACCATAAACGGCGACGTCGCCAACGGCGCGCTGGATATGCTCGACGTCGACGCTGAAGGTTTTGATTATATGGACCGCAAACTGTTGCTGGCGATTATCGACAAGTTTACCGGCGGACCGGTTGGACTTGATAACCTTGCGGCAGCGATTGGGGAAGAGCGCGAAACCATCGAAGACGTGATCGAACCGTTCCTGATCCAGCAGGGATTCATTCAGCGCACGCCGCGAGGCAGAATGGCAACCAATCACGCCTATAAGCATTTTGGAATGATCAGACCAGAATAAAGTGCAAAAAGTATGTCTCCAAGGAGAGCTGCGTATTACGCCGCTCTCTTTTTTTTTCAAAATAACTATGAATTTGCTCTAAAAACTTTATTTTATTAGCCGAAGAATACGTAGTCTGAATCCAGGCTTGAGAACGATAAAAATGAATAAGCCCATGATTCCGAGATTAATAATGATGAAAATTAATAAATCTTTTGTAGTCCGTACCCTGATTGCCGTTTCAATGCTAGGTGCTGGCACACTCGCTCAGGTTCAGGCAGCCGTACTGGCCTCCGTGCGCCCGCTAGGCTTTATCGCCGCCGCAATCGCCGATGGAGTGACGCCAACCGAGGTTTTACTGCCGGCTGGCGCCTCTCCAGGAAACTATTCCCTCCGTCCCGCCGATCTCCAGCACATGCGTAGCGCCGATTTACTGGTTTGGGTGGGTCCTGGGATGGAACGTTTTATGAGCAAATCTGTTGCACAGCTGCCACCAAATCGGGTGGTGAATATTTCGGCGCTACCAGGTGTCCAGCCGCTGCTTTTAGCTGAACGGGACCCACAGCAACAGGGTATTCGCAAGCATAAAGATTCTGGGAAAGGGCATCAAGGTGATGAATATAACATGCGTCTATGGCTCTCACCTGAAGTGGCAAAATTAGCCGCTGTGGAAATTCACGCAAAATTATTGGAACTAATGCCGCAAAAGAAAGACCAACTAGACGCCAACCTGCGTCAGTTTGAAGACAAATTGACACAAACTGACATAAAGCTTGGTAAGATGCTGCAACCTGTTCAGGGGAAGGGATATTTTGTTTTTCGAGACGCGAATAGCTACTTTGAAAAGCACTACGGGTTGGCCCCAATCGGCCATTTGACCGTCAATCCTGAAATTCCGCCTGCATCACAGCAATTACATCAAATTCGAACTCAGCTGGTTGAGCAGAAAGCGGAATGCGTTTTTGCTGAACCACAGTTCAGGCCGGCCGTAATTAATGCCGTTGCCCAGGGAACAAAAGTGCGTGTGGGCACATTGGACTTGCTAGGGAACGGCATCGCACTGACCAAGGACAGTTATGTGAACTTCCTGTCACATCTGACTTCTCAGTACGTGAGCTGCCTGAAGTAAGCCATAAGGACTGTTACAAGTGCAGCTATTAGCCCGATCGATTGCTCTGGCATTCAACAATCTTCCTCGACCTCATCGCCTCATGCTGGGGTCTTTGACCATCGTTACTCTTGCTGTTGCCGTCTGGAAACCCGTTGTTTATGAATTGGATCAAGATGGATATCAGGGGAAACCGCTAGCAAAGCAAATTATGCTCGACAGTCAGCAGATGCGATCTCTGCTGCCTGAAGCCAGCGAACCCATTGACGAAGACACGCCAGCCACTACCGATATCCCGCAAGACGAGCTCGATGATAAAACCGAGAACGAAAAGGGTGTTCACGAATACGTGGTCTCTACCGGTGATACCCTCAGCAGCATTCTGAATCAGTACGGCATTGATATGTCGGACATCACGGCGCTGGCATCCAGCAACAGCGATTTGCGCAATCTGAAGATAGGCCAGCAGCTGTCATGGACCTTGAATGACGACGGCGATCTCCAGCGCGTAACCTGGGAGAAGTCGCGTCGTGAAACGGTGACTTTCGATCGCAGCGGAACGGGTTTTAAAGCCTCGACAGAAACGCTGAAAGGCGAGTGGCAGGACCAGGTCCTTAAAGGCACGCTCGACGGTAGCTTTGTCAGCAGCGCCAAAGAGGCCGGGCTTACCAATGCCGAAATTGGCGCTGTGGTAAAGGCCCTGCAATGGCAGATGGATTTCAGAAAACTGCGCGCGGGCGATCAGTTCTCGGTTTTAATGTCGCGCGAAATGCTCGATGGCAAGAGCCAGCAGAGCGAACTTTCGGGCGTGCATTTGCGCACGGGCGGTAAAGATTATTACGCCATTCGTGCTGAAGACGGCAAGTTCTACGACCGCTCGGGTAGCGGCCTCGCACGCGGCTTCCTGCGCTTCCCGACCCTCAAGCAGTATCGCGTTTCTTCAAACTTTAACCCGCGTCGTCTAAACCCGGTCACCGGGCGTATCGCCCCACATCGCGGTGTAGATTTTGCGGTGCCCATTGGTACGCCGGTACTGGCCGTCGGCGACGGTGAAGTAATGGTAGTGAAAGGAGGGGGAGCAGCCGGTAACTATGTGGCCATTCGCCACGGGCGTCAATATATGACCCGCTATATGCACCTGCGCAGGGCGTTGGTCAAACCGGGGCAGAAAGTGAAGCGTGGCGATCGCATTGGTTTATCTGGCAATACCGGTCGTTCCACCGGGCCTCATCTGCATTTTGAAGTATGGATCAATAATATTGCCGTTAACCCGCTTACCGCCAAGCTGCCGCGTTCAGAAGGTTTGAGCGGTAAAGACCTCAAAGACTATCTGGCAACCGTGCGTGAGGTCATGCCTCAGCTAAAAATCTGAACCTTTTCCTTTGGTTGAATACTGTCGCCCGTAAATTCGGGCGATAACATTCATTGCAAATTAATTCTTGGCACTTATCATTGGAAGATTGGATTTTATAATTAGTATAAAAAGCTTATGAGTTAACGGATGCAATCAGAAAAAAAATCAACCGTGGAATTTATTCCACAGTTTCAAAAAGCCTTCTTTCATCCGCGCTATTGGGGCATTTGGCTGGGTGTCGGCGTAATGGCAGGATTGGCGTGCCTTCCCGCCTCTTTTCGTGACCCGCTATTGGGCGGACTAGGCCGTTTGGTGGGCAAATATGCCAAGGGTGCCAGACGTCGGGCGCAGATCAACCTGTTTTATTGTCTGCCAGAGCTATCTGAAGCGCGTCGTGAAGAGATCATTGATGATATGTTCGCCGCAGCTCCGCAGTCGATGGTGATGATGGCCGAGTTGGCGATTCGTGGTAAGACTAAAAGTATTCAGCAACGGGTGCACTGGCACGACCGCGAGATCATCGAAAAGCTTAAGGCCGAAGGGAAGAACATTATTTTTCTGGTGCCGCACGGCTGGGCAGTGGATGTCCCGGCGATGCTGCTGGCCGCAGAGGGTCAGCCGATGGCTGCGATGTTCCATAATCAAAGGAATCCGCTCACTGATTATTTGTGGAACGCGGTGCGACGCCGTTTCGGTGGGCGCATGCATGCCCGCAATGACGGCATCAAGCCGTTTATCAGCTCGGTGCGCCAGGGATATTGGGGCTATTATCTTCCCGATCAGGACCACGGTGCCGAACACAGTGAGTTTGTCGATTTCTTTGCCACTTACAAAGCTACGTTACCGGCAGTGGGGCGCTTGATGAAAGTCTGCCGTGCCGAAATCGTGCCGCTGTTCCCGGTTTACAATGGCAGCGAGCATCGGCTGGATATTTTTGTGCGTCCGCCGATGTACGATTTAGCCACCGCCGACGATGTTACTATCGCCCGTCGTATGAACGAAGAGGTAGAGGTGTTGGTGGGGCCAAATCCGGAGCAATATACCTGGATCCTCAAGCTGCTGAAGACCCGTAAAGATGACTTGAAAGAGCCTTACGATCGCGACGAACTTTATCCCTACAAGTGATTTTCAGAAGCTAGCATCGGAAAGAAAACGCTGCGGAGTTTCATTTAGCGTTGTAAAAAAGAAAAACCGGCCTTGGCCGGTTTTTTGTTGTCGGCAATCCGAGAGTGTAAATTAGTCGACAGTCAGTACGCGGGTGGTGTTGGTCGTGCCGGTAGTGCTCATCACATCACCCTGAGTGACGATAACAATGTCGCCGGACAGCAAGTAGCCTTTATCACGCAGCAGATTAACGGCGTCAACGGCGGCAACAACACCGTCGTTGTGGCTGTCGAAAAACACCGGCGTCACGCCGCGATACATCGCAGTGAGGTTTAGGGTGTGTTCATGCCGCGACATGGCAAAAATAGGCAGTCCCGAGCTGATTCGTGACATGATAAGCGGCGTTCTACCTGACTCGGTGAGAGAGATAATTGCAGTAACGCCTTTTTGATGGTTAGCCGCATACATTGCCGACATCGCAATCGTTTCTTCAATATTGTCAAATTCAATGTCAAGACGGTGCTTGGAAACATTGATACTTGGAATTTTCTCGGCGCCAAGGCAAACGCGTGCCATCGCGGCCACGGTTTCTGCCGGATATTGCCCTGCCGCCGTTTCTGCTGACAGCATTACTGCATCCGTTCCGTCCAGCACGGCGTTGGCAACGTCCATCACTTCCGCACGGGTTGGCATCGGGTTGGTAATCATTGACTCCATCATCTGCGTGGCGGTGATCACGGCGCGGTTGAGCGTGCGAGCGCGGCGGATCAGCTTCTTCTGAATACCCACCAGCTCAGGATCGCCGATTTCAACCCCCAGGTCACCACGAGCCACCATCAC
Source organism: Serratia sp. M24T3 (assembly GCF_000257645.1). Lineage (GTDB taxonomy): Bacteria > Pseudomonadota > Gammaproteobacteria > Enterobacterales > Enterobacteriaceae > Rouxiella. The sequence continues at coordinate 223,839 of NZ_AJHJ01000003.1, forward strand.
AACGTCAGAGGCCAGGATAATGTCATCCATGGCTGCGTCCGAGGCCACGGCTTCTGCACGTTCAACTTTAGAAACGATCTTGGCGTGACAGCCTGCATCGCGCGCCAGACGGCGAGCGTAGTTAAGGTCTTCACCCGTGCGCGGGAAAGACACGGCCAGGAAATCAACGCCAATTTTTGCAGCAGTGATGATATCGGCTTTGTCTTTTTCGGTCAGCGCTTCGGCTGAAAGGCCGCCGCCCAGCTTGTTGATGCCTTTATTGTTAGACAGAGGGCCGCCCACCGTGACTTCGGTAAACACTTTAACACCCTGAACTTCCAATACTTTTAATTGCACACGGCCGTCATCGAGCAGCAAAATATCGCCGGGCACGACGTCTGCAGGCAGCCCTTTATAATCGATACCGACTTTTTCTTTATCGCCTTCACCTTTGCCCATATTGGCATCAAGCAGGAACTTATCGCCAATATTGAGAAAGACTTTGCCTTCTTTGAAGGTGGAAACTCGAATCTTTGGACCTTGCAGGTCGCCAAGAATAGCGACATGACGACCAAGTCTGGCGGCGATTTCGCGCACTTTATCAGCACGAAGCTGGTGATCTTCCGGAGTGCCGTGAGAGAAGTTGAGGCGAACAACGTTGGCACCGGCGGCAATCACTTTTTCAAGATTATTGTCGCGGTCCGTTGCCGGGCCGAGGGTGGTGACGATTTTGGTTCTTCTGAGCCTTCTGGACATGCATTACTCCGTTGACTTGTTAGGCATTGGTATTGCTAAAATCCGGTTATCAACATAAAGGGTGATGATTGTAATTTTAATACAAAATTATGACACCCTTCGCATGACTAAAGCCGTTGATATCCCGTCAATTTTGTCTGGCTCTTGGCAGCTGTAGTAATAAAGTACCCACTCATCTGGACCAGACCCCTAGTATTTAACAACATTGTAACAAAGGTATTCAGATAAAAACATCAGCAACCTCACCCAATTATTCCGAGCGAGGGGGAGCCGATACCCCTTTATCAAAGCGCGAATCTCGCAGGGATTCTTTGACCCGCTTCAGGTTATCCCTGAATTTAGCGCCTCGGCGCAGAATAAATCCGGTCGCCAGTACATCAATCAGTGTTAGCTGGGCCAGGCGTGAAACCATTGGCATATATACGTCTGTGTCTTCCGGCACGTCAAGCAGCAGCGAGAGTGTCGCCTCATAGGCCAGAGGGGTATCACGGGAGGTGATAGCAATCACCGTGGCGTCGTTTTCACGGGCAAGATGAGCAAGCTCCACTAAGTTTTTCGTGCGGCCGGTATGAGAAATCAGCACTACAACGTCGCCATCGCCCGAATTCATACAGCTCATTCGTTGCATTACGATATCATCAAAATATATTACCGGAATGTTAAAACGGAAAAACTTGTTCATTGCATCGTGTGCCACAGCAGCCGAAGCGCCGAGCCCGAAGAACGAAATTTTCTTCGCCTGAGTCAGTAAATCGACTGCCCGGTTAACCGCTGTGATGTCCAATGTGTTTTTGACCTGCTCAAGACTGGCCATGGCAGATTCAAAAATTTTGGCACTGTAGGCTTCGACGCTGTCAGTTTCTTCGACATTGCGGTTTACGTATGGCGTTCCGTTAGCCAGACTTTGGGCTAACTGAAGTTTGAAGTCAGGGAATCCTTTGGTTTCGAGACGGCGGCAAAAGCGGTTAACGGTGGGTTCACTCACATCCGCCATTTTTGCCAGCGTGGCGATACTTGAATGGATGGCAGTTTGGGGGTCAGCAAGGATAACTTCGGCAACCTTTCTTTCAGATTTGCTGAGGATATCCAAAAAGCTGAGTATTTTTTCCAGCGTATTCATGGGCGACCACTCGATAGGTTTCATCGATTTCAACGAAAAGGAGAAATCATGTCAGTTTGATGAAAATATACTACGACGGTGAAGGTGGTGGCAGACACAATCTGGTGAAATCCAAGCTTTTTTTTCCAGACTATGAGCTAGATCTAAGTTTCAATATGGTAATTAATGTTCAAATTTGTCATAAAATTACAGCAACCCTTGCTTACAGGTTAGCCGATTTTACAACCATGACAAATTATGTGGATTTTTATTCATTTATTAATGCCTTAGATCTTGGTTTACTGCCTCTGCCCGATCAGAGTACATTGTTGCTGAAACGCAAATCGGTTGAAATAAAATTACAATCTACCCAAAAGCAAAGGGTATATCCTGCTCTAAGGAGAAGAACATGGCGGTAAACCAACCTGCCCAGGCGTGTGACCTGGTAATATTCGGTGCTAAAGGCGATCTGGCTCGCCGTAAGCTGTTGCCTTCCCTGTATCAGCTGGAAAAGGCTGGGCACATTCATGACGACACCAAAATCATTGGTGTAGGCCGTGCCGAATGGGATAAAGCAGCTTATACCGAAGTGGTAAAAGAAGCGCTGACCACCTTTATGAAAGAGAAGCTGGACCCTGAACTGTGGGAAAAACTTTCCGCGCGTTTAGAGTTCTGTAATCTCGACGTCAACGATCAAAAGCATTTCAACCGTCTCGGTAAAATGCTTGATACCAGCAAGCGCACCACCATCAACTATTTCGCTATGCCGCCAAGCACCTTTGCCGCTATCTGTAAAGGTTTGGGCGAAGCAGGTCTGAACAAAGAGCCTGCGCGCGTGGTTATGGAAAAACCGCTGGGTACCGATCTTAAATCCTCTCAGGAAATCAACGACGGCGTTGCCGAGTATTTCAACGAGACCCAGGTTTATCGTATCGACCACTATTTGGGTAAAGAGACCGTTCTTAACCTGCTGGCGCTGCGTTTTGCCAATAACCTGTTTGCTTCCAACTGGGATAACCGCACCATCGATCATGTGCAGATTACTGTGGCGGAAGAAGTGGGTATCGAAGGCCGTTGGGGTTACTTCGATAAAGCCGGGCAGATGCGTGACATGATTCAGAACCACTTGCTGCAGATCCTGACCATGATTGCCATGTCACCTCCGGCGGACCTGAGCACTGACAGTATCCGTAACGAAAAAGTTAAGGTGCTGCGTTCACTGCGCCGTATCGACCAGTCCAACGTGCGTGAAACCACCGTTCGTGGTCAGTACACTGCGGGCTTCGTACAGGGCAAAAAAGTACCTGGCTACCTCGAAGAAGAGGGCGCAATTAAAAATAGCAACACTGAGAGCTTTGTCGCCATTCGTGTCGATATCGACAACTGGCAGTGGGCGGGCGTGCCGTTCTACCTGCGCACCGGTAAGCGTTTACCTGCGAAATGCTCAGAAGTTGTGGTCTATTTCAAGACTCCGGCCCTGAACCTGTTCAGCGACTCTTATCAGCAGCTGCCGCAGAATAAACTGACGATTCGTCTTCAGCCGGACGAAGGTATCGAAATCGAAGTACTGAACAAAGTGCCGGGTCTGGAGCATAAACATCGCCTGCAAACCACTAAACTGGATCTCAGCTTCTCGGAAACCTTCCACGAAGAGCACATTGCCGATGCTTACGAGCGTTTGCTGCTGGAGACCATGCGCGGTATCCAGGCGCTGTTTGTTCGCCGTGACGAAGTTGAAGAAGCCTGGAAATGGGTCGACGGCATCGTCAACGCATGGTCGGCAGAGAACGAAGCACCTAAGCCTTATCAGGCGGGTACTTGGGGACCTGTTGCCTCAGTGGCAATGATTACCCGAGATGGTCGTTCATGGAACGAGTTCGGCTAATCCTCCGTATTTTAACGCTACGTCAGGACTATGAGGCACCACATGGCCAATTTCGTCGAAATTTCCGGTGCGACTGCGTTAAAGAATCTGGCCGGTAAACTGGCTGACGCATTGAGGCAGGGCATTGCTGAACGAGGTCAGGCCACGCTGATAGTTTCAGGCGGCAGAACGCCGCTTGAACTTTTTCGGCAGCTTTCCCGTCAGGAGCTTGACTGGGGAAGGGTGACTATCACCTTGGCCGATGAGCGTTGGGTTGCCAGCGATAACGGTTCCAGCAATGAAAAGATGGTGCGCAATAGTCTGTTGCAAAGCGAGGTGGCGAAAGCCACCTTTATTGCATTAAAAAACGACGCCTTGACTGCGCTGGAGGGAGAAGCTCGTGCTGAACAGGCGCTGACGGCTTTACAGTTGCCTGCAGACGTCACACTTCTGGGCATGGGCGTTGACGGGCATATTGCCTCCCTGTTTCCCGGCAGTGCCAGTCTGCCCAGAGCGCTGGATTTGCAGTCGACTAAACGTTGCATCGCGATTACCCCGATAACCGCGCCCATTGAGCGCATGACGCTGACGTTACCCGTGCTTCTCGACAGTCGTCGAATCTATTTACTGTTGGCCGGTGAATCCAAACGCGAGGCTTACGAGCGCGCCGATAAGGGCACCGATCAAAATGAAATGCCCGTGAGGGCACTGCTGCATCAACAACAGACGCCGGTAGAGGTCTATTGGACCCCATAGCGGACATAAATGGAGAAAATGATGAAGAACTGGAAAACAAGCGCAGAACAGATCCTGACCTCGGGACCGGTCGTGCCGGTTATCGTGATTAACAAGCTCGAACACGCGGTACCGCTGGCGAAAGCGCTGGTTGCCGGTGGCGTTCGCGTGCTGGAAGTGACTCTGCGCACGGCTTGTGCTATCGAGGCTATCAGGGCGATTGCGAAAGAAGTGCCAGATGCAATCCTTGGCGCTGGCACGGTGCTTAACCCGGCACAGTTAGCCGAAGTGACCGCTGCCGGAGCACAGTTTGCTATCAGCCCAGGTCTGACGGATGCGCTGCTGAAAGCTGCAAATGAAGGGTCTATTCCCCTGATTCCGGGTATCAGTACGGTATCAGAACTCATGCTGGGTCTCGATGCGGGTTTGCGTGAATTCAAGTTCTTCCCGGCCGAAGCCAACGGCGGCGTGAAAGCGCTGCAGGCCATCGCCGGGCCATTTCCTCAGGTACGTTTCTGCCCCACTGGCGGCATTACACCGGGCAACTACCGCGACTATCTGGCATTGAAAAGCGTGCTTTGTATTGGCGGATCCTGGTTGGTTCCGGCCGATGCATTGGAAAGTGGTGATTACGATCGTATCACTCAGCTGGCGCGTGAAGCCGTAGCGGGCGCAAAAGCTTAAAGATTGTCTGATGTCTTTTGATGAAAAAAAGCCTCCACGTCGGGAGGCTTTTTAATGCTTACAGGTTATAGCTTAAATCGCCGCAATAACTTTGATTTCAACTTTATATTTCGGGTTCATCAGCTTCGCCTGCACGGTGCAGCGCACTGGCGCATTGCCCGGTGAAACCCATGCGTCCCAGGCTTCGTTCATGGCGGCAAAATCATTACCGTCGACCAGGAAAATGGTTGCATCAAGAATTTTACTTTTGTGTGAGCCCGCTTCGACTAAAGCGGCATCAATAATTGCCAAAGTCTCGGCGGTTTGCTCTTTAGCGTTGGCATCCAGATTTTCCGGCACGCTGGTGTAATAAACGATACCGTTATGGACGACGATATCTGACATGCGGGGTTCGGGTCTAATGCGTTGAATTGACATGAAGAGTACTCCTGAAAGTCGCTGTTTTATTGATGGGCAATAGAGTAGCACATTATTGGACGGCAATGGACTTACAGATGGTGGTGGTACAGGAGGTCAAGGATTGGCATAATCAGCGCTGATTTAACTACTGTAGGTTTAGCGTGATAGACGATTTCGCAACAGACGGCGCACTGGCGCATAAAATTGAGGGTTTCAAACCCCGTGAACCACAGCGTCTGATGGCGAACGCCGTTGCTCTGGCGATTCAAAACAAGCAAGGTCTGGTGGTCGAAGCGGGAACGGGAACGGGCAAAACCTATGCCTATCTCGCACCCGCGCTGCGATCCGGTAAAAAAGTGATCATTTCGACCGGCTCCAAGGCCCTGCAGGATCAGCTGTATTCCCGTGACTTGCCAAAAGTAGCCAGCGCATTGAAATTCAAGGGTAAGTTGGCATTGCTGAAAGGCCGCTCCAACTACCTGTGTCTAGAACGTCTCGATCAGCAGTCAATGGCCGGCGGGGAACTGGCTAGCCAATCACTGAGTGACCTCGCACATTTACGCAGTTGGTCGGCTAAAACGGAAGAAGGTGATATCAGCACCTGCAACGTCGTGGCTGAAGACAGCTATGTCTGGCCGCTGGTCACCAGCACCAACGACAACTGTCTGGGCAGCGATTGCCCGATGTATAAAGAGTGCTTCGTGGTGAAGGCCCGTCGCAAAGCGATGGACGCCGACGTCGTGGTGGTCAATCATCACCTGTTTATGGCCGATATGGTGGTCAAGGAAAGCGGCTTTGGTGAGTTAATCCCAACGGCTGACGTGATGATTTTCGATGAAGCGCATCAGATCCCCGATATCGCCAGCCAATATTTCGGGCAGCAGCTGTCCAGTCGCCAACTGCTGGACCTGTCGAAAGACATCACCATTGCCTACCGCACAGAAGTTCGTGATTCCGCTCAATTGCAAAAGAGCGCTGACCGCCTGAGCCAAAGCGCACAGGATTTTCGTCTGGCTTTGGGAGAACCGGGTTATCGTGGCAATCTTCGTGACGTGCTGGCTGACAGCAGCATTCAACGCGCGCTGCTGTTGCTTGATGATGCGCTGGAGCTTTGTTACGACGTCATGAAACTTTCGCTGGGCCGCTCGGCGCTGCTCGATGCGGCGTTTGAACGAGCTACGCTTTACCGCAATCGCCTAAAACGCCTCAAAGATGTCAGCGTGCCGGGCTACAGCTACTGGTATGAATGCAATTCACGGCATTTCGTTCTGGCGCTGACGCCGCTGTCGGTGACGGATAAATTCCGCGAGCTGATGCAAGACAAACCCGGCGCCTGGGTGTTTACCTCGGCAACGTTGTCTGTAAATGAAAAACTCGAGCATTTTACTCTTCGTTTAGGCCTGGACGGTGCGAAAACGCTGCTGCTGGCGAGTCCGTTTGACTATGCCAATCAGGCGCTGCTTTGCGTGCCACGCTATTTGCCTTCACCTAATGAACGGGGTGGCTCACGGCAATTGGCGCGCATGTTGCGCCCGCTGATTGAAGCTAACAAGGGGCGCTGTTTCTTCCTTTGTACCTCACATCAGATGATGCGCGAACTGGCCGAAGAGTTTCGAGCCAGCATGACTCTGCCGGTGCTGGTGCAGGGTGAGACCAGCAAAGGCCAGCTGCTTAGCCAGTTTGTCGAGGTCGGTAATGCGCTGTTGGTCGCGACCAGCAGTTTCTGGGAAGGGGTCGACGTTCGCGGGGAGGCGCTGTCGCTGGTTATCATCGATAAACTGCCGTTTACCTCCCCTGATGACCCGCTGCTTAAGGCTCGAATTGAAGACTGCCGCCTGCGCGGCGGCGATCCGTTCAATGAGGTACAACTTCCCGATGCAGTGATTACCCTGAAACAGGGCGTTGGCCGCTTAATCCGTGATACCGACGATCGCGGTGTGATGGTTATCTGTGATAACCGGCTGGTGATGCGTCCCTACGGGGAGGTATTTATCAATAGCTTACCGCCGACACCGCGCACGCGCTCGCTCGATCAGGCAATTCAGTTTTTACAAAAGAACTAATTGCTTATGCTATCATCGCCCTATAAACACAATTTCTATTTTTATCCCGCCTGAGGTTTGGCATGTCCACGCGAATTTTAGCAATTGATACGGCGACAGAAGCCTGTTCGGTTGCGCTATACAACACTGCTTCATCGGATAAAGCTGGTGAGACGCTGGCTTATTTTGAGCTCTGCGCCCGTGAGCACACACAACGCATTCTTCCTATGGTCGAGCAAATTCTGGCGCAAGCTGGGTTGGCGCTTAATCAGCTTGATGCGCTGGCGTTTGGTCGCGGTCCGGGCAGCTTTACTGGCGTGCGTATCGGCATTGGTATTGCACAAGGTCTGGCTTTTGGTGCCGAACTACCATTGCTGCCTATTTCTACTCTGCAAACCATGGCGCAGGGAGCTTATCGCGAGACCGGTGCCGAGCGTGTTTTAGCCGCTATCGATGCCCGTATGGGGGAGGTCTACTGGGGCCAATTTACCCGCGAGTCAGCAGGCGTCTGGGCCGGAGAAGCTACTGAGGTAGTCATCAAACCTGAGCAGTTAGTCGAGCGAGAAGCCACTTATGAAGGTCGTTGGGCCACTGTGGGCACAGGTTGGCAAACCTATCCACAGTTATTAGGCTCAACGGCTGCTGAACTTGTGTCGGGTAATATCTTGTTGCCGCATGCCGAAGATATGCTGCCTCTTGCATTGGCTGCCTGGGAGCGTGGCGTTAGGGTTCGGGCCGAGCAGGCCGAGCCGACCTACTTGCGTAATGAAGTTACCTGGAAAAAACTTCCTGGTCGTTAAGTCTTTGTGACTTAACGCTCCTCTGGTTGCTAAAAGAAATACTATATTCAAGGTAATGAGCATGCCTAAGGTCTCCAAAACAAAATCAGGACTCGCTTTAGCTGCAGGTTTTTGCGTGTTGCTGCTTTCAGGATGCGTTATGCCGCAATCGATTCGCGGCACTACGTCGAATCCACAGCAAAACTTTGCGCTGGTTGAACGTAATCCACAAGTATATCAAGGGCAAGAGGTCCGTTTTGGCGGCCTTGTAGAGTCTGCGGTTTATGATGCCAAGAGTAATACAACTCAGCTTCTGTTAGCCGTATCTCCGCTTGATGGTCTAGGTCAGCCTGATCTGAATGCTCATTATCAGGGAATAGTGCTCGCGTACTGCGCGGGTTTTCTAAATCCCGAGGCTTATAAAGGTGCCGCTGTCACCGTAATCGGACCGGTTATTGGTTATCAGGATGTGGAAAGAAACCAGACCACTTATCGCTATATTCAAGTCAGAGTTAACGGTTTAAAAAACTGGGGCCAGGCGACGATGGATAATGATACGGCCAGACAAGAGGTCTACGACGAGTCGCAAACCTTCATAGCCGAAGAGTTTAATGATTCCCCGGCGGCAAGAGGTTGGCATGGCGAAAGAGTGGTCCCGCAGCAGCGCGATTTAAAGCGCCCATTATGGATTAATTCATCGCATCCCGTTGCGCCGCCTGAGCACAATGGAGGCTGGCAGCACAGGGGACCGAACGCGCATGATGGCAACTGGCAGCATGGAACACCGCCAGTGCAAGGTGGAAAAACGCCTCATGATAATCCAGGTAGCAGGCCTACGCCGCGTGAGATGCCGCCGATGCACATTACTCCTGTGCCGCATGCAATGCCGCAAATGCACAGCAATCCTGCGCCACATATGCATAGTGCTCCTCCTCCGTATCGGCCGCCGACACTAAAGAAATAGTCGGCTCCTTGAATAGTATTTAACAGTGGGCGTTTCTGTCGCTGCTCACTGGATGGTCCAGAAATTGCGCCAGGTTTTTTACCTAAGTTATTACACAATCAATGCCTTTAAAGTGTTTTGCAGCAGATTTATACCAGCAACTAGTGCATCAATTCGTTGTCGAAATAATTAATATATCCAGAGGTAATTACCATGCGTAAAATCTCTAAAGGTAAAAAGGGATGGGTATTAGCAACCAGTTTCTGTGCGTTGCTGCTTTCCGGCTGTGTCACTGTTCCAGATTCAATTCGCGGATCCACGGCAACGCCACAAATGAATTTGGCAGCGGTGCAGGGTGCTCCGCAAATTTATGTCGGACAGGAAGCGCGTTTCGGCGGTCGTGTCGTCTCTGTCATTAACGAGAATAATAAAACCCGACTTGAAATTGCCGCGATGACATTGGACTCGGGAGCTCGCCCTATTCTCGGCCAGCCAACTTTGGGTCGTTTTGCAGCTTATTACAATGGATTCCTGGACCCGATTGATTTTAAAAACCAGCTAATCACCGTGGTAGGGCCAATTACGGGTTCTGAAAACGGCGCCGTGGGTCAGGCTTCTTACCGTTATGTCACAGTGAATATGAATAGCTATAAACGCTGGCGAGAAGTTACTGAGGTGGCGATGCCTGTACAACCTGTAGGTCCTTGGGGTTGGGGATACGGTGGTCCCTGGGGCCCGGGATTTGGCCCTGCCTGGGGAGCCTATGACTTCGGACCGGCACGCGTGCAGACCGTCGTGACAGAATAATCAACCACCGCTAAAATAATTGGCGAGTGTCGAAGTTTTTATCTGGCGGGATTTTTCCCGCCATTTCAAACGCAAATTAATTTGACCTCCATCAAGCTTTAATTAACAACTTATCAGTACTTGACGTTTCATGTGGATTTTCTGTAATACTGTGAGAGACCCTGCAACTCTGGATGTGAACGCAGGTTATTAACTCCCTAATCACAGGAACGTGAATATGAATAATTATCCAATCAAAGACATGATGCTGCCAACATCCTGGAGCACAGTAAGTATTACTCCAGACGATATTAAAAATAAAATGGACTATTTTTTTGGTCTTCACTTTGAGTATTGTCTGGAGGAAGGGGATACTCTCCCATCTGCAAAAGATATTATCGTAACGTTAGATATCAACACGGCAAGGATAATGATCGAAAATATCCAGTCGTGGGTGGATTATATTCAAAGCGATTCTTCTCTTCCCTATGGGCTGGTGGGGCATTAACTGATCGGAGTTAGCGGAATAACTAATAAACAGCACGGCATTTTCTCAAGTGGTTTTTAGACGTAATACACGCAACAAAATAATTGACGTTTCATTGATGCTAACTGGCGGCTCTGTGCCGCCTTTTTATTGATGGCTGATTATTTATTCACGAAATAAATATTATAAATTTTGTCATTTTAATTATTAATAAATAGTCAGTGATTTATAAAAAAAAGCCAGCGCTAAGGCTGGCTTAAGGAGTAAACGGGTGCTGTGGGATCTCTACCTGAAAACCTGGCGGCGAACTCATGTACACCGCCAGTTGTATTACCTCGTGGTTTCACAGGCCATTAAAGCCACTACCTCCTTTATTCCGTCGCTGAAGCGAATTTCACACAGTGAATCTCTGGTCATCCATGTAAACGACAATAGCGTTACACAAATAACTATCAGGCCGGCAATAAAAAGCATTAGTGAGTTCATAGCGTGTTTTCCCTTGCGTTTAAGCAAATGAGGCGCTACCTTTATGTTTGTGGGCATAAAGAGCGGCTCCTGGTTAAGATTATCTAATCAGGGGCTTTTCTCTTTTTATCCCTTGTATACTCTCCTTCAAATAAAAAATCCTAATCGAAAAAGATAACTCGGAATAAAAAGATCCGAGCACCCGCAAAGACTGTATCAGTAATTAAACTACATTGCCTCAAATAATATTTTTGTTAAATAAATTAAAATTACACTGCAGTGTTTTTTAGAAGGTGATTAATTTATTAGCTTTTCGATTAACTGGTTTGGTTAAAGCTATTAAGTTATGAGTTAAAGCTTCAGGTAAATTACTCAAGTATTAACTTCCTGGATATTTAACTGCCCGCAGCAGAGTTTTTCAGCATATAGCGTTAACAGCGAGTTTTGCTGATGCCACAGACCCAATAATACCGCGCATACATGGAATCAATCACTCTTAGCCGCTATACTTGAGTAACCTAATGATTTATCGAACTTTGTCCAATTCGAATTACCGTGCTTTACTAATGAGTAAACCGAGTTGGGATTTAAAATTAGTGACGCGGCTCTCAACCTAAACATTGTTTGAATCTCGTCTGGTAAGATGAGTTAAAATATTGTTAATTGCATGGTAATAATGTGCCATTGAGAGCGCATTGGATAAAGATATCAGGAGTAATTCCTTGGAAAAGGTCTGGCTAAAACGTTACCCCGCAGATGTTCCCGAGAACATCGACCCTGATCGTTACAGCTCGCTGGTCGAGATGTTCGAGAACGCCACGCTGCGCTATGCTGATATCCCCGCCTTTATCAATATGGGTGAAGTGATGACCTATCGTCAGCTGGAGGAACGCAGCCGGGCTTTTGCTGCCTACCTACAGTCGGGACTTGGTTTGAAGAAGGGCGATCGCGTTGCGTTAATGATGCCCAATTTGCTGCAGTACCCCATCGCACTGTTTGGGGTCCTTCGAGCCGGGATGGTCGTGGTAAATGTTAATCCACTCTATACGCCGCGTGAACTGGAGCATCAACTCAATGACAGTAGTGCGGCCGCTATCGTTATCGTCTCCAATTTTGCCCATACGCTGGAAAAAGTAGTTTTCAATACCCAGATTAAACATGTGATCCTCACTCAGATGGGCGATCAGCTTTCTCCGGCCAAGGGCACGCTAGTCAACTTCGTAGTCAAATATATCAAGCGGTTGGTGCCAAAATACGATCTTCCCAATGCCATTTCATTCCGCACGGTTATTCATCAAGGCCAGCGCATGCAATACAGCAAGCCTGAGGTGATTAACGACGATCTCGCCTTCCTGCAATATACCGGCGGCACGACGGGCGTAGCAAAGGGGGCAATGTTGACGCACCGCAATATGCAGGCCAATCTTGAGCAGGCCAAGGCGGCTTACGGACCTTTGCTGCGTCCCGGTCAGGAAGTTGTGGTCACCGCTTTGCCGCTGTACCATATTTTTGCTTTAACTATTAACTGTATGTTCTTTATAGAATTAGGTGGGAAAAGTTTGCTGATCACCAATCCGCGAGATATTCCAGGGCTGGTAAAAGAATTGGCGCGCTATCCGTTTACTGCAATAAGCGGGGTAAATACCTTGTTTAACGCCTTGCTTAATAATGACGATTTTAAAAAGCTCGACTTCTCGCATTTGCGACTCTCGGTCGGCGGCGGAGCAGCGGTACAGAAATCCGTAGCCGAACGCTGGCAGCAGCTTACCGGACTGCATTTGCTTGAAGGCTATGGCCTGACCGAATGCGCACCTTTGGTAACTGGTAATCCTTACGATCTCAAACGTTACAGCGGCAGCATTGGTTTACCGGTTCCTTCTACCGACGTTCGTTTAGTTGATGAAAACGGAGTTGATGTCGCCGACGGCGAGGCAGGGGAACTGCTGGTTAAAGGCCCTCAGGTGATGTTGGGTTACTGGCAGCGTCCCGAAGCCACCGATGAAGTATTAAAAGATGGCTGGCTCTCGACGGGGGATATCGCTAAAGTGGACAACGACGGCTTTTTACACATCGTCGATCGAAAAAAAGATATGATTCTGGTCTCAGGATTCAACGTCTATCCCAATGAAATTGAAGAAGTTGTCTCGCAGCATCCGAAAGTGCTGGAAGTTGCAGCCATCGGTGTGCCAAGCCAGTCTACGGGCGAAAAGGTCAAAATTTGCGTGGTAAGGCGTGACCCGTCATTAACCGCCGAAGAGTTGCTTGACCACTGCCGACACAATCTTACAGGTTATAAAATGCCGAAAATTGTCGAGTTCCGCGACGAATTGCCGAAATCAAACGTTGGCAAAATTCTGCGCCGCGAACTTCGTGAAGAGGCAAGTAAACCGAAATCTGCCGACCGACAGAACGCCGCATAGTGTCTTAGTGCTGCTTTTTCCATCAGTCGAAGCTCTTGTTCATTCAACGCCGGATTAAGTCCGGCGTTTTCACGTTATAATGCAGGTAACGCGAAGCAGTAGTACTGTTTTCTAATGCCCGGCGGCAGGATGCAGGCCGAACCGGTTTCTAACAGCGAAAAGAGAAAAAGCTTTGAATTATCAGTTGATCGTTAGCAATGAAGAACTGGCAAAGGTTTGTCAGCAGGCGCAGCAGTTTAGTCAGGTTGCGCTAGATACCGAATTTGTCAGAACTCGTACTTACTATCCGCAGCTGGGTCTTATCCAGCTCTATGATGGTGAAAACCTTACGCTGATAGACCCTTTACCCATCACTGCCTGGCAGCCTTTTATTGATTTGTTGACCGATAAAAATGTGGTCAAATTTTTGCATGCCGGCAGTGAAGATCTCGAAGTTTTCATCAATGCCTTTGGCGTAATGCCAACGCCATTTATTGACAGCCAAATCTTGGCTGCCTTTAGCGGACGCCCTTTATCTTGCGGCTTCGCGCGTCTGGTTGCCGAAACCACCCAAATTGAACTGGATAAAAGCGAGTCGCGCACCGACTGGATGGCTCGCCCGTTAACGCAAAAGCAGTGTGATTACGCCGCCGCCGATGTGTTGTATCTGCTGCCACTGGCGCGCCAACTTGAGCAGGAAACCATCGAGGCAGGCTGGATTGATGCCGCTCTCGACGAGTGTTTATCGCTGTGCCGCCGTCGTCAGGAAGTGTTGCAGCCAGAACTGGCCTATCTCGAAATTACCAATGCCTGGCAGCTGCGTCCGCGCCAGCTTGCCTGCCTGCAAAAGTTGGCGTCATGGCGTTTGACTCAGGCGCGTCAGCGCGATCTGGCGATTAATTTCGTCGTCCGTGAAGAAAATCTGTGGCAGGTTGCCCGCTATCAGCCGAAATCACTGGGCGAGCTGGAAGCTTTAGGCTTGAGCGGTCCTGAAATTCGTTATCATGGCCGTACCTTGCTGGCGCTGGTGGCTGAGGCTGAAACAGTCGAAGAATCTGCACTACCGGCACCAATTTCAAATCTGATCGACAAACCGGGTTACAAGAAAGTCTTCAAGGACATTAAAGCCCTGATCCAAACGGTGAGTGAGGAGACGGGGCTTAGCGTTGAGTTATTGGCTTCGCGTCGGCAGATTAATCAGCTGCTGAACTGGCATTGGCAGCTGAAGACCAAAGAGCATGCGCCTGAGCTGGTCAGCGGCTGGCGTGGCAAGCTATTGGCGGAAAGGCTAGGCGTTATTCTCGCAGAGTATTGATTGCCTAAAGTAATACTCAGCTCTGTTGTTATTAGACCTTAGGATTTTTATAAAGGCAGGGGAGCTGTTGTGAAAACTTCCCCATCATAATATTACTGATGGGGAAGGGATTGGTTCAGCGATTAGGCATGGCTGATTTCAGGAAGGGCGACTGATTGCAGTTCTGGATATTTTTGACGCAGTGAATCGAATAACGTACCAATAATCTGACTGCCTGCGGGTAATGTCCCCTGTTTTTCCAGAGACTCCATGGCATCAAAAAGTTTATGTTTAACAAAAAAACGCCAGACAATCGGTGTGCGAGACAAAATATCGGTCAGCACGTCATACCGCGCCTGCGTCCAGCGCAGTTCGAAATGCTCTCGATACGGGCCAAAACTAAAGTGCTCGGTTGTGAGTGACGGAGCTAATTGCTCACGTAAAAGCTGAGTGCGCTCTAGGTCAATTTCGCCGTCATTTATCACTACCCCATAGCGCTGTTTTGCATTTTCCAATGAAACATAGCCACACTTCACATCATGCATCACGCTTTCAGGGTCTCGTTCAAACGGTGAGCCGTAGCCGCCACCGCCTGCGCCCACTAACCGAATAACGTCTCCTGCATTACAGGTCACGACGTCGGTATTGCCCAACACTTCGGTATCTTCTTGCTGTGGATTGCGGGTGAAAATTGCGTTCGCCCCTGATTGCCCCCCCAGCACGCCCCAGGATGCAAAATGGGTGCGGTCGCGGTTACGCGCCGTGACCGTGGTTCCCGGAGAGAAAATCTGAAACTCCATCATCAGGCCCAATCCACCGCGATACTTGCCCGCGCCGCCCGAGTCCGGTACCAGGCAATAACGATTGATGCGGATAGGCACCTCGGCTTCGTTGATTTCCACCGGAGTGTTACGCAAGAAGGCCACGTTGGCGCCTGAACCTTCCTCGCCGTCGCCAAACGGCATGCCGCCCGCGCCACCGCCTACCGGGCCGATAGATGCAATTACCGTGCGCCCGCTGCTGTCGATGGTTTTCACATTGAGGATAGCCAGCCCGCAGGCGGCACAGGCGGGAAGACGATCCGGCACGGCCTGCGAGAAAGCACCAAAGGTCAGCACGTGGGTCAGTTTACAGGTCAGGCTGCGCATGCCCACCGCCGCAGGTTGCACCGCATTCATCACTGTGCCTTCCGGCAGTACGCATTCGACGACGCGATCGAGACCGGCGTTGAGAAGAATATCCGGATTCAGGCTATACAAGACGTAGTGGAATCCCACCAGCGCCAGCGCGTGCCGCGTCATGCCACCGGTTGGCATATTCAACGAGGAAAGCAACTGAGGATCGCTGCCGGTATAATCCATAATCGCGCTGTCGCCGTTGATTTTCAGCGTTAGCGCCACGCGCATGGGCTTGCCGTTGACGCTGTCTTCATCAGCATATTCGGCAAAGAAATACTCGCCGTCAGGAATGGTTTGCAAGATGCTTTTGGCCTGCAGTTCGGCGTAATCGAGTAGAGCATCGATCCCCTGAGAAAACGCTTCGGCACCAAAATGTTCAATCATTTCAAGCACACGCTTTTCGCCGTTGGCCAGCATCGCTAATTGGGCGTGCATGTCACCAATATTTTGCTCAGGGGCGCGGACGTTGGCGCTCATGATATCCACCAGCCGTTGATCCAAAACGCCTTCATTAACAATTTTGGTCGGCGGGATGCGAATACCTTCCTGCTGAATCTCGGTCAACGTGCGGGACAAAGACGCCGGAACCGCGCCGCCGACATCGGTATTGTGAATGTGTCCACCCACAAAGCAGATAATTTCACCGCGATAAAATACCGGCTTCCACATCACCATGTCCGGGCTGTGGGTCGCGACGTGACCGCTATAGGCATCGTTGGTCATGGCGACGTCACCGGGTTTATAGTGGTCGATCATCGATAACACCGGGCCATAATCGAGGCCAATATACCAGGTTGCACCCAGCGTTTTCGGCGAGGCAAAAGCTTTGCCATCCAGGCTAACCAGTGCGCAGGAAAAATCTTCTGTTTCTTTGACGAAAGTTGAATGCGCCGTTCTCACCAGCGTGTAAGCCATGCTTTCAGCTGCTGCCACACAGTAATTGGCAAGAATTTGCAGCGTCGATTTATCAAATGCCATAAGTCATAACTCCTTTAATTTGCCAGTGTGGTGTTGGTTAGAACCAGATTGCCCCAGTCATCAACTTGTGCGACGAAGCCGGGAAGAATGGCGGTGGTGGTATCATCCTGCGCGATAACGGCCGGGCCAGAGACTTGTTGACGAGCAAAAAGCTGGCTGCGCTGGTAAAGAGGAACATTTAAGAAGCCATCGTCCATCCAGACATCAATCAGTCGCAGCGGTTGTGGCGTTTCTTCGCGATGTTCCAGCGGTTGCAACACCGGTTTACTCACTTCACGGCTGGCGACCAGTCGCAGCGAGACGATTTGAATAGTGGCTTTTTCGTCGAAATAACCATAAAGCCGCTGATGTTCATCATGAAATGCCTGACGGATCGCTTCCAGTCGACGTTGCTGAATATCTTCTGCAGCAAGAGGGGTTTCAATCTCAAAAGATTGGCCTTTATAGCGCATCTCCGCCGAAAATATGAAACAAGCACCGGCAGGGTCGGCATTTTCGTTGATCAACCATTCTCTGGCTACGTTTTCAAGGTTATTGAAATCTTGCTCGATAGCCGGCAGAGTTTCTTCATTCAGTACTTCAAAGGTGATTTTCACAAAATCGTTTTTGATGTCGGCGACCAGACCGCCCAACGCGCTCAGTACTCCGGGCGTCACGGGTACCAACACTTCTCTGATACTCAGCGCGCGTGCCAGATAGCAGGCCATCATCGGACCCGCGCCGCCAAACGGCATCAGCGAGAACTGGCGCGGATCGATCCCAAACCGCGAAACCAGTCGGCTTATCCCGGCGTACATGCCCGAGATAGCCACGCGAATAATTGCCTCGGCGGTTTCTTCGGGGCGTTGCCCCAGCTGAGCGGCAAGCTCGCCAATAACCCGACGGGCTGCTGCAACATCAACGTTTACGGCGTTATAACCCAATTCCGCCTGACCCAAAATTCCCAGGCTGGCGAAGGCATCGGTGATGGTTGCACGCGAACCGCCACGACCGTAGCACACTGGGCCTGGGGTGGAGCCAGCGCTTTCCGGTCCTACTTTTAGTACGCCAAAATCGTCAACCCAGGCAATCGAGCCGCCGCCGTCGCCGATAGACGTCACGGAAACCGAAGGAATATGAATCTGATAATCGCCAATAAACTCGCCGGTATCATACTGCGGCTGGCCGTCGACAATCAGTGCCACGTCGGCGGTGGTGCCGCCAATATCCAGACTCATTACGTTCGGGCGTTGGCACATGCGCGCGACCCAGGCCGCGCCGATCACACCCGAAGCCGTACCGGAGAGGATCATCTGCACGCAGTCTTTTTTGCCGTTCTCCGCGCTCATCACGCCACCGTTGGACTTGGTGACCTTCAGGCCCGCCGGAACGCCGGCATTTTTCAGTGCCACTTCCAAAGCCCCCAGATAATGAGCCACGTGTGGCTGCACATAAGCGCCAATCACCGCCGTTTGTGTCCGTTCGAATTCTCGAATGATCGGCCAGACATCGCTGGAGCAACAGACGAAGAAGCCGGGGATGGCCTGTTCGATAATGGCTTTAACCTGATATTCGTGCGCCGGATTACGGTAGGCATGCAGCAGAGATATCACCACGCCCACGCAGCCGCTTTGCTGCAATTTTTCAACGGCGTTCAACACGCTGGCGACATCAACGGCAAGGATTTCATTGCCTTGAGCATCCATGCGCGCGTCAATGCCGAATACCCGATCGCGGCTAATCAGCGACTCGGGGCGCAGTGAAAACAGGCTATACATATCCGGCGTTTTCAAGCGGCCAAGATCGAGAACATCCTCAAAATGACGAGTGGTGATTAAGCCCAGGCGAGCGCCTTTCTTCTGTACAACCGCGTTCACGCCCACCGTGGTGCCATGCGTAAAGTAGGTGACATCCGCAGGGTCGATACCGTAGCGCGCAGTGAGCTGGCGCATGCCTTCCAGCACTTCCTCGCCCGGTCTGTCGGGGCGCGAAAACACTTTGAGGCTCGAAAGCTTGCCGGTCTCGTCATCAAACACAGCCAAATCGGTAAAGGAGCCGCCGATATCCACCCCAATTCTTAAACCCATAATCACCTCTGTAATAACATTCGATTAAATAAGGCCTGCACAGTCAGCGGGCAGGCAAAGTGTTCAGGACGACTTTTCTGCTCGTTTGTCCAGACTGTCGCGAATTTGGTAATAGCTGCCGAGCAGCGGCATAAACCACGTTCTGCCACGGTACAAGGCATGTCCTGGCATGGGCGTTGCGCCATAAGGGCTCAGGTGTAACGGCTGGTCATCGATTAAGTGACGAGCCAAACGATGGCCCAACCAGCTCATCATGGTGACTCCGCTACCGTTGCAACCCGCCGCGTAATAGCAGCCATCTGTGGTTTGTCCAAGGTGGGGGAGATAATCGAGGGTGACCGCGACTTTGCCGCCCCAGCTGTAAGCAATTTTTACGTCACTTAACTGCGGGAAACGCTCGACCATATGGCGATGCAAGACCTCGCCAGACTGACGCAGATTTAGTGGATAAAAACGGGCACGGCCGCCAAACAGCAGGCGCGTGCCATCGGGCGAATAGCGAAAGTAGTGTGTGACACGCTGCGTTTCGGCCACGCCACGGCGCTTGGGGATCAGGCTTTTACGCAACGCCTCTGGCAGCGGTTCAGTGGCGATTTGATGGCTGGTCACGGGCACAATCTTGCGTCTTAATTCTGGGATTTCATGCCCGGTATAGCCATTTGTAGCGATCACGACTTTGCGTGCGCGACAGGTTCCACGAGCGGTATGTAGACGATAATCGACGGTAAGTTTTTCGACATTTTTCACTGCCGCATAACTGCACAACGTCACACCGGCATTCATTACTGCGGCAAGTAATCCGCCGTAGTAACGAGCAGGATTAAGCTGACCCGCACGTTTAATCAGTACGCCACCGGCATAAATATCAGTATCCAGCTCCTGACGGATCTCTTCACGACTGAGAATACGCGCATCGGTTTGACTTATCTCATTGAGCAGCGGCAGCTTTTTTTTCCAACTTTCTAACTGCTGGGGGATCCAGGCGGCGCTGATACGGCCATTTTGCTGATAATCACAGTCAATACCGTAGCGCTCGATCAGGGCCTCTAGAAATCGATAGCCCTCGGCAGCCTCATGCAGACGGGCTTTTTGCAAAGCTGATTCATCGGTGGTGGACTGTTTTTTTCGCACCATGCTCTTGCCAACGTTAACGCCTCCCGTGACTTGCCCGCCACTCAGCGTGCTGGCGCCTTCGCCGGGTAAACCCGCATCAAAAATAGTGACTTGATAGCCGTGGTTAGCCAGTTCGAGGGCGCAGCACAGGCCGGTATAACCCGCGCCGATAATGGCAAATTCCGTCTCTGCAGGGATTGCAGCCTGGCTTGATTCATGAGGACGCCACTGCTGCCACCAGTAGGGCGATTCACTGAAGTCTTCACTAAAAATCGTTGCTCGCTGGGCCATCGGTTATCTCGCTGGATTAATCGTTCACGTCATCAAGAGGGAGAAAAATCTCTTGTGCCATAATATGGCACGGCGTGCCATTTAAAATACATTAGCATGACATTTTTTGTACTGGCAAGAGGCAAGGACAGGTTAATTTGTGGTTGCGGCGGTGGCGCAGTGTCGCCAGTGCCAGTATTATCGGAGGTAAATTGGCAAACCAATCATAGAATGGAATAATGCAAAGTCTGCTCAAGAGCCTCAATATACTAGAGAAAGTGTCTCAGCATCAGCCGATCAGCGTAGGGGAACTCGCCCGGATAATGAAGCTGCCAAAATCTACCGTGCAACGCATCCTGTGGGCTTTTCATGAAGCAGGGTGGTTACGCCTGAGTGACGGTGACGTGCCTCGCTGGTCGGTTAGCTCGCACGTATTAACTATCAGACCGGCAGAATTAGCCAACGGCGGGCTTTCTTCAGCCTCGCGCGGGCCGATGACTGAGCTGCGTGATGCTACCAATGAAACGGTTTACGTGTCGGTTGCCGATGGTATTAACGGTATTGTGGTCATTGATCGTCTGGAAAGTCACCATGCTGTCAGGGCTGTGAGCAACGTGGGAGAGGTGTCGCCGCTGTATTCTACGGCCAATGGCCTGGCGATGATGGCCTGGATGCCCGAGGAAAAAATTGACGCGGTGATTAACGCCGGACTGAAAGCCTGGAATAGCGCAACACTGGTGGATCCCGCCGCGCTGCGTGCCGAATTAAAGGCTATTCGTGAGCGCGGTTATTCCATCAATCGCGGCTATTACCGTCCGGGTATTTTCGCCATCGGCGCGCCAATATTCGAACAGGGTGACCAGCCGGTAGGCAGTATTTGTATTTCTATGCCCGATTCTCGTTATAACTCCTCTTCGGAAAAAGCTTGGGGAGACATGATTGTTCAGGCTGCTCGTAAGATAAGCCATAGCCAACCGCAATAGTTATTTTGGGGGTTGCGGCCCCTAATTTCATATAATCCGTTGACTGCCTCTCTCGTAATCTGAATTCAGATGATCATTATTTTTTTATCCTCTTCGCTAAATCGGTCATAAGAATGACCTATGCCTTGTCGTATTGCAGTATAAAAAATGGTCATATAACATAATTGGCACGATGTACCACAATGTGGCATAGAGCGCTTTGAGAAGGCTCTTGTTTGGCGGTAGAGCTGACATCGATACAGGTATTCCCATTAACGTATTACTGACAATGACTGCGTAGCATGGAGGTTTATAGTTTATGAATAATACCGAGATGATTTTACCCAGGGTCACACCGGCAATGCAGCGAAAGACATTGATAGGCGCAGTGGCCGGTAATATGGTCGAGTTTTTGGACTTTGCCGTTTATGGCCTGCTGGCCAGCGTTATTTCACGTATTTTCTTTCCGCAAGATGCTCCTTTTACCGCTTTACTGTCCGTTTTACTGATATACGCATCCAGTTTTCTTATCCGGCCGATTGGCGGGATAATTTTGGGGCAGTTAAGCGATCGTTGGGGACGGCGTTCGGTACTAATGATTACTATTACCGGGATGAGCATTATTACCGGCCTGACCGCATTATTACCAACCTATTCACAGGCGGGCAGCACGGCAACGATATTATTAGTGGCTTTTCGACTCGTGCAGGGATTCTTTGCCGGTGGGGAATATGCCACCGCGACGGACTATATTGTCGAGAACTCTCAGAGCCATCGCCGAGCTTTTCGTGCTTCTTTTTCGCCTGCAGGTGCTTATATCGGCACCGCTATTGCATTGGGTATTTTTGCTGCGCTTTCGCATTTTATAACCAACGTACAAATGGAGCAGTGGGGTTGGCGGGTGATGTTTGCTATCGGATTTCCTTTAGGAATGGTCGGGCTCTGGATCCGTAGAAAACTGGATGAGTCGCCAGAATTTGTGATGATTGAACATGAACGTAAAAGCAAAGGCATCAAACCACCGGGAGTAATGGATGTTATTCGCTCGCAGTGGAAAAACATGCTGGTGTTTATTTCCATTCTGATGAGCCATACGCTATCCAATTATTTAATTCTGGGATTCTTTGCAACTTACCTTAGCCGATTTATCGGGCTGGATAAATCCGATGTCGCGCTTGCCATTTTCATCTCGCAGATGGTACTTATTTTTAGCACCTTATTACACGGTTATCTGAATGATCTTATTGGCCGTAAACGGATTATGCTGATTGGCTGCGTGCTGGTAGTACCCGCTATTTTCTTCTCCTTCCTGATTGCTCAGCAGGCAACCTTATTGAGCGCAATTATTGCCACTATGATCCCGGTTTTGATTTTCCCCATGATTACGAGCGGAGTTAATATTGGTTTAGTGGATATGTTTCCTGCCGAAATGCGCGCTACCGCGGGATCAATGGCCTATAACGTTGGCACTGCGCTGTTTGGCGGAACCGCGCCATTAATTGCCACCTGGCTGGTTACCACCACCGGAAATCCATTTACTGTGGTCGGCTATGTTGCTTGTGTTGCGCTGGTGTCGTTTATCTCAATCAGTCTATTTTTCCATTACAAGCCACAGCAAAAGCGGGCTACTCAACAGGACGTGGTTAATACAGGCTACGATCGAGTGGTTTAGCGCTTAAAAACTAATATAAAGCATCGATAATGTTATCTATTTTGAAAAGGGGGGCTAACGCAACCCTTGAAAAATTTACTGTCGCAGATTGATGATGTGGGTGGGCATTTTCTACCTATATGAATTACATATTATTACCGCCTCTGACATATTTAAATCGACTGCATAACCTCAAAAAATACGCTCTCCCAAGAACGAATTTTTCTGGCATCCCTTATCCGTCGCCTGCTGCAGGCGCGCGCGGGCTTATCGCAACGTGGCACTAAAATACCAAAATCCAAGCCAGTAATAAGTTTTTCTTATTTCGCTGCCGTTAGTCTCTTATTCTCGGGAGTTTGCAGCATTACGCTGCAAAATTTAATCATAGACACACGGTATACAAATAGAATACAAAAAAGGAGTGGATAAAAAACATGCAATAGGCGGCGAAAATGAAAGCAATGGAGTTGAATCCGGTCAATGACCAATCGCTGACGCAAAATGCCTTTGACGCCGTCTTGCATATGATTCAGGCGGGGGAGCTGGCCAATGGGGAGGTGGTCAGTGAGCGGCGGCTGGTGGAGAAACTGGGGCTTTCGCGCACGCCAATTCGAGAAGCGTTGGGGCGCTTAGAAGGCAGTCATTATCTGCGCCGTTCGGGCAGGACCCTGTTGGTTAATGGTGTTGAGCTGAGTGAGATTTTAGAAATCATGTCGGTGCGCATGCTGCTGGAGGCCGATGCTGCTCGCAGCGCGGCCGGCAAAATGTCGGCAGAGAAACTCACCGCAGTCCGCCAACGGCTGATGGCCATGGAAAACCCCGCGCAGGTCAGCGGCGGTTATCACTGGGAGGTCGATGACTTTTTGCATTTCAGCATCGCCGAAACCAGCGGCAACAAGTTGCTGCTGCGCCTGATAGCCGAGTTACGCACCCGCACTCGGATGTTTGGTAAAGAGACGGTGCCTTCGCGATTTGAGCCAGGGCGTAACGAGCATCTGGCAATTATCGATGCTATCGAAGCAGGAGACGGAGAGGCGGCCGCGCAGGCGATGGCAAAACACATCGAAAGTGCCCGCAACGCGATAATCCAGTCGTTTACCAGCAGCCTTTAGCATTAAATTTCAGCCGCTTATCACGGTCAATTAACCAACATCAGGAGGCCCGATGGGTCGCAAGCGTCTGCTTTATCTCCACAACGGCACATCGCAAAAGACGATAGCCCAGTTGGACGATCGTTTTGAGTCTTGGGGGATGGAGGTTGACCGTTTTTGGGCTTACCAAAACCAGTTCCCCAGCGATTTGACCGGTTATGACGGCATTTTTCTTTCCGGCAGCCCGCACGGAGCCTATGAAGATATTCCTTTTATCCTCCACGAGCATCGGCTAATCGCAGAAGCCGCAGAGCTGGGTATTCCGATGCTGGGCGTTTGTTTCGGCAGCCAAATTCTGGCCTCGGCATTATGCGGACGTGATCAAGTCTTTCGACGCCCCGCGTGTGAAATCGGTAATAAATGGCTACAGGCAACGCCTGCGGCCGCCGACGATATCATTGCCTCCGGCATTGTGCCGCAGGTGTATATGTTTGTCTGGCATAACGATGAGGTGCGCGCGACCCATCCGGATATGACCATTCTGGCTTCCAGCGACCAATGTCCTAATCAAATCTGGCGTTATAAAGACCAGCCGATTTGGGGTATTCAGGGTCATCCTGAAATTACGCTACAGCAGGCACCGCTGTGGTTTGAGCAAAATCGCGCCACCATGGAGCGCGATGGCGCGGATATCGAGCAACTGATCGCCACCGCCGACGAGGCTTCAGCCGCCAAGTCGATGCTCACTCGCTTTGTGACATTTATCTCCAGGTAATGATTTATCGTCTTGGCAGGCAATGGTCTGAATAATGACGATTTTTATCCATTTAATAAGGGAAAAGTGATGACAAGAATGCGCAATAAAATGCTTGGCATGCTCACCGTTATGGTTGCTGCGGCGCTGCCGCTAAGCGCCACAGCGGCTGAAGAAATGACTTTTGCCAGTTGGGGCGGGGCTTATCAGGATGGGATCCGCGCCGCCTGGATGAAACCTTTTACTCAGGAAACCGGTATTCAGATTACCGAGGATACCAACCCGGTAATCGCTCGCATCAAAGCGATGGTGGACACCCATCAGGTTCAGTGGGACGTGGTGACAGCCGGTGGCGCTAGCCTGATGCAGGGGGCACAAAGCGGACTTTTCGAGAAAATCACGCCCGCTATGGTCGATGAAAGTAATGTTTTACCTGCAGCGCGCAATGATTACGGTGTTCCTTCTGAAATTTTTTCAACCGTTATTGGCTATTCAACCAAGGCTTTCCCTAATGGCGGCCCAAAAACCTTCGCCGACTTTTGGGACGTGAAGAAATTCCCCGGCAAGCGCACGCTGCCGGATAAGCCGGACACCGTGCTGGAAGCGGCATTGCTGGCCGACGGCGTCGCCCCTGCCGATATCTATAAAACGCTGGATACCAAAGCCGGTATGGATCGCGCCTTGAATAAAATTCGCCAGATCAAGCCTTATGTCGCGATGTGGTGGTCGTCAGGTGCGCAGCCGGTGCAGGCGTTAGGCAGCGGTGAAGTCGTGATGGCGCTGGGTTGGAACGGTCGTTTTCAGGCCGGTATTGATAGCGGCTTGCCGATTGCCATGTCCTGGAGCCAGTCAGTGGCCCAAGTGGGCTATTTCATGATTGTCAAAGGAGCACCGGACAAGGCGCAGGCGATTAAATTCCTTAATTATATCATTCGCCCGGAAGTGCAGGCGCGGTTCAGCAAATATGTCGCTTATGGCCCCGTAACGCCTAAATCGATCCCTCTGATTGATAAGTCGCTGCAGGGCAGGCTTCCTTCCACGCCCGACCGGCTGGCCAATGCAGTATTTATGAATATCAACTGGTGGGCAGCACATTCTCTCGCCGCGGGCGAAGCCTACAACACAGCCATGCAATAAACATTCACTGAAAGGAGTTGGTCATGGTGGCAACCGATTACTGGTTTGAAAAAGTGGAATACCAGCAGCGTCTGGCGCGTGTACAGCAACAACTGGTGGAAAAAGGGTATGACGCCCTGCTGGCATTTATGCCGGAAAGCGTAACCTGGATAACAGGATTTTTCACTCGAGCTTATTCATCGTTCCAGTTTGCCATTATTCCGGCGAGCGGTGAGCCAACCTTGATTTGCCGCGACGTGGAAGCTTACTACCTCGATAGTACCTGCCTTTACGACGACCGCGTCATGTGGAGCGACAGCGATGATAAAACGGCCATTGCAGTGCAGGCTATCCGCTCTCGGCTTGGTGATTCACCGCGGCTGGCGGTGGAAATGGCCGCGTGGCCGCTGTCGGTGGCTCGTTTTAACGGCATCAAGGCGGGGTTGCCGCAGGCGCTGATGCTTGATGAAAGTCAGTGGGTCACTCAAATGCGCTTTATAAAATCACCGGCAGAAATTAGCTATCAACGCCGTGCGGCGCGGGCGGCCGAGGCTGGTATGGCTGCGGCTATCGGCTCGGCCAAAGTCGGTGTCAGCGAACGGGAAATGGCCGCCGAAATTTGTAGCGCGATGATCCGCGCAGGCAGTGATTTACCGGGGCCAGGGGTAATGTCATCAGGTGAGCGAGCTTATCATTTGCACGGTGGTTACAGCGATCGCGTGCTGGCACACGGCGATATTGTGCAGATTGAAACTACGCCCAACGTGCGGCATTACCATGCGCGTTTTATGCGCCCAATCCGCGTTGGGCACGCCAGTGAAGAGGATCAGCGCATCGTTGAGCAACTGATCGCCATTCAGGATGCGGCACTGGCAGAAGTGCGGCCCGGCGTGGCGGCCACCGTGCCTGATGCCATTTATCGTGACGGAGTGATGTCGGCGGGCTTGCGCGACATCTATACCAATAAGACCTTTTACTCGGTCGGCCTGCTGCTGGCGCCAAGCGGCGGCGAGCCACTGGAAGCCGCACCCGGCTGCAGTTGGCATTTTGCTCCGGGCATGACTTTTCATACTTACGTGTTGGCGCGCGGTTTTGGCATGTCTGAAACCATCGCAATTACCGAACAGGGTTATGAGAGATTAACTCAGTTTCCCCGTCAGTTGTTTATCAGCTAGGGCATCAGGACGGCGCAGCTCACATGGCGCGAAACACCGGAGAGATAACGTGACGATATCATCTATACCCCGGCTTGACGCGGCGGAAAAAGAAAAGGGGATGCGGCGTTTTTCCCGACTGACACTGCTGGCTTTGCCGCTGTTGATTTTTCTGGCGCTGTTTTTTATCTGGCCTATTCTGGGCCTGCTTAAAGAGGGTTTTTATAGTCAGGGGACGCTATCGGCGG
The DNA here is from genome assembly GCF_000257645.1 of Serratia sp. M24T3. GTDB lineage: Bacteria > Pseudomonadota > Gammaproteobacteria > Enterobacterales > Enterobacteriaceae > Rouxiella. Next base: position 251,131 of record NZ_AJHJ01000003.1, read on the forward strand.
ATAACTATTTGCGCTTGCTGAGGGTCCCTATCTACCGGGTTGTGCTGCAAAATACTTTTGTTATCGCCGCCGTCGTGACCGTTAGCTGTGTGGTTATGAGTTATCCGCTGGCTTACCTGATGGCCTCGGTCAGGCCAGCATTGTCGAAACTGCTTTTTTTCGCCGTGCTGCTGCCGTTCTGGTCCAGCGCACTGGTGCGCACTTCGGCGTGGATAGCGCTGTTGCAGCAAAATGGACCGTTGAATACGCTGCTAGTGACCACTCGCCTTATCGATCATCCCGTTGCATTTCTCTATAACTTTACCGGTGTGCTGATCGGCATGACTCATGTACTGATGCCGTTTGTCGTGCTGCCGCTGTACTCTTCTTTTCGTGCTTTGGATAAATCACTGATTCAGGCGGCTCAGGGCCTTGGCGCTGACTCTATCGGCATTTTTACCCGGATAATTTTTCCGCTGACCCGCCCTGGCGTGGTTGCGGGAGCCATCATCGTTTTTATGAACGCGGTCGGTTATTACATCACCCCCTCGTTGATGGGCGGCCCGGCGCAGCGCATGATTGCCGAGCTTATCTCCTACAACATTAGTGATGAATTGAACTGGGGCATTGCAGCTGCTTTGGCTGGGGTATTGCTGGTGACTACGCTGTTTGCTCTATGGTTATTCAACCGACTGTTTGGGTTGGATAAATTGATGAGCGGCCAGTCGGGTAAAGGCAGTCAGATGAGCGGCGGGAGGCGAACCGGCGGTGGGCGCATGAGCGCGCTGGCGGGACTGCTTTGCGCGGTGTTCCTGCTGCTACCAATATTGGTGGTGATCCCGATGAGCTTCGGCACCAGCAGTTTCCCGACCTTTCCACCCGCGGAATATGGCATCCGCTGGTATCGAAGTTTCTTTCAGGACCCGAAATGGATGGCCGCGCTGTGGCAAAGCATCAAAATCGGCGCGATGGTCACCGTGGTGTCGATGCTGCTGGGAGCCAGCGCCGCGCTTGGCGTGTATAAGATGCGCCCAGGCCGTAAAGGCTGGCTGGAAACGCTGTTTATTATCCCCATGTCAGTCCCCGCGATTATCACTGCCGTAGCGTTGTATTACCTGTGTGGGCCGTTGGGGCTGGTGAATAACTCCGTCGCGTTAGTTATCGGCCATACGGTTCTGGCCACTCCCTACGTCTATATTACTCTGCGCGCAGCATTGCAAAGTTTTGATCCCAGCCTTGAACTGGCGGCGCTGAGTCTGGGGGCGAGCTGGGTGCAGATGTTCAGGCGTGTGATGTTGCCAGCGCTGTTGCCGGGGATTATCGGTGGCGCAGTGTTTGCGTTTATCACCTCGTTCGACGATGTGGTGATGTCACTGTTCCTGACCAATTTGCGCAATCGTACGCTGCCAAAATTGATGTATGAGGGGTTGTCAGTGGATTTCGATCCGACGGTTATTTCAGCCTCCTGTGTGCTGATCGCGGCAACCGCGCTTATTTTGATTGTTCACAGTCTGTTCGGTCGTCAAGGAGAAAAGCATGCAACAACAACAAGGTAAAGACGTCACCCTGACCGGCATTCGCAAATCTTACGGCGATGTTGTCGCCTTGCCGGACGTGAATTTGTCAGTGCGGCGTGGCGAATTCTGTACTCTGCTGGGCGCATCGGGATCGGGCAAAACGACCTTGCTGAAGATTATCGCCGGGTTTGAAATGCCCGATCGCGGCAGTGTGCACATCTCAGGTAAAAATGTCAGCCGTATGTCGATAGCCGATCGCAACATCGGCATGGTATTTCAGAACTACGCGCTGTTTCCGCATATGTCGGTATTTGAAAACGTGGCTTTTCCGCTGCGGATGAGGCGTCTGGCAAAGTCGGATATTGACCGTAAAGTCGCCGAGGCGTTAGAGCTGGTCAGTCTAAGAGACTTTCGCGCGAGAATGCCGGGGGAGCTTTCCGGTGGCCAGCAGCAGCGTACCGCACTGGCGCGAGCGCTGGTTTTTAATCCGGATATCCTGTTGATGGATGAACCTCTGGGGGCGCTGGACAAAAATCTGCGCCAGACCATACAGCTACAAATCAAACAATTGCATCAAGAATTAGGGCTGACGGTGGTGTTTGTCACTCACGATCAGGAGGAGGCGATGAATCTTTCGGACACTATCGTGATTATGGAAAACGGCAGCATTGTCGCGTCTGGAGCGCCCGAAGACCTGTACCGCAAACCGAGCAGCCCTTTTGTCGCCGGGTTTCTGGGGGAGTGTAATTTTATCCAGCAGGATGGCGGCAACATGCTGGGCATTCGCCCCGAGCATTTACTGGTCGGTAGCCCGAGCCGGTTCGCCGCTCAGCGTTATCGGGGAGAAATTCAGGTGGCGACTTTTTGCGGGATGCATTGGAAGCTGTTTATCGCCTCGATGGGACAAACCATTATCGCCTATGCGCCGCCGGACATTTCGCCGCTTGAGCGTATACCGGGAACCGCTGTCGACTGGGGATTTCAGCAGGCAGACACATTGATATTTTAGCAACAAGCGCAAGCCTGATTTTCAGGCCAATGAAACAGTTTATTCAGGAAGATCACTATGAGCAGCAAACTCGACGAACAGGCACGCGGTGTCTATATCATTTCAGCCACCCCTTTTAGCGATAATGGTGAACTGGATTTAGAAAGCGCCGATCGCCTGACCGATTTTTATCTACAGCAGGGCGTTAGCGGGATTACTATCCTTGGCATGATGGGGGAAGCCCCCAAACTGACCGACGAAGAGTCGCTGCTGTTTATGCGCAGAGTGCTGGCGCGGGTCAATGGTAAAGTACCGGTAGTGGTGGGCGTCAGCCATGCGTCCCATCGTCACGTACAGCGGTTAAGCCATACCGCCATGGAGTTAGGTGCTGCCGGAGTGATGCTGGCACCGGTGGCAAATCTTAAGACTGACGACCAAATCAGCCATTACTATCTGAGCGTAGCGGAACAACTCGGTGGCGATGTACCCCTCTGCCTGCAAGATTTTCCACAATCCACCGGAGTACACACCTCTGTCGCGGTGATCCTGCGCCTTATCAAGGCTTTGCCTCAATTAGTCATGCTTAAGCATGAAGACTTGCCGGGTCTGCGCAAGCTAAGTCAGGTGAGGGCGCAAAGTGTTGCCAGGGAACTGCGTCGTATCAGCATTCTGGTCGGGAACGGCGGCCTGTTTTTACCGCAGGAAATGCGCCGTGGCGCTGACGGGGCGATGACCGGGTTTGCCTATCCTGAAATGTTGGTGCAGGTCTGCGCATTGTTTGATGCAGGTAAGCCTGAAGAAGCCGAAGATTTGTTTGACGTTTATCTGCCGTTGTTGCGCCACGAGTTTCAATTCGGCATTGGCCTGGCATTGCGTAAAGAAACTCTGTGCCGCCGTGGCATTATCCGCAGCGCGGCGGTACGTCAACCCGGCCCGGTATTAGATAGCGACGATATGCGTGAATTGGGTCAACTGATTGAACGTCTTGAAAAGCGATTACAGGAATAACATTAATTATTTTCATGTTTCCATTATGTATTAAGACTAAATGTAGCCCTTAAGGAGGCTTATTAATCAATAATACATTCGTAAGCACTGGAAGAAGGGCAAGAAAGAAAATAGTAGGGCTGCTAATTAATTTATATACAGTAGTGACTATAACGTAAGTCAATCTACTCTGATGTTTGTGGCTTAAGGTATTTCAAGTTGTCTTTATAAAATCGTTGAACCATAGTGGGGACATCAATTTCATAGTATAGGTTGGTGTCATCCTCGCTATGGAAACGATGAGATATTTTTATTATAAACTTTAATGCTTTAACATTATCTTTACGTGCGTCCACAATGACTGTTTTAATACCTTTATCATTCATCGCCTGGCACATTAATAAAATGCTCTCAATAGCGGAGCTTAACGTTTTTTTATCTGTCAGGATCCAACTGCCACACTGGGCAATACTTTCAATATTATCAACGTTATAGGCTCTAATGGTGCCAACAGGCGTTGCTGTATCTAATCTAACAATCAGAAAGTAATATTCTTTACCTGATTTTTCTCTTTCTTTATAACTTTCAAGCCAACGTTTTTGTTCCAGGGGGTTATTATCGACTTGGCTAAGAAACTTAATGCTGGAAGGTAACACTCTGATACTATGTACAAACTCATAATCCGCTATTGAAACAAGGCATAGTTTTACTGATTTTCCAATATATTCCATGATGTTATCCTATGAATGAAATAATTGTGCATGACATTATTCCGCTTTTTCTGAAAAGTAATATCACGCCATAAAAATGACAATGAAAGCTTTCAGGGCTTGATTATGGAATGTAGCACTAAAGCTTTCTTTTAAAGGATAGATGGAATGTATGTTTATGGTAAATTATTTGTAATTCCCGCATGAAATATAAGATTTTGACTTGGTAGCAGGGTTTGTCATACTTTTTAATAATGGATTAAATTCATTAAAGTATATTTTTACGCTATTTGATTTGGACGATTTGAAATTAATGAGTTAGGCGGCTATGGTCATAATGTGTATTTAAATTCTTGTCTCATTTACCCGCCTAGGCGGGTTTTCTTTTTTATATAATAATTACGGTTGGTAATTAAAAGTTAGATCGCTGAGCTGGTTTTTTTATTAGTTACAAATCTCAAATAATCAATATGTTAGTCAGATTACGTTATAAATAGAAATCATAGCTCTATCAGTTTAATCTAACTGACCTGCACAGCAACAGCCGGTTAACCTGTCTCTAAATTAGTATGACAACTTTGTGCCTACATAAATAACAAACAGGAAGACCACCATGACAAGCCAACTTCCAGAACCTTGTTTTGACATTGCGCATCTGGCTCACGTTGAGATGTTTACCGACAAATTCGAAGAGAGCCTCGATTTCTTCGTTAATGTCTATGGCCTTACCGTGTCAGATCAAAATGAGAATCATGCGTGGCTGCGTGCCTGGGATGACTATGAGTTTCATACTTTAAAGCTTACGCGCCATCACACCACAGGCGTTGGGCACATTGCCTATCGAGCATCTTCCGAAGCGGCACTTATGCGCCGTGTAGCTGCTATTGAAGCCAGTAAATATGAAGTTATTGGATGGATTGACGGTGAACAGGGGCATGGTAGAGCCTTTCGCTTTTCCGATCCTTTTGGCCATGTTTTTGAGATTTATTATGATACCGTGCGCTATCAGGCCGAGGCGAGTGAACGCCCATCGCTCAAAAATCTGGCGCAGCGCTATCATGGCCGTGGAGCCTCTCCGCGCCGACTGGATCATCTTAATCTGCTCGCTTCAGACGTGGGTGAATTCAAAAACTTTATGGAAACCTGCCTCGGCTCGCGTGTTACCGAGATGATTCAGCTGGATAATGGCCGTATAGGTGGCTGCTGGTTTACCATTAACAATAAAACTTATGATTTGGCCTGCACCGAAGAACACGGCGGCGGGAACGGGCGTTTACATCACGTCACCTACGCGACCGACTCCCGTGAAGACATTCTTCGCGCTGCAGATATCTTTTTGGAAAACGGTGTACACATTGAGACTGGCCCGCATAAGCATGCGATTCAGGGCACCTTTTTCCTCTATGTCTGGGAGCCTGCCGGTAACCGCGTCGAGTTGGCAAACTCAGGCGCTCGACTGATTCTGGCCCCAGACTGGCAAACGGTAGTGTGGACAGAAACTGAGCGTAAGAAAGGGCAGGCGTGGGGATTAAAGACTATCGAAACTTTCCATACCCACGGCACGCCGCCCGTGCCTAAGCACCTGAAAGAGTAAGGCGGCTATTTTTCTTGTGGCCAGTGCCGTTTTTAGTATCCCGCTCAACCGAACCATTCATTAAACGCTGGCCGCGAGAATACAATAGCGAGCGGCTACTTTATTACCATAATGATCTGAAGCCGACAGAATACCGACTGGTGACTAAAAATCCGGCAATCAGAAAAAGAGTGTGAAACTAAAACGGCTGAACTTATAGTGGAATTTGCTCCATTGGCATGTTGCTCTTGAATCACATCAACCTACAAAAATCCAAATTCCTGCAAGATATCAAAATATTTTACAGAACATCATCGACCGTTTTAGGCAACTGCCATCAATATCATCAACTTCAATAATATAATCCCCTCCAGCGACAGGGATCAACTGCTGGTGGGCACTCAGACCAAAATTATTATCGTTGTTGATATTTTTTATTGAGATATTGGACTGGTAATTTTCTTTATCTTTATCTTTACACACAGTAAGTGTAGATTAACTGTTAGCGGTAGACGCATTATTGAAGCCTAATATTTTTAGGTTGCTTCTTATCATTACTAGCGCAATAGAACGCTTCAAGGCATAAAGGAAGCACCTCTCTTCGATTACATGTCAAAACAATGAAAAATGTTTCATTGTATTTTTAAGACGGATCCCGGGCATGGCAAAGCGACATACGTTGTAGCCATTTGTAAGAAGTTCACAAAGCAGGAATGCTTTAGCAAAAGACCAAAGATTTTGAGGTAATTGCTGCAATAAGATTTACTGAAAGGACCGAAATGGTTGCTCTTCCCTGTGAAAGTCAGTAAAGGCAGTTCGTAGATTTATTGGTGAGTTGATCTTCGAGAAAATCACCTTGTCGGATGGCTTTTTCCTTAGAGGAATTCGAGACATCACAAGGTATCTCAATGTTTAAGAAAAAATTTACAGTTGATTTTTTTCATATGAAATCTAAAATACCCATATCAAATTTGCCTGAGTATAGTCATGAAAAAAGAAATATATAACCTACAGATAGCTCGAGGTCTTGCAGCTTTAATAGTTGTGTTTGGCCATTTGCTGCCAACATACATCGCAAATTATCTTCCAAATCCTCAAATAGGTGTATCTATATTTTTTTGTCTTAGTGGGTTTATAATGGTTTACTCTTTCAGAGAGGATGACGGATTTTTATCCTTTATGAAAAAAAGAATACTTAGGATATATCCATCTTATATAATAATATCAGCACCCTTGATATTGTTTTTTACAATTCAAACTCATTCTTTAGACTACTTTATTCACAACTCATTGTTTATACCTTGGGTTGACTGGGACAATAATCCTTTATCACAAAAAACTAAATTGTCAGTTGCGAATCCATTAGCATGGACATTGTTTTATGAGTTTTATTTTTATATTATTTTCTCAATTTCTAAAACAATTTTCCCTAAAAGTAAGATTAAAGTTATCGCGCTGACTTCAACAATAATTATATCTGGAATAATCATTACAAGACTATTATATGGCAATGACCCATACTTGGGTTTCCATACGATAACATTTAGGGCAATAACAGGTAATCTATGCCTTTTCCCGTTCATATTTGGTATGGTTGGATCTATTTTTTTAGAAAAACAAAATGCTCCTGGAGAATTTAAAATTTGGACACTCTTGGTCATACCTTTATCAACGTTTTTACTGAGCTACACACAAAAATATATAAGTAACGAACAACTGAGTGATTTGCTATTCTCAGGAATACCTTCATCATTGTTTTTACTTTATTTAGCTACATCAGCTGACTGTAGAGGTTACATTTATAATAAAGTCCATGCAGTGGGCGAGTTTTCCTTCTCACTATACCTGTTCCATGCAAACTTCTTGATGATAATTTTAAAAGTACAAGATGCGTTGTCTTTGACAGTTTGGACGAGAATACCACTTTCGTTAGCTCTCATTGTTATTTCTTTGTATGCATCTAAATGGTTATATTTAAATGTTGAGAGAAATAGCCTATTTAAACCAAGTAAAGCCATTAAAATCAATAGATAATAAAAGTTCGTGTTTACAATGGGTAAATGATTCTATGCATTCAACAAAAGGAATGCCCTATAGGACCTAGCGCCGATCTGTTAAGGATTGGTCAAACTACCCGACACCTTGAGATAATCCGGAATAGGCAATCTTTCCGGATTTTTTATGCAAACTGCACATGCTCTTGGCTTTGTTTTCATCTAATTCAGCTAATAATATTATGACGCAGCAAAAATATTTACTATCACTTTAGGAGCGAAATTTGCTTTTACTGAGGCCCTGACAAACATTGTTAAGTGTCTCAGTGCGTGAAGCGGACATTACCGGCATAACGGTAAGATAATTAAAATGATTCGTAAGGGGGGGGGATATTTAATGATGAAATTTGCCTCATGGCTTACAGTTTTAATGATTTATCAGAGGAGCATAGTTCTACCAATAAGGATGAAATTTATGATTATCACTTCGCCCAGACCAAAAGCCGAGTTTACATTTAGCCAAGATTTATTTGATAAAAAACAGGTTATACGTTTGAATCTGGAAAGTTCGTCTCCTTATACCAAGTAGTATAACAGCTAATCTAGCTCCAACAGACCAACCAAATAATACCCATGCCTCATGACCGAAAAATCGCCAGTTGCAATCAACTTGGCATGAGTTTATTAGATGATCCCCGCAATAACTGGGCAAAGCAAGTGATAAAAAAATTTACGGGGTGTTAAATATTAAATAGTTATTGGGAGGTAATCATTTTACCCGCTGCTTTAGCTATTCATCACAAAAAAATAATTGGAAGCAGTTTGAGCCACTATCCAGAATGCAGTTTGAAAATAAGCTATTTTTTCATGTCGATAACGTTCAAGTACCATACTGTAAGTACTTCTTAGCTATGAAGATATCGGACATCAATCATGAAGTGCCATTACCTGAATGAAGCGGTTATCACGTTATTATTGCTATAATGGGAGCTGCCGAAACAGGAAAAGCATTTCCCCAAATTTAGATTATAATTTTGAACCTGCTTTGTTGAATATTTTGCCTGAACCTGCAGGCTAACTATCGTCACCAAATCAACAATATGAATCTGCATTTATAAGATCTGCTTATGGCTCGAAGATGTACCAGGCAGATTTTTTGCAGATTTGTGCCAGCATAGGACGCTGTTCGAATCACAACTTTTTAATCACTAGAAAGCTGATAATTTCCGAATAAAGGCAGAAAAATAGTTCTTAACTCAACAGGTATCACATGAGGTTAAGACCAAAGCGGCGAAGCACGAGAGCATAACCCCAGAAAATCACCACCGTCATAAGGCAGGAGGCGAGCAGCGCAATCCAGAATCCCCACCGCTGAAAAATGACAGGAAAGCAGAGAAACATGGGAAGTGTCGGGATCACGTACCAAAACGTGTACCATGCATGACTCGCTATCTTCTCTTGCGTCTGTCCCTCGAGTTTCATCCATATCAGTACCAAAATAGTCACCAACGGTAACGCAGCCAACAGGCCACCGATTCGGTCACTTCGTTTTGCCACCTCGGAGATAAGCACGACCATCCCGGCAGTCACCGCGTATTTCACAATCAACCAGATCATTTCATTCCTCTTATCCTGATACTGGCAGGTAATTTAACATCCATGGTGTGTAACGCCAACGCCGCTTAGGCTTGCTATGCGGTGCCTCGTACCATAGGTTTTTAGACCCGAGAGTTAGAAATATTGCTAGAATGTTCATCATAATCTATTCATAAAAGTACCCCTTCGATTCGCGCTGATGCGCCAAGCGGCTCCATCGAACGAAGAGGGGGGAGTGGTTCATACGAAGGAAGTAAGATGCTTTTGCCAGAGTTGAGATTTAAAAAAACCGTATATCAATCGTCATTTGAAGAATGAGCCGCCCGCTGTTTGTTTCTCTTGATGGGCCCAAGGGCGCTGGCAAAACCACACTGTTGGAGGCCATAACGAAAGTACTAAGGGCTGACAACAAGAAAGTGATCCGGCTTTGCGAGAAAAAAAGCGACCCCTTTAGGGGGGAAACAATGGCTCTTGTTAACCGGCTCGCCAGAAATCCCTGTCTGGATTTGGAATGGCAGGTTTGTGAACGCTTTGCTGACAGCCGTGCCTGGATCTCCCTGAACGTGCTGACTAAACAGCCACCGGACAGCATTATCTTGATGGATCGCTGGTACCCGTCGGATGCCGCGTTTCGCCGGATGGTGCCATTTGCAGAGATTTTACAGCTTAACATTGAACGAAACGTGCGAACGCCAGACCTACATGTCGGGGTCGTTACTGCGCCTGATATTTCATGGGCGAGGGCCGCAGCCCGACCGCGCGGGTTAAGCAGTACAGTGATTCACAAGCTTGAAGAACAGGTCGCTTGTACCAAGGCGTTCGAGCAAGAAATTGTAAATAATGGCTGGGTTTTATGCCGTAATGAAGGAATGATTGAAGACGCGACGATGCAGGTGATTTCTGAGATCTACAGATTGCTTTGATACCTTGGGCATCGGCTTTGCGGCAAAGATTATGACCCTTGGCAGTGTTAATTACGACAAGCTTACCCTTCCGCAGCGTTAATTGGTGAGAGGCAACTCATTCGGCAGTGCAGATGAGCGCCTCGAAAAAACTGCCATTATCTTGGTTTTTAGAACTGAAATGTCATAACAAATTAATGGTTAACCTACATAACTCACCAACCAGTTGCATAAATCAAACCTCTAAAGCCAATATGTCGTCGTAAAGCTGTTTGCTGATGGTTATACCGTGAGTTATAGCGAGTTTTCTGTTGGTAAATCTACGCATCGAGGGCAATCTTGCACCCTGATAAGTTATTGCCCTGAATAATCGTTCTGCTTTATCGCGATCACTTTCAAGATCTCCACCCATAAATTTTGCAGGATCAAACGCAATAATCAGCTCTCCACCCATAGGTGAGGAACCGGTTTTATCATCGAAATCCATTGATTCCTGACTGGTAAAATCATTGATTAAAGCGCCCGCCAACAGCTCAACCATGGTTGATAAAGCTGAGCCTTTGTGCCCGCCAAAAGTCATCATTGCACCTTTTAGCACTTCTTCCGGATCCATACTAGGGTTGCCTGCTTCATCAATGCCCCAGCCGGGTTGCAGAAGTTTTTCAAAGGCTAACAATGAATATCCCCGATCGGCATCTATTCTTAGGATACTAGGCGAAGATTGGCTTATTTTGGGGATGGCGTGTGAATTCACTTTCCCTGACTTTATGGTGTGAGCGCATACCAGCAATCGATACAGGCCATGTGATTTACAGCCGTCACGCTCGCCTGCAACAACGGCTTCTGCTACTGATTGAGCCACTTCCTGACTAAACCCTGTGGACATTAGGACTCAAATAGCGAAGTTTTTCGCCTGACTCAGGCTTGATTGAATGTCATTTCCCAAAATAAATTTTCTCCAGTGTTGAGATGATTGGCTATAAATAAGCCGTTTCTGGCACTGTAAAACAAAATTAAAATGGTTCCAATATCCCAAGTCAGTTTCTTAATAAAGCTACACGCCAGATGTTTATCACTGATATGGATGATGAGTCAGGCGTTAGGCGAAGTACGCAAAAAATTGCAGACCTGGCCAAAGGCGAAAATGTGGCGTTCGTGGTTTACGGGCACGACACAGAACAGTGGGCTTCTTTACGCCTTTCTCCAGCATTTTATGAGTAGTTTTAAGGTGAGGGGATGGATACACCTTACATTGGCAATACACGCATGAAGCACATTATCTGCCCAAAGCTTGCCAGACGGGCAAGGCTGCCCCCCGATTTCGGCTATTTATGCAATAATATCAATGTTATAAATAATTGTTTTGGGGTTGAGTTTCGCATTGACAGGTTGTCCGTTGACCCTAAAAGCCCATGGCAGAAATCGTCTGTCTGTTGGATAGCGGAAAACCAGGCAGGCATGCTGGCTAAGTTCTTCTGGTGTATGAGGAGTGCCAGCACGGACTGGCTCCGGCTCAGATACTGGCAGCTTCGTGCCAAAAGCGAAGTAGCTAAGGTTCAGCGTATCAAAATTGTGTAGAGAGGCTATCAGGCGATGTCTTTGAGAGATGTTATGGTAAGTACAAATAAAAAGGAGGTACTTATGGCATTGCAGCATATGAGGATAGCCAGACCGGTCAGCGCACTTAGCAAAAGCTGTGAAATGTACTGTAGTGGGCTGGGATTGGAAAAAATCGGTGCGTTTACAGATCACGATGGATTCAGCGGATACATGTTAGGGCTGGAAGATTTACCTTGGCACCTTGAATTCACTCAGTGTCATGCTCATCCAGTGTTACCTTCGCCTTCTAATGAAGATCTCTTGGTTCTATATATTCCTGAGAAAGACAGTTGGCTAACTACCTGCGCAAATATGGATGATGCTGGCTTCGCCAGAGTTAAATCATTTAATCCCTACTGGGACAGAAAGGGTGTGACCTTCCAGGATCTGGATAGGTATAGGGTTGTTATTCAGAACATGCATTGGGGCAAGCTCTGAGTTCACTTTGTGGTCGGGGTTATTTTTAATTTTTCCCAAAGTGAGTTACCTGCTCGCCATTATTAATACTCGATACTTTTGCTGCGCGGCTGCGACGCACAGGTCTGTGAAGCTAGGGCGATGACCATGTGTTGAACAAAATAGCGTCGGCAGGTGTGCCAGAAAGCGTATGAATTGCCTGAGGTAGTGACTGATAGGAAGACTTTTTCTCTAAATCAGATTTATTCAATAAAACCGTATACCCGCCCTTTTAGCGGGCGCAGAAGGTCCCTGATGGGGTTTTCTGCGCCGTTAATGCCTTCGTCTGTTACTGAGCTAACATGCCTGCATCAACCAGGTGCTCAGCACCGGTAATATAAGATGACTCAGTTGAGGCTAAAAATAATACGAGATTCGTTACTTCACTTGCTTCGGCAAGACGACCTAAAGGGATGAGAGCAAGTGCGTCACCGCCGGTTTCATTAGTACCTTCCACCATCATAGGCGTCTTGATGAAGCCTGGGTGTACAGAATTAACGCGAATGTTTTCAGGGCCGTATTCAATAGCTGTGGCTTTACTCATACCACGCACTGCGAACTTACTCCCGACATAGGCCAGGCTTGGAAATCCGTAGTTGGCGGCAATCCCGGCAATGGATGAGATATTAACAATTGAGCCATGTCCCGCTTTCTGCATAGACGGAATAACGGCCTTCATGCCCAGATAAACTGCGGTCTGGTTAATGTCACACACTTTCTTGAAGGCTTTCTCATCAATTTCAGCCGTTTTTGCAATTGGACCCAATATGCCCGCATTATTGACCAGAATAGTGATATTCCCGAATGTGGCTTCAGTCTGTTTTACCACTGCCTCCCACTCGTCTGAATTGGTGACGTCATGTTGTATAAATAAAGCATTGCGACCAAGTTCGTCGGCCAGTCCCGAACCTTTGCTGTTAAGGTCAGTGAGCACAACTTTAGCCCCTTCATCAATAAAGCGGCGGGCATGCGATTCTCCCATACCCTGTGCAGCGCCGGTAATAATCGCAACCTGTCCATTTAGTCTTCCCATCGTTTTGTCCTCTTTCATATGTCATGCTTGTAGGAGTTATGATGTATCGCAGTGGTTAAAACCACTTAACTATTCCTTAAAATTAGATGACGAGTCAACTAAATTATGTCGCATAAAATGACCGATGACTGGCAGACTGCCTTAATCTGGATGGTGTTGCCTGCCGGCAGGGCATGGCAACGCACTGCTGGCGAGGCACTTGAGCAATCGGGGTTGCCACTTTCCGCCTCGGCAGCACTTCTCATCATTGCAAGGCTGGGGAATGGTATCAGACAGAAAGATGTTGCTGAGGAGGCTGCAATTGATCCTGCTGCGATAGCAAGATCGGTAATCCAGCTGGAAAATCAGGGCCTGTTATTGCGTAAAGCCGATTCAACCGATGCGCGGGCAAAAACGCTACATCTTACTCAAGAAGGGCAGGCTGTAGCATCAACGCTCGAAAAAACGCTGGAGTCAGTGCGGAAAAAAATTCTGGCAGGTATCAGCGATCAGGACGGGAAAACGGCTGTCCGTGTTCTTTCTCATTTGGAGTCGGCTTCAAGAAAAGCGTAATGTTATCATCGGGTAAATTAAGGCCGTCGGCTTAAGACGGCTTAGTCACACGGGCATAGCTTAAAGATTTAATTAAACGTAGTGATTTAAAAACTGAAAAAATTAAATATGTTATGCATACCTGGAGAGGAAGTTTCTTTCATCGATACGGAAACTGTTCTGCCCGCAATGAGGGCAAATCCTTTTGGGACCGTATCAATAGCGATCCGCACCGGTATTCGTTGAGCAAGACGAATCCAACTAAATGTTGGGTTAACGTTTGCCAGCATATCCGTACCTTCTGCCGATCTATCACTGTCGACGACTCCGGCAGAAAGCCCTTCAACATGCCCTGTCAAAATGCTGCTCTCCCCCATGACACGGATAATGACTTTATCCCCGTCCTTTACATGCTGTAATTTGGTTTCTTCGAAATAGCCTGACACATAGAAACTACTACTATCAACCAGAGCCAGGATCCCCTGTCCGTCATTGGCATAATAACCCGGTCTAACGGAAAAGTTAGTGATTATCCCGCTTACCGGAGCATATAAATCTGCGTGATGAAGGTTAATTAATGCTAGTTTTTGGTCAGCAAGAGCCTGATCAAAGTTAGCTTTTGCAGAGGCGAATGCATCGCTTCGATTATCTCGATCCTGAGCGGAGACTGCATTTCTGATAGCCTGATAACGTTGATTTTCTCGATTTGCAGAAACGAGTTGAACTCGCGCCTTTTCAACGGCCGCATTTGCCTGGTCGACAGCGTTTTCAAAGCGCGATTTATCGAGGCTTAGTAAAAGCTGGCCTGCCTTTACCTGCTGGTTATCTTTGACATAAACTTTATCAATTATGCCAGCAACATCGGTTGCCAACGGAACCACATCTGCACGAATTTTCCCATCACGTGTTTGAGGATAATAAGTATAATAATTATAAAAATTTAGCATAAAAATAGCTGCAACTATAGCAACAAGTGTAGTTATGAATATGCGCAAGACTTTTTTCAAACGCTGCTGAAACATTATATCCTCAGGGTGTGGTTATGTAATTTAACAGTACGAATAACAATCCGGCGATAACTAAAAAAAAGCAAGAGTCAAATAGTGGTCGCTGGGCGATTAATGAATAGAACCCTGTAATATCAAAAAGCTTAGAAATTAAAATCCTTATGATGAACGCACTGATTAGACATAAAAGTAACGGGGAGATGAAAATTCCGTCGATATTTATTTCCCCAATCATTTTTCATTCCCTCCAGACTGTGAATATGAAAATAGGAGCGTCCTGGCTCGTATCAAAAGCATGATCAAGGAAAACTCTTTATGCAGTCGGGCTTCGTCTATAGCATGCTCAAAGGATGTTTTTAAAGGCTTGGTTAATTCTCTCGACAGGTCAAATACCAAGAGTTCCTTAATCAGGATATCGTAATCAGGCGAGTTTTTAATTTTAGCCGCTTCTTTTTTTAATTTTAAAAAAGTCACACCTAAATTAACTAACTTCATAATTCTTTCGTTATTTACTGTTTCATTTAAAAATGCAGGAGTTGCAGTCGCTTTTGACATTGCATTTTCATAAAAATTAGCAACGTCATTTACCTTAATCTTCAAATCAGGCTGCATGACTTTCTTGATATCATGTTCCATCGTCCTACTAAGTGAACGTTGTCTAACAAAATTTTGAAAAACTGCCGATGAGAGTAGGGCAACATAGACACCCAAAAGGGTTCCTGCCGTGGTCTCCAGGTAATAACCCATATCATAAGGATGGTATTGAGCCTGAAAATTAACATTACTCAAAGACAACGCCATCGCTAGCGTTGCCATTGGATTCGTATATGCCCACATGGCTAATGGAATAATAAAGATGGCCATTATAATTAAAAAACTAATATAGTCATTGGCAAGAGGCTGAAGTACGTAACTTAACAGCGCACCCAACACCATTGAAATAATCACAAAACGGCCAAAAAGTCCGATAGTAAACGACGGGTTATCCGTGCCGCCAAACATTGCAATCGCCACCACACCGAGCAAAACCATGCTTGGTCCCTGCTGCCATCCCGTCGCATACCAGAAACCGATCAGCGACGCGTAGGTGCAGATAATTCCGCCAAACATCTTTAATGCTTTTTGAAAATCCGCCGCTGGCGTGAACACTTTGATTTGCATCATCTGCCTATCCAGTGGTTCCGGGAGGCTGACCTGATTTTCAACAAAATCTGCTAGCTGTCCAACTTCTTGCCACAAGGATTGCCACTGTGTGATTACATCAATAAATTCAGCAAGATGAATGCGCTCGAATTGAGACATATTTTCAGCTGAAGCCGCTAATTTCTCATTCAGGTCACGGTTATAATCTGTCGATTTGATCTGCTGCACTGCTGCATTGACATACTCTGAGATTCGCTCACCTAAGGCGTTAGGCATCGTGTCAATGGAACTTTTGGCTGAAGACACAAGAGGAATAATTTGCAAGATGCGATGCTGAATTGCTATAGCTGCCTGGCGCATTTTCTTATTCACTGAATAGTCATAACCCAGCGTTCTCATCATTTGATTGAATGATGCCAGGTCATTTAAAATCCGGAGATGCTCATGCCTCATCTCCGGATTATCTTTCCCTGTCAGACTAGCCTCCTGCCATTTTTCCAAGTGACGGATCCAGCTTTTTAAACGTGTATGAAGCGTTTTTTCCTGAGAAGAAGGAAATATCATACTGTCGATTAACGTGACAGATAAAACGCCCAAACATATTTCACTGACACGGGCAACAACGATGCTGAAGGTATTATCCGGTTGAGCAATCGTCGCTGTGGTGATCAACATCATCGTCAATGCGCCTAATTGGAAGAAATATGCCCGTTGTGTGCGATCAAGAAAAGACATGCCGAGCATAATCGAAGAAATCAGGCCGATGACAACGACTAAAATAATAGGGCTATTAATGAAGAGCCCACTCACGATCAATGTCACCATGCCTGCCGTAAAGGTCCCGCCAAATCGGTACAGGGCTCTGGCCCTCACGGCGCCGCTAATCGGGTTGCTCACAACACAGCAACTCACCATTGCCCAATAGGGATTTTCTAACCCCATTTTGACCGCGAGCGCATAGGCAATCATTGCTGATATAAACATTTTTAAGGCAAAAAGTGTTTTACGGGTGGTGATCATTTTTTTTCATGAATGTGTTCTTGCAGGAAATTCGACGCGCGCGCTTCTAACAGGCGCAATACCCTGGTTGCATTTTCAATATCTTCAACCGAGACATCTTCCATCAGTTGGACGCGCAGCTTATTGGCTGAAGATTCGATTTCATCGGCCAGTTTTTTACCCGCAGGCAAGATACAGATTGTTTTGAATCTTCTGTCCTTGGAAAGCTCACGGCGCTCGAGGTACTCAGCCTCCGTTCCCTGGTCCAGAATGCGCACCATAGCGCCAGGATTCATCCCTATCTCTTCCGCCAGATCCCGCTGATTAATACCCTGAGCATTCCGATTCACGATCACAACGAGATTGGCTAAAGACATGGAGATACCGCTATTGGCAAAGATTTGCGTTGCTGCTTGTCTCCAAACTCTTTTCACAGGCTGTAAAGAATTGGTTAATGCGAAGAGTGCAGCAGACTTATCAGACATTTTATGATCCTCATTGAGTGAAATAAGTTTAAATAGCAATGTTTGCTTTAGCAACTATTATTTGAAGGTTGTATTAATCGTTGTTATGTATATAACACAAGTAATTGATTTTATTTATTAATATAGTAAATGAATGCGTTGAATGAGGTAATGCCCCGAGACTTTTGGGTGCCTATGGCCTGCTCACGTTGCTCAAGAAAATGCAATTTAGGTCTGTTTTCCAAGTAAACTCGGATAGGTCGAAAATCTCAAAATAGGGAATGATAATTTCCTATTTAAGTTCGACAATGGCGACATTCATTTACAGGAGATGAGTGACGGGACTTTCCCGAGACTATCGAGGCGTTGGCCGATTTACTCAGGCAATAGTGCAGTTTTGGTCCCTCAAAGCGGTCTTGCCTTAAATCGCATTTTCTAAAAATTCAATAAATCTTCGGACCTTTGAATTAAGTGCCGAACGTTCTGTGACACAGGCATAAATATTCATCGGCAGGGACTCAATGCTGCTCTCATCACTGTGACCTGACCAGCACAAAGGTCTTAGCAGACCACTGTCTATCAACGGCTGAGCAACAAAGCTTGCCAGACGGGCAATGCCTCCCCCGTTTACGGCTATTTTTGCAATAATATCAATATCATCACTGATAAATCCAGGGTTGAGTTTCGCATTGACTGGTCGTCCGTTGATCCTAAAAGCCCATGGTAGAAATCGTCTGTCTGTTGGATAGCGGAAAACCAGGCAGGCATGCTGGCTAAGTTCTTCTGGTGTCTGAGGCGTGCCAGCACGGTCAAGGTAAGCGGGAGCCGCGCAGAATATAAAGGGTAACGAAGCGATTTTTTTGGCGATTAGTTGATCATTCAGTTGTGCCTCGATGCGGATACTGACATCGACGCCTTCCAGGCGATGATCGACGTCGCGATCGGTACTGATCAGTTCAATATCTAACTCGGGGAAAGACGCTTTGAAAGCTGGCATCAGTGGAGCCAGAACGTACCGACCAAACGCGGCTGTGGTAGCGATACAAAGAGGTCCCTGCGGTTTGGTTTCATTTGCTGCAGCCTGCGAGGCAAGGTCGATATCATTTGGAATGTGACGGACTTTCTCGAAATACCGTTTACCATTTTCAGTTAAGGTCATGCTGCGGGTGGTACGTGAGAGCAGTCGCACGCCCAAATGCGCTTCAAGACGGGAAAGACTCTGGCTTACTGCTGCCGGACTCATCCCTTTGGCACGTGCCGCCGCTGCAATACTGCCGTTTTCCACCACGCGGATAAATGTGCTAATCAGCCCTAAAACGTCCATATTATCCTCAATACAGAATTCGTCACTTTTACTTAATAATGATTAAAGCATAACCGCTCTACAACCATTCTTATAAGCTTGTTAAGTTAGCCGCAGTTTCGTTTACCTTTGTTAAACAGGATATTCCAATGACTGATGCTACCACAAAAAATACCCTAAAAACCCGCCTTCCAACACGCACGGCACCCTACATATTTGCTCTTTATATGGCGATCATCATGGCGTTCCTGATGAGCCTGGTCATCACTTTAGCCGAATTTGGAATGGGCGCTCATTACATGACAAATGTGATGAATGCTTACCAAGTCGCCATGCCAGCGGCTTTCTTTTGCATACTGATTGTCCGTCCTGTGGTTATCCGGCTCGTAGGATTGACCGTTCACGGTCATTGAGATATCAGCATGCCCATTATTGGCGCCCATCGCATCTCGCTAAAAGCTGCCCCCGGTTCTGATACTGGCAAATAAGTGTCAACAGGCGGACGTTGCTAAAATTATGTTAACGTATTGGAACTAGGCCATTTATTTCAAAAAGCTCCTTATTTCTTAAGTGCGGAAATTGTACGATTAAGCCTTCTTAAGAAGTCATTGTAGGTAATGATATCCATCATATTGGTATACTTGCGCTTGATAATTTCGAAATCGAGCTTTTGACTTGTTGATTTATCGTGGTTACCTCGCGGTATCATTATGCTGTCCATTCATTCCGGATGCCTCTCGCCAGATGTATAAGGTAAGGAAATCGCCAATGCTCAAAGAAAACTTCAATGAACTGCAAATTTTTCTTGTGGTGGCAAGGGAGCGAAGTTTTACCAAAGCAGCGGGCAAACTGGGTGTTTCTCAGTCTGCACTCAGCCATGCGATAAAATCACTGGAGGAAGGGCTGAATATCCGCCTTCTCACCCGCACTACCCGAAGCGTTGCCCCTACAGAAGCCGGTGAGAAAATTATTGCCTGCCTTGAACCCCGTATTGCCGATCTTGAACAGGAGCTGGAATCGCTTATTCAACTGAATGGTACAGCCTCCGGCAATATCCGTTTATCTGCCGGGGAGCATGCCGCGCGAAGTGTGGTTTGGCCGAAGTTAAAACCCTTCCTCAGGGAATATCCGGAAATTAATCTCGAACTGGTGGTTGATAACGGCTTTGTCGATATTGTTGAAGGGCGTTTTGATGCCGGGATCCGACTGGGCGAAAGCGTAGATAAGGATATGATTGCGGTAAGAATTGGACCGGAAATGCGCATGGCTGTGGTGGGTGCACCGTCCTATTTCGCCGCCAACCCCGCGCCCGAAACGCCGCACGAGCTACAAAATCATCGGTGCATTAATATGCGCCTGCCGACTGCCGGTGGACTTTATCATTGGGAGTTTGAAAAAGAAGGGAAACCGTTACGGGTAAGAGTAGAAGGGCAGGTAACGTTTAATCTGCAGACGGAAAGGATTGATGCTGCTTTATCCGGTTTTGGCATTGCCTGTATACCTGAGGATAGGGTTCAAGATTATATAAAGTCAGGAGAGCTTATTCAGGTTCTGCAGGACTGGTGCCCATCTTTCCCCGGATATTATCTTTACTACCCGAGCCGTAAGCAGCATCCGCCCGCTTTTGCGCTGATGATCGATGCACTTCGCTACCAGGAATAACGGGTCCGCCATTTGCTTCGGACCCGTCCGGGTATTAACGGCCTACGCGAGCCTGGTGCTCAGGAGAGTAACGTTCGCCGACAATTTTAATCGTTTCAAGCGCCTGGGTTATCTGCCGTGAATCATCCTGTGAAAGAATAATTTCGACAGCGGCCAAGTTTTCCTCAAGCCGGTGTAGTTTGGTGGTACCGGGGATCGGAACAATCCACGGCTTATGTGCCAGTAGCCATGCCAGCGCGATTTGCGCAGACGTCACACCTTTCTCGGCTGCCAGTTCACCCAATAACGAGACCAGTTTTTCATTCGCTTCAATCGCCTGTTCGGCGAAGCGCGGCACCTGGCTTCGGTAATCATCCTTGCCAAACGTTGTTCCTGGCTTAATCGAACCGGTCAGGAAGCCTTTGCCTAATGGGCTGAAGGGAACGAAACCAATGCCCAGCTCCTCCAGTAGCGGCAGGATCTCCTGTTCAGGTTCGCGCCACCACATGGAGTATTCGCTTTGCAGCGCAGTGACGGGTTGTACCGCATGAGCCCGACGAATGGTTTGCGCACCCGCTTCGGACAGACCAAAATGTTTGACTTTGCCTTCCGCGATCAGGTCTTTCACTGTACCCGCAACATCTTCAATCGGGACATCCGGGTCGACACGATGTTGATACAGCAGATCAATGACATCAGTCTTAAGGCGGCGTAAAGACCCTTCAACGGCTTCACGGATATGCTCAGGACGGCTGTTTAAAATCTGCTGCTTGTTGTCCGTACCGAAGGTAAAACCGAACTTGGTGGCAATGACCACACGGTCACGAAACGGTTTTAAGGCTTCACCGACAACCTCTTCATTAAGTAAGGGGCCATATACTTCGGCGGTATCGAAGAAGGTGACGCCGCGTTCAACGGCGGCGCGAATGAGCTCGATAGCCTGACGGGTATCTGTCGCCGGGCCGTAGCCGTGGCTTAAGCCCATGCAACCGAGCCCAAGCGCGGAAACTTCGAGCCGGGATTGGCCCAGATAACGTTTTTGCATTGAATGAATACCTCTTTTATCGTGACTTAAACATCAAGTTTGCGGCCAGTCAGCCATTCCACCATCGCCGGGTCGCGATGAGAGAAGAAGGCGCTGGTTGCGGTGTCGAGTGCAGCAATCTGCAACATATCTTCAGAACTGAGTTCAAAATCGAGAATGTTGATATTCTCTTCCATGCGCTCTTTCCGCACCGATTTAGCCAGCGAAACGATGCCTCGTTGGAAGATCCAACGCAGCACAATCTGGCTCACGCTTTTGCCGTATTTCTGACCAATCGCGGTTAATAGGTAATGCTGGAACAGACCATTTCTACCCTCGGCAAACGGTGCCCAGGCTTCCGGCTGAATGCCACGGCTTTGATTCCATGGAACCGCATGCAGTTGCTGGTTGAAGGGGTTAACTTCAATCTGGTTTACCCCGTATCGATGGCATTAATAACGGCACGCTCGCATTCTGCGGCATCCGTCATCTGAAACACACCAAAGCCCAGCAGGGGCATTTCAATACCGTTATTCAATTTTACAGTTTGCATGACGTTATCCTTCAGCTGTTGTGTAGGAAAGCATAACGCAGAGTAATTTATTCGATTAGATGGGGTAATTAGCTAGGGTTTATTAGATGTATTCATTAATTAGAAAAAGTTGTTGGTCGGCATTGTGCCAGGAGCGGAAGTAACACATTCACTTTTATGTAAAATAAAACATACAGGTCCCACACATTCGGGAAATGCTACCGGAGTTTAGGTATTTTGAAATCAGACATTGAATAAGGTTTTTAACTCATGACATTAAGCATACGGGAAGCTGCTCTTGCGGATTTAGTACTATTGAATGAACTCGGTTACAACATCTATCGCTCTCATTTCAGCCACATGTGGATTTCAGAATCCGAAATGAACGTATTTTTGGATGCTGAGTACTCATATTCTACGCTTGAAAATAGTCTGCAAGATCCCAGTACATCCTGGTATCTGGCAGAAGCACACTACCCTATAGGCTTTGCAAAAGTTACATGGGAAAGCCAAATCCCAGAGACCTCTATTTCTGGTGTCTTGCTTAACAAGCTGTATCTAAACCCCACTGAGACGGGTAAAAACTACGGAAAGATAATGTTTGAAAAATTCATAGTGCTTGCGCAAAGTCGCGGGAAAAAGTATCTGTGGTTAGAAGTGCTTGAGCAGAACGAGCGGGCTTACCGATTCTATGAAAAACAGGGGATGCTGCATATCAAAGACTCAGTCTTCAGAACAGCTTCACAACAGAGCACGCTGAAGGTAATGGGAATGTCTATCTGACTTTCGTCGCGGGGACGTTATCTTCAATGTTTTGGAATACCCTCAGCTGTCATAACTTAAAGGTCTGCTGTTCGCGCATAACCGCCTGTCAGCTCTGGTTAAAAGCAGGCTTAATGTAGGATATTTTTTGTTTTCCAGGCGGACCTCGGAGAAAATGACATTGCCCAGTTTATTGGCTTGCGGGAAAATAAACCCATTATAACCGCCAGATAAACCCAGCGCTGGCCCGTCCAGATGTAAGTACTTCGCCGCACCAGCCCTATTAGGCTCCGTTACTGCAAACTGGCGATCCAGATGATTAGGGACATCTAGATGCTCTTTTGTGGCCTTTTTGTAGCAAGCTCCGGCTGCTGGCAACTAACAATATTCAGCTCTTTTATTATATTACTGGCCGCCTGCGGCTTAAAGGAACACCTTTTACTTTTACGCTGACCATATCGGAAATGTTTCGGGCTCCCGCAGAGCTATTGCTGGCATGATGAACTTCACGAACGAGGTTCAGTATAACGATGCGTTTTGCATCGGGTTGCGGAGATTTCCCTGCACGTTCTGCTTTAAGCTTATGAACTTATTTATCCATTATGGCTTTACCGACGTTCATTACTGTAGCCGCTGCGGCAACGGTGTAGTGCTGATCGATAACTGACTGGGCAGCTTCGAGGCGGAACTCGGGGCTGATATAACGTCTGTTACTTCTGGTCATTGTGTCACCTTTTTT
>NZ_AJHJ01000004.1 GCF_000257645.1 Serratia sp. M24T3
TATATTAAAAACTAATTTTTGTGGAAATAATTCAACTAATCGGCTAATTCATAGTAAGTGTACTAAGGTATAGGATGTACAAGAATGCTGAGTTTCTTATGGAGAAGATCTGCTCAGGTACTAAGAATATTCTCTATGTTTTTGATGCGGAAATTTTAATGAATTTAACAATCATGTATCACAGAGGTGAATAATGTTATTGAATTAATATGTTTTTAATATTTTTGATGAAAAAACCAGGATTCATTGATTTATAGAATAGCTAAAAAAATCAGCTATCTGCGAAGATTTTAAAACATGGCCATTGATGTTTAAATTTTCGCCAAAACAGGTTGTTGAAGGTTCAGTTCAGAACTAAGACATATAGCCTGCTTGGCATTAGCTACCCCCAGTTTTTTAACAACATTGGCTATGTGAAATTTTACAGTGCTTGTCGTAATACCTAATAAAGACGCAATTTCTTTATAAGTTCGCCCCATACTAGCCCAGTATAGAACATCATTTTCTCGGCGAGAAAAAAGATCTTTACGGTAATTCACAATTAGATTACTTATTAGATTTTTATCTTGATACAAGGAAAGTAGTTTATGATGTATTAACATTAATAGCATTTGAATCTTTTCTTTATTTTTTTCAATTTTAGAAAAAAATTTGCAATTCATTATTTTTATCGATAAGTACTGATAGTGTCACCAGATTATTCGCGCAATCATGAGTTACAAAGGTATAGCCATTAATAACTTCATGTTTTTTAGCAATTTCAAAAATGGATAGCTTGAGTTGTGAATTTATTATAATTTTTTCATTCCAGGAAAAAGGCAGGATGGAATTCAATGCAATGTTAACGATAGGATCAATATATTGATAATTATTTTCTTTATATATAATTTCCCATTTTTTTGGGTAATTTGAAATGGTAAGTAATTCAGAGGGGTTTTTCTTACTCATTACAGCATAGGTATATTTAACATTAAGCAAAGAAAATAATCTTCTTTCTATAAACTCTTCAATGGCCTTGTTTATTAAAATATTATTAAATAGCGAATGCGAGTCAGAGCTCATTGGTTTCTCATTTTATGAATTTTAGGTTGGAATATTATAGGTTATGAAATGACAGGAGGACAGTACTCATTATATTTCACCCAGCGTCATCGTGATGTTTTTTTATTTTTTTAATCAGTAACAAAAGAACTTTATACTTTTATATAAATTCAAGGTTTTTTAATGTTTCACTCTGTTTAGATGGCACTGACTTCATTGTAACTTTCTTTCAATTCTCCACCTGACACCTTGTTTAAAAACTCTAAACGGCTATTGATGTCTTTTTAGGCGGAATTTAATCAGCAGGCCAAAAATAAATTGTGATCTTCATCACGTTTTTGCGACAAATTAAGCTCGATAAAACGTGATGTTGGTCACAATAATTTCACATTCGTGAACGAAATTTGCTCTTTGTGCTTAAGTTACAAGGCTTTTCTGTGATGAGTATCACTAAAATGAGGGGTGGGGAGGGGGGTAGCCCGTGATCGTAATCACGCGCTCGGCCCTGACTACGCGCGGTCATAATGACGTGCTAGAGTTCGCCTTGCAGACAGCAATTCGACGGAATCTCCATCAGGGGAAAAATACCGTCCCAATAACTACCACGTATAACGCGCTCTTATTGTTAGCGCGTATCAATAGGGGTGTGTTTTATGTTTTCACCAGACGTTAAGGTTAAAGTTCAAAACTTTGGCCGCTTCCTGAGTAATATGGTAATGCCGAATATTGGCGCATTTATCGCTTGGGGTATTATTACCGCGCTGTTTATCCCAACGGGCTGGATCCCAAATGCGACACTGGCTAAATTAGTCGGTCCAATGATCACCTATTTGCTGCCTTTGCTGATCGGTTTCACTGGAGGCCGTTTAGTCGGTGGCGATCGCGGCGGTGTGGTCGGTGCTATCACTACCATGGGTGTGATCGTCGGTGCTGATATGCCGATGTTCCTCGGTGCGATGATTGCCGGTCCATTGGGCGGCTGGTGTATTAAACGTTTTGACCGTTGGGTAGACGGCAAAATCAAAAGCGGCTTCGAGATGCTGGTTAACAACTTCTCCGCCGGTATCATCGGCATGCTGCTGGCCGTGCTCTCGTTCCTGGCGATTGGTCCGCTGGTAGAAGCGCTGTCTAAATTGCTGGCCGCCGGCGTACACATCATGGTTATTCATAACCTGCTGCCGCTGGCCTCTATTTTTGTAGAACCAGCTAAAATCCTGTTCCTCAATAACGCTATCAACCACGGTATCTTCTCACCGCTGGGCATCCAGCAGGCCACCGAAGCCGGGAAGTCAATCTTCTTCCTTATCGAAGCCAATCCAGGTCCGGGCATGGGCGTGCTGATTGCCTACATGATCTTTGGTCGCGGTAACGCCAAACAGTCTGCAGGCGGTGCGGCTATCATTCACTTCCTGGGTGGTATTCACGAAATCTATTTCCCATACGTGTTGATGAACCCGCGCCTGCTGCTGGCGGTTATCCTCGGTGGTATGACCGGCGTGTTCACACTGACCGTACTGAACGGCGGTCTGGTCTCTCCTGCATCACCGGGCTCAATTATCGCTGTGTTGGCCATGACGCCAAAAGGTGCCTATTTCGCCAACATTTCGGCGATCGTGCTGGCATTCCTGGTGTCATTCATCGTGTCTTCAATCCTGCTGAAAAGCTCGAAAGTGAAAGACGAAGACGACCTTGAAGAAGCGACCCGTCGCGTGCAGGATATGAAAGCGCAGTCCAAGGGCGGCAAACCGGCGGTAGCTGGCGTTGCCGGTGACCTGTCCACCGTGCGCAAAATCATTGTTGCCTGTGATGCGGGTATGGGTTCAAGCGCCATGGGGGCTGGTGTACTGCGTAAGAAAGTGCAGGACGCGGGGCTGACCCACGTTGCAGTAACCAATACTGCCATCAACAATTTGCCCGACGATGTAGATCTGGTAATAACCCACCGTGACCTCACCGAGCGCGCGATGCGTCAGGTGCCGCACGCTCAGCATATTTCGTTGACCAACTTCCTCGATAGCGGCCTTTATACCGACCTGGTTGCTCGTCTGGTTGAAGTGAACAAGACCAGTGAATACAAAGACAAAGTGAACACCACGTTAAACGATAGCCTGGTTTCAGAAGCAGACAATGCCAATCTGTTCCGCATGAGCCCGGAGAATATTTTCCTCGGTCTGACTGCCAGCAGCAAAGAGCAGGCGATTCGTTTTGCCGGTGAGCAGCTGGTGAAAGGCGGTTATGTACAGCCGGAGTATGTCGATGCAATGCTGGCACGCGAACAGCTTACCTCAACTTATCTGGGGGAATCGATCGCAGTTCCGCACGGCACAATCGAAGCTAAAGATCGCGTACTGAAAACAGGTATCGTGTTCTGCCAGTATCCGGCAGGTATCCGCTGGGGCGAGGACGAAGACGATTCTGCCCGTCTGGTTATCGGTATTGCAGCCCGTAATAATGAGCACATCAACGTGATCACTAAACTGACCACCGCGTTGGATGAAGATGGCGTTATCGACCGCCTGGCCAACACCACAAGTGTTGAGGAAGTGCTGCAGATCATTCGCGGTTAAGGTTAATTGGTCGATAATCTTCGGGTTGTCGAATTGTAAATTTGAGAACGTTACTAACCGGGTCTGCACTTATCCAACGTTTGTCGGGTAGCAGACCCGGTTGTTGATTCGAAGCCCAGAGCTTCCTGGTTCTTGTCACCGTTTTAGGGAGTCATCATGAAAGCTTTACATTTTGGAGCAGGTAACATTGGCCGTGGATTTATTGGCAAACTGCTTGCCGATGCCAAGGTTGAACTGACCTTTGCCGATGTTCATCCTGTTCTGCTGGAAGAGCTAAGCCGCCGTAAGGGTTACAACGTTAACGTGGTCGGCGAGCAAGCCACCGTTGAGCCAGTCTCCAATGTCAGTATTGTTAACAGCACCGGTCAGGAAGCTATCGACTTGATCGCCCAGATTGATTTGATGACCACTGCTGTTGGTCCAACCGTGCTGGAAAAAATCGCTCACAACGTGGCGAAAGGCCTGGTATTGCGCCATCGGCAGGGGAATGAAAGCCCGCTGAATATCATCGCCTGTGAAAATATGGTGCGTGGCACAAGCCAGTTCAAACAGCATGTATTCAATGCCCTGCCAGAAGATGAAAAAGCGTGGGTAGAAGCGCACGTTGGCTTCGTTGATTCTGCCGTAGACCGCATTGTTCCTCCGGCGGCTGCAGGTTCAACCGATCCGCTGGAAGTCACCGTTGAAACCTTTAGCGAGTGGATTGTTGATAAAACTCAGTTCAAAGGTCCGCTGCCTGATATCAAAGGCATGGAGCTCACCGATAACCTGATGGCCTTTGTTGAGCGCAAGCTGTTTACCCTGAATACCGGCCATGCGATCACCGCCTATCTCGGCCAACAGGCGGGCCACGCAACAATTCGTGATGCTATCCTCGACCCTAAAGTGCGCGAAGTGGTGAAAGGCGCGATGGAAGAAAGCGGTGCGGTGCTTATTAAGCGCTATGGCTTTGATGCTGATAAACACGCGGCCTACATCAAGAAAATCCTCTCTCGCTTTGAAAACCCGTATTTGCATGACGATGTCGAACGCGTTGGCCGTCAGCCATTGCGCAAACTCAGCGCGGGCGACCGTCTGATCAAGCCGCTGTTGGGAACCCAGGAATACAGCTTGCCGCATGCTAATCTGGTGATCGGTATTGCTGCCGCGATGCGTTATCGCAGCGAGCAAGATCCTCAGGCGCAAGAGCTGGTTGAATCGTTGACCACACAAGGGCCGAAAGCCACGCTCGTCGAGGTTTCCGGTCTGCAGGCCGACAGTGAAGTGGTGGCTCAGGTTGTCAGCGCTTACGAGAAAATGCACTAAACAGTCTGTCATTTTTAACAATCAGTGACGTGTTGGCTCAACACGCATTCCAACACCCGATGTAAACGTCTCATTGGACGGCACAAATGCTGTCCGATGAGTACAAATCAAGGATGACGCCGTGGGCGTTGAAAGACTCACTAAATATCGTGAATAGCGACCATGGAAAAAGCACAGGCATTTGAGAACCGAGTGTTGGAAAAGCTGAATGCGGGAAAAACCGTGCGCAGTTTTCTGATGACAGCTGTCGAGCTATTGGCTGAGGCGCTGGATATTCTGGTCGTTCAGGTTTTTCGCAAAGATGATTATGCGGTGAAGTATGCCGTAGAACCATTGCTTACCGGCAATGGCCCGCTTGGTGATTTGGCAGTGCGCTTGAAACTGATTTATGCGCTTGGGGTGATAAGTCGCAATGAGTATGAAGATGCCGAGTTGCTGATGGCGCTGCGCGAAGAGCTAAATTACGACGGTAGCGAATACCGTTTTACCGATGACGAAATTCTCGGGCCTTTTGGCGAACTGCACTGTGTAGCAACTCTTCCACCAGCCCCGACCTTTCTCAAATCGGGCGAGGCTGACGAGTCATTAATTGCCATGCAGCGCCAGCGTTACCAGCAGATTGTCCGCTCTACTATGGTCCTTTCCATTACCGGGCTGATTGCCCACATCAGCAATCAGCAACCGTCTCGACTTTCGCCCGTTAAACGTTAATTTACTCATCTACTGACTGGTCGCCAGAATTTTCGTACACCGATTAATATCAGCAGAGAGACGATCATTGAGGAAATATAAATTTTAGTCGCCGGAAAATCATCAACGCGAAGCGCCACGTCAGCGCCAATCGAATCTTTGATTGTGTGGCTGAATAAATAAGTGAACAGGAAAAGGAACAGTGCATTAATTACCAGCGATGCAAACTGAAAAATACTGTCTTGCTTGAGGGATAAAGGTTTGATTTTATCAAACAGGAAATACGTCACCATAAAGTAAATGACATATTCTACCGCGAGAGTGATCGGCAGAATTATAAAAGCCTGTAAATCTAAAATTGCGCCTTTATGATCGCCAAGGTATTGAGACACTAAAATATCCAGCGAGAAATATCCGAGCAGTGCGAATAAAAACCCAAATCCAGTTAAAAAATATGCCTTTGCCATCTTGATTCTCTAAAAATATTAATTTATCACCGGGTTAAACATTAAGGGCAAAACCGTTAACCCGATGATAATAGGTATTTTTAAAGTACTAAAAAATCCCGAACCACTCAATGGATAGTGACATTCTTTATCTCATCGACGATAAGCCACAGCGCGGTGAGCGCCATTAGCCCGGCCATCACGGTGTTAAATATCTTAAGCTTCCATTCCACCTGTAAAGCCTGGCGCAGCCTGTCGCCCATCAACGCCCAAATAAAGACGCAAGGGAAGTTAAAAACAGCAAAACCAATGCAGTTGGTCAGCGTGTGGTGGAGCATATTGCCTCCTGGCGGTGTAAACAGAATCGCCACGTTAGTCGCCATCAGCCAGGCTTTAGGATTGACTACCTGAAACAGCGCGCCGCTGATTAATCGCATTGGATGCTGCTCGGCCTTATTTTGTGGTGTAGACGAGCGGAAAATTTTCCAGGATAACCAAAACAGATAACTACAGCCAATCACCGCCATCGGCAGGCGGATTACTGTCATCCAGCTCAACAGCACCGCCAGCAAAGTGGTGGTTAAAGCACACTGCAACGCACAGCCTAAAGTAATTCCGAAGGTCATCGGCAGCGTTTTGCGCAGCCCGAAATTAACTCCGGAGGAGGCCAGCAGCAGATTATTCGGACCCGGTGTTATAGACATCACGGTCACGTAACTTACAAAGGCAGTATCAAGCATCGGGTTGTCCTAATCATAAAAGTGCGATGTTTCCGCAGAGCGAATGAGTGATTAGCATAGGACGATAAAGAATTAGGATACAGAGCCAGATATCAGCTATTGTTATGGTTACAGTGGGTTAAAATATGAACTGTATCCATATCAATGACGGGAACTGACACCATGGCTGAATTGTTACCTGAAACCTTCCGGGATGGCGTGATAGAAACGACCACCGAGACGCGATACAACCAGCTGGCCGATCAGCTGGCCGAGGCGATTGCTCGCGGGACACTGTTGCCCGGTAGTCGGCTGCCTTCGGTGCGCCGCAGTGCCGAAATTTATCAGGTTAGTATCAATACCGTGGTGGCTGCCTATCGCCGGCTGGAGGATCGCGGTTTAATTGAGGCGCGCCCGCAGTCGGGATTTTATGTGAGCAATGCGCTGCCAGTGTTGGAGAGTCGCGTCGAGGAGCACTCGTTGGCCGCCAGTCCAGCTGATGAAGTGCTGGAACTGATTGATACTGTGTTCGCGGCGCAAACCAATCCTGCGTATACCAATATTTCGCTGGCTTGCCCGCAGACCACCGATTTTTATCCCGGTGGGAAACTGGGGCGTATTATGTCCTCTTTGCTGCGCCGCCAGCCGCAGCTGATTTCACAGTATGCGTTGCCGCCGGGTAATCTCCATCTTCGCCAGCAGATAGCACGCCGTTCGATGTCACTGGGCATGATGCTTGAGCCTACGGACATCACGCTAACCCATGGCTGCATGGAAGCTTTGCAGCTTGCTTTGCGAGTGACAACCCAACCTGGTGACAGTGTGGGTCTTGAAACGCCTACCTATTTTTTCCTGCTGCCATTGTTGGCCAGTCTGGGCCTGAAAGCGGTTGAAATTCCTACCGATCCCCAGAATGGATTATCTCTTGATGCGCTGGAGTTGATGCTTGATGAAAAGCGTCTCAACGCCGTTATTGCAATGCCGACAGCGCAAAATCCAATGGGATTCACCATGCCTCTGGCGGCCAAAAAAAGGCTTGCCCGCCTGATGAACGATCATCGCGTGCCACTGATTGAAGATGGGCTTTACGCCGAGATTCAGTTTGGTCCAACGCTTTCTCCCGCGGTAAAATCGTTTGATAAAAATGGCTGGGTGATTTTCTGCACCAGCTTTACTAAAACGCTGGCACCGGATTTTCGAATCGGCTGGGTTGCCGGGGGACGTTTTTCCGAACAGCTGCGACAGCTGAAAGCGGTTTCTTCAATGTCCGAATCGGCGCTGTTATCAGAAACGCTGGCCGTATTTTTAGAATCTGGCGGTTTTGATCACCATCTTCGCACTTTAAGAAGACGCTATGCCGCGCTGGTCGATGAAGCCAAATCTCTGATTATGCGCTATTTTCCACAGGGCACGCGGGCAACACAGCCGCAGGGCGGATTTGTTTTCTGGGTGGATTTTCCGGCGAGTGTTGATACGGTTAAACTGTTTGAGCTACTGCTTAAGGAAAAAATCTGCATGACGCCGGGAACCTTGTATTCACCCAGCGGGCGTTATCGCAACGCGCTGCGGCTTTCCTGCTGCTATCCTTTTAATGCTCGCTATACTGACGCTCTGGCAAGAGTGGGCCGTCAAGCCTGCGAGATGAGTGGATTACCGCCAGGAATCGTTACACAGGCTGCTGAATAGGCGACTTCCTGTTACACTACAGCCTGAATTTAATTTTTCGCTATCCTGCCCCGCAATCTCGCGGCGCCTGATGGCATACGGGTTATCGAAATGATCGAGAAAGAAAAAGCAGAAATTAAGCGTCTGAGCGACATGCTTGACGCCTTGAACCACAAAGATGCTACCGTTATTCAGCAAGGCGTGACCGAGCAGATTGACGAGCATATGAAAGAAAAAGAGAAGCTGGCTGCGGAAATCGAACGTCTGCGCGGTGTGCGTGAAGTGAAGCTGAGCGCCGAAGCCCAGAAGCTCACCAAGCTGTTTAGCCGTGAAATTACCAAGAAAGAACAGGCTGATATGGGCTCGTTCAAGAAAGCGGTGCGCGGCGTGATCGTTGTTCATCCAATGACAGCATTGGGTCGCGAGATGGGCCTGAAAGCAGTCACCGGCTTTGCGAAAAAGGCTTTCTGACCCCAGTCAGTCAAGCTCTGAATTGCAGGCATAAAAAAACCGACGAAGCTGGCTCCGTCGGTTTTTTTGCGGCTTTTTTTAGGCTTTCCTACCTCAGTAGGAGGCCCTCAAATACTCCGCCAGAAACATCATTAAGCTTTAGCGAAGTTTTCTGCCGCTACGTCCCAGTTTACAACATCCCAGAAGGCTTTGATGTAATCAGGGCGTTTGTTCTGATATTTCAGGTAGTAAGCGTGTTCCCAAACGTCCAGACCCACGATTGGGGTACCAGATGCGCCAGAGATTGCTTCGCCTAACAGCGGGCTGTCCTGGTTAGCAGTAGAAACTACAGCCAGTTTGCCGTCTTTCTTGACCAGCCATGCCCAACCTGAACCGAAACGAGTGGTCGCAGCTTTTTCGAAGGTTTCTTTGAAAGCGTCAACGCTGCCGAAGTCACGTTCGATAGCGGCTTTCAGGTCGCCCTGCAAGGTGGTGCCTTTTTTCAGGCCTTTCCAGAAGAAGCTGTGGTTTGCATGGCCGCCAGCGTTGTTACGCAGGGCAACTTTTTTGTCAGCTGGAACTTTGTCGAAGTTTTTCAGAAGCTCTTCAACCGGCAATGCAGCCAGTTCAGGCAGGCTTTCCAGTGCTGCGTTAGCGTTGTTAACGTAGGTCTGGTGATGTTTGGTGTGATGGATTTCCATCGTTTCTTTGTCGAAGTGTGGCTCAAGAGCGTCGTAAGCGTAAGGCAGGGATGGTAGTGAATAACTCATGTTCATCAGCTCCATTTTAGTTGGGCGGTGCAGATTAGGGTGAACACCGCATAATCAGTCGGATCATTATAGTTAATAAATTGATATTGAAAATGATTATCTATGCTGCACACTCTGTGTGG
Organism: Serratia sp. M24T3; assembly: GCF_000257645.1. Taxonomy (GTDB): domain Bacteria; phylum Pseudomonadota; class Gammaproteobacteria; order Enterobacterales; family Enterobacteriaceae; genus Rouxiella. The sequence continues at coordinate 9,776 of NZ_AJHJ01000004.1, forward strand.
GTATTTCTAAGCCCCTGTAATTCGGGGCTTAGAGCAAGATTAACTAACCAAAATGCAAAATCTTCTAAGGCTTTTTAGGTACTCTAGCAGCGAAAAAGTCGCCATTTAACCATTCACTTAATGAGGCTTTTGCATTTGGTTATTCATTCGGTCAATCGTTGCGGATGACTATAGACCGTAGCACGTCCGGGCTTACTAAAGCCAACCAGGGTTAAATTGCAGCATTCGGCGACATCGATTGCCAGCGACGTTGCAGCTGAAACCGCAAACAAAATCTCTATGCCGCACATCGCGGTTTTCTGAACCATTTCATAGCTGGCTCGGCTGGAAACCAGCGCCGCACCAGCAATCCAGTCGGCTTCCCGCGCCTTGATGCCAAGCATTTTATCCAGAGCGACGTGCCGCCCGACATCTTCACACCCGCCGAGCAGTTGCCCCTGAGAGTTTACCCACGCTGCGGCATGAGTGCAGCCGGTCAGTTGGCCTACGGGTTGAATCGATTTCAACTGTTCCAGCGCTTTGTCGAGATTGCCCATGGAAAAAGTTTGGGTAAACGGCAGTGCTGCCAGCGGGCGAAACAGGTCGTCGAGCTGCTCGATGCCGCACACGCCACAGCCGGTTCGCCCAGCCATCGCTCGACGGCGTTCTTTTAGTCCAGCAAAACGACGGTTCGACAACTCTATATTGACCTCAATACCGTGACAGTTTCGTGTCACGTCGAGACCAAAAATATCACGCGCTGATTTAATGATGCCTTCCGACAGTGAAAATCCCACCGCAAACGCCTCGAGATCTTTTGGCGAGGCCATCATCACCACGTGAGAAATTCCGTTATAAACCAGCGCTACCGGCACTTCTTCCGCCACCCAGTCTGGCTGGCTATTGTCCAGACTGCGTCGCTGAACGACATGGCGCTGTTGCAGGCCCGGCTGATTATCGGGAGAGGTTGAAGCACGGCTATCGGGGTTATTCAAGGGATTATCCGCTGAGCTGAAATCTGTTTTGACTATCAATCAGGGTAGACCTAAGCCCGCTAAAATTGAATCTCAATCTGTGCTTATCGCTGGTAAAAAGTGGCCCGGCTGCTAATTTTATAGAAGATGAATGGGTATTTTCAGCTTTCCCGGATTTGGATAAGGAGGGTTTGATGAAGTTGATTGGCAGCTATACCAGTCCTTATGTGCGTAAAATTTCGGTGATGCTGATTGAAAAGGGGATTAAGTTTGAGTTTGTGAACGATCCGCCGACCGCAGAGGGCAGTAAAGTCACGGCGTTTAATCCGCTGGGTAAAGTGCCCGCGCTGGTCACTGATGAAGGCGAAATCTTCTATGATTCACCCATCATCGTGCAATTTATCGAGTTGCTCAACCTTTCTCCGACCCTGTTGCCGTGGGAGCCTTTGGATGCCTTGCGGGTCAAGCAGGTTGAGGCGCTGGCCGATGGCGTTACAGATGCTGCCGTGGCGCTAGTGCTGGAAAACCGCCGTGAAGCGCCGCAGCGAAATGAAGAATGGATTATTCGCCAGCGCGGCAAGGTGCTGCGCGGGCTGGATCAGCTGGAGAAGTTAGCCAGTGAGCGCCAGTGGCTCAATGGTGAAGGACTTAACGTCGCTGATATCAGCGTAGCCTGTACGCTAGGCTACTTGAATTTTAGACGAATTGCTCCGGGCTGGTGTGTCGAGCGGCCAACGCTAATCAAATTGGTCGAGCGGTTATTTCAGCGTGAGAGCTTTGCCCGCACCACGCCGCCGTAAAAATTTCATATAATTTGATAAATAACAGCAATTTAGATTCCCCCGCTTTTAACGGGGGATCCGCCTAGACTACTGCTCCGCCGACCACAGGTCTGCGGTTGCGGATAAACACTGCTACCAGTGAAAGCCACAGCAATCCGCTGATTAAATTGAACAGGCTGAACAGCCAACTTCCGCCGCTGAGGTAGGCCACTTTTGCCAGCTCGATACCTAATGTGAACACCAGCATGCTGATCATGCCCATCGCGGCGGAAACTGTGCCTTTGCTCATTTCGCTGGAAAACAGCGTCAGGCGATATAAACCGGCGTTAGCAACACCGATACCAAAAGCGTACAGACTAAGCCCTGCTGTCATCCACAAATAGGCATGGCCGGAAAGCAACGTCGCCAGCGCGGCGATAAACAGCCCTATAACCATTGGCACCGCTCCCAGCTTGATCAACTGTTCGACGCTGCGTTTGCCGGTCAGTTTTGCCAGCGTCAGGTTACCGATAATTAGCGCGCCAAATACTGGAACCTGTAACAAACCATAGTCAAATGCTGAAAGACCTTCGCCGCTAATCAGGATCACCGGAGACTGGGCAATCCATGCCAGCAAGGGCAGGCTGGCAAAGCCAATGGCCAATGAACCACAGAGGAACGGACGGTTTTTCAGCACAATTTTATAATCGGCAAGCAGGCTTTTGACCGAGAATTTCTCGCCAATTCGCGACGCGGTTTCTGGCATCGCTTTGTTAAGACCCCAGAAGGCAATGCTCGCCAGCACGGCAAAAATCACAAACATCACCTGCCACGGCGCAAACTGCACCATAGCGGCACCGGCCAATGGGCCGAGAAGCGGAGCGGCCAGCGCGACGTTTGCCATCAGCGCAGTAATGCGGATACAAACCGACTCTTCAAAGGATTCTTGAATCGTGGCGTAGCCGACTGCGCCGATAAAGCACAGGCTTATCCCCTGAAAGAAGCGGATTACCATAAACTGTTCTATGGTTTGGGCGAGTAAAATAGCCAGACAGCTAACGACGAAGAATCCGACACCGGCGAGCATGACCGGGCGACGCCCACGACGGTCTGAAAGTGGCCCAAGCAGCCATTGCAGGAACATGCCGCCTGCAAGATAGGCCGTCATTGAGGTAGGCACCCAATCTTCGCTGGCGTTAAAATTAGCGACCACCGCGAGCATGCCGGGTTGGATCATATCGTTAGCGATATAAGTCGCGAACTCAAACAGCACCAGACACAGAGGAAACAGTAGCGCCTGCCGACCCAATAGGGACGCAGTATTCGGAGAGTTATGCATAATAATTTCACAAAAAAGTGCTAATGGATTGATAATTAGCAAAAAAATAGGGACTGTCCGAGTAGGATTAACAAGCGGATGCAGTAATGGCCGCTATTCTGCCGATATTTTGAGCAAATGGCAATGATCTTTCTAGGGTTCAGCACATTATAAGAGTGATTATTTAACACGCTAGCCATTAAATAGTCGATTAAGCGGTCAGAAACTTGTGTTAAGTTTCATAAATTTTAAGGATTGGCCGGGAATGAAGCAAAAAATAGCCTGGATAGACAACCTGCGCGCTATCGCCTGTATGATGGTGGTAATTATTCACGCTACCAGTTTTCATGTCGTCGATTTTAGCGCCTTGGGAACCGGGTCTTGGTGGCTGGCCAATTTGCTCGATTCAGCCGCACGGCCGTCTGTACCGCTATTTTTCATGATTTCCGGTTTTCTATTTTGGGGTGAAAAAAGTGCCCAAAGTCGGCATTTCCTGCGTATCGGCCTGTGCCTGGCCTTTTACAGCACGGTATCACTAGTTTACATCCTGATTATGACAAAAATAGGTTTTTGGCCTTCATTGCGCCATATCTTGCAAAAGCCGGTGTTTTATCATCTTTGGTTTTTCTACGCGATCGGGCTTATATACTTGCTTTCTCCGTTTATTCAGATCAAAAAAACACCGCCGCAAACCCTGTTAATTGTTGCTGTACTTTTGGGGATAATCGCAAATCCGCAGCTTCCCGCACTGAATTGGCAGGGTTTTCACCTGCTGCCTCTCAATCTGTATATCAGCGGTGATGCTTTTTATTATCTGCTGTACGCCCTGTTAGGGAGGGCGTTAGGCACGCTGGAAATGAATAAACGTTGGGTCGGCTGGCTGGCGGCAGGGGTGTTTTTCGCCAGCAGTATCTTGGTTGCTATCGGGACACACCATCAGTCACTGATTAATCAGAACTTTGCCGGGACTTTCTACACTTATTGCGGTCCTTTGGTGTTTGTCTCGGCGGTGTCGCTGTTTGTCTGCGGTAAGCAGCTACTCGCCAGCAGCGAATCGCGTTTTTTAGCACTGGTTTCCCGGCATTCTCTGGCTATTTATGGCTTTCATGCATTAATCATCATCGCCCTGCGCGGTAAACATATAGATTTTCCACAGTTTCCGCTGCTGAATATCGGCTATTTGTTTCTCTGTGGATTTGGCGGAGGGCTACTATTGGCGCTGCTGCTTGGCCGCGTAGACAGTAAGCGTTGGGTGAGCTGAATTACTCGGGCTGCCACCGAAGCAAAGCTCTGCGCAGCTGGCGGCCCGACGAAAATCCGGCGGCGAGAGCGGCTTTTTCCTGACCGAGGCCTTGCTGGATGCGCTGTCTGGCCACCGCGATACGTAGCTGTTCGTGGTAGTCGCGCACACTTATTCCGAGATATTGGCGGAACAGGCGCGTGAGATGGCGGCTGCTGATATGGGCCTTTGCGGCGACATCTTCGACCTGCCAGTCTGATTCGGGGTCCGAGGAAATAATATTCTGGGCGCGATGCACTGCCGGATGCAAATGATTACGGTGCTGCAACCACGGCGAAAGCTGCGGGTCTTCACCGGCACGGCGGAAATACACCACCATTTCTCGTGCGACGTCGAGCGCGGCCTGTGGGCCAAGATACTGAGCGACGAGGTACAGCGCCAGATCGATACCAGCAGTGATACCCGCGCTGGTCAGCACGCTGCGGTCTTCAACAAATATTCGATTATCTTTAACCAAAGCCGCAGGAACTCGCTCGCGCAGCCGCGAAATCACATCGTGATGCGAGGTGCATTGATAACCATCCAATAGTCCTGCCATTCCCGCCAGCAGACTGCCCGAGCAGATACACACCAACTGCAGACGGCCCTGTTCAATTGCCGGTTTTTGCGCGGCAAGCCAGTCACGGCAAAGCCTGGCGGGGTGGGTGTCAAACTGAGTGGCCGAGTCACTGACGCCCGGCACCATGATAATACTGCCGTCCGGCAGCTCGGAGGGTAGCGGCAGCAGGCGGCTAACCACCAGACCGGTAGTCAGCTCAACCTCATTCAGCGGGCTGATGTAATGCAGTTGAAAGTGGCCGCTCAGGCGCAGGGTTTCGGCTGGACCAGTGAGGTCTAGCGCCAGCGCGCCGGGCAAAGTTATAAAAAAAACATCCCGCTGCATATCACTCCAGACTAATGGTTAGATGCTGATTCATATAGGCAGCAATATCAGGCTCTTTTTGCAGCAAAGTTTCGACAAATGCATTTCGCTCAAAGGCCATCACTTGCATATCCCAGACGCAGAACGATTCAGTCAACGCTTCGCGCCATTGACCATTTTCCGTGACCCATATTTTCATCCGCAACTCATTTTCATTGTCCCACCATCCGACCACCAGATAATCCATCGTCTTGCCGCGATGTTCCAGCATCCAGCCTACGCCCGGACGATCGGCAGTGGTGGCGCGCGGCGGTAACCAGCTTGCTACGCGTGAGTAAGCACGTTCGAAAATATCTGTAGGCGAAGAAGTGCCTGCAAATTCAATGCCGTAGCGTTTAAGCTGCCAGCCTTGATGATTCCAGGTAGCCAATGGATCAATCCGGCGCGGAAGATAAGGTTTGGGCTGCCACTTGGCCTTGGTGATAGTCGATTCTGTCTGCGACAGGCGCGAATCTAACTCAGCCAGAGCACCATCAACGTCGGTGACAGTGGCAAAACGGTCGGCCAATACTAACTCGGTACGGCGTTTGATTTCATCGGTGCTAAAAGTTTGCCCAGATGAATGAGTCATTGGAAAAGTCAGTGTTGCTTCAGTCACGAAGGTCACTTCAAATCCTAAATCATAGGCGACACGAGTGGTAGTTTCGCAGCACTGTTCTGTACGCATACCGCTGATAATCAAGTGTTTAATATTTCGCTCATGCAGCCAAAGGTCTAGCCCAGACTCGGTGAGCGCATTATGTACATGCTTGTAAATGCTGACCTGTGGCTTATGGCTGAGAAAAGACATCGGCGTAACAAAACCCGACTCCAGCGCAAAAGGACCTTCTTCTGCGTGAAAGATATCAACCAGCGTCACGCCACGGGTTTGGCAGCCATCAATAAGCCGTGAGATAGCGTGCTTAAATGCAGGGAAGTCATCTTCTTGCCAAAAATCTTTCTGCTCAAAAGAACGCTGAACGTCGATAATCAATAATGCGCTGTCAGACATATTCGGACCTCCTGTTTTTAATATAAAGCTATATTGCGCGGGATTCTTACAAAGATGAAGGCCAAAAACGGACATGATGCTGACAGGGCGGGACGACGTAAAAAAGGCAGCCGTTGCGAGGCTGCCTGCTAATGGGGGTGCTACTGAGAACCTAAAATACCAGCTGTACTTTTGACGCCTTAGTTTTATCGGCCGCAAATTCCAGCGCCTGAGTCAGCTCGTCTTGCGGATATTCGGCCGACAGCAGCGGCATCGGGTCGATGACTTTATTGCCGAGCCACTCGACGGCGGTGACAAACTCTTCTGTGAAGCGGAAGCTGCCGACCCATTTAATTTCTTTGGCAATCAGCATCATCATTGGGAAATCAGGAATTGCGCCACCCATGCCGACCTGCACCAGCGTCCCTTTGGCGCGAGTCACTTCCAGACAGCGGCGAATGGAAGAGTGGTGGCCTGAAGCATCGAATGAGACGTCGAAGTAACCTTTCTGTTCAACATAAGGCGCGAAATCGCCGTTGGCGGCATGTAGAGTTTTCGTTGCGCCCATCGCTTTGACGATTTCAAGACAGCGCTCGCTCAGATCGGTACACACCACTTCTTTTGCGCCTTTGGCTTTGGCCGCCGCTGCAATCAGGCTGCCGATCGGGCCAACGCCAGAAACGAAAACAGTTTTACCTTTTACATCACCGGCCTGATTAACGGCGTGGATAGCGACTGCCAACGGCTCTGCAAACACCATCAGGCGATCGCTGACACTGTTATCAAAAGGAATGCATTGTGCGCTGTCGACAATTTTATATTGGGTAAAAGCGCCGTTGATGTGTGGAAAATACATCGCGCTGCCGAAGAACTTCATGGTTGTACACTGATTTTCTTCACCAGCCAGGCAATATTTGCAGCTATGGCAAGGTTTGCTTGGGTTAAGAGCTACTTTCTGGCCCGGTTTCAGCGCTGCGTTATCGGATTGCTCGACCACGCCAACTACCTCGTGCCCAAGGACCATGGCTTCACGAACTTTGAAATCGCCCACTGCACCGTGCTCGTAATAGTGCAAGTCGGAGCCACAAATACCGCCGCGGGTCACTTTAACCAATGTTCCTGTGCCTTGATAATCCAGATGCTGGTCCACCACGGCGACGTCTTTTTTCCCGGTTACTACGCAAGATTTGGTATCGATTTTCATCTGATTTTGCTCTTTTGTCTGGCGAATTATCCCTCCAGTAAAGAGGCTTTGCGGCAAGTAAAATGTGATCGCCGTCACTAATTGACGTGTTACCGAATTCTGTTACGCATAACATGAAGGGCCTCAACATTTTGAGACCCAGATTGCATTTTAAGGATGCTAATTACTGATTTTTTTCTGAGATTTAGCGGGCAAGCTCAAAATACAGTGCGTAATTACGCCACCTACCAAACCCCAGAATGCCGAACCCACGCCAAACAGCTGAATGCCTGAGGCTGTAATCAGAAAGGTGACGATGGCTGCATCACGCTGTTTTTCTTCGCCCAGCGCGCGATGCAAGCTGCCGGAAATGGTGCCCAATAAAGCCAGACCCGCAATGGTATGGATAAGCGGCGCAGGCAGGGCGGTAAAAAGCGTACCTATCGAGCCGCCCAGCAGACCCGCCAGCAAATAAAATACCCCTGCTGCAACGGCAGCGGTATAACGCTTTTGCGGGTCTGGGTGTACGTCTTTACCCATGCAAATCGCTGCAGTTATTGCCGCAATACCTACCGAATAGACGCCAAAAGGTGCAAGTAGCAGCGTCACCAGCGCAGTCACGGTAATCAGTGGAGAAACGGGAACCTTATAGCCAGAGGCATAGAGAGTGGCGATTCCCGGTGCATTTTGCGAGGCCATAGTCACGACAAAAAATGGCACGCCAATGCCAATTAACGTCGACCAGGTGAAATGCGGAGCGATCAGTATTGGTGCTGCAAAATGCAATGCCTGCCCGTGGAAAGCAATATCCCCTTGTAATGCCGCGATGACTAATCCAACGCATAGAGAAAGGATCACTGCATAGCGCGCAAGATAGCGTCGTGCCAACAGGTAAGTCAGGCACATGCTGCCCGCCAACAGTAAATTAGTCTGTAGCGACACAAATGCATCGAGCCCAAAGCGCAGCAAAATACCGCCGAGCATCGCCGCCGAAAGCGCCTGTGGAATGTAACGCATTAGCTTGGCAAACAGCCCGGTAATACCCGATAGCAAGATCAGGCCATTGGCGAAAACAAATACGCCGATGGCTTCATTAATCGAGATGCCCGGCAAACTGGTCACCAGCAGAGCCGCGCCCGGCGTGGACCAGGCGGTAAGTATCGGTGTGCGGAAGTAGAACGATAAACCGATGGTGGTAATGGCCATGCCGAAGCCGAGCATGGTAAACCAGCTGCCAATTTGTGCCAGGTTAGCCCCGGCTGACTGGTAGGCTTGAAAAACTATCGCCGCGGCGCTGGTATAACCCACGAGGACGGCAACAAAACCGGCGATAATCGTTGAAAACGACCAATCTTGCAGACTAAATCTTGAGGAGCTCATCAACTGACCTTGTATTTGATAACACCGCTTGGAAGCCTTAAAGCGAGAGAGTATGCTTTTACTTTATAGATCAAAGGCGCTGAGATTATCACCGCGTGCCAGAGCGCACAATCGTTGCACTCTGGGTCAGACGGGTTGCTACAACCGTCACAAAAAAACACGTTTACGCTAGGTTTCATGATTGCCGTCATCATTTGCTTGATAATCTTCAAAATATATTGACTTAATATTCAAATTAAATGAATTTAAATTCAATTTATTTAACCGTTAGGAGCCTTGCGATGAGTCAATTAGCTAAACCAGTTATTCGTCCGCTGACACCTGCTGACCAACAGCAGTGGGAAAGGTTGTGGCGTGAATACCTTGATTTTTATCAGAGCGAGTTAAATGAGGATATATACGAGCAGACTTTCCAAAAACTTTCTCAGTCAGACTATGAGGCGATGTTCGGCTTTGTGGCCGAGTCAGAGGGGAAACTGCTCGGGATCGTCAACTGTATCAACCATGATCACGGTTGGAAAACTCAGCAAGTCGTCTATCTGCAGGATTTATATGTGTCAGCCGATGCCAGAAAACTTGGCTTGGGTCAGGCGCTAATTGAGGCGGTGTATGAATATGCCGACCAAAATAATAAGGCTAACGTCTATTGGATGACGCAGACCTCAAATACTACCGCCAGAAAACTTTATGACCGCATCGGCACTCAGACAGACTTTATAAAGTACCAGCGTTAATTACTGGTTCTTAATCGGGGTGATGTAACAAGTGCTCAGTTCGCTGACTTCATCTTCCTGCTGGCTTATTTCGTAGCCTTTATCATTTAAGAGCAATGCGCTGTAAGGCACGCTATTAACCTGCTGCACTACCGATTCCTGGTAACTTTTCAGAATATTGGCTTTGGCTACCGCCTGATCGGGCTGGTCAAGGCCGGTAACCTGCACCAAGGTATCTTTGAATTCGTTGGAGAAAGAGGTTCTGTTGAGCTTGCTGGTAATGAGTGAATGAATGTTGACGGTGACATCATTGCCAAGCAGATAAATCAAAACTGTTTGATAAACCAATAAATTTTTAGATTTTTTCACCAGAAAACCATTTTCAATGACTTTCATGGTCGGCTCATTAGGATAAATAATATCGCTTAGGCAAAGTGTTCGATCGCCAATCTGCATGCGATTAAATTTTGCTTTGATCTCTTTAGCCGAAGCGGCAAAAGTCTGTACGGTGAAAAATGCGGACAGCAGCATGACCACAATCAGGATAAATCTCTTCATCGAGCCTCCTGGAGGTAAATTATTCAATCGACTCATAGTTATTGCTAACAGAGTACGCTATGTTTCAGAGATCAAAGCAGGGAATAAATGAGATTCCGCTACCAGGAGGCAAAATGAGTGACCCCAAGTTAACGCTGTATTCCGATGCTAATTATTATAGTCCGTATGTGATGTCAGCATTTGTGGCTTTAACGGAAAAAGGTATTCCTTTTGAAATAGAAACTGTGGATTTGGCGCAGGCCGAAAATCTGCAAGAAAACTATTCGGCTATTTCAACCACGCGACGCGTGCCTACACTTTCCAATGGCAGTTTTCAGCTTTCTGAATCCTCGGCCATCGATGAATATATTGAAGAGCTTTTTCCGGCACCGACCTTTTCTGCGATATATCCCGAAAATCCCGAAGATCGCGCTAAAGCTCGTGAAGTCCAAGCCTGGTTGCGCAGTGACTTAATGCCAATACGTGCAGAACGTTCAACCGAAATTGTTTTTGCCGGACAGAAACGTCCCGCGCTGACCGAAGCTGGACAGGCAGCCGCAGAGAAGTTAATTACTGCAGCAATACGCTTGCTGGGTGACCGTAATAATTTGTTCGGTGAATGGAGCATTGCTGATACCGATTTGGCGCTGATGCTTAACCGACTGTATCTTAACGGTGATACTCTGCCCGAAAAATTGGTCGAATACGTTCAGCACCAGTGGCAGCGCGATTCGGTCAAAGAATGGTTGGCTTTATCGAAACCTGAATAAAAATTGTCACCACCGCGTTGATGTAAAATCGCGCGGTGGTTTTATAACATCCATTAGTCACGCATTGTTCAACCCATAAAGGTAAGACAATGCGTAATTATTATTGTATTTGATGCTAAATCAGCAGGATAAAACTCTTTTATCAGCCCAGCTTTTTGGTCAGGAAATAGCGAAGATGTGTAGATTCAACCCCCTCTGGGGCACGAATATCTTCGATATAATCCTCAAGCGTCATTTTGCATTCATAGCCCAGACGTTCATAAAATGGGCGCGCCTGAAAACTAAAAGTATCAACCAGCGCGTAACGACATCCGCGTGCAAACGCCTCTTCTTCCGCCTGACGCATCAATAGCGTGCCGCAGTCCTTGCCACGAAGCGACTCATCAACCCACAGAAATTTTATATTTAGAAAGTTACCCACGGTTTCGGCGATTAAACCACCGGTTTTATTTCCAGCTTCGTCTTCAATAAAAACGGCCAACTCCTTAAAAGAGGCTGGAGGAATAAAGTTTTTATTGTAGCCCCGCAGGCCATCTTTAATTGCTTCGATATCATCATGAGTGGGCGTTGCGGTGATACGGGTTTTCACATTCATTTTCATTCCCTTGTTTAAAACTAAAAAGTTATAACATTAACGTTTACTGGTCGCTAAACGAACTGCAAAGGCGATAAACACCATTCCAGTGAGGCGATCCATCGTTCGAACCACTGCCGGGCGTTGTAACCAGCGCGAAAGCGGGCGTGTGGCGGCGATCATGGTTGATGACCACAGGGTGCCAATCAAAACATGGATCATCGCCAAACCGAAAGTGAAGGCGGCTACCGGATAACCTGTAGGCACAAACTGCGGTAAAAAGGTGACATAAAATACGCCGACTTTAGGGTTAAGTATGTTTCCGAAAAGCCCTTTAATGAACCAGTTGCTATTTTTTCGTGCCGATATTTCTGTTTCTGATGCTTCGGCAGCCATTTTATTACGCGGTTTGATCAACATTTGCAGGCCAAGCCAGCAGAGATAGGCCGCGCCGACCCACTTGAGCGCGTCAAATGCCAGCTCAGATGCCGTCAACAATGCTCCCAGACCCAGCGCGACTACCGCGCCCCACACTATACAACCCGCATTGACGCCCATTGCAGCCTGGAAGGCTTTTTTGCTGCCTTCACTGGCGGCGGTTCGCAATACCAAAGCTGTGTCGAGTCCGGGGGTCAGCGTCAGCAAGGTAATTGCAAAGCTAAATGACACGAGCGAGTCGGTAAGAGTCATGATCTGTTCCTTGAAGAGGAAAGAGACAGGATATTAATCGGCGGGAAGGGATGCAATGGCTGCGTTAAGAATGTTTTTCAGAAAAGCAAAAGGCCAATAAAATCGCTCTTAAGGAGAATTTTATCGGCCTTGGCGGCGCTCAAATGAAATTGAACAACGCGATTATTTTTGAGCTTTTACTTATACAGCACGGCACTGGCGTTCATCAGGTTATTGCCGGTCACTGAAGTGATGCGGTAAGACGAAGCCCCAGCTTGTTTTGCCTGATTAGCCAAGTCAGTTTCGAGAGAGTCCAGGGTGGTCGCACCGCTGGCAGTGACGACGCCAATTTTCTGCGCGCCATCAGTAGGTTGAGAAACCTCTTGGGCAGCGAAAGTTGCGAATGAAGCTAAAGAAAGAGTAGCTGCTACTGCAAAATATTTGATGCTTTTCATGATGTCATTCCTAATCAGTTAAGTCGTGATGAAAGGTGGTTGCCTTTCGATGTGGTGATATTAGGCCGATTGCGAGACAATGAAAAACGGATTGATTTGAGAAAGTCTTTCAAAATAACTGTTCAACTTTTACGCATTTTTACTTATTCAAAGGTAGAGCTTTACATCAGTTGCCAGCGGTTTACTTTCGAACGCTAAAGGTAGGTGGTTTTCTGTTTGTCACTGATTTTGAGCGGGTTTGTTTAAGTCTGCTAAAATAGAAACCGAGTACGACAAAAAGGGTCTGTAACACTACGTAGCAGACCGACGCATTGGAAAGGAATTTCCATTCGTTTAGCCTGATTGGCTGAACAAATTTCACGGTTTTTAAATGTATTAGGAGACGTCAAAATGGGTATTTTATCCTGGATTATTTTTGGTCTGATTGCAGGTATTCTGGCTAAGTGGATCATGCCGGGTAAAGACGGTGGCGGCTTTATTATGACCGTGATCCTGGGGATTGTTGGTGCGGTTGTAGGGGGTTACATTAGTACTTTCTTTGGCCACGGTCGTGTAGACGGCTTCAACTTTGGCAGCTTTGTTGTCGCAGTGATCGGTGCGATTGTCGTACTGTTTATCTATCGTAAAATTCGTTCTTAGTCGAACGATTGAGCATCAGAAAAAGTCGCGCCATGTCGCGGCTTTTTTTATTTCAATATTTTAGGCGAATTTTATCCTTGTAGAGAATTCTGGGCTCAATATGCTTAATGGTATGTAATAAATCTCATTTAAGAGGCTGGATTTATTTTAAATTAAATTATTCTCTATCATTAAATATAGATTTAAATAAATTATTCAGATTTGATTTGTCCATTGATAAGAATTAAAGCAATCATTCATCCAGTTTGAATGGGACCCAGTGCATCTCGCTGGTATTTAATTAAATTAAACTTATCAATTAATGAGAATTTTATGTCTGAAGTAATCGCCGTGAATAAAACTGTAAATGCTAAATGGTCCATTCTTGTTTACATGAATGGTAAAAATAATCTTGAAAAGGCATTACTGCAGAACTGGAATGAAATGGCTGCAGTCGGCAGTTCTGCTGACGTAAATGTGGTAGTCCAGATGGGGCGTATTGCAGGTGGTGCGGCACCTAACGACTGGACCGGCGTCAAAAGATTTCTCGTCAAAAAGGGTATGAAGCCCACGGTTAAGAATCAGCTGGCGGATTTACATGAGTCTGGACTGAATACTGATATGGGCAGTATTGAATGCCTGACCGAATTTTTGTCTTGGGGAAAAGAAAACTATCCGGCAGAAAAAACGATGCTGGTTATTTGGGACCACGGACAGGGATGGCGTTTTTACTCCTCATCCTATGATGATGAGACTGGGAATTTCTTATATAACGTCGAGCTCAAAGAGGCTATTAAAAAGACTTTCGGTAAAATTGATGTGCTTTGTTTTGACGCCTGTCTGATGGCAATGCTGGAAACGGCTTACGAAATGCGTGACCAAGCCAGCTATATTGTTGGTAGTGAAACCCTCGAGCCTAACAGCGGTCTGAGTTATCAGTATCTTAAATCCTTAATAGAAACACTGGCAATAAACGAATCACAGTTAAGCAAAATGATCGTTGATGCTTACGCGATTAAACAAGCTTACGATATCGACGTTCCTGAAGAAGACAAGCAGGAGATTAACATATCGGCGCTGGATTTACAGTTCGTAACCGCCGGAGTGAAGGCTCTGGATGAACTGACCAAAGTTATTGGTAAAGATGCTGAATCCATCGCTGTGGTCAAAAAAGCGCGGGCAAATTTCTCTACTTATTTTCGCAACACTCTGACCAGTTTAGACCTGCTCTCGTGGTTGGAGTATTCAATCGAGCTTAGCAAAAAAGATTCGCCACTTTATATTGCACTGCAAAATGCTCGCTCCAGCATTGGTAAAATTGTTCATTACTTTTATACCAATGAAGTGAATCCTGATGACACCGTGAATGGTAAGCAGCTCAATTGTATCTCTAAGGGTATTGCTATTTTCTTCCCTGAAGATATTGCCCAGCAGAATAGAGCGGCTGAATTGCGTAATGGTTATTATCCTTCCAATAATAATCATCCGATTGCCTTTGTTAAGGACAGCTGTTGGCCACAGTTTCTTCATGATATTTGGGGAATTGAGCTTAACGATTCCTGGACCGTGCTCATCTACATGAACGGTCAAAATGCTCGGGAAGGTCAGTTGCAGCAGGCCTGGAATGAAATTGCTAAAACTGATGGCGCTAAACATCTCAATATTGTGGTGCAGATGGGGCGTCTGACAAATTCTGCCAATAAAGAGGGTTGGACTGGAGCCAAGCGTTTTCTGGTCAAGAAAGGCATGACTGCAGATAGTAAAAATCAGCTTTTAGATCTCAAATCAGCTGGCCTTAGCACTGATATGAACAAAATCGAGACGTTAAATGATTTCGTTCATTGGGGACGTGAAAATTATAAGGCGGCATATACCATGCTGATCATCTGGGATGAAAGGAAAGGCTGGCATCAAAATTATCCGCTAACCGGGGACGAAGCACAGCACAAGCTTGATTATCTGGATATTCAGAAAGCGTTGATTGGAAATCCATTGGACCTCATTGCTATTGATAATAATTACATGGGCATGGTTGAATCGCTCTATCAGCTCTCGCAGAGTTCCTACTATCTGGTCGCCAGCGAATCTACTGTACCTGCTGCCGGGTTTAATTATGGATTCCTTTCCGAACTTTCTCAGAAGCTTTTTACCAATGCTTTAAATGCCGGAAAAATGATTATTGATGCTTATAAAGACAAATATCTGAATATCAATCAGGGAAAATCTGGCGAAGAGAAACAACACATCGCTTTATCATTGCTTGATAAAGGGAAAATAAAATACCTCACTGTACTTATGAATAATCTGATTGACGCTATTCTAGCTGATCCAAAGAAAATTGAATTGGCTAGAAAGGCCCGCAGCCTGTTTACTAGCTATGACGATGATATGACAGCTATCGTTGATCTTGCATCCTGGCTCAATGAGTTAGAAAAAAGCTGTGATAAAACGAGTTTATTTTATACCCAAGTTAAATCAACAAGAAACGCTGTAGACAATCTAATTATTTATAATTACAGCAATGGCGTTGTTGCTGATAAAAAAGTACATGGTAAACCTTTGAAGGTTGACTCGAGAGGGTTGTCTATTTACTTCCCAGAAAATAAAGATCAGCAGGGAAGGGATATTAATACTCATGAAATTTACAACCAAACCAGTAAGAAATATCTAATATACTTTCTGACACAGGTACATTGGCAGAAGTTCTTGAGCGAAATCTGGGGTATTAAAACTATTTAATTAAGTATAAGGCGCCGTTTATTCTAGCGGCGTTTTCATAAAGATATTTTAAAAAAAACGTCAAAATTAATTAATGAAATTAAGGGCAAGTCATGTCTGATCTAGTGTCAATGAATAATACTGTTAATGCTAAGTGGACTATTCTGGTTTATATGAATGGTAAAAATAATCTCGAAGATGAGATGTTGCAAAACTGGGAAGAGATGGCAGAGGTGGGCAGCACTGCCGATGTTAATGTGGTTGTCCAAATGGGGCGCGTGTCAGTCGCAGAAGCGCCCAATAACTGGAAGGGCGTAAAACGCTTTTTAGTGAAAAAAGGCATGCAGCCTTTGGCTGCGAATCAACTTTCTGACCTGCAAGAGTCAGGTCTTATTACTGATATGGGTAGCATCGATTGCCTTAAAGATTTTCTTAACTGGGGTAAAAAGAATTATCCGGCTCAAAAAACCATGCTGGTTATCTGGGATCACGGCCAGGGTTGGCGTTTCCTTTCATCATCATTCGATGATGTCACTGGCCACTGCTTATATAATGTCGATCTCAAACAGGCGATCAAAGATACTGTAGGCAAAGTCGAGATACTTTGTTTTGATGCCTGCCTCATGGCGATGCTGGAAACATGCTATGAGTTGCGTGAACAGGTTAACTATATTATCGCCAGTGAAACAGAAATGCCCGGCACTGGTTTAAGTTATAAATTTATTAATCAACTAACGGATAAGCCTGATAGCAGTGAGGCACAGCTGGGTCGAATGATTGCTGATGCCTATGCGAAGAAACAGGCTTACGCACCCGGAGTTGCGGAGAAATTTAAACAAAACATTAACATTGCCGTTCTTGATCTGCACTTTGCCGAGGCTGGCGTAAAAGCGTTAGATGAGTTGACGCAGTTGATTGGTAAAGATCCGCAAAATATTGCACTCGTAAAAAAAGCACGCAGTCATTTCTCTACCTTTTGCGGGAATTGCACGACCAGTTTGGATTTACTCTCGTGGCTTGATTATTCATTAGAACATTGCGTGAAAAATACCCCACTGAATATGGCCCTTATTAATGCCAGAAAGGCAATTGGCAATATTGTTAATTACTGTTATACGAATAATATAAATACGGAAGAATTACTTCAGTCTGGCAAGATGTTGAACTGCATCGCTAAAGGTTTAGCGATCTACTTTCCAGAAGATATTGCTCAGCAAAATATTTCTGGTGCTAATCGAAACGGATATTACCCTTCCAACAACGATCATCCTGTAGCTTTTGTTAAAGATAGTCATTGGCCAGCTTTTCTCCATGATGTCTGGGGTATTGATCTCGACGACACATGGACCGTATTGGTTTATATGAATGGTCAAAATGATCGTGCGGAATTTATGCTTCAAAACTGGGAAGAAATGGCTAAAACGGGAAGTTCTGAACGCCTGAATATCATAGTGCAAATTGGCAACCAGAAAAATTTGGCTGCGCCTCTGAATTGGTCAGGAGTAAAAAGATTCCGTGTCGAAAAAGGCATGAAACCCGACGCCGCTAATGCACTAATGGACCTTCCTCTGGTAGATATGAATCAGGTCGCAACCCTGGCTAATTTCACCACTTGGGGCAAGGAAAAGTACCCTGCCGCGCATACCATGCTCATTATCTGGGATGACCGCAAGGGATGGCATAAAGTTAATCCTATAACAGATAAAAGCATCCATCATTGTCTGGATTCCGTCGATATTGCCAAGGTGAATTTCAATAGTATCAATGACATTATCGCCTTCGATAATCCACAAATGGCATCGCTTGAAACCAGTTACGATATTGAATTTAAATGCAAATATCTGGTTGCCAGTGAATCTGAAATGCCGCAAACCGGTTTAAACTATGGTTTTCTAAAACAGTTATCTGAAAAACTCGCCACTGTACCTATTGAAGTCAGTAAGATTATTGTCGCTAGCTATAAAGATAAGTATTACTCTATTAACGAAGGGAAAAGTGCGGCTGAAAAGCAACACATCTGCCTGTCGGTTTTGGTACAACATTCTTTGCACAAGCTGACTCGGCCATTTAATAAACTGATTGATACCTTGCTGGCGGATCCGAAAAATATCGCATTAGCCAAACAGGCGCGCAGTCATTTTTCAACCTATGGCAATGGCATGACCGCGATGATTGATCTTAAATCCTGGATTGATTTTATGGCGGAAAATTGTGTTCAGGCCAGTGAATTACATACCGAACTCGCTGCTGTACAGGCTGCTCTCAGAAATTATATTGTCCATTCTTACAGCAACGGAGCTGTTGCCGAAAAGCTGGTTGATGGAAAGCTGTTAAATATAAATTCCCAGGGCGTTTCGATATTCTTCCCTGAAAATATCGAGCAGATGCAAAGAGATATTAACGGTCGCGAGATTTACAACCTCAACAATACAACGCACGTTGCTGCAATTTTTCGGGAGCTTCATTGGAAAAAATTATTGCTGGCAGTTTGCGGGATTAATACCACGGCATAACGCTTTATCCAAATAATTACTCAGTAAATTATAAGGCGATAATGCATTCGATGGCATTATCGCCTTATTGATTTTTATCTATTTCCACTCTAAATGGCTACTAATCCTCTTACGCCTTCTGCTTCCATCTCACTGCCCGGTCCGCGCTTGATAATATTCCCCCGCGACATCACCAGATAACTGTCAGCCAATTCCGCCGCAAAATCATAGAATTGTTCGACCAGTAGAATTGCCATATCGCCGCGTGCCGCAAGTTGGCGGATAACCGCGCCAATCTCTTTGATTACTGACGGCTGAATGCCTTCGGTGGGTTCGTCGAGGATTAACAGGCTCGGCTTACAGGCCAGCGCGCGGCCAATCGCCAGCTGTTGTTGCTGCCCGCCGGAAAGGTCACCACCGCGCCGATGCTTCATCTCCAGCAACACGGGGAAAAGATGGTAAATTTCATCCGGCACCGTTTTCGACTGACTTCCTGAAAAGCGCGATAGCCCCATCAACAGATTTTCCTCGACCGTCAAGCGCGGAAAAATTTCGCGTCCCTGCGGGACATAGGCAATGCCCGACTGCACGCGCTGATGCGGTTTTCGGTTATTAATCACCGCGCCGTTCCAGCTAATGGTGCCGGACTTGGCCGGGATAAGCCCCATCAGGCATTTTAGCAGGGTAGTTTTGCCCACGCCGTTGCGGCCCAGCAGGCAGGTCACTTCGCCGATCTTTGCCTCGAAGGATAACCCGCGCAGGATGTGGCTGCCGCCGTAATACTGATTTAGCTCATTGACTTGCAACATGATTCTCTCCCTGCGACGCAGTTTAGCGGCCCAGATAAACTTCAATAACCTGCTCGTTGGCCTGCACTTCGCGTAGCGATCCCTCTGCTAATACTTGGCCCTGATGCAGCACGGTGACGTGATCGGCGATAGTTTCCACAAAACCCATATCGTGTTCCACCACCATCAGCGAATGCTTACCTGCCAGAGATTTAAACAGCTCGGCGGTGTATTCGGTTTCTGCATCGGTCATGCCCGCAGCGGGTTCATCAAGCAATAGCAGATGCGGTTCCTGCACCAGCAGCATGCCAATTTCCAGAAACTGTTTTTGGCCGTGGGACAACATACCCGCCATGCGATGGCGCTCGCCCTGCAAACGCAGCGTTTTCAGCATCTCGTCGATGCGATCGCGCTGCTCGCTGTTCATTTTGGCCCATAGACAGGCCCAGACAGATTTATTGGTTTTCTGGGCAATTTCGAGGTTTTCAAACACCGTTAGCGCTTCGAAAACCGTGGGTTTTTGGAACTTTCGGCCAATGCCCGACTGCGCGATACGCACCGGGTCCAACCGCGTCAGGTCGATGTTTTGGTCATATAGCACCTGCCCTGATTTCGGACGTGTTTTGCCGGTGATCACGTCCATCAGCGTGGTTTTTCCCGCGCCATTCGGGCCGATTACGCAGCGAAGTTCGCCAACGCCGATCCGCATCGACAGGTCAGTCAGGGCTTTAAAACCGTCAAAGCTGACGTTGATTTTATCCAGCATCAAAATTGGATCGGTCTGCTCGCGATGTTGATCCGCAGGCTGTTGTTGAGTAAAGAGATCCATTGTCATTGAATTCATTGCGCTTTCCTCTTACGCAGCAGGCCAATTACGCCCTCTGGCAGGAACAAAGTCACGACGATAAACATTGCGCCGAGAATAAACTGCCAATATTCAGGGATAGCTACAGTGAACCAGCTTTTAGCACCGTTAACGATACCAGCGCCCAGAATGGGGCCAATCAGTGTGCCGCGACCGCCCAGAGCGACCCAAATCGCTGCTTCGATCGAGTTGGTCGGGGACATTTCGCTGGGATTGATAATGCCAACCTGCGGGACATATAAAGCCCCGGCGAGGCCGCAAATCATCGCCGAGACGGTCCACACGAAAAGTTTGAAGCCTTTTGGATCGTAACCGCAGAAGATGAGACGGTTCTCGGCATCGCGTACTGCCGTCAAAACGCGGCCATACTTGCTGCGCGCCAGTGCAAAACCCAAGGCCAGACTGGCAACCAGCAGCAGAACGGTGGTGATAAACAGTCCAACGCGGGTCGAGGTGGCGGTGACTTGAAAACCGAGCAGGGTGGTGAAGCCGGTAAAGCCATTGTTGCCGCCAAAGCCCGTTTCATTGCGGAAAAACAGCAACATACCGGCGTAAGTCAGCGCCTGGGTCATGATTGAGAAATAGACCCCTTTTATTTTCGAACGGAAAGCGAAATAGCCGAATACAAAAGCCAACGCGCCGGGCACTAAAACAATCAGACACAAAGCCCAGGCGAAATGCTGGGTTCCGGCCCAAAACCACGGCAGTTCAGTCCATGACAGGAACGACATAAAGTCTGGCAGGCCGCTGCCTGAGGCCTGGCGCATCAGGTACATCCCCATCGCATAACCGCCGAGGGCAAAAAACAGTCCGTGGCCGAGAGACAGCAAGCCTGCATAGCCCCAAACCAGATCCAGCGCGATCGCGACGATCGCATAGCACAGGATCTTGCCCACCAGTGTCAGGGTGTAAGTTGAAATCGATAGAGGATTGGTCTGCGGCAGCAGCGCCAAAAATGGCATGATCAGCAGCGCAATCAGCACCAGTATGCCCACGCTTATCGCCACGCGCGGCGCTTTCTGCACGCCGGTAATCGTCAATGGTTGCGTCATCAGTCAATCACCCTGCCTTTGAAGGCGAAGAGTCCCTGCGGACGTTTTTGGATAAACAGGATGATCAGCGCGAGGATCAGGATTTTGCCCAATACTGCACCGATTTCCGGTTCGAGGATTTTATTGACGATACCCAGTCCAAACGCCGCGACCACGGTTCCCGCCAGTTGACCGACGCCGCCGAGCACCACCACCAGGAAGGAGTCGATGATATAACCCTGGCCCAACTCGGGGCCGACGTTACCCAGCTGCGACAGCGCTACGCCGCCCAGACCGGCAATGCCCGAGCCGAGTCCAAACGCCAGCATGTCGACCTTACCCGTCGGTACGCCGCAGCAGGCCGCCATTGCGCGATTCTGTGTTACAGCGCGAACATTCATACCGAGACGGGTTTTATTCAACAGTAGCCAGGTCAATGCCAGCACCAGCAATACAAAAACGATCACCGCGATTCGGTTGTACGGTAGCACCAGATTCGGCAGCAGTTGAATACCGCCAGACAGCCAGTTCGGGTTGGCAACCTCGACGTTTTGCGCGCCAAAAAGCACCCGCACGCCTTGAATCAGAATCAGGCTGATACCCCACGTTGCCAGCAAAGTTTCCAGTGGACGACCATATAGATGGCGGATCACCGTGCGCTCGAGCAGCATGCCGATGCCAGCCGTAATAAAGAACGCCACCGGCAGCGCCACCAGCGGGTATATCGCCAGCAGCCCGGGCGCGTAATGTTGAAACAGCGACTGCACCATGTAGGTGGAATAGGAGCCAAGCATCAGCATCTCGCCGTGCGCCATATTGATAACGCCGAGCAGGCCGTAGGTAATTGCCAGACCCAATGCTGCCAGCAGCAGAATCGATCCTAGTGAAAGTCCGGTAAAAGCCTGCCCCAGCCAGTCGCCAATCATCAGGCGATGCTGCACGGCCTTCAGGCTTGCCAACGCGGCGGTGCGCACCGTGGCGTCAGCTTCAATTTTCGGGTCGGTCAGCGGCTGTAAATGCCCCTGAGTATCCGGGTCCGACGACGCGCCGAGCAGCTCGACAGCGTGCAGGCGAACCTGAGGATTCGGGTCAGCGAGCTGTAAATTGGCCAGCGCAATGCTTAACGCTTCGTGTACTACGCTGTCTTGTTCCAGCGCCAAACGCTTGGTAAGCAGCGGTAATTGGTCGGCCTGTGCTTCGCGCTGCAAGGTTTTGGCAGCCTGCAAACGCACTGCGCTGTCTTTGCTGACCAGACGATGGGCAGAGAGGGCATTGTTGATCAGATTTCGTATCCGATTGTTAAGCCACACAGGTTTGACATCACCCTGCGGTTTTGCGGTCCCTTCCAGCGGTGTCAGTACATTGCCTTGCTGAACAAACGCGTGGTGCGCTTCATCAATCACGACATCTTCCTGCTTTAATGCCTCTAACAGTGGCAACCGTTCTGGCTGCGGATCGCTTGCCCACTGCTGAAGCAGCGTAGCCTGCTCCGAGCGGTTGGCTGCTGCAAAATCGTCAGCAGGACCGGCCTTGGCCCACAGCGGCAGGCAGCAAAGCAGGAAAGTGAGGGTTCGCATGCTCGGCCTGGGGCTGAGTGGCAAACGTAGGAGGCGCAAGAGTTTCATCATGGTCATCACCGCTTCTAAAAATCACTAATAAACTTACTCTCCACCAAGGTGCAGGCCTTGGTGGAGAGCCAGATTAACTACTGAGTGGTTTTCACCGGATAATCAGGCTTTTTGTCGTCGCCTGGGATATACGGGCTCCACGGCTGGGCGCGGATAGGTTTGTCGGTCTGCCAAACGACGTTGAACTGGCCGTTGGACTGGATTTCGCCGATCATTACCGGTTTGTGCAGGTGATGGTTGGTGGCATCCATGGTCAGGGTGTAGCCATCTGGTGCTTTGAAGGTTTGACCTGCCATCGCGGCGCGAACTTTGTCGACGTCGGTTGTGCCAGCTTTCTGCACCGCCTGCACCCACATGTGGATGCCGACATAAGTCGCTTCCATCGGGTCATTGGTTACAGCAGAATCGGCATTCGGCAGGTGATGCGCCTTGGCATAGGCTTTCCATTCAGCGACGAAAGCTTTGTTGGTTGGATTATCCAGCGACTGGAAGTAGTTCCATGACGCCAAATCACCGACCAGTGGTTTGGTATCAATCCCGCGCAGCTCTTGTTCACCAACCGAGAAGGCAACAACCGGTACGTCGGTGGCTTTCACGCCCTGGTTGGCCAGCTCTTTATAGAATGGAACGTTGGAGTCACCGTTAATGGTTGAAATAACTGCTGTTTTACCGCCAGCTGCGAATTTCTTGATGTTAGAAACGATGGTTTGATAATCGCTGTAGCCAAACGGCGTATACACTTCTTCGATGTCTTTATCCTGAACGCCTTTGGAATGCAGATATGCGCGCAGAATTTTGTTGGTCGTGCGTGGATAAACATAATCTGTACCCAGCAGGAAGAAGCGTTTGGCACCGCCGCCGTCTTCGCTCATCAAGTATTGTACCGCCGGAATTGCCTGCTGGTTTGGCGCTGCGCCGGTATAAAACACGTTTGGCGACATCTCTTCGCCTTCGTACTGCACCGGATAGAACAACAGGCCGTTCAGCTCTTCAAATACCGGCAGCACGGATTTACGCGAAACCGAGGTCCAGCAGCCGAACACAACGGCAACTTTGTCCTGAGTTAACAGCTGACGCGCTTTTTCAGCGAACAGCGGCCAGTTTGAAGCTGGGTCAACCACCACCGGTTCGAGTTTTTTACCCAACACACCGCCGTGAGCATTGATATCGTCAATGGTCATTAGCGCGACATCTTTCAGAGGCGTTTCGGAAATGGCCATGGTGCCTGAAAGCGAATGCATGATACCCACCTTGATGGTATCGGCGGCCTGTGCAGTGAATGCCAGACCCATGCTGACCACGGTTGCCGAGAGAGCAAAAGCTTTGATAAAGCGACGACGTTGCATATAAGTCCCCTGTTAAGTACTGGGCCCGTCATCTTTCACGTTGCAGATGCGTTACCTGCGCAGTCTCACACCTGTCACTTACTTAAGTAAGCTCTCGATGATTTGCCCGCTTGCCGCTCTCTGCACCATAAAATCTATAGGGCGTGCTGTTTTTAAAAAGCTACTTTGAGAAAAACCACTTTAAAAAAAGTCACGATGACGGGGTATCGACATCGTTTTCTGGTCGCGCCTGGTGCAGCATGTGTAAAGTAATTTTGCGCACCTCGGCTTTACTGACGGCAATGTGATCTTGTAGTTGGCGCTGTGCCTCCTGGGTTTGGCGTTGCATGATGGCGAGCAAGATGCTCGCGTGTTCGCTGTAGGTCGCGTTGACGCGCGCGTCCTTGGTAAAGTCCAGCCGCCGGATAATGCGGATCTTCTCGGTCAGGTCGCGATGGATTTTTGCCATCTCGCCGTTGCCCGCCGCCGCTACCAGCGCCATGTGAAATTCTTCGTCGAAACGTGAAACGATTTGACCGTCTTCCAGCCTTGGCTCGTCTATCCAGAAACTCTTGAGAGGCAGCAGAGCTTCGGGCGTTTCTGCCTGAGCGCAAAGGCGTTTTACCGCCTCGAGTTCCAGCACGATGCGCAGGTCATAGAGCTGTTCGAAATACTCGAAATCGAACGGGCGCACCTGCCAGCCGCTGCGGAAAAACACTTCCACGTAACCCTCGCGCTCAAGCCAGAACAGCGCCTGACGCACCGGCGTGCGGCTGACTTCCATGCGTTCTGCGACTTCGTTTTCGCTAAAGCGGTCGCCCGGCAGCATGCGAAAACTAAAAATATCGTCTTTCAGCTGTAGATAAATCCGCTCTGCCAATCCTTCCGGGCGGGCCTTGCTGCGTCCGCTTCGTGCGCCGGTAAGCTGCATAAATAATCCTTGTTAAACGTTGTCGGACTCGTTTTTACCGATGGCATCTTTATCGATGCTGTCTTTATCGATCCCATCTTTATCGATCCATAGAAGCGCATCGCCGGGACCCACCGGACGGCCCTGCTGGCAAGCGATCTTGAGCACTGTGCCTGCACAAGGAGCATTAACAGACAGCTCCATTTTCATTGCCTCAACCACAATCAGCGGCTGACCCGCCTCAACGACTTGGCCGGGTTCAACCAGAATTTTCCAGATGTTGCCGTTTAAATCAGCGCTCACCAGCTGGCCCGGCTGATCGGCGAGGTCTTCAACCGGTGGCGCACCGTTGACGGCAGCATCAACCGCCGCGCTTTCCTGCGCCTGCCAATGAGCCACTTCACTGATAAATGCGCTTTGCTGACGCTGGCGAAAATCGGCGATATCTTCAGCATTATCGGCAATAAAACGGGTATATTCGGCGAAATCAAACTCAGTCTGCTCGATGCGAACCTGTGCGCGCCCTTCGCGGAAAGCGTCGCGCTGCTCTTCAAGCTCGGCCTCGGTGACCTGATAGAAACGTACCTGGTCGAAGAAGTGCAACAGCCACGGTTCGCCCTGTTCAAACTGTTCGTTTTTAAGGAATTTGTTCCATATTGGCAGTGTACGGCCCACCAGCTGATAGCCCCCCGGTGAGTCCATGCCGTAAATGCACATATACATGCCGCCAATACCTACCGTGCCCTCGGCGGTATGGGTTCGGGCCGGGTTATATTTCGAGCTCAGCAGGCGATGACGTGGATCAATCGGCACCGCGCAAGGTGCGCCGAGGTATACATCCCCCAACCCAAGAATGAGATAGCTGGCGTTGAACAGGATGTCTTTGACTTCTTCACGGCTGGCTAAACCATTGGTGCGCTGAATGAAATCAACGTTGTTTGGCAGCCACGGTGCCTCAGTGCGCACGGTTTGCTGATAACGCTCGACGGCGGCCAGTGTGGCGGTGTCTTCAAAAGCCATCGGCATGTGTACGATGCGGGTCGGGATTTTCAGTTGGCTGACGTCGGCCAGCTGCAGCTCCAACGCCAGCAGGTGTTTCAGCAACGCTGACTGATGCAGTACGCGGCTGTCGTAGCGAACCTGCAACGAGCGCACGCCCGGTGAAAGTTCTTCAATTCCCGGCTCGGCGGCTTCGCGAATCGCCTTCATTAACAGATAAATACGCAGACGCAGCGCCAAATCCAGCACGTTATCGCCGTATTCGATCAGTACATAGCCGTCACCGGCCTGACGATAAACCACGCAAGGGCGGTCTTCGCTGGCTGGCAGCTCGGCTAAAATAGTCGCAGAAGCCGTCTTGGCGGGCAGTAAAGACGGTACCTGCATTTCCATCGCTTCAATCGGCATTAACGAGTCGATAGTGCCTTGTTGCGCCATTTCCAGCGCCTGCGCCTGTTCGAAGCTGATCGGATGGAAGCGAATACGATCGCCCGGTTTCACCTGACCGACCTTCCACAGCTCGGCCTTGGCAATAGTCACCGGACAAACGAAACCGCCGAGACTCGGTCCGTCACGGGTCAGGATCACCGGGAAATCGCCGGTAAAGTTGATTGCGCCAATCGCGTATTCGCAGTCGTGAACGTTGGAAGGATGCAAGCCCGCTTCGCCGCCGTCCAGCCGCGCCCACTGCGGTTTTGGACCGGTAAGACGCACGCCGAGGCGATTTGAGTTGTAATGCACCTGCCATTCAGAATCAAAAAACGTGTCGATTGACTCTTTGGTGAAGAAATCCGGTGCACCGTGCGGGCCGTAAAGCACGCCGATACTCCAGTCATCGCCGTAAGCCGGGACGATATGAGCGGCAGCGGCCTGCGGTAAATCTACCGGTGCCGGGGTGGTGCAGGCGGCAAGCTCTGGCTGCGAAACGGTCAACATATCGGCGACACGTAAAGTGCGACCAGCATGACCGCCAAACTGGCCGAGAGCAAAGGTCGAGCGGCTGCCCAAATACACCGGCACGTCGAACCCGTTGCGCACGGCGAGATAGGTACGGCAACCGCTGGTGGCGCGGCCAAGGGTTAATACTTGCCCGGCTTTAATATCAATCGGCTGCCAGTAGGCAACCTCGTTGCCGTCCAGATCGGCGGGACACGCCGCGCCGGTCAGTGCAATAGTGGCATCGCAGTGGAAACGCAAAGTCGGGCCTTGCAGAGTAAATTCCAGACCTGCGGCATCAAGGTGATTACCTACGATGCGGTTGGCGAGGCGGAAGGCAAAATCGTCCATCGGACCCGAAGGCGGCACGCCAATATCCCAGTAGCCGAGGCGGCCCGGGTAATCCTGAATGCTGCTGTAGGTACCGGGAGAGATCACTTCTACGGCCTGTGGTTTGTACACGAAGCTGTCGAGCATGCGAGTCCACATTTCGCGCTGATGGAACAGCGGAGTTGCCACTACCTGACGCAGATAATCGATATTGCTGGCAATGCCGTGCAAACGCGTGGCCGCCAGTGCCTGAGACATTTTTTCCAACGCCTGCTCACGGTTGTCGCCGTAAACAATCAGCTTGGCGATCATCGGGTCATAAAACGCCGAGACTTCACTGCCGGTAGAAACCCAACCATCGACGCGAACATCTTCCGGGAAGAATACTTCGGTCAATACACCCGGACATGGCAGGAAGTTTTTCAGCGGATCTTCAGCGTAGATACGCACTTCAATCGATGCGCCTTTCGGCGGCTGCTGCATACGCGGCCAGTCCAGCGGCTCATCGGCGGCGACGCGCAGCATGCATTCGATCAGGTCCAGACCGGTCACCATCTCGGTCACCGGATGCTCAACCTGCAAGCGGGTATTGACCTCGAGGAAATAAAACTCGTCGCGCGCGGCATCGTAGATGTATTCCACTGTACCGGCGCTGCGATAGTTTACTGATTCTCCCAGCTTGACCGCTGAACGATGCAGGGCTTCGCGAGTCGCCTGAGGCAGATTCGGCGCGGGAGTTTCTTCGACCACCTTCTGGTTGCGGCGCTGCAAAGAGCAGTCACGCTCGCCGAGAGCAACCACGTTGCCCTTGCCGTCGCCAAAAATCTGTACTTCCACGTGACGGGCGCGATCGACGAAACGCTCGAGGAACACACCGGCGTCACGGAAAAACTGCTCGCCGAGGCGTTTTACGCTGTCCCATGCGGCACGCAACGCGGCTTCATCGTCACAGCGGGTTAAACCAATCCCGCCACCGCCTGCGGTGCTTTTCAACATAATCGGATAGCCGATATTCGCCGCAGCGGTGACGGCTTCTTCAATACTGTCTAACAGGGCTGTGCCGGGCGTCATCGGCACATCGGCAATGGCTGCCAGTTCACGGGCGCGGTGCTTGAGGCCGAATTCACGGATTTGATGCGCAGTCGGGCCGATAAACGCGATCCCCGCGGCTTCACAGGCATCGGCGAATTCGGCGCTTTCGGATAAAAAACCGTAGCCCGGATAAATCGCCTGCGCGCCGGTTTCTTTGGCGGCGGCCAAAATTTTGTCAATCAGCAGGTAGCTTTCACTGGCTTTTTCACCGCCGAGTGCGACGGCAATATCGGCATCGGTAACGTGTGGCGCATTGCTGTCGGCATCGGAATAAACCGCTACGCTGGTCACACCCAGTCGTTTCAAGGTACGAATGGCGCGGCAGGCAATTTCACCCCGGTTGGCAATCAGGACAGTATTGAACATGTTCGTGGCTCCTCAGGCGTTTTTGGCAGCGGTTGATTTCAGATGCTCGACATAGCTTCTCCAGCCGCCGAACGAGGTCACATCAGTGGCACTGGCAATCGCCCACGGCTCGCAGATAAAGCCTTTCACGCTGCGACCATCGGCCAGTTGCAGGATACCAATGCCCAGCGGAGCAGGGATTTCAGCCACAAATTCGCCAAAGCGCGCCAGTGGAATGTCCCACAGTTCAACAATAATGCTGCTACCGCCTTCGGCCTTCACCAGGCCCGGTTTCGGCGGCTGGGTGTTGGCGAGGGCATAGAGTTTGTAATCGTTGGCAGTGCGGGTTTGCTCGACGCGAACGGCGTTGCGAGTCGTCAGCTGGAAATTCAGCGGCATGCCGGTGAGATGTGCGCCAACGACGGCAACGCGGACGTGATCGCCGCTTGCTGCGACAGGGCCGGTCATCGCGTTGTCGGCATTGAGGGTTTTGCCGGTCGCGCCTAAAGGCAGTGAGAGACTGCGCTGCCACTGGCGGCCAAAAGCGGCGAGGGCTCCATCGTGCCAGGCTGGGGCAATAAGGGTGATGCCAGATGGCAAACCGTCATCGCGAAGGGTAGCGGGCAGTGCCAGCGCACTCAGGTCAGCCAGATTAGTGAAATTGGTATAGGTGCCAAACTGCGAGTTAAACAGCACCGGTTCCTGTGCCATCTCTTTGAGGGTGCGGATGGTCGGCGAGGTCGGCACCACCAGCGCATCGAAACCTTCCAGCGCAAGATTGATTTGGCGGGACAGCTCGGCGCGCAGATATTCTGCTTTCCACGCATCGACAGCGGAATATTTCAGCCCGTTAGCGACGATGCCGCGCACTACCGGGTCCATCACCTCTGGCGTTTCTTCAAAAATTTTGCCTACCGCCACGGTGCGCTCTGCGACCCATGCACCGTAATACAGCTGCTCGGCCAACTCTTTAAATGGCGTAAAGTCGATTTTCACCAGACTGACACCGTTGCTGACCAGCTTATCCAGAGCCTGTTGGAAGGCTTTTTCAGATTCACGATCGCCAAAAAATTCCAGCGTATCCGGTATGGCGAAGCGCGGCTGGGAAGACATTGCCGCCGGAGCAGTGTGCGGATTGGCCCGAGAATAGGCGTCTTGTGGATCGTAACCCCCGGCCGCAGTGGCGACCTGATAGGCATCGGCAACGGTAAGGGCGAAAATGGAGACGGCGTCATTCAGGCGGCAGGCGGGAACTACGCCGCGATTCGACAGCCAGCCTTTGGTTGGTTTGAGGCCGACGATATTATTGAAACCGGCTGGCACGCGACCAGAACCGGCGGTGTCGGTGCCAAGTGAGAAGGCGACCAGACCGCGTGCCAGTACCGAGGCAGAGCCTGAGCTGGATCCACCGCTAACGTATTCAGGATTAAAGGTATTTTTTACCGCGCCGTGAGGGGAGCGGGTGCCGACGAGACCAGTAGCGAACTGATCGAGATTGGTTTTGCCAATCACCACCGCGCCTTTGGCCTTGAGGTTGGCGACTACAGCAGCATCTTGCTCGGCAATATATTCGAAAGCCGGGCAGGCGGCGGTGGTCGGCCAGCCCGCGACGTCGATATTATCTTTTACTGCAAACGGTACGCCAAACAGCGGCAGCGCGGCGAGAGATCCGCCCGACTGATCGCGCAAGGTTTCAAGTTGGGTAATTTGCTCTTCAAGCTGGGCGGGAGTGGCGCGATAAAGCCAGGCATTATCATCGGCGCTTAAGCTGCCAAGGACGATACCCAATGAACTGCGCAGGCTGTCCGGCGCGCTTTGATAATGGTGTTGCCAATCACGTAACTGAAAACCGGTGTAAGGAGTCGATACTGAGGCCATGAGTTGAATTCCATCTAGTACACAAGATTGAATTCATCTAAGCAAGCGGCGTGCCATTTTTTAACTTTATGATTTTAATGAATATTAAAAAGATGGGCGATAAATTGCACGATAACATGCATCCCCACTGCGGGGCATTTGTACAATTTCAGGGCAACTAATCGGCGATTTATAAGGGTTTTTGTCATTCAAATGATTTGTAATCAGTGAAGGAGGATTACCCGCTGGTCTTATTATGAATAGCATGGCTCACGACAGGTGGTTCCGTGAACAGGTTCAAAAGGCCATTGATGACCCACATTATTTCGCTGCTAAATATGCCTGCTCGGTGCCCTGAAACCAGCTGCTGGGGACGTTGTGTGGCGGCTGGTGGAGGCGTTGCAGGCTGTCATTAATGATGTGTTCTGCCTGTCGCCACAGCGTGGGATCGCCTTCTTTCAACACCGCCAGCAACAAACGCTTTTCAATCAGGTAAGTTTTAGCGAAATCCGGATCGTGAGTGACCAGCGAACGGAGATTATCGATCAGGTCGGCGAGTTTGATGGTTTTTGCATCGGCAGAAGCTTTGGCGCTGTGATAGCGGTCGAGATTTTTCTTTTCAATGCGATTGCCCGCGCAGTTGACGCTGACATTGGTCAACATGCCCACTAATTCAGCGACTTGCGAGCCAAAATGGTTGCTGATGTCATCCAGAGTCGTTGAGGTATCCTCCACGGTATCGTGCAACCAGGCTGCGGCGAGCATTTCTTCAGAATGCGGCACGCTGCTGACAATATCGGCCACCGCCTGCGGATGCACAATATACGGGTCATTAGTGTATTTTCGCCGCTGATCGATGCTAGCGTGCGCTTTACTGGCATAACGTCTTGCTTTATCGACTAAGCTGCTCATCGCTTTTCCTCTATCAATACGCCTTGAATTGTTATAGCACGTCGTGCACCAAAAGCACCAATTGTAAATATGCTTGCTATAATATCGCGCGCTATCTATATTGTGTTCATGAACACAAAAACTGATTCCGACAACACATCGCCATCCATGCTCCATCTCGATCAGCAGATGTGCTTTGCGCTGTACTCCGCCAATCTGGCGTTGAATAAAGTCTATCGCAAACTGCTTGGCGAGCTTGATCTGACTTATCCCCAGTATCTGGTGATGCTGGTGTTGTGGCAGCAGGACGAACTGATGGTCTCGGATATCGGTGAAAAGTTATTTCTGGATTCGGCAACGCTGACGCCTTTATTAAAGCGTCTTGAAACTGCCGGCCTTTTGACTCGCCGCCGTGCGCAGGTCGATGAGCGTCAGGTGATTATCACCCTGACCGATGCGGGACGCGCATTGCAGCAGAAAGCGTTGAGTATTCCTGAGGCGGTTGCCTGTGCCTCTGAATGCAGCGTTGAAGAAATGACGGCGATCAAGCAACAATTGCAGACCCTGAGGGGCCATCTGCACAAGAAAGCCTAAAAGATTTTGAGTGAGTGAAGGTGCAAGAATTTGCGCCTCTGCTACACTCATAAATATAGCGCACGATTTAATAGCGTATTTCATGAAAGAATGTTTTTATTTTCCAAATCAAGCATCGATTGGTTAGCCAATCACAAATAATCGAACTCATCGTTTAAAGGAAATTATTATGTCTATCGAAAAAGTTGTTTATACCGCACATGCTACAGCTACCGGTGGTCGTGATGGCCGTGCAACCTCATCAGACGGCGTTCTGGATGTGAAATTGGGTCTGCCAAAAGAAATGGGCGGCGCAGGTGGCGAAGTTTCCAACCCTGAGCAATTGTTTGCTGCGGGTTACTCGGCCTGCTTCCTCGGCGCGTTGAAACACGTTGCCTCACTGGAAAAAGTACGTATTCCTGCTGATGCAAAAATTGAAGGCGCAGTCGGTATTGGTGAGATCCCAGGTGGTTTCGGTATCGAAGTCGCGCTGGATATTACCCTGCCAGGTATCGAACGCAGCGTAGCGGAAACTTTAGTTGAGAAAGCGCATAAGGTTTGCCCTTATTCAAACGCTACTCGCGGCAATATTGACGTGACTCTGACCGTTAAATAAATCCGTTAAAAAGTCACAGTTATTATCGGGAGGCAAATGCCTCCCTTTTTATTATTTTGAGTACTTCAACAAGTAAAATTGTTCTCTTTAGCGGTAAAAATCACCGTTTTAGCATCAGTTAGCGTGTTTTATAAGCAGTTGACGAAATGGGGCTAAAAAGGGATTGACGGCCACAACCAGCGGCAGTAAGATGCGGCCCAATTCGGCGAGTAGCGCAGCTTGGTAGCGCAACTGGTTTGGGACCAGTGGGTCGGAGGTTCGAATCCTCTCTCGCCGACCACATTTAGAAAAACCCGCAAGCTTATGGCTCGCGGGTTTTTTGCTATTTGGCGTATCGCAGGCAGTAACTCCGCTTTCAGCCTTCCCGTAGCTCAAAATTTATTAGCTTTAGTCTGAGAGGGAGCTAAAAGGCGGAAGATAAATGTTTATCCCCGCCTTATCGACAGCTATCGATTATTTGGCAAACAGCTGGCTCATATCCTTAAATGCCTTGAATTCTAGCGCGTTACCGCAGGGATCAAGCAGGAACATGGTGGCCTGCTCGCCGACCTGGCCTTTGAAACGCACGTAAGGTTCGATCACGAATTTGATGTTGAAGGACTTCAGCCTTTCCGCCAGTGCTTCCCATTCTTGCCAGCCCAACACGATACCAAAATGCGGAACCGGCACGTCGTGGCCGTCCACCGGGTTGGTATGCGCAGATTCTTGCGTCACAGTCTTTGGATGCTCGTGAATCACCAACTGATGACCATAAAAATCAAAATCTACCCAATGCTCACTTGAACGGCCTTCAGCGAGTCCAAAGGTTTCGCCGTAAAAAGCGCGGCAGGTTGCTAAATCGTAAACTGGAATTGCAAGATGGAACGGACTTAACGCCATGTTATTACTCCTGATCCTCGTGGTAACTCAAGTCTGTGCAGCTTTTTCCCGGCAAATCTGAGACGGTTAGATTCATCGGAGATTTACTGGCTTGCCGAACTTAAAGCAGCGCGATAAGACTTCAATGACGGAGGAAATGTAAGGTTAGGTTGTGTTCATCCATTCTTATCGATAAAATTTTTAATTAAAAACAAATATTATTGTTGTGATTCATTAATAAAATAGATGAGTGGGGCGGCGATGTTACGTGAGCTAAAAACGTTTATTGCAGTAACGCAGGATGGCACCTTCGCTGCCGCCGGCCAGCGCATCGGCCTGACGCAATCGGCGGTCAGTGCCCAAATCCG
Organism: Serratia sp. M24T3; assembly: GCF_000257645.1. Classification (GTDB taxonomy): domain Bacteria; phylum Pseudomonadota; class Gammaproteobacteria; order Enterobacterales; family Enterobacteriaceae; genus Rouxiella. The sequence continues at coordinate 43,521 of NZ_AJHJ01000004.1, forward strand.
AGGGCTGGAAGATTATCTCGGTATGGCGTTGTTTGACCGCACCGGGCGAACCGCCGTGCTCAATGCCGCCGGAAGCCGCGTGCTGCCTATGGCTGAGCAAATTATCGAGATCTTTGCCAGCATGTCAAAGCCGGAAAGCCTCAGTGATTTTCGTGGGGTGATAAAGATTGGCGCAATTTCGACTTTTCAGACCGGGCTGCTGCCGAAAGTGCTGGTTAAACTGCATCAGAATGCTCCGGCACTTGAAACCAAGCTCGTTCCGGGTGTGTCTTTCAATCTGTTAACGCAGGTCGATGCGGGAAATATCGATTTGGCGATTGTTATCAAACCGGGATTTCCTCTGGCCAAGGATTTGCATAGCGAAACCTTGTCTCGCGAGCCGTTTGTGTTGATTGCACCTTCGAAAACTGCGGGGGATGATTGTTTTACGCTAATTCGGGAACAGCCGTTTATCCGTTACGATCGCACGTCGTTTGGTGGCCGTATGGTGAGTCAGTTTTTGCGTACCCATCGGCTGGAACCTAAGGTCGCGCTGGAAATCGATGAGATTGATGCAATTGTAAAAATGGTGGAAAGCGGATTGGGCGTCGCGCTGGTGCCACTCGCCGGGCTATGGCTTGAAAGAAAAGCAGATTTGCGGGTGATATCGCTGGGCGAATTTACTTTCAACCGGGAGTTGATAGTAGTGATGCGCCACGCGAACAGGCAATCGCCGCTGCATATGCTGATTGGGCGATGCCTGCACGAAGTGGCTGAGCAACCCCACATCCACGGATTACGTGAAGGTTAATCCCTTTTCAGGATGTGGATGAGGGGCGGTGGATCAGCCTTCTTCTGTTTCATCCACCAGTTTGTGCGCCTGTTTCAACGTCAAATCATGCTGCATTTGCAGTAAAAGCTTGCCGGTAGTGCGTTCACGACCGGTTGCGACTACGCCAACCAGATGATTTTTCAGGCCATACAGCACGACAAAATCCTGATCTTCAAGTGAACCGATAATCTCGATTTTGTCCCATCGCTGTGGGTTGCCCAAATGCTCGAAACGAGTGCCGAAGTGCTGAGTCCAGAAAAAGGGAACGCGATCAAAGGCTTCGTGTTCGCCAATCATGTTTTTAGCCGCTGTACGCCCTTGCTGTTGAGCCACGCGCCAGTGTTCGATGCGCGTAGACTTGCCGTCCAGCGGGAAACTGGCAATGTCGCCAACCGCATAGATATCTTCGGCAGCGCGTAGATATTCATCGACCTGCAAACTGCCGTCATCGTTAAGCGGTAAATCGTGAACAAATGAGGTCACGGGTTCGACACCCGTTGCCAACAGTACGACGTCGGTTTTTACGCTGGAACCGTCTTTCAATTTTACCGCTTCTACCCGACGATCGCCGCTAAAGCCTACTACCTCGCCATCGATAAATTCAACGCCGTTATGTTCATGCAACGCACGGAAATATTGCGCAATTTTCTCGCCGAACTGTGTTTCAAACGGCAGTGGATGAGGAGCAATTACCTTGATGGCGATATCACGTTTGCGCAGCGCCGCGGCCATTTCCATGCCGATAAAGCTGTTACCGATAATCACCAGCTGCTTTAACTCATCGACGGCACAAAGCAGCGTTTTCTCCTGCTGCAAATTACGTAAAACGTGGATCCCGCTCAGTGCACCGCCGGGCAGTTCAGGGCGTTTAGGCGATCCACCGGTGGCAATCAGCAATTTTTTGAAAGACACGTGCTGCTGGTTGGCCAGAAGCAGTTTTTTCTTTTTGCGATCAATGCTGGTGACCGTGCTGACGATACGTTGCACGTTTTTCTTGCTAAAGGCGCCATCGTCGAGCAAGGAGGGAACGTCAGAAACATCCATGCTGCCGTCGGGCACAAATTTAGTCAGTGCGGTACGATCGTATGCGGCATTTTTTTCCTGATCGATAACCACGATTCTGCCGTGATAACCACTTTCTTCAAGGGTGCTCAGCGCGGCACTACCCGCTGCACCCGAACCCAGAATGACTATCTGATCGCTGTCATCACCGGCTTGCAGGTGAGTATGCTGACTCACTCCATCAGGGTCGACCATCACTACTCCGCCGCTGATTTTCACCGCGTACTGTTTTAAACCTTCGAGCGCAGGTGGCTGCTCCAGGCTGCCATCGTTAAGATCAAACACGGCTTTGTGCCAAGGGCAAACCAGCTTACCTTCACACACAGCGCCTTCGGCCAGTGGCGCACCTGCATGCGGGCAATTTGCCTGATACGCATGCACGCTGTCGTCCTGACGGACCAGCACGATTTTGGTGTCGTCGATTTCTACCTGTTTAAGCTGATTGTTCCCCAGCTCCGAGAGCTTGATTGCTTTTTTAAATGCCACGACATGCTCCTTATCTTTTCTGTGTGGTTGTTTATTCAACAAAGACCCTACAAAAAGCAGGACAGTATTAAGCCTAGCAGTCATGCCGAGGTATGCCACGCTAGTGGCTGGGATTAGGAGGAATCGGAAGCGGTGGAGAAAATTCGTTTCTTAAACAGCTTATTGCTGCAGCCGTTGTTGTAATAGATCGACAAAACTGGAGACTGCCTTAGGCAGGGTTCGGCCTGCCAGGGTGTGCAGTTCCATGTTTAAAGAATTCATATCACGATCAGAAATGGGGATTGCCACCAGTTTGTAGGTTTCAAGATAGTGTCGAACCAATAATTCAGTGGAAAAAATGATCCCGCCATTCAAACTGGCAAAAGATAGCAGCGAGATCATCGACGTTGTGGTGAAAGTTGGCTCAATGAGCAAACCCTGGCGACTACAGCAGGCATCAATCACGCTGCGCATCATGATTTCACGCGTCGGCATGCCCAGTGAGTAACCTGCAAGCTGTGAGAGGCGCAAACTCTGCTTTCCAGCCAACGGATGTGCCTGATTCATGACTGCATAAATCGGCGCGCTTCGGCGACACTGCACGTTGATATTTGGCTCGGGCGTTTGGCTAAAAGTCAGGCCGATATCGGTTTCCCCTTCGAGAAGCCGCCGGGTAACTTCTTTAGCATTGACCACATCAAGATGAAAATGAATGCCGGTGTAACGCTCACGGAATTCGCTAATCGCCTGCGGCAGAAAATCGATCGAAAATCCGGTGGTGCTGGCCATTCGCACCTCGCCGCGCCTCATACCCTGTAATTCTATGATTTCATTGCTGACGCGCTCGGTTTCGAGCTGATTTTTGAATGCATAGGCGGCCAATAGCTCGCCTGCGGCGCTGGGGATCATGCCGCGCTTGCGTCGTTCAAACAGCTGAGTATTCAGGCTGGCTTCGAGTCCGCTGATTTGGCGGCTGATGGCAGAACCGGCAACGTTTAGTTTAATGGCTGCCTCACTAATCGACCCGCAGCGCACGACTTCCAGAAAATAGCGGATGGCCGTGTCCTGAAGAATACGTGAGCTCATGAATGTGGGGCCTCAAAGTTTGCCGTTTCGGCAATGAAGTGTTCAAAAAGTTGAACTGGAAGTATGGCTGAGGGCTGGATAGGATGCAATCAGGCCTAAAAAGGTCAATTAATAATAAAATCATGCAGCATTGCTTGGGTCGACTGTTAAATCAAAACGGGTTCTTATTTCATCCGCACGGAGAAAATGAACATGGTAGATGCAGTTATTGATAAGACAGCAAAAGACAATAAGTATTGGGTACTTGGCCTGCTTTACACCGCCTGGTGCATCGCATTTATCGACCGCGTAGTACTGAGTTTCAGCTCCCCGGCAATCGCCAAAGAGTTGAGTCTTTCACCTACCGAAATTGGCCTGGTTTTAAGTATATTTTATTTTGGTTTCTGGCTGATGCAACTGCCGGGCGGTTGGTTGGCTGACCGTTTTGGATCGAAAGTGATCGTGATGATCGGCATCGGCTGTTGGTCGCTATTTACCTTGTTCACCGGCACGGCCTGGTCGCTGACTTCGCTACTGGCGATCCGTTTGCTATTTGGTATAGGCGAGGGGATTTTCCCGTCGGCGTCTATAAAAGGCGTGACCGAGAATTTCAGTCTGGAAGACAAGCCTAAAATGTCTTCTTTCCTGATGTCTTCCAATTACATCGGCAGCATGCTTGCCCCATTGTTAATTGCGCCGTTATTAATTCATTTCGGCTGGCGTCACGTATTTATGATGATTGGCGGCCTCGGCATTCTATTTGTGCTGGTTTACGGCTTTACAGTCCGTCGCAAAGAAAGCACTACTCAGGCTCATCAACGCATGAACGGTGCCGACCTCAAGGAGCTACTCAGAAAACCTTTAATGTGGAAACTGGCCGCCGTATGGTTTGGGCTTAGCCTGATTAATAAAGGGCTGGATTCATGGATGCCAATTTACCTGATGACCGAGCGCGGGATGAATCTTAAGGCTGTGGGAATTTTATTACCGATACCGTATTTGACCGCGGGCATTGCCACGATGATCGGCGGTTGGGTAATGATTAAATTCTTCGACGGTAAAGAAAAATACATGCTGATGGTGAGCGCCGCGCTGACTGCCTTTTTCCTCTATTTTATGTACGGCGCGCAGTCAATTTCGGCGGTGATCGCCGCTCAGGCCTGTGTCTATTTCTTTAAATCCTTTGTCTTTGCGGTGGCTATTGCCTTGCCCACTAAAATTCTGGCAGAAAAAATGGTCGGAACAGGGATCGGAATTATTAACTTTGGTGGTCAGGCGGCGGGTTTTGTTGCTCCTCTGGCGATCGGTATTTTAGTACAGCATTTTAGTTATTCCGCGGCGTTTCTATTCCTGATGGCAGCCGCCGCTTGCTCGGTAATTATCAGCGTGACCCTGCGCACACCGACCAGTAAACAGATTAAAGCAGGGCAGTTTTAATCCCGCTTAAGATGATTTTCGATAAGGAGATGTCATGACCGAACTTTGCGATCTGTCGGCTACCGAAGCCCGCAGTTTGATTGGGAAAAAAAAATTTCACCCGTCGAGCTGACTGAGAGTTGTATCCGCCGTATTGAGCAGGTGAATCCGGCGATTAATGCGGTAGTCGCCCATGATTTCGACGCCGCCCGCCGCGCCGCGCGCCAACAGGAGCAGGCAGTATTACGCGGCGATGAGTTGGGTGCATTGCACGGTTTGCCGTTGGGCGTTAAAGACATGATCGACGCCGCTGGTTTACCGACCAGCTGCGGCAGCCTGTCGCGCAAGAATTTCATTCCGGAAAAAGATGAGCGGCTGGTCAGAGTGCTGCGCGAAGCCGGTGCCAACATTATCGGTAAAACCAACGTGCCTGAGTGGGGCGCGGGCGGTAATTCGCGTAACCCGGTCTACGGCACCACCGGCAATCCTTTTGATAACACTAAATCAGCAGCGGGATCGTCGGGTGGCTCGGCTGCGGGCCTGGCCAGCGGCATGTTCCCGATTGCCACCGGTTCTGATACCGGCGGCTCTTTGCGTAATCCCGCAGCGTTTAACGGCGTTGTTGGTTTCCGACCGACTGCAGGACTTATTCCGGCCGAAAAACGTGGCACTGCCTGGTTACAAATCTCCACACTCGGGCCGATGGCGCGCACTGTGGAAGACGTGGCAACACTGTTTACCGTGATGATGGGGGAAGACAAAAGCGATCCGCTTTCGCATACCGTTCACGGCCGACAGATGCGCAATGCCGCAGAATTTACCCCGATTGCACCGCTGGATTTATCCCGCCAGAGAGTGGCGCTGACCACTGATTTCGGTTTTGCGCCAACCGAAAAAGGCGTGGCAGAGACTTTTATTGATAAAACTAATCTTTTCAGTCATGTTTTCAAAAGCGCTGAATACGCCACCCCTGATTGCAGCGGCACTGACGAGGCGTTCGAAAAGATCCGCTCGCTGATGTTTTTGACCGGCACGCGCGAGCTTTATCAGCGTGATCCAAGCCAGGTCGGGGAAAATGTCAGACTCAACGTTGAAGAGGGGCTGCGCTATACCGCGCAGGACATCGCCCGTGGCCTGGATCTGCAAACCCAGATTTATCGCCGCTGGCAGACCTTCTTTGATGATTATGATTTTATGCTCGCACCATCGGTGACTATCAGCCCGCGCGCCTGGACTGAGCTTTATCCTAAAGAAATCAACGGGCAGGCGACACGAACCTATTACCATTGGTTGGCGCTGGCCTATGCTTCGACCATTGGCGGACTGCCTTCGATTTCTTTGCCGGTGGGCGTTGACGGTTACGGAATGCCTTTTGGTTTGCAAATCATCGGCCCACGGGGTGGCGATGTCGAACTGTTGCGCATGGCTTATGCGCTGCAAGAGCAGTTGAAAGACGATGCAAAAACTCGTCGGCCAGTGCCGAATATTGAAGGTCTTAAAACAACACGTCCGATCGCCGAGATGCCTGACTTTTATCTGCCGGTCGGCAATTAATTTACTTTAAGGAGCAACTTCATGAGTATTCCTACCAATCTGCCTTTCTCGCCAATCCGCATCGTTGACGGCCTGGCCTATCTTTCCGGTGAAGTGGCGTTTGAAGCCGACGGCACTTTTGCTTCGAACGTCACTCAACAGACCGATACCATGATGGGTCGCGTCAAAGCTCGTTTGGAAGAAAATGGCCTTAGCCTGCAAGACGTATTTTCCTGCACCGTTTATTTGACCGACAAAGCCTATTTTGCCGAATTCAATAAAGCCTATGCCCGCTGGTTCACTGCACCGTTGCCGGTCAGAACTACCGTGGAATCAGGGATGATGGCCGAAGGCGCGAAAATGGAAATTACGGTGATAGCAAAAATTCCAGCCTAATCGTCATTGTTTTTGGCGGTGAGAGGCGGCGTTTTACAGTGTCTCATCAAGCAAGTTTATGGAATTTGATGGCATGGTTTTATGGGGTCTGAAGGCATGAAATACGATGTATTGGTGTTAGGCGCCGGAATGGTGGGCGTCAGTTGCGCCCTGCATTTGCAGGCAAAAGGAAAATCGGTTGCGCTGTTTGACCGCCAGGAAGCCGGGCAGGAAACCTCATTTGGCAATGCCGGAATTATTCAGCGAGAAGCTGCGCGGCCTTACAGTTTTCCTCGGGCGTTGTCGGTGATTGGCACTGCCGCCACCAATCGTCGTCTCGACGTGCGTTATCACGCCTCGGCGCTGCCACGCGTCGCTGGCCCTTTGTTGCGCTATTTTAACCATTCGGCTCCGGCAGCTTATGAGAAGATTGCGGCAGACTATGCCTCAATGATCGCCATGTCGATTGATACCCACGCCGATTTAATTAAGGCGGCACAGGCCGAGTCTCTGGTTGAAAAGCAGGGTTGGTTGATGCTGATGCGCAGCCAGAAAAACCTTGCGGCTGCCTATGCCGAGGCTGACACTCTGCAACGGGAGCATGGGGTAAATCATCGCAAATTGAATCAACAACAGCTGGCCGAACTGGAACCTGGCATTGCCAAAGGGCAGCTGGTGGGAGCAGTTCACTGGACCGATCCGTGGACGCTGCGCAGTCCTGGCGATCTGGTGAAAGCCTATGCCGAGTTGTTTAATCGGCGCGGAGGCGAGATGCTGTTCGGCGATGCGTTAACCCTTGAGAAAACCGCTGCTGGCTGGCAGGTTCGCACGCGTGATGGCGAAACAGTGACGGCTGCCGAGGTAGTGATTGCGCTGGGTCCGTGGACCACCAAATTGACCGCACGTTTTGGCTTCGCACCGCCGATGTTCGTTAAACGCGGTTACCATATGCATTACGCTGCCTTGCCCGATCGCAAGCTAAACCATTGGGTATTGGATGAAGAGCGCGGCTATCTGATTGCGCCGATGAAAAACGGTTTACGTTTAACGACCGGTGCGGAGCTGGCGCTGATTGACAGCCCGTCAACGCCGAAACAGTTAATCGACTGCGAGGCCGTTGCTCGTGACCTGCTGCCGATTGGCGATCGCGTGGACCCGGAGCCGTGGAAAGGCGCACGACCTTGTATGCCTGACATGAAGCCAGTGATCGGTGCTGTGCCAGATGTGCCAGGAATGTGGTGCGCCTTTGGTCACGGCCATCAGGGATTCACTCTCGGGCCCGCTACCGGCGAGCTTTTAGCCGCGCTAATGACCGGCGAAAAACCGCAGATCGATATGCAGCCGTTTAGCGCCGGGAGAAGATTTTAGATTTTCTCAACAAGATTGAGACGAAGACTCGTCAAAGTAGCCATTAGCATCAATGGATCGAGCGGAGAAGATTCGAAACCGAGGCTTTGGTAAAACTCTTTGGCATGACTATCAATTGCATGGATAACGAAGGCTCGTATGCCAATAGTTTCGGCAGCGGCTACGACTCTTATGACGGCATCGCGAACTAATGCCCGACCTATTCCTCGTCTTTTGTGGCTGTTTGCCACAGCCAGACGTGCAAGGAAGACCACAGGGATCGGATTGGGCATGTTGCGTTTTATATTTCCAGAACAGGAAAGGCTAGTCACCCCACCCGAGGCCAACGAATAAAAAGCCACGACTTTGCCGTTGTCACAAACGACATACGTTCTTGAAGCCCCACTAATTTGATTACTCTTTGCCCTTTTGTTTAACCATTCATTCAGGCTTGTTTCACCACAGTCAAAATCACTAAGCCTATGCTGTTCCTTCAGCGGTAAGGGAGCATCCAATGTCATATTTATTCATCCCAAGGTGCTGGAGTGGCTAGTGTTTTCTGCAATGCTGGATTGATTTGTGCAGGAGCATCGAGCTGCACTATAAACTCTGCGTAGGCCTCTGGGTTAGCCATGATGACGGATTGATCCAACAATGCGAGCTGCGCCGCAGATTTTGCTGCATCAAGAATGAAATCAGTACGATTTTTACCTTTAATCTGCGCTGCCCGGTCGATGAGATCCCGGTCTTCTGCTTTGATGCGAAGGTTTAAAGCCTCTCGTTTATAAGGCTGTATATTTAATGACGGCATGGATTGAGCCTCCTGATATTTGGCTCAATCATAGCATCGTGTAATGTCATTGTCGTTACGATATTGCTCATTAAGAATACAGGTCTGTCAAGAATCCCAAATCTTCCTGCTGGTCCAGCATCTCAAGCTGCATAAACAAGGCTCTGGCATTGGGCAGAGCGGCGCAGCAGTCGACAAATTTTTGCAGGCGATCGGCAGAGGTGAAAGGTTCTACAAGGCTGCCTTTCGCCAGTTTGCGTTCGGCTTCCAGCACGCGGCCATCTTTAAGGGTGACAGTAATGCGATGCGGCAGGCGCTCAGCCGGTGGGGTATCCTTTTCCTGCTCGGCGCTGTAGGCACGCATGGTGATGCGGGCCAATCTGGCAGGATCGGTCAACTGGGCAACCCGCTCCGCCGTAAAATCTCGGACCCCTAATGCGCCATTGCGCAGCACGGTATCGACACAGTATTGCATCGAAAAACGAGCCTGCATTTCGTCCTGAGGCAGCTCATAGGCCAGATTGCGTTGATTGGCGATGCCGACCAGCGTATCTACGCTGACTACCTCGGCATCGGCAAAATCGTGCTGTTCGCGCAGATCGGCCAACGCATCGATAATCATATGCGTGGAGCCGCAGCACGGATGGCGTTTTGGCATGACTCCCGTGGTTTCAATGACGTGTTTTTGTGTGGAAAGAATGGCTGCAATGTCCCAACCCGTGGCCGACGCGCCGCCAAACATTTCCATAAATCCCTGCGGGGCTTCCAAAATGTCGATGCGCCCGCGCATGCCCTGATCGGCAAAACGCGCCGCATCTATCGCGTTACGGGCTGCCCATCCTGCATGTAATGGTTTGATCGGTGTGCCGAATTGCCCCTTGGTGCCGGAGGCAAAACTTACCGCGTTACTCAGCGTTCGCGAGATGCCTGCCTCATCCTGGCCCATCAGCCAAGCCACGCCCGCCGCGGTGCCGATACAGCCCACGGTCGAGGTGCCGTGCCAGCCTGCGGTGTAATGCGAAGGCCCAACGCCCATGCCGACAAAAGCCTGAGCTTGCAAACCGATCAAATAGGCATCGATCAGCCGGCTGCCGCTGGCATTAGTTTCATCGGCAACGGCCAACAGGGCGGGAACCAGCACCGCCGAGGCGTGGCTCATGCCCGGCTGGAAATTGTCGTCATAATCGATGGCGTGGGCCGCGGTGGCGTTGAGCAGTGCGGCGATCGCGGCCGGAGCTTTGCCGCCGCCAATCACGCTGGCACCAGCATCAGGATTGAGATAGTCCTCGAACGCCCGGCGCACGGCCAGACTCGAAAAATCATTTTGTCCGGCATAGAGACAGGCCAGCGTATCGGTAATGGCAATCCGCGCCAACTCTCTTGCGCGCGGACTAAACTGGTCTTGACGGCAACTCCAGTCGGCAATGGCTTCAATCACGTTCATTTTGATACCTGCTTAAATTGTTATGAAATTCAGGAAAGTAACAGGTCCATGAGTTTGCCGACCTGGAACCGATTGACGCTGCGCCCTGCGATGTCAGTGTTCACGCGGTGAACCACCACGGCGTCCAGCGCAGGCATCACCAGGCAGTAATGCCCGCCCGCGCCGTAGGCATAAAAGCTGCCTTCTGGCAGTTCACAGCCGGGGAAGGCGATGCCTTGACGAGCCAGCCACCACATGTAGCCATAGGCGCCGCGATCGCCCGCGTCGGAATAGGGCATCAGGCTTTGGCGAACCCAGGAGGCGGGCAGAATTTCTTTGCCGCCCCACATTCCCTGCTGCAAATAAAGCTGACCAAAGCGGGCTAAATCGCGTGTTGAAAGCCGGAACGGATAAGCGGGATGCTGCGATTTTTCGCCAGATTCCAGCCAGCCATCTCGGCGTTCGTTGCTGTAGCGGTAATCTTGCATTCCCAATGGCCGGGCGATTTGCTCGAGAAAAGCCTGATGAATATCCAAGCCGGTCATTTGCCGAAAGGCAGTGCCCAGCGCATTGAAATCCCAGTTGTTATAGCTCCACAGGCAACCCGGCGGCTGGCTGTGACGCGGCGGTTTGATGCGCGTCATCCACGGAGTTTCATAGTTGGCGGGATGAAATATTCCTGAACGAGCGACCAGTAAATCGTACAGCGTGGCGCTGAGTTCAACCTCGCTCAGCGGGTCGATATCATTGATTTTAAGTTCGGCCAAAGTCAGCGATAAATCAAAATTCCCCTGCGCCACCTGAATACCAATCAGCGCGCTGAGAAAGCTTTTACGCATTGAATGACAAAGAAAACGCTGCTGCATATCGCCGTAAGTAAAACGCGTTTCGCCGCCCTGAATCACCAGCAGCGCATCGCATTGGCTGTTTTCACACAGCCGCAGCAACCCTTCCCATCCGTTTCGGGGCATTAAATTGTGAGTCATGGATGTGTCCTGAAGCTTAGTGGCTACTCGCCGCCAAAAATTGTTGTGTATAAGGCTGGGTTGCCGCGCCGCGACGGATCTCGTCCGCGGTCATCTCTTCCAGCAGTTTTCCCTGATGCATTATCGCCACGCGGTCACACAAGTGCGTGACCACGGCTAAATCGTGAGTCACCATCAGATAGGTCAGATTGCGCTGGCGGCGCAAGGTTTTCAGCAGGTTAAGAATTTCGGCCTGGACTGAAACGTCCAGCGCAGAAGTTGGCTCATCCAGCAGCAGCACCTGGGGTTCGATAATCAGCGCGCGGGCGAGAGCAACGCGCTGGCGTTGACCACCAGAAAGTTGGTGCGGGTAGCGGTAGCGAAAAGCGTCGCTAAGACCGAGGGAGGTGAGGACATCGCTGATGCGCTCCTCGCGGCGGTCCATACCGTGGATGACCAGCGGCTCGAGCAGCGTGTGATAGACCATTTTTCGCGGATGCAGCGAGGCGTAGGGGTCCTGAAATACCATCTGGATTTGCCGATAATAGGCTTTATCGCGCACCGGATGCTGTTCACGATTTTGATAAAGTATCGCGCCATCGTACTGAGTATTCTGCCCGGTCAAGGTGCGTAAAATGGTCGATTTTCCGCAGCCCGATTCGCCAATCAGCCCGTAGCTTTCACCGCGCGCAATGTTCAAGGAAACTTTATCGACAATCAAACGTCGGCGATGGCCTTTTCCGAAAGCGATGCTTAAATCTACGGTTTCAATCATTCGGTCGACTGCCAGCGGGACGGCCTTGGCCTCTTCATCTGACACCGGTTTAGCTTCTTCGGCCAAACTATTCATAGGGCTTCTCCATAGCGATACACCGGGCCGGTCAACCAGGCGGGATCACGAGCGGGGATCGACAGCATATCTACCGGATGATGCAAGTCAGGCTGGCTCGCCAGCAGGGCGCGGGTATAAGGATGCTTAGCGAGATGCAGCTGGTCGGCGGCGATTTCTTCGAGAATACGTCCGGCGTACATCACCAGCGCACGGTCACAAAAGCTTGAGACCAGGCTCAGGTCGTGGGTAATAAATAGCAGCCCGGTTTTACGGCGTTCAAGCAATGCGTCGAGCACGGAAAGCACCTGCTGGCGCACTGTGACATCGAGGGCTGAAGTGGGTTCGTCGGCAATGATCAAATCCGGTTCAGGGATTAGCATCATCGCAATCATGATGCGCTGCCCCATACCGCCGGAAATTTCGTGTGGATAAAGCTCGAAAACCCGCTGCGGATCGCGAATGTTTACCGCTTCCAGCATCTGCATCGCCTTGATCCGTGCGTCCTTTTCACTAACGCTAAAGTGTATGCGATAGGCTTCGGTAATTTGATGACCCACCCGCATCAGCGGATTCAGCGAGAATTTCGGATCCTGCATGATCATCGAAATCCTTTTTCCTCGGATCTTGCGCATTTCGCGCTCCGAGGATTTTAAAAGATCGATATCACCGAAACGCATTTTCGTTGCACTAACGGTAGCGCCGCGCGGAGTGAGTTTTAACAGCGAGCGTCCGGTCAACGACTTGCCGGAACCGGACTCGCCGACAATCGCGACCTTTTCACGCCCGACGGAAAAAGAAATATCGCGCACGGCGTGATGATTCTGACGATGGCCTTTGAACACCACGTTCAGATTCTCGACTTCCAGCAATTTTTCAGTCATGTCGCAGGTCCAATACGTCGCGCAGGCCGTCACCAAACAGGTTAAACGCCAGGCTGGTGAAAAGAATCGACAGGCCGGGGATCGCGGCAATCGTCCAGTTAGTCATCATGAATTGGCGACCAGATGACAGCATCGCGCCCCATTCCGGGCTGGGTGCCTGCGCGCCAAGGCCGAGAAAGCCGAGGCCCGATGCAGTAAGGATAATTCCCGCCATATTCAGCGTCAGGCGCACCACGACTGACGGCAGGCACATCGGGATAATGTGCCGCAGAATAATGCGCATTTGCGAGGCGCCCTGCAAACGCACCGCCGCGACATAGTCCATTTTACGAATCGACAAGGCTTCTGCCCTTGCCAGACGGGCGATGGGAGGCCATGCGGAGAGCGAAATAGCGATAATGGCGTTTTCGATACCCGGACCCAGCGCCGCCACGAACCCCAACGCCAAAATCAGGCTGGGGAAGGCGAGGAAAATATCTACGATGCGCATCAGCACGGTATCGGTCCAGCCGCCAACGGTGCCAGCGATAGTGCCGACCAGCAGGCCAATCGGGCCGACAATCAGCGCGCTCAGGCAGGTGATGTAGAGAGTGATGCGCGCGCCATAAATCAGTCGACTGAAGATATCGCGGCCCAGCTCGTCGGTGCCAAGCCAATATTCGTGGCTTGGTGGAGCCAGGCGAATTTGCAGATTTTGGGCATAAATATTATGGGTGGTCAGCCAAGGGGCAAAGATTGCCGCGAAGGCGATGATCACGATGACGATCAGACCAAACATCGCCGAAGTGTTGCGTCGAAAGCGTCGCCATTGGCCAAGGCTTTGCTGAACCCTTGCCTGCCAGGGCGTGGAAGGAATGGGCGCGTCTAGCCAGCTGCGTAGTGAGCGACGGGCAGAGCGGTCAACCTGAGTTTTCGCAGAATCGGTCATGATTGCTCCTGGCGGGTGCGCGGATCGAAAATTCGATACAGCAGGTCGCAGATAAGGTTTAGCACGACGAAAATCACGCCGATCAGCAGCGAACAGCCGACTACGGCGTTCATGTCTCCAGCCAGCATGGCGTTGGTCAGGTAACGGCCAAAGCCCGGCCAGGCGAAGACAGTTTCAGTTAATACTGCACCTTCGAGTAAAAATGCATACGAAAGCGCCACCACTGTCACCACCTGCACCGCCACATTGCGGAAAGCGTGTACCCACACGCTACGTGCCCAAGACAATCCTTTGACTCGTGCGGTGATCACGTATTCCTGCGACAGCTGTTCAATCATGAAACTGCGGGTCATGCGGCTGATGTAAGACAAACCGCTGAGGCCAAGAATCGACGCGGGTAAAATCAGGTGGCTGAAAACGTTGCGAAATGCTTCCCAGTTTCCGGCGATAGCGGTATCAATCAGATAAAATCCGGCAACCTGATGAACGTCGAATTCATACATAAAATCAATGCGTCCTGGCCCGCCGATCCAGCCCAGCGTGGCGTAAAACAGCACCAGCCCCATCAACCCCAGCCAGAAATTGGGTGCCGAATGGCCGAGTAAACCGATGAACCGAATGCAGTGATCGAACCAGGTATTGCGATACATCGCCGATAATACGCCCGCCGGAATGCCCAGACAGGTACCGATAATTGCCGCCAGACTGGCCAGCTCGATAGTGGCAGGAAACACGCGGGCAATGTCCTCGCTTACCGGATGCCCTGTGGTCAGCGAGGTGCCAAAATTCAGCATGCAGACATTTTTCAGATACATCAAAAATTGTTCCCACAGCGGCTTATCAAGCCCCAACAGGTGATACATTTTTTGATAGGCTTCCTGGCTGGCGTTATCTCCCAACACGGAAACTACCGGGTCAATAGGTAGCAACCGACCAATAAAGAAGGTCAGTGCCGCCAGCCCCAGCAGGGTAACGGCTACCGACACCAGCAGTTTGAGCAACGCGGTGGCCTGTTCAAGCACCCTGACGCGCAGCGGATCTGCGGGGTGCGCGCCCGCAGTGGAATCAATCAGCGACATCGGTAGTCCTCCGTTATGCCAGAGTGGCGGCGATAGTTATTTCGACGCGTCGGCGTAATAAACGTGGAACCCGTTCCAGGTCCAGTTTTTCACGTTCTTATTCAGACCCGCGGTGTTATACATCTGGAACATGATGGCGAACGGGCCTTGCTGCATCTGCTCTTCCTGTAGCTGGTGGTAGAGCGCGATGCGTTTTTGGTCGTCCGGCTCCAGCAGTGCAGCGTTGACCTGTTTATTCATAGCCGGGTCAAAGTAGGAGGCGCGCCAGCTTGGATACTGGGTTTTCTTGGCCTCTTTACTGTTGTCCGGATTGGCTACCAGGCGCGAGGCATTACCGTAGGCATCCGGCACTGAGGTTTGCCAGGCCATCATGGCGCTCTGGAATTCACGTCCGCGTACTCGGCTGAACAATTGGGCATTGGCCATGCTCTCAATTGACAGTTTTACGCCGATTTTCGCCGCATTTTCCTGAGTGTTCTGCGCAATAGGCGCCGAGTGTGGCAGGGTGCCAATATAAATTTTGGCCGAGAATCCATTTGGATAACCCGCTTCGGTCAGCAACTGTTTCGCCTTGGCCAAATCCAATTTGAACGGCTGACCCTGTTGTTTATCCAGCGCACCAAAGGCTCCGAGCTGAACAAAGCTGGCACGCGGTACGCCGAGATACGGCATTACTGTGGAAGCAAGTCCTTGATAATCAATTAGGTAACGCATTGCCAGCCGCACCTTTGGATTTTTGAAAATTGGGTCTTCGGCGTTCATGGTCCAGAAGAACAGCTGCGGTTTCAGCACTTTCTCAATATTCACTTTGCCGCTTTTATCTAAATCGCGCAGGTCATCCGGCGCTAAATCGCGGGCAATATCGACGTCTCCCTGGGTTAGCAGCAGTCGCTGGGTGCCGGTTTCGGCGACGTGACGAATTAAAATGCGCTGCAATTTCGGCTTGGTGCCGTAATAGTTTTCATTGGCTTGCAGCACCAGCCCTTCTCCGGCATTCCAGCGGGTCAACTGGTAAGGGCCGATACAGGCGGTGTGAGTGGTGAGATATTTATTACCCATGTCGTCGCCGACGGCGTTTTTCTCGACCAGCGTTTTATCCAGCGTGATCGCGACATCGTTGGCGGCGATGGCCTGCAACACCAGATTGGTCGGATAAGGTTTATCGAGCTTCATCACCAGGGTGTCGTCGTCCGGTGCGGTGATTCGCTCTTTCACGTTGTCCTTGGTGAAGCCGTATTCGGTCAGCGTGGCCGAATTGCCGAAGCCGAGCAGCACGACTCGCTGCAACGACCACGCCAGATCTTTGGCGCTGCCTTTATTGCCCGATGGGAACACCAGCCCGCTGTGTAAATGGAAGGTGATGGTCATACGGTCAGCAGAGACGTCCCAGCTTTTAGCCAGTAATGGAATGACTTTCGACTCGTCTTTCGGATCGAAATCTACCAGCGAATCACAGGTATTCTGGATGATTTCATTGGTCACCACCTCGCCGATTTGCGCCGGGTCAAAGGTGCTGATGGCATCGATATTCCAGGCCATTACCAGCGAATCTGGCGGCGTTGCGGCTTGCGCGACTATCGGCATTACGCCTCCGGCCAGCGTTAAACCCATCAGCATCGGCAATAAACGCTTTCGAACGATGACGGCTGCTTTTCGAGTATTTTTCATTATGCCTGCTCCCCTGACGGGCGCGGTTGCAGTGGTGGATTAACCTCAAGCGGGATCGGGCAAACGTAAGGCGTTTCGGCGGTGAGTTCGAAATGCGCGGTTTTCGCCTGTGCCAGCAAGACTTTATCGGTCAGTGTGTCGATGGCGGTAGCGGCCATGATTTTCGCAACATAGGCCAGGCCTTTATGGGCCGCAGGCATTTTTCCCTGAGCGGTGAGCTGCCAGGAATGGCCAGGTGTGCCGATGGCATAGGTGGGCACATGAGCCTGCACGGTCGGTATTTTCCAGCTGATATCGCCAACGTCAGTTGAGCCGAGCATCAGCTCGCCCGCGGCCTCCAGAGGCACGATAAATTCGCAAAGAGGGGAGGTTTGCTGGGGTTTTTTGATCCCGATACGACGATAGGCGCTGCTGAGATCTTCCGGGCTGAGCGTCGCCTGAATTTCTGCGGCAAAGGCTTTATCGGCCTCGTCAAATTCCAGCGGCCCCAGCAGTTCAAAGTTGCGCTGCATAGCCTGTTCCAGCGGCTCATTGCCAAGCAGGTTGGCGACGGCGCTCATAATGCTGATATCAACCTTGGTTTCGGTCATCATTGCCGCGCCATTGGCAACCTTTTTGACTCGCTCATTGAGGTCGAACATAGCATGGACGTCGCGGGAGCGGATGGCGTAGCGCACTGCCGCACGGGCCTGTACCACGTTGGGTGCAATGCCGCCGGAGTCGAGCATCGCGTAGTGAATTCTGGAGTCGGAAGGAACGTGCTCGCGTAAATAGTTAACGCCGACGTTCATCAGCTCCACAGCGTCAAGCGCGCTGCGCCCCAAGTGTGGAGCCGCAGCGGCGTGAGAGGCACGGCCGTGGAACACAAAATCCATTCGAGTGTTGGCCAGTGATTCGGCGCGGGCAACCTCAGTAAAAGCGGCCGGGTGCCAAGTGATGGCGATATCGACATCGTCAAAGGCACCGGCGCGCGCCATAAAGGATTTTGCCGCACCGCCTTCTTCTGCCGGGCAGCCGTAATAGCGGACACGGCCCGGCGTTCCGGTCTCGGCCAGCCAGTCTTTTAGCGCGGTAGCAGCCAACATGGCGGCGGAACCTAGCAGATTGTGGCCGCAGCCGTGACCGTGACCATTGCCCGGTAAAGGTTCCTGATGAGCGACTCCGGCGACCTGACTCAGGCCCGGCAATGCATCATACTCGCCTAAAATAGCGATAATCGGCCCGCCTTTTCCGGCTTCTCCCATGACCGCAGTCGGAATTCCTGCAACGTTTTCGGTCACGATAAAACCTTGTTCCTTCAGCATGGCGGTATGTTCGGCCACTGAACGGTACTCGGTATAACAAATTTCTGGCATCCCCCAGACTCTGTCACTCAGAGCGGTGAACAGGGCTTTCTTGGCATCGACCAAACTCCAGACCAACTCTTTCTGCTGCGTAGATTCACTTTTCACTGTGGATTCCTTATACCGGGCTGCGGTGACGGATAACAAAATCAAGCGGGTTTGTTCAGAATGTGTTCAGCGCGGGCAAAGGTCCAATGAGAGTTTGGGATGCCTCATTCCAAAATTGCATAGATTAGGACCAGAAAAGTCTAGGTAACGATTTCGATTTCAAGAAGCAGGGGATTCCGACCCGCAGGCCGGAAAGAAAGGATCAGGCAACCGCTTGAGCCGTATGGAGTTTTCTTGCTTTGTTCCAAAGATTCTCAGCCTGAATATTGCGAGACTTTTCAAGACGGTAAAGGCGAATGTTGGTTTGAATATCCCAGCTGCGATCGGCGGCTCGAGTCAGTACTCCGCTGGAAAGTTCGGATTTGATCAGGCTGGCCGGTAACCAGGAAACGCCGCAGCCGGAAATAGTCATCGCCTTTAATCCGCTGGACATGGGATTTTCATAAATCGGTTTCAGCGGCAAAGGACGTATGGCGAACAGGGCGCTGAGTGCGTGACCAAAGAATGAGCGATTTCCATAGCTAAGAAACGGCGTCGGCATGCCTTTTTCGGCAATCGGATACAGTGGTTTACCGTCGCTATCGGGCGCGCAGACGGCAATCGCCAGTTCTTTGCCAAGTTCAATATAAGGAAAACGTTCAAGCTGTTTCATCAGAGCCACTGAATCATGGGTGTAAGTCAGCAGAAAGTCGGTTTTGCCGTCCAGCAGCAGGGCAATGTTGCCAGCGAAAGAAGGGGGATGGTCGGAAAGCCGTATACAGCCGCACTGGTGGGTGGGATCAACCTTGTTTATCCAGTCCGGAAAAAAGGTTTGCGCCAGCGTGTTCAGCGAGGCGAAATGCAAAATCGAACTTTTTTGCATGTGGCGTTCGCGCAATTCTCCGCGCAGCTGAGTGAGTGAAAACACCATCTCCGAGGCGGTGGTGAGAAATTCCTGCCCCTCTGGCGTCAGTCGGATCGGATAAGTTTTACGGTCAAACAGCGGCACCCCCAGCCATTCTTCAAGCTGTTTAATACGGCGGCTTAGCGCTGACTGAGTAATGTTGCGTTCCCCGGCTGCGCGAGTGAAGCTGTAACAGTGCGAAACGCTCAAAAAATCTTCAAACCACTTTAGTTCCATATAACAAACCCCTGGCTAGTTATGGCGAACATATCTACGGGAGAGATGAGACGTTTTAAGGCTCAATAAGAAAAGGCGACGGCAGAAATTAGCTATTTTTAAGAAGGGATAAATAATGCAACAAACGCGCCACTGTATTAATAATCGGTAACATCCTCTTAAATTTACGGTTCTGAGCATTTTATTCCGCTGTATAAAAAACAAACCTGCATCGTTACGGGCTTTTATTGCACCTCAACGGTGCAAATTACTTTTTCTAATGCGTAACGGTTTGTTTGATGAATAAAATAACCTCAATTCGGGCACCTCTTTAGAGGTAGCTTTCAGCACGATCAGCTGCCAATTACCCAAATTTAAAAAATAACCGTTCAGATAATCTCCTTTTGTCGCAGATTTTTTAGACTTTTTATTTGGCGTAATGTGCTGGTTATTTGGTGGTAATTAGTTGTATGTCCTGAGGTAATGGCTTATGACTAAATATTAATCCTATAAATGTTAATTGGCTGTTTTTTTATGTTTGTTTGCTGTTACTCACAGTCTTTGTAAAAGCCTGTGCGTTATATTGACGACGCCGGAGAGAGTTGCCAAATTGATGTGAACAGGATTGACCAGAAGATTCATCCGGTAATTATTTGCACCCTTTTTTGGTGCAAATGTTTCCCCCCAAAGCTCTCTGGTGGCGTCGGTCACACGTCTGAAAATCACTTCTGCAGCTACCAGACAAACACTCTCACCCGTAAATAAAAAATAAAGGGTGAGGTGAGCTGAAACACAACACACATCCACATCACCATTATAGATGGAGCAAAAGCGATGAGAATTTCCTTGGGAAAATCAGGCCTGCTGAAGTTCAGTATGGGTTTGATTGCGCTAACCGTGGCAGCCAGCGTTCAGGCAAAAACGTTAGTTTATTGTTCTGAAGGCTCGCCAGAAGGCTTTAACCCGCAGCTTTTCACTTCGGGTACGACTTATGACGCTAGCTCCGTACCAATTTATAACCGTCTGGTTGAATTCAAAACCGGGACAACCGAAATCGTTCCTGGTCTGGCCGAGAAGTGGGACGTCAGTGCCGATGGTAAAACTTATACTTTCCATCTTCGTTCCGGCGTGAAGTGGCAGTCGAGCAAAGATTTCAAACCAACGCGTGATTTCAACGCTGACGACGTACTGTTTTCGTTCAACCGTCAAAAAGATGCCTCTAACCCTTACCACAAGGTATCGGGCGGCAACTACGAATACTTCGACGGTATGGGCATGGGCGATCTGATCAGTAAAATCGTTAAAGTTGACGATCACACTGTCCAGTTCGTGTTGAACCATCCTGAATCACCATTCCTGGCCGATATGGCGATGGATTTCGCGTCGATCATGTCATCTGAATATGCCGATGATGAAATGAAAGCCGGTACGCCAGAAAAAATCGACCTGAACCCAATCGGTACCGGTCCGTTCCAGATGATGCAGTACCAGAAAGACTCACGCATTCTGTACACCGCATTCAAAGGCTATTGGGGCGTGAAGCCTAAACTGGATCGCCTGATCTTCTCCATCACGCCTGACGCCTCCATCCGTTACGCTAAATTGCAGAAAAATGAGTGCCAGGTCATGGCCTATCCAAACCCTGCAGATTTGGCGGCAATGAGAAAAGACACCTCAATCAACCTGATGTCAGAACCCGGTCTGAACGTGGGTTATCTGTCGTTTAATACCCAGAAAAAACCGTTGGATGACGTGAAAGTTCGTCAGGCGCTGACCATGGCCGTGAACAAGAAAGCAATTATCGAAGCTGTTTATCAGGGCGCTGGCCAGGCGGCTAAAAACCTGATCCCACCAACAATGTGGGGCTATAACAACGACGTTAAAGATTATCCGTATGACCCGGCGAAAGCGAAAGAACTGCTGAAAGAAGCGGGCCTGCCAAACGGTTTTACCACCGACCTGTGGGCGATGCCGGTTCAGCGTCCTTATAACCCGAACGCGCGTCGTATGGCTGAGATGATTCAGGCTGACTGGGCGAAAATCGGTGTGAAAGCCAATATTGTTACCTACGAGTGGGGCGAATACCTCAAGCGTGCTAAAAACGGCGAACACCAGACTGTGATGATGGGCTGGACCGGCGATAATGGGGACCCGGATAACTTCTTCGCTACTCTGTTCAGCTGCCAGGCTGCCAAAGATGGTTCCAACTACTCAAGATGGTGTTACAAGCCGTTTGAAGACGTGATTCAGCCAGCCCGTGCTGAATCTGATCACGACAAACGTATTGCGCTCTACAAACAAGCTCAAGTGATCATGCATGACCAGGCTCCGGCTCTGATCATTGCCAACTCCACCGTTTACGAGCCAGTGCGTAAAGATGTGATCGGCTATGTAGTCGATCCACTTGGCAAGCACCACTTCGAAAATGTCGATATTAAGTAATTGATGTAGAAATGAATCAGGTCGTTGTTCGTTAAAGCAATGTGAGCTAACAATAAGCCCGGAGAGCTACGGTTCCCCGGGCATTTTATACAGAGAGTACGGGATATGCTGCAGTTCATACTCCGACGTTTGGGGTTAGTGATCCCAACGTTTATCGGCATTACTTTGCTGACCTTTGCCTTCGTGCACCTGATCCCCGGCGACCCCGTAACGATTATGGCCGGTGAACGCGGTGTTTCTCCTGAGCGCCACGCTCAGCTAATGGCAGAAATGGGGCTCGACAAGCCTCTTTATCAACAATATTTCCATTATGTGGACGGTGTGCTGCACGGTGATCTGGGCATGTCGTTGAGCAGTCATACGCCGGTATGGCACGAATTCATTCCACGCTTTGAGGCGACACTGGAACTGGGGATCTGCGCGATGATTTTCGCGGTGATTGTCGGTATCCCGGTGGGCGTGCTGGCGGCGGTAAAACGAGGATCGGTATTTGACCATACGGCGGTAGGGATTTCCCTGACCGGCTATTCGATGCCGATTTTCTGGTGGGGGATCATGCTGGTCATGCTGGTCTCGGTTCACTGGAATATCACGCCCGTTTCCGGGCGAATAAGCGATACCGTCTTCCTGGATGACAGTAAACCGCTGACCGGTTTTGCGCTGATTGATACCCTGATCTGGGGCGAGCCGGGCGACTTCAAAGATGCGGTGATGCACATGATCCTGCCGGCGATTGTGCTCGGCACCATCCCCTTGGCGGTGATTGTGCGTATGACGCGTTCTTCGATGCTTGAAGTTCTCGGCGAGGACTACATCCGCACTGCCCGCGCCAAAGGTGTGAGTCGCATGCGAGTTATCGTGGTACACGCCCTGCGTAACGCCATGCTGCCGGTGGTCACAGTGATTGGTTTGCAGGTCGGTACGCTGCTTGGCGGCGCGATCCTGACTGAAACCATCTTCTCATGGCCGGGCGTCGGACGCTGGCTGATAGAGGCTTTGCAGCGCCGCGACTATCCGGTAGTGCAGGGCGGTGTATTGCTGGTCGCCACGCTAATTATCCTGGTTAACCTGTTGGTGGACGTGCTGTACGGCATTGTTAACCCGCGTATTCGTCACAAGAAATAAGAGGCGCACAATGACTCAAGTTACTGAACCTGTCGCCGGAGTACTGGTTACGGGCGCACCGACGCCCATGCCGCCAATGCGTGAGTTTTGGCACTACTTCAAGCGAAACAAAGGGGCCGTTACCGGTCTGGTTTACATCATCATCATGCTGGTATTGGCTATCGGCGCAAATGTGCTGGCTCCTCATGGCCCGGCTGAACAGTTCCGCGATGCGCTACTGAAACCGCCGGTCTGGATGGATGGCGGCAGCTGGAAATTCCTGTTGGGCACCGATGACGTTGGCCGCGATATCCTGACTCGCCTGATGTACGGCGCGCGTCTTTCGCTGCTGGTCGGCTGTCTGGTGGTGGTTCTTTCGCTGATTTTTGGCGTGATCTTTGGCCTGTTCGCGGGTTATTACGGCGGCGTGGTCGATGCAATCATCATGCGCGTAGTTGATATCATGCTGGCACTGCCGAGCCTGCTGCTGGCTCTGGTGCTGGTGGCAATTTTTGGCCCATCGATTGTCAATGCGTCGCTGGCGCTGACCTTTGTCGCCTTGCCGCACTATGTTCGTTTAACTCGCGCTGCGGTGCTGGTTGAGGTCAATCGCGATTACGTGACTGCCTCCCGCGTGGCCGGGGCGAGTGCAACGCGTCAGATGTTTGTGAACATTTTGCCCAATTGTCTGGCTCCGCTGATCGTGCAGGCCTCGCTCGGCTTCTCCAACGCCATCCTCGACATGGCGGCTCTCGGCTTCCTGGGCATGGGCGCACAGCCGCCAACGCCCGAGTGGGGCACAATGCTTTCCGATGTGTTGCAGTTCGCGCAAAGCGCCTGGTGGGTCGTGACCTTCCCTGGCGTGGTCATTCTGCTGACGGTATTGGCATTTAACCTGATGGGAGATGGCTTGCGTGATGCCCTCGACCCGAAACTCAAGCAGTAAGGGGCGAGAGATGGAAGCGACAATAATTCAAGATGTACCAGTGGGCAAAACGCTGCTCACCGTAAATAAGCTGTCGGTACACTTTGGCGATCAGGGCACACCTTTTCGCGCCGTGGACCGCATCAGTTATACCGTCAAACAGGGGGAAGTGGTCGGTATCGTGGGCGAATCTGGCTCAGGTAAGTCCGTCAGCTCGCTGGCATTGATGGGCTTAATCGATTTCCCCGGCAAGGTGATGGCCGATACCCTGGAGTTTGGTGGTCAAAATTTACAGGGCATCAGCGAGAAGCAGCGTCGGCAAATCGTCGGTTCTGAAGTGGCGATGATTTTTCAGGACCCGATGACCAGCCTAAACCCTTGCTACACCGTGGGTTTCCAGATCATGGAAGCTATCAAGGTGCATCAGGGCGGCAACAAAAAGACGCGTCGTCAGCGCACTATCGATCTGCTTAATCTGGTCGGTATTCCTGACCCGGCGTCACGTCTCGATGTTTATCCGCACCAACTTTCCGGTGGGATGAGCCAGCGCGTGATGATAGCGATGGCGATTGCCTGTCGGCCCAAACTGTTGATTGCCGATGAGCCAACCACCGCTCTCGATGTCACTATTCAGGCGCAAATTATCGAGCTGTTGCTGGAACTGCAACAGAAAGAAAATATGGCGCTGATGCTAATCACCCATGATTTGGCGCTGGTCGCCGAAGCGGCGCATCACATTATCGTCATGTACGCCGGGCAAGTGGTAGAGACCGGTCCTGCAGCCGAGATTTTCCGCGCGCCTCGTCATCCTTATACCCAGGCGCTGCTGCGTTCGCTGCCGGAGTTTTCCACCGACAAGGCGCGCTTGCAGTCTCTGCCAGGCGTGGTGCCGGGCAAATATGACCGTCCAAATGGCTGTTTGTTGAACCCGCGCTGCCCTTACGCCAACGATCGCTGCCGTAAAGAGGAGCCTGCTTTGCAAGGCGAACCGGGCCGCCAGTCCAAATGTCATTATCCGCTGGATGATGCCGGGAGACCAACCTATGAGTCTTAATCACACCACCGGAAAGCAGCCGCTGCTGAAGGCTATCGATCTGAAAAAACACTATGCGGTTAAAGGCGGGATGTTTAAGCCTGAGCGCACAGTAAAGGCTCTGGACGGCGTCTCTTTCGAACTTGAACGCGGCAAGACTCTGGCCGTAGTGGGAGAATCAGGCTGTGGTAAATCCACGCTGGGCCGGCTATTGACCATGATTGAAGTGCCGACCCACGGCGAACTTTATTATCAGGGGCAGGACCTGCTCAAGCCAGACGTCACCGCTGAAAAGCTGCGTCGCCAGAAAATCCAGATCGTGTTCCAGAACCCTTACGGTTCATTGAATCCGCGTAAGAAAGTCGGGCAGATTCTGGAAGAGCCGCTGCTGATTAATACCAAATTGAGCAGTGCTGAACGCCGCGAAAAAGCTCTGGCTATGATGGCAAAAGTAGGTCTGAAAACTGAGCATTACGACCGTTATCCGCACATGTTTTCTGGTGGGCAGCGTCAACGTATTGCTATCGCTCGTGGCCTGATGCTGGACCCGGACGTCGTGATCGCCGATGAACCCGTGTCGGCGCTGGACGTTTCCGTTCGTGCGCAGGTATTAAACTTGATGATGGACCTACAGCAGGATCTCGGGCTGTCGTACGTATTTATTTCGCACGATCTTTCAGTGGTTGAGCACATCGCCGATGAAGTGATGGTGATGTATCTCGGGCGTTGCGTGGAAAAGGGCTCGAAAGAGGCGGTATTCAGTAATCCGCGTCATCCTTATACTCAGGCTCTGCTATCGGCAACGCCGCGACTGAATCCTGACGACCGCCGTGAGCGCATCAAGCTTACTGGCGAATTGCCAAGCCCACTGAATCCGCCGGCCGGCTGCGCGTTTAACGCCCGCTGTCGTCGTGCTTTCAGCACTTGTACGCAGGTTCAGCCACAGTTGAAGCAGTACGGTGATCAGCTGGTGGCCTGCTTTGCCGTCGATCAGGACGAGCAGGAAAATACCGGTACTCACGGATAATTCAGACTGTTCCCTCTCGCCGGTCGGGTCTCTGACCGGCGAACTTCTAGTCAGACTCCTCGATTAATCTTTGTATTTATTGGAAATACTCCACCTATACTGCTGCGCATTTTCGCAAAACAGCGTTACTGCACCAGTGCCTGCTAGCTGCTATCATGCTTTTCGTGAGCTTTTGGGGATAATTAGTGGAGAAATATGTTGCGGGTAAGGCGTTCATTAACGATTAAACAGATGGCAGCAGTGTCCGGCGTGGCTCTGGTGACAATCTGCTTTTTTATCGCCATCCAGCTGTTTCACTTTGTTGAACAGCGGAGGGAGGACTACGCCCAACAGCTGGAAAATATTGCCCATTCTGTTGTCAGGCCGTTAGCTCAGTCGGTGGTTGATGCTAATTTCCAGGAAACCCAGCACATTCTCAATACGCTACGACCGGTTGGGATCCTCAATCGTGCCAATGTCGTGCTGCCAAGTCAGATTTCCGCGCTGAGCACCCATTTCCCCGAAGGGCGTTCAGTACCGGAATGGGTGATGAAAAGCTTTGATCTGCCTATCAAAGTCACCGTTCCGCTTTATTCTCCGGCGGCGACTTCCGAAACGGCAAAACCGCTGGCTTATCTGGTTTTGCAGGCCGATCCTTATCGTATGTTCCAGTTTTTCGTCAGTACGCTTTCCACCATGGTGACGACGTATTTACTGCTGGCATTGATCCTGTCAATTGCGATTAGCTGGTGTATTAACCGTTTGATTATTCACCCTTTACGCGCTATTGCTCGTGAACTGGAAGCCCTACCTGAAAGCAGCGTGCATTATCATCAGCTCGCCGAACGACCTCGCCACAATGACGACGAGCTGGGCCTGCTAATCCGCAGTTATAATCGCAATCAGCAGCTGCTGGATAAAGCCCTTAAAGCTTTGCAGGAAAAGCACGATCGCACTGATTCTGACACTGCACTCGCTGAACCTTCAGAAACAGAGCAGTAATGTTCTGATCATACTGTCCGAATTGAGAATCCTATAAAAGCTGAAGTTGCTGAACTCAGGCCAGAGGCGGATGTTTATTGTTCAATAACGTTAATTCTGGACAATAAAATGTAATTTCAGCCGCCAAAACAGCGGGGAATTTTGCAACAAAATTTCTCCTCGTTGAAACACAAATTCATAACCCCTCAAACACCCCGCAAAGCCGCTTGATTACTGGCTTCAATTAATATTAATATTTATTTAATTTTTTAGCTGAATCCTTTCAGTTCACCTTTTCTAACAACAATGATTGCCAAACGAAACAATTTATTTCCATCCTGTTATGTCGGTGTTATTTTCCGGCTGTCGCTATGCGCTCGACTGCTGTATATGTATGGCGATGTACCCTCCGTCTTTCGGGACGTTTCGTTCCAGCGTCTTGAAATCTTTGGGGATACTTTCACTACAGGATGGCCGTATAAATGAAAACAACAATATTTAAGAGTCTTTATTTCCAGGTGTTGACTGCGATAGCCCTCGGGGTATTGCTGGGGCACTTTTATCCAGAGCTGGGGGCGCAGATGAAGCCGTTGGGTGATGGCTTTGTCAAACTAATCAAAATGATTATTGCTCCGGTAATCTTCTGTACTGTGGTTACCGGTATTGCAGGGATGGAAAGCATGAAAGCGGTCGGCCGTACTGGTGCGATTGCTTTACTTTATTTTGAAATCGTTAGCACTATCTCGCTGATACTCGGGTTGATTATCGTCAACGTCGTGCAGCCAGGTGCCGGAATGAATGTTGACCCGGCGGCGCTTGATGCCAAAGCGGTGGCCGTTTATGCCGAACAGGCGCAAAGCCAGGGAATTATTCCATTCCTGTTAGATATTATTCCTAACAGTGTGATTGGCGCGTTTGCCAGCGGGAATATCCTGCAAGTTCTGCTGTTCGCGATTCTGTTTGGTTTTGCCCTGCACCGCCTGGGCGACAAAGGCCAACTGATGTTTAACTTCATCGACAGCTTCTCGAAGGTGATTTTTGGCGTCATCAACATGATCATGCGCCTTGCTCCTATCGGTGCATTCGGGGCCATGGCCTTTACCATCGGTAAATACGGCGTTGGGTCGCTGGTACAGCTAGGTCAGCTGATCCTCTGCTTCTACCTGACTTGCGTGCTTTTTGTCGTGGTGGTTCTCGGCCTGATCGCGCGATTTACCGGTTTCAATATCTTCAAGTTTGTTAACTACATCAAAGAAGAATTGCTGATCGTACTGGGTACTTCTTCATCAGAATCGGCACTGCCGCGCATGCTCGACAAGATGGAGAAACTGGGTTGCAAAAAATCGGTGGTGGGGCTGGTTATTCCTACCGGCTACTCGTTTAACCTCGACGGAACGTCTATCTATCTGACCATGGCGGCGGTGTTTATTGCGCAGGCAACCAACACGCATCTGGATATCTGGCATCAGATTACCCTGCTGGTGGTGCTGCTGTTGTCCTCAAAAGGGGCGGCTGGCGTGACGGGCAGCGGATTTATCGTTCTGGCGGCAACGCTTTCTGCGGTTGGGCATCTGCCGGTTGCCGGTTTGGCACTGATTCTCGGTATTGACCGCTTTATGTCGGAAGCGCGTGCGTTGACTAACCTGGTCGGCAACGGTGTGGCGACTATCGTAGTAGCGAAATGGTGTGACCAGCTTGATGAAAAACAGCTGAATGACACCCTTTCTGGTAAAACGGCGCTGCCTGTCGATAAGGCCGCCTAATTATTCCCCGTATTTCAGTTATTTAAGATGGCCATTTTTATTAAAATGGCCTCTTTTGAAGCTAATTTCTCTTTTAATCCACCGCTTGCTTGATGTAAGCGATGGATTATCTTCATAATATACCTATAAACACTCTCCATCCCGAATCTCGAAAACGGCCAGGCCGTTATGAAAGCCAGCCCTTAGGGCATTTTTTTCATTGTTGCCCGCGACATATGCGAAGTTATGCTGTCTAACACAGTGCTACACTCGCCGTTTTCGTTTATTGCATTCGAGCTTGCCGCCTCTGAATAGGGTAAGAGCAAGATTTGATTATTGAAAATTGGATTTACCCCCGTAGTTTGCATCACCTTGGATGCCTATACGAGGGGTAGAGTTATTATGTAGGGGTTAACATGCAGGGCACCAGAATTCGCTTACTCCTTGGTGGGTTGTTGTTGGCTTCGGCTTACAGCAACGTGCAGGCCGAAGCATTACAACCCGATCCGGCCTGGCAACAGGGTAAACTGGATAACGGCTTTAACTGGCAATTGCTTACTACGCCGCAGCGTCCCAACGATCGCATCGAACTGAGATTAGTCGTTCGTACCGGATCGCTGGCAGAAAATCCGCAGCAGCAAGGCTTCGCGCACTTTTTACCGCGCCTGGCATTAATCCGCAGTGAAGGTTTTACCACTGCTCAGCTCCAGTCTTTTTGGCAACAGGCGATTGATAATCAACGCCCGATGTCACCCGCAGTCACGTCCTACGACTTTACCTCCTACAACTTGAGTTTGCCGAACGGCCGCCCTGATTTGATTAAGTCGGCGTTGCACTGGTTGGTTGATACCAGCAGCAAAATGGTGGTCACTCCAGATTCTCTGCATGCCGCCTGGCAGGCTCCACAGGACCCGATCGACTCAGTGCCGTCTGACTCTGGCGATGGCTGGTGGCGTTACCGTATTGGCGGCTCGACGCTGGTTGGACACAGCCCGGAACTGTTGCCAGCCAAAACTGTGAAAGCGGCCGATCTCGGCAAGTTCTACCACCAGTGGTACACCCCAGACGTGATGACACTCTACGTGGTGGGTAACGTAGATAGCCGCGCCATGGCCGAGCAGATAAAAAGTGCCTTCGCGTCGTTAAAAGGCAGTCGCCAAATACCACAAACGATGCCAACTTTGTCTGATGTTGCGCCAAAAGTGATGTCGACGTTTGATCCTTCATTAACTCAGGACCGGCTTTCACTGATGTGGAGCATGCCGTGGCAACCTATCCAAGATTCACCAGCGCTAAATGCTTACTGGCGCAGCGATCTGGCGCGTGAGGCGCTGTTCCTGCACTTGCAGCAGGCGCTGAAAACTCCAGCTGACAGCAAAGAATCCAAAGACGGTGGCTCGATTCAACCCGCGCTTGGCTTTGATTGCCGTGTGCAATACCAGCATGCGCAATGCGCAGTTCGTATGGAGGCGCCTAAGGAGGCGATTCAGCCAGCGTTAAAACGCCTGGCTGGCGAATTGGTTAAAGTCCGCGATAATGGCCTGTCACAGGCTGAGTTTGACGCGTTGGTTGCTCAGAAGAAAGACCAGCTCGGTCAGCTATTTGCCATCTATGCGCGTACCGATACCGGTGTATTAATGAGCCAGCGCCTGCGTTCACAGCAAAATGGCGTGGTAGATATCGCCCCGGAGCAGTATCAAAAACTGCGCCAGGCATTTTTGTCGACCCTTACGCTGCCTGATTTTAATCAGGAGCTGAAACAGCAGCTGTCGCATGACCCTTCAATGATGCTGGTACAACCTAAAGGCGAAGCTGAGCTGAGTGTGAAAACGCTTCAGGATACCTATGACTCGATCGTAGTCCCTACGGCAGCGACACCAGCGGATGCTCCACCGAGTACCGATGCCTCCCAGGCTTCAACTTCGGCGGGTTCAGGCAGTTCGACTACGGTTCAGTAAGCGAATGTTTGGCGCGTAGAGTCTTGAAGGCGTTTTATATAGATGCCTTGTGTCTGATTTCAGCGCCCTATAACAGGCAGCCATCACTTTTTAAAAGCGTGGGTTGCCTGTTTTCGTTTATTAAAGGGTTAGCTATTTAAATCATAGAGCTATTTAGACGGCATAGCGGCTAGCGGGATAATTGCCCCGCGATACTGAATGACCGTGCTGGCGGTAAGATGCCCGCACTGTGCCGATTCAACGGCATTTGCGCCAGTCAGCCTCTTGGCCAGATACCCCGCACTGAAAGAATCTCCCGCCGCAGTGGTGTCGATTACCTTGTCTTTCTCCAGCAAAACAGCCGGGATCTCAAACTCTTCAGCTTCGCTATCCGAGACTATGCAGCTTTCTGCCCCGCGTTTTATCACAATTTCGCTCACTCCAATGGCATGGGTCCGAGCTATCACCTTCTCAAAGGGCTGTTTACCCCATAGCAGGTCTTCATCGTCGAGGGTCAGGAACGCGATGTCAGTATAGGAAAGCATATCCATGTAGGCCCTCTGGGCCTGTTCTTTACTTTCCCAAAGGCGTGGCCGGTAATTGTTATCAAAAATTACCTTACCGCCACGTCCGCGACACTTGTTGAGCAATGCCATGAGCCGAGCACGATTATCGTCGCTCAGGATAGCCAGGCTTATTCCGCTGAGGTAAAGATAATCAAAATCTGCCAGCTTCTCGCACAGCGCTTCGGAGTCCGGGCCATTGAGCCAGTAACGTGCAGCGGCATCATTGCGCCAGTAATAGAAGGTTCTCTCGCCGGCAGGATCGGTTTCAATTACGTACAGTCCCGGTAATTTATTCTCCAGACGCTGCACAAGATCTGTTTCAACCCCTTCTTTCTGCCAGGCGGCCAGCATCTCATTGCTAAAACTGTCAGTGCCGAGTGCCGTAACGTAATGCACCTTAAGCTCCTCGTCGTTAACCTGACGAGCGATATAAACCGCAGTATTAAGCGTATCGCCACCAAAACCTCGGTTTAATGAATCGCCTTTTTGTGAGAGCTCGATCATACATTCGCCGATTACGGCAATATTTTTTATAGTCATTATGCGCGCCTGTCAGTCATTCAGTAGGGTTTAAATAAGATACGTTCTAGTCTCTTCGTAGGTGAAGTTTCAGTCAATAGAAATAAAACAACGTTTTAGTATTTTCCAAGACGTCTCGAAGTTCCTGAATTCATTTGTGGGCTTTTGCTCACAGAAATGCTCCTCTGACCGCGTCGCCGTGCACCGACCCACATTCTCAACTATCTTTAATTAAACTTTTCAAATAATTGTCTGACAGGAACGCACCTATGACACGCACAGGAAAAGCGCTGAGTTGGACGGCTGGAATACTGGTCATTCTGGTAGTCGCTATCATTATTTTTATAGCGCTATTCGACTGGAACCGCCTGAAACCCATGATTAATCAGAAAGTATCGACTGAACTGAACCGACCCTTCGCCATTAAGGGTGATTTAGGCGTTGATTGGTCGCGTCAAAAAGATGAAGGCGGATGGCGCGCCTGGGTGCCATGGCCGCATCTCCATGCCGAAGATATTGTATTGGGTAACCCGGAAGATGTTCCCGGCGATAAACCCATGGTGCATTTACAGCGCGTTGACGCCAGCCTGTCTCCCTTGGCGCTGCTCGATAAAGAAGTTTTAATCCCTCGTATCTGGTTGAAACAACCCGACGCGTCGCTTATCCGCCTTGCCGATGGCAAAAATAACTGGACCTTTAATCTCGCCAATAGCGACAGCAAAGAGACTAATCAGCCGCCTTCCGCCTGGTCGTTCAAAATGAATGACATTGTGTTCGACCGTGGGCAAATCGATTTCAAGGATGCGACTCTTAAGGCCGATTTTCGTGCGGTAATTGACCCGTTGGGCAAGCCATTGCCATATGTTGAGGTGACCGGCAAACAAACCGATAAAAACAGCAAAGACAAGGGCAAACCTTATACTCCGGACTATGTGTTTGGCTGGAAGGTTGATGGTAAATACAAAGGGGAGCCACTGTCGGGCGACGGCAAGATTGGCGGCATGCTGGCCTTGCAGGACCCGGATGCGCGTTTCCCACTCCAGGCCGATGTGCGCTCGGGTAAAACTCGTGTAGTGGTCGCCGGAACGTTAACCGATCCGCTAAATTTAGGGGCGCTAGATTTACGGCTGAAATTCTCCGGGCAAACGCTGTCCGATCTTTATGGCCTGACTGGTGTGCTGTTACCGCAGACTCCGCCGTATGAAACTGACGGGCACCTTATCGCTGAGTTACACGATAAAAACGGTGCTAAATTCCAATATCAGGGCTTTAACGGCGAGATTGGCGACAGCGATATCCATGGTTCCCTGACCTACACCGCCAGCAAGCCGCGTCCTAGTTTGAACGGCGAACTGTCTTCCAACCAGCTGCGCTTTGCCGATCTCGCGCCGCTTATCGGTGCCGATTCCAATACGGATAAAGCCAAACGTGGTGAAACGACCCGTCAGCCTTCCGACAAAGTCCTGCCGGTTGAGAAATTTGATACCAAGAGTTGGCGTGTGATGGATGCCGATGTGAAATTCAGCGCCAAGCGCATCGAGCACGGCAAGTCTCTGCCGCTAAGCGATTTGAATACCCATCTCAAATTAAATGACGGCGACCTGCTGCTAGATCCGCTGCGCTTCGGATTTGCTGGCGGCAGTCTGAATTCTACTGTCAGACTCGAGGGGGATAAATCGCCGATGCAGGGCCGAGTTGATATGCACGCCCGTGGTTTGCAGCTAAAAGAGTTGGTGCCTAATGTGCAGTCGATGAAGAAAAGCCTGGGTCAGCTTAACGGCGATGCCAAGCTTTCCGGCACCGGTAACTCAGTAGCGGCACTGCTCGGAACCAGCAACGGTGAGATGAAACTGTTGATTAACGACGGCGTAATCAGCCGTGGTTTGATGGAAATTGCGGGCCTGAATGTCGGTAACTACGTGGTTGCCAAACTATTTGGCGATGATGAAGTCGCGATCAACTGTGCAGCAGCCGACGTGAATATCAAGAGCGGTCTGGCGCGGCCAAGCCTGCTGGTATTCGATACAGAAAATGCCGTAATAAATATCAGCGGCACCACAAACTTTGCCAATGAGCGTCTGGATTTATCGATTGACCCAGAAAGCAAAGGGCTGCGGGTGCTGACTTTACGTTCTCCGCTCTACGTGCGCGGGACCTTTAAAAGTCCTGATGCAGGGGTAAAACCGGGGCCATTGATTGCTCGTGGCGCAGCAGCGGTGGCTTTGGGGGCGATTGTGGCACCCGCGGCGGCGCTGTTGGCGCTGATTTCGCCGAGCGACAATGAATCGAACCAGTGTGGCGCTATCCTGCAAAAAATGAAGGCCGCTAAATAGGCCTTCATGCTTCACATCTTGAGTCGATAAAGTGCTTATTGGACGTTTATCGGCGGATTTTTCTCATAGGGAGGAATCGGATCCAGGACTGTACATTTGTGGTCCTGGATCTCTTCTGTCGAGGCATCATTTAGCCCAAGCAGGCTGCGTTTATTGGCTAACAGCAAGAAATCCCCACCCTTAAGGCTTACCATTGCCAATCCGTAATGCCCCATTTTTTGACGGGCTTCTGGTACGCCGTCAGCCAGCAAACGGAATGCTCCTTTCTCACTCAGCTCGGCCGGTGAAACTTTACGAGCGAGATAAGTGTGGCCTTTCAGCTTTTCTGGCAGCTCCTGCCAGCGATAACCAATTTGGCCAGCCTCATCGCTTAACTGAGTTTTCACCTTTGGCAGCAGGCAGGAGATATGAATGTGCATCTGATTCTGGCTGCGGCCAAATTGTGAGTTAATCGCCAGCGAAATATTACTGTCATCAATTGGCTTGCCGTATTTATCCGCCATAAAGTGCCTTGCCTGCCAGGCCTGAGCAAAGAAATTCGGCGTTCTGTCTTCAAGCAGCGCCGGGCTCTCAATGCCGGTGATCCTCTCGGTCGGCATCAGCAAATACTGTAACGGGCCTTCCATATCTTTGAGGACAACGAAACCTTGTTTTTCATCAACCTGAGAACAGGGGGCAGGCTGCCCATTCTTTTCCTGATCGGGTAGACATTTCTGACTGATGATATGCCATAGGGCATTGGGGTGACGTGAATCATGCCAGATATATTTATGCCAGAAGTGGTGAACTGGAAAATAGGCAACAGCCAAAAAGACGATAACAAGAGGGAAATGCAAGCGAGGTCTTAAGCGCATGTGAAACTCTTTAATAAAACCCGCTACCGACGCTGCCGGGAGCGGGCAAAATAATCAGAGTGACTGGTGGCGGGTCTCTTTGGTCAGTATCAGGGCAATCAACGTGAGCGTTGCCATGGATGCCAGATAAACGCCGACATAAAACAGCCCATAATGGGTTGCCAGCCAGGTTGCAATATAAGGGGCCACGGAAGCGCCTAATATTGAAGACACATTATATGAGAAAGAAGCGCCGGTATAGCGAACTTCTGTTGGGAAAAGTTCCGGAAGTAACGCCCCCATTGGACCGAAGGTCAGCCCCATAACGCTGAAGCCACACAGCAGGAAAATCATAACTGAAGTGATAGAACCGCTGCTGATTACCGACGGGAAGGTCAGTGCAAAAACAATAATTAGCAAGGTTATACAAATCATGGACTTGCGACGTCCAAACTTGTCAGCTAACTGACCGGCAATGGGCACCATCACGCCAAAACCGATTACGCCAATCATCAGCATCAGCAGGAAATCGTTTCGGGCAATACCCAGACCGGCCGGTTTTGCGGCGGTGCCGTAGCCCAGCGAGTACACAGTCATAATGTAAAAAAGCGTGTATGTCGCCACCATGATAAAGGTCCCCAGCAGGGTGGCCTTCAGGTGCTTGCTGAACAGGCGGCCAATCGGCACTTTAACCTGCTTGCCCGCTTTGGCGATTTTGGCGAATACCGGCGTTTCATGCAGTGAAACGCGAACATACAGGCCAATCAATACCAGCACAGCGGAAAGCAGGAAAGGCACGCGCCAGCCCCAGTCGATGAACTGTTGCTCTGTCAGCAGCCAGGAGAGCAGCAGGAACATGCCGTTGGCAATGAAGAAGCCGATCGGCGCACCCAGCTGCGGGAAAGAACCATAGAGCGCGCGTTTTTTCGGTGGCGCATTTTCAGTGGCCAGCAGAGCCGCACCGCCCCATTCGCCGCCAAGGCCCAGGCCCTGACCAAAACGCGCCAGTGCCAGCAGTAACGGAGCAAACACGCCAATAGTGGCATAGGTTGGCAGCAGGCCAATAAGTACGGTCGAAACGCCCATGGTCAGCAATGAAGCAACCAGCGTAACTTTGCGGCCCACGCGGTCGCCAAAGTGGCCAAACAGCGCCGAGCCGATTGGTCGAGCGACGAAGGCAATGGCGAAAGTTGCCAGAGACTGTAGCGTGGCCGCGGTCGGATCGCCCTGAGGGAAGAAAATATGCGGGAAGACAATAACGGCTGCTGTCGCATAGATATAAAAGTCAAAAAACTCGATGGCGGTACCAATCAGGGAAGCGATGATAACTTTGCCGCGAGAATTCTGGCTAACGAGTTCCGCGTCGGCCTCGAGTTCTGGGGTGATGGTGGCTTGCATAAGTGTTTCTTATTAGTTTTTTATGTAAATGGATTTGATTAAAAAAAGCATCTTAAGCACTGCTATAGCGAGTTTCAACCGCGCGAGACAGCCTGAAAACAGCGTTTTCGGCTGAATTGGGAGATTCCGCCAAAAAGGTGGCGGCTCGGCAGCTATAAGTATCTTGAATGGATAATTTTCAGAGTAACATTCTGTAAAAGAGTGAAAGAAAAGTGAGCTAGGTAGTGGGTTGTTCTGACTTTTGGAAACGGAAGGGCACTGTTTAAGAGTAATGCACTACTTTTGTGACTGTTTTATGGAATTAAATGCCAGATAGCAGGCGCTGTCTGGCATGATGGAATTGATTACGCTCTGGAAGCATTGTCAGGTTGGTCAACCGGCGGATCGTCATGATAGCGCGCGGTAGCTATCCAGGCTGCGCAAAAAAGCGTCAGGCGGGCGAAGAAATAGAAGAACGCCATCAGGCCAATCACGGAACCGAAGGCTGCTCCCGACGGAGAACTTGCCAGACGCGGCAGCATCATGGTCATCACAAACTTGATCACTTCGAAACCAATGGCAGCGATGAGCGTGCCGCGAAACAGCGCTTTCCTGCGCGGCTTGTGGCGCGGCAGAATCCAGAATATCCACAGAAATAACAAATAATTGGCGAACACAGAAATCACTAGTGTAATAATTGTCATCACCGGACGCAGCCAGTCAATGCCGCCCAGCCCCAACGCATCGACGATAGATTGCTGAGCAGAACCGGCAATCGAGGTCAGCGAAAGAGTAATAATCAGCGCCAAAACTAGCCCAACCAGTGAGATCAGGTCACGAATATAGCGGGTATAAATTTTTTCCTGGTCCTTGGGATTACGCTCCCAAACGTCGCGAGACTGTGCTCGAATCGCTTCGCGCAAATTTCCCATCCAGCTTATGCCTGAATACAGAGCAATGACCAATCCTGACAGGCCAACGGCAGTTCTCTGCTGTATGGCTGTGTTTACCGTGCCTTTTAAGGTATTTGCCAGATTAGGGTCGCTGATGCTGTTAACGATTTTATTGATCAACTGAGCCAGCAGATCAGGATTTGAGGCCAGCACGAAACCGACGGCGGCAAAAGAAACCATCAAAATCGGGATTAGCGATAGAAAAGAAAAATAGGTTATCGCCGCGCCAAACTGGCTGCCCAGTCGGTCGTTAAAACGATCCATCGCGCGGATAAGATGCGAGACCCAATGCCAGGCTCTGACGTGACTAATCACGCTTGAGAAGCCCGACAACGTGTCGTCTACCGCCCGATTGCCGGTTTTAATATTGATTAGCGGCTTTTCGCTATCCTGTTTTTTGATTGATTCTTTGGTGGGTAATGACATTAATCCACTCATTCCTTAGCAATTTTTTGGACTCCAGACATTTAGTATAGTCATCGTCAGCGGTAATGATCTGTCCGTTCCGAAATCAGTTTTAGAAAAAGCTTATGCTATATAGGCTTGCATTATTTCACTCAGCCAATCCATAAAGATTTTTACTCGGCGAGAGAGGTGTCTGCGGTGAGGATAGACCAGCGTGACCGGCATTGGCGGCGCGCGAAAAGGCGTGAGAATACTGACCAGCTGGCCGTTGGCGAGATAAGCGCGAACGCCAATAAGCGGCACCTGAATAATCCCCAGCCCCGACAGGCAGGCAACAGTATAGGTTTCAGTGCTGTTAACCGTGACCGCTCCGCCGCTTTTTACCGTTTTTAGGTCTTTACCTTCAAGATATTCGAACTCACTGCCGCGACTGCGTAACGCCTGGTCGTAGATTACCATGGCATGATTGGCGAGCTGTTCGGGATTCTCCGGCGTGCCGTAGCGCTTTAGGTAATCCGGGCTGGCGCAGTTCACCACCTGCAAATGTCCCAGCGGGCGGGCTATCAGCCCTGAATCTTTCAAATTGCCGACGCTTATCACGCAGTCGAAACCTTCGCGCACGACATCAACGCGATGATCGGTGCTGCTCAGTTCAATTTCCAGGGCCGGATAGCGATTCAGAAACTCTGCCAGACGCGGCAATACCAGATGTGTGGCCATGGTCAGCGGCATATCGACCCGAAGTTTGCCGCTGACCGTTGTTGGGTTCGACTGAAACATCGACTCCAGCTCATCCATGTTGGCCAGCAACTCTTTGCAACGTTCGTAAAAAACTTGCCCGTCCTGGGTTAGCTGAACGCGTCGCGTTGAACGATGCAGCAGGCGTGCCGACATTCTCGTTTCTAACTGTTGAACCAGTCGCGAAACGCTGCCTTTAGGCAACCCCAAACTTTCAGCGGCGCGAGTAAAATTGTTCAGCTCCGCAACTCGGACAAAAACCTGCATTGATTGAATTTTATCCACATTTTCCCCGCGAGAAAGCTGGATTGTTGTCAAAAACGAGACAGTGAAACTCATTTTAGACTATTTATCATTAATAAAGAGTCTAATAGGCTATATATCACACAATCGTACATCTCTGGAGTCTGAAAATGAGCAAAAAAATCGCATTAGTGACCGGTGGTAGCCGTGGATTAGGTAAAAACGCGGTATTAAAGCTGGCGGAACAGGGAATTGACGTGATTCTGACTTATAACAGTCAGCGTGAAGAAGCCGAATCTATAGTTCGCGAAATTGAAGCGAAAGGCGCGAAAGCAGCAGCTCTACAGCTCAACGTCGTCGAAAGTCAGGGCTTCAATGCCTTTGTCGCACAGGTAAAATCGGTACTGGAAAAAGTCTGGCAGCGCGAGAATTTCGATTTTTTAGTAAATAATGCAGGCATTGGTATTAATGCTCCTTTTGCCGAAACCACTGAGGAGCAGTTTGACCTGCTGATGAATATTCACCTCAAGGCACCGTTTTTCCTGACCCAAAAGCTGTTGCCTCTGATTGCCGACGGGGGTCGTATCCTGAATGTTTCTTCCGGTCTGACGCGTTTCTGTTTGCCGGGCTATGCCGCTTACTCTGCCATGAAAGGCGCGATGGAAGTCCTCACCCGTTATCAGGCTAAAGAACTGGGCGCGCGCGGTATTGTGGTAAACATTTTGGCGCCGGGAGCGATTGAAACCGATTTTGGCGGCGGCACTGTACGTGACAACCAGCAGGTTAATCAGTATGTTGCTAATAATACGGCTCTGGGGCGCGTCGGCCTGCCCGATGATATTGGCGGGATGATTGCGATGCTGCTCAGCGAGCAAAGTGGCTGGGCCAACGGCCAGCGCATCGAGGCGTCAGGCGGCATGTTCTTATAATTTATTCACTTCGCTGGCGCATTTCGTTTATTAAACATTTCTTTATTAAATTGAAAAAGGAGCTCCAATGCAGCCAGCGATTATCCCCGTTCTCGAAACCCCCCGCCTGACTTTACTTCCGTTGACTCCCGAAGATGCGCCCGTTATCCAGCGTGTTTTCCCGCATTGGGAAATCGTAAAATATCTCGCCAATACAGTTCCCTGGCCCTTTCCCGATCACGGGGCACATAATTATGTCAATAATGTAGCGCTCGCGGCTGTTGCCCAGGGAACGGGATGGTTCTGGACCTTGCGTCGCAAGGAGGATCCCTCCGAGCTGATAGGCGTGATTTGCCTGACCGATACGCCAGATAATAACCGTGGATTCTGGCTATTGCCGTCCTGGCAGAAACAGGGACTGATGGCGGAAGCCAGCGTGGCAGTAACCGATTTTTGGTTCAATACGTTGAAACGTGAGGTACTGCGTTCTCCAAAAGCTAGCCCAAACAAGGCATCCAGGCGTATTTCTGAAGCCAGCGGCATGCGACTTGTGCGCATTGAAAAGAAAGCCTACGTCGGTGGAGAATTTGATTCTGAGCTGTGGGAAATCAGTCGTGACGAATGGAATACTCTGCACAGTAAAAAATAATAAAAATATTACCGAATAGATCTCAGTCCTCGGCTGTTAACTGAATATTCTCTATTACTTTGAATATTATTTTAACTCTGGGGCACTTTTATGGATAACACCGAGCTTGCGAACTCTGCGGCACCTTCGCGAAAACGTTACGATCATCTGACCATTCTGCTGCACTGGTTAAGCGCCGGTTGCGTGATTTTTCTGTTTGCCAGCGCCCATATCTGGGAAGTGCTGGAACGCGGAACGCCGCTGCGCAAGGGGCTGCAATCAATCCATATTTCCGTGGGTATTCTGCTGGCGATAGTGATTATCTGGCGGCTGCTCTGGCGTGTTACTCACCGCGCGAAACTTGATGCAATCGCGATGCCGCGCGTGATGTCGCTTGTTTCAAAGCTGACCCATTGGGCACTTTACGGCCTGCTGCTGGCGCAAATTACTCTCGGATTTTTATTCCGCTGGGCCCAGGGCGAACCTTTCTATTTCTTCTCAATATTCCCCATTCCTGACTTTTTCGGTATCGACCCCGGCCTGCGCCGTACTTTTGGCATGTTGCACAACAATGTGGCATGGGCGCTGATTATTCTGGCTGGTCTTCACGCGCTGGCCGCGTTGTTCCACCACTATGTACTGCGTGACGGTGTTTTACGGCGGATGTTATCTTCAACTGACAGGACGGCACCATGAAACTCTCTACAGTGACTCACGGTTTTAAAGTCAACAAAACGGCCCCTAAACTTTGTCTTCTCATGCTGATTGCCGGCCTTTCTGGCTGGTCAATGATGGCACATGCGATGGGCGATGATTCCAGTAAAACCCCTGATTGCCCGAAAGGACAGGTTTACGACAGCAAAACCAAAACCTGCATGATTGAGAAAAGCAGCATGCTTACCGATCAGGATAAAACCCAATATGCCTATCATCTGGCAAAAACAGGGCGCTATCAGCAGGCATTAACGGTTTTGGATACCCTCAAACAGCCGAATACCAAAGAGGCGTGGAATTATCGCGGCTACGCGACACGAAAACTCGGGCGCACCGACGAGGGCATCGGTTATTATCAGAAATCAATTGCCCTGGATGCTCGCTATACTTTGGTCCGCGAATATCTGGGTGAAGCCTATATAATCAAAGGGCGACCGGATTTAGCCAAAGCCCAGCTGGCGACGATAAAATCCCTGTGCGGTACCAGCTGTGAAGAATATCGGGACTTGCATGCTGCCATCGAGGGGCATCCGGAAGCCTGATTAATCGCGCCTGATAACCTGAGGCAAAGAGAAATTACCACTCCTGACCTGCGTAATGAGTTGAGTCTGTGTCTGGCGCGTTTGTGGCGCTACGCAATGGTGTTGTCAAAAAAGCGCGACGTGGCCGACGATCTGGTGCAGGCAACCTGCGTTCGTGCTCTGGAACGCGGGCATCAGGTTGATGGCGCGACGTCAATTGACCGTTGGTTTTTCTCTATTCTGCACTCTATCTGGATCAACGAAATCCGCGCTCAGCAAGTTCGGCGCGGGCAAGGTTTCGTTGATATCGGTGACCTCGATGCTTTACCTGACGAGTTCGACAATCAACGGCAGGCGAATCAGGTGATGCAGCGCGTCAATCAGCTGCCGGAAGCTCAGCGCAACGCGATTTTTTTGGTTTACGTGGAAGGTTTCACGTATCAGGAGGCGGCGCGAACGCTTGACGTGCCAATCGGTACCATCATGAGCCGTCTGGCAAGCGCACGACAAACGTTGGCAAAAAATCCGCCGGCTTCTGCTCGACTTTCTCAACGGGGAGAGAATCATGACCGATAATTTTTCATTTTCTCCCGTT
This sequence comes from Serratia sp. M24T3, assembly GCF_000257645.1. Classification (GTDB taxonomy): domain Bacteria; phylum Pseudomonadota; class Gammaproteobacteria; order Enterobacterales; family Enterobacteriaceae; genus Rouxiella. The sequence continues at coordinate 85,214 of NZ_AJHJ01000004.1, forward strand.
AACGACACCCTGTTGGTGGCTTATCTGGATAACGAGCTGGATGCCGAGCAGCGAATCAAGCTCGAGCAGCGCCTGCAACACGATGAGGCGCTATCTGCCAGACTTGAAGCATTGGCCCACAGTCAGCTCGATTTTAGCGGGGCTTTTGAACCCTTGCTGGCTCAGGCTCCGGTGGCGTCGTTGCAAAAAAATCTCGACGCATTGAGCGATAAAAAAGCACCTGATTCTTCACGCGACGGGGTTACGCGTCGCAGTTTGCTGGCGGCAGCCATAGGCCTGGTGGCGATTGGCATGGGCGTGGAGCGCTATGCTTTATCCCCCTCGCAAAACACGGTTGACGACGGGTGGCGTAATCTGGTCGCGCAATATATGTCGCTGTATTCAGCCGAAACACTGGCCGATATTAACGATTCCCCTGCCGAGCAAAAGCAGGAATTGGACCGCGTTGCCCGTGAAGTGGGCATCGGTCTGTCGCCTGCGCAGCTAAAGCTTAGCGGCGCTCAGCTCAAGAATGCGCGTATTCTGCGCTATGACGAATACAACATTGCGCAGATTTCTTGGCTAGATGAACAATTTGGTCCGTTGGCGTTATGCATAACCCGCAGCGACAAATCGAACGATCAGGCCCAGGCCGCAGAGGTTCGCCGTGGAATGAACGTCGTTTATTGGCGGCGAAATGGCTACAACTTTATGCTAATTGGTCGCGCACCTGCCAAAAATATTCAACAGCAAGGCCTAGAGCTGCTAAATAATATTTCCTGATATTTAATTGAGTGAAATGGCTTAATAAATGACGAATATAACGAATCAGGCGGTTCGTTATTTGCCGTGTGTCATTTTTTTATATTTTTTTATTAGGAATATTTTTATCTATTCGCCGTTTTATTAATAAGATTAATTCTTAGTTTTTATGTGTGAAATTAATGTTATCAATTTGTTTATACATTTAAGCGTAATTATTAACATTTAATCATAATTTTGTTACATATGCCTGCGCAAAACAGAAGCAAATACTGTGACTCCCGTCACAAATACCCCTATGATAATTCAGCCTTTATCTTCAGTAGGGGCGCTGATTAACGTAAGTATTTTCAAATAATTATATCTACTTCATCGCCACGCAGCAGGGTTTCGCTATAGGGAGTCATATGAAAGATAACAGCCATGCAGAAGAAAAATCTGAACTCAGCGGAAAAGGGCTTTCACGCAGAAATTTAATTTCACGTTCAAGTTCATTAATTGCTACTTTTGCATTAGTTTCCGGCGGATTAACTGCAGTACCTGCTTTAGCCGCCAGCGAAAATAATGATTCCGCAGATCTGAACGGATTTATTCGCCTGTCACGATTACTTACCGGCCACAATAGTCTGGATGTTCAATTAGGCGAGCGTCTTTACAACGCGCTAAGTCAGCAAAATACAAAATTTGCGGATTGGGTAAAACAGCTAACACTTTACGTACAGCAAAATAATATCCCTGATGTAGAAACTCTCGATGAAAAGTTAAAACAGCAGCCTCTGCATGAACCAATGATGGCCATTATTAAAGCTTGGTACAGCGGCGTAATTGAGCCTGGATATCACGCCACGGTTTACGGTTATCAACAGGCATTAATGTATCAGATACCTCGTGATGGCATGGTGATTCCGACCTACGCGCACAATGGTCCGGATTATTGGGTTGCTAACCCGCCGCCGGTTGATCGACTACTGACTTTCTAGAGATAAACAACTCGTTACCGTTACGAGCTAAATATCACCGAATTGGCTTGCTGGGCAAAACGGTTAATTTCGAATGTCATTTTCACGTCTGAAAGGTTTTTTCCCACGGGAAATTCCAGGGCTTTTTGCGCCCAAAATTCAGCGCGCATTTTTAATAAAAATAGTGAAAAGCTAATGGAGAGCAGGTCCTTGCCAATTAAAAACTCATTTACCCGTAATACACCGCTGAGGCGCGTTCTTTATTGTGTGGGGATTGCCGCGTCAGTGCTGATGGGTGCTAGCGCAGCACAGGCCGCAGAGAGTCTGCCATTGGCCGCCCCTTCAAGTAATCAAACCGGGGTTGATTTAATTTCTCGTGGTAAATATCTGGCGATTGCCTCTGACTGCGCCGCCTGCCACACCGATCCTGCGACTAAAAATGTTTTTGCCGGTGGCTACGCTATTCACTCGCCAATGGGCATTATTTACTCTTCCAACATTACGCCATCCAAAGAATTTGGTATCGGAAATTACACTGAAGAGCAGTTCAGCCAAGCGGTGCGTGACGGTATCCGCGCAGACGGCAGCCATCTTTATCCGGCCATGCCTTATCCGTCTTACGCCGGGTTGACCGATGCTGATATTCACGCGCTGTATGCCTACTTTATGCAGAGTGTTGCGCCGGTTGATATTAAACCGCAGCAAACCGCGCTGAGCTTCCCGTTTAATATGCGTTTCTCGATGATTGGCTGGAATCTGTTGTTCCTGCATAACAAGCCATTTACGCCAGTTGAATCTCAGGATGCTACCTGGAATCGCGGTAAGTATCTGGTAGATAACGTCGAGCACTGTAGCGAATGCCACACCCCGCGTAACGCATTGATGGCATTGCAGGGGGGTAAAGCCCTCTACAGCGGCGCGATGCTGGGCAGTTGGCATGCGCCGAATCTGACCAGCGACCCAGTCAGCGGTTTGGGTGGCTGGAGCGATCAGGATCTGGCGCAGTATCTGCAAACTGGCCACGTCAATGGCAAGGCGCAGGCCGCAGGGCCAATGGCCGAAGCAGTGACTAACAGCCTGCAATATCTGCATCAGGACGATATCAACGCCATTATCACTTACCTGCGCACATTGCCGCCGGTTCGCGACCCGGCGCAAACCAAGGCTGCGTCTGATTTTGGTACCGGTACCAACACGGATACGGCAACCCGCGGCATTCATTCGATCTCGAAATTCCTTGCTGCGGATGCTTCAGGACAAACGTTGTTCGACGCTGCTTGCTCGAGCTGTCATCAGCCTGACGGTAAGGGAACGGCTGACGGCTTCTATCCGTCTCTGGTTCACAACACCACTTTGGGCGGTGATTCACCCGACAACCTGGTTTCGGCGATTCTGTTTGGCGTACAGCGCACGGTTAACGGTAAATCAGTGCTGATGCCGGCATTTGGCCCGTATTCCGACGTGCAGACGCTTACTGATAATCAGATTGCGACCTTAAGTAATTATCTGTTCAAGCAGTACGGCAATCCGCAGCTTTCCGTGACCGAAGAACAGGTGAAAACCATTCGACAGGGTGGAGCAACGCCGCTAATCGCCAAAATTGCCAAACCAGCTGCCATTGCTGGCGGGGTAGTTGTGCTGCTGCTGATTGTGCTGCTGTTGGCATGGAGTCAACGCCGCCGCCGCTAATCCTGACGTATCGGATTAGGTACTGATTTATCGCGCTTTTAGGCGCATACAGAATTTTGAGGTTCAACATGTCTAAAGAATTAAGTGCAGACGTCGTCATTATCGGCGCTGGGATTTGCGGTGGTTTTGTCGCCAAAGAATTGGCCGAAGCGGGATTGTCGGTGCTGGTGCTGGAAGCAGGCCCACGCTGGGAACGTGCGCAGGTAGTTGAAAACTGGCGTAATATGCCACCTATCAACAAATCTGAATCCGACTATGCGACGCCTTATCCAGCATCACCTTGGGCGGTTCATCCCCAGTTGCATCCTTATAATGAGTATCCCCAGGTTGATGGCCCTGATGCCTCCGCCTATCGGCAGGGCGTAGTGCGCGGCGTGGGCGGAACTACCTGGCACTGGGCGGCCTCGACCTGGCGTTTTCTGCCACATGATTTACAGCTGCACACCACCTATGGTGTAGGCCGCGACTGGGCGGTGACCTATGACGAGCTGGAAGATTATTACTATCGTGCCGAAGTGGCGATGGGTGTTAACGGCCCAAATGACACCACGCTGAAGTATGTGGCACCGCGTAAGCAGCCGTTCCCAATGGAACCGATGCCTTATGGGCCTGCCGACCGCCTGTTTACGGAAGTTGTAGCCAGGGCGGGTTACGAAAACACGCCGGTTCCTCAGGCCCGTAACAGCCGACCTTATGATGGACGCCCTCAGTGCTGCGGTAACAATAACTGCATGCCAATCTGTCCTATTGGGGCAATGTTCAACGGGATTCTGGCGATTACCAAAGCTGAACAGCTGGGCGCGAAAGTGATCACCAATGCGGTGGTTTACAGCATGGAAACCAACTCCTCGAATGAAATCGTGGCGGTTAACTTCTATGATCCAGATAAAAATTCGACTCGTGTGACCGGCAAGACCTTTGTTTTGGCGGGCAACGGGATAGAATCGCCGAAACTGTTGCTATTGGCGGCCAACGATCAGAATCCTGACGGGATTGCCAACAGTTCCGGTCACGTTGGTCGAAACATGATGGACCATCCGGGAATTCTGATGAGCTTCCAGGCTGCCGAACCTGTTTGGACCGGCGGTGGCTCGGTGCAGATGAGCTCAATCACCAACTTCCGCGATGGTGATTTCCGCCGCGATCATTCTGCGATTCAGATTGGCATGAACAACACCTCGCAGAACCACAAAGCGGGTGTGAAAGCCTTGCAGATGGGCTTGGTCGGTAAAAAACTGGATGCAGAAATCCGCCGTCGCGCCGCCTGTGGCATGGATATCTATGTTAACCACGATATTCTGGCTAACCCGGATAACCGCCTTCGTCTTAGCACCACCAAAAAAGATGGCCTCGGTATTCCATTCCCCCACATAACCTACGATGTGGGCGACTATGTGCGCCGTGCCGAGCCAAGTTCACGCAAGCATTTACAGCAGATTGCTGAACTGTTTGGCGCGACCGAAATCGAGTCCACTCCGTACTTCAACCCGAACAACCACATTATGGGCGGGACGATTATGGGGCACGATCCCTAGGATTCGGTGGTTGATGGCTGGATGCGTACCCATGATCATCGCAACCTGTTTATCGCTTCCGGCGGGGCAATGGCTTCAGCGGGTACCGTCAACTCGACGCTGAGCATGGTGGCGCTGTCATTGCGTGCGGTGGACGCTATCAAGAAAGACATGCTGCACGCCTGATAAACTGTTTTTAAAGTTGTAGCGAAAAACCGGCAGCCTTGCAGCGGACTGCCGGTTTTTTTATGCGCCTGACAAAGCCGCGTCTTTCGGGGGAAGAATAAAATGCCTATCATGAATATATACTCATAACCGGCAGTTTTTAAATGCCATCCAGAGACCTGACAATGAGAGATCTGCCGCCAACCGCTACCTTGCGGGCCTTTGAAGTTGCAACCCGTCACGCCACGTTCACCTCTGCAGCAGAAGAATTGCATATCACCCAAAGCGCCGTCAGCCATCAGCTAAAAAATCTCGAAGAGATCTGGGGCTTGCAGCTTTTTCAGCGCGGCAAGTCACTGAGTCTGACACCTGCAGGGGCTGCATTGGCGCCCATCGTCCGTGAGTTTTTCAGTAATCTTGAAGCCACGCTTGCCGACTTGAGAGAGCAAAAGGGCAAAGTGCGGCTTAACGTCAGCACTACTTATTCTTTTGCGTTGAAATGGCTGCTTCCCCGTTTGCCGAGCCTTTCCCAGCAGCATCCAGAAATATTAATCGCGTTGGAAACTACCGATAAAGCGATTAATTTTTCCGGTTCAGAATCGGACGTCGCGATCCGTTTTGGCGCGGGGAATTATCCCGCCTTATTCTCGGAGTTTATGTTTCGAGAGCAAATTTTTCCGGTCGCCAGCCCCGAACTTTTAAAACGCTTCGGGACGCCGCAGGAGCCAGCCGAATTATTACGCTATCCGCTACTTACGCGAGATGGCGCAGATTTGGTACCAAAATGGGAATCGTGGTTTCAACAGGTTGGCGTGGGTATTTCGTCGCTTAAGGAAAGTGTTCGATTTGCAGATACCAATATGACAATAGAGGCGGCGCTGTTAGGCCAGGGGCTAGCGTTGGCCCGCAGCGGACACGTCGAGGCCGAGATAAGTTCTGGCAGTCTGCTCCGGCTGTTTGACGTGCCGTTTCCTTCGCCCGTTGCTTACTATTTTGTCTGCCCAAAAGGCATCGAGTCGCAGCCACACATCATCAGTTTCCGTGACTGGTTGCTGAAAGAGTGCGGCAAAGCTCAGCAAGCTTATCAATAAAGCATGAGCATTTACTCATGGTTCAATGAGGAGATTTCGCTGTTTTCCCAAGCTCGATTTACTTAGGATGAGCTATGCCTTTTCATATTATTTTATTAATACTTTTTGCCGCACTGTTGCATGCCAGCTGGAATGCCCTGCTGCGCGGCGGGGCCGACAGGCTTTGGTCGATGACAATTATGTGCATCGCGGTGGCGGCTGTCTGTGCCCCAATAGCGCTGTATGTCGGGCTGCCAGCCACAGCGAGCTGGCGGTACGGACTGCTCTCGGCCGCGCTGCATGTCGGCTACAACCTGTTTCTGGTCAGAAGCTACAAGACTGGCGATTTGGGGCAAACTTATCCGATTTCACGCGGTTCTTCGCCGCTGTTGATCACCTTGGCTGCGGCCATTTTTGCCGGTGAAAAAATTGGAACCAGTGCGCTGTTCGGCGTTGCGCTGGTGTCTTGCGGGATTATTTCGCTGGCTTTCAAAGGGCGGCGCTTTGCCGTTCCAAGCCTGCCGTATGCTTTGGGAACCGGATGTTTTATTGCCGCTTACAGCGTGACAGACGGCATCGGCGTGCGCCTTTCAGGAGACGCCATGGCCTACACCGTCTGGATGTGCGCCTTGTGGGGCGTCTTTATGCCGCCGGTTTATATCGCTCTGCGCGGTGCTAAAAGTTTATTTACTGTCAGAAATGGATTGATTGCCTCTTCTATTGGCGGATGGGTCTCACTGCTGGCCTATGGCATCGTGATTTATGCCATGACCAGCGCACCGATGGGAGCCGTCTCGGCATTGCGCGAAACCAGTGTGTTGTTTGCGGCAGTGATTGGCTATTTCTTCCTGAATGAGAAATTAACCGTCAGAAAGATGCTGGCGTGCACGGTGATTGCCATTGGCACCATCATTATCGGCTGACGGCTTACCGATACAGTGGGCGATTTATTTATAAAAGCTTTTGAGTGCCCTGGGTTGGCCGGATTTTTCCGGCTTTTTGGAAAGTAAGCAGACGATTATGGCGGGAGATATTTATGACGACTGAAAATCCGACCGTTGCTCTCATTGGGCCGGGGGCAATTGGTACGACGATAGCGGCGGCTTTGCATGAGGCCGGACGCACTCCGGTGATCTGTGGCCGCACGGCTCACCAGCGTCTGGAGTTGCGCTTCGACGGCGGCAGTGTGGTCGTCCCAGGACCCGTTCTGAACGATCCCATCAAGATTACCGGTACTTTTGATCTGGTATTTGTCGCGGTCAAAACAACTCAGGTAGCGGCGATTGCTCCATGGCTAACTGCGTTGTGCAGCGAGAAAACCGTGGTTTGCGTACTGCAAAACGGCGTCGAGCAGGTATCGCAGTTAACGCCTTACTTGTCGGGCGGCCCGATTTTACCTTCGGTGGTTTGGTTCCCTGCACAACGTGAATCCGATGCCTCGGTGTGGCTGCGTGCCAAGCCGCGCCTGACCTTGCCGGAAACTCCGGCGACCCAAATCGTGCTGACCGCTTTGCGCGATACGCGGTGTACGGTCGATGTCGCGCAAGATTTCACCTCTGTAGCCTGGCGAAAGCTTTTACAGAATGCGGCTGCGGGTTTGATGGTACTTACCGGGCGTCGCGCCGGAATGTTCTCCCGCCCTGATATTGCCGAGCTGGCAATGGCCTACTTGCGTGAATGTCTTGAGGTTGCTCGTGCTGCAGGAGCGATTCTTGGCGACGAAGTGCCACAGCAGATTGTTGAAGGATTCCAGAGTTATCCTGCCGACATGGGGACTTCAATTCTCGCCGACCGTCAGGCTGGACGACCGCTGGAGTGGGATATTCGCAACGGCGTGGTGCAGCGATACGGCCGCGTCCATAACATTCCAACGCCAATGAGTGATTTGCTGGTACCACTGTTAGCCGCCTCTAGCGATGGGCCCGGCTAACCGGCTCGTGCGAAAAAATGCCCAGTCCACGTTGCTTCACCTGCTTCGGGGCTGGTTTTTAGTCATCGGTATGGCTCGAATGTTTACTATTCATCTGCTTAATCATTCTGTGCGGTTTTTAATCACCTCAATTTCTGAATCCTTTCCGCTGATCGTAATTTAATCATTCAAATCCTAATTTTTATTTAATCTTTCAATTCAAGTTATTGCGAATTTTCGTGCTGTTTTAAGCAAGGATTTACGTGAATAGCTGGTTAATTTTTTCCAATAACTATGCCATTATCATAATATTTGAAGAATTAAATTTATTATCGTGTAAGTGACAATAATGTTATGTTAGTTACGTAGATTGGTATTTTTTGTTAAAAATAACCACTAGGTTAGTGTGGAAAACACAGGCCGCTTTTGATACTCCCCGTATTAGGAAGATAGAGCCGCCTTGGTCACAAGGAACGTGGGTTTTTCACCTGCTTTAGCTAAAAAGTGAGAAGTTAACCATGAAAAATCGACTTTCCAGTGCTCTAGGCATAGGCCTGATGGCGCTGTCTAAACACGCGGCAGCGGCGGAAAATAAAATCGTTGATGTTGTCCTGATCGGTGGCGGAATTATGAGCGCCACTCTAGGCACGTACCTCCAGGAACTGGAGCCTGACTGGTCGATTAACATGTACGAGCGACTGGATAGCGTGGCCGACGAAAGTTCCAACGGATGGAATAACGCAGGCACCGGTCACTCAGCGTTGGCTGAAATGAACTATACCCCGGAAAAAGCTGACGGTTCGGTAGATATCTCCAAAGCGGTAGATATCAACGAAGCGTTCCAGATCTCTCGCCAATTCTGGTCCTATCAGGTTGAGCAAGGGGTGCTTGGCGAACCGCGCTCATTTATTACCAGCGTGCCGCACATGAGTTTTGTCTGGGGCGAAAAAAACGTAGAGTTCCTGCGTAAGCGCCACGCGGCGCTGCAAACCAGCACGCTGTTTAGCGGCATGGAATTCTCTGAAGACCGCGCGCAAATCGAAAAATGGATCCCGCTGGTGCTCGAAGGCCGTAAAGCCGGTGAGAAAGTGGCTGCCACGCGCATTGATAGCGGTACTGACGTGAACTTTGGCGCAATCACCCATCAGCTGGTGGAATCGCTGCGCAAGAAACCAAACTTCAGCCTGAATCTTGGCCAGGAAGTTAAAAACATTAAACGTAATGCCGATCAGACCTGGACCGTGACTTTCGCCAGCACCAAAGGCGGTCGCGAAACTTCAGTGACGACACGCTTTATCTTCATCGGTGCCGGCGGCGCATCATTAACATTGCTGCAGAAATCCGGTATTCCAGAAGCCTCTTTGTACGGCGGTTTCCCGGTCGGTGGTGAGTTCCTGGTTACCGATAATCCAGAAATTGTCAAACGTCATCAGGCCAAGGTGTATGGCAAGGCTTCCGTTGGCGCACCGCCAATGTCAGTGCCGCACCTTGATACTCGCGTGCTGGATGGCAAAAAAGTGCTGCTGTTCGGGCCATTCGCTACCTTTTCCAGCAAGTTCCTGAAAAATGGCTCGCTGTGGGACCTGTTTGGCACCGTGAATCTGCATAACATCTTCCCGATGGTTCGCGTAGGTTTGGATAACTTCGATTTAGTGAAATATCTGGTGGGTCAGGTGATGCTCACTGAAGAGCAGCGTTTGGCTGCATTGAAAGAATACTTCCCCGACGCGAAGAAAGAAGACTGGCGTTTAGTGGTTGCCGGTCAGCGCGTGCAGATTATCGAGAAAGACGGCAAGCAGGGCGGCGTGCTGCGTCTCGGTACTGAAGTTGTCACCTCGCAGGATGGCTCGATTGCCGCACTGTTGGGTGCCTCACCGGGTGCTTCTACCGCTGCGCCGATCATGTTGCAGCTGATGGAGAAGGTGTTCAAAGATAAGGTGGCTTCGCCTGAGTGGCAAAGCAAGCTGAAAACCATGATCCCTTCTTACGGCCAGAAACTAAACGGAAACGTTGAGCTGGCGGAAAGAGAAATGAACCGCACCAGCCGTATTCTGCAACTGGAAACTGCACAGCCTGCACCGGTAGCCAAGCCTGCGGCCACTGTTCAGCCAGTGGTTCATGCCCAGAAAGAAGAAGCCGAGCAGGAAGAACTCACCTCCTGACCGCAATGCTTTCAACGCCTTGCCTCACTTTTTACAGTGAGGCAAGGCAGAAACAGGGGAGCTGCGACTCGGTCGCTCAAGAATTTCCGAATTTCCAGTTCCCCTGTCTATCAAGCCCTTACACGCGTTTTACTTTTTCTCGATACTTTCCTGATAAACCGACATATGGCTATACGCAGCATTCACCAGCGGCGTAGTCAGCCCGGCTTTTTTCGCGATCGCAACCAGATCGCCGAGGATCTGATCTGCTTCTACCGGCAGCCCTTTGATCATGTCACGATACATTGAAGTCGTCTGGATCGAGTCTTTCTGGGAGAGTTCTTTGATGATATTGGCCGTGATATTTGCTCGCTCCTGATAGCCTCCGGCAACGACAATCGACACCATTTCATGCACAAAGGCTTCGATAAACTCCACACCGCCTTCAGCACGCGCAACCTGGCCGATATTGCCGCGCATCAGGCAGGCAATGCCGCCCACGCTTGCCAGGAACAGCCATTTTTCCCACATTTCGCTGATGATATTGTCGGACAGGCGTGCGGAAATTCCGGCAACCTGCAACTCGGCATCCAGTTTAGTTGCCCGTTCGCTGCGTTCTCCATTAACCTCGCCATAAATAAGCTCATTAAGCGCGGTCATTTGATGAACCTGACCTTGCTCATCCAGCGTAGCGTTGATGCGACACAGGCCACCCAGCGCGCGTTCCTTTCCGAAGCGTTGCTGAATAATTTCCAGATGGCGCATGCCGTTGAGCACCGGGATTATCAGCGTTTGAGCGCCAACCGCGGGCGCAAATTCTTCCAGCACCGCCTCGAGTGAGAAGCCTTTAACCGTCAGGATAATCACGTCGTAGGTTTGGTTAAGATCAGAGGCGAGGACTAATTTGGGCTGTATGGTGAAGCTTTCGTTCTTGGCCTCGACTCTCAGACCGGATTTTTTTAGCGCCTCGGCGCGTTTTTCACGTACCAGGAAAGTCACATCTTTACCCGCCTGCACAAGTCGCGCACCGAAGTAACCGCCCGTTGCACCGGCTCCCACCACCAGAATTCGCATACCCATTTCCTTTCATCATCATGTCTTGAAGACAGAGTCGTTGAGGTTAATTGTTAATAAAAACATCTCCCTCAACATAGAGGCAACGGTCGGCGCACGTCAACTGCAGAAGAGTAAGCACTGCCTTCAATTTATCCAATTGTGTACTTTGTATTATTGTGTGAGTGCTATCACCTTTTTATCATATTGACTGATTGTATGATGGAAGGACGTTATTTAAACAGGGTGAACCGCCATGTCGTCAGAAAACGAGAAATATCGCATCTACGCCATCAAGTATGCGCACCATGATCGCATGTCGAGTGAAAACTTTATTGGCGGCGATCCTCACGACGTGCCGATGCCGCTGGATTACTACGTCTGGGCTATCGTTGGCACCGCCGCGACTTATGTGGTCGACATGGGATTCGACGCCGAAATGGCCAGCCAGCGCGGGCGTACCATCATACATAGCGTAGAGCAGGGGTTGGAGCGGGTGGGGATCATCGCCGCAGAGGTTAAAGAAGTCATCATCACTCATATGCATTACGACCACGCCGGAAATCACGACCTGTTTCCGAAAGCGCGCTTTCACCTGCAGGACAGTGAAATGGCATTTTGTACCGGTCGCTGCATGTGCCACCAGGGCATCAGGCACGCGTTCGAGGTGGAAGACGTGAAATCGATGGTGGGCAATGTTTTTGCCGGCCGCGTGCAGTTTCATGACGGCGATTCCGAGCTGGCACCGGGGATAACGTTACATCGCGTTGGCGGTCACTCAGATGGCTTACAGGTAGTGCGGGTTCAAACCGAACGTGGCTGGGTAGTATTGGCCTCTGACGCTTCGCATTATTACGCCAATATGCAGCGCCAGCAGGCTTACCCTATTGTTTATAATATCGGTGACATGCTCGAAGGTTTCGTGACGCTGCGGCGTCTGGCCGATTCCGACGACCATATTATCCCCGGTCACGATCCGCTGGTGCTGCAACGCTATCCCGCATTCGACGCTGAAACAGAGCAATGGATTGCGCGGGTAGACCTTGTACCTGAGCGATAACCCCCTTAAAGGAGCAATAAAATGATTGTAGAAATGCGTGTTTACCACTGTGCCGCAGGCCGTTTACCGGCATTACAGGAACGTTTTAGAAATATCACGCTGGCATTTTTCGACAAATACGGCATCAAGCAAATCGGCTTCTGGACCACGGTAGTTGGGCCAAGCAATCACGCGCTGACCTACATGCTGCAATGGGAAAGTCTGGCCGAACGTGAAGAAAAATGGAACGCGTTTCAGGCCGATGCCGACTGGCAGGCCAAACGCAGCGCGACTGAAGCACAGCAGCCTATTGTAGAAAGAATAGAAAACCACTTTTTAGCTCCGACGGATTACTCGGCACTGCGTTAGTCCGCAGTTCTACAGTCCGTTTAACACAATGAGCTAGTCAACCATTCGTTGTTAAATAAGGGCCCTGAAATGAATTCGCTCAAAAAGATAGGCTTTATCGGTTTGGGAATGATGGGAACGCCGATGGTGAAATGCCTGGCCTCGGCGGGCTTCACGCTGTTTATCACAGACGTCGATACCCAGCGGGTAAAAACGCTGTGCGAGGAACTCTCCGCGACGCCGCTTGATGAGAGCAATGCGGGAAAACTGGACGCGCTGATCACCATGTTGCCGAATTCCAATATTGTTGAAAGCGTGCTGCTCGACCCGGCGAAAGGCTGGGCATCACGGCTGGCGAAACAGTCAGTGGTGATCGACATGAGCTCCTCCGAGCCGGAACGCTCGCGGCAGCTCGGCAAAACGCTGGAGGCTCAGGGCCTGCTTTATCTTGATGCGCCGGTGTCTGGTGGCGTGAAAAAAGCGGTTACCGGTGAGTTGTCGATTCTGGTCGGCGGCGATGCCGCGGTGCTGGAAGTTTGCCAGCCGCTGTTGCAGGCGATGGGTAAAAGCATTTTACACATCGGCGCTGCTGGTGCGGGTCACGCGGCCAAGGCGCTGAATAATTATGTTTCGGCGGCCGGTCTTATCGCCACCGTCGAGGCGCTGCACATAGCCCAGCGGTTTGGGATTGAGCCTGCGGTAATGACCGACGTGCTCAATGCCTCAACCGGGCGCAGCAATACTTCCGAAAACAAGGTAAAACCGTTTATGTTGAGCGGCTCTTTCGGGTCGGGCTTTGCGCTGCAATTGATGAACAAAGACCTGAAGATTGCCCGCGCGCTGTCAACGGCGGTGGGTTATCCAATGAAGCTGGGTGTCGCCTGCACAGATATTTGGGATCACGTCTCTCAGCAAGCTACGCCAACCACCGATCACACTGAAATGTATCGATTTTTGGCGGATGAAAAATTTTCCGACAAGCCAGAATAGTTGCTCCCGAGATTATGGCGGGGCCAAAACGCCCTTAATTTATCCTCTGCAAGCCACGGAGTTTGTTATGACTCACGCTGCCCAATTCTATATCGATGGCCAATGGGTTGATCCCGTCACGCCGTCGTGGTTTGAACTGATTGACCCTTCCACCGAGCGCAGTTTTGCCCGTCTTGCAATGGGCGATGCCGCCGACGTTGACCGCGCTGTCGCTGCTGCTCGCCGCGCGTTACCGGCGTTTTCTGCGACGACCTCGGCTGAACGTCTGGCGTTATTGCAGCGCATTGTGGAAATTTATCAGCGCCGTTATGAAGAGTTTGCGGAAACTATGCGCCTCGAAATGGGCTCACCGATTACTTTTTCCCGTCAGGGACAGGCATCGCGCGGTCCGGCACATCTTAATGCTCTGATTGAAGTGCTGAAAACTTTCGAATTTGAACACCAGCAGGGCACCACGCGCCTGCGTCTTGAGCCGGTGGGTGTCTGTGGGTTGATTACCCCGTGGAACTGGCCGGTGAATCAGATTGTAGTGAAAATCGCCCCTGCGCTGGCGGCCGGTTGCACCATGGTCCTGAAACCAAGCGAATATTCGCCGCTGACCGCGCTGCTGTTTACCGAGGTGCTGGAGGAAGCCGGAGTGCCGCCGGGAGTGTTTAACCTGGTCAACGGCGACGGACCCCGCGTCGGTGCGGCAATTGCTGCGCATCCGGATATCGACATGGTGTCGTTTACCGGTTCGACTCGTGCTGGTATCGAGGTGGCAAAAACTGCTGCCGAAACCGTTAAGCGCGTAGCGCAAGAATTGGGCGGTAAATCGGCCAATATCCTGCTCGACGATGTGAATCTGCAAGATGCGGTGACCCGCGCGGTAGCGGCCTGTTTCACCAATTCTGGCCAGTCCTGTTCCATTCCAACTCGCCTGCTGGTGCCGCGCCCGCTGCTACAGGATGCCGCCGAGATTGCCCGTAAAGCGGCGCTGACCTATCGCCTCGGTCCAACGGAAGATGCAAATACTCAGCTCGGCCCGTTGGTTAATCGCAATCAGTTCGCCCGCGTGCAGAAGCTGATTCAGCAAGGTATCGATGAAGGTGCAGAGCTGGTGGTTGGCGGCGTGGGGCTGCCCGACGGATTCAGTCAGGGTTATTACGTCAAACCGACAGTTTTCAGCGCGGTAACGCCTGAAATGACCATCGCCCAGGAGGAAATTTTTGGCCCGGTGCTGTCGATAATGCCCTACGACACAGAAGAGCAGGCTATCGCCATCGCCAACGGCACCGATTACGGTCTGGCGGCCTACGTGCAGTCTGCATCGCAAGAAAGAGCAAGATCCGTGGCTCGCCAACTGCGCGCCGGTAACGTGCATCTGAACTATCCACCGGCCGACTTTCAGGCACCGTTCGGCGGTTATAAACGCTCGGGCAATGGGCGTGAATGGGGCGAGGCCGGATTACGGGAATATCTGGAAATCAAATCCATGGTTGGTTTTGGATTGTCTGACGATTAGCACTGTGGCAAAAAAATTTGCCACAATTCATTGTCATACAATCATACATGTCAATCATGCCAGTGTGGCTAAAAGGAAAATATTATGGAAAACAATTCGAGCTTTGAGAAAGGTTTTGCCAATCGTAAAGAGGTACTGGGCGCGGGACACGTAGAAAAGTCCTGGTCCAACGCCGATGACTTCAATCGCCCAATGCAAAAACTGGTCACCGAATACTGCTGGGGCGATATCTGGGGCGACCCAACGCTGAGTTTCAAAACTCGCAGCATGCTGAATATCGCCATGCTGACGGCGATGAGTCAGCACCACGAGCTTGCGGTCCACGTTAAAGGAGCACTTAACAATGGGGTGAGCAAAGAAGAGATCCGTTCAGTGCTGATGCAGGCTGGGGTCTACTGCGGCGCGCCTCTGGCACTGGCGGCGTTTCGCGTTGCCAGTGAAGTGATTAAAACCTGGGACGAGGAAAAAGTTAAAGCCTGATGTAACGGGCATCAATCCTTTTTTCTCTAACAATATTTTTAACGATATCTGTTTCAACAACATCTGTTTCGCCAGCACCAGCAGCCTGTTCGTGAGTCAATAACGTCAAGTCAGCAAACGTCTTACCTGCATTGCCTGCCCGTTGGGCTAACGCCTGGCGGTCCCCTACACACGCATCCATAAGAGATGCGGCAATAAAGAGACTGGAGACTGAAATGGAAACTCTGACCGCACAAGTCGGCGCACGTCAGGCCGAAAGTGAGCAATCCATTGATGTAAAAAGAAAGAGTGCGATTAAAGGCGCATTCTTTTCCGAATATATCGATATGTTTGATATCTACCTGCCGGTGGTCGCCCTGTCGCCGGTGCTGTTTTACTTCCAGCCGCCGAATTTATCGGCCGGTACAGAAACGATTTTAGCCTCACTGGTGTTTATCACCACGCTACTTGGCCGACCGCTGGGCGCGCTGCTGTTTGGCATCATGGCCGACAGCATTGGCCGCCGAAAAGCTTCGATCTATTCCGTCTCGGGATTCGGTGTGGTGACACTGCTGATAGCCTGTCTGCCGGGGTATCAAACTCTGGGGATCGGTGCCTACGTTTTACTGGTGCTACTGCGCTTTGTTGATGGGATTTTTCTCGGCGGCGGCTATACCGGAGCCATGCCGTTGGCCATCGAATATTCGAAAAAACACCAGCGCGGCTTTGTCGGCGGGCTGATTATCAGCGGATTCCCGGCGGCCTATATCAGCATCAACTTATTCACCATGCTGGTATTTTTCCTTTTTCCACTCAACGGAGTCAACTCGCCCTACGCTCAATGGGGTTGGCGCGTGCCGTTTGTCATTGGTGGCGTGATGGCGGCATTTTTAGCCTTCTATTACATCTTCAAAGTTAAAGAATCAGAAATCTGGCAAAGCGAAGTGGGTGGCGAGAAACGTGAAAAACTGGCGTTGACCGAGCTACTGCGCGGCAAGAGCGGGCGTAATTTACTCCAGGTATTGCTGATGATGAGCGGCTTCTGGCTGACACAAAATATCATCACTATCTATCTGCCTACCGGTTTGCTGGTACACACCCTGCATCTCAGCGGTCTGCAAATGACCTCGACGCTGCTGGTCACCTACTGCGTGCTGTTTTTCAGCTACATCGGTTCGGGAATGCTGGGTCAGAAATTTGGCCGTCGCCGTTTCTTCCTGATTGCCGGGCCGCTGATCGTGGTACTGGGTTCCGCGCTGCTCTATGTGCTGACTTCAGTGCCGGGGCTGTCGCTTGGCTCCATCATGCTGCTGGTCGCGGTATTGGCAGTGCTGGTGACCTCGCCGTGGGGCGTCATTATTACCTACATCAATGAGCGATTTGTTACTGACGTACGCGCCACCGGCTTCGGCATGGGCTTTAGCCTGTCGGTGATTATCCCCTCGTTTTATGCCTTCTATATGGACTGGCTAAGCGCGTTAATGCCGCTGGCGTTGACCTCAGTCGTGCTGTTGGCGCTGGGCGGGATTATTGGAACCGTCGGGGCCTATATGGGTCCAGAAACTAAAGATGTCGATTTCTAACGCTTTTTTGGAGAACAACCTGATGAACACCGATCGGATTGGATTTATTGGTTTAGGAAATATGGGCGGCCGCATGACGCGCTGCCTGGTTGACGCCGGAATAACTGTGCTGGGTTTTGACCCGGTAAGCAGCCGCGCCGCCGCTGCCGGAGCCAGCGCGGCGGCTTCAACGGCTGACGTGATGGGTTTCGCCGACGTGATAATGCTCTCACTGCCGGACAGCAAAGTGGTGGAGTCGGTGGTCGAGGGCGATAACGGCCTGCTGGCAAACTGTCGCAAAGGCCAGACGGTGATTGATCTCAGCACCGCTGCTGCCAGTTCGACTATTCGCCTGCACGGCCTGTTTGCCGCCAAAGGTGTTGCCTATATTGATGCCGGTATTTCCGGCGGCGCGGCGGCGGCCGAAAAAGGCACTTTAACGCTGATGGTTGGCGGCGAAGAGTCTGCGATTAACGCGATAGCCTGGGCGTTTAAACCGATCGCCGCCAAGGTGATTACCATGGGCGAAAGTGGCAGCGGCCACACCACCAAGTTGCTGAATAATTTCCTGAACGCGGTCAGTCTGGCCGCCACCGCCGAGGTGATGGTGGCGGGTAAAAAGGCTGGATTGGACTTGCACCGCCTGCTCGACGTGCTTAACAGCAGCAGCGGCGTAAATTTCGCCACTCTGAATCGTTTCCCGAAAATTGTCGACGGCGATTATCTCGAAGGCGGCCTGAGCGGCAAGCTGATGACCAAAGACGTGGCGCTGTATGTCGATCGCGTGCGCGAACTGGGAGTGGTGTCGCTCAATGCCTCAGGTCCGCTGGCCAGCTTTGGCCTCGCGACTTCTTTGGGCTATGGCGACGTGATAAGCAATCGGGTGGTGGACGCGATTGGCGACGTATCCGGCGGTATTCGCCTGCACAGTAAATCTCAATAAAGGAGACAGACGATGAAAGTATTTCATGGCAGAGATAAAGGCGTGATTTCAGAACAGCGCAGCAGCACCTTTAGCGGCGAAGTGTGGGGCGATCCGGTGATGCCAACCACCGACAATGTCACCATTAATAACGTCTTCTTCGCCCCCGGCGGCCGCACTTATTGGCATACCCATCAGCAGGGGCAAATCTTGCAGGTGATCTCCGGCAGCGGTTGGGTTTGCGTCGACGGCGAGCAACCGCAAGCGATTCGCGCCGGCGACACAGTGTGGATACCGGCAGACGAACGCCACTGGCACGGCGCCGGGAAAGACAGTTTTATGCTGCATACCGCCACCTCATTAGGTAAGACCGATTGGCAGGAAGAAGTCGCCGAAGAGGTGTATCAGCAGGCGGTACGTTAATCGAGCCAGTCAACTCACAGAATTTTACGGCTGCGCGCATTGGCGGTGGCCGTAGCAACGGGAGAAACCAGCATCATGAATCTCAGCGACCAGCAGCAAACCGTAAAAGCGGCGTTTATTCGCCAGCATCAATTCTGGGACGCGCAGTGGGAAAGCCTGCTGCGTCAGGACGTAGATTTTGTCGAAGGTTATCTTAAATTTTCCGCCGTACCGTGGAAGAAAAATCATCTGGAAAACAAAGTTAAGGCATTTATAGCTCTCAGCGCCAGCGTTGCTTCCACTCATCTTTATCAGCCTGGCATCGCTCAACATCTGCGGGCTGCAGTGGCGTTTGGCGCGACGCAGCAGGAGCTTGTCGAAGTGTTGGAGCTCACCAGCACGCTGGGCATTCACGCCTCCAACGTTGGCGTTCCGCTGCTGCTTGAGGTGCTGGAAGAAGAAGGGCTGCGCAATGGCCCAGAGCCGCTGGACGAGCAGCGCGAGACCTTGAAGCAGGCGTTTATCAAGAATCGGGGTTACTGGCATGCATCATGGGACGGTTTGCTGGAGCTGGACCCGGATCTCTTTGATGCCTATATTGAATTTTCATCTGTGCCGTGGCGTACCGGCGTGCTGGAGCCAAAAATCAAAGAGCTGATTTACTGTGCTTTCGACGCCTCGGCGACACATTTATACAAGCAGGGTCTCAAGCTGCATATGCGCAACGCAATCAATTACGGCGCAACCAGGGAGGAGATTATGGAGGTGCTGGAGATTGTTAGCGTAATCGGCATTCACGGTGCACTGGTGGCTGCGCCGATGGTCGAGCAGGCCTTGGCGCAGGCCAGCTTGTTGCACGCTTCCTGAGCCGGCTTTAGCCTAAAAGATAAGCGTCGCTTTTCATTAATCGGGCCGCTATGATGACAGTAACTTTTATTTGTCGGACAGGAATACAATCATGTCTTCTGATATCGGCCTGGTGCGGCCTGAAACGCTGCGTTTTCAGGTGGAAAATGCATTACGACAAGCGATTATCAACGGGCGTTTTGCCCCCGGCGAGCGGCTGATCGAGCGCGAACTCTGTGAAACGCTGGGCGTCAGCCGTACCTCGATTCGCGAAGCGCTGCGCAAGCTGGAGGCTGAAAAGCTGGTGGATATCGTGCCGCATAAAGGGCCAATCGTTGCCAGTATTTCTATTAAAGAAGCCGCCGATCTCTATGCGCTACGCGGATTGCTGGAGGGTTTTGTCGCCCGCGAGTTCTCGCAGACTGCCAGCGAAGCTGATATTGCCAAGTTTGCTGCCTCGGCTGCTGAACTGCGCAAAGCCGGAGAGGCGCAGGATCAGGCCGGAGTGTTGCAGGCCAAGAATGCGCTTTACGGCATTATGTTGGAACGCTGTGGCAATGAGCTGGTGCGTGAAGCCTTGACCAGCCTGCATTCGCGGGTCAACTTACTGCGTGCGACCTCACTGATGCACCCTGACCGCCTGCCGCACAGTCTGGAGGAAATTGATTCGCTGTTACAGGCAATTAAAGCGCGTGACGGCGATGCGGCAGAGAAAGCGGCCAGACTGCACGTCACTAATGCGCAGAAAGTGGCGTTGGAAATGCTGAGTAAAACGGCTTAACTTACTGAAATTAATCAGCACGATAAAGTCTTTTGCGGTGCAAAACGGTGTCTGCCGGTAAAGTATTTTTTAGATAAATAGATAAATAAAAGGGCGAGCGCGAACTCCTTAACAGCGGAGACGCAGCTCGCCTTTTTCGTTCACGGGCAGGGTTATTGAGTCGCTTTGGCCCCTATTTTTGAGAACAGGCCACAAAGCAGCGCCGCGACCAGTAATGACGGAATAGTCGCGCCGAGATTTGGGTAAAACTGTGCAATCAGATGATAGGTCGCAATCCCTAAAATCCACGCAATCAGCGCGCGCCAATCCAGGCTTTTCTCCGCGGGCTGGCGATGACGCAGCACAAAGTAGCTCATCAATACCACGCCAAACAGCGGCGCAAACACTGAGCCAATCAGCAGCAGGAAATTCTCGTAGCGGTCGAGTGGAATACCCCAGGCAATCAGCGTACAAATTAAACCAATTGCCCAGCTGAGTTTGCCGATGTTAAGCGGCAACAGGGTTCCGGTAGACAGCGCGGCAGAGTGGATGTCGGCGAAGGTGTTTTCGTGTTCGTCGACCAGAATCAACAGCAGTGGAATACCCAGCGCGACGCCAGACAGCGCCAGCAGCAGCGCATTGCTGTCCTGCGAGCTGACAAAGGCCAGCGTGTAAGCCGCGCCCAGCGCCATCATCCACAGGCTGCCGAGGAAGAAACCACAGGCAGTGCCGAAGAAATTCTGCCGGGTGGATTTGCCAAAGCGAGTGTAATCCGACACCAGCGGCAGCCACGATAGCGCCATCGACACCACAATGTCGCAGGCCAGTGCGAACGGCATGCTGCCATCTCCGGCTTTGTGCCACAGCGTGCTTAACGAGGCGTGTTGCAGCAAGTTGATGCTTAACCAGCTACAACTGGTGATCAGCAGCCAAATACCCCAGCGGCGCAGCACCACGCGGATAAACGCCAGCGGGCCACACACTGCCAGCAGCGTAGCGACGAAACCGAAAATCCAGGTCCACAGAGTGGGATTCGCCCAGAAACTCTCCGCGCCCCACGCCTGTTTAGCCAGCAGACTGGCGGCGTCGCGCATCACCACAATCTCGAAAGCGCCCCAGCCAATCAGCTGCAAAATATTGCACAGCGCGGGCAGGGCGATGCCTTTTTTACCCAGGCTCAACGTTAACGAGGACATCGACGACATCCCGGTTTGCCCGCCGATCACCCCAACCAGCGCCAGCAGGATCACGCCAACCAGCGTGCCGGTGAAAATTGCCAGCAGAGAACCAGCCATGCCCAGCCCCGGCGCTAAAATCGCACCGGCCTGAAGCACCATCAAGCCCATTCCCAGCGAGAACCAGAGCGAGAACAGATCGCGCCAACCCAGCACCCTTGTCTTGGCGGTGACAGGCTGTGCCGGAGTATAAATACTATTGTTTTTCATGTGGTTAATATCATCAGCAAGCAGAGCGCTTTTTATACCACACTTAGTGCATCAGCGTGATGGCGAGCGCACTTTTTAGACTGGGTTTTACTTTTGCTGCGGACTAAGGCCGTTTAAGAGTAGCGCAACCACGTGCTGTGCCAACTGCTCGGTATTCGGGTGATCACCGGTTGATGATTTATAAACGCGGGACGAGGCGATAGGTAAAAAAGTCAGGCCAAACAGCGAGATAAAAATTAGCTCCGGGTTAAGCCCGGCATTGAGTTTGCCTTCTTGCTGCCAGCGCGCCAGACTGCGCAGTGATTCATCTCGCTGCCCGCTGCCATAGCGTTGCTCCATCCGCGTTTTGAGCATGCCGCTTTCGCTGATGATTTCACGTACCCACAGCGCGGCAAACCATTCGTGCTCGACGGAAATATCAATAAACTGTTTAGCCAGTCGAGTCAGCGCGATAACCGGATCGTTGGCCGAGTCCTGAAACAGAGTACTGAACGAGGCGCGAATCGGCAGAAAACGCTCTTCAATCAGTACATCGAGCAGCTGTTCGCGGGTATTGAAATAATAGTGCAGCATGGCGGGCGTGACGCCGGCCTCGCGGGCAATTGCGGTCAATGGGGTATCGGCAATCCCTTGGCGTGCAAACATCGCCAATGCCGTCTCCAGCAAGAGGTGACGGCGTTCCGCACCTTTTGCTACACCGGAAGGGCGCCCTGGCCGACGCGACAAACTCTTTGAATCTTCAGATAATTTTCTCTGCAAATCACCGGGTTTTTCAGATTTTTTACTTTTCATTTTTTCAACAGACCCATTGACCATTGGTGAAGTTAACTCCTATATTAATTACCTTGTTAATTAATTTCAAGGTCGGTCAAGTTTATCTATGACAACCCAAAATATTTCGCACGGCGCAGAGAAAGAACAGGTCGCAGCCAAGGCTCCTTCAATTCGATTGCTGTTCTCGGCGCTGCTGCTGGTCATGCTGCTTGCGGCGCTGGACCAGACCATTGTTTCCACCGCCCTCCCTACCATCGTAGGCGAGCTGGGCGGCCTTGAAAAGCTTTCCTGGGTGGTGACGGCGTATATGCTGTCGTCCACGGTGGTAGTGCCGCTGTACGGCAAGTTTGGCGATTTGTTTGGTCGCAAACGGGTGCTGCAAGTTTCGATTGTGATTTTCCTGGTGGGTTCCGCGCTGTGTGGTCTGGCGCAGAACATGACTGAGCTTATCCTGATGCGTGCTCTGCAAGGCCTGGGCGGCGGCGGGCTTATGGTCATTAGCATGGCGGCGATTGCCGACGTGATCCCGCCTGCCGATCGTGGCCGTTATCAGGGATTGTTCGGCGGCGTCTTTGGGCTGGCGACGGTGGTTGGGCCGCTCATTGGCGGATTTTTGGTGCAGCATTTTTCATGGCGCTGGATTTTCTATATCAATCTGCCGCTGGGGGTGTTTGCTTTGCTGGTGATCGGCGTGGTATTTCAGCCGCACGTAGCAAAAATTCGTCGCGAAATTGACTATCTTGGCGCAATTTATCTGGCCGCAGCGCTGACCGGTATTATTCTGTTTACCAGCGAGGGCGGTACGGTGATGCCGTGGGATTCCGGCCAGCTGTGGTGCATTCTGGCTTTTGGCCTGGTATGTCTGGGCGGGTTTATTTATGAAGAACGGCTGGCTATCGAGCCGATCATTCCGCTGGGGCTGTTTCGTCAGCGCACCTTTGTGCTGAGCTGTCTGATTGGTTTTATTATCGGCATGGCGCTGTTGGGATCGGTGACCTTCTTGCCGCTGTATTTGCAGGTGGTGAAGGGCTCGACGCCGTCGCAGGCGGGGATGCAGCTGCTGCCATTAATGGGCTGCCTGCTGCTAACCTCGATAGCCAGCGGGCGCATTATCAGCAAGATAGGCAAGTATCGGCTGTTCCCAATTGGCGGGACGTTTCTGGCAATGATTGCGATGCTGCTTTTAGGGGTTAAGCTCAGCAACAGCACACCGCTGCACATCTTGTATGGCTATATCGCTCTGCTGGGCGCGGGTCTTGGCATGGTGATGCAGGTGCTGGTGTTGGCGGCGCAAAACAGCGTTGAACCGCAAATGATCGGCGTCGCGACGTCGAGCACCACTTTGTTCCGCTCTATCGGCAGCTCGATTGGCGTGGCGGCGTTCGGGGCTATTTTCACACAATCGTTGCAGAGCCGTTTGCTGGCGACGATACCAGAAGGCACGGTATTGCCGCGCGCGTTGAGTGCCGAAAGTATTCACCAGTTGCCCGACACTATCCGGCTCACCTATCTTGAGGCGTTTGGCGGCGCGATTCACAACGTTTACCAGATTGCCGCCTGCGTGATGGCACTGGCTTTCCTGCTGGCGTTATTGATTAAAGACAACCCGCTGCGCAAGTAGCGGGCCACCATTGCCTCAATATTCCCTCTCAAACATCGGGCAAAATGCACTAAGCTTTGTATTCTAATTTGATAACAACAGGATATGAGGGGCGCGTATGTTGTTCCGTCGTTTTGAACGGATTATTGATGTGTTTAAAGAGCAGCCCCGCGAGGAGGCTCCCGGTACCGTTTGGCCGTTCTACTTTTACTATCTACGGCAAGTGTGGCCGAGTTTTCTGGCCCTGTTGATCGTCGGTTTGATTGCCTCGCTGATTGAAGTTTCGCTGTTCAGCTACCTTTCCACCATTATTGACCTGACACGCACGACGCCTGCGGCCAGTTTCTTTAGTGTTCACGCTCCAGAACTGCTGTGGATGGCGGCGGTGGCGCTGGTGATGCGGCCGATATTTATCGGCTTGCACGATTTGCTGGTCCATCAAACTATCAGCCCCGGCATGACCAGCCTGATCCGCTGGCAAAATCATAATTACGTGCTGCGCCAGAGCCTGACTTTTTTCCAGAACGATTTTGCCGGACGCGTTGCTCAGCGCATCATGCAAACCGGCAATTCGCTGCGTGATTCTGCGGTGCAGGCGGTAGATGCCATCTGGCACGTGGTGATTTATGCAGTCAGTGCGCTGGTGCTGTTTGCCGAAGCCGACTGGCATTTGATGATTCCGCTAATCGTCTGGATCGTGCTTTACGCCCTCAGCCTGTGCTATTTCGTGCCGCGGGTAAAAGCCCGTTCGGTGGAGCAGTCCGAGGCGCGTTCCAAGCTGATGGGCACCATCGTTGATGGTTACACCAATATCACCACCCTCAAACTGTTTGCGCATACCGATCTCGAGCAGCGCCACGCCCGAGACGCGATTAACGAGCAGACTGAAAAAATGCAGCTGGCCGGCCGCCTGGTGACCAGCATGGATGTGACGATCACCACGCTAAACGGCCTGTTGATTGTCTGCACCACCGGTCTGGCGCTGTGGCTGTGGACACAGTCATTAATCAGCGTCGGGGCAATCGCGCTGGCGACCGGTTTGGTTATTCGTATCGTCAATATGTCGGGCTGGATCATGTGGGTGGTGAACGGCATTTTCGAGAATATCGGCACCGTGCAGGATGGTCTGGAAACTATTGCCCAGCCGATCAGCGTGACCGACCAGCCGCAGGCACCGCGTTTGCAGGTGAGTAAAGGTGAGATCTGCTTTGATCAGGTCGATTTTAACTATGGCAAAAGCCGCAGTGTGATTAACGGCTTCGATTTGACCATTCGCCCAGGGGAGAAGATTGGCCTGATAGGGCCGTCGGGCGCGGGTAAATCCACGCTGGTCAACCTGCTGTTGAGGTTGTATGACCTCGACGGTGGCCGCATTCTGATTGATAGTCAGGATATCTCGCAGGTCACGCAGGAGAGCCTGCGCGCGCAAATCGGCATGATTACGCAGGACACTTCGCTGCTGCATCGTTCGATTCGCGATAACCTTTTGTACGGGCGGCCAAACGCCACAGAAGAAGAGCTGACCAACGCGATTCGTCAGGCGCGCGCCGACGAGTTTATTCCGCTGCTTTCTGATTCGCAGGGCAGAACGGGTCTGGATGCGCACGTCGGCGAGCGCGGGGTGAAACTTTCTGGCGGCCAGCGTCAGCGTATTGCCATTGCCCGCGTGCTGCTGAAAAACGCGCCTGTCCTGATCATGGATGAAGCCACCTCGGCGCTGGATTCTGAGGTTGAGGCAGCGATTCAAGAAAGCCTGGAAACGCTGATGACCCATAAAACGGTGATCGCCATTGCGCACCGCCTGTCGACTATCGCCAAGATGGACCGGCTGGTGGTGCTGGATCAGGGGAAAATCGTTGAGATTGGCAGCCACGGCGAGCTGCTGGCGCAAAACGGGCTTTATGCTCGGCTGTGGCAGCATCAGACCGGCGGTTTTGTCGGCATGCAATAATCAGTAAAAGTCAGGGCTGCTCCTGACGATAAGGCAGCGCGTCGCGGGCTTCGATTGCCCAGGCGCGCACGCCTTCTCGCTCCTGAATCAAATATTCCTCAACCGCGCTGCGAAGCCCCAGATGGCGTAAATAGTGCCAGGAATGAGTAAATACCGGTTCAAATCCGCGAATTAATTTGTGCTCTCCCTGCGCTCCGGCGTCGAAACGTGCAAGCCCTTTTGCAATCGCGTAATCCATCCCCTGATAAAAACAGGTCTCGAAATGCAGTCGGTCAAACTCGGCCAGGCAGCCCCAATAGCGACCATAAAAAGTGTCGCCGCTGACCAGACTCAGCGCCATCGCCACCGGTTTACCCTGTTGCTCGGCCATGACTACCTGAATGACTTCCGGCATGCGCTCGGCCAGCAGGCTGAAAAAATCGCGGGTCAGGTAAGGCTCACGACCGCGCATGTAATAAGTGTTGGCATAGCAAGCGTAGATAAAATCCCACTGTACTTCAGTGAGTTGTGCGCCTTCGAACCATTGAAATTCAATTCCTTGCGCAACAACTTGTTCGCGTTCCTTGCGCATCTGCTTGCGTTTGCGCGAGGTCAGCGTATCGAGAAAATCCTGAAAATCGCGATAGCCGCGATTATGCCAGTGATACTGACAGCCCAGCCGATGCAGCCATTCTGACGGGTCACCCATCAACTGATTATCGCGCGAGTCGGTAAAGTTAATATGTGCGCTGGAAAGGTCGCGCTGCTCGAGAAAATGCGGGATCGACTGCAACAGATTTTGCGCCGCCTCTGGCGTACCGAGCAGCCTTCTGCCGCCGACCGGGCTAAAAGGAGCCGCGCCGAGCCATTTTGGATAGTAAGGAATTCGCGCCCGATAACAGGCATCGGCCCAGCCGTGGTCAAAAACGTATTCACCGGACGAATTGGATTTGCGATAACCTGCAATGGCTGCCAGCGTTTTTCCGCCTTCTTGCCACAGCAAATGTTCACCTTGCCAACCGGATTTTGGGCCCAGCGAGCCGCTGTCTTCCAAAGCAGTCAGAAACGCGTGGCGCAGAAAGGGCTGTCCGGCAGGAACTAACGCATCCCACTGTTCGGCGGAAAGTGCGCCGAGATGCGTAAGGGAGATTAACGACATATTTTTTCCCCGAAGAATTACAGCAATAGCCTTAGAGCATCGAATTCTGGCGGGGATACGTCAATCTCTTTTTTGTATGGGAGAATTGGCGATGAGAGGTTAAGGGCAGGTTAATGTGGCAGTCAGGTTTGCCTGGTATTTTCCTGCCTTGGCTGATTTGCCGACGTATAAAGTCAAAGGAATATCGCCACGACGCGGGTCGGTTTGCCATGAGTTATTGGCCGAGACAAACTCAGAAGATGCGTTGACATATACGTCATCAGAATCATTCAACCGTAAACGGCCATTTTTCATTGAGCGAGAGGTAATTTCGACATTGCCGTTGCCCTTGTAGTTAATTCTTTGCGAATAACTACGCTCAGGCGAGACGCTGCCAAAGGCAATAATATCTGGCGTTAGTTTGGCAGAGCATATTTCTGGTGAGGGTAGGGTAACTGTTTTAGCAAAGATACTTTTTCTATCATTTTCATGTCCCTTGAAAATCATAGAGACATCCAGGGATAAATATTGCGGGGATTTGCAATTGTTAACAATTTCCCCCGTGAGTTTAATACGATATTGTACCCGCTCATTGGGCATTTGAGGGCTATTCCAGTGACTATTCTCGGGGCCAAATTTTCTGATGTACTGATTCTTGAAAGTTACCGGGCTATTCCAGTATAAAATGACGTTTTTTAGCGAGATACAGTTTTCACTCATAGTTATTTTATTTAAAAAAAATTTGTAATCCCCAGTTAGAGTGAAGCTCGATGAAGTTTCTTCGTCATTTAATTTCGTTGTGCTTGCTCCGCCAATAAACATCTCGGCAGCCAGTGCCTGAGATATAAATATTAAATTTATGGCAATTAAAAATAGGATAAATAACCTGGCAGTATGATTGCCATTAAGTGCAGTAAATATCATTGAAAATATATCCTTATATTTTATTGGCAACACAGATATGATCTAACGCACCTCACTCCCTGGCCGAGAGTGCGCCGAGATGCGTAAAGGAAAAGGGTCGGTGAAAGGTCAGGGGCAATTTAGTGTGGCGGTAAGGGTAGCGCTACTCTCACCACTATCAGCTTTCGTAGAAACATTTAATTCCATAGGAATAATGCCACTATTGCTATGGAATGGTGTTTCCCAGATATACATAGGCCCGATAAACTTTTTGGGGACTGAGATATTCATATCTGAGCTGTTACCAAGATATAGATGGCCATTGTCCATAGAGCTTGATGTAAAACTTATACGGCCGCCACCTTTAATATCATAATTCAAGTTTTTAGTATTTGTTTTACCACGAGTAACATCACCAAAGGATATTTTGTCAGGGGTTACTGAGGCTGAACACGTTTTAACATGGGGAATATGTAAAGTATTAGTCAGCAATACGACTTTAGAAGCGCCACTTTTTAAGTCGTTGAGGCTTTCAACTTTTATAGTAATGTCGAAATCTTTATCATCGCACCTATTATATATTTCTCCTTTCATTATGAAGCTCTCAAGAATCCCATCAAAGGTGGCGTAATTTGAGTTTCCAAAAAATATATCATCACTAGCAGTTACACGTTTTACAGAACTTAAAGTTCTTTCATTCCAAGACAGTTCTCCATGAGCTATAGAAAGGCAACTCGATATCGTACTCTTGCCATAGTTTTTGTCTGTTGTAAAACTATAAATTGTGTAACCTGGTGCGCCAACTATGCTATTACTATGACTCGCCGGAATGCCAATATCAACATCTGGACTATCCCCATGCGAGGAAATGTCAGCACAATAAGCAGTGGAAGTGCAGCATGTTAAGAAAACTATCAATATCTTAAAATTTTTTTTATTATTGAGATAATTAAATTCATAGCGAGTATTCTTCTTTTATTTATAATGAGTGCTGTGCTAATCCAGAGCCTTTTTAACAAGACTCCGGATCTTTATTTTTTAATCGTAGGTAACTTCAAGGTTTATGCTGCTAGTGACATCTCCAGCGG
This sequence comes from Serratia sp. M24T3, assembly GCF_000257645.1. Classification (GTDB taxonomy): domain Bacteria; phylum Pseudomonadota; class Gammaproteobacteria; order Enterobacterales; family Enterobacteriaceae; genus Rouxiella. The sequence goes on from NZ_AJHJ01000004.1 coordinate 114,165, forward strand.
TAACAGCTGCTTCTGTTTGTACCACTGATGCATTTAAATTTAGATCAGTTGTGCCTGTGGGTTTAGTTATTGGATATTCACCTAAACCTGAACTCTTAGAAAGTTGTTTTGTTAGCTTATCCCCCCCCATGATTTTTATCCCAAAACCCTTTGCCGCGCCTGTATTTTTGAATAAATCATTATCAGTGGCGTCTTCTGTACCTGTTGCTGATACTTTGACTCCCGTGGCTCCCGCACCACATTTACTTAATGTTAATTTAAAAGGTTTAGCACTTGATTCACTATCTACACTGGTAAATTGATTTAAAGATAAACGGCCTAAAGCAACAGTTGCTGATGGGGTGTCGAGGGTACAAGTATTAGAAACTACCGATGCGGTAACGGTGATTACTGCTGTATTCCCAGCCGCCGCCTGAGCGCCCCAGCAGGTTGCTAATAAAGCAGCGGCGACAACGCTTAAAGTAGCGGTTTTTTTGCTATTAAATGACATGTGTAGATTTCTCATTGATTGAGTAAGTGAAAAGCAGCCGGTCATCCGGCTACGTAGGTAAAATAGGTTCAAGTTAACGGCACACCGCCTGAGTGCGGGCCATCGACTGCTGCAGGGCATTTTCCGGCAGGGCGTATTTCGCAATGCAGTGCTGATCGGCCGCTTCGCCCCACTGGGCGTTGAGGGTGCCGGTCAAGGCAAGGCCGGTGAGGTAAACCACGCCATCGTCGCCCACCAGGCTGACGCTGTCGGTGCTGGAAATCGTGCTGCCAAACGGCAACGGCTGGCCGTTATGAGTGAGAGTCATCAGAGTACGAATGCCGGTGCGGGCCTTGAAATCAGCGCGAACCATTGCGCCCTCGGTTGGCACCACGTTGGCGACCACGTTGTCGAGATCGGTATGGTCATCCAGCTGGTTAATATCCAGCGCCACGCGGTTCTCGCGATAATCACTGGCATACGGCACCACGGTGTAGCCACGCCAGTCGGTATGCAGACCCGTGCCGTTTTCAATGCCAATGCCGTTGGCACCCGGCGCGGCAACCAGTACGTTGGTACGGCCTAAATATTGCCCGAAAGTCAGTCCGTTGCGATGCAACACCGCGCCGCCGGAGAGCCCGTAACTTATCTGACGATGGTCGCGGCCGTAGCTGTAACCGGTGCTGGCGTTGCCATAAGTCCCGCTGTAATCCAGCCCGACATTGCCGCTATTGCCGCCGTGGCGGTCATACCCCTGCGACACATTCCAGCTGAGATTATTTTCTGCCAGCGCGTTGCCACTCAGCCCCGCCTGATGGGTGAAGCTGCCGTCACTGTTACGGTCCGTGCTGAAGTTGGCCCACATCGAGTGATGCTGCGAAGTGCTGTCGCCGTGCGGCAACCAGGCATCCATCGGCACTGACATTGAAAGGAACACCGTTTTATCTGCATCCGGCTGACCGCTGATGCGGTTATAACTCACTGAAAGGTTGTAGCTTATCTGGCCGAAAGTGTTGCTATAGCCACCTCGCAGGGCATGGGTCGCGGCGGATTTGTTCCAGTAAGTCTGGTGGGTCGCGGTGATATAAATCGAGCCAAAATCCCCTAGCGTCTGTGAGATATTGACTTCAAGACTGGCACGTCGGCTGTTGTAAAGGTTGTAATAGTCGCTATAAGGGCGTTTAACCGGCAGGCCGTCGAGGCCCACGCGATCATAGTCGTAGCGCCAGCCGGTCATGGTTTTCAGCGCAGTTTCGTCGAGCGTGTGAAAGCCTTGAGTGGAATAGCGGTAACCGGCCAGTTGCAGCGTGGTGCCAGTAGAAACCAGCGATCGGCCATAGAGGAAACGCACCGATTGGCCCTGATGCTTGCTGCCATCGCTGAGGGTACTATCGGCCTGAGTGACGTCGGCAGAAATTGCGCCCCAGTCGCCCATATTCATGCCCGCACCCAACGCGGCGGCCTGATAACGCTCGGCCAGCTGCACGCCGCCATAGACAGTCATGTTGTGCGGCAGCCCCCACAGTAGAGTGGCCTGGGCAAAGTCTGGGCTTGAGTAACGATCGCTGCTGCTGTGATAGCGCCCGGCAGTGAGGGCGTAGCGCAAATGTCCGTCACGCTGGAGCATCGGTACCGAGGAATAAGGCACCAAAAAATGATTAACGCTGCCGTCGGCTTCGGTCACTGTGACATCGAGATCGCCACCCGAAGACATCGAATACAGGTCATTGATATCAAAGGCGCCTGGCGCAACAAAGGTCTGATAAATAATATTGCCGTGCTGGCGGATCTCGACCCGTGCATTGCTGCGCGCGACGCCTTTGACCGACGGGGCAAATCCGCGCTGAGTGTCTGGGTACATGTCGTCGTTACTGGCAAGCTTGGCGCCGCGAAAAGACAGTGAATTAAATACATCGCTGCCAGTAAAGCTATCCCCCAAGGTCAGTTCGCTGCGTAGGGGGATAATCGTGCGTTGAGCATAGGTTTCAAGGTGCTGCCAGCGGCTGCTGTTACCGAGGCGGCTTTGGTAACCGGTCCAGTTACTGTTGTCGCGCAGCCGCCAGGCGCCGAGATTTAACCCACTGTTCAGGCTCAAGTAATTACTGCTGCTGTTGCCGTAACGGCCATAATTGGTGCTGCCATTAAAGCGATAACTTAGCAGTGCAGCATTGACGCCCTCATCCCAGCGTTCAGGCGGGATCCAACCTTGCGGCAGATTTTTCATCGCTGCCTGCGGAATGCTGATGTCCAAACGCATCTTCTGAAAGTCGAACGCGGTGAACGCCTGTGGAATATAGGCCCCAGGTGCGACACAAGTGCCTTGAGGTAATGCCGCAAGTGCAGGGAATATGGGAGTATTAACCTCGAGGAGGTCAAGATCCGCCTTGGTCAGACAGGCCATTAATCCCGTATTATCGTGAGGCGACGGCGGCGAAAAATGCTGCAGCACATCGGCAGTGGGCAAAGAAACAAAACGCATTTTGCGGGTTGATGCCTGGTTGCCGTTGAGGAAAATATCCACCTGATAAACACCGGGCAGCTGGGTGCCGGGCTGTTCGAATCGCGTCAGGTCAGCCACTGGTTGACCATTATTCGCATCCAACATGGCGGGATCGAAATAAAGCCCGGCGTTAGCGCTGGTTGAAAAAAAGTGTCAGTAAGAAAAGAGCCAGAGGTCTTACACTAAAAAGCCTTTCAGGCATTACGGATAAATTTTTTCTACCTAAGTGTCGGTGTGATTTATTCATGTGCTGCTATTTTCTTTTATATTTTTTATCATACGGAAACAGGCGTCTCGTCCTTATTAAAGGAATAGGCGGCAAGTCAGGTCAGTTAATTAAATCCAAATAATAATTATCTGAATTACTCATCAATTTTTTTCTTGATGATGTCGCTGTTACCACCAAAATCATTAATGGTTCGATAGCTGATTGTGTGAGTATTACCGGCAGGCAGAGGCAGCGTGGCCTGTTCTTTTGGTGCAATCATGATCCCTGGAATATCTTCATTACCGTACTTTATTTCCGTCATTGTGAGGTAATAAGGACTAGGGTTTGATATGTGCAAAGTGTTGCCAGTTTTATAAAAATGCAAACTTTGTGGTGCTGTATTAACGTCTTGTGTTAAACCTTTCGGGCGAACAAATAATTTTATCCGGTTGGCGGTCGCCAGCATAAGAACGCTGCCGCTAGTGACTTTTGATTTATCCAGAGAAGGAATAGCTTTTTCAATAAAGTAATAAAGCGACTCGCGATCGCCTGGCAACTCCTTGCCTACGTGCATTATTCTTACCACGTTTTCATTTTTCGGACCGCTCAGGTACAGCGGCGGAGTGACGATAAAATCTTGGGTTTTATTGCCGGCGGCATCTTCAACGCGAGACTGCACCAGAAATGATTCTGTGGTTGAAGAATTCGTCATTGAAATGCTGACCTGCTTACTGCCCTGTGGATAGACAATGCGCGTGCCTTGAATTGATAATCCGCCTTCTGCCTGAGCGTAAAGAGGGGCAAGCATTGCCGATAGTATGAAAACTAAGGTTGCTGTTTTTTTAACATGAGATAAATTCATAGTTCTGCCGTCAGAATGGTTATTATTAATGGATATATTATTTCAATAAAAGTTTTATGATTTTTATATATCGCTTGGAATTATTGCGAGGGAGTGTATGTATATTTGTGTCCGAGATCATCCTGACAAGTCTGGGAATATTATTAACTAATAAGATGATTTAACTAATGTCACTTTTATCTTTGTTGGTTTAGTGAAAATTAATTATAAAAAATCAGGCTGGGATTAATTTTATTTAATAGAGTTTAATGAAAATAAAAAAGCCAGACGTTTTTGGCGTCTGGCTTTTGGAGAGAAACGGGTGAATGCCCGAAATATCAGTGATGCGCCTGATGTCCTGAATTGAAAGTGTGTACTGAAGATTGAGAGGTATCGTTCTGATCTTTTTTGAATCGCTCAATTGGCCCCATGACGAACAGGAACAGCAGCGCACCAAGAATACAATGCGCGCCGACAAACAGCAGGCCCATACTGTAATTACCGGTAATGGCGACGATATAACCAAACATAATCGGCGTAACGATACCGGCGACGTTGCCGACGCAGTTAAATATTGCTCCAGCCAGCCCCACCGCTTCTTTTGGCGCGGTATCGCTGATCACTGTCCAGGTTCCGGCACCGGCGGCCACGCCTTTACCAAAGAACGCAAAGGACATGATGGCGACAATCCACACATTGCTGTCGATCACCGCGGCGCCTATTAATGTTGCAGCCATTACCATTCCGACGATATAAGGCGTTTTACGCGCCCATGACAGTGACCAGCCTTTGAGAAGTAGATAATCAGAAATATAGCCGCCAAATATGCCGCCGGCAAAACCGCATAATGCGGGGGCTACAGTCGCAAAACCGGCGTGTAATATATCCATGCCGCGCGCCTGAACTAGATAAATCGGGAACCAGGTAATAAAGAAATAACTCAGCGCAATAATGCAGTACTGGCCGAGGTAGGCGCACCACAGCATTCTGCTGATTAACAAACCGTTGATTGTCGCACGCGATAATCGCGATTTAGCCTTACGTTCGTGCACAGAATCGATATCAACCAACCCGCCGCCATCGATAATATGATCCAGCTCCTGCTTTGAAACTAATGGATGATGGCGCGGTTCGCGCATGAAAAACATCCACACTACGAAAGCTCCAACGCCGATTATTCCTAATACAAAGAACGGCCACTGCCAGCCGAACTCTGAGACCAGCCAGCCGGAAAGCGGCGAGAAAATAGCGACGGCGAAATATTGCGATGAGGCAAACAGTGAGGAGGCTCTGCCGCGTTCTGCTCTTGGAAACCACATAATGGTGACGCGAGCATTGGCCGGAAAACTGGGTGCTTCAATCAGGCCCAGCAGGAAGCGCAGGCTAAACATAATAAAAATCGCCCCCGCAACGCCTTTTTCAAACTCGCCGACAAAACCCATTGCCAGCGTTGATAGTGACCACAGGACCAGCGTGACACCATAAACTCGTTTGGCGCCGTAGCGATCGAGAAACAGCCCGCCGGGAATTTGCCCTATGACATAGGCCCAGCTAAAGGCCGAAAGAATAAAGCCTAATTGAATGGAACTGAGTCCGAATTCGTCCTTAATTGCCGATCCCGAGATGGATAAAATAGAGCGGTCGGCGTAGGCCACCACCGATAAAAACAAGATCATCATCAGGATACCGATGCGGACATAGGATTTCTTTTCGGGACTGTTTTTTGACAATGTCATCTTCTTTCCCTTTTATCTATTTGAGTTATCAACCGATTAGAGCGGCAGGGACAGAATAATATTGCTCTAAAAATATTCTGACCTATCAAATATAGAAGGGCTAAATGAGGCAGGCATTGGGCTGATGTCGAGAATTAGCGGAAATAAATAAGTAATATTTGTGAAAGCACACAGCAGGCTTTGATATCGCCCACAGTATTTTAAAAAAACTGCAAGATGCTGAGTTGGCGTTGTTATTCTGTGATTTAGATCCTGGAGATATTCAGAAAGGGAAGAATTAACTTAATGCGCGGTATTTTATCGAGTCTTTAAAAAGGGAGATATTACAAAAGATATTTATGCTCAGGCGGAATAGGTGCCTCGCCTGAGCATAATAGATATTATGCTTTAAGTTTGGCCGCAATTTGTGCCACATACTGCCCTTGATGGCGGGCAATAGTCAATTCACGAGCATCCGGCTGACGAGAGCCGTCACCGCCTGCAATGGTTGAAGCACCGTAAGGTGTGCCGCCGCCAACTTGAGAAATATCGAACAACTCCGGTGAGCTATAACCAATTGGTACAATGATCATCCCGTGGTGTGCCAGTGTGGTCCAGGTTGACGTAATGGTCATTTCCTGGCCGCCGCCAGTGCCGGTCGAGGTAAAGACGCTGGCAACTTTGCCGACTAACGCGCCTTTTGCCCACAGGCCGCCAGTGCGGTCGAGGAAGTTGCGCATCTGACCGGACATGTTGCCGAAGCGAGTCGGAGTACCGATGATGATAGCATCGTAATCACCCAGCTCTGACGGATCGGCAATCGGGGCTGCCTGCTCGCTCTTGCCGCCAGCCGCCGCAAAAGACTCTGCATCCATTACTTCTGGTACACGTTTCAGCGTAACTTCAACGCCTGCAACACTTTTTGCACCTTCTGCAACGTTCTGCGCCATGGTTTCAATGTGACCATACATTGAATGATAAAGTACTAACACTTTAGTCATCTTTGGTTCCTCATTTAGGGGCGTAGGTTTGGTATCAGTACCCAATAACTTTGCGAAGAAATGACTCAGTAATCCCACGTTAAGCTCCACAACTTTGGGTTGTTGATGCGTTAAAGATTACATCCTCACCCCTAATTGGTTACATAACAACCGCAAACTTTTGACCGCTTCGGTCAGTTTTATTGAACCAGTTGAGGAAGAGTGAGAGAGGAAGATTGAAGCAACCAAGACTGATTTGAAGCCAATGGCGGGCTATAATCAGTTTGTTTTACATTAATTATTCAGCACCCACAATGGATTAACCCCTTGATTTAGCTTTTGATAAAAAGTCATTAGCTGTTCTTGCGTAAGGCTTGATATCGCCTTTGCGGTAAGTGCGGGGGCGTAGGCATGCTGGCTCAGCCAATGTTCTCGGGCTTGCTCAATGCTGTCTGAGTTCTTAACCTCAAGACTGCGCAACAGATCGGCACATTTTTCCGTGAACAGCCTTTGCGGGAGATCGACAATTATTTCATTCATATCGCCGATAAATCGTCTAATCTCGCTGATTATCTGCACAACGGAATGGGTAGGTGACTGTACGGCAAACAGCAATCCAAACTCTCCGGCTGAGGGCATAAAGCGGCAGGTCACCACGTAGCCAATATTCTGCTCAACCCGTAAACGCTGGAAAAAACGCGGCTCAAAAAGTGAGGCCAGAATGCGCCATGCAGCATGGCAGACGGCGGTTTGCTCTACCAGCGGGCAAAACAGCAGCACGGCGGCATCTTTGCTGGTCGTTGAGAAGGTGTGCTTTGTCATTGGCGGAATATGGAGGCGCGCGGAAAAAGCCTTTGCATTAATTGCTCCGGGGAAGCGGCTTAACAGGTTCGAAACGCGGGCTTGCAAAATGGCATCACCGCCATAAAGCTCCGCCCGCCAGGCAATGTCCGGCAGAGAAGGCGATCGGTCATCCTCCAGCGATTCGCCGCTCAGCAGACGCGGTAACCCCTTGAGCAGGCAACGAATAGCAACATCGGTTTGCATCCTTTGTTTAGCCTGCTGAAATTGCCGTTCACCCTGGGCAATCTGCGCCTCGGGTAATCCATTCAGGCGGTCAATCACTGCCTCAAGCGTGTTTATCATCACTTGCTGACGGCCACTTAACTGCAAGAGCCATCGCCCTTGAATATTTTCAAATGAAAGCGTGCCGCCAAGATGGGCGCAGTGTCCAATAATGGCGCGCAGGCTGGCCTGCAAAATATATCCCCAGCGCAGCGAGAGCGGATGACCCAACTCAGGACCGAGGATTAAAACACCCTCGTCGTTATCGCCCGTTTGATACGGCAAAATAACCAGTTTCTCAGGCAATCTTGGGGTGGCAATGTTGTTATTTGGAATGATGTTGTTAGCTGAAAAATTGATATCCTGCGGATAAAAAAACAGCTCTGGTGCATTTATATTGCTGTCGGCCAACCAGGTTATCGGTTGTAAAGGCAGGTCAAAACCTTGCACTGTTTGGAGCCCTGCATTGATTACGGGCGCAACCCAAAGGCGAGTCAGATTTTCGGTATTAAGCTGGCTCAGCAGGTTATTCCAGCCCGTCAGCAAGTCATTTTTACACTCAGTAATGGACGGAAATCCGAAGGCATCGGCGCGTAGTCGATCCACGGGAGTTAAGCGGTTGAAAGCTTTTTGAGCGAGCATGGCGTAGTGATTTAAATTTAATTCGCCGACCTGCGATAACGCCTGCAACCAGTGAAAAAATAGCCCCTCAACCTGTGCCGCGCAGGATTGCAGTGCGTTGTTGAGCATAAACTCAAAGGTGACAATCGCATCTTTTTTGCTGCAGTACGGCACCATAAGATTCAAAGTGTCGCATAATCCTAACGTTCGCAGAATCGCCAGCAAACTCTTTTCTGCTTCATCGCTGAAAAACTGGCGTAGCAGGCTGAAGGATTGCCGACCCTGTGGATGCGTATTTTTCAAGGCAAAGGTCAAATGTAGCCGGGAATTATCGCTTTGCTGCAATACGAATGCGCGTTGATTTTTCAGCCGGAGCGGCTCAACGACCGGCGGTAACGACTTGTCGCTGGCGGGGAAAACGCTACCGTATTGCTCGGCCAGCGCGGTTAATTCTTTAAAAGACTGCGGACCAGAGAGCCACAACGTCAAATTATCGGCATGAAAAAAACGCTGGTGATAGTCGCGTAATGCCTGCTGAAGTGCCTGTATGTCTTGGCCAAAATAGGCGAGATTGCCAACGTGAAAATGCGCCAAAGCCTGCGGTGATTCAAACGCGACGCCAAGTGCGGCTTCGTATAACGTGTCGCTATCGGTGCTAAGCATGCGGAATTCGGCATCGATAACTGCCGTTTCCTGCGAGATTGCATCCAGCGAAAGCAGCGGAAAGGCCAGCATATCGGCCAGTCTGGCAAATCCGTCTGCCAGCCTGGCGGCAGTGATATCAAAAAACCAGGCGGTGGAGGTCGGTAAGGTGGTAGCGTTTAGCCGCGCGCCCTCGGCCTGCGCCCAGCTCATCAGGCGTTGTTCACCCTGATAGCCACGGCTGCCGGAAAACACCACGTGCTCGAATAAATGGGCCAGTCCGGGCCATTGTTTTGGCTCGTGATGGCTGCCCGCCGCCAGATTAAACAGAACGGCCGAGCGTGAAGCCTGCGGATCGTGGTTAAGAATAACCCGCAGGCCATTGGCCAGCGTCAGCCGTTGTTGCATCATGATACTGACGTTTTAAAGATCAATTGTTGCGAGTTTCTGCGATTGCGGAATTGCAGCTGATTGACCTGAATATTAGTGCAGTTGGCTTGCTCGCGCGCTTGGAGAATCATCCCGTGATGTTCTGATTTCGAGCATACCGGATCGGCATTGTCGGCATTGCCTGTCAGCATAAACGCCTGGCAGCGGCAGCCACCAAAGTCTTTCTCTTTTTCAGAACAGGAACGGCAAGGTTCCGGCATCCAGTCAAAGCCGCGATATTTGTTAAAACCAAACGAGTTGTACCAGATGTCTTGCAACGACTGCTCCAGCACCGACGGGAATTCGACCGGTAACTGGCGCGCGCTGTGACATGGTAGCGCCATGCCTTCCGGGGTTACGCTGAGGAAAATCGCCCCCCAGCCGCCCATGCAGCCTTTCGGACGCTCTTCATAATAGTCTGGCGTCACGAACAGCAGATTGGCCAGATTACCTTTGTCGGCCATCTTGACGCGGTAGTCGGCAACCACCGCTTCGGCTTCGGCGATTTGTTGGCGAGTCGGCAGCAGGCCTTCGCGATTAAGCTGCGCCCAGCCGTAAAACTGACAGGTTGCCAGCTCGACATCGTCGGCCTCTAGCTCAATGCTGAGTTCGATAATTTTATCGATCTGATGAATGTTATGGCGATGCAGCACGAAGTTAAGCACCATCGGGTAACCGTGGGCTTTCACTGCTTTCGCCATGTCCAGTTTTTGCTGGAAAGCCTTGGCAGAACCCGCCAGCGCAGCATTCAGCGTTTCATCACTTGCCTGGAAACTGATCTGAATATGGTCCAGACCCGCTTCGGCGAAGGCATCGATTTTCTTCTCGGTTAAACCAATGCCTGAGGTGATCAGGTTGGTATAAAAACCGAGGTCACGTGCCGCTTTGATAAGCTCAGGCAAATCCTTGCGCACCAGCGGTTCGCCGCCGGAAAAACCTATCTGTACAGCGCCCATCTCGCGGGCCTGTTCAAACACCGTAATCCATTGTTCGGTGGTCAGCTCTTTTTCCTGCTTGGCAAAATCAAGCGGGTTGGAGCAGTAGGGACACTGCAACGGACAACGGTAAGTCAGCTCCGCCAGCAACCAGAGCGGCGGTTTGACTTGAGGTTTAGGCAGGTTCACGGAAAATTATCCACTTTTGTTCGTAGGCTTGGGCAAAAAACTCTTTTACGTCGTCGTCAACGCCGCCGGCTTCCGGGAAGCGTTGATTCAGCCCATCAATAATTTCAGACAGCAGACGTTTACCGTCGACGTTTTCCAAAATCATCGCTGCGCTTTCGTTGAGTGTTGCCATGCCTTCAGGGTAAAGGATTACGTGGCTGTTCTGAGTCGGTTCCCACTGTAAACGGAAACCACGGCGGAACATCGGCACCTGATTGACGTTAATTTCGATCACAGAAGCTTTCCTCTATGCCACACCGGCTGCTGCGTTACGCTGTGGTAAGGCGCGCGGTCAAGCTCGTAGGCCATGGTCATTGAGTCGAGCATGGTCCATAGAATATCCAGCTTGAACTGCAGGATTTCCAGCATACGCTGCTGCTTCTCAACGGTATTACAGTACTCCAGTGCCAACGCCAAACCGTGCTCGACGTCGCGATTTGCCTGACTCAGGCGGCTACGGAAGTAGTGATAACCTTCTGGCTGGATCCAGGTGTAGTGATTAGGCCAGCTGTCGAGACGAGACTGATGAATTTGCGGCGCGAACAGCTCGGTCAGCGAGCTGCAGGCCGCCTCCTGCCACACGGCGCGACGGGCAAAGTTGACGTAGGCATCAACCGCGAAACGCACGCCGGGAAGCACCATTTTTTCTGACAACAGCACTTCGCGGTCAAGGCCCACGGCCTCTCCCAGCTGCAACCAGGCTTCAATTCCGCCTTCATTATCGCCTTGACCGTCGTGGTCGAGAATACGCTGAACCCATTTGCGACGCGTTTGCGCATCTGGGCAGTTTGCCATGATCGCCGCATCTTTCATCGGAATACTGGTCTGATAATAGAAACGATTGGCAACCCAACCCTGGATCTGTTCACGCGTAGCCTGGCCATTGTGCATCGCAATATGATAAGGGTGGTGAATATGATAATAAGCCCCTTTGGCGCGCAGGGCCTGTTCAAACTCTTGTGGCGTCATAAGTGCCGCCGAGGAATTAAATGAGTTCATCTATGTTTCCTAAAGTTCAATGCGCATGCCGTCCCAACTGACTTCGATACCTTGCTCATTCAGAGCCTGCCTTTCAGCAGAAGATTCATCGAGAATTGGGTTGGTATTGTTAATATGAATGAGGATCTTGCGCTCGGCAGGCAGCGAAGAAAGCAGCTCCATCAGGCCTTGCTTTTCGGCCAGTGCCAGATGCCCCATATCTTTACCGGTATTGCGCCCGACGCCAGTGTTAGCCAGCTCGTTGTCACGCCACAAAGTTCCATCAATCAGCAGGCAGTCGGCTTTTTTCAGCCAGCCCATCAGGGCGTCATCGGGTTCGCCGAGACCGGGCGCATACATCAGCGTCTTACCAGTGCGGGTATCTTCGATAAACAGCGCAATATTGTGGCCCGGCAGCGGCTTGCCGCGATATTCAGAATACGGCGGGGCGTTGCTTAATAATGGAATGGCAGTAAATTTCAGTGCCGGGCAAACTGCAGTCGAGAAGGCTTCATCAGGATCAATCGCATGATGAACCAGGCCGCCGTTCCAATGGGAAAGCATGGTAAACACCGGAAAACCGGTGGTCAGATCCTGATGAACCTCAGGGGTACACCAGACCTGATGCGGACAGCCTTCGCGCAAATTGAGCAAGCCGGCGCTGTGATCAATCTGGCTATCCGTAAGAATAATTGAGCCAATGGCAGTGCCGCGTAACACACCGTGTTTTATCAAGTCTGGCGTGGCGGCAATTTGATGGCAGACGTCGGGAGAAGCGTTACACAGCACCCAATCAATACCGTCATCACTGATAGCAATTGAGGATTGCGTACGTGCCGAGGTTTTCATGGTGCCATTGCGCACGCCCTGACAGTTGTTGCAGTTGCAGTTCCACTGTGGGAAGCCACCGCCCGCAGCGGAACCAAGAACGTTAATCAGCATGTGTAGACCAGGAGTTGGAAAAGGAAAAATGCCCGCAGCGAACTACGGGCATGAGGGATTAGCGGTTAGAGATGTACAGAGTAACTTCTAAGCCCAGGCGCAGATCTACAAATTTAGGTTTGGTCCATGTAGTCATGGTCGACTCCTCTTGGTGTTGCAGGTTAAAAAATTCATCTTGCCGATAATAATTCCGGCAGATGAAGTGCTCGTTGTCAAATATTGAAAATTTGGCGCGGCAGATGTTCCTCCTAAGCTAAAGTGATATCAACCACGTAAAGTATAGGGGAATGGCTTAAAAAGCGCGCTATCTGCCCTTTTTGAGGTTAAACACCCCAAGTTTGCTTTAAAACTTTTAACCAGTTGCGACAGGCGAGTTTCTCAATCAGCGCGTTATTGTAACCGGCTTGTTTCATTGCCTGTAATAGCAAAGGCAGGCCGCTAACATCGCCTAACGCTTCCGGTACACTGATTCCGTCAAAGTCAGATCCCAGCCCGACATTGTCTTCTCCTACTTTTTCAATAAGATAATCAATGTGTTGAATGATTCTTTCCAGCGGCGTGTCCGCGTCACGTTTGCCGTCGGCACGCAGGAAGGCATTGCCGAAATTCACCCCGACAAAGCCGTCGCTTTCCGCAATCGCCGCCAACTGCCGATCCGTCAAATTGCGCGGTTGGGCGCACAACGCATGCGCATTGGAATGAGTCGCAACCAAAGGCGCATCGCTAAAGCGGGCGGTCTGCCAAAAGGCCTTTTCATTCATGTGCGAAACATCAATCAGAATTTTTTTACGATTGCAGGCGCGCAGCAGGCTTAAACCGGCCAGCGTCAGGCCATCGCCGCTGTCGGGGGAGCCGGGAAAATCTCCGGTCACACCGACGCCAAACTGATTTGGCAGATTCCACAGCGGCCCGATACTGCGCAGCCCCAACTGATAAAACTCATCAAGATTGCCGAGCGAAACGTCGATCGCCTCCGCGCCTTCAATGTGCAGCACCATCGCCAGCACGCCCTGCTCGATACAGCTTTCAATTTCATTGACTGTGCGACAGATTTTGGCCCGCCCCGCCGATTGGCGCTCGATACGCTGCAACAGGTTGATTTGCTGATGAGTAATCTCCAATGCATCGTGCGGCTGTGGCGTGGCATTCGGCTTTAGCTTTGGCATATAAGAGGCTGGGGGAATAAACACCGCAAACAGTCCTCCGGCAAAACCGCCAGCCTTAATGCGCGGCAGGTCCAGATGACCCTTGGATTTTTCGTCTGTTTTGCCATCCAAAAACTGTGCGACAGGATCTGGCGACTCGTTCAACCACAGGCGAAGCAAAAGGTCATTGTGACCGTCGAAAACAGGCTGAAGCGGAGCGTGCACGTTAAGGGTCATGAGAATAGTCAGCGTAAGAAGTGGGCTAAGGAAATTTCTTTAAATTCATTAAATAAATGATACCGCATTGTGGCTATTTCGCACCCGATAAAAAATGCTGCTCTGCGGGTCTGATTAATAGGTAATGGAAATCCCAAGTAGTTTATTAAATGTTTTTCCCCGAGTAATTGATTGAAAGAAAGCATTATTCTCATCATCTAACCTGTCAAAAAATTTTGAACAACATCGCAAATTCTTTCCGCTATCAGATTGATTCAACCTCGCCTATTGTTAATTCCAGCAGCAAGATGAAACAAAAAAACAAATTAAATTTCACAAGTTAATAACTCAACAATACTCTCTGAGAGGAAAAATATAATGTCCAAATTCGAACTGCTTGACCCAAAAAATTCAACCCTGATTTTTATCGACCATCAACCACAAATGTCTTTTGGCGTCGCGAATATCGATCGTCAACAGCTTAAAAATAACACCGTTGCTCTGGCGAAAGCTGGCAAGGTATTTAACGTGCCGGTGATTTACACGTCGGTAGAAACAGAAAGTTTCAGTGGATATATCTGGCCTGAACTTTTGGCGGTTCATCCAGATGTAAAACCGATTGAGCGCACCTCGATGAATTCATGGGAAGACGAAGGTTTTGTTAACGCAGTGAAGGCCACCGGTCGTAAGAAACTGATTATTTCAGCGCTATGGACTGAAGTTTGTCTGACTTTCCCGGCATTAATGGCGATGAACGAAGGTTATGAAGTTTACGTGGTGACTGATACTTCTGGCGGCACCAGCGTGGATGCTCATGAGCGCTCAATTGACCGTATGGTACAGGCTGGCGCAGTGCCAGTAACCTGGCAGCAGGTATTGTTGGAATACCAGCGAGACTGGTCACGAAAAGAGACATACGACGCGGTGATGAGTCTGGTTCGCGAGCACAGCGGCGCATACGGAATGGGTGTGGATTACGCTTACACCATGGTGCATAAAGCTCCGGCGCGTAAGGCTTAACAAAATTCTGGCAGAGCCAATTTTTGTTATTGGCTCTGCAAAATAAAACGTTTTATTCAGGCAGATTACCCAATCTTTTATAGCTTTTCTCAATCCCATTAAGAATAGAGCTACTGATTTTCTCAGGGAAATTTTCAGGAAGTTCATCCCTAATCTGAAGCAATACCCCGGGAGTCCTTTCAAAGAACTCAGTCATTATTTCGCGCATAGTTTGCTCGTCAAATCCGCATTTCTTTGCCGTTGCCAGAAAGTGCCGTGGGAAGATGGTTTGCCAGTGATACTTCTTGCCCTTTTTGGTCGAGGAAAGACTCATTGCTAACTGGATATCTTGCTTTGCCATGCCTGTGCCGCCGAGCATCGGATAACAAGAAAGAATGTCATAAAGTGGAGTGAGTCTGTAGCCACCATTAGGGCGAATGAAAATTGAAAAGTTTTTAGCATGCCCATCGGTAGCTGCCAGCAGCCAAAACAGCACAATGGATTTCATAAAGAAGATCCGATCTTGCTCTGCATTATCTGAACCCAGCAATAGCTGCATAATATTGGCAATATCAGGTCCGCCGTCACTTTCATATTTTTGTGCCGAGGAAATACCTTGAATCTGACAGAAATCTTCTTGTGGCAGCCTGATTATCCAAGATTGATCTGTGGAAAAACGCCGATCAAAACGCTCTACCGCAAGGGCTTTTACCTCTCCTGCTTTTATCATTTCGCAGTTTGCCGCATTCAGTCCATAGGCTCTTGCGATTCGCATGCACAACCATTCATTCTCTACGCTATCTCGAAGATCAAGGGTATGGCTGTGACTTTGGATAGTACCCATCGGGAGCTTAAAAATATGCGTGGTAGGTGTAATGCCCTGAGGCAGTTGCCAGGATTTTTTGTAGTTTAATAAAGCGGTTTTTTCCTGCGCGCCTGCAATTGAAATTCGAAAGTCATCTTCAGAGTATTTATCGGCTATTGCCTCTCTTTTATAACTCTCCAATATCGAAGCGAGTTGAGATTCGCTTAGTTTGCGCCCATTGATGATTTTCAGTTCTGGAAGTGCTTCACCTTCTGGGAGCAATAGCAAAGCGCCGACGCAATCCCTGCCGATCTCATAAAGGAGGTCAAAAGGCTGCATTGATTTAGCGTGATATTTAGCAGCTATACGCTCTCGAACAGTGCGGTTGTCTGGCAGCAGATTATCAAAAAAATTATACACTTCTGCGCCATCATATTTTTCGTAACGTAATGGTAGAGAGAGTGAAATAGGGCGTGCATCAGTGGTTTCTAACCACGATGGGGCGTAAATAAAAGAGTGCGCACCATTTTTTTCCTGAAGCAGTGTCCCTATAAGAAATCCATTCATATAAACAGACAGGCGGCTTGTTACCATTCTTCTGTCCATCCTTGTGAGCGTTTGTTTTCACCTTTTGCTTCAACATGCAGTTCCAGATTCAATGCCGACAAAATCTTGAAGAATGTTTCTATTTTGGTGGTATCCGGATTTTGCTCGAACTTCGAGATAGTGTCCTGCTTGATACCTACCCGGCTTGCCAAATCTGTTTGACTGATTTTCTGCGTTTTTCTCAAGTCTCTCAGATAAATAGCTAATTGTTTGGGGGATGTAATTTTCATTGGGCCTCTTTAATGCAGCGCCGTACCCTGAATAAAGATTAGCTATATTTAATGGCAGGATTTGATGGGCGTTGTCTGTAGATAAAACAATACCCCCTGTAGCGGGTAAAAACAAGCTTACCCGTTAGAGAGGGTAAATATCGTTTTACCCCCTGAAGAGGGTATTTTATTAATTACCCCCTGTGGCGGGTAAAAGTTAATAAAGTAACTCATTATTGCTGTAAAAAGAGGAAAGGCACGTGAAAATCGACAATTTAGATCATCTAGTTCTTACCGTGGCTGACATTGATACCAGCATAGAATTTTACCAGCAGGTGTTGGGATTTGAGGTGGTCACCTTTAAAGGCGATCGCAAGGCGTTGGCGTTTGGGCAGCAAAAAATTAATCTTCATCAGCTTGGCAAAGAATTTGAACCTAAAGCCAAAGCGCCGACGCCAGGTTCTGCGGATCTCTGTTTTATCAGTTCGACACCCTTGGCTGAAGTAATCAATGAAATCAATGCATTGGGTGTAATTATTGAAGAGGGGCCTGTTGAACGCACTGGCGCACGAGGCGCTATATTATCGGTTTATATCCGCGATCCCGATTGTAATCTTATTGAAATTTCTAACCTCATCTCCGCATAGCGGTTTACTGGGCCGGTTAAAATCGGCTTCAGTTCACACTTCCCAATCCCGATAAAACCTGCCAATTCAGTCTCTTAATACATCAAAATGTTCTAAATGTATGCAAACCGTAAAGGAATGTATTTTTTTTGTCTGCTTTTCGTGATAAAAATAAGAACATAAATGATAACTATTATCTTTATCATTTAATGAGTCATGATTAGATACGATAACCGACTGTTTTCCTGAGGAATAAAATTCTTAGGCAGTCGGTTATCTGCATGATAGGCATAAATTAACAATTTAAAACTAATAACGAAAAATGGAAAAGAACCCCAATTTACCTTTTAGCAGTTTCAATTCTCTGACGTTGTTTACAGGTTTGTGCATCGGCATCTCGTCACCAGGCTTTGCACAGGCGGCTAGTAATAGTGATTCTAAACAAGAAGATACTCTGGTTGTTGAGGCTCAGGCCCCGTCTCTTTATGCAACTCGGCAATCTGCCGATCCGAAATTTAGCCGTCCGCTGGTTGATACCACGCGCACCATCACGGTTATCCCGAAGCAGGTGCTTAACGATCAGGGTGTTACCAATCTGACCGATGCGCTGAAAAACGTTCCGGGTGTAGGCGCATTTTATGCCGGTGAAAATGGTAGCTCCTCAACGGGAGATGCGGTTTACATGCGCGGCGTTGATACTTCAAACAGCATTTATGTTGACGGCATTCGAGATATCGGCAGTGTGTCGCGCGATACCTTTAACACTGAACAAGTTGAAGTGATTAAAGGGCCATCGGGCAGTGACTACGGTCGCAGTGCGCCAACCGGATCAATCAATATGATCAGCAAACAGCCACGCATGGATACCGGCCTGGATGCCTCGGTCGCCGTGGGTAGTGCCTGGTTCCGTCGCAGCACTTTGGACTATAACCAGATGGTGAACGACACCACCGCGTTTCGTTTGAATCTGATGGGCGAAAAAACCCATGACGCCAGCCGTGATAAAGTGCAAAACGAGCGCTACGGGATAGCTCCTTCTATAGCCTTTGGCTTGGGAACGGCCAACCGTCTTTATCTTAACTATCTGCATGTTACCCAGCACAATACGCCAGACGGCGGAGTACCGACCATTGGATTGCCGAGCTATGGCGCACCTTCGGCCGCCACTTCTGCGCTGAACTCTTCCGGCAAGGTCAACAGCCATAATTTCTACGGTACTGATTCGGATTATGATGATTCGACAACCAATACTGTGACGATGCGCTTCGAGCACGATTTTTCGGAAAACACGACTATTCGCAACACCACTCGCTGGTCGCAAATTAAGCAGGATTACTTGCTGAGCGCCTTTATGGCGGCGGATTCGAACATCACTCGTCCGAGTAGCGATGTTGACTCATGGTCAATCGGGCGTCTGGCAAACACCAAAGATGTCAGCAACAAGATCCTGACTAACCAGACGAATATCACCAGTAAATTCAAGACTGGAGCTATTGGCCATGATATCAGCGCCGGTATCGAGTTAACTCGTGAAGAACAGACCAACTATGGTGTCAATGCGCTGACACCTCCGCCGGTTAATATTTACCATCCGAACAGCGATATCTCTATCGGTGGACTGACCCGCAACGGCGCGAACGCCAACGGAACTACTGACACCTTTGGAATTTACGCCTTCGATACTCTGCAAATTACACAACAATTTGAGGTGAATGGCGGGATTCGACTGGATAACTATCACACCTCTTATGATAGCGTGACTGCCTGCGGTGCAAGCGGTCGTGGAGCTGTCGCCTGTCCGGCTGGCGTTCCAAAAAACACTCCAATAACCACGGTGGACACCAATACCTCGGGCAATCTGGTTAACTGGAAGCTGGGCGCGCTGTATCACTTGACTGAAAACGGCAATGTTTATGCCAACTACGCTATCTCGCAACAGCCTCCGGGCGGCAGCACTTTTGCTCTGGCTGCGGGTGGCACAGGCAATAGCGCCAATCGCACCGACTTTAAACCACAGAAAGCCAAGACCACAGAAGTCGGCACCAAGTGGGAAGTGTTGGATAAGCGCTTGCAGCTGGCGGCCGCGCTCTTCCGTACCAATATTGAAAACGACGTGGAAGCCAACGACGACGGCACCTATTCCCAATACGGCACTAAGCGAGTAGAGGGCTACGAGCTGTCGGCAAGTGGAAATATTACCCCGGCCTGGCAGGTAATGGCGGGTTATACCCAGCAGCATGCGACAGTGAAATCAGGTGCTGTCGAGACCGCTGAAGGCTCGTCCTCTCTGCCTTACACGCCAAAACACGCCTTCACCCTGTGGAGCCAATATCAGGTCAGCGATGACTGGTCGGTGGGCGGCGGCGCGCGCTACGTCGGCGGTTTGAGCCGTGGAACCGATGGCGCTGTCGGCACTCCTTCTTACACAGAAGGCTACTGGGTAGCCGATGCGAAAGCCGGTTATCGCGTAAACCGCAATCTGGATCTTCAGCTCAACGTTTATAATATCTTCAACAAAGATTACGTTGCGTCGATTAACAAGAGCGGCTATCGCTACCATCCGGGTGAAGAAAGAACGTTTAAGCTGACAGCGAACGTGCATTTCTAAATCTGATTTTAAAAAGTGAACGTGGGGCTTCTTGCCCCACGATTTCATGTGAGATAAACACCATGATGTATCGTATTCCGGCAGTATTGAATTCTAATGAGCTGGCCGCTTTTAGCCGTGAACTGGATAAAGCCCCGTGGATTGATGGCCGTGCTACCGTGGGCAGTCAGGGCGCGCAAGTGAAGAATAACCAGCAAATTGACACGCGCAGCGAAGTCTATCCGCGATTGCAGGCAACGGTATTAAAAGCACTTCAAAATAGCCCGCTGTTTTTTGCCGCTGCCTTGCCGCGCAATATTTCTGCTCCGTTGTTCAATCGCTATCAGCAAAATGAAACCTACGGCTTTCACGTTGACGGCGCGGTGCGTAACAACGGCGAATCGGGTTGGATGCGTACCGATCTCTCGGCCACGCTTTTCCTTTGTGAACCAGAGAGTTATGAAGGCGGGGAGTTGGTGGTTAATGACACTTACGGGCAGCATTCGGTCAAGCTGGCGGCGGGTGATTTAATCCTTTATCCCTCGAGCAGCCTGCACTGCGTTACGCCGGTCACTCAGGGTATCCGCGTCGCCTCGTTTATGTGGATTCAATCGATGATCCGTGACGACAAGAAGCGCGGCATGCTGTTTGAACTCGACAGCAATATTCAGACATTGAAAGCGCGCCACGGCGAAAGTGAAGAGGTGTTATCGCTGCTGAATCTCTATCACAACCTGCTGCGTGAATGGTCCGAGATTTAATTTTTGAAAATAAAAAAGCCGGAGAAAAAATCCCCGGCCTGATAATGCTAATTTTCTAAAGCTCAAAGATTAACGCTGCGGATGGTTCACTTCTACCGGGCGCAGGTCAAACAGCAATACTTCTGCCTGATCACCGTCGGTGAAGGTCAGAGAGGGTTCATTGCGAACCCGTGCGCCGTCGCCTTCTTTAAACGTGATCCCGTTAATGGTGATGCTACCGCGAGCAACGTGGATGTAGGCGTAGCGGTCGGCATCAAGATCAATGGTTTGCTGTTCCGCACCATCGAAAAGCCCTGAGTAAATCTTGATATCCTGACGAACGCGCAGCGCGTTGTTATCGCCGGTTGGAGAAACGATTAGGCGCAGTTTGCCGCGTTTTTCTTCATCTGCTACTGAAACCTGCTGATAACCAGGCTCGGTGCCATTTTCTGCTGGCACGATCCAGATTTGCAGGAAATGCACGCCATCAGTTTTAGAGTTATTAAACTCACTGTGCGTCACGCCAGAACCCGCGCTCATCAGCTGCACATCACCAGGGATAATCACCGAACCGGTGCCCATCGAATCCTTATGAGCTAACTCACCCTGCAATACATAGGAAATAATTTCCATATTGCTGTGAGGATGCGCACCAAAGCCACGAGATGCCGCGACGTTGTCATCATTAATCACCAGCAGGTCAGAAAAACCAACCTGTTTAGGATCAAAATAGCTCGCAAACGAGAAAGTATGACGAGAGTGCAGCCAGCCGTGGTCACCTAATCCGCGTTGTTCAGACAGTCTTTGCTCGATCATGATGTGCTCCTGAGTTATTGGGGGGAAAGACGTTTGCCCTTCCGATAGAAAGAGATTAACCGTAAACTGATTTGCGTAACAGATGGCTTGAATGACAAACACTGTCACCTTTAAGTTGACAATACACGGCATCGAGAAACCAGGGATCGACAGCATGCAAATTGAAGACCTCCGCATTTTCATCACGGTAATCAAGGCTGGAAACTTTACGGCAGCTGCTGAACAGTTGCTGTTATCAAAACAGTACGTGAGCCGGAGGATGGCCGCGCTTGAGGCGTCGCTCGGCGTCCGTTTGCTGATCCGCAATACGCGTAAGCTGTCGGTTACCGAATCGGGACACGTTTTTTCGCAACATGCGCAGAAAATTTTGGACGATATTCAGGAAGCGGAACAGGCGGTTTCGGAACGTCGGCTTGAGCTACAGGGGTCATTCAGGATAAGTATTCCGATGTCCTTTGGTATGAGTTATCTGTCTCCGCTGATTGCTAAATTTCTTTGCCAGCACCCCTCGGTGCAATTCCAAGTGGAGCTGGGGGATAGATACGTCGATATGATTGGCGAAGGTTTTGATATCGCCATTCGCATTGGTTTACTTGCAGATTCAACACTGATTGCGCGTCGTTTGAAGGTTTTGAAACGCGTGATTTGCTGTAGCCCGGATTATTTAAATCGCATGGGTAAGCCAATTGTCCCCGAGGACCTGCTACAGCATGCCTGTTTGCGCTATGGCCGCGAAGGCCAGAACGGCTGGGAACTGATGCAGAACGGGAAACGCAAGTTGCTGGATGTCCACGGCCCGATTGTCAGTAACAATGGTGAAGTGTTGAAAGATGCTGCGGTTGCAGGACTAGGCCTGGTGCTGTTGCCTGAGTTTATTGTTGAGACAGCATTAAAAGAGGGCAAATTAGTGGCGGTGCTGGAGGATTTCTATCCTGAGCCATTAACCTTGAGCGCAGTCTATCCGCAGCATCGCCAGCGCAGTGAGGTCAATAAAGCGTTTCTAGATTTTCTCGAGGAGCACTTAACGTCTTAATTATAGTTATGAATCGATTGTTTTAGGTGAACAATTTTAGGTGAACATGCCCCGGCATTTCGAGTCTTGAACAACGGGCTCTCTCTCAAGGGCGATTCTATCGAGTCTGGGCCAGATAAAAAAACCAAATTAATCTGGCCTGATTAAAGTCTTATATTTAAATTATTTTAATTAAATTCTTTGTTTCAGATATTTGTATAAAATATTGCCTTCTAAAACCATTTCGAGGTGTAGTATATAATTACGTCAAGAAACAGATTTTGTTTTATATCATGCTAATGTATTGATTTACGCGCTCCGCTTTTTTCATGAAGGTAATTATTCGTTTTAGGAATTATTACGCTGATTTTTTCATCTCTTAATTTTTTTAATCTGCATTAATAACCATAGTCTGTACTAACGTAAAGTTAATTTTAATTTAAAAAATAAATAAGGAAATTTATATGCTGACAGCAGTATGGCTTGAAGAAATAAACACATCAATTGGTGAAATAGAAAAAAAGAATACTGGCTTTATAAATTTTCCAGAAAATAATATTTCAAATAGCAAAAAAATAATCACTTCTGATAAAAAATCTATTAATAGTAGTAATAACTGGCGATTGGCAACTCAGTACGAGCGTATTGTTCCCGGTCAGGGTTTACTCCCACAAGAGTCCAATCTCGCACCTGTGCCTTCAGCCAAAGGAGAGGCAATAATAGCTGCGGTTCAGTTGTTTGGCCAGGCGGGGACAAACTGCGTAGATAATGGTGTGAATTCCATTTATTCCCCTCAGGAAATGGGCACTGGCATGAGTTTCCTTGCTCAAACCTACAATCAGGGGCAAACATTACTAGGCCAGTTCGACAGTGCAGTAGACTTTGTTATCCAGCAAACCTTACCCTGGAGCGAGGTGTTTGCCCGTCCTTTAATCGGTATTGAACCCGATGATGAACCCTCTACGGTAGATCAGCCCGGAAACGCTAAGCTATTGGAAAATATTTTAGATTCGGAGCAAAAAGCAGCACAAATGTTAAACAGAGAAGCCTATCTTAAAGTCGTTAATAAAGTAAAAGATAATTATCCGCAGTTATATGAGCACGCGTCAGATTATCTTAGGGCTGTTATCTCCAAGACCCCTCGATACTACTCGATGAATATAAACCCTGATGATACATGGTTTAACCGGTTCGAATCTTCTGAGAGCTCCTCGCAAAGTTACACAGGGTGGGAGCACAACAGTTACCCCAAAGAGTCCAATACCTTGACTCAAGTTTTACTAAAAAACTTTGGTGCCGAAGATCGAATTAATTCTGATGCACTCAGTGGTAACTCGGGAATTTATACGCAAGGCGCTGAAGCGAATTTTTTCGGTGTTAAAAACGAAGTCAAAATTTTGCCCAAGGACTTTCTTGATATTGTGGTGAAAAGTAATTTCAGTGATAGATTTTTGAGATCGTTAAAGGATTTTTGGAAGGTGTACGGCAGCAATTTTAGAACCATGAGCAAAGGAAAGTTCATTAGTCTTATGAGCAGTAAGTCGAGTAATTTATCTGAGTCAGGGATACGTTCAGTCATTATGGCGGCATTGGGAGATATTAGCCAAATCTCCAATATGAGCATGGATGAACTAGAAAAGAAATTCTCTAACAGAGAGGGGCTAAGAATTTCGACATTTTCCATTTATGGCTATCATGCGACTGATATTATTTTGATTCACGGTTTTGACGGGAAAATTATTTTATATAAGCCGACTGAAACTGAGAGTTTTGTAGAATTCAACAATGCTCAGGAACTAAATAACTGGGTATTAAATCAGGTGAGAGATAAAGATAAAAAAACTCACCTAGAGCAGCATTTTTCCTTATACGATCGCCAGGATGGACATACTTATGCAGGTGTTGGCACTGCGCTTGAAGGGATTGCCAGTGGCGAATGGGATGAAAGCTATATTAACTATGAATCAGTCGATATTAAGGGTGACCTTTTTAGCTGGCTTGCATCACAGGCTGAGAAGCGCACGTTAATGGATACTAATACGCTTACTGTTACTAATGATGAGGTGTTTAGGGAGCAAGTGCTGATGAATCTCCAGCCGATCATTGTTGCGGCGGGGCTAGTGAGCATGGTCCTTCCTGGAGTAGGTAGCCTGATTCTGCTGGAGGCAGCCACTGTGAAAATGGAGGTGGGTGCTTACATTGCAATTTATGGTGATACAGAAGCTAAACGCCGTAAAGGATTGGTTGCGGCCATCGATGGTGGAATTAATGCTCTCTTTGGTGCGCTTGGAGTGAGTGAAAGTATTGATACTGGGCCAAATGAAATTATTGATGAACCGCTCTACACAAAAACCGCTCGAGATGGACCCTCTCAAAATGTGGTTTCCCCTCCCCGAGGCACCTTTTGGGATAGGCTTTTCAACAGGGCCTGCGTGAACGGTCGCGGAATTGTTGAGATAACAAGATATAATCAAGTAAACGGTAAAAGGTTGGTTAATTCTTTAATTAAAATGCAAGAAACTCTGGTTAAGGCCAAAGAGGTATTGGTGACAGATAGAGGTAGGGAAATTGTCTCGGCTTATTTAGGTATCGAAAATTCAGCTAATTTAATTGGTGAGGATATTCTAAGTGTGCAAGAAAATATTGAGTCATTAATGACAGTCTACCAGGAGATAAATAATCAAAAAATCCCTCTTAAATCTGTAACAATGTATAATCCTGATAAGCAGAGGACGGTTGGCGCTTTTTATAACTTTCATGATAGAGATCTTTCCTTTACCGATAGTTTCTTTACCTTTTCAGACGAGAGACGATTACAGATTTTACTCCATGAATCAATGCATGCTACTGAACCTTATCGTGTTGGAAGAATGAAAGATCATATGTGGGATTATTTTTACGTTTCGAAGACCTCTCCTGCATTTGGTATTTATGAAATGCGATCACAGACTATGCGGATTTCGTTCGGCGCAAGCGGGCCTGATTTCCAACGTGAATATAATGCCGAGCAGGTGATGGAAAAATTTATTAAAAAAATGGAAAGCAGAAATGATGTCGAGGCAATATTAAAGTTCAATAATAATGAAGTGCTGAGAAAGGGAGTTTTGCTGGAAAATCCGGATACTCAGTCGATGTTAATCATGGAGTTAGGCAATCAAATACCAGGCGCTAAAATAACGGATGGACCTTTTGAACTCCCTCAGAGTGTTATTGAATTTAAAGAAATAAGGGCCAAACAATTGAAGGAAGAGCAAGAGGATGCGAAATGGGGGCCTCCTCGACGAGCGAGTAGTGATAAGCAAGTTTCGGGTCCCCGCTAAGAGACCCGAATCGTAAAACTTAACGCATGGTCACAAATTCTTCAGCACCGGTTGGGTGAATAGCCACGGTGTTGTCGAAGTCTTTCTTGGTTGCGCCCATTTTCAGTGCCACCGCGAAGCCTTGCAGAATTTCGTCCATGCCGTATCCAATACCATGAATACCGACAATTTTCTCTTCTTTGCCCACACAAACCAGCTTCATGCGGCATGGCTGACGGTGCTGAGTCACAGCGGTATACATTGCTGTGAAAGAAGATTTATAAACTTTAACGTTTTCTTTGCCGTATTTTTCTTCAGCTTCCGGCTCGTTAAGGCCAACAGTGCCGATTGGCGGATGGCTGAAGACCACTGTCGGGATCAGGCTGTAATCCAGATGTTCGTCAGGCTTGTTGTTAAACAGGCGTTCTGACA
The DNA here is from genome assembly GCF_000257645.1 of Serratia sp. M24T3. Taxonomy (GTDB): domain Bacteria; phylum Pseudomonadota; class Gammaproteobacteria; order Enterobacterales; family Enterobacteriaceae; genus Rouxiella. The sequence goes on from NZ_AJHJ01000004.1 coordinate 140,210, forward strand.
GTCGACGACCTGCTGCAACGGCAACCGGCGTCAGCTCAACTGCACCTGTATTATCACCCACGGCATAAATACCTTTTACACTGGTATTCTGATACTTATCAACTTCGATATAGCCTTTTTCGTTGGTTTTCACGCCCGTGGCTTTCAGGTTGAAGTGATCAGTTTCTGGCTCACGACCAATTGCCCAGACCAGGCTATCGACTTCAAACTCTTTGCCATTTTCCAGCTTCAGGGTCAGGCTGCCGTCGGCATTCTTGACCACTTCTTTTGGAATCGATTCGGTGTGCAACGCCGGGCCTTCGGTGTTCATTACTTCAACCAGCGTTTCAACAATGAGGGGATCGAAGGTGCGCAGCGGAGCGTGTTTACGCACAAACAAGTGGGTTTCAGCGCCAAGGCCGTTCATCACGCCAGCAATTTCAACCGCAATATAACCTGCACCCACTACGGCAACGCGCTGCGGCATTTCCAGCAGATCGAAGAAACCGTCAGAGTCGATACCATATTCTGCGCCAGGAATATCAGGATGGCTTGGGCGTCCGCCAGTGGCGATCAGGATGTGATCGGCAGTGATCGTTTCGCCATTAACCTCTACGGTGTGCGCATCAACAAAACGAGCAAAACCGTGGATCACGTCCACATTATTTTTACCCAGCACGTTGTCGTAAGAAGTATGAATTCGGTCGATATAAGCGGTACGGTTAGCAACCAGCGTTTTCCAGTTGAAGCTGAGGATTTGGGTATCGAAGCCATAATCCGGGCCGTAATTGCGGATCGCTTCGGAAATTTGTGCCGCGTGCCACATCACTTTCTTTGGAACACAACCGACGTTTACACAGGTGCCGCCGAGTGCTTTTGCTTCGATAATGGCACATTTTTGCCCATACATGGCCGCGCGGTTGATTGATGCGATACCACCGCTGCCGCCGCCGATTGCCAGATAGTCATAATGTTTGGTCATCGAATTTTCCATAAGTTGTGAATGATAAGAGGACAGGGAAAAGCAGGCTTCCCAAATTCTGCAAAATCTAATGGCATAGAGTTTAACGCCAGAATCGGCTTTGTCGCAAAGTTTGCAGCTATGATTGTAATAGCTTAAGTGAATGAAAGCCGAAGAGAGTCCCCGGCTTTGCAGCGAAGTTTTACTCTGGAACGACCCATTTTACCAGATGATGGCCGTTGCCGTTTGGCACCAGCGCTTCAAGCAGCCAAGGCAGCACGTTTTTCATCTGCTGCTCAAGTTTCCACGGTGGGTTAATCACGATCATGCCTGAGGCGGTCATGCCGCGCTGATCGCTGTCCGGGCGCACACCCAGTTCAATTTGCAGGATACGACGGATGCCGGTGGCTTCTAAATCGCGCAGCATTCGTTTGATCTGCTGGCGCATAACTACGGGGTACCAGATTGCATAAGTCCCTGTCGCAAAACGCTTATAACCTTCCTGAACACCCTTTACCACGTCCTGATAATCGGTTTTCAGCTCATACGGCGGATCCATCAGGATCAGGCCACGGCGAGACTGAGGTGGAAGCTGGGCTTTCAGTTGCTGATAACCATCGCCACGCAGCACGCGGGCGCGATCGTCTTTTTGAAACTCATTGCGCAGCAGCGGGAAATCGCTAGGGTGCAGCTCGGTCAGATGCAGTTTGTCTTCTTCACGCAGCAACTGGCGGGCAATCAGCGGCGAGCCAGGGTAATAGCGCAGGTTCTCGTTGCGGTTGAAATGATTCACCGCAGACATATAAGGAGCAAGCTCTTCAGGCTGGTCTTCACGCTGCCAGATACGGGCGATACCTTCGAGATATTCACCGGTACGTTCGGCATGTTCACCGCTCAACTGATAGCGACCCGCACCCGCGTGGGTATCGAGATACAGAAACGGTTTTTCTTTTTCTTTCAAAGACTCGATGATCAGGCTCTGAACGGTATGTTTTAGAACGTCGGCATGGTTGCCTGCATGAAAACTGTGGCGGTAACTCAACATAATGTTTTTACGTTTTCCGAATAATTTATAGTGACAGTAAAATCAGTAGGTTACCGAAAGTTTATACTGTGCAAGGATGCCATGCCTGGAGGTCGCCATAACGATTTTCACGCCGGAGGCGGCAAAATCAGGCACATCATGAGTGACAGTATAAACTGTTTAGAGGATAAAAAGTTACAGGCATTACTTGAGAGCGGTTGCGGAGTGGCTTCAGTCCGGCCACCCTTGATTTTCGGCCGCTTTGTCCTCATGTTAGTTTTAAGCCCTAATGAAGATATTTACCGATTTCTAATCTGTTGCGGCCGTGTCGAAATAAGTACCGCCCGCTACAGACCCTTAAGGATAACCAGGACTGCCCTATGACCCAATCTTCGCAAAACGATTCGTTAGCTAAAAATCCGCTCTTGGAACAGTTCGATTTACCGCCATTTTCTGCAATTCAGCCGGAACACATCGTTCCTGCCGTTAAGGCCGCGATTGATAAGTGTCGCGCTACCATTGATGAAGTAGTCGCAAAATCAGGTCCTTATACTTATGAAACGCTTTGCCAGCCGATTGCTGAAAGCGAAGACAAATTTAGCCGTATCTGGTCACCAATTGGCCATTTGAATTCTGTAAAAAATAGTCCTGAGTTGCGTGCAGCCTATGAGCAATGCCTGCCAATGCTGTCTGAGTTCGCGACCTGGGCAGGTCAAAACGAGGGGCTTTATCAAGCCTATCGTGACCTGAAAGAGGGTGAACACTTTGCCGGCCTGACCCTGGAACAGAAAAAAGCGGTGGATAACGCGCTGCGTGATTTTGAGTTATCAGGCATTGGCCTGAGCGCCGAAAAACAGAAACGTTACGGTGAGATCACCTCTCGTCTTTCTGAATTAGGTTCGACTTATAGCAACAACGTGCTTGATGCCACCATGGGCTGGAGCAAGCTGATCACTGATGTCGAAGAGCTGAGCGGTTTACCGGAAAGCGCGCTGGCTGCTGCCAAAGCGCTGGCCGAAGCGAAAGAACAGGAAGGCTGGTTGCTGACGCTGGATGCACCGAGCTATTTGCCGGTGATGACCTATGCCGACAACGCCGCACTGCGTGAAGAAATGTATCGCGCCTACGGCACCCGCGCATCGGATCAGGGCCCAAATGCCGGTAAATGGGACAACAGTGAAGTGATGGCTGAAGAGCTGGCGCTGCGTCATGAGTTGGCACAGCTGCTGGGCTTTGATTCTTACGCAGATATGTCACTGGCTACCAAAATGGCGGAAAATCCGCAGCAGGTTATTGGTTTCCTGAATGATTTAGCCAAGCGTGCCCGTCCACAGGGCGAGCAAGAGCTGGCCCAGCTACGCGCCTTTGCCAAAGAAAACTACGGCGTTGATGAGATGAACGCTTGGGATCTGCCTTTCTACGCGGAAAAACAGAAACAGCATCTGTTCTCAATCAACGACGAGCAGCTGCGCCCTTACTTCCCTGAAAACCGTGCCTTGTCTGGCCTGTTTGAAGTCGTCAAACGCATCTATGGCATCACCGCCAAAGAGCGTAAAGACGTTGATACCTGGCATAAAGACGTGCGTTTCTTCGACCTGTTTGACGACAGCGGCGAACTGCGCGGCAGCTTCTATCTCGACCTTTATGCCCGCGAACACAAGCGCGGCGGGGCGTGGATGAATGACTACATCGGCAGCCTGCGTCGCACCGACGGTAAACTGCAACATCCGGTGGCGTACCTGACCTGTAACTTTACTCGCCCGGTTGGCAACAATCCGGCGCTGTTTACTCATAATGAAGTCACCACGCTGTTCCATGAGTTTGGCCACGGCCTGCATCATATGCTGACCAAAGTCGAAACCTCGGGTGTTGCCGGGATCAGCGGTGTGCCTTGGGATGCGGTTGAGCTGCCAAGTCAATTTATGGAAAACTGGTGCTGGGAGCCAGACGCGCTGGCGTTTATTTCCGGTCACTTTGAGACGGGCGAGCCTCTGCCGCAAGAGATGCTCGAGAAAATGCTGGCGGCTAAAAACTATCAGGCGGCGCTGTTTATTCTGCGTCAGTTGGAGTTTGGCCTGTTTGATTTCCGTATGCACGCCGAATACGATCCCGCCAAAGGCGCTCGTATTCTCGAGACTCTCGCCGAGATCAAAAAACAGGTTGCCGTGGTGCCGTCTCCAAGCTGGGGCCGCTTCCCACACGCCTTTAGCCACATCTTTGCTGGTGGTTATGCGGCAGGTTATTACAGTTATCTGTGGGCCGAAGTATTGTCTGCGGACGCCTATTCACGCTTTGAAGAGGAAGGTATTTTCAATCGCGAAACCGGCCAATCGTTCCTGGATAACATTTTGACTCGCGGCGGTTCTGAAGAACCGATGGAGTTGTTTAAACGCTTCCGTGGTCGTGAACCACAGCTGGATGCTATGCTTCGTCATTATGATATTAAAGAGCAGAGCCTCGAAGGATAACAAACTCCCGTGAGTGTGTTTTTAGCATGTGAAGAAGGCGCCGATGCAGGCGCCTTATCTATTCTGGCCGAGCGCTGGAAGCTGGTTTCAAATCCCGATGCCCTGATGGCTCTGGTATTGACGCCGGAAAGACTCGAATTGCGTAAGCGCGATGAACCCAGGCTGGGCGCGATATTCGTCGATTTTGTTGGCGGCACCATGGGCCATCGTCGTCGTTTTGGCGGCGGCCGCGGTGAAGCGGTGGCAAAGGCGGTCGGTATCAAGGGCAGTTATTTGCCGGATGTAGTCGATGCCACGGCAGGACTGGGGCGCGATGCTTTTGTGCTGGCCGCGCTGGGCTGTCGGGTAAGAATGATTGAACGTAATCCGGTGGTTGCGGCTTTGCTTGACGATGGTTTGGCACGAGGTTATCGCGATGCGGAAATCGGCCCCTGGTTACAGGAGCGTATGACACTGCTGCACGGCTCAAGTCTTACCGCGCTCAGCGAGATTTCACCGCGCCCGCAGGTAGTTTATCTGGACCCGATGTATCCTCACCGGCAGAAAAGTGCGCTGGTGAAGAAGGAAATGCGAGTGTTTCAAGGGTTGGTAGGGGCTGATGAAGATGCTGACGGGCTGCTCGAACCCGCCCGTCGACTGGCAACCAAACGCATTGTGGTTAAACGGCCAGACTACGCGCCGCCAATGGCTGATATTCCCGCGCAGGCTGCTGTCACCACTAAAAGCCACCGTTTTGATATCTATACGCCGCTTTAAGCCTTGCTGCTTTACCCAATAACATGACGGGCTGGCCCTGTGTCAGCCATGAATCAAATATTTCCTGCTGGCGCGATGTCAGCGGGGTATCTGACCAAATCAGGTAATGCTCCATTCCAAAAGCCGACAAATTCGGTTCAATGATTTCACAGCGCACAATCTCGACATTCAAGCCTTCACCGGAAAGCCGTAACGATTCCAGCCACAATTCAAGCGGATCGTCGATTTGCATCGGCAGGAGTAAAACCTGCGCGCGCGCTTTTTTACGTAAAGTGCGCATGATGAAGGTCGCGTACTCCACGATAATGCTGTCCAGCATGCCTCTTTGCTGCAACAGCAGCATTTGCTTGCGGGTGGAAAGAAATGCGCGGATCGGGCGCAAAACCTGATTTACCAGACAACCCAGCGGATATTCGCGGCCAAAACGCCAGATAAGACGCCGCAGCTTAAACCATTCCCCTTCACCGAGGCAGTGTAAAATTTCTGCCTGAAGTGCATGCCAGCTGCTGTTTTGGCGTAAAACGGTTTCCGAAAATGCACCTTGTGAAACCGGTAGGCTCAGCTGATGGCGGATCTTGGCGATCGGGGTTCCGGCACTGATCTTTCTTACGATCGCATGCAGTCTGGTGAGATCGCCTTCGCTATACCAGCGAGCTCCCTGTTCATCATGATAGGGTTTTATTAGCCCATAGCGTTGCCAGGTTCTGAGTGTGACGGGTAGTACTCCGCAAAGTTGGGCGGTAGTTTCAATGTTGTAATGGCGTGGTAAGGGATGGGGATGATTCTTATGAAGTATGTGCGTTTCCATAGGCTAACAAATTCCATTTGCTCACAAAGGATTCACTAGCTATAAGTCAAATTTATAGGTTTGTATAGCGGGTTTTAAGTTAAGGTAAATTTAATGAGTCGAAATTTGAGCTAAATCATTTTATGATGTAATAAGCTGATACGAGGCGGATAAATAGTATCCCGCCTCGTTTGAGACCGATGCTTTTATTCTGCCGCTTCTTCAGGATCGCGCAGCGGAACAATTAGCATATCGATATGAACGGTATTAATTAGCTGGCGCGCCGATGACATAAGTTTGCTCCAGAAATCCTGATGATGACCACACAGCACTAAGTCGACGTCGTATTGCTTAATGGCGTCCACCAGTACCTGTGCTAAATCACCACTGCCGCTTAACGTTTCGGCGATCGGATAACCTGCATTACTTGATAGCTCGCTTAACGCATTGTGAGTCTCTTCGGAAATGCGTTTTTGCATATCACCGAGGTTTACGTCGATCAGCCCGGTATAAAGGTCTGAATAATTAACATCGACGTGGATAAGAGACACTTTGGCATTGTATGGACGTGCGAGGGAGACTGCTTTCTCTACCAGCACTTTACTCTCTGGGGAAAGGTCTACCGCAATAAGAATATGTTTATAAGCCATAAGAAACTCCTTCCATAAGTCATTAAACGTTTGTTCGGATTATGTGTGTGCCATCCTGACACTGCCGCATAAAGTAATCATCACATAAACTATTGTAATCATAACAACAGGCTGAAAACCTTGCATACCTCAAGTATAGCGCTAAAAACACGATCAGAATGTCTTCATTAATCAGCATAATGTTTTAAATCACATTGTTTGCAGAGAATTTCATTGAGAAAAATGATTTTTTTGCTCCCCGATTTTTATTTCATTTCCTACACTCAATAATAAGCGGGAGTGCAATATTTCGTCTCTTCACGCAAGTGATGCAAACGCTGAGGTGGCTAGCCCGGAAAGGGTCTGGGGGGCGGGCAAACAATTGCCCTGGGTATCAAGCAAAAAGCAGAGAGTTACGGCGGAAAGCACTCAGCCTGGTTTCGCTGAGTTTGATGCCGCCTTAAGGGGGAACCATGATCAGTCCCATTGCGCTATTTTGGGCTTTATGTGTGGTATGTGTTGTGAATATGCTGCGTTACTACTCTTCTCTGCGTGCATTGCTGGTGGTATTACGCGGATGCGATCCGCTGCTTTATCAATATGTCGACGGCGGAGGATTCTTTACAGCACACGGACAGCCGAGCAAGCAAATACGCCTGGTGCGTTATATTTACGCTCAGCGCTATGTTGATCACCACGACCCCGAATTTATCCGTCGCTGTGAAAGGGTACGAGGTCAGTTTGTACTCACCACGGGATTATGCGGATTAATTCTGATCAGCATGCTGGCAATGCTAATTTGGTACTAATTTCAGGCGGGATTTTTTGAGAGACATACCAAATTGATTAAATGGAAAAAAATAAGGCGGCGCATTCTCATGCACCGCCTTTTTTACTGCTTTGTTTACACTCTTGCCGCCTTGCGACAACACTGATGGCCGCGTAAAACTTTTATTTAGATCAGTTTAAGTGCCAGCCAGTAAAGCCCACCGGATAACAAGATTGATACCGGCAGAGTGAGTAACCACGCCAGCGCGATATTCTTGATAGTTTTGCTCTGCACGCCACCGCCATCTACGATCATGGTTCCTGCGACCGCAGAAGACAGAACGTGGGTGGTAGAAACAGGCATTCCGGTATAGCTAGCGACACCAATCGACACCGCAGCAGTCACCTGAGCAGATAAACCCTGCCCATAGGTCATTCCTTTTTTACCAATCTTCTCACCGATGGTGGTCGCAACGCGTTTCCAGCCAATCATGGTTCCCAGCGCCAGCGCCAGCGCTACGGCAACGATAATCCAGATAGGCGCATATTCAACGGTTTCCAGCAGGTCGCCGTGTAAGTCGTTGAGGAAATGCTTATCTGCTGGGCTGGTATCGCTCAGCTTGGCGGTCTTGTCGGCAGTGTCGGCAATACACATCAGCATACGACGCATCTGGCTACGCTGTTCTGGCGCCAGGTCAGCGTAACTTTGCAGGTTAGTCATCATCGCCTGAGAGCGAGTAATCGCTTCCATCGCCAGGCTGTCGTTGCAATGGAACTCAACGGTAGCATGGTCGCTGGTGGCAGCTGGAGCAGGCACCAAAGGTGTCAACGCCACGACTTCCGGCAAAGCCTTGTTGTGTTGCTGATAATACTGTTGCAGGTGCGTCACGGCATCACGAGTACGAGTGATGTCATAACCGGTGGCATTCATATTAAGTACGAATCCAGCGGGTGCAACGCCTATTAAAACCAGCATAATCAGACCAATGCCTTTCTGACCATCGTTCGCACCGTGGGAGAAACTTACCCCGATAGCAGAAACGATTAAGCCGATGCGCGTCCAGAATGGCGGCTTTTTCTTGCCGTCTTTCTTCTCGCGTTCAGCCGGAGTCAGGTGCATACGCCTGCGCTTTTTGCTTCCACTCCAGTAGCGGCGGAGCAGGAAAATCAAGCTTCCGGCCATAATCATCCCCACCAGTGGCGAGATAATCAGTGACAGGAAAATGCTAATCATTTTAGGAATGTTTAGGGCATCAATAACTGAACTGTGAGTCAAAAGCGCGTTGGTCAGACCTACGCCGATAATGGCTCCGATGAGCGTGTGAGAGCTGGACGCCGGAAGGCCGAAATACCAGGTTCCAAGGTTCCAGATAATCGCCGCCAACAGCATTGAAAATACCATGGCGAGACCATGCGCGGACCCCACGTTCAATAGCAAATCAGTAGGCAGCAGGTGAACGATGGAATAAGCCACGCTCAAGCCGCCAAGCATGACGCCAAAGAAGTTGAATGCGCCAGCCATCAAAACGGCAAGTTGAGAACGCATGGCGCGCGTATAAATTACAGTCGCCACTGCGTTGGCCGTGTCGTGGAAGCCGTTAATGGCTTCGTAAAACAGAACAAACAGTAACGCGAGTATCAATAACAGGCCGGTATGGAAATCCAACCCGGCGAATAAATGCAGCATAATTGTTACGCCAGTTTGTGGACATGAACGCCGCGCATTATCTGCGAGAACAGGGGGGGTGGAAAAGGAAAATATGACATTTTTTTGACTAAACCTAGACGCAGAATCAATGATATGCAAAGAGCTTGTGAAAAAACAGTTGATTTAGAAGGATTTTTTACCAAGAAATATTTTCTTACAGGCCAAGAATAATCTTAGGTCTTCTGGATTATCGACGCGTCACAGCTTACAATCTGCCGCGCAATAAGCTGAGTTGAACGCTTTTTGCCCACTGCCAGAGATTTTTTTTACCCCGTATGCGCTATTCAGAGAGGTTTTTGTGGAACAGTACGATGTTGTAGTCATTGGTGCCGGTGCGGCAGGAATGTTTTGCGCAGCACAAGCGGGCCAGGGTGGCTGCAAAGTATTGTTGCTGGATAATGGCAAAAAGCTGGGACGCAAGATCCTGATGTCCGGCGGCGGTCGTTGTAATTTCACTAACCTCTATACCGAACCTGCGGCTTACCTGTCTGAAAATCCGCATTTCTGTAAATCCGCACTGGCGCGTTACACCCAGTGGGATTTCATTGATCTGGTCAATCGTTACGGCATTGCCTGGCATGAAAAAACGCTGGGCCAGCTATTTTGCGACGACTCGGCCCAACAGATCGTGGCCCTGCTTGAGCAGGAATGCCAGAAAGGTAAGGTGACTTTTCGCCTGCGTAGTGAGATTAGCTCAGTGGACAAGGTTGAGTCCGGCTTTGCGCTGACAGTGAATGGTCAACAAGTAAGCACTCGCTCACTTGTTGTAGCCAGCGGTGGACTTTCCATGCCGGGATTAGGGGCTTCACCTTTTGGCTATCGACTGGCTGAGCAATTCGGGCTTAAAGTTCTGCCAACTCGCGCCGGTCTGGTGCCATTTACTCTGCACAAGCCGTTGCTAGAGCATCTGCAGACGCTTTCCGGCGTTTCGGTGCCTGCTGTAATGACAGCGCAGGACGGCACAGTATTCCGTGAAAATATCCTCTTCACCCATCGAGGGCTGTCCGGGCCAGCCGTTTTGCAGCTATCAAGTTACTGGCAACCTGGCGAGTTTGTGAGCGTTAACTTACTTCCTACGCTAGATTTGGCGGACTTCCTGAATCAACAACGTCAGGAGCATCCTAATCAGAGCCTGAAAAATACTCTTTCGTTGCATTTGCCTAAACGGCTGGTGGAATGTCTGCAAACGCTGGATCAAATCCCTGACGTCACACTGAAGCAGCTTAATCTGCCACAGCAGGCAGCTTTGATTGAGCAATTGCAGAACTGGCAGGTGCAGCCAAACGGGACCGAAGGCTACCGTACCGCCGAAGTCACTATGGGCGGCGTCGACACCCGCGCGCTATCGTCGAAAACCATGGCGGCCAACGGCGTGCCCGGATTGTACTTTATCGGCGAAGTCGTCGACGTCACTGGCTGGCTCGGCGGCTATAACTTCCAATGGGCCTGGAGCTCAGCCTGGGCCTGTGCACAGGATTTAGTAAAGGTATTTGGAGAATAGTTGAGAGCCGATCAAATACTCACCAGGCTCTCAAGGGGAATGACGAATTGCTTATGCAAATTCCTAATCGTCGTAAAAGTTATATTGCTGTTGCTTCGTCATTCCAGGCTTTAAAAGATTGTTCTGCATCAGACTGATTATTCCAGCAAGCTTTCAAGACTACGATGGATACCGGCAATTTAATTTATTGGCAACCGGTCAAGAATGGCCTGTGCGGTATTTACATCAGTGACCAGAGAATTAATCATCCCCGAACGTACCGCGCCAATAATTCCAGCCGCTTTCTCCGGCGTTGCCGCCACGCCGATGGTCAGCGGCGTGCGGAGCAGCTGTTCAACAGAGGCGGCAATCATGCTTTCTTCTCCTTGCCAATGCAGAATTTCGCCTGACTCAGTGATGTAATGGCGTAATACGTCGCCGTTGGCGTGGCTCAGCGCCTGCTCACTCGGCGTTGCGGTGCTGCTTTCGCTAGGTCTTGGCTCGTGAGTCAGGCCGATGCCGACAATCGCCACATCCAGCCTGTCCCAAAGAGAAATAATTTCCTGCACGCTTGGGTCACGCAAGAAAGCTTCGCGCAGCTCTGGGGATGAAATATAAGGCGCGTGGAGAAAATAAGGCGTGCCTTCCATTTGTTCGGCCGCGCGACGGACAAACTCGGTAATCTGAAAATGTGGTGCAGCCTGCTGCATGCCGCCGTTCAACGCGACGGTCAACACACCCGGTAAACGCGGTAGCCCAGCCAACGTCACTTCCCTCACTGCACGTCCCCAGCCAATGCCCAGCACTGACCCGGCGCTCAGCCCTGCCTGTGAAAGCAGCGAGGCCAGCGGAGTACGCAAAGAATCCAGAACATTGTTCGGCGGAGCATCAACCACGTAGGCGTGCTTCAACCCCAGACGCTGCACCAGATCGGCAGTCATGTTTTCCGGAGAAGCTAAACCTATGACTTCTATACGAACTATGCCTGCCGCCCGCGCTTTGTTAAGCAAACGGGAAATGGTCGCCGTTGAGACATCCAGCTTGCGGGCGATCTCGACCTGCGACATGTCTGACTCGTAATGCAGCTTCGCCACCATGTGCATTAATGTGCGCGTTGCTGCAATATCTTGCAAAATTGGCTCTTTCAGCTTGAAATTCCTTTCAGTAATGAATTACACTCAAAGCGTTGGTTGAGGAATTATTGCTCAATAGCCGTGATAAAGCAATGTTCACCAAGGGCGTTAAACCCTTTAAAACCGGCATTGTTCAAGTTTTTCGACCTCTCTGAATCCTCAGGGAAACGACAGAGCGTCCAGTGTAATCGAGATTTTTTAATCTGTAATAAATTTCACGCAAAGGAGAGTTCCATGTCAAAGTTGTCTACTTCAGAATTACGCGGCTACCAGCAAATTTGTGGTCAAAATGGTGCCATGCTGGTTATCGCCTGCGACCAACGTGGTGGCATGCGCACTCTGCTTGCCAGCGATCCTCAGCAGCAAGCTTCTATTTCCGAAAAACAGCTCGGCCTGATCAAAGCCGACATCACGCAGTATCTGGCCAGCAAAGCCTCGTGCGTTCTGGTTGACCCGATTTGCGCCGTCCCACAACTGGTTGATGATGGCATTATTGCCCGTGATACCGCGTTGCTAATCGGGCTGGATGCCTCGGGGTGGGATAACTCTCCAGAAGGTTATCGCCTTTCACGTCTGGCTAAAGACGTTGATGCGCGCCGCGTGCGTGAACTGGGTGCCACCGGCGGCAAAATCATGGTTTACCTGCGTTCAGACAAGCCCGAAGCCAATCGCCATAATATTGAAATCTTGCATAAGTGCGTGGAGGATTTTGCCAAGGAAGATTTATTACTGGTGGTGGAGTTTCTGACTTATAAACTGGATAGCGAAAGCGACGAAGAATATAAAGCCAAAGTGCCGGAGCTGATTTATGGCGGGACAAAAATCTGCCTCGATGCGGGTTCTAAAGTGCTGAAACTGCCTTATCCGGGTTCTAAACAGGCTTGCGCAGCTATCACCGAGCTTGCCGGAGACGTGCCTTGGGCGGTACTGTCAGCAGGTGTTGACCACACAACTTTCCTGAAACAGGTGGAAGATGCAATGAGCACTGGCGCATCTGGCGTGATTGCCGGGCGCTCGCTGTGGAAAGACTGTATCTCTCTGGATCACGATATTACCAGGAACAAGCTGGAAACAGTGGCGGTTCCTCGTTTGAAAGAGCTGCAAGCCGTGATTCAGAAATATTATAAAGCCGCCCACAAGGGTAAAAACGCATCAACCGAACAGGTGGAACATGTCTGATAACAGAGACGTTTTTAACGACGAAACGCTGGCCAAACCGGGAAAACGGGTCATTCTGGTCAACGGGATACCTGCTTCTGGTAAAAGCAGCCTCGCCGTTGAACTCTCTGCTAAAACCGGTTGGTTACAGCTGTCGCTGGATGGTATTAAAAACCCGTTTTTGCAACGGCTTGAAGGCGTCGATCGCGCTTTTAATCGTAAACTGGGACAGGCCAGCTATCAGGTGATTTGGTCTATTATCGCCGATGCGCCGCAAGGTAGTACTTTTATTGTTGATGCCTGGTTTGGTTTTCAGCCAAAAGAGGTGTTGACAGAATATCTGACTCAGGCGGGTATTACGCAGGTGCTGGAAATATGGTGTCAGGTTTCACCGGCAACCGCAGCAGCACGTTACGAAGCCAGATTGGGAGAACGTCTTCCCGGCCATTTAGGCGCGGAATATATTCCTGAATTAAAAGTGCTGGCGAAAAAAGCGCAGCCGATGGAATTAGGTCCGGTATATTATTCCGATCAGGAAATCCCGGTAGATATTAATGCCATTAAACTTTGGGCTGAAGATGTGATGAAATAGCTTGATGGCAGTCTGATATTAATTAACTGTGTTTTAGCGTAGTTCTTGCGTTAATTTTGAAATGGTTGCCTTAAATTAAATTTGGCAATTGTCGAACGCCTGTGTCATTTATTAGTTAAGAAAGTCATTATTATTATTTTTGCATCGTTGATAAATAGGAAAGGGTAGATCACAGTTTTCATTTAAAATTAATATGATACTGAGAAAAGCCAATTTTTATTTTAATGGAATGATCTTTTATAAAGAGATCTTGAAGAGGCAATATGTTAACCGACTGGATTAATGAAAGTAATATTAGCATCGTTGAACATACAGATGGCTGGCAAAGTGCCGTTGCTCTGGCTGTACAGCCGCTGATTGATAATGGCGCGGTAGAACCCCGTTATCTTCAAGCTATTTATGATATGCACCGTGAAATAGGTCCTTATTATGTTCTGGGAGAAGGCATTGCCATGCCGCATGCCAGACCAGAAGAGGGCGTGAATCGTACAGCATTATCTCTGGTTATCGTTCCTGATGGCGTAGAGTTTCATAGTGAAGATAACGATCCGGTTTATATTATTTTCGCGCTAGCGGCTATCGACAGTAATTCACATATCGAAATGATCGCCAGCCTCTCCAATCTTTTTTGCGACGATGAAGTCGTAGAAAAATTAAGAGGTTGCCAGAGCAGGCAGGAGGTATTGCAGGCCATTCGAGAATACTAAAATCTCTTAATATCAGTTCGATGAAGTGTAAGCCCCTGCGATGCATCTATATTAGGTGAGCAAAGGGGTATCCGAAGTGTGTCTTATCAATTAACGATCACCTAAGGAACACCTATGAAAAAGTTATCTATTTTGGCAGTGTGTGGCGCAGGTCTTGGCAGCAGCTTCGCCTGCGAAATGAGCATTGAAGCCGCATTGAAAGATCTGGGCATCGACGCCGAGCTGTCTCACTGTGATATTTCCAGCGCTACATCAACCCGTGCCGATATTATTTTTACCGGCGAAAATTTCCGTTCACAGTTTGCTCACTACAATATCAGTGCGACCGTTATTTACTTGAAGCGTCTGGTCGATAAAAACGAGATTAAAGAAAAGCTCACGCCAGTACTGCAAGAAATGGGTCTAATGGCGTACTAATACTAAATATAAAATAGATTGATAAAAATAAAGTTATAAATACATCTTACCCAATAGCTCGATCAACGTGAACTCTACAGGGGACTTAATATGTCTTTCCTTCATTTTATTGTAAACGACGTACTCGGCCAGGCGTCAATTTTAATATCCCTGATTGCTATGATCGGGCTGATTGCTCTTAGAAAAAGTCCGGGCCAGATAATTACTGGTACTTTAAAAACTTTGCTGGGTTTTCTGGTCTTACTGTCCGGTGCCAGCATTATTGTGGCGACGTTAACCTTCCTTGGTGAGATATTCCAGAAAGGCTTCCACATGCGCGGCATCGTCACCGATGTCGGGTCAATTGCGGGTATTGCACAGCAAACATTAGGACGCGAAACTGCATTAATCATGGTGCTGGCATTTATTGTTAATATCCTGATTGCCCGCTTCACGCGCTTTAAGTATATATTCCTCACAGGACAGGCCTCATTGTGGATGGCAACTGTCTGCTCGGTCATTGGTTACATGGGCGGCCTGCGCGGCACAGAGCTTATCCTGACTGGTGGAGTGATTGCCGGGGTGATGGCGGTGGGTATGCCGGTTCTGGCACAGCCGATTGTGCGCAAAATTACTGGCTCGGACGACTTTGCGCTCGGCCATTTCTGTACCATCGGCTATATCATTCAGGCCGGTGTGGCGAAAATAACCGGCGATGTCAGTAAAAGTACCGAAGATCTCGAATTGCCACAGGCGCTGTCATTCTTGCAGGATACCTATCTGTCGATGATGGTGGTGATGATCCCTATTTATCTGATCCCTGCCGCCGTGGCAGGTCCTGAGGTGATTGCCCCTTACGCCAACAGCGTTAACTATTTGGTTTATGCCTTCCTGCAATCGATCCAGTTTGTGGTCGGGGTTTATGTGCTGTTGGCCGGCGTGCGACTGTTACTGGCAGAAATCGTGCCGGCGTTCCGTGGGATTGCGCTGCGCATCGTGCCAAACGCTATTCCGGCTCTTGATTGCCCGGTGTTGTTCCCTTACGCCCCAAACGCGGTAATCATCGGCTTTATCTCTACCACCATCGGCTCGATTATTGGCATGTTCCTGTTCCCAACCATTGGGTTGGCAATGATTTTACCAGGCATGCTGACCAATTTCTTTGCCGGTGGCACTGCCGGGATATTCGGTAATGCCGTCGGCGGCCGTCGTGGCGCGATAATTGGCGGCATTTTCCATGGCCTGTTTATTACTCTGTTGCCTGCACTGTTGCTGCCGCTACTCGGTAAATTTGGTTTATCCAACGTGACCTTCAGCGACTCGGACGTGATTAGTGTCGGGCTGGTATTTGGTCACATCCTTAACTTCTTCCACTAGGTTCAGCGGAGGCTGATATGACAACTGAAATCGACGCCATTCTGGCAAAAAACCTGGCCCCGGCCGACTGCGCCAAAGCTTTGAACGAGTTAGGCAAAGGCTATGCGGAACAGCAGGATATCGACACGGCTATCGTCTGTTGGGAAAAAAGCATGGCGTGCTACGGCAAGCCCGGATTCGCTCAGGCACAGCTGATGAAAGCCTACAATGCCAAACGACGCGAATGCTCGCAGGCGGGTGACGGCAACGGGCTGGAACTGTACTCAAATAAAATCGATGGCCTGATGCAGCAAAGCAAAGATGCGATCCGTTACGGCTTTTAAGGATTACGCTCCGGAAGATAAGGATTTTTAAGGCTAGTATTAAGGATAAAGAAGGCCAGTAACCTCGCGGTGCTGGTCTTTTTCTTTAATCTTTAACAGATAGCTTTTATGATGATGGTTACATTTTGAACGTCACGAGAGGGACCTATGTCAGATAAAACCAACGCAGTAAAACTCATTGCCGTGGATATGGACGGTACATTTCTTGATGATCAAAAAAAGTACAATAAAACGAAATTTCTTGCCCAGTATCAGCAGTTGAAAGAGCAGGGGATCAAGTTCGTGGTTGCCAGCGGTAATCAGTACTATCAGTTGAAATCTTTCTTCCTTGAAATTGCCGCCGAGATTGCGTTTGTTGCTGAAAACGGTGCCTATGTCGTTAATGAGGGCGAGGATTTTTCAGTTGCGGAGCTGAGTGCGGATTCAATAGCGAAAATTTTGCAATTTATTGCCGCGACGCCGGGCCTCAATACCGTGGTGTGCGGCCAACACAGCGCCTATATCCTGTCGTCGCAGCCGGATGCTTTTTATCAGAAGATGAAAAATTACTACCATCGTCTGAAAAAAATCGACAGTTATCAGGAAATCGACGACAAAATCTTTAAATTCGCCACCAATATTGATGACGACCATTTGCAGAATTTTATGACCTCCCTTGATAAAGCGCTGGGTCATATCATCACGCCAGTATCCAGCGGGCACGGCTCTGCGGACCTGATTATTCCTGGCCGTCACAAAGCTAACGGATTACGGATGCTGCAAAAAATCTGGAACATTGAGGATGCCCAGGTTGTGACTTTCGGCGACGGCGGCAATGATGTAGAAATGCTCAAACAGGCCGGATTTGGTTTTGCGATGGCTAACGGCATGCCCGTAGCCAAAGCGGCTGCGAACTATGCCACCGTGTCGAATAATGAAGAAGGAGTATTGAAAATCATCGACAAAGTGTTGGCTCAGGAAGCTCCGTTTAACTGATCCGCCTGAAAAAGCTTATCAAGCGATTTCTGGAGTTTAGTTGTTGCACTGGCTGGTGATGGCGTCTTGCCCGTGCGGGCACACATTGTTGCTGGTCGGGATAATCCTGAACAGGGATTCCGCTGCTCCGGAGCCGCACCCGGTAAGTAACAGCAGACTTAACATCAAGATAGTCAGTTTCATTAAAATTCCAGTGAAGACACAGGGTGACAGCGCACGGGAAGCCCATGCCAGTTCAGCATAACCGATATCTTAGCGGTAAAATGTGATTCTTTCGTGTAGTTGTGTTAACGATCCTGTCAATTTGCGGCCGGGAATTCATTGACCCTGGCCGCATTTATTTTCACCTTGTTGCGTTTTGCGGCTCGGCAGCTTCCAGGACCGCGTTTTTCTGAATGCTGCTTTGGTGAATACCTATATATCTCTCGAATTTTGCCGGTTTCAGCATCGACAAATCAACCAGCACCAGCCCGTCAATACAGTTATTGAACGCCGGGTCACAGCCAAAATCGATAAACTGTACGCCACCAGTTTCACAAAGTTCAGAATACTGCTTATAAAGTGGTGGAATACTGCATCCAAAATTCGCTAACAGGTGTTTGAGACGTTGCAGGTCCTGTGCGTAATTATCGCCACTGAACTGGGCCAGTACTTCGGGCAATGAGGCAGGATAGGGGCGCCGAGAGGTTGCCAATGGCAGAGTCGGGCCGAAATACAAACGATAAAAGGCAATCAGCAGATCGCGCGCCGCGAGCGGCAAACCACCGGAAATCGATACCGGCCCGAAGAGATAACGATACTGCGGATATTTCGCCAGATAGGCTCCGATGCCCAACCACAGATAATCCAGACCGCGTTTACCCCAGTACGCGGGTTGAATAAAGCTGCGACCAAGCTCGATCCCCTGTTCAAGGATGGGGTCCATCTGGTGACCATAATTGAACAGACTTTGGCTGTAGATCCCGCTGATATTATTTTTCTCAAGCTGTTCGGCGGTGGGAATAAAGCGATAAGCGCCGATAATTTCCAGCGCCTGTGGATCCCAAAGCACCAGGTGATAATAGTCGTCGTCGTAGCTGTCCAAATCACGTCTGCGGCCGCTGCCCTCGGCCACGGCGCGGAAGGCGATTTCACGCAGCCTGCCAAGTTCGCGCAGGATCGGCACGTAATCCTCTCCGTTGCGGCGATAAAGGTAAATCTGTTTGCCGTCGGGGGTTTGGCCGAGCAGCTCGGTGGCTTCCAGCGCATGCTTGAGCACGGCGCGATCTTCCGCGCGAGCAATCGCCGATTCGGTGCGAAACAGCCCGCTTTTACCCTGCCCGAGACGATAAACATGTTTACGGAAACGCGCCGCCAGATCCTTTGCCCGCGAGTGGCCGTCATGCCAGCTGTCGTAGGGAATACGCGCGCCAATCTGCAATTTTAAGGTGCTGCCGCGATGGCCGAACATCTCATGCACCAGCAGCAGAGACGAAATTGGTTTGTAAATCATCGAGCTAAGATAAAACAACGCGCTGTTGTTACCGCTAATATGCACCGGCACAATGGCGGCGCGGGTTCTGGCCGCCAGTTTGATAAAGCCGGTATGCCAGCGACCGTCGCGCACGCCCTTGGAGGTAATGCGAGACACCTCTCCGGCAGGGAAAATAATCAATACGCCCTGATTTTCAAGGTGTTCCTGCATCATTGAAACCTGAGCGCGCGCGGTACGGTGACTCATATTATCGACCGGGATCATCAGGCTGCTCAGCGATTCAATCTGCGAAAGCAGGCGGTTAGCCATCACTTTTACGTCTGAGCGAACCGAGGCGACAGCGCTGAGCAGGGCCAGCCCTTCAAGGGTGCCAATAGGATGGTTGGCGACAATTACCACTGGGCCATAGCTGGGGATTTGTTCGAGGCAGCGATCGGAGAGTTCACAACGGATTTGAAAGTAGTCGAGGATCTGCTCGACCATATCAACGCCTTTTAAGTGGCGGTTGTTGTCGGCGAGCTGCTGAAATTCTTTCTCGCGGAACAGCTGTTTCAACAGATTGAGCTGCCAGGAAGGGGTTTTACGTCTCGGTGCCAGATCCTGAAGTACGTTGTCCATGCTGAACATAGAATGTCCTCCGGTTTAATTAATTTTACCTTAGGACATAACAATGACGTTTCTATTTCAGGCCTGTGACGGTATCGGGAATTCGTCAGCGAGTGGAGTAAATTTTAGCGAAACCGGCGAAATTTTTCAGGTGTTCGATCCACCATTTTGCCGCGTTGCCGCTGGCATTCTCATTCCACGCCAGATAAGCCATGTCCTGATAACATTCGGCATCCAGTACTTTCTCAACCAATTCGCCGGATTGTAGATAGGGTTCGGCCATATAACGAGGAAGGTAACCGCAGCCAAGTCCTGCGAGCTGCGCGTTGAGCTTGCCGTTAAAATCCGCCACCGTTAATAGTTTTTGGCGGTCTAAAATACGCAAGTCTGCGCCAGTGCTATGCTTTGAAGAATCTTGTATCACCACGGCGCGATACTGGCGTATTTTCTCTCTTTCCAGCGGCTCCGGGACCTCTGCGAGAGGGTGCCCGGGCGAGATGGCGAAGGCGTATTCCAGCCAGCCCAGCGGAGTACAGCCGATGCCGCCGCGAGTCACCGGTTCGCGCACCGCGCCAATAATAATGTCGGCGCGATGATACAACAGCGCCTCCCAGGTTCCAGCCAGTACTTCGTGGGTGAAATGCAGCTGAGTATGCTGATGCTGCTCGTAAAACAGTTCAATTAATGGATTCAAAATGGACAGCGGAACGGAAGCATCGAGCGCCAGCGTCAGATTACTTTCCCAGCCACTTTCGACGTATTGCGCCTCTTGTTCCAACTCGCTCACTGCCTGAAGCAAAACTCGACCTTTATCCAGCATCAGTTTTCCGGTGCTGGTAAAAGTGGCGCGATGCCCGGAGCGGTCGAGCAGTTTAATGTTTAAATCGCTTTCCATTTTTTGAATCGTATAGCTCAGGGCGGATGGCGTTTTAAACAGAGTGGCCGCCGCCGCCGCAAACGAGCCATGGCGTTCCAGCGCGTCCAGTATTAGCAGGGCTTCAAGGCTTAATTTCATTTGCGGTTCCCCAAAAATATTCAACAACATCTCAAAAACTTTAAGCTATCAGTAACCCGAGGATTTGCCTATTGTTTCAACAACAGCTTTAAGGCCGATAACCCGTCTCCGAGGGAAGATAACGTGGACTATTCAGCACAAAAAAATCACGTCACGCTGGTCATCACCCATAACCTTTTGTCCGGTAAAACTCAGGCATACGAGGCCTGGCTTGATGAAGTCATGCCGGTGGCAGCAAGTTTTAGCGGCCATCTTGGCGTTAATGTTATTCGTCCAAATACAGGGGAAACGTCGTATACCATTCTGGTGAGATTCGACAGCCTGGACAGTCTCTACGCCTGGATTAATTCCCCGCAGCGCAAGGCATTGGTGGAGAAGGCTAGCGGACTTCTGGATCACGGCAATCGTGAGGATCGCGGCGATCGTCTCGAGATCCGTCCCGGTGCTGCCTTCTGGTTTACGCCGGAGGTGAAAAAGGGTCGCTCGCCGGCCAAGTGGAAACAGTATCTGGTCACGCTGGGGGTGATTTTCCCCTCGACAAATTTTGTTCCGTGGTTTTGGGGAATGGTTTTACCGATCGCCAAAGGAACGCTATGGGGGCATCTGTTGAACGATGCCAGTGTTGTGGCGCTGGTGGTGTTCTTCTGGATGCCGCAGGTCACGCGAATACTGAAAAATTGGCTGATCCCGAAAGGGTGACAGGGTTTGGAGATAGACGATGAATAATAATGCTTCGCTTATTTTTACCAACGGCAAGTTTCATACGGTTGATCGAGAAAATCCTCTGGCAGACGCCGTGGCGATCAAAGACGGCAAATTTTTGGCGGTAGGCCGTGCGGCAGAAGTGATGCGCTTTGCCGGGCCGGAAACCAAAACCGTTGATTTAAAAGGACACACTGGAATTCCTGGCCTCAACGACTCACACCTGCATTTAATTCGCGGCGGTCTGAATTACAACCTCGAACTGCGCTGGGAAGGGGTGCCGTCGTTGGCCGATGCGTTGCGTATGCTGAAAGAGCAGGCGCTGAGAACGCCGTCTCCACAGTGGGTTCGCGTGGTGGGCGGTTGGACCGAATTTCAGTTTGCCGAGCGCCGCATGCCAACGCTCGATGAAATTAACGCCGCCGCTCCCGATACGCCGGTATTTATTCTCCATCTTTACGATCGCGCCTTGTTAAACCGCGCGGCGCTTAAAGTCGTGGGCTATACCCGCGATACGCCAAATCCTCCGGGCGGTGAAATTCAGCGCGACAGCAACGGCAATCCTACCGGTATGCTGATTGCCCGCCCAAATGCGATGATCCTTTATGCCACGCTGGCTAAAGGGCCAAAGTTGCCGTTGGAGCAACAGGTTAATTCCACCCGTCAGTTTATGCGCGAGCTTAACCGCTTGGGGCTGACCAGTGCGATTGACGCAGGCGGCGGTTTCCAAAATTATCCTGAAGATTACCAGGTGATTTCGGAGCTGCATGAGAAAAAACAGCTGACACTGCGCATTGCCTACAACCTGTTTACTCAGCGTCCCGGCCATGAGGTTGAGGATTTTGAACGCTGGACCGATATGCTCAAACCGGGACAAGGTACGGATTTTTATCGCCACAACGGGGCTGGCGAGATGCTGGTATTTTCCGCCGCGGATTTTGAGGATTTTCTTGAGCCGCGCCCCGATTTGGCGCCGGGCATGGAAGACGAGTTGGAGCGCGTGGTCCGTCATCTCGTGGAGCAGCGCTGGCCGTTTCGCCTGCACGCTACTTATAACGAATCGATTAGCCGCATGCTCGACGTGTTCGAAAAGGTCAATAAAGACATTCCGTTCAATGGCCTGCACTGGTTTTTTGACCACGCAGAAACTATTACCGAGGCCAATATCGAGCGCGTGAAGGCATTAGGTGGCGGCATCGCGGTACAGCATCGCATGGCGTTTCAGGGCGAATATTTTGCCGATCGCTACGGCATCGAGGCGACCAGACACACGCCTCCGGTGGCGAAAATGCTGGCCGCCGAGCTGCCGGTCGGATTAGGCACCGATGCTACGCGTGTCGCTAGCTATAACCCTTGGACCGCGCTGTACTGGCTGGTGTCTGGCCGAACTGTGGGCGGCATGGCAATGTACGATGATAGCGCTCGGCTGGATCGCGAAACGGCGTTGATGCTCTGGACTCAGGGCAGCGCCTGGTTCTCAACCGAGCAGGGCAAAAAAGGGCAGATCAAAATTGGGCAACTGGCGGATCTGGTCATCCTGTCGAAAGATTATTTCAGCGTGCGCGAAGAAGAGATTAAGGGGATTGAATCGGTGTTGACGGTAGTAGATGGCAACATCGTTTACGCGGCCGGAGGATTTTCACCGCTGGCGCCACCGTCGATTCCGGTATTGCCCGACTGGTCGCCAGTGGTCAAGGTGCCGGGCCATTATCGCTCGGCTCCACCAGAGGCAGCGACCCGCGTGGGGGCGCAGCAGCAGGTGCATCAGTGCAGCGGCCCGTGCGGTGTTCACGTTCACCAGCATGATATCTCACGACGTTCCGACGTGCCGGTGTCGGATAATAATGCCTTCTGGGGCGCGCTCGGCTGTTCGTGTTTTGCTTTCTAAAGCTGGAAACTTTATTCCCCCGCATTTCGGCGGGGGATGTTGACCATCAGTTTAATACTGTATTATCAACCGGACGAGACAAAACCGGGAATAACCATGAGCAGTGCCAACGCGTTTCAGCCAACGAATTATCAAATAATCGCTGACAGTATTGCGACGCTTCTTTTCCCGCATGCCGAGGTCGTCTTGCATGACCTTAAAACCCAGCAAGTGGTGCATATCGCCAACAACCTTTCCAAACGCAAGATTGGCGACGATTCTGCTCTCGACGAATTGCCCGGCGACTCCCTCGCGACACAAAGTATCGGTCCTTACGAAAAGCTCAATTGGGACGGGCAACGCCTGCGTTCAATCACCAGCGTGCTGCGCGATGCTCAGGGGCGCGCGGTAATGGCGCTGTGCATCAATCTGAATTATACGGTGCTGGAGCAGGCGCGCGACGCGTTGAATCTGTTTTTCCAGGCAAGCCGAATTATGCCGCAGCCGGAAGCGCTGTTTCGCGACGACTGGCAGGAACGGATCAATACTTTCCTGCACGCCTGGTTGAATAAAAATAATCTCGCGCTAAACAGTCTGCGCCGCGAAGACAAGCGCCAGCTGGTTGAGGCGCTGTATCAAGAGCGTGCTTTTGATGGCCGCAGCGCCTACGACTATGTGGCCAGCGTGCTGTCGATGGGCAGGGCCACGGTCTATAAATATGTCAAGGCACTGCGAGAAGAATCAACCAGTTAGAGGCCAGGTAAAGCTTCTGCGCAGGCCTGCATGGCGTAGGCCGAAATCTGTGCGTCCTGCACTGCGACACCGGTTAAATCTGCGATGGTGATTTGCCGATCATTTTCTCGTCCTTTAGCGCGGCCTGCCAGTAACAACCCTAATTCCACCAACTGTTCTGCCTTGATCAATCCCTGATTTAGAGCATGAGAAATCTCGCCGTATTCGCTGCACTGTTTGACTGAATCGACAACGATAACCTCGGCACGAGCGACCAGTTTAGCGTCGAGTTCCTGCTTGCCACCGCCGTCGGCACCCACGGCGGTGATATGAGTGCCGGGCTTGATCCATTCGCTTTGCAGGAGTGCCTCACGAGAGGGCGTGGTGGTGACAATCAGGTTGGCGTTTTGCGCGACCTGCTGGCAGTCCTGTGTGGTGGTGACCTCAAACCCCAATGAGGTGGCAAAATCGCGATAGGCATCGAGGGCTGCCAAATTGCGGCCCCACACGGTCACGCGACGGCAAGAAGTAAGGGATTGCAGCTGCTCTAGCTGCATGCGAGCCTGTACGCCAGTGCCGACAATGCCAATTCCGGTCACTAAGGACGGAGCCAACGCTTTGGCCGCTATTTGGCCTGCCAGCGCGGTGCGAATACACGTCAGCCAGCCTTCGTCCTGCAATAATACCAGCGGCTGGCCAGTGAGCGCAGAAATCACCAGCATCAGGCCGTCATTGCTGGGCAAGCCCCTGGCCGGATTATCATAAAAACCAGTAGAGATTTTCACCGTAAATGAGTCACTGCCTGCAACCCACGCCGATTTTATACAGCAATCTCCGTTGGCCTGATCGAAGAAAAAATTCTGTACCGGCGGCACCTGTACTCGCCCTTGTGAATAGGCAATAAAGCCGTCGGTAATGCGCTGTGCGGCGATCTTCATATCTATCGCGCCCACGATTTGCATTTGGTCGTATATCTTCATTGCATCGCCTCGATAAACTTCTCGAGCAGGATATTGCGCCCGCAAAGAATTACCGCGACCTTTTTGTGCTGATAGTCTGCCGCCAACTTGATAGCACCGGCCAACGCGACGCCTGCTGCGCCTTCAATAATCCAGCGTTCAGCTCTAGCCACGGCTTTCATGGCCTCGCGGATCTCTTGTTCGCTAACCAATACCGTTCTGTCGATGACTTTCTGGCATAGCGGGAAGGTGATGCTGCCCGGTTCAATGCCGCCTGCGGTGCCGTCGGAAAGCGTATCTTCTTCTTCCATCTCGATTATTTCACCCGCCTCCAGCGATCGCTGCATCGTCGGCGCATTGGCCGGCCAGCAGCCAATAATCTCGACGCCCGGTTTTAAATACGCCAGAGCGGCACCAACCCCGGAAATCAATCCGCCACCGCCAACTGCCACGAAAACCGCATCGACGTCTGGAAGCTGCTCAAAAAGTTCAGCCCCGATGGTGCCCTGACCAGCAATAATATCGGCATCGTTATAGGGGGAAATAAATAGCTTATTTTGCAGTTTCGCCTGCTTTGCAGCCTCTAGCTCAACGCTGAGCGGATCGGTTTCCAACGAAATAACGTTGGCACCAAAGGCTTTGATGGCTTCCAACTTAGTCGGAGAGGCGCTGGTGGTGGTGTAAACGGTAACTGGTACTCCGGCGCGTAATCCTGCCAACGCCAGCGCCTGCCCGTGATTACCTGAAGAGGCCGTAATCACGCCTTTTTTTCTTTGCTCGTCGCTGAGCGTAAGGACCTTGTTGCTGGCACCGCGAAATTTAAAAGAGCCGGTATGCTGTAGATGCTCACATTTTAAAAAAATTTCACAACCGGTCTGAGCAGACAGCGCGGCGCTTTGGGTCAGTGCTGTCACGGCCACTTGAGGGCGCAGGGTCTGATGGGCACGCATAATAGCGTCAGCCAGTTTTTGCAGTGAATCGTCTTGAAGGTTCATAGATTTTCCGATTTTTTATGGAAATTTTATCCACAGTAGACTTGTTGTCTATTTGGCGCAACGATTTTATGCGGTTGTTACCGTCTCTTACGTATTAAAGGGTTAAAAAGGCGTGAGCTGGCTCGCAAATAAACTGATTTTACTATCTTCAAATTAAATATTAATCTTTGATGTTGTATTATATCTGACAAGTCAGGAAGATTAATTGAATTATTCACCTGATTTAAATGAAGAATGTTTTATATATTTTAATTATCTTATAACACTCGTATTGAATAGCTCTTGCTAGTCATTTGCTGATCCAGTGATTTTATTATTACTGGAAAGTGTTAAAGGTATTTCCCCCAGGAGTTATTTATTAAAGGACGAACTATGTTATTTGAGCCGAAAGGAATAAACGGATTTCTCGCTATTATCGAGAATGGTAATTTTGAAAAAGCCGCCAAGACGCTGGGGATCACCACCTCAGCGTTATCGATAAGAGTAAGCTCGTTAGAACGTGAGATTGGTAAAAAGCTATTAATTCGTAAGCGGCCATTTATTCTTACTGCTTTGGGAGAGGTTTTTTATAAACATGCATTGAAGTTAAGAGAGCTTGAAAACAGCCTGAAAGAAAAGATTAAAAAAATCTCTGGCTAATTATTTGGTTTTTTTAAATAACCTATAATTTATTCATTGATATATTTAATTACCATTACCTGTAACGTCTACAAGCATTTTTTATGCAAGCACAGGGTTATCTGAAATTCAGCCTGAGTGAGAATCTTTCCGCTCAGGATTTTTTGTTATGCCTACAAGTAAAATGCACCTTTAACTGTGAAGTCGATGATGTTATTGCTTGAATATCATTATCCTACCCAGTTGTTAAATGTTATTTAACTAGTAGCTTTTTTCTCTCTTATAAATACTCGTTTTAAGAATTTTAAGCGAAATTTGGTATTGTTTTAGCCAAATTTATGGCAATTTTCATTTCTCGCGCAAAAGAGAGATTAATTCATGTTACTGCATTGTTGAATTTAACCTTAGTGGCATAGGTTTGCCTGTAATGGGCTTTATCAAGCTCTAGGTTATGGAGATAACATGTCTTTTTATGATCCCTCTATGTCGTATTACATACAATTAAACAAGGTAGAGTCGTGATAAATGATCTCAATCCTAAAAAGCTAACAAGGAGTTAACATGTTTTTAGAACCTAAAAGTATTAACGGGTTTCTGGCCATCATCGATAATGGAAATTTTGATAAAGCAGCCAAGATTTTGAACATCACTACATCTGCTCTCTCAATTCGTGTGAGTTCACTTGAGAAAACCATGGGGGAAAAACTGCTGATAAGAACTCGCCCTTTTAGCTTAACCAAGGCGGGGGAAATTTTTTATGAGTATGCCTTGGAGTTTAAAAAGATGGAGTCTTCTTTAAAACAAAAACTAAATGAATTGGCTGAGTAACCTGAAGCGTTACCGAGCCTTCGGAATAATGAAGGTTCGGTAACCAAGTGGAAGGCTAACTATTAATAATAATTAATAAGCTAGTTAGAATTGATAAACCAGACCCAGGCCTAAGATGTTATCAGTGTTAACTCCGGTGGCACTTGTGTAGGTATCTTTTTTAAGCAGATTGATTTTGTAATCGACATAGGTATACATATTTTTATTGAAGAAATAGCTGGTTCCAACTTCAATATATTTAACCAAGTCCTGTTTACCACCTTTGAAACTAGCTGCTGCATCTGCTGCATCCCCAGATTTTGACACTGGATCAAGTTTCTTGCCCACGGATTGAACATAAGCCAGTGAAGGCTGCAAGCCTTCGGCCGGGCCATCAACAAACAGGTAATGCGCTGCTATTTCGATATTTTGTGTCTTTTTGGCATATCGATTATTAGAGATGCCGTAGTGGCTCATGTTACGCGTTTCGGCATACATTGCTGCAAGATAGAGCTGTGCGTTGTCATATTTCATGCCTAAGTTCCAGGCATCGGCGGTTTGGCCGTTTTTATCACTGGCCTGAATATCGGTGCGGTTAGAGCTGGCATAGGCTCCAGCTAATTGTATGCCATAGCCTAAATCATAAGATGTTGACGCTCCCCAACCTTCGCCATTACCGTCTCTTCGATCCTCAGATTTGTGAGGGTTCGGGTTTTTACCTTGGTATTGAAGGGCCAGGCTTAGGCCGTCGATGCTGCCAAAGAAGTTGGACGTTCTAAAGGTGGCCAGACCTTTCGCTCGGCCAGTCATAAAGTTATCTTCTTTGGTAAAGCTGTCGCCGCCGAACTCAGGATTAACATCAGTAAAAGAGCTTACGTCATACAGCACGCCGTTATTACGGCCATAGTCAAAACTGCCAAAATCAGCAAATTTCAGGCCGACAAATGCCAGGCGTGTCGCATTGCCCATATCCATAGCTTCTGGATTATTAGTTTTGACATTATATTCCCATTGACCATAGCCGCTTAACTGATCGCTGATTTTAGTCACACCCTTAAAGCCAAAGCGGGCATACGATTTATCGCCATGCTCTGCTTTATTATTTGAAATGTAATTTAACCCAACGACTTTTCCGTAGAAATCCAGTTTGTTTGAATCTTTATTATAAACTTCGGCTGCATTGGCCGCGCTGCTTGCCATTAATGCAGAAATGAAAATAGCCAGAGGTTTGCGCATTGACATTTTAAGTCCTTATTTAAATTAGTTTAATTTATTATGTTATTTATATCCCGGAAGGAACTTTACGGTACCGGCAAAACATAACTATAAAAAACTATTTTTGAACTTATTCCTTTCTTTGTGATGTCGCTCAATAATGTTGTATTTTATATTTAAATAATTAAAATATAGGGAGGTGACGTTAAAATTAATAAATTAAATTGATAGAGTTGTTTCTTTTATTAGTCTTGAAATTAAAGTTAGTGAAACTATTTGGCAGAAAATAAATACTTTTAACTTTTAGTGTTAATTTTATTGATTCAATTAATACCTCGATCTAATCAATGAGTCGTCCCATCTCAGCATTAAAGATTTTATAAAAATGGATATAATGCGCTGATGGGTCAATTTCTCAATGAGAATCTAACATAATGATTTTAAACATTAAAAAATCATCAATAGGGAGTCGTTGATTAAATAGCCCTTTACGAATAAAGTTATTCTCAGGGTTTTGTCAGTAGATTTACTGTCAATTTGTCTTAAAGCTTAATGAGATCACATACTTTAATGTCGCCTCCTGCCTCTAAAATGCAACGACCGGTCAATATCAATCTGCAAATCCTCGCGATAATGATCTTCAACTTTGCTAACTATTTAACTATTGGCCTGCCGCTGGCGGTGCTCCCCGGCTATGTCCATGATGGGCTTGGATTTAGCGCCTTTTGGGCGGGTGTGGCGATAAGCATGCAATATTTTGCCACGCTGCTAAGCCGTCCTCACGCGGGTCGATACGCTGACCAGCTGGGCCCTAAAAAGGTGGTACTCATCGGGCTGTTTGGCTGCATGGTCAGCGGGATCTTTTACCTGTTGGCGGTTTGGCAACACGGCGCTCCGATGGTAAGCCTTGCACTATTGTGCATTGGCCGACTGGTATTGGGCGTCGGGCAAAGCTTTGCGGGAACTGGCTCGACACTGTGGGGCATTGGTCGCGTCGGCTCATTGCATATCGGCAAAGTCATTTCCTGGAGCGGAGTAGTCACCTACGGGGCGATGGCGGTGGGTGCGCCATTAGGCGTGTGGATTGTTCATCTCGGCGGGTTGGCGGCATTGTCAGTGTGCATTATTGTTATAGCGCTGGCCGCATTTTTACTGGCGTTGAGCAAACAGGGAGTGCGCGGGGGTGCGAGCAGCGTGATCCCTTTTCGCCAGGTGCTTGGCAAAGTGTTGCCCTACGGACTGGTGCTCGGGCTTGCCTCAACCGGCTTTGGCGTTATCGCCACCTTTATTACCCTGTTCTATGACGCGAAAGGTTGGAGCGGCGGCGCATTTGCCTTGACTCTTTTCAGTACGGCGTTTGTCGGCATGCGGTTACTTTTTCCTAACAGCATCAACCGTTTTGGCGGGCAGAGAGTTGCTCTGACCTGCTTTTGTTTTGAGACGCTTGGCCTGCTGCTGGTGTGGGAGGCTCACGCACCTCTGATGGCACTTTTGGGCGCAATGCTTACCGGTGCCGGATTCTCGCTGGTTTTCCCTGCACTGGGGGTGGTGGCAGTTAAAAGGCTGCCGCAGCAGAATCAGGGCAGTGCGTTGGCGACCTACACAGCATTTATGGATTTGTCGCTTGGCATCACCGGGCCTTTGGCGGGTGTGTTGATGACGCATGCTGGCGTGTCGTCAATCTATCTGGCTTCGGCGTTGGCGGTTTGTCTGAGCGGCGGATTGGTCTTGCGGTTAATGCAGAAAGAGAAAACGCTGGCGATAGAATAGATTAATTACCTTCCCGCCGATGTGTGGCGGGAAGGGTGAACAAAATCAGGCTTTCATTCGTCCCATAAAATGAACAGCCACAAGTTTACCGTTGCGCATCGCAAACCCTTCTGCCGTACCTTCAACGACAAAATCGAATTTCTTGTACAGCGCGATAGCTGCCGGATTATCGACGTACACGGTAAGCTCGACGCGGCTGATGCCCAGCCAGTTATCGGCCAAGTCCAGCGCGGCGGCCAACAGCTGGCTGCCAATGCCTTGCCCGTGAAACTCCGGATGCACTGCCATGCCAAAGCTTGCCACATGGCGGCGGCGCATATTTTGTTCGAGGTGCAAGCCAATCATTCCGACCACGCGTTCGCCAAAACAGGCCACGAGTCGGTATGCGCCAGCTTCTTGAGCTCCACTACGTTTTTGCCATTGCGCCGTGGCAGGATGCGGTAGCTGTAGCGTATCGCTGTAAACCTGTTCCTGGCTATATAGCTGGTGAATCTGCGCGTAGTCCTCAGGTTCAACGTGGCGGATCTCAATCTGACTCATAGTTGGCTCCATGCGGCTGTTGGGGAATAACCTCTTAATTTATCGGTCTATTTTTTTAGTCAATTTAATAATTGATGAAAAAAAGTGCTTTACAAGTGCGAATGATAATGATTATTATTGTCATGCGTTCCGGGGATGGCTACTCACCCTAGCCAAACGGGTCCCTGGGAGGCACGACATTGCTCACATTGCTTCCAGTATTTCTTAGCCAGCCGGGTGCTGGCTTTTTTTGCCTGCTATTTTGATTCTCTCCTTTCAAGCCACAAATCCTTTGGATTCAGAGCGCCAACCTCATTCAAATTTTCTGATTAGAGGGGTTAAGTTTTTACGCTTTCTTATTGTCAGCCGTTGGCTAGACTAGAGAAAACATTGAGGAGAGTTGAATATGATCTACTTACGCAAAGCACAAGATCGCGGTCATGCCAATCACGGCTGGCTGGACAGCTGGCACACATTCTCTTTTGCCGATTATTACGATCCTAACTTTATGGGGTTCTCCGCACTGCGAGTTATCAATGAAGATGTGATTGACGGCGGGCAGGGCTTCGGCACGCATCCGCACAAAGATATGGAAATTTTGACCTATGTGCTGTCCGGTACTGTTGAGCATAAAGACAGCATGGGCAACAAAGAGCAGATTCAGGCGGGCGAGTTTCAGATTATGAGCGCCGGTACCGGTGTGAAGCACTCTGAATACAACGGCAACCGCGATCGTGCGCTGCATCTTTATCAGATATGGATTATCCCGGAAACCAAAGGGCTGGAGCCGCGCTACGATCAGCGCATGTTTGACGCGCCTCAGGGCCGCCAACTCGTGCTGTCGCCGGATGCACGCGACGGTTCGCTGAAAGTGTTTCAGGACATGGAGCTTTCTCGCTGGGCCTTCAAAGCAGGTGAAGACGGTGAATATGCCATCGCCGAGAATCGTCAGGTATGGATTCAGGTGGTTAAAGGCAGTCTGACTGTCAATGGTCAGGCGATGGCGACCAGCGATGCGGTGGCTGTGTGGGAAGAATCCGCGCTGGCGCTGCATGCCGACGAAGACAGCGAAATTCTGCTGTTTGATCTGCCGCCGGTTTAAAAGGCAGGCAACATTCAATACAGTCTCGTTCAAGCTCACCTTGGGAGGGTTTTGCGGCCCCGCCCGCTATCATCCCAACGGTGCGCTTCAATAAAATAGTCTTTCAAGCTAATTCATCGTTTTACTTCGCCTTTTGATACCTGACGCACGCTGTTTTTGTGCCAAATGGTGCTATTTTTTGCTAAAATCCATGCTTGTTCCTCTTATCCCAGTTCATTGAAAATGAAGAAAAAAAGGCCAGTGCTTCAGGACGTCGCCGACCGCGTTGGTGTGACCAAAATGACGGTTAGCCGTTATTTGCGTAATCCCGAACAGGTTTCTCTGCTGTTGCAAGAGAAAATCGCCGCTGCGCTGGATGAATTGGGCTATATCCCGAACCGCGCCCCCGACATTCTTTCCAATGCAAAAAGCCGCGCCATTGGCGTGCTGCTGCCGTCGTTGACCAATCAGGTTTTTGCAGAAGTACTGCGTGGTATTGAAAGTGTAACGGATATTCACGGCTATCAAACCATGCTGGCGCACTACGGCTACAGCGCCGAGCGTGAAGAACAGCGTTTGACGTCGCTGCTGTCCTACAATATCGACGGCTTAATCTTGTCGGAACGTAATCATTCGGCCAGAACGTTGAAGATGATTGAAGTCGCTGGCATTCCGGTGGTTGAGATGATGGACTGCGTGTCGCCGTGTGTAGATTTAGCCGTGGGGTTCAACAACTTCGAAGCTGCGCGGCAGATGACCCAGCAAATTATTGCTCACGGGCACCGCCACGTAGTGTATTTCGGCGCCCGCCAGGATGAACGTACCCTGATCAAACAGCAGGGCTATGAGCAGGCGATGCATGAGTCGGGGCTACAGTCT
This sequence comes from Serratia sp. M24T3, assembly GCF_000257645.1. Taxonomy (GTDB): domain Bacteria; phylum Pseudomonadota; class Gammaproteobacteria; order Enterobacterales; family Enterobacteriaceae; genus Rouxiella. The sequence continues at coordinate 172,670 of NZ_AJHJ01000004.1, forward strand.
TATAGCGTAATGACCAGCCGCTCTTCCAGCTACACCGCCGGGGCGGAGCTGCTCAAGCAGGCGCAAAAAGATTACCCGCAAATCGACAGCATTTTCTGTACCAATGATGACCTGGCGGCGGGGGCGTTCTTTGAATGTCTGCGTCAGGGGCTGCATATTCCGTCACAGATGGCGATCGCCGGTTTTCACGGGCATAACATGGGGCAGGCGATGGAGCCAAGACTCGCCAGCGTATTAACGCCGCGCGAGCGAATGGGGCAAATCACCGCCGAGCGTTTGCTGGCTCGGCTTCGCGGTGAAGAAGTGGTGCCGAAAATGGTCGATGTCGGCTTTACTATTTCGGCGGGCGGCAGTATTTAACCGTCGCCCTGAGGCAAGCGAGCTGAGGCAAACGAATAAAATCAGGCCTCAGCTTTAATCTTTGCCTTGGCATTTTCCAGCGCAGTCACGCAACGCTTTACCACGCCTTCTACCTGATGGTCGATATTCACGCGCACTACGTCCGGCTCATCTTCACCCGGCTCTTCCAATGCGGCAAACTGGCTCTTCAGCATATCAGGGGAGAAAAAATGTCCGACGCGGGCCTTCAGGCGCTGCAAAATAACCTCTTCGCTGCCCTTCAAATACAGGAAAATCATCCCATCGTTGCCCTTGCGCAGAGCATCACGATAGCTGCGTTTTAACGCAGAGCAAACAATGATGCCGGTCTCGTTTTTGTGCTGGAGACTATAGGCGGCATCACTTAAACGCTCGAGCCAAGGGGCGCGGTCGTCATCGTTAAGCGGATGCCCGCTCGCCATTTTCTGGATATTGGCGCGAGGATGAAGATCGTCACCGTCAATAAATTTCGCGTTGATTGCTCGAGCTACGGCTGCGCCCACGGTAGATTTACCGCTGCCCGATACACCCATCAAAATGATGCTTTGACCTGCCATAAGTTTGATCTCCGTCCCATATTTCGAATTTACCCAAGCGGGTGATTCCTTATATTAGCATGTTACCGGTATCATGATACCGGTAACAAATGGAGGTGTGACTAATATCACAAAGGAACCTGTATAAATTTTAGCGCTGTCTGACGATCTGGCTCGCGCTGAATTCGCAAACTTACAAAAAAATATCACTGCGCACTATGTTCTTACCTAAAACTGTCGGGCTGTCACAAACAGGCTATAAGTTAAGGGAAAGGAAATGGGCGGAAGGGGAAAAAGTTATGCCATTAGTCATCGTTGCAGTAGGCGTCGCTCTGCTGTTGTTGCTTATGATCCGATTCAAATTAAACGGTTTTATCGCGTTAATTCTTATCGCGCTGGCAGTTGGCGTGATGCAGGGGATGCCGGTAGATAAAGTTATCACCTCAATCAAAAATGGCGTAGGCGGTACGCTCGGCAGTCTGGCTCTGATTATGGGCTTTGGCGCGATGCTGGGTAAATTGCTGGCCGACTGCGGCGGTGCCCAGCGCATTGCCACCACTCTAATCGACAAGTTTGGCGTTAAATATATCCAATGGGCGCTGGTGATTACCGGCTTTATCGTTGGTTTCGCCTTGTTCTATGAAGTCGGCTTTGTGCTGATGCTGCCGTTGGTGTTCTCAGTTGCCGCTTCTGCGCGCTTACCTCTGCTATACGTTGGAGTTCCAATGGCGGCGGCGTTGTCAGTAACGCACGGCTTCCTGCCTCCGCACCCAGGCCCAACGGCGATTGCGACCATTTTCCATGCGGATATGGGCAAAACTCTGCTGTACGGCGCAATTTTGGGTATTCCGACGGTGATTCTGGCCGGTCCGGTATATGCGCGCTTCCTTAAAGGCATTGATAAGCCGGTTCCACAGGGCCTGTTCAACCCGAAAACCTTTACCGAAGAAGAGATGCCGGGTTTTGGCGTGAGTGTATTGACTTCGCTGGTTCCGGTTATTCTGATGGCCTTCCGCGCGATCACCGAGATGATCGTCCCTAAAGGGCATCCGATTTTGCATTACGCCGAGTTCTTTGGTGATCCAGTGATGGCAACGCTAATCGCCGTGCTGATCGCTATCTTCACTTTTGGTCTTAATCGCGGTCGCAAGATGGATGAAGTGATGTCAACCGTCAGCGATTCAATCAAAATTATTGCCATGATGTTGCTGATTATCGGCGGTGGCGGTGCCTTCAAACAGGTGCTGGTTGATAGCGGCGTCGATAAATACATTGCTAGCCTGATGCAGGGCAGCACGTTGTCGCCAATCCTGCTGGCCTGGACCATCGCTGCGGCTTTGCGTCTGGCTCTGGGTTCTGCAACAGTTGCGGCAATTACTGCGGGCGGTATCGCAGCGCCACTGATTGCTACAACCGGTGCCAGTCCTGAGCTGATGGTTATCGCTGTTGGTTCCGGTAGCGTGATTTTCTCTCACGTTAATGACCCGGGCTTCTGGCTGTTCAAAGAGTATTTTAACCTGACTATCGGTGAAACTATCCGTTCCTGGTCAGTGCTGGAAACCATCATCTCTGTTTGTGGTCTGGTGGGTTGTCTGCTGCTTTCAAACGTGGTGTAACTTTTTAGATCATTGTCAGGTTTTACGGGCCCCTGTTTTTCTTTCAGGACAGGGGCCTGCCTTGCCCCTCAACAACTCATCCCGACGATCATTCCAGCGTAAATAAATCATCAGGAAAGGTGAAAGCGGCTCAAAATTATGGCTCAATACCGGCAAATAATTTTGGATGCTGGACAACCCCCCTATGCCAACCGTTTTTCACTTTATACTGGCTCTCGTAGTCATCTTCCTTCTGGCCTTCATTTTCAGTAACGATCGCAAAAAAATCCGCCCACGCGTTATTCTTCAATTAGTCATTATTGAAGGGCTACTGGCCTGGTTTTTTCTGCATGCCAGCAGCGGCCTGGCCGTGGTTACAGCGATATCCGCTTTCTTTGAAAACCTGCTGACCTATGCGGCACAGGGTTCGGATTTTGTTTTTGGCGGTATGAGCAAGGCGGGGCTGGCGTTTATCTTCCTTGGCGTGCTGTGCCCGATTATCTTTATTTCAGCGTTAATCGGCATTATGCAGCACCTGCGTATTTTGCCGCTGCTAATCCGTATTGTTGGCACTTTACTGTCGAAAGTTAATGGCATGGGCAAGCTGGAATCCTTCAATGCGGTCAGTACGCTGATCCTTGGTCAATCTGAAAACTTTATCGCCTACAAAGGTGTGCTGGCGGAAATCTCTCCGCGTCGCCTTTATTCAATGGCTGCTGCGGCGATGTCTACCGTGTCGCTGTCCATCATCGGCGCTTATATGACCATGCTAGAGCCGAAATACGTGGTTGCCGCGCTAATCCTTAACATGTTTAGCACCTTTATCATTCTTTCGATTATCAATCCGACACCTGCAGGTGATGAGCCAGAAATCAAACTCGACAAGCTGCACGAAGATCAGAGTTTCTTCGAAATGCTGGGAGAATACATTCTCGCAGGTTTCAAAGTAGCGGTGATTATCATGGCGATGCTAATTGGTTTTATCGCCATTATTGCCGCAGTGAATGCGTTGTTTACCGCGATTTTCGGCATCAGTTTTCAGCAGATTCTGGGTTACGTTTTCTATCCGCTGGCCTGGCTTATTGGCATCCCCGGCCCTGATATTTTGCAATCGGCCAGTATCATGGCGACCAAACTTGTGACGAACGAATTTGTGGCGATGATTGATTTGAAGAAAATTGCGACCGAGCTGTCACCGCGCGGATTGGGCATTCTGTCGGTGTTCCTGGTGTCATTCGCCAACTTCGCGTCTATCGGTATTGTCGCGGGGGCAATTAAAGGTCTGAACGAAAATCAGGGCAACGTGGTGTCGCGCTACGCTCTGAAACTAATCTACGGTTCAACCTTGGTCAGCCTGCTTTCTGCGGCTTTCGCGGGGCTGGTGCTGTAAGATTTTTTATTGCGTTTTAATGATCAACCCGGCTGCTGGCCGGGTTTTTTACTTAGAAATCTACACACGCCGGACTATCGACCTGCATGACTGAATCTTGCTGGAAGCGTTTTTTGTAGAGATCGCGGATCTCGGCAATTTTTGTCTGCTCTTGGGGACTGGTGCCGTGGATGAGCATCAGCGCTTTGCTGTTTTCTTTAATCACCACTCCCTCGCTTCTCAACCATTGCCCTTTGGCATCAAACACGCTCAAACCGTCTTTGAAGCGCGGCGTCACGTCTTTATCGACAAACGACTGCCACTGTTTCACATTGATTGGCGCGGCGTTGTGACGGCTCAGGCCAAAATAAAGCGTGGTTTGAGTCATCAGGTTGCCCGTTTTACACATTAATGCCGGCGCGGCTGGTGGAGCAACTTCGGCAGCTTTGGGCGGAAAAGGGGCCTGAGGCGCAGGGTGCGTGGCGGCACAGCCCGTCAGGGTTAGGCCCACTAGGGCGGCAAGCAGAGCGGGGGTTTTCATGGCTATTCCTTGTGATTTGCTATCATCAGCAGCGCCAGATTATGCGCTGTCGGCACGGTAAAATTTCCGTTACCGACATCATAGGGCCGGATATCACTGCTGCGCAATCACTCAACGCACTGAAAATTCATGCTATTTACAGAACAGCGATCCCCTTTGATTGGGAATCGGCGGGATCACGGCGGCAAAAATCGCTACCGTGACCGCGCAAAAAAACCTTGTTAATCAGTACTGCCTAAAAAAGCAGATTGACTGATAAGCCCCTATTGGTACTGCAAATACGCGACATGAGTTTGCAGATATTCCTCAAGACCGTGACGCCCGTCCGCACCGCCAATCCCCGATTTGCGCCATCCAGCGTGGAAGCCCTGCATTGCCTCAAAGTTTTCACGATTCACATAAGTTTCGCCAAACTTCAGTTTCTTCAGGGCGGTCATCGCGGTATTGATGTTTTGTGTATAAATAGCCGACGTCAGGCCGTATTCGCTGTCGTTGGCCAGCGCGATGACTTCATCCAGCGTTTTAAAGGTGGTGACTGGCAGAACCGGGCCGAAAATCTCGTGCTGCATGATGTCCATATTTTGGCGAACATTGGTCAAAATAGTCGGCTGGAAGAAGAAGCCTTTATCGCCGGCCCGTTTGCCGCCAAGCAGCACTTTGGCGCCCTGTTGCACCGCAGCCGCCACCTTGTCCTCAACGCGTTTCAACGCCTCGGCACTGATCAGCGGGCCCATATCGAGGTCGCTATTTTGTGCCGTATCGCCAAATTTTACCTGCTCGAACGCCTTGCTCAGGCGAGTCATAAACTCGTCGTAAACGCCTTCCTGCACATACAAACGTTCGGCACAGTTACACACTTGCCCGGTGTTGATCACCCGAGAACTGACAATCGCTTTCACTGCTAAATCCAGATCTGCATCATTCATCACGATGGCCGGAGCCTTGCCGCCCAGCTCCAGCGACACTTTAGTGACGTTTTGCGCAGCGGCAATCATGGTCTGAATTCCGGCGTTGACGCTGCCGGTCAGGCTAACCATGCCGACTTTAGGATTGGCCGCCAGCTCGTGGCCAACGACCGGACCATACCCGGTCACCAGGTTAAACACACCTTTCGGCAGGCCAATCTCATCGACAATCTGTGCAAAGATAATCGCGTTGTTCGGCGTCAGTTCGCTGGGTTTAATCACGATGGTGTTGCCGGTGAGCAGAGCGGGCGCGGCTTTACGGGCAATCAGGAAGAACGGGAAGTTCCACGGCAAAATCCCGGTCGTCACGCCGATTGCTTTCTTGAACACCAGAATATTTTCATTTGGACGATCGCTTTGCACAATTTCGCCCTCGTAGCGGCGCGCCCATTCCGCGACATAATCGAGATAGTCGGCAGTGAACAACACCTCAGTCTGCGCCAGCCCGCGCGTCTTGCCGCCTTCAGCAATAATCGTGTTGGTCAGTTCAGCCTCGCGCTGGCGAATGCCGTGGGCAATTTTATGCAACCACGCGCCGCGCTCAACCGCAGGCAGCGCCTCCCAGCCGTCTTGTGCCGCATGGGCCGCGTCGATAGCGCGCCTGGCATCTTCCGCACTGCCCTCTGGCACCTGCGAAATTACGGCCTCGGTCGCGGGATTGATCACCTCAATCCATTTATCACTCTGGTTTTCAACAAACTGGCCGTCGATATACATGCGTTGTTGAATAATGGTCATTTGCAGATTCTCCGTTATCGCGTGGATCGAGTTATGGGTCACAGAAGCGGGTTAATGAAAGCAGTCTGTTAATTAATTGAGGTAAAATTGTTTCATTCTTCAAACATGACGCAGATTGCGACGTAGAACCTTTCCGCCATTGCCACATAAACGGGCAGGATGGCAAAAATCAGTGTTTCGGCAGAATCTAGCTGGCACATTTGTGATTTCGCCAGTAACGACGGGGATGGCGAGCAAAATGGATGAATTGGGCCGATTAGGGTCAGAAAAGAAATTTGTGATCGCGGTCGGTGAAATCTCGCTAATTTCGCCAGAATTAACTTTGGGTGGGCAACCATACAGAGGCTCTGCGCGGTAACAACTCCTTAGACTCCTTCGTATGCAGGAAGCCGCTTATTTCCTGTTCGCCTCAACTCTACGAAGGAATAAATAAAAATGAATAACGCAATCCTGTTAGGCATCATGTGGCACTTTATCGGTGCCACCAGTGCGGCCTGTTTTTACGCCCCGTTTAAAAAAGTTCGCAACTGGTCATGGGAAACCATGTGGTCCGTTGGCGGTGTGATGTCGTGGCTGATCCTGCCGTGGGTGGTCAGCGCCATCCTGCTGCCGCATTTCTGGAGTTACTACAGTTCTTTTAGTCTCTCGACTCTTGCGCCGGTATTTTTGTTTGGCGCGATGTGGGGTATCGGCAACATCAATTACGGCTTAACCATGCGTTATCTCGGCATGTCGATGGGGATTGGTATCGCCATCGGGGTGACACTGGTGGTAGGCACTTTGATGACCCCGCTGTTGCAGGGCCGCTTTGTCGAACTTTTCAGCTCCGAGGGTGGGCGTTTAACACTGCTTGGCGTCTTCGTTGCAGTGATTGGCGTGGCGATTGTCTCGCGCGCCGGTTTGCTGAAAGAGCGTGCGATGGGCGTGACGGCTCAAGAGTTCAATCTTAAGAAAGGCCTGCTGCTTGCGGTGCTGTGCGGTATTTTCTCCGCCGGAATGTCGTTCGCGATGGACGCCGCCAAGCCGATGCATGAAGCCGCCGCCGCGTTGGGGATTAACCCGCTTTACGTCGCGCTGCCAAGCTATGTGGTGATCATGGGCGGTGGGGCGATTGTCAATCTGGCCTACTGTTTTATCCGTCTGGCGACCAAAAAAGAGCTGTCGGTAAAAGCTGATTTCTCGGTAGCAAAACCGCTGCTGGTGGCTAATATCTTGTTTGCACTACTTGGTGGAACCATGTGGTATCTGCAATTCTTCTTCTACGCCTGGGGTCACGCGCAAATTCCTGCGCAGTATGACTTTATCAGCTGGATGTTGCATATGAGCTTCTACGTGCTGTGTGGCGGGCTGGTCGGGCTGATTATGAAAGAGTGGAAGAATGTCGGGCAGCGTCCGGTGGGCGTGCTGAGCCTGGGTTGTCTGGTGATCGTGATGGCGGCGAACATCGTGGGTCTGGGAATGGCATCTTAAATTGCTGTATCAATCCTGACGGTCTTTTCAGACGTCAGGATTTTAAATCGCAACCTTTGTCGTGCGTTCAAACCGCTGACGCCAGGCGCTGGGTGTCATGCCGGTTTCACGGGTAAATACCACGGAAAAATAGTTACTGTCGTCAAAACCGCAGCGGGCAGCCACCTCGGTAATTAACCGATCGCTGCTGCGCAATAAGTGTTTAGCCTGACAAAGCTGCAGCTGACGCAAATAATGCCCGATGCTCATTCCGGTCTGCAGACGAAAAAGCTGTTTCAGGCTCCTTTCTGAAAGCTGGTGCTGCTCGCAAAAGGTCGCCAGACACAAGTTTTTCCCCACGTCGGCCTGAATCGCCGACATCAACAAATCCAGCTGTTCACCCTCAGGTAGCGCGTAAGCTTTATCAGCAGCATAACGATGACGACGCAGGATCAGCGCCAGTTGTAAAAATAGCGCCTCGGTAAGCTGCAAAGACAGCACGTCGCTTTTTCGACTCTCCTGCACCAGCTGTAAAATCACCCCTCGCGCCAGCGCCATTCCGCGCGTCGTCAATCGCCAGTGCGCCGGGCCGTCGCTTTCGTCGCGAGGCAGCATTTCTGACCAGTCCAGCCCCAGTTTGAATCTTTCCGGGCAGTAAATAATATTATCCAGCACCAGATCATTGACCGAATCATAGCTGTGGCAATCGCTCTCTTTAATATAAAAAATATCGCCACAGGTCACTAGCCAAGGCCGATCGTTGAGGACGTGCAGGCCGTTGCCGCGCCAGACAATCACGATTTCGCAAAACTCGTGAGTGTGCGCGGGGAATGACGGCTGGGGCGCGCGATCGGCAACCGCCACCGGCATCAGCTCCGAGGGTAAATAGTCGGCTTTCGGCAAACGTAGTGTCATAGATCCCCTGAATTAGTTCATATGCTGGCGCACATTGCGCGGCGCGTAGCCAAACTCGCGTTTAAACAGTGTCGAAAAATGATTGCTGTCCCCAAAGCCGCATTGGAAAGCAATATCGGTGACGCGCAGGTCACTGTGTCGCAGCAAATGGCGCGATTGCAGCAGGCGCAGGCGATTGAGATAGCGCTGCGGCGTGCTGCCGGTTTGCTGTTTCAACTGACGGTGCAGGGTACGCAGCGAAAGAGAAAAATGGCTCGCCAGCTCGTCCCAGTCAATTTCTTCACTGTAGTGTTCATTCAGCCAATCGAGCAGGTGGCGCAGGCGACTTTCCTGATTATTTTCATCCTGTGCGCTGCGGCCCTGACGCAACAACACCAACAGTTGCATAAAATGCAGTTCCTGCTCGGCCTGTTGCTCTAAAGAAAATTGCTCGCTACCGCGCGGCAATTGGTCGATCAGCGTCTTGGCCCGGGCCATGACTTTATTATTGATGCGCCACAGCGAGGGATAATTACCGTCACTTTCCTGCGGCAATAAATCGCGCAAACCGGAAAGGAAACGGAAAGCATCAGGACCTCGATACAGCACGTTGGTCAGGTGCAGGTTATCGGTTTGTTCATAAAGATGGCGATCGTGATCGCGCACAAAACACACGCAGCCGCCGCACAGAGTTTGCGGCTGGCCGTTGAATACGTGAATGCCGCTACCCTGTTCGACCAGCACAATCTCATGAAAATCATGATGATGCTCCGGGAAAGCGCCCTGCGGGGCACGAGGCTCTACTGCTATGGAAAATCCACCGGCCGGGAAAAAATCAACGCTGTGCAAGATGGTCATTTTTTAACACCTCATTAATAAATTCGTAACCGATGGTAGTGAGGGTTGCGCCACTTTACCTTGAATTTTTGACCACGAAATCGCCTTGAAGGCGGTAATTTTCAAGAATGAACCACAAAAGATTCAGAAATGCGGCAGGGGTCACAGCTTGAGCCACCAGAGCCAAACGAAAAAAGTGTGAGCTGGTTCAAGTCTATCTTTGCGCAATTGCCAGCAACGCTTTTGCGCTGGCAGTTAGCAAAAGGCAGCAGATTGCAGGGGTTTTAGACTGGTGGCATTGAATTAGCAGGGACTGAAATCCAATGACCATTCGCCATATCGTTGCTATCGACCTCGGCGCTTCCAGCGGCCGTATCATGCTGGCCCGTTCCGATCTTGCCCAGGGTTCGCTGACTCTGCGCGAGGTCAGCCGTTTTGCTAATCAGCTGGTACAAATCGATGAACATGAATGCTGGGATGTTGATGCGTTGGAGCAGGCCATTCGCGCCGGTTTACGGCAGCTGGACGACGAAGGTATTGCGCTGGACAGTCTCGGCATCGATACCTGGGGCGTCGATTTTGTGTTACTGGATGCCTGCGGCCAGCGTCTTGCACCCGCTGTCTCTTATCGCGACCGGCGTACTCACGGTGTCATGAGCAAAGCGCAGCGCGAGCTGAGTGGTGAGGCGATCTACAAACAGACCGGCATTCAGTTTCTGCCTTTTAATACTCTCTATCAGATGCGCGCGCTAACGCAGGCGCAGCCCGAACTGGTGGAAAAAATCGCTCACGTTGTTCAAATTCCTGACTATTTGCACTATCGCCTGACCGGCAAGCTGTGCTGGGAATACACCAACGCCACCACCACGCAGATGCTGAATATTGAGAGCGGCGAATGGGACAGCAAACTGCTGCATTGGGCGGGAGCCAAGGCGTCATGGTTTGGGCCTACTTCTCAGCCCGGCCAGGCGGTGGGTGAATGGCATAACGCCAAAGGTAAAGGCGTGCCGGTGATTGCGGTTGCGACCCATGATACTGCCAGCGCGGTGTTGGGCACGCCACTGGCCGACATTGATGCGGCTTATCTCAGCTCTGGCACTTGGTCATTGATGGGTTTTGAAAGTCGGAGGCCATTCAACAACCGCGCTGCTCTGGCCGCCAATATCACCAATGAGGGCGGGGCAGAAGGGCGCTATCGGGTGCTAAAAAATATTATGGGCCTGTGGCTGCTGCAACGAGTCTGCGAAGAGCTGCACATCGATGACCTGTGTCAGCTGATCGAAGATGCCCGGCAGCAAACCGCCTGTCGCTGGCTTATCAATCCCAATGACGATCGCTTTATCAATCCGGGCAGCATGGTGCGTGAAATTCAGGATGCCTGCGTTGAAAACGCCATGCCTCAGCCGCAAACCGCTGCCGAACTGGCGCGCTGCATCTTTGACAGCCTGGCGCTGCTTTATCGTCAGGTGCTTGAAGAATTGACGCTGGTGCGCGGCAAATCTTTCAGCCAGCTGCATATTGTCGGCGGCGGTTGCCAGAATCATTTCCTTAACCAGCTGTGCGCCAATGCCTGCAATTTGCCGGTGGTCGCCGGGCCTGTCGAAGCTTCGACGCTGGGCAATATTGGCTGCCAGCTGATTGCACTCGGCGATATTCAAGACGTCACTGCCTTCCGCCAGCACGTTGCCAATCATTTTCCGTTACACCGAATTGAACCTCATTCTGATAGCGCTTTCGCAGCCCACTGGCCGCGTTTTCAGGCGCTGAGCCAATCCAATAAGGAATTTTGCTTATGACCAAGCTTATCGACCAGGCATTTGATCTCGCCAAACAGCGCTTTGCCGCCGTGGGTGTAGATGTCGAAGCCGCGTTATCACGACTGGACACGCTGCCGATTTCCATGCACTGCTGGCAGGGCGACGACGTGCGCGGGTTTGAGAATCCACAGGGCGCATTGACCGGCGGCATTCAGGCCACCGGTAATTATCCGGGCAGAGCGACGACGGCAGTGGAGCTACGCGCCGATCTCGACAAGGCGATGTCTTTGATTCCTGGTCCAAAGCGTTTGAATCTGCACGCGATTTATCTGGAGAGTGATCGGCCGGTCGAGCGCACCGACATCAAACCGCAGCACTTCAGCAACTGGGTCGAGTGGGCCAAAAAAAATCGTATCGGGCTGGATTTTAATCCGACCTGCTTCTCGCACGAACACAGCGCAGACGGTTTCACGCTGTCCAGTGCCAACGCGGAAATTCGTCAGTTCTGGATTGAGCACTGCAAGGCCAGCCGCAAGGTGTCTGCCTCGTTCGGCGAGCAGCTCGGCACGCCGTCGGTGATGAATATCTGGGTGCCGGATGGCATGAAAGATCTCACCGTTGACCGCCTCGGGCCGCGCCGGCGGCTGATGAGTTCACTCGATGAGATTATCAAAGAGAAGCTCAATCCGGCGCACCACATTGACGCGGTTGAAAGCAAACTGTTTGGCATTGGCGCGGAAAGTTATACCGTCGGCTCCAACGAATTCTGCCTCGGTTACGCCGCCAGCCGCCAGACTGCGCTGACGCTGGATGCCGGACATTTCCATCCGACCGAGGTCATTTCCGACAAGATCTCAACCGCCATGCTGTATGTGCCGCGGCTGCTGTTGCACGTCAGTCGCCCGGTACGTTGGGACAGCGATCACGTGGTGATCCTCGACGACGAAACGCAGGCCATCGCCAGCGAGATTGTGCGCAACAACCTGCTAGATAAGGTGCACATTGGCCTCGACTTCTTCGATGCCTCGATCAATCGCATCGCCGCCTGGGTGATTGGCACGCGCAATGCCAAAAAAGCCCTGTTGCGCGCGCTGCTCGAGCCTGTTGAACAGCTGCGCAAGGCCGAAAATGAGGGGGATTACACTCTGCGTCTGGCGCTGCTCGAAGAACAAAAATCACTGCCGTGGCAGGCCGTGTGGGAAACCTATTGCCTGCGTAACGACGTGCCCGCCGATGCAGGTTGGGTCACAGACGTGCGTCGCTATGAACAACAAATTCTCAGTCAACGTTAAGGATTTATCATGCAAAGCATTCTTTCTTCGTGGTTTGTGCAAGGAATGGTCAAGGCGACCAGCGACATGTGGCTGAAGGGCTGGGATGAGCGCAATGGTGGCAATATCAGCCTGAGATTACTGGAAGAGGAAGTCAGCCCTTTTACTGCTGATTTCGTCACCGAGCCGCGTCATATCGAGCTGACTCAGCCAGCGCCGCTGCTGGCAAACTGCTGGTTTTTGGTCACGGGTTCTGGCAAGTTTTTCCGCAACGTGCAGCTTGACCCTGCCGATAGCCTGGTGCTGTTACAGGTCAGCGAAGAGGGCACGTCTTATAAAATTCACTGGGGGCTGGTGAACGGTGGCGTGCCGACCTCCGAGCTGGCGTCGCATTTTCAGTCGCACAGCGTGCGCAAGCAGCTAACCCACGGTTCCGACCGGGTGATCATGCACTGTCATGCGACTAACTTTATGGCGCTAAGTTATGTGTTGGAGCTGGATGCGGCGAGCTTTACCCGTCAACTTTGGGAAGGCAGTACCGAGTGTCTGGTGGTGTTCCCGGACGGCGTTGGTATCGTGCCGTGGATGGTGCCGGGCACCGACGGCATCGGCGAAAAAACCGCTGAACAGATGAAGTCGCACAGCATCGTGCTGTGGCCTTTCCACGGTATTTTTGGCGCCGGGCCGACGCTGGATGAGACATTTGGACTGATCGACACCGCTGAAAAATCCTCGGAAGTCCTGGTGAAAGTGATCTCGATGGGCGGCATGAAGCAGACTATCAGCACTCAGGAGCTTATCGCCCTCGGCAAACGCTTTGGCGTTAATCCGTGGCAGGAGGCGCTGCACCTGGACAAACGCAATGTTGCGTAAAGCGTTTGTGATGCAGGTGCATCCGCACGCCCATGACGAATATCAGCGGCGACACTCACCTGTCTGGCCTGAGCTGGAGCAGACGCTTAAGGCTCACGGCGCTCACCACTACAGTATCTTTCTGGATCAGCAGAGAAATCTGCTGTTCGCCGTGGTGGAGATTGAATCGCAGGAGCGCTGGGACGCAGTGGCAAAAACCGCGGTTTGCCAGCGCTGGTGGCAGTCAATGTCGGCGCTGATGCCATCCAATGCGGACAATAGCCCGGTGAGCCAAGAACTGAAAAGCGTGTTCTATCTGCAATAGGATGGCGAAGCAGCAAGCTCAAACCCTAAATCTTCAAATATGCTCTCACGCCATCAAGGAACATCTGGGTTGAGAGCATCACCAGCACCAATCCCATCAAACGCTCCAGCGCATCGACGCTTTGAAATTAACGTTGTACAAAATTTGACTGTCATTATATTGACTACGCTCTATAATATAGACTGTAGTTGATAAGTGAGGCTACGGACGTTTCTCTCATAAAGGACTAACACGGATGTGGGAAGTTGAAACGTAATGCGGTTGTTTTTTGTTCTGGGGATAAAAAAGGTGCAAACGAGCAGAAGTTTTATACAGAGATGATTCGAACCGCAGACGCTGAATTTGATCGTCATCTGAAAAAATTGAATTTGGAGAAGTAACTATGGCGACATTAAAAGAACTTATGGCCCAGCGTACACCTGAAAGTCAGGAACGTATCAAAGCTATGGCGAATGAAATGCGTCTTGAAACTCGGCTCTATGAACTGCGTGAACAGCTGAATTTGTCTCAGAAAGAAGTCGCTGAGGCAATGGGCATCAAGCAGCCCTCTGTGGTGGCTATTGAACAGCGCGGAAGTGAGATGAAAATTGACACTTTGAGGCGTTATGTCGAGGCATTGGGCGGAAAACTTAGCATCGACGTTGAGCTGCCGGGTGGAAAACATTTTGGTTTTACGGTTTAAATCACCGATAACTTTTTTAAATCCTCGTTTTAATAAATTTTCATTCTACAGGTTTAAAAACTGGTTGCTCCCCATGGCTGCGGGGAGCAAAACTCTAAATCTTCAAATATGCTCTCACGCCATCAAGGAACATCTGGGTTGAGAGCATCACCAGCACCAATCCCATCAAACGCTCCAGCGCATCGACGCCGCGATCGCCCAACAGCCGCAGAAACACGTTCGACAGCAGTAAAATACACATCGACAGACCCCAGGCAATTAACAGCGCCAGCGTCAGGTGGCCGATTTGATTTGGATACTGATGCGACAGCAGCATCAACGAAGCCAGTATCGATGGGCCAGCGACCAGCGGGATAGCCAGCGGTACTAAAAACGGCTCTTCACCCGCCGGTAAGCCGCTGCTGTTATTGTCGTGCGAAGGAAAAATCATCTTGATGGCAATCAGGAACAGGATGATCCCGCCGGAAATTGACACCGTTTCAGTCCGCAGATTCAGGAATGACAAGATCTTCTCACCGGCAAACAGAAAGATCAGCATCAGCAGCAGGGCGATCAGCATCTCGCGGATCAACACTACGCGACGGCGTTTCGGATCCAGATGCTTAAGCACTGACATAAAGATCGGCAGGTTGCCCAGCGGATCCATAATCAAAAATAATAAAACTGTTGCCGAGATCATTTCAGTCATTTCAACGCGTTCCTTAGCCTGCATCTTTGAAGTTATAGCGGTGTTAGCTGCAATTGCCCACAGCAATCACCGGCTTGTTGTTATGAAATATAAAAAATCCCCTCTCAATCGACTCGCCATCTGCCTGGCTCAACCCCTGATGACTTTGGCTATAATTTAGAGAATATAAGCAATGCTGCTAACAAAGCGTCTGGTATCGATTAAATTCACTTGCCACTTACTGTACATTTTGTAAGGTATACACTCGCGCGCTAACAGGGCAACAAGCCGCACTGTCACCCGTTTCGAGGGGTGATTTGTGCCAAAACGGTGCAAACGCGCAATCAATGCAGTTATCACCCTCAGGGCAGGACAGTTATTATGAAAAATGTAGGTTTCGTCGGCTGGCGCGGTATGGTCGGTTCTGTGCTCATGCAACGCATGACAGAAGAGCGCGATTTTGACGCCATTCGTCCGGTATTCTTCTCCACTTCGCAGCACGGCCAGGCTTCGCCAGTATTTGGCGGCCATCAGGGCACGCTGCAAGACGCCTTTGATATCGACGCGCTGAGTGCGCTGGATATTATCATTACCTGTCAGGGCGGGGATTATACCAATGAAATCTATCCAAAGCTGCGTGAAAGCGGCTGGCAGGGTTATTGGATCGACGCCGCTTCTTCTTTAAGAATGAAAGACGACGCGATCATTATTCTGGATCCGGTTAATAGCTCAGTGATCCATGAAGGTATTGATAAAGGCATCAAAACTTTTGTTGGCGGTAACTGTACCGTCAGTCTGATGCTGATGTCGCTGGGCGGCCTGTTTGCCAACGACCTGGTTGAGTGGGCATCGGTTGCTACCTATCAGGCGGCGTCCGGTGGTGGTGCGCGTCACATGCGCGAGCTGCTGACCCAAATGGGCATGCTGCATAACTCTGTCGCTCACGAGCTGCAAAATCCTGCTTCCGCTATTCTTGATATCGAGCGCAAGGTTACCGAACTGACTCGCAGCGGCACTCTGCCGACTGACAACTTCGGCGTGCCTTTGGCCGGTGGTCTTATCCCGTGGATCGATAAACAGCTGGAAAATGGCCAGACCAAAGAAGAGTGGAAAGGTCAGGCCGAGACCAATAAAATCCTGCGAACTTCCAGCGTGATCCCGGTTGACGGCCTGTGCGTGCGCATCGGCGCGCTGCGCTGCCACAGCCAGGCGTTTACTCTGAAACTGAAAAAAGACGTGTCTATCCCTGAAATCGAACAGATTTTGGCGACGCACAACGACTGGGTCCGCGTTATTCCTAACGATCGTGAACTGTCGATGCGTGAGCTGACCCCGGCTGCCGTCACCGGTACGTTGAACACCCCGGTTGGCCGTCTGCGTAAGCTGAACATGGGCCCTGAATATCTGTCCGCTTTTACCGTGGGCGATCAGCTGTTATGGGGCGCTGCAGAACCACTGCGCCGCATGCTGCGTATTCTGCTGTAATCCATCTTTGCACGTTATCTCAGGGATACCATTTGGTATCCCTTTTTTATTTTCTTTTTGCTGTGAAATTGGCTGTTTTATCACCGTTTTGTAGCGTGTTATCTTTTCTAAAAATTTCTTTTAATTCAGACCTTGCTCCTTGAAAGCTTTGGCTATGCTTAGTAAGGGCAGAATAAGATTTTGAGTATGGCATTTGTCTGTATTTTCAAAATTTGTGAATACAGACGGATATTGTTGGCTGACTCTGCGCATAGTGAGGAGATGGGTATTCTTGAAGGATTAAATCTGGCAAATAGGCCATTTTCAGGATGAAAGCACGACGCTAAAGGAAAAAATGCTCGGGCCGAGACAATGTTGTTTATTGGAGTTTGTTGATTAATTGATCACAGGATGAAACACCATGCCAGTACTTCCCGATCAGCACGTCGTTAACCAAATTTTTTCCGGCCGCTATGCCGATCCCTTTTCACTGCTAGGGATGCACGAAGTGGCCGCAGGTTTGGAAGTGCGTGCTCTTTTACCGGATGCCGACCAGGTTTGGGTCATCGACCCGCAGAAACAGAGTCGGGTTGCGGAGCTGCGACGCTATGACGAACGCGGCTTTTTTGTCGGCCTGATGCCGCGCCGCAAAAAATTTTTCCGCTACCAGCTTGAGGTCCGCTGGGGCGATGACACCTATATCATTGATGATGCCTACCGCTTTGGCACGCTATTGCAGGATATGGATATCTGGCTGTTGGCGGAAGGCACGCACATGCGTCCCTATGAAAAGCTGGGCGCGCACCCTATGACGCTGGATGGTGTCGAGGGCGTGAGTTTTGCCGTCTGGGCACCCAACGCCACGCGTATCTCCGTGGTTGGCGAGTTTAACTTCTGGGATGGACGCCGTCATCCTATGCGTTTGCGTCGCGAAAATGGTATTTGGGAACTGTTTATCCCCGCCGCGCGCGAAGGCCAACTTTACAAGTTTGAAATTATCGACTGCTACGGGCACATGAGTCTGCGGGCTGATCCTTACGCCTTTGAGGCGCAGATGCGTCCGGAAACCGCCTCGCTGATACGAAAAATCCCCGACGTGGTCGAGTTCTCCCCACAGCGTAAAAAAGCCAACGCCTTTGACCAGCCGGTCTCGGTTTATGAAGTTCATCTCGGGTCCTGGCGTCGCCATACCGACGATAATTTCTGGCTAAGCTACGGCGAACTGGCCGAGCAGCTGGTGCAGTATGTTAAATGGATGGGCTTCACGCACATCGAGCTGATGCCGATCAACGAGCATCCTTTTGATGGCAGCTGGGGCTACCAACCGCTGGGCATGTATGCCCCAACACGGCGCTATGGTTCTCCCGTCGAGTTCAAGGCGTTTGTCGATGCGGCTCACGCGGCCGGGCTAAACGTGATCCTCGACTGGGTGCCGGGTCACTTTCCGAGTGATGCCTACGGGCTGGCGAAGTTTGACGGTACCGCGCTGTATGAATACGCCGATCCCCGCGAAGGATATCACCAGGACTGGAACACGCTAATTTACAACTATGGCCGTCATGAGGTTCGCAACTATCTGGCGGGTAATGGTTTTTACTGGATTGAGCGCTATGGTATCGATGGCCTGCGGGTGGATGCAGTGGCGTCGATGATTTATCGCGATTACAGCCGCAAAGCCGGGGAATGGATCCCCAATTACTTTGGCGGTCGCGAAAACCTCGAGGCGATCTCCTTCCTGCGCTATACCAATCAGACCATTGGCCGTGAGCTGGGCGGCGCGGTTACGCTGGCCGAAGAATCTACCGATTATCCTGGCGTCACCATGCCGCCGGACGCCAACGGTCTTGGCTTCCATTACAAGTGGAACATGGGGTGGATGAACGACACGCTGCGCTATATGCAGCTCGATCCGGTTCACCGAAAATATCACCATAATCTTCTCACTTTCGGCGTACTTTATGCCTACAGCGAGAACTTTATGCTGCCGCTGTCTCACGATGAGGTGGTGCATGGCAAAGGTTCGCTGATCGATAAAATGCCCGGCGACGCCTGGCAGAAATTTGCCAACCTGCGCGCATATTACGGTTTTATGTGGGCGCATCCGGGTAAGAAACTTTTATTTATGGGCTGTGAATTCGCACAGGGCCGAGAATGGAACTTTAACCAAAGTCTCGACTGGCATCTGCTCGATGACCAAAACGGCTGGCACGCCGGTGTGCAACATCTGGTGCGCGATCTCAACCACACCTATCGCGAGCAGTCTGCGCTGTATGAGCTGGACTTCAACCCGCGCGGCTTTGAATGGCTGGTGGTCGATGACCATGAAAATTCGATATTTGCCTTTGCCCGCCGCGATGATCAGGGCAACGAGATCATTGTTATCAGCAACTTCACGCCGGTTCCGCGCTATAACTATCGGATTGGCGTCGGCCGCCCGGGGCGTTATCGCGAAGTGCTGAACACCGATGCCCATTACTATCACGGCAGCAACGTCGGTAACGTCGGCGAGGTCTACACTGATCCTTATCCGAGCCATCAGCGCGATCACTCTGTTTCGCTGGTTATCCCTCCTCTGGCAACCATTTATCTGCGCCGGGAGGATTGCTGATGAACTCTCTTCAGCCCGGCAAGCCCGCACCGTTTGGAGCGAGTTACGACGGAAATGGCATTAATTTTTGCCTGTTTTCTGCCGAGGCTGAAAAGATTGAGCTTTGCCTGTTTGACGAACAGGGCAACGAAAAACGCCTGCCGCTGCATGCCAGAAGTGGCAACCGCTGGCACGGCTATTTGCCGGGTGGAAAAGTGGGCCAGCGCTACGGCTATCGCGTTCACGGGCCGTTTAATCCCGCCACCGGCCATCGTTTTAATGCACACAAGCTGCTGATAGACCCCAGCGCGCACGCGTTGGAAGGCTCGCTGGTAGACGATCCTTGTCTCAATGGCGGCATTGATATCCTCGACACGCGCGACAGTGCCGATCTAGTGCCGAAATCGGTGGTTACCGCCGATAAATTTGACTGGCATCGTGATGTCTCTCCGGCTGTTCCCTGGGGCAGAACCGTGATTTATGAGGCCCACGTGCGCGGTTTGACGCAGCTTCATCCCGAGATCCCCGAGGCGCTGCGTGGAACCTATGCCGCGCTGGGTCATCCGGTAATGCTGGCCTATTTTAAAAAGCTCGGCATAACTGCACTGGAACTGTTACCGGTACAGCATCACGCCGATGAGCCAAGGCTACAGCGGTTAGGTTTGAGTAATTACTGGGGTTACAACGTGTTAGGCCCCTGTGCTTTGGAGCCGGATTACGCCAGCGGCCAAAACGGCGTCAGCGCGATAGATGAATTTAAAACCGCCATTATGGCGCTGCATCAGGCGGGCATTGAAGTGATTCTCGACGTGGTGTTTAACCACAGCGCCGAGCTGGACGTGGGCGGGCCGACGGTCTCGTTACGCGGTCTCGACAATCGCGCCTGGTACTGGCTCAACGAAGACGGCAGCGACAACAATCTTACCGGCTGTGGTAACGCGATGCGTTTGATTGACGAGGATATTATTGCCTGGACACTCGACAGCCTGCGTTACTGGGTCAAAAGCTTCCACATCGACGGTTTTCGTTTTGATCTCGGAACGTTACTGGGCCGCACGCCGGAATATTTGGTGGATTCACCGCTGTTCAGAGCGATCAAGGCCGATCCGCTGCTGAGCAACTGCAAGCTGATTGCCGAGCCGTGGGACATTGGTGCGGGCGGTTATCAGGTGGGTAATTTTCCCTATCCTTTCGCCGAGTGGAGCGATCGCTGGCGTGACGATATCCGTAAATTCTGGCTGCACGGCACGCTGCCGCTGGGGCAGTTCGCGACTCGTTTTTCGGCCTCTGACGATCTGTTTGAACATGAGGGCCGTTTGCCTTATTCAGCCATTAATATGCTGACCGCGCACGACGGATTTACGCTGCGTGATTTAGTAAGTTTTAACGAGAAGCACAATGAGAGCAACGGCGAGAACAACCGCGACGGCCACGATAACAACTACAGCCAGAACCACGGTGAAGAGGGCCTGAACGCCTCCGCTGCCGTTAGCCAGCAGCGGCGTTTGAGCCAAAGAGCACTGCTGGCAACGCTGCTGTTATCGCAGGGCACGCCGATGCTGCTGGCGGGTGACGAATTCGGTAATTCACAGCAAGGCAATAACAATGCCTATTGCCAGAATAACGAAATCAGCTGGCTGGACTGGCAGAACGGCGACAGCGGGCTGACTGATTATGTGGCGGCACTGATCGCGTTACGCAAAAAAATTCCGGCACTGACGCGAGACAAATGGTGGCAGGGAACTTCTGAAGATGTGCATTGGCTAGACCGCTGGGGGCAGCCGATGACCACACCCGGCTGGGAACAAGGCGGGCAGCAATGTTTGCAAATTTTATTGTCCGACCGCTGGTTACTGGTGGTTAATTCATCACTGAATGACGTCGAAATGGCATTACCTGAAGGCCGCTGGCAGTGTGTTGCGCCCTTTGGCAATGAACAGCAAAACGTCAGGGAAGGCTCGTCTTGGCGGGCAACGGCAAAAACACTCTGCGTATTGATCCAAGGTTAGCAGGGCATCAGAAAGGGTTCAGCTATGGCTACATTAGAATTTAATGACCGCATGATGTTGGCGAGACAACTGCCTCTCAAATCGGTAGCGCTGATCCTGGCCGGTGGAAGGGGATCGCGTCTAAAAGATCTCACGAACACCCGAGCCAAACCCGCAGTTCATTTTGGCGGCAAGTTTCGGATTATTGATTTTGCCCTGTCGAACTGCCTCAACTCGGGGATCCGCCGGATCGGCGTGATCACGCAGTATCAATCGCACACGCTGGTGCAGCATATTCAGCGCGGCTGGTCATTCCTAAACGAAGAAATGAATGAGTTTGTCGACCTGCTTCCGGCACAGCAACGCCAGATGACCGAGAACTGGTACAAAGGTACCGCTGATGCGGTTTATCAGAATCTGGATATTATTCGCCGCTATAACGCCGAATACGTGGTTATCCTCGCCGGGGACCATATTTACAAGATGGATTACTCGCGCATGTTGATCGATCACGTCGAAAAAGGCGGCGAATGTACCGTAGCCTGTCTCGAAGTTCCGCTGGAAGAGGCGAGCGAATTCGGCGTCATGGACGTGGCTGAAAATTACCAGATTAAGTCATTTCTCGAGAAACCCAAGAATCCGCCGTCGATTCCCGGCCAACCTGACAAGGCAATGGCCAGCATGGGGGTCTATATTTTTAATGCGGACTATTTATTCAGTTTACTGGAAGAGGATATGGCCAGTGAAGAATCGAGCCATGATTTTGGTAAGGATCTGATCCCTAAAATTACTCGTCAGGGCGTTGCCTGGGCGCATCCTTTCCAGCTGTCCTGCGTAACCTCGAACAATGAATTACCGCCATATTGGCGCGACGTGGGCACGATAGACGCCTACTGGCGCGCCAATCTGGACCTGGCTTCGGTGACGCCGGAGCTGGACATGTACGACACCAATTGGCCAATTCGCACACATATGGAACCGCTGCCGCCTGCCAAATTTGTGCAAGACCGTTCGGGAAGTCATGGCATGACCATGAACTCGCTGGTCTCGGGAGGCTGTATTGTTTCTGGATCGGTAGTTGTACATTCAGTGCTTTTTCCGCGCGTGCGCATTAATTCATTTTGCAATATCGACTCAAGCATCCTATTACCTGATGTTAACGTCGGCCGCTCCTGCCGTCTGCGTCGGTGTGTGATAGACAGAGCTTGCCATATCCCGGAAGGCATGGTGATTGGAGAGAATGCAGAGGAAGACAGCAAGCGTTTTTATCGGTCGGAAAGCGGGATCGTTCTAGTGACCCGCAGCATGCTGGCGAAATTATAGCGCTGGCGACAAGATCGAATTATTCACTTATTTCAGTTCGCGCCAATCAACGAAGGTAGCGCGATGAAAATTCAGGAGCGAGAATGCAGGTTTTACATGTTTGTTCCGAGCTGTTTCCTCTGTTGAAAACTGGCGGTCTTGCTGACGTTGCCGGCGCTTTGCCCGCCGCGCAAATTGCCGAGGGGGATGACGTTCGAGTGCTGATTCCTGCTTTTCCCGATGTCAAAAAAGGCATGGGTGAAACGCAGTTAGTCGCCTCCATAGACACCTTCGCCGGCCACGTAGACCTGCGTTTTGCTCTCTACAACGGGGTAGGGATCTATCTGATCGATACTCCTTATCTCTACAACCGGCCCGGCAGCCCGTATCACGATCAGTCCTCCAACGCATATGTAGACAACCATTTGCGGTTTGGCCTGTTGAGCTGGATCGCCTGCGAGCTGGCGTGTGGGCTTGACCCTCATTGGAAGCCGGAAGTGGTTCATTCCCACGACTGGCATGCCGGTTTAACTTCGGCCTACATTGTTGCTCGCGGGCGTCCGGCAAAAACAGTATTTACTGTTCACAACCTGGCGTTTCAGGGGCTGTTTTTTGCTCAGCATCTGGCCGAATTACAGCTGCCAGCCGAGTTTTTCCAGATGCGCGGCCTCGAATTTTACGGGCAGATTTCCTTCCTCAAGGCCGGGCTGTTCTATTCTGATCACGTCACTACGGTCAGCCCGACCTATGCCAAAGAGATCACTCAACCGGCATTTGGTTACGGCATGGAATCACTGCTGCTTGAGCGGCTTAGCGAAGGCAAGCTGACCGGGATCCTCAACGGGGTTGACGAGGCCATTTGGGAACCTAAAACCGACGTGCTGTTGTCCGCGCGTTACAGCGCCGATGACTTGCGCGCCAAGGCAATCAACAAAGCTTATTTACAACGCGCCATGGGGCTTGACGTGGACGACTCGCGGCTGGTTTTTGCCGTGGTGAGCCGTCTGACCAGCCAGAAAGGGCTGGATTTGGTGCTCGAAGGATTACCCGAGCTGCTCGAGCAAGGCGGGCAACTGGCGGTGTTGGGCGCGGGTGATGCTGTGCTGCAACAGGCGTTTTTGGCCGCGGCGGCAGACCATCCCGGACAAGTCGGCGTTCAGCTGGGTTATCACGAAGCTTTTTCACACCGCATTATCGCCGGTGCCGACGTCATCATGGTGCCGAGCCGGTTTGAGCCGTGCGGATTAACGCAACTTTATGGTTTGAAATACGGCACTTTGCCGCTGGTGCGCCGCACTGGGGGACTCGCCGATACCGTTGTTGATTGTGCGCTGGAAAACCTGGCCGATGGCACAGCCAGTGGATTTGTATTTGAAGAAAGCACCGGAAAGTCGCTAAGTAATGCGATCCGCCGTGCCTTCGTGCTGTGGAGTCGTCCGAAACATTGGCGGCACGTTCAGCATCATGCAATGGGAATTGATTTTGGTTGGAAAGTAGCTGCGCAGGCTTATAAGAGCCTTTATCAACGGCTTTGAACCACAAACATAATTGGGAACGTAACGCTATGACTTCACCGATTAACTATACTTCGCCGACTGTCAGCGTCGATGCACTTAAGCATTCCATCGCTTATAAGCTAATGTTTATTCTTGGGAAGGACCCTTCCGTTGCCAACCAGCATGACTGGCTGAACGCCACGCTATTTGCCGTTCGCGACCGCATGGTCGAGCGCTGGCTGCGTTCGAATCGGCATCAGCTTTCCCAGGATGTGCGGCAGGTTTACTATCTTTCCATGGAGTTCCTGATTGGCCGAACGTTATCCAATGCGCTGCTGTCGATGGGAATTTACGATGATATCAAACAGGCACTCGACGAGATGGGCCTGGATCTGGAAGAGTTGATTGGCGAGGAAAATGACCCTGGCCTCGGCAACGGCGGTTTAGGGCGTCTGGCAGCCTGTTTCCTGGATTCACTGGCTACGCTGGCGCTACCTGGGCGCGGTTACGGCATCCGTTATGAATACGGGATGTTCGCGCAAAATATTGTTAACGGTGAGCAGCGCGAGTCGCCGGACTACTGGCTGGAATATGGTAATCCGTGGGAGTTTCAGCGCTATAATACTCGCTACAAAGTGCGCTTTGGCGGACGTTTGCAGCATGAAGGCTCCAAGACACGCTGGCTGGAAACCGAAGAAGTCGTGGCGGTCGCCTACGATCAGGTCATTCCCGGTTTCGATACCGATGCCACCAATACATTAAGGCTGTGGGGCGCGCAGGCCAGTAATGAAATTAATCTTGGTAAGTTTAATCAGGGCGATTACTTTGCTGCGGTAGAAGATAAAAACCATTCAGAAAACGTGTCGCGAGTGCTCTATCCCGATGACTCGACCTATTCTGGCCGCGAGCTGCGTTTGCGTCAGGAATATTTCCTGGTCTCCGCCACGGTGCAGGACATTCTGGTCCGCCATTACAATACCCACAAAACCTTCGACAATCTGGCCGATAAAATCTCTATCCACCTGAATGACACCCACCCGGTGCTGTCGATCCCCGAGTTGATGCGCCTGCTGATTGACGATCACAAGGTCAGCTGGCTGTCGGCGTGGGACACGGTAAGTCGCGTGTTTTCTTACACTAACCACACGCTGATGACCGAGGCGCTGGAAACCTGGCCGGTAGACATGCTCGGCAAGATCCTGCCGCGTCATTTGCAGATCATTTTTGAAATCAATGAACACTTCCTCAATCATGTTGAAGAGGTGCTGCCAGGGGACAACGCAATGAAATCGCGCGTGTCGATCATTGATGAAAACAACGGTCGCAAGGTGCGTATGGCGTGGTTGGCGGTTATTGCCAGCCATAAAGTCAACGGTGTCTCGGCGCTGCATTCGGATTTGATGGTCAAATCGCTGTTTGCCGATTTCGCCAGGATCTATCCTGATCGCTTCTGCAATATGACCAACGGCGTGACGCCGCGTCGCTGGCTTGGGCTGGCTAACAAACCACTATCTGCGCTGCTCGATGACGCGATTGGCCACACTTGGCGCACCGATCTCAGCCAGCTGGCGGAGCTGAAGCAGGACATTGACTATCCGAGTTTCCTGAAAGCATTGCAGAAAGCCAAGTACGAAAATAAAAAACGTCTGGCCGCTTATGTTGGCGAGAAACTTGAGGTGGTTATCGATCCTCACAGCCTGTTCGACGTGCAGATCAAGCGTATTCACGAGTACAAACGCCAATTGCTGAACGTGCTGCACGTGATTACCCGCTATAACCGGATTATTGACGATCCCGAGGCTAATTTTGTGCCGCGCACGGTGATCTTCGCCGGTAAAGCCGCCTCTGCATATTATGCCGCCAAGCAGATCATTCATTTGATCAACGACGTGGCGACGGTGATCAACAACGATCCGCGCACCCAGCATAAGCTGAAAGTGGTGTTTATTCCGAACTACAGCGTCAGTCTGGCTCAGCTGATTATTCCGGCGGCCGATCTTTCCGAGCAAATTTCACTGGCGGGCACTGAGGCGTCGGGCACCAGTAACATGAAGTTTGCCCTCAACGGAGCGCTGACCATTGGTACGCTTGACGGTGCCAACGTCGAGATGCTGGAGCACGTCGGCGAGGAGAATATCTTTATCTTTGGCAACACCACGCCGGAGGTTGAAGCGCTGCGGCAAAATGGCTACAACCCGCATGATTATTACGATAATGACCCAGAGCTGCACAAAGTCCTGACGCAGATTGCCACCGGAGTTTTCAGTCCGACCGATCCGCGCCGTTATCACAACCTGTTCGATAGCCTGGTTAACCTTGGCGATCACTATCAGCTGCTGGCGGATTATCGCAGCTATGTCGATACGCAAGATAAGGTCGACGAGCTGTATCAACAGCAGGACGAATGGTCACGCCGGGCGCTGCTGAATATTGCCAACATGGGATATTTCTCGTCAGACCGAACAATCAGTGAATATGCGGAGAAAATTTGGAATATTAAGCCGGTGAAGCTTTGATGAAGGGATAGGGGCTTTTTAGAAGCCCCTTTTTTCCAGAAATCGAATCTTATGACGCCAGTGACAGGCCTTTACGCTGCTGCGCGTTATTTTTCAGCCATTCGGCCACACGCGCCTGCTCAGGCTTGGTGAGCCACATCCCCAGCTTGGTACGACGCCAAATTGCATCATCCAGCTCGACAACCCACTCTTTCTCAACCAGATAGCGTAGCTCGGCCTCATACAGTTCATGACCGAAATTTTCACCCAGCGAAGCAATTCCGGTCGATCCTTCAAGGATCAGATCGGTCTGGCTGCCGTAGGTGCGAGCATAACGAAGCGCCAGAGACTCTGAGAGCCAGCTGTAACGACGGCGCAGTTCAATGGCGTAGCCGTCGCGATCACCGTTGATGTTACCGCCCGGCAGAACGCCATTTTTGGTCCAGGCAGGACCGGCGTTAGGGTAATATTTCGACAGTTTCTCCATCGCGTGTTCGGCCAGTTTACGATAGGTGGTCAACTTGCCGCCGAAAATAGACAGCAGTGGAGCCTTACCCTGTTCGTCATGCACGTCCAAAGTGTAGTCGCGAGTGATCTTCTGGGCAGAGTCCGATTCGTCATCACACAGCGGACGCACGCCAGAATAGGTCCAGACAATGTCTTCTTTGGTCAGCTGCTTTTTAAAGTAGCTGTTGTAAATTTTCAGCAAATAGTCGACTTCTTCGTCGTCGATTTTGACGCTTTTCGGGTCGCCGTGATATTCCACGTCAGTGGTACCGATAATCGAAAATTCATCCATCCACGGAATCACGAAGGCAATTCGGTTGTCTTCGTTTTGCAGGATATAAGACTGCTGTTCGGTATGCACGCGTGGCACCACAATATGGCTGCCTTTAATCAGGCGAATACCATAAGGCGATTTCAGCTTCAGGCCGTCATCAAACAGCTGTTTGACCCACGGACCCGCGGCGTTGACCAAACCTTTGGCCCGGAAGGTAAAGGTCTTGCCGGTATCAATTTCCTGCGCTTCAACCATCCACAGACCGTTTTCGCGCCATGCGCGATTAACACGGGTGCGAGTACGAATTTCACCGCCGCGCTCTTCGACTTCCTGAGCATTCAGTACCACCAGACGAGCATCATCGACCCAGCAGTCAGAATATTCGAAACCGCGAGTAATCTCAGGCTTCAGCACGGAATTTTCGCCAAATTTCAGGCTGTTACTGCCTTGCAGACTGGTGCGTTTACCCAAATGGTCGTACATAAACAAACCGATGCGGATCATCCAGGCTGGGCGCAGATGTGGCTGATGCGGCAGGCGGAAACGCATAGGGAAGGCGATGTGCGGCGCTAATTTCAGCAGAACTTCACGTTCAGCCAGCGCTTCGCTGACCAGACGGAATTCGTAATGCTCAAGATAGCGCAAACCGCCATGGATGAGTTTAGTACTGGCCGAAGAGGTCGCGCAAGCCAAGTCTTGCGCTTCAAGCAGCAAGACAGACAGCCCACGGCCAGCCGCATCTGCTGCGATACCGGCGCCGTTGATGCCGCCACCGATTACGATCAAGTCTTTGGTTTCCACGTCATCTTCCTCCAAATGTTCGCAATAGCTCTTTAATGTTCGTTTTCGCTCATTAGTGTAATCGATAACCAACAAACAAGCCAAGAGTTAACCAAATAAAAACATTCATGCGTGATGCAGGTAACATTTTTAACCTGAATTAAAGGGGGATACAGCAAATCGCGGGTAAAAGCTCATCTGATTTTTCGTTATTGCGCGTTTAGAGGAGAGGTAAGGATGGCGGAAAGTGAATATGAACGCAGTTTTAGGGCTGGGATTGATTATAACGCCGGGAAGCGGAGAAGGTTTCCCGGCAGATTATTAGCAGAGTTCTAGCTGAACTTCATACTTGCTGATCAGCGCCATCACGCTTTCTGGCGGTTTCTGATCGGTAAACATGTAATCGATCAGGCTCATATTGCCAAGGTTTACCATGGCGTTACGACCGAATTTGGAATGGTCGGTAACCAACATCACATTGCGCGAGTTTTCAATTATTGCACGCTTGATTCGCGCCTCATGATAGTCGAATTCGAGCAACGAACCGTCCATATCAATGCCGCTAA
The DNA here is from genome assembly GCF_000257645.1 of Serratia sp. M24T3. GTDB lineage: Bacteria > Pseudomonadota > Gammaproteobacteria > Enterobacterales > Enterobacteriaceae > Rouxiella. Next base: position 200,985 of record NZ_AJHJ01000004.1, read on the forward strand.
TCCCCAGAATGCCGTAGTCGAGACGAAACTGAGAGATAAAATCTAGCGTCGCTTCGCCCATAATGCCACCGTCACGGCTGCGAACTTCACCGCCAGCCAGCAAAATGCGGAAATCTTCTTTTGGGCTCAGCAGCGTTGCGACGTTGAGATTATTGGTAACAATACGCAAGTCTTGATGGTCGAGCAGGGCATGAGCCACCGCTTCCGGAGTGGTCCCAATATCGATAAAAAGCGTTGAGCCGTCAGGGATTTGCGAGGCAACGCGGGCAGCAATGCGCGCTTTTTGATCTGACCACATGACTTTTCGGTCGGTGTACGCGGCATTGACTGAGCTGGAAGGCAGAGCAGCACCGCCGTGGTGGCGATGAATTTTATTCTGCTCGGCCAAATCGTTGAGGTCACGACGAATCGTTTGCGGGCTGACGGCAAAATGCTCGACCAGCTCTTCCGTGCTGACATAGCTTTGCTGGCGCACCAGTTCGACAATGGCGTTATGTCGTTGTGTTTGTTTCACCTAATTCCCCTAAGTGCGTTTTTCGCGCGGTGTGCGCGTATCGCAAAAGGCCATGATAAGTCCCACGACCAGACCAAAAACATGAGCGGCATTGGCGATTGCGAGGCCCATCACATTAAAGTATCCCAACACCAGCCAGGCAACAGAAAAAATCATTAGCCCACGCGGCAGGGCGAGGCCCTTTTCGGGTTTTAATTCGCCGGTCAGCCAGACGTAGCCCATTAGCGCGTAGACCACGCCCGAGAGGCCACCAAACAAAATACCGCTGAAAATAGATTGGCCCCAACCGCTGAGCAAAGCAGAAATCAGCGCGATGGTGAACAGCTTCCCGCTGCCGAGAAGTTTTTCAACCGGACCGCCAAGATACCACCACCACATCAGGTTAAAGAGAATGTGCAGCAGTGAGAAATGCAGAAATGCCGGAGTAAACCAGCGCCATAGCTCAAAATACTGGCTGCGGTCGGCAGGCCAGGACAGCCAGGCCATTACGGTTTGGTCACCGTAAATCTGCTGCAGGATAAAGACTGCAATGCAGATAAAAATAACCGCCATAGTCAGCGGACCAGCCTGACTGCGGATCCGCTGCCAGTAAGAATAGTGTTCGTAGTTCAGTTTGGTTTGAGTACTTCCGGTATGCCAACTTGCGGCCTGATAACGCGGGTTTAAAGGATCCTTGATAAACATTGCCAGCTCGGCTTCGACAAAGTCGAGTTTAGAATCATCCTCAAGCCAGATTTGGACTTCCTGCCCCTCGTGTTTCACCTGCAAGGGGGTGTGGTGTGTTGCCATGTAATCGACAAATGCCTGCGCCATGCGGGGGTTAGACAGGCTTAAAACTCTTATCATAATGTTCAGCTAGCCCTGTAATCATTTGATTTTATGTGAATATCATACCCTAAAGCGCAAATGGATTTTACCCCCTTCTGCACTTGGTTGATTATAACGTCAGCGGCCTTCGGTGTATGCCAGATAAGTGACTATAAATGTTCCAGTGAAGACTTGAAAAATCGGGTAATGGGATAGTTAAAGTCTGAATTTAACTGCTCGGCTTAGCTAAATTTTCAGATAAATAGGATTTTATGCCAATTAATTTTAGATCGTTTTATGAGCTCATAAGCTATATTCGTCTTAAATAACGATTTGTAATAGATGAAAATTACGTGATTTATCTAATTAATTAAATTGGTTAATGATTGACGGTAATTAAAATTCCTAATGCTCTGATATTGTGTATGTCAATGCTGCTTTGGAGAGAATATTCATGTAATTAGTTTAAAGTATCTAATGGATTTTTTAATTTATTTATTTACCTTGAATATCATGCGCTTATTTTTATTTGGTTGTAAATTTTAAGAGTAATCGGAATAAGTTTAAAGAAATCCAGAGGTTTGATTAAATTAAATTGCTGCGATATGTTTTTAATTCGAAAATTTAACGCATCTATTTAATTAAAGAGCACCCATTATGAAACATATTCGTACCCTCGATGGTGTTCGCGGGTTTGCCGTGATTATCGTTATGCTTTTTCATTTGGAAATTCCCGGGTTCTCTTTGGGTTGGGTTGGCGTGCCGCTTTTCTTTTGTCTGTCAGGCTTCTTAATTACAGGTATTTTACTTGAACAGAAACAGCAGCCTTTTAAAGAATATCTAGGAGGCTTTTTACTGAATAGACTGTTAAGAATATTTCCACTTTTCTATGCCTATTTATTAGTAAATTATCTTTTCCTGAAAGCTACTGGCCAATCTGCTGCAGGCTACATCTGGTTTATCCTCTACCTGCAAAATTTATATATTGGCATAACCGGCACCACGCCAGGGTTTGTTATCCAGACATGGTCATTGGCCGCAGAGGAGCAGTTTTATTGGCTGTGGCCATTGGCAATTTTCTTCCTGAAAGAAAGAGTTATGGTTAAAGTCTTTATTCCACTCATTATATTTTCTTTATTGGCGCGATCTTTTATTTATCATGCATCCGGTAATAATCCTTATATGTTCAATGCGACATTATTAAGCTGCACTGACGCTTTAATTCTTGGGGCTCTGTTTGCCAAAATTAAAGACTATAAGTCTGCACCTCGTGTTGCCTTCTGGATGTTGCTCGCAGGTATTGCGTTGTCTGCCTATGCTGTCATAACCACAGGCCTGAGCGCATTCTGGTTACCCTCCGGTTGGGTGGGAAAATGCGGTTATCTTCCAACCTCGATGGCAATGGTTTTCACCGCTATTATCTTCTATGTTTATCATTGGGATAAACATGCAATCTCCAATCCATTGGCGCGCGTGTTGGAAAACAAATTTCTGGTTTATACGGGGAAAATAAGTTACGGGCTTTATATGTGGCACCTGGCCTGTTTTTTTGCCATCACGGTGATTGGCAGAAAATTCGGTGTAGATAATCATAGCTTAATATTTTTTATTATTGCCTTGCTATTCACTTATTTAGTGTCAACATTGTCGTATTATCTGTTTGAAGTCCACTTCCTCAAATTAAAGAGAAAAGCGCGCAGAACAGTAACGAGTCCCAATGGAATAGTTTTATAATTCGTTATTTATTAACTTGGGCTGCTAATGAAAATCGCTGATATTTCAATAAAAGCAGCCCGAGTAAAGGAATTCTTAAACGAATATTAGGCCTCTACGTCCTGTGGGAACGCTTTAGACCAGGCATCAAATCCGCCGTCCACGCTATAGACCGCATCAAACCCCTGAGTTAATAGATACTGAGCTGCACTGCGGCTGCTGATGCCGTGATAACACATCACCATCACTGGAGTGGTCGATTCGGTCTGCTGCATGAATGCGCCGATGCTTTCGTTGCTTAAATGGAAAGCTCCCAGAGCATGAGCGTTGTTAAAGCTCTGAATGTCACGGATATCAACCATCACTGCGCCACCCTCTTTCAGGCGGTTGTGGGCCTGCTCAACGCTGATTGCTTCAAACTGTTCCATGCTGCTTCTAGCCTCGTGATGACGGTTACCGTCAGTTAAAAATATTCGCCTCTATTGTAAACAAATTTCCGCTAATGGGTTTATAAATAATAGGTGCTTACCTACCTGTTTTCGCCATTCGTTTTGAATATGCTCACCAAGGATAGAGATTGCCCTATGCCCAAACCGATATTTAAGCAGGACAGTTTTGTGGCGGCTTTAACCCGTCAATGGCAGGCTTTTGGACTGACATCCGCTGGCGATATGACCCGGCATCAATGGTGGCATGCGGTCAGTGCCGCACTGGCTGAACAATTACCCCCTCGCCCAGACAGCGGTAAGGCGAGTAAAAAAGTTAAACGACACGTTAACTATATTTCGATGGAGTTTCTGGTTGGCCGCCTCACGGGCAATAATTTGATTAATCTGGGTTGGTACGATCAGGTTTCCAAAACATTGGAAAGATATGACATCAATCTTACGGACCTGCTTGAAGAGGAAATTGACCCGGCGCTAGGCAATGGCGGGCTGGGAAGGTTGGCGGCCTGTTATCTCGATGCGATGGCCTCCGTGGGGCAACCTGCTATCGGTTACGGCCTAAACTACCAATATGGTCTCTTTCGTCAGAGTTTTGTCGATGGCAGGCAGCATGAAGCCCCGGACGACTGGCAGCGCAATGCCTATCCTTGGTTTCGGCATAACAGCGCGCTGGGGGTAGATGTCGGTATTGGCGGCAAAATTATCAAAAATGAAAGCGGTAAATCCTATTGGAAACCCGATTTTATCTTACGCGGCGAAGCCTGGGATCTACCGGTTATCGGCTATCGAAATGGCGTGACTCAGCCGCTGCGACTGTGGGAGGCGACTCACCCGCAGCCTTTCGATTTGGAAAAATTTAACGACGGGAAATTTTTGCTCGCCGAACAGCAGGGCATCGATGCAGCCAAGCTGACTAAAGTGCTTTATCCCAATGATAACCATGACGAAGGCAAGCGGCTGCGTCTAATGCAGCAATACTTCCAGTGTGCGTGCTCGGTGGCCGACATTTTACGCCGCCATCATTTTCTTGGACGAAATATCCATGAACTTCCGGACTACGAGGTGGTTCAGCTCAACGACACCCATCCGACCATTGGTATTCCTGAAATGCTGCGCGTACTGATTGATGAACATCAGCTCAGTTGGGACGATGCGTGGCACATCACCAGCCGCACTTTCGCTTATACCAACCATACCCTGATGCCTGAAGCGTTGGAAACCTGGAACGAAAAGCTGGTGCGCAGCCTGTTGCCGCGACATTTCGTCATTATTAAGCAAATTAACGCCAACTTTAAGAAACTTGTCGATCAGCACTGGCCAGGAAACGAAGCGGTATGGGCCAAACTGGCCGTACATCACGATAAGCAAGTGCGCATGGCCAACTTATGCGTAGTAGCTGGTTTTGCGGTAAACGGCGTAGCGGCGCTGCATTCGGATCTGGTAGTAAAAGACCTTTTCCCTGAATATCACCAGCTGTGGCCGGAAAAATTCCATAATGTGACTAACGGCATTACTCCCCGCCGTTGGCTTAAGCAATGTAATCCCGAGCTTTCAGCTTTAATCGATGAAACGCTGAAAACTGAATGGGTTACCGATTTAGATGCGTTAAAAGGGTTGGAAGCCAGCCTAAAAGATAAAAAATTCTGTAAACGCTATCGAAAGATCAAGCATGACAACAAGCTGCGGCTGGCTGAATACGTCAAGCTTCATACTGGCATCGTCATTAATCCCGACGCCATTTTTGATGTGCAAATCAAGCGCCTGCACGAGTACAAGCGGCAACATCTTGCGTTGCTGTACATCATTTACCTTTATCACCAGGTCCGTAGCAACCCTAAACTTGATATCGTGCCACGCGTGTTCCTGTTCGGTGCAAAAGCGGCACCGGGCTATTATCTGGCAAAAAATATTATCTTTGCTATCAATCAGGTAGCGAAGAAGATCAACAACGATCCGTTGGTGGCCGATCGTATCAAAGTGGTGTTTATACCCGATTATCGGGTTTCTGTTGCCGAGCTGATGATTCCGGCGGCGGATGTGTCTGAGCAGATTTCTACCGCCGGTAAAGAAGCCTCCGGCACTGGCAATATGAAGCTGGCGCTTAACGGCGCGCTCACCGTGGGCACGCTGGACGGCGCAAACGTCGAAATCGCCGAGCAAGTGGGTGAAGACAATATCTTTATTTTCGGTAATACCGTCGATCAGGTTAAGGCGATATTGAAGAAGGGATACAAGCCGAAAACGATAGTTAAAAAAGATAAGCATCTCAAGGCGATACTGGACGAGCTGGCCAGCGGTTTCTATAGCAATGGTGATAAAAAGGCCTTCGAACCGATGCTGACAAGCCTGCTGGAAGGGGGCGATCCGTATCTGGTTCTGGCTGATTTTGCCGAGTATTGCGAAGCGCAGGCAAAAGTCGACCAGCTTTATCGCGATCGCGATGAATGGACACGAAAAACCATCCTCAATACGGCGCGCGTGGGTATGTTTAGCGCTGACCGGTCCATTCGCGATTATCAGCAGCGTATTTGGCAAGCTAAACGCTAAGGAGCAGGCATGCGGGGTGATGAACTCGAACTGGCGGCAAAGCGGGCCGGGATTCTTGACAGCTTTATTAATATGGTCGATGAAGAGCAAACCGTTTCTGACGAGACCAAGCTGGCTTTGCTGGAAGCGATGGGGCGCGACGAACAGGTGCCAGATACCGGTCCGTTACCGTCGGTAAAAGTGTTTAAAACCGGTGAGCCGATAAGCCTGGAGCCGCGCGGCAAGGGCATTTACCAGTGGCAACTCACGCTGGAAAATGGTGACAGTGAAGCGGGAGAAGGCACCTTTGGTGAACGGCTCGAGCTGGGTGGCAATCTGGTTTTAGGCTATCACCAGCTGACGCTGAGCTGGAAAAAAGAAATCTGGCACTGCCGGGTGATTATTACTCCTGTTCGCTGCTATGAGCCTGAGGCTTTAATTAATGATGAAAAGCTTTGGGGCGCCTGCGTGCAGCTTTACACGCTGCGCTCGGATAATAACTGGGGCGTGGGTGATTTTGGCGATTTAAAACAGATGGTTAAACAGTTGGGGGAGCGCGGTGGGGCATTTATCGGCCTTAACCCGATTCACGCGCTGTATCCCGCTAATCCTTCCAGTGCTAGTCCGTATAGCCCCTCGTCTCGCCGCTGGCTCAATGTCACCTACATTGACGTCAATGCGATTGAAGAATTTAGTCGCAGTAAAGAAGCACAGCGCTGGTGGAAAAGTGCAGCAACCCGGCGGGCGCTGGAAAAAGTGCGCAGCGTCGAAAATGTCGATTACGAAAAAGTCATGGACCTTAAAATCAAAGGCTTGCAACTAGCGTGGGCAGAATTTTCCAACATAGCCGATGCCAGCCCGCGTAAGCGTGATTTCCAGGACTTTGTATTACTTGGCGGGGAAAGCCTGCGACAACAGGCGGTGTTCGATGCGCTGCATGTGCATCTACGAAAGATGGATGACAGTCTTTGGGGCTGGCCGGTCTGGCCCAAGGCTTATCGCGATCCCCAGTCCTCTCGGGTCAAGGAATTTTGCACGGAATATCATCATCAGGTGGAATTTTACCTGTGGCTGCAATGGCTGGCACATACCCAGTTTGCCGAGTCTTATCAAGCCAGTCTGGAGCTCAAAATGCCCATCGGGCTGTATCGTGATTTGGCCGTGGGCGTGGCGGAGGGCGGTGCGGAAACCTGGTGTAATCGCGCACTTTATTGCCTTGGCGCAACTGTAGGCGCGCCGCCGGATGTGTTAGGGCCGCAGGGGCAGAACTGGGGATTACCGGCCATGGACCCAAACGTCATGCGTAGCCGGGCCTATCAGCCGTTTATTGATTTACTGCGCGCCAATATGAGTGATTGCGGTGCGCTGCGTATCGACCACGTTATGGGGCTATTGCGCCTGTGGTGGATACCAAAAGATAAAACCGCCGCAGCGGGAGCCTATGTCAGTTACCCCCTGAGTGATCTTTTAGGAGTGTTGGCGCTGGAAAGCCATCGTCATCAGTGCATGGTGATAGGCGAAGATCTCGGCACGGTGCCGAAAGAGATTGTTGCCAGCCTGCGGGACAGCGGGGTGTATTCGTACAAGGTGCTGTATTTCGAACACGACAAACAGCGGGTTTATCTGGCCCCTGAAAAGTATGTCGTGCAGGCGATGGCGACTGTAACGACGCACGACCTCCCAACGCTGCGCGGTTACTGGCAGGGGGATGATTTGACATTGGGTGAGAAACTGGGGATTTATCCCGATGCCTCAGTGTTGGCCGATTTGCGGCTGGATCGTGCCAAAACCCGGCAATCGCTGCTGGATGCGCTTCATCTTCATCACTGTGTTCCTAAAAAATTCGGTAAACACGCCGAGAAAATGGAGATGAATGAGACCTTAAATAGAGGGTTACAGCGTTATCTGGCTATCAGTTCCAGTGCGTTGCTGGGCCTGCAGCCCGAAGACTGGCTTGATATGAATACGCCGGTTAACGTGCCGGGAACGAATACAGAATACCCAAACTGGCGGCGTAAGTTGAGGGTATCGCTGGAGGAGATGTTCAGCAATGAGCATATCAATCTGTTGTTGAAAGATTTGGATCGCAGCAGAAAGGGAGTGAAGTAACAAAGGATTTAGAAAAACATCCCCCCACTTTTACAGTGGGGGAAGGCCAGATCAGGAGTGCAAGTAACGGAAACTTGCCAGAGTTTATTCCTGATCTAATCCGCCCCGAAGCAGGGACGGGATCGTATTAGTAGAACGAGTGCTCGCCGCGCTGGTGTTCAGTCAGATCGCGCACGCCCTTGAGTTCAGGGAAAGACTGCAACAGCTCTTTTTCAATGCCGTCTTTCAAAGTGACATCAATCATGGAACAGCCATTACAGCCGCCGCCAAATTGCAGAACAGCAATGCCGTCGTCGGTGATTTCCATCAAAGAAACGCGGCCGCCGTGGCTGGCAAGTTGTGGATTAACCTGCGACTGCAGCTGATATTCAACGCGTTCCATCAACGGTGCGTCGTCGGAAACTTTACGCATTTTAGCATTCGGCGCTTTCAGCGTAAGCTGTGAGCCGAGCTGATCGGTTACAAAGTCGATCTCTGCTTCATGCAGATAAGGTGCGCTCAGTTCATCAACAAAAGCGGAAAGCCTTTCGAATTTCAGCTCTGTATCCGTGGCTTCCACGGCGTCGGGTGGGCAGTAAGAAACACCGCACTCTGCAGTTGGCGTACCGGGATTAATCACAAATACGCGGATCTGGGTGCCTTCTTCCTGGTTTGCCAAAAGCTTGGCAAAGTGCTCTTGGGCAGCATCGGTAATAATGATCATAGCATTGGCTCAATAGTTGACTACTCCAGTCGGTTATAATACGCCCTTTAACAGACTGACTACAAGGTGCGGCAAATGCACCAAATCTGTAACGATGCAATATCCTCTTTATTCAGTATCTTAGCGACTTCGCTAATTGTGCTGCCGGTAGTGACTACGTCATCAATCAAGGCGATATGTTTTCCTGCCAACCTTTGAGTGCAACAAAATGCCCGCTGTAAATTTCGTTTCCTTTCTCTTTCTGAAAGCTTTTGCTGCGATGGCGTAGCGCGTTGTCTTTGCAGCGCGGCGGGAAAATATTCACAGCCCAGCCAGCGCGCAAGAGGGCGGGCGAGCAGGTCCGACTGATTGTAGCCGCGCTGGCGATAACGGCGCAGATGCAACGGAATGCTGAGTACAATCTGCGGCCTGACTACGCTTCCTTCGCGCCAGCGTTCCAGCCAGCGCATCAGGAAAAGTCTGGCCAGTGGCACGGCGAGCTCCGGGACAGCCGAAAACTTGAAGCGCAACAGCAATGTGCTGATAGGCGGCTGGTACAGCTGGGCAAAAATCAGCGCTTGCCACCCCGGCGGCTTGAGCTGGCAGCGGCCACAGGCTTGCCCCGCGTCGCCGCCAGGCAGCCCGCAGCAGGGACAACACACAGGAATAATTGGCAACTGGCGAAGGCACAGGCTACAAATCCCGTGTTTCGCTAACTGCAAAGGTTGCTGGCAGAGCCAACATCGACTGGCAAGGGTAAACATTATTGGTAGACTAATCCTTTAGTAAGCATCCACTGACAGGGACACTACAGTATGAATCGCCTCTATTGGCAGACTTTAGGTGAAGGTTCGCGCGATATTGTGCTGCTTCACGGATGGGGACTGAACGCGGAAGTGTGGCGTTACATTAGCGTTCGATGGGCGCCGCATTTTCGCCTGCATCTGGTGGATTTGCCGGGCTATGGCCGCAGCCGCGATTTTGGTGCATTAACTTTGCCAGAGATGACCGAGACGGTGCTGGCACAGGCTCCGGAAAAAGCCGTGTGGATCGGCTGGTCGCTGGGGGGGCTGGTCGCCAGTCAGGCCGCTCTTGTTGCCCCACAAAGGGTTGACGCGCTGATAACTGTGGCCTCTTCACCGTGCTTTGCCGCTCAGGAAGATCATTGGCCCGGTATTCGCCCGGAAGTGTTGCACGGTTTTCAGCAGCAGTTGAGTGAGGATTTCAAACGCACCGTGGAGCGTTTTTTGGCATTACAAACTTTGGGAAGTGAAAGCGCGCGGCAGGATGCCAAGCTGCTGAAATCAATGGTGCTGGATTTACCGTTCCCACCTGTCGAAGTGCTGAACAGCGGTCTGGAAATCCTTAAGCATGAAGATTTACGCACTGAGATGCAGGATCTCACGATGCCGTTCCTGCGTATTTATGGCGCGCTTGATGGCCTGGTGCCGCGCAAAATTATTCCATTGTTAGACCAGCTGTGGCCTCATTCGCCGTCGGCCAAAATCGAGAAAGCCTCACACGCGCCGTTTATTTCGCATCCTGAGGCGTTTTCTTCGGCAGTAATCGATTTCTTGCATGACCATAATTTGATGTAAGTAATTCCCTGATTTTCTAAAAAGAATGCGCTGTATCACATAATAAAGGTTAAGTGACAGGCAACGATTTCTTTGATTGATAATTTCTATAAGTGATGAATACTCAATGAGGTAACGCCAGAAATTCGATAAATCTGTTCAACAGAATCATCAAGAGTCTGTGTCTCTGGGAGAAGCGCGGTATTTGAGCAGGAAGTTCATACCAACACGGACTGTCTGGCGTTAACTGCCTTGAACGTTATTAAAAATAAATCACTCATAAAGAGGTAATGTCATGAACTACAAAAAAGTGGTTGTTGCTGCCCTGTTGTTGGGGACTTTCTCTACTGGCGCGATGGCAGCCAAAGAAATCACCAGAGAGGAAGCGCAGAAAAATAACTACACCAGCATTGGTACAGTGTCCATCGACAACGAACAAACAGCCCCAATGGATGCTAAAAGAGCAATTAATAAATTAGCCGATGAAAAAGGCGGTAAATATTACGTTGTTATCGAAGCAAATACTGACAATAAAATCAGCGCAACTGCCGAAGTTTTTAAATAATTACAGCGTGTAATGAACAGAACGGGCGAGCAAAATATTGCTCGCCTTTTTAATTTGTATCTATAAATTCAAACATCAATATTTTCTCTTAATTCTCTAATAACCCTGCGACCCAACTCATTTATTGAATAAATAATATCCTAAGCCTGTTTGTACTCTACTCTCTAGTCATACACATCATCTGAATACCGTATTTTTTGTGCGGCATTTCTCGTTTTAATATTTATAAAGCATTGAAAGTGATTAGTTTTATTTAACTGTTACTCTCAGGCTAACGATAAGCCTGGCTCCTTGATTGATAGGAGCTTGAGGTGTTTCTAGACTAATTACAGCCAGTTAGATTTTTATAATTTTTATTTTTAATCGTAATAAATTTATATATTCACGCAAATGTAGCTATTAATTGGTTAAACCCAGAGGTTTTAGGCATGAAGCAATATTCACAGACGACGAAAGTCTGGGACACGCGACGCAGTGATAAAAAACGGCGTATCGATAGTGTTCAGGCTGTGGCTCAAGGCAAGGTGTTACCCACCGATCAAATGACCGCGATTCTGGAAACCCTTATTGCTCCCGGCGATCGCGTGGTAATGGAAGGGAATAATCAGAAGCAGGCCGATTTTCTTTCCCGCATGCTTGCCAAAGCCAACCCCGAAAAATTACACGATCTGCATATGATCATGCCCAGCGTCAGTCGGGCGGAACATCTTGATCTGTTTGAACGTGGGATCGCCCACAAGCTGGATTTTGCTTTTTCTGGCCCGCAGAGCCTGCGTATCGCGCAGTTGCTGGAAGACGGGTTGATGGAAATCGGTGCTATCCATACTTATATCGAGCTTTACGCCCGTTTGTTTGTCGATCTGGTGCCGAATATTGCCCTGATCGCTGGATTTAAAGCCGATCGCAAAGGCAATCTTTATACCGGCCCAAGCACTGAAGATACCCCCGCGCTGGTGGAAGCTACGGCGTTTAAAAATGGTCTGGTTATCGCGCAGGTGAATGAGTTGGTTGACGATGAAAACGATCTGCCGCGCGTTGATATCCCCGGTTCATGGATTGATTTTGTCGTCGTGGCTGACAAACCGTTCTTTATCGAACCGCTGTTTACCCGCGATCCACGGCTGATTAAGCCGGTCCATGTATTGATGGGGATGATGGCTATCAAAGGGATTTATGCCAAACATCAGGTGCAATCGCTTAACCACGGGATTGGTTTTAACACTGCAGCCATCGAATTACTGTTGCCGACCTACGGCGAACAGCTGGGGCTGAAGGGCAAAATCTGCAAGCACTGGGCGCTGAATCCACACCCCACTCTGATCCCGGCAATTGAAAGCGGTTGGGTCGATACCGTGCACTGCTTCGGCGGTGAGTTAGGGATGGAGGATTATATTGCCGCGCGACCAGACGTGTTCTTTACCGGCTCCGATGGCTCGATGCGATCCAACCGCGCTTTTTGCCAACTTGCCGGACAATATGCCGTTGATATGTTTATCGGATCGACGCTACAGGTTGACGGACTTGCCAACTCCTCGACGGTGACCAAAGGCCGTTTGGCCGGATTCGGTGGCGCGCCAAATATGGGCCACGATCCTCACGGTCGTCGTCATGCTACTCCCGCCTGGCTGGACATGATTGAAGAGCCTGATCCAATGACTCCAGGCCGCAAGCTGGTGGTGCAGATGGTCGAAACATTCCAGTCCGGCGGTAAACCTACTTTTGTCGAGAAACTCGAAGCCGTTGAGGTTGGCAAGCAGTCTGGCATGCCACTTGCGCCAGTGATGATTTACGGCGACGACGTAACCCACGTACTCACCGAAGAAGGGATTGCACATCTTCATCGCGCTCGTTCGCTGGAAGAGCGCCGGGCAATGGTTGCCGCTGTTGCCGGAATTACCGACGTTGGCTTAGGGGTTGATGCCAGGCGGGTCACCGAGCTGCGCAAGCAGGAGTTGGTGGTATTCCCGGAAGATATGGGCATTCGCCGCACCGATGCAACACGCTCGCTGTTGGCCGCTACCAGCGTCAGTGAGCTGGTTGACTGGTCGGGCGGGTTATATCACCCTCCGGCAAAATTCAGGAGCTGGTAATCATGCATTTAACCATAGCCGAAAACGGACAGGGCGATATTTTAGCCGCCAGATTGGCAGAAATCGCCACTCAGGCACTGCTGGATGAGGCGCGTCTAAGCCCAAAGCCGGGTCTGGTCGATAGCCGGGGTTCGGGGGCGCACAGCGATCTGACTCTTTCACTGATGGAACATTCTGCTCACAGCCTTACGCCCACCTTTCATGCTCTGGCACTGCACTGCTGGCTGCGCTTCCCCGATATTGCGCTGCGGCAAGAAGTGGGGCGGCTGGGGCGTAAGGGGGAGCAGGAAATGATGGCGGCAACGGACGGGATCAACACCCATCGTGGCGCGATTTGGTCGCTGGGGCTATTGGTTAGCGCGGTAGCGATGCAACCTTCAGCTCTTGGTGCTCGCCAAATTACCCAGCGTGCCGCCCAGCTTGCCGCCATGCCTGATGCTCTAAGCCCAAAAACCTTTAGCAAAGGGGCTTGTGCGGTGCAGCGTTATCAGCTGCCGGGTGCGAAAGAAGAGGCACAAACTGGATTTCCACACCTGATGCGGCAGGCGCTGCCCGAGCTTTACCGCAGCCGCGAGGCCGGTGCCGATGAGAATCAGGCCCAGATAAATGCGCTACTGGCGATAATGACTTCATTGTCAGATACCTGCGTACTTTCGCGCGGCGGCTTGCCTGCTCTGCTTGAGATGCAGCAGGGGGCAACGCGAGTGCTGGAGGCGGGAGGGGTGCAAACGGCCAAAGGTCTCGACCAGTTCAAGCGCCTTGAGCAACGGATGCTGGCAGATAACGTTTCGCCGGGCGGAGCCGCAGACCTGCTGGCCGCTGCCTTGTTTATCGACCGTATCGGCGGGCAGGCTCATTTACTCCGAGATTTAACATCATGATTAACAAGAGGTGTTATGGAACGTTTTGAATTTACTTATCCGGCAAATGCAAGCTTGCCGAGCCATGCCCAGGCTGGCGTGGTGGGCTCCGGCGATCTTGAGGCGTTGTATGAGCCAAAAGATGGCGCGGCGTTGACCGTTCATGTGGCGACCTCAGTCGACGGCAGCCAGCCGCTGTGGCAGCGCTTTTTTGACCATCTGATCGGCGTGCGTGAATTACCCGCCGGGCAGTTGGAAATCAACGACTTTGGTGCAACTCCCGGCGTTGCCCGGTTGCGCATTGAGCAGGTATTTGAGGAGGCTTCCAATGTCCGCTGATCAAAGCTTTATCGAACTAAATGCGCGGCAGCGCGCGCGGGCGCTGCTGGATGACGGCACTTTTCGCGAGCTGCTCGACCCTTTCCAGCGTATCTCTTCGCCGTGGCTGGAGCGGCAGGGCATAGTGCCGCAGGCCGACGATGGCATGGTAGTCGCTCGCGGCACAATTGAAGGGCAATCGGCAGTGATTGTTGCTATCGAAGGCGCATTTCAGGGCGGCAGTATGGGCGAAGTTTCAGGGGCGAAAATGGCCTCGGCGCTGGAACTGGCGGCAGAGGACAACCGCAACGGGATACCCACGCAGGCGGTTTTGCTGCTGGAAACTGGCGGCGTGCGCTTGCAGGAGGCCAATCTCGGGCTGGCGGCTATTGCAGATATTCACGCCGCGATTGTCGATTTACGCCGCTACACGCCGGTCATCGGCATCGTTGCCGGGACCGTTGGCTGCTTTGGCGGGATGTCTATCGCCGCAGCGCTGTGCAGCCGATTGATAGTCACCCGCGAAGCACGGCTTGGCTTGAACGGACCACAGGTTATCGAGCAGGAGGCCGGAATAGCAGAATACGATTCTCGCGACCGGCCGTTTATCTGGAGCATGACCGGCGGCGAGGTGCGCTATGCCAGCGGTTTTGTCGACGCGCTGGTTGAGGATTCGCTGGGGGACGTTAAAGCCAGCATGCTCGAATTTATTCATCAAGGTGTTCCGGCGCAGCATCGTTCCGATAACTATGACTATTATCTGCCAAAACTGGCAAGTTTTGATACTTCAGTGCAGGCCAGCCGTGAAGTGACGACGGCGCTGTTTAAAGATGCCGCTGCAAATCAGGAGAATAAGTAATGAGTACTTCTGAACAGACTTTTAGTCGAGGAAATTATTGGTTCAACCAGCTTGCTGTTGATGGCCAGGAAATTAACGGGCTATGTGAATCAGTAAGAGCCGCCGATGGAAAACTTTACCAGCATAACGTGCGTTTTATCGCCGTCGTTCCCGATGCAAAAAACCGCTATCCCCGCGCGGCCGAGGGCGAGGTAGGGCTGCTTGAAGGCTGGACTCTGGCCAAGGTAGTCAGTCAAGTGATTGAAGAGGATGCCGACAAAACGGTGAAACGCGCGATTGTGGCGATTATCGACGTGCCGAGTCAGGCGTATGGCCGACGTGAAGAAGCGTTTGGCATTCATCAGTCGCTGGCCGGAGCCGCAGGGGCCTACGCCAAGGCACGTCTGGCCGGGCATCCTATTGTTGGATTAATCGTCGGCAAGGCGATGTCCGGGGCATTTCTGGCGCACGGTTATCAGGCCAACAAGCTGATTGCCTTTAATAATCCTGGCGTGATGATCCACGCGATGGGTAAAGAGTCTGCCGCGCGTATCACTTTGCGATCCGTCGAGGCACTGGAAAAGCTGGCCGCCGAAGTGCCACCGATGGCTTACGACATTGAGAATTACGCCACGCTGGGACTGTTATCACAGCTGATGGATATCAGCGATCCTGAAAATCCCGCAGTTGCCGAGATAGCTAAGGTGATATCGGTGCTTGATGAGGCGATCAGTGAAATTGCGTTGCAGGGCGTGTCTCTGGAAAATCGGTTAGGGGCCGATAATCGTGCCAGTTCGCTTAAGGTGCGTGAATTAATGCGACAGCAGTGGTGATAAAGACTTTTCCTTTTGTTTGACCGGTTATGACCTGCAAACAGCATGAAGTCTCAGGCGCTTTAACCCGAGTATGACTGGAAGTATATAAAAAACATCGCAGCCGGTGGACCGAGGAATTCACAATAATTCTTACCTCAGGTAACCCACTATGACCTACGTAATTTTGCACGCGCTTGCTCCTATTTTCGTCATCATGATCCTCGGCTATTTTGCCGGCAAGTCGAAAATGGTCGAGAATCAGAATGTCTCGCTGTTGAACGTGTTTGTAATGGATTTTGCTTTACCGGCAGCCTTGTTTACCGCCACGGTGCAGACGCCGTGGCGGGGCATTGTTGGCCAGAGTCCGCTGATTCTGCTATTGGTGCTGAGCATGTGGATAACCTATGCCGCATTGTATTTTCTCTGTACCCGCGTGTTTAAAAAGTCACCGCAGGATGCGGCGGTACTGACGCTAACTGTCGCGCTGCCAAACTATGCCGCGCTGGGATTGCCTATTCTCGGCAGTGTATTAGGTGAGGGGGCGGGAACCTCGCTGTCAGTGGCGGTGTCGATTGCCTGCGGATCGGTATTGATGACGCCTTTTTGCCTGCTGATTTTAGAGCGAGAAAAAGCCCGGGCCAACGGTGAATCTCACGGTTCGGCTCTAACCATGCTGCCGATATTGATGTGGCGTTCGATTAAAAAACCGATCGTCTGGGGACCACTGCTTGGGGTAGTACTGTCGGCTATTGGCATTAAAATGCCCGATATTGTGCTGGCATCGATCAAACCGTTGGGACTGGCCGCCACCGCCTCGGCGCTGTTTCTGACCGGCGTGATCCTGTCGGCACGCAAGCTAAAAATCAACGCGGCGGTGCTAATATCCTGTGTGACCAAGAACCTGATCCAGCCGTTTATTGCCTGGGGACTGGTAATGGCCTTTGGCATCAGCGGTGAGGTGGCAGTGACGGCAATCCTGATGATTGCGCTGTCGGCGGGTTTCTTCGGCATCGTCTTCGGAAATCGTTTTGGCGTGCAGTCACCAGACGCCGAGGCATCGCTGCTGATTAGCTCGATATTGGCTATTCTGACCCTGCCGCTGTTTATCTCACTCACGGCCTCAATGCATTGATGAATCAATTTTAATAAAAGGAAAAATAATGGATTTTCCTCGAGCTCATGATTTGGTGTGGAGCAAGCAGCGGCCGTTTGCCGCAGAGGGGCAAGTGCTGCCCGATTGGGTCGCCAGCGGCTGGCAAACGCATTTGCCGCTGGTGGTGCGCCGCGATATTCACAACTCCGATTGCCTGCCTGTCGGAGTGCGCGGGATTAGCCGCAGTCAGCGCGCCGCAGCGTGGATAGACCCGGCGGAGGTGAGCCGAATTGTGACGCCAGAATCACTGGTGGCCGATGCAAACCGTTTGCTGCGATCGACCTTTGTGTCCCAGCAGCCGGTGCAGGCACTGATTACACTGATTGGCCTGCGCTTGCCTTGGGTTTGGGGGGTGACCGGCAGCTGTGGCTACGCGCTGGCGACGGATATTCCGGTGATGCACGCCGATAGCGATTTAGACCTGCTGATCCGTTGTGACACAGTGCAGCCGCGCGAAGAGTTTAGCGATTTTTATCGGCAGTTAGCGCTTTTGCCGTGTCGAGCCGATGTGCAGATCAACACACCGCAGGGCGGATTTTCGCTAAGCGAATGGCTACGGGGTGGCAGTGTGCTGTTAAAAACTGCCTGCGGGCCTCGTTTGGTGGATAACCCGTGGTCGCCGCCTGTTGAAGAAGATAAAAACTGATGAAAATTCTGTTTACTTTTCCCGGTCAGGGGCCGCAATTCCCCGAAATGCTCCATCGATTACCTGCTACTGCGCTGAGCCAGAGTTATCTAACACGAGCTAACGCAGCGTTAGGGCAAGACGTTCTGACTCTCGACAGCGCCGAAGCACTGCGCGCAACCCGTGAGGTGCAGCTTTGCCTGTTGATTAGCGGCGTGGTGTGGGCTGAGCATCTGCGTGCAGCAGGCGTTCAGCCTGATTTTGTCAGCGGGCTGTCAATTGGCGCGTTTCCTGCTGCGGTTATTTGTGGCGCGCTGGAGTTTGAAACGGCGGTAAAACTGGTCGCGCTGCGTGGCGAGCTGATGCAGCAGGCGTATCCACAGGGATTTGGCCTGTCAGCGATCGTGGGTTTGCGCCAGTTAGAGCTTGAACTGTTGCTGGATCAGGTTAATTCGCCGATGATGCCGGTTTTTTTAGCCAATATTAATGCAGAAAACCAGCTAGTGATTGCCGGTAGCGATGAGGCTATGTATCAGGTGTGCGTATTGGCTGCAGAGAACGGGGCGCAAAAGACGCGTAAATTGGCGGTAAGCGTGCCGTCGCACTGCGTCTTGTTGGATAAACCGGCGGCGAAACTGGCCGATGCTTTCAATAGTGTAACTCTTAAACGCCCAACGTGTGGTTATCTCAGCGGCAGTAGCGCAAGAGTTTACTGGCAGCCAGAGAAAATTGCCGACGATCTGGCCTTTAATATGGCACGCAGGGTGAACTGGTTTGACGCGATGGTTGCGGCTTATCAGCGAGAAGTAAGGCTGGCGGTGGAAATGCCTCCAGGCTCAATTTTGACTGGCTTAACCCAGCGGGTAATGACGGAAGGTCTGGCACTGTCGCTCAGCCAGACGGCGATTAGCGAGTTGAGTACGCTGGCACAAAGGCTGGAGCGGCGCTAGGGAAAGCCAAAAACGTTGAAAAAACATTAATTACGGGGAATAGACCAAATTTTCTGTGATTTGCGGTTATCGTGTTGAAATTTGTGGCGATCGTGAGCTTATCTAATCAACAGTTTTTATTGAGTGCCCTCGTGCGTACATCCGGCTTTCGGCGGCAAGTGCCAGTAGGTTGGGATCGTGTTCGCGACTGCGGGCAAACACCAATGAGATGGTTTGCCGCATCTGATAGGGTTCGGCCAGCGGCATAAGCCTGACGGTTTCAGCATAAACGCCTTTCATCCTTCCTGGAATCAATGTGTAGCCGATTCCTGCCTGCACCAGACTCAACATCGAGAAAATATCATTGACGCGGGTGACGATATCCGGCTCAAAATCTGCCACTTGAAAGGCTTCCTGAAAACCGTGGTAAGTAGCAAATCCCTCGGCCAGCGAAATAAATTTCTCTTTGCGAAAATCGCGTAAATCTACCGGCCCTTCGACGATTAGCTTCGAGTCGGCAGGAGAGGCCAGATAAATATCATCTATAAACAGCGGAAGACTTTCATACAGATGCTCATCGATAACCGAGTCGCTGGTGGAAATTAAAATTGCGTCCAACTGCTGTTCGGCCAGCCGATTCAACAGCATTTCATTGGAACCCATCAGCAACTCCAATTCGAGCTCGGGGCGGCGGATTTTTAGGCCCATAATCAGGCGTGGAATAGTTTCCAGCGTCAGCGAATACAACGTACCGAGACGAATGCGCTTATCGCCAAAACCGGCTGTGCGCTGTGCCGCCTGAATCCCCAACTCCATTTGTTCAATTACCTGCATGGCATGCTGTTGCAGCGTTTCAGCGGCGGGTAAAGGCAGCAGATTTCGCCCGCGGTGAATAAACAGCGGACAGCGCAGTCCCTCTTCGAGTGAATGTAGGGCGCGATGCACGCTGACACTGCTCAAACCGAGTTGTTCTGCGGTGCGGGCAATATTCAGCTTTTCCATAAATACCAGGAAAACCTCAAGCTTGCGGAAAGTGATTTCACTGTCGATCATTGCTGGCTCCAGAGTGTCGATCCCGCTCAATCTTAGCGTTTAAGGGCGGTATACGACAGAGTATCTCAGGCTTTTACGGCGTTGTTCGGCGCGTGCCGCATTTTTTACTTTCGGCACATCCTTTGCAGCCACCGCCTGTGGAGGGGAGCAAAGCGCCAACGGCCAATGTTGTCGGCCCGCGACTGCGAGAACAGCGAAGACCGGTGAGGATGAGTGCGTTGACCAATAGCACTGCGGCAATAATCGTTGCGCTTTGCAACGGGTGCTGGCTTAGCGTTGCGCTCTGATAAAACAGTGTTGCCAGTGACCAGGCGACGTTCAGGCCCCAAAGGATAGAGAACATCATCCAACTGCGGTTGGTCTCACGGGCGATAGCCCCCATGACTGATACGCAGGGCACGTACAGCAGCACGAAGATCAGATAACTGTAGGCGGAAATGGCGCTGCCGAATTTGGCACTCATCACGCCCATGGCACTGGCCGCCATCTCGCCGTTGCCTTTGCTGGCCTCAATAGGATTTGCCAGTACGCTAAAGCTAAAGGTGTCTAGCAGACTGCTCCAGGTTTCATCCACGGCACGGCGCAGCTCGCTCACGGGAGCATATTGGCTAGCGTCAAAGGGGGCGGCTTTCAACTGCTCGGCGGTGTAAAGCGTGTTCAGCGTGCCGACCACTACCTCTTTGGCCATCGCGCCGGTAATCAGGCCCACAGTCGCCTGCCAATTGTCGGGATGCACACCCATCGGCGTAAGCACTGGCGTCAACACGCGGCTGACGCTGGCCAGCGCGGAATCATTAATTGAATCTACCGGCTTGCCGTTAAACGAAAAGCTGTTTAGCGCGCCGATAAATATGCAGGCAATGACAATGACTTTACCCGCCCGCAGGACGAAGTTTTGCAAACGTTGCCAGGTTTGCAGCAGCAGCGTTTTAACTTGAGGAATGTGATAGACCGGAAGCTCCATAATAAAGGGCGAAGCCTCTCCTCGAACCACGGTGTGTTTCATCACCAGACCGGTTAGCACTGCAACCGCAATGCCCAGCAAATACAGCGAGAATACAATCGAAGCTCCGCTCTGCCCGAAGAATGCTGCCGAGAACACGGCAAAGATCGCCAATCGTGCGCCGCATGACATAAACGGCGCCATCATTACGGTGATCAGCCGTTCACGAGGTGCATCCAGCGTGCGAGCCCCCAGAATCGACGGCACGTTACAGCCAAAACCGACAATCAGCGGCACAAACGATTTGCCCGGCAGGCCGAGAGACTGCATCAGTCGGTCCATCACGAAGGCTGCCCGCGCCATATAGCCGGAGTCTTCAAGAAAAGAAAGAAATAGGTACATCATGCCAATTTGCGGGATCAGCGGCATTACGGTGCTTATCCCGCCACCTACGCCCTGGGCAAGAAATAGCGTCAGCCAGGTCGGTAATTGCAGTCCATGGCCCAGCCACTGAATACCATCGACAAACAGCGTCGCCGAACCGATTTCAAACAGCGGCTTTAGCGCGCCGCCGATATTGATGGCCAGCACGAACATCAGGTACATCACCAACAAGAAGATGGGTACGCCAAGAAAACGGTTTAGTACAAATTTATCAAGCAGTTGAGTCAGACGATGAGGCGTGCTCGAAAGCGTATTGCCGACCTCGCTACCTAGGCGAGTCAGTGTTTTATAGCGCGCCTCGGCAATCGCTAGCGCTGGATCGGCAATGCCATTGGCTATAAGACGTTTATGGACTTCATCGAGCCGATTTTTTGCCTCCCCTGAATGTGTAGCGCTGTAGATATCTCCTTCGAGCATCTGGATTGCCAGCCATTCGCGCCGCTGTCGGGGAAGATTTTGCGGCATTGCCTCAGCAAGATATTTCATTTCATGCAGCAAAGCGGCAGGGTAATCAATACGTTGAAGCAGGATGGGTTCTGGATGCTGGTCTATGGCGGACAACAGCGCATCTAAACCATTGGTGCGAGTAGCAATCAGAGCAACAACCGGACAGCCGAGCCGTGAGGAAAGAGCCTTGATATCTAAGGTAATATTTTGCGCCTCGGCGATATCCAACATATTCAGCACCACAATGCACGGGATGCCCAGCTCTAGCAGTTGCAGCGTAAGATAAAGATTTCTTTCAAGATTAGAGGCGTCAATCACGTTGATCAACATTCCGGCTTCGCCGCCGAGAATGTAGTGGCAGGCGATTTGTTCGTCGAGAGAAGTCTGGCTTGAAATGGTGGTCAGCGAATAGGTGCCAGGTAAATCGACCAGCTTGACCGCCTGCGCGGCAGTCGAGAATGAGCCTTCCTTGCGCTCGACGGTGACTCCGGCCCAGTTGCCGACTCTTTGGCGTGATCCCGTTAACTGGTTAAAGAGCGTGGTTTTTCCTGAATTCGGGTTGCCTATCAGCCCAATGGTCAGCTGTTTCATCGCGTTACCTTTGCAAGACGGGTATAGAGGGCTGGTTTGTCGTACGCCGATGCAGTGAATCACTGGGTTCGTGTGGTTCGATCCTGAGCAGCAGTAAATCTTTTTTGCGTAAAGCCAAACTGGTGCGGCGTAATTCAATTTGCAGCGGATCGCCCAGCGGAGCCACGCGCAGCACGTTGAAACAGGTGCCGGGGAGCATGCCGAGAGACAGCAGTTTCTGGCGATACGCCGGACTGATATCGGCGGCGTAGCCGATTATTTTGTAACTGCGCTGGGGTTTAAGCTGCATGGGATAGACTCTTTAAGGCCGCATCAGAAAGTGGCCTGGTTATAAGTGACTTAATTAACTATCTGAATGTAAAGACTAATAATTCTTGTTACCGCAACGGCGTTAATCATGAACGGTGTGGCAGCGGATAGTTCCGTTACGTGAGCATCCTAGGCCAGCGAGGGGGACGTTTTATTGATGCAGCGCAGAGTTAGGGCAGGAATAATGGCAAAATAAGGAAATTTAAGGCGGGTGTTCTAGTCAAGAACCCGTGTTCTGCTATTTCGATCTAATTCTGCTTGCTGAGGAAACGAGTAACCGAGTAAGCGCCCTAACCCTTTGAGAAAGGATTAGGGCAGGGAGCAGGTATTTTAGCGTTTTTTACCCAAGGCGGCGGCAAGGGCATCGGCCATGGCGTTATTGCCCGGATTATTGTTGCCGCGACCAGAAGGCGCAGGGGCGTTGCGTTTTGGTGCTTCGCGACCTTTATTAGCATGGGTTGCCGGAGCAGACGGCCCTCCGCTGCGACGAGCGGGGCCTTCGCCCGGTTGCTCGTCAAGGCGCATAGTCAGTGCAATACGCTTACGCTGCAGGTCAACTTCCATTACCTTCACTTTCACGATATCGCCGGTTTTCACCACAGTGTGCGGGTCTTCGACAAACTTGTTAGCCAATGAAGAGATATGGACCAGACCATCCTGATGCACGCCGATATCGACGAAAGCGCCGAAGTTGGTCACGTTGGTGACTGTGCCTTCCAGCACCATGCCCGGCGTCAGGTCGTTCATGGTTTCCACTCCCTCTGCAAAGGTCGCGGTTTTGAATTCAGGACGCGGATCGTGACCCGGTTTCTCAAGTTCTTTGATAATGTCGGTCACGGTCGGCACACCAAAACGCTCATCGGTGAACTCGCTGACTTTCAGCCCGCGCAGCACGTTGGAATCGGCCATCAGGTCTTTCAACGCCAGCTGAGTCGCTGCCAGAATGCGCTGCACCACCGGATAGGTTTCCGGGTGAACGGTCGAAGCATCCAGCGGGTTATCGCCATGGTTGATACGCAGGAAGCCCGCGCACTGTTCAAAAGCTTTTGGCCCCAGACGGCTGACTTTCAGCAGCTGTTCGCGGTTGCGGAACTGACCATTCTCGTCGCGCCAGTTAACGATGTTCTGCGCCATCATACGGGTCAAGCCGGCCACGCGCGTCAGCAATGGTACTGAAGCAGTATTGAGGTCAACGCCCACGGCATTTACGCAATCTTCCACCACGGCATCGAGTTTTTTGGCTAACAGGCTCTGGCTGACATCGTGCTGATACTGGCCTACGCCGATAGATTTTGGATCAATCTTCACCAGCTCGGCCAGCGGATCTTGTAAACGGCGAGCAATGGATACCGCGCCACGAATGGAAACGTCGAGATCCGGGAATTCCAGCGCGGCAAGTTCGGAGGCTGAATAAACCGAGGCTCCAGCTTCGCTGACAATGACTTTTTGCGCTTTCACGTCTGGGAACTGTTTTTGCAGCTCGATAAAGAAACGCTCGGTTTCACGCGAGGCAGTGCCGTTGCCGATAGCGACCAGCTCAACGTTGTGTTTGATACACAACGCGGCAACCTGCTGCGCGGCTTTTGCAGCTTGACCGGTGTGCGGATAAACGGTGTCGATACCCACTAGCTTGCCGGTGTTATCGACCACGGCAACTTTAACGCCGGTACGCAGACCGGGATCGAGGCCCATAGTGGCGCGCATGCCTGCCGGAGCGGCCATCAGCAGGTCGTGCATGTTGCGGGCGAAAACGTTGATCGCTTCTTCTTCGGCGCGTTCGCGCACGGTGCTCATCAGCTCGGTTTCGAGATGCATCAGCACTTTTATACGCCAAGTCCAGTTAACCACTGCACGACGCCAGACATCCGCAGGCGCGTTGTCAAGCTTCAGACCCAGATGGTCGATAATGATCTGCTCGGCATAGCTCTCACGCGGCGGCTCGTCGGACTGCGGATCGGCATTCAGAGACAGCTGCAGCACGCCCTCGTTGCGCCCGCGGAACATCGCCAGTGCGCGGTGCGAGGGAACCTGCGAGAACGGCTCGTGATGATCGAAATAGTCACGGAATTTAGCGCCGTCCTGCTCTTTGCCCTCGACCATGCGAGAGGTCAGATGAGCATTTTTCCACAGATAATCACGGACTTTGGCCAAGAGCGCTGCGTCTTCGGCAAAACGCTCCATCAGTATGTATCGCGCACCATCAAGGGCGGCTTTGGTATCGGCAACGCCCTTGTCGGCATCGACATAGGCAGCGGCCGCCTGTTCAGGTTCGTGTGATGGGTCTTGCCACAGCAAGTCGGCCAGCGGTTCCAGACCGGCTTCGACGGCAATTTGCCCACGGGTGCGGCGCTTAGGTTTGAACGGCAGATATAAATCTTCCAGTTCAGTTTTGCTCAGCGTGCCGTTAATGGCTTTAGACAGCTCATCGCTCAGCTTGCCTTGGTCATCAATGGATTTGAGGATGGTCTGGCGACGCTCTTCCAGCTCACGCAGATAGCCGAGACGGCTGTCCAACTGACGCAGTTGGGTATCATCCAACCCGCCGGTGACTTCCTTACGATACCGTGCAATAAACGGCACAGTATTACCTTCATCCAGTAAGCGGACGACCGAGGCAACCTGCTCCGGGCGTACCTGCAATTCTGTCGCGATAATGCGGCTCAGTTGATCATTCATAGTTGCGTATCAGTTCTATTGAGGAGGGGACAGTTATACGGTTTGAACACGTAAAATGCCAGTCATCCAGCCTTGCAGACTGGCGTTTTGAGACTGTTGGAAGATCATTCGGCCTGAGGATAGGCTATCTGGTTGACATACCAGACCGCATCGCCAATCGGGGTATTGACCACCGCGCTGTCGCCCACTTCTTTTTTCAGCAGCGCGCGGGCCATTGGTGAATCAATCGAGATGTAATCTTTACGACCAAAAATTTCATCGTAGCCGACGATGCGAAAATTCAGTATCTCGCCGTCATCATTTTCTATCTCGACGCTGGCACCGAAAAATACCTTTCCTTCCTGCTGCGGCGAATAGTCGACGATACGCAGCTCTTGCATGCATTTGGTGAGATAACGTATTCGCCGGTCGATCTCGCGCAGGCGTTTTTTGTTGTATTGATAATCGGCATTTTCACTTCTGTCGCCGAGGCTGGCGGCCCAGGTTACCTTTTTTGTGACATCTGGACGATCCTCGCGCCATAGGAAGTCGAGTTCACCCTTTAATTTCTGGTAGCCTTCACGCGTTATCAGCTTGGTTTTCATCGGCTTCTTTGTTTAATCCGTTAAGTTGCTGCATAGAGCCAGAATAACCCAGTGGGGAAGCTCAGGGAAACCCCCGATTTACTCGACTTTTTACTCTGTCGAGAACGCTCGCAGAAAAGTGTAAAAAGCATAAAGATATGAACAGGCCCCAAACGGGCGCACGTTTTGCTGTTAGATGGCGTGAAATAGTTAAAAATTATTGATAAATTGGGTAAAGCATAAGCATTGTTACAATTTCGACTAGAATATATACCATTAAAAGCTGTCGGTTAGTCGCGGCTTTTTTAACAATACCTGCTTCGGGTATTAGCGCCTTTGGGAGTAAGAAAATGCAAGAGAATCACAAGATTCTGGTAGTAGATGATGACATGCGTTTACGCGCACTTTTAGAACGTTATCTGACTGAGCAAGGCTTCCAGGTACGAAGCGTTGCCAATGCTGAGCAAATGGACCGTTTACTGACTCGTGAATCCTTCCATTTGATGGTGCTTGACCTGATGCTGCCAGGTGAAGACGGCTTGTCTATCTGCCGCCGCCTGCGTAGTCAAAGCAACCCTATGCCGATCATTATGGTGACCGCCAAGGGTGAAGAAGTTGATCGCATCGTGGGCCTGGAAATTGGTGCCGATGACTATATTCCAAAACCGTTCAACCCGCGCGAGCTGCTGGCTCGTATCCGCGCTGTGTTGCGTCGTCAGGCCAATGAGCTGCCGGGTGCGCCTTCACAGGAAGAAGCCGTGATTTCTTTCGGTAAATTCAAGCTGAACCTCGGTACGCGTGAGATGTTCCGTGAAGACGAACCTATGCCTTTGACCAGCGGCGAATTTGCCGTGTTGAAAGCGCTGGTGAGCCATCCTCGCGAGCCGCTGTCTCGTGACAAACTGATGAACCTGGCTCGTGGCCGTGAGTACAGCGCGATGGAACGTTCTATCGACGTGCAAATTTCTCGTCTTCGCCGCATGGTTGAAGAAGATCCGGCGCATCCGCGTTATATTCAGACCGTTTGGGGTCTGGGCTACGTGTTCGTACCGGACGGCAGTAAGGCATGAGGAAAATACGCTTTTCACCGCGTAGCTCCTTTGCCCGTACTTTGCTTTTAATCGTCACCCTGCTGTTTGTCAGCCTGGTGACGACCTATCTGGTGGTGCTGAACTTCGCCATTCTGCCGAGTTTGCAGCAGTTCAATAAAGTCCTGGCCTACGAAGTTCGTATGCTGATGACCGACAAGCTGCAACTCGAGGATGGCACACTGCTGGAAGTGCCACCGGCGTTTCGCCGTGAAATCTACCGTGAGCTGGGCATCTCGCTGTACACCAACTCTGCTGCCGAAGAGAGTGGTTTACGCTGGGCGCAGCACTACGAGTTCCTGAGCCAGCAAATGGCTCAGCAACTTGGCGGTCCTACCGATGTTCGCGTTGAAGTAAATAAAAACACCCCCGTTGTCTGGCTGAAAACCTGGTTGTCACCGGACATCTGGGTGCGCGTGCCGTTAACTGAAATTCATCAGGGCGATTTCTCCCCACTGTTCCGCTATACGTTGGCAATTATGCTGCTGGCTATTGGTGGCGCATGGCTGTTTATCCGTATCCAGAATCGACCCCTGGTTGAGCTGGAACACGCCGCGTTGCAGGTCGGGAAGGGTATTATTCCGCCGCCGTTGCGTGAATATGGCGCTTCTGAAGTGCGATCGGTAACCCGCGCGTTCAATCAGATGGCTTCGGGCGTCAAACAGCTGGCAGACGATCGAACGCTGCTGATGGCGGGCGTGAGTCACGATTTGCGCACGCCACTCACCCGTATCCGTCTCGCGACAGAAATGATGAGCATTGAAGATGCCTATCTGGCTGAATCTATCAATAAGGATATCGAAGAGAGCAACGCGATCATCGAGCAATTTATTGATTATCTGCGCACCGGGCAGGAGATGCAGACTGAGGTTTGCGACCTTAACTCGATACTGGGTGAAGTCGTTGCAGCAGAAAGCGGCTACGAGCGTGAGATTGAAACCGATCTGGTAGACGGCGAAGTATTGGTCAACGTGCATCCGCTATCGATTAAACGTGCAGCGGTGAACATGGTGGTGAATGCAGCACGTTACGGCAATGGCTGGATCAAGGTCAGCAGCGGTCACGAGCTCAATCGCAGCTGGTTCCAGGTTGAGGATGATGGTCCGGGCATCGAACCTGATCAGTTAGCCCATTTGTTCCAACCGTTTGTGCGTGGCGACAGTGCGCGCACTATCAGCGGCACCGGTTTAGGTTTGGCGATTGTGCAGCGTATTATCGATGCGCACGCCGGTTCGCTGGATATCGGCAAGAGTCCTCGCGGAGGATTACGATTTAGAGCGTATCTGCCTCATGCGGCAAAAGATGTTGTTGTGACTCCGGTATCACCGGTCTAAGACTCTGCTCCAGCATTTAATGTGGAGCAAAGCTCTTATAATGGGTCTTGATGACCTATTACCCGACACCAAACTTTTACTCGTTAAGACTTTCTACTCATTACAAAGTATTCCGCCGAGTCTTCGCGCCAGCGAGGGCTGCCTTGATTTTCCCAGGGATTCAGCAGCGGAATACCGCTGTTGGCAAAGCGGTGCGCATCTAAAGTCGCAAGACGCGCCTGATGCTGCTGGCAAATGGCGACCTTCTGCAATTCCGCATAGCTTAAAGAAATCTCGATATTTTGATTCCCTGCCAACAGCGGGGCAAACATAATCGCGCTTTGTGCATCGAACGGCAGCAATCTTCCGGAAAAATCCTGGTTTAGCATTTCTAGCATCAGCGTTGAGACCTGCGCTTTCTGCTTGCTGTCAGCCAGATTTTCAAGGCTGGCAAACAGTTCAGCAACGGTGATAGCGGTCAGGAAAAGCTGTTGCGCATCCTGCGCATTCAGCCATTCCAGCACAGACTTGTGCGGTTTTGGCCGCAAAATTTCCATTATCACCGGCGTATCGAGCACGATCATGGCTGCTTTTCTCCGTCGAGAGAGGCGTTGCCGTGCTGAGGTAGAGCTAGCTCAACGCCGCCGCCAGACGAGAATCGCTGTTGCAATCGACTGCCTAGACCATAGCTCGGCTGGCTGCCTTGCAGCACCTGCCGAAGAATGATCCGGGCCTCCTCTTCCATGGAGTGCCCGTTTCTGGCCGCCGCGAGTCGCAGCAAATCTTTAACTTCGTCATCGAGGTTGCGAATCGTCAGCGTTGCCATTAAAGCTTAGGTCCTGCACTCACCAGCGCGGCGCCTGCAGCGGTATCGGTATATTTGCTGAAGTTGTCGACAAACAGCTTGGCCAGATCTTCGGCTTTTCCTTGCCACTGCTCGGCGCTTGAGTAGCTGTCGCGCGGATCGAGGATCTGCGTGTCAACGCCCGGCAGAGACTGCGGCACCGCAAGGTCGAAAATCGGCAGTTTGGTTGTTGGCTGGTTGTCGATCTCGCCGCTGAGGATAGAGTCGATGATGGCGCGAGTGTTTTTCAGGGAAATACGTTTACCGGTGCCGTTCCAGCCGGTATTAACCAGATAGGCTTTCGCACCGGAGGCTTTCATACGCTTTTCCAGCACTTCAGCATACTGCGTTGGGTGCAACGTCAGGAACGCAGCGCCAAAGCAGGCAGAGAAGGTTGGCGTAGGTTCAGTCACGCCGCGCTCGGTGCCGGCCAGCTTGGCGGTGAAGCCAGACAGGAAATAGTACTCGGTTTGCTTGTCAGTCAGGCAGGAAACCGGCGGCAGTACGCCATACGCATCGGCAGTCAGGAAGATAACCTTGGTGGCATGACCCGCTTTCGACACCGGCTTGACGATATTGTCGATATGTTGGATCGGATAAGTCACGCGGGTATTTTCGGTTTTAGAGCCGTCGCTGAAATCGATCACACCCTGCTCGTTGACTGCCACGTTTTCCAGCAAGGCATCACGGCGGATGGCACCAAAAATATCTGGCTCGGCTTCTTTGCTCAGATTGATGGTTTTAGCGTAGCAGCCGCCTTCGAAATTGAATACACCTTCATCATCCCAGCCGTGTTCGTCATCGCCAATCAGCTTGCGCTTTGGATCGGTGGACAGGGTGGTTTTTCCGGTGCCAGAAAGGCCAAAGAACACGGCTACATCGCCTTTCTCGCCCACGTTGGCAGAGCAGTGCATAGAGGCAATATTGTTCAGAGGCAGCAGGTAGTTCATCACCGCGAACATGCCTTTTTTCATCTCGCCGCCGTACCAGGTGCCGCCAATCAGCTGCACGCCTTCGCTCAGGTTGAACGCGATGAAGTTTTCGGAATTGAGACCCTGCTCTTTCCAGTCTGGATTTGTGCATTTCGCGCCGTTGAGCACCACGAAATCTGGTTTAAAACCAATCAGCTCTTCGTCGGTAGGGCGAATGAACATATTTTTAACGAAATGTGCCTGCCAGGCAACTTCAGTGACGAAGCGAACCTTGAGGCGTGAGTTTTCATTGGTGCCGCAAAAAGCATCAACTACGAACAGGCGTTTGCCAGAAAGCTGACGCCCAACCAGCTGCTTCAGCACCTGCCAGGTTTCTTGACTCAGCGGCTTGTTATCGTTTTTGCCTTTGCCCTGATCTGACCACCAAACAGTGTCACGAGTCGTCTCGTCACGGACAATATATTTGTCTTTTGGCGAGCGGCCGGTGAAGATGCCGGTGTCTACATTTATTGCGCCAAGCTCGGTCAATTGACCGCGTTCAAACCCTTCCAAACCAGGAGCTTGCTCTTCCTGATACAGCACGTCATAACTCGGATTGTAAATGATTTCATTGGCTTGAGTGATCCCGTATTGGGCCAGCTCGTCTGCCGAAAAAGGTGTGTTAGACATATCCCTGCTCCTTTATATACATCGTCTGTCTGCGCGATATTGTAGGGAGAACAATAGTCGTTTTACACGGGACACTCCAAATAATTGAAGCTATTGGGACATTTTTGGTAGATTTGCGAGGTAGAGCACGGCTTCATGTAACAGGAGCAGCTATTAAACTGCCCCTTTGCTGGAGATTTGTACGGTATTAGTTAGTGAATACTGTCATTACTGCTGTTGGCACCTGCGCGGATAGCCACCATATCCATGGCATCGAAGACATAATGACTGCCGCAATAATCGCAATGCATGTCGATTTTTTCATCTTCTTCAAGCATTTCCAGAACTTCTTCATCCGGCAGCGTCAGCAACGCGTCAGCACAACGCTGGCGAGAGCAGGTACATTTGAAGCAAACGTCTTGCGGTTCATACAGGGTGACTTCTTCCTGATGATACAGACGATACAGCACTTCGTTGGCTGGCAAGGTGAACAGCTCTTCGGCCTTGATGGTGGTCGTCAGCTGTGCCAGATGGCTGAACTCTTCAGCATCAGTCTCCTGCGCTGGCAGAACCTGCAGCAGCATCCCGCCCGCCGCGGCTTTACCGTCAGACTCGCCGGTGCGGATAAAGATGCGCGTTGGCAACTGCTCAGAGCGCATGAAGTAATCTTCCAGACACTCGGCCAGTGTTTCGCCTTCCAGGCCCACGACGCCCTGATAACGCTCGCCTTCGCTCGGAGAAATGGTAATTACCATGTAACCGTTGCCCAGCATCTGCTTCAGCGTGCTCTCAGGGGCAATTTCGCCCTGCAAACGAGCTACGCCGCGCATTTCTTGCAGGTTGTTGCCGTTAATCACTGCCAGCTTCAGCGGACCATCGCCCTGAACCTGCACGGTAATATCACCATCAAACTTTAGCGTCGCGGTCAGCAGGCTAGTCGCTACCAACATTTCGCCGAGTAGATTCTTTACTTCGGCAGGATAATCATGGCCCGCTACGATCTGCTGAAAGGTTTCACTCAAGGAAACCAGTTCGCCACGCACGGCATGGTGATTAAACAAATAACGGTGTAATTGATCTTTGTTAGACATAATCTCTCTCTTTATTTCCCCTGCGTCCCGAACACCACAGCTGCGTTAGTCGCTCTCACTCACCCGAGTCACTTGCTTATAAGCTCACGGGATTCGTTCCTTTGCTGCTTGCTGTAGCGTCCATGACTTTGGGGAAAACGGGGTATTTAACCAAGTTTAGCTATGTTCGGATTGCGATTTTCTTGGGCACTCAGCTACACAGCTACTCAATAGCTCAGTCTTGATCGCTATATTTAAATTTTATCAGGCTGCGCCGTTCTTTTTTGTCTGGCCGCCGATCGGGGTGTGGCATGGTCAAGGCGTTCATCTTGCGGGCTTCTGAGACTTTCTCTCGATTCGCCACACTGGCTTCAGTTTCTTGATAGAGCAACTGGGCCTGTTCTGCACTGCGGCGCTGGTCGGTAACATCCAGCACTATCACGATTTTTTCGTCATTGCCCTGACGCAGTTTTATTTCAGCATTCACTTCAACCAGTTTGCTGGGCTTGCCACGCTGGCCGTTGTAATGGACTTTGCCGCCTTCAATCATCTCGCGTGCTATGGCGCGGGTTTTATAGAAACGCGCGGCCCATAGCCATTTATCGAGTCGAATGGCGTTGTCATCCTGTTGTTGTGCTTTTCCCTTCATGATTCCTCCCGTATAGGGCAGGGACATCATCGGCGGAGGCCGCGCCAGTTAGCCCAGAGGCAACAGACTGCGGTAATCACTGATTGAAGGATGGCCCTGAAATGACTTTGCCGCCATTGTTGAGTCAGGATTTTCTATTCCAAGACAGTAGCGGATCCCGTAGGTTTTCGCCGCATCAAGAATAGGTTCGCCATCGTCTACAAAAAGCGTCCTTGCCGGATCAAAACCGGTTTGCTGCTGGACGGCAGCCCAAAGGCGCTGATCTTCTTTCGGATAACCAAATGTGTGGGTGGAAAGTAATAAATCAAGGTGCTGGTCTAAACCCGTATACTCGATTTTCACAGCCAGACTGTGTGGATGTGCATTGGTCAGCAAGATAGTACGACGCCCGCTTTGACGTAACTCATTCAAAAACGGGGCAGTATCCTCACGCAAACGCGCGCTGCTGCCAATATCGGTAGTCATCTGGTAGATATCGAGACCGAGCTTTTTACTCCAATAGTCGAAGCAGTACCAGTTCATCGTGTGCTGTACCGCTAAATATTCACGGTGGATGTGTTGGCGCGCCTCTTCAATCGGGATCTGCTGCTTTTCACTGAGTGCAAGAGGAACCTGCTGCAGCCAGAAACGGCTGTCAAAGGCCAAATCGAGCAGCGTACCGTCCATGTCCAGCAAGACGGTATCGATGTTTTTCCAGTCGAGATCCAGAGTCATATAATTCGCTCTTTTGTTTTGTAGCTATCAGTCTAGCGTACGCGACGGCTGGGTGATGATCGTCGGATTGAAACAGCTATTGTAGTAAGACAGAATTTTTTCCATCCGCAGCTGGTCATTGAATCGGCGTTTGATCAACAGCGTAACGTTTACCAGCAGCGTGGCAATAATCACTATCAGTAGCACTGTCGTACCCAAATAGCGCCACAGCGTGGAGATATCCGGCTCGCTGTGCAGTGATATATGGCGAGTACCGTTGGCATCAATGCTGATATTGGTAATCACGCCCTGCGCGGAGAACGAGGTGTGCAGCAGCATTGCAGAGAGGTTTTGCAGCTGTTTCCATTGGTCCAGAGGATTATAGGCAAATAGTGTCAGCGGCGGACGTTTTTCAGGGACTAGCTGCTTGCCTTCGTCATTACTTATCAAGAATCCTCCCGGCGGCGGGCTATTCAGCGCCTCGGCGGCACGCAGAGTTTCGTTGGAGTAAAACGCCGTAGTTGCCGTATTGACCAGCTCATTAAGCGATTCTGCGCTTACCGGTCGCAGCAGCACGTTCATACCTTTTAACGAGCCAGACTTCGCTCGCTTGACCAGCGTGCCCCAGTTATCGGCATTACCCAGGTTAACCAGCGCGTTCTTCAAACGCACACAGTCTTCACTGTTGCTACATAATGCTTGGGTTTTCAACACGATATCCGAGAAGTCGTCGAGCAGGATCATGCCTGATTTTTCAATGGCGGTGGCCAGCTGCGGGTTAATATTTTGCTCGGTACCGCTACCGTTTGGATGCAGCTGGGTGTGCACCGTCGCCAGCAGATCGTCTGCGGCTTCGATAGTTTCCGACTCCGGCATCGGCAGGGGAGTTGCCTCGTTCCAGTAGACTGCGGAGCAGTCAAACGGCATAAACGGCGTACTTGAACCTGCATTCAGGCGCGGAGGAACGTAGCACATTCCAGAGCCCTGCACTTTTAATGTATCACCAACTCGCAGCGGGGTTTTTTCCAGCGCGGCCACACTGTTGACCTGGGTACTTTGCGCGCCTTGCAGCCAGGCAAAACTGAGCTTTAACGGCAGGCTCAGTGGCACATAGGCCAGCATTAACATCAGCAAAAAAATAGATGCGCAGGTCAGCACCAGATTCTTGCCCCAGCGTTGTAGCGGAAAGTTTTTAACTTCATCGTGCAGGGAAAGGTAACGCCCCTGGCGCACCACCTGACTATTGAGATAGACATCAATGTCAGTTTTCTGGCCCAGCTCGCGGTTGATATACGCCTGCCAGTGTGGCGGATAAATCAGGTCTACGACGCCGAGTGAAATATTACTGATGTCGCCCTGTTTGGACTCTCCGAACAGTCCCCAGCGTTTTGGCATGCCGCGCAGGCAATGGATTTCTTTACGGTTGCGGCCAAGTGTATCTGCGATTATCCGCCAGCCAACCCAGGCTGCCAGCAGAAGAGTCAGCGCCAGCATCCATGGCAGAATGCTTGCCGGACCAATCAGCGTGATAAATACCAGTATCATCACCAGAGATAGCGCGAGAGCTTCAAGGATCCCGCTGGATTGGGTCAGCTGATACTCTTCTTTGGTTTCTTGGCGCACGCTGAGCAGTTCGACATGATCGTTTTCCTCGGGACGAATCGAGGCGTTTTGCGGTGGTGTAGTGATAACGGCAGAGGTAACCGAAGCGCGGTCATAAATATGATCGACCAGTGAGTGTCCATTCAGGGAGATCACTAGTGGGATAGTCTGGGTTTTGATCAGTTCAACGTGGTTTTCCTGCGCGATGTACTGTTCCCAGAACAACGGCAGATGAATCTCAGTGGTTTCAAGGAAATAGCGCCACTTATTGGGGTCATCGCTGGCCAGCCCGTAACGCGTAATCGCTCGGGTGACGGAGTAAACATTTTCGCTTTTGGCCGTCAGCGCCAGCTTGTCTCGTTGCAGTATCAAATTGCTGCGATGAGTCATTGGCGTTTGGCTTAGTGGATCATTCTGGCGGAAATATTTCTCGACGGCATCGCGCTCTTGCTGGGTCAGTTTGCGCTGATTCGGTTTTGAGAAATGCATGCTGGTAGAAGCTAATCGTCGGCGTCGCAGCACCCACCACAGGCCTATGCCCGCGATAATAATCACTGCGCTCATGAACATCAGCGTCTCGACGACTGTACTCATCCTATCCCCGTTCAGACTCAGATACTGTGATCTATCTGGTTGAAAAATGTACAAAAAAATAATGATAAAACAAAAATCATGATTTCAAAGTGCAACCTGATTACAAGCTATTCGAACGTATCTTTTTTTAGTTAAAAGTTTTATTATTGTAATCAATGTACTATACACATGAACCAAGTAGTTCAAGCCACTTTAAATGATAACCTTCCAATACCTCTTATGGGTATCGGCATAATCCTATTTTTTAACGCGCGCGAATTTGTTATTGCCTATTAAGGTTTTAAGACGGTGAGATGTCCGCGGTGTCCTGCGATTAAAGCAGGTATTTGGTAAAGAATCGCGTTCAAAGATTGCGATAGCGGTTAGCATTAACGCATTATAGAGAAATACGTGTTGAGCAGTAAGGCTGGCTGTTGTAAGGCTTGGTCGCAGCAAGAGGATAATATAATTGGGGACGATATGGATAAGCACCTGCAAAAACCAAAGATCCTGAAAGTTGAAACTGTAGCCCGCTCCCGTTTGTTTACTATCGAGTCTGTCGATCTGACGTTTAGCAATGGAGAACAGCGCGTTTACGAACGTATGCGTCCTTCCGCTCGAGAAGCAGTGATGATAGTGCCAGTGATTGGCGACGATATCTTGCTGATTCATGAATACGCAGTGGGCATCGAAAGCTATGAGCTGGGTTTCCCGAAAGGGCTTATCGATCCCGGTGAGACTGTGCTTGAAGCCGCTAATCGTGAGTTGATGGAAGAGGTGGGGTTTGGCGCAAAGCATTTTGACGTGCTGACCAAGCTGACAATGGCGCCATCCTATTTTTCCAGCCGGATGAACATCGTGATCGCCAAGGATCTTTATCCGCAAAGTCTGCAAGGTGATGAACCCGAGCCATTGCCGCAAACACGCTGGCCGATCGCCCGTATGATGGAACTGTTGCAGCAGCCCGATTTCAACGAGGCTAGAAATGTCAGCGCGCTGTTTTTAGCCCACGATTTCCTGACTCGTCAGACGTTTTAAAACAAAGCTAATAACATAGAATTGAAAAAGCCGGGCTGAAATAACTTCAGCCCGGCTTTTTTATGGTTCAACGCGGCGGGAATTCAGCCGTGGTGAAGATTAGAACAACTCTTTCGACTGGCCGTTATCAATGATAGTTGTACCGACGTCATGCACCGCGTGCTCGGTCGGCTGCGTGCCGTCAATGAAGTACTCAGGTCGGCTGTCGCCAGAACCATCGGCCAGCTTGCCGCTGCGCTTGTCGATATTCACCGTAACAATGCCTGGAGGCGGGCTGAGCATCTGCACAGGTACACCATCAAACACGGTCTTCATGTAATCATCCCATGCAGGTTGCGCAGTTTTCGCACCGCCTTCATAGCCCGAGAGCTGGTCTTCAATCTTGCCAGAGTCGGTGGTGCGCCCCAGGTCTCGGCGATGATCGTCAAAACCGATATATACCGAGGTCACAATGCCAGGGCCGTAACCCGAGAACCAGGCATCTTTCGAGCTGTTGGTGGTCCCCGTTTTACCGCCGATATCGTGACGCTTAAGGTCACGGCCGGCACGCCACGCGGTTCCCATCCAACCTGGTTCGCCGAAGATGTTGCTGTTCATTGCGTCGTGGATGAGGAATGACAGCTGGGTGCTGATTACGTGTGGCGCATACTGCTGCTGACTGTCGCTTTGAGCCTGAGCCGGGGTAACCTGCTCAAGTTGCGGCTGTGGTACGGTCGCATTCTTGGCTTCGTCAGAAACGGCGACGTTCTCAACGTTGTCATCCGAAAGCACGGCCGATTTCTGAGAGTTTCCGTAAATTACCGGAATATCACAGGTTTCACAGGCAATGCGCGGTTTTTCTTCAAATACTGTTTTCCCGGTTTGATCAACAATCTTGGCGATAAAGTACGGGTCAACCAGATAACCGCCGTTGGAGAGCGCGGCGTAACCACGCACCATCTGCATTGGCGTAAATGAAGCCGAACCCAGCGCCAGCGATTCTGAATGCACAATGTTTGCCGGTGGGAAGCCGAAACGTTGCAGATAATCTGCCGCGTAATCAACGCCCATCGCGCGCATTGCACGCACCATCACCACATTTTTCGACTGGCCTAGACCCTGACGCAAACGAATTGGACCGTCATAGGTATCTGGTGAGTTCCTTGGACGCCATTCGGTGCCCGCACCGGCATCCCAACGAGTGATCGGCACATCGTTGAGAATGGTTGCCAGAGTCAGACCTTTGTCCATTGCGGCGGTATACAGGAACGGTTTGATGTTAGAACCGACCTGACGAAGCGCCTGCGTGGCACGGTTGAACTTGCTCTGGTTGAAGTCGAAACCACCGACCAGCGCTTCTACCGCACCTGTGACATTGTTCAGAGATACGATTGCCGAGTTGACGTCAGGTACCTGCGCCAGCCACCAGTCGTTGCCGACTTTACGCACCCAGAGCTGCTGACCCGGCTGCACCACGTCGCCGACTGTTTTCGGATTCGGACCTTGGCTGGTATCAGAACGGAACGCGCGCGCCCAGCTCATACCGCTAAACGGCATGCTGATGCTATCGCCGTTGGCCATGGTAGCCGTTGCCTGAGTATCATCAATCTGCGTCACTACTGCCGGGAACAGCGGGCCATAAACTGGCAGCGTTTTCAGCGAATTAACGATTTTCTTTTGATCCCACGCCATTTCGCCGACTTTCCACAGCTGGTTCGACGGGCCGCGATAGCCGTGGCGCATGTCATAGGCCATCACGTTATTACGCAACGCATCCTGTGCAGCCAACTGGGTTTTGCGGGTAATGGTGGTGTAGACCATGTAACCATCGTTGTAGGCGTTATCGCCGTAACGTTTCACCATCTCCTGGCGCACCATCTCGGTGAGATAAGGGGCCGAGAAAGCGATTTCCGGCGCATGGTAGTTGGCTACCAGCGGTTCTGCGCGGGCGGCGTCGTACTGCTGCTGAGTAATGTATTTCTCGTCGAGCATACGAGACAGCACGGTATTACGGCGAGCCAGAGCACGGTCGTGGGAGTAGAGCGG
This sequence comes from Serratia sp. M24T3, assembly GCF_000257645.1. Taxonomy (GTDB): domain Bacteria; phylum Pseudomonadota; class Gammaproteobacteria; order Enterobacterales; family Enterobacteriaceae; genus Rouxiella. Next base: position 239,053 of record NZ_AJHJ01000004.1, read on the forward strand.
GTTAAAGGTTGACGGCGCCTTGGGCAAACCGGCAATCACTGCCATCTCGCCGAGGGTCAGCTGATCGACATTTTTACCGAAGTAAACCTGTGCCGCAGAGCCTACACCGTAAGCGCGATAACCGAGGTAAATCTTGTTGAGATAAAGCTCGAGGATCTCATCTTTGGTCATCATCTGTTCGATGCGGATGGCCAAAAATGCTTCTTTGATTTTTCGGGTCAGCGTCCGTTCCGGGCTGAGGAAGAAGTTTCTCGCCAACTGTTGGGTGATAGTACTCGCACCCTGCGTGGCGTGGCCTGTAAACAGGGCAACCGAAGCTGCACGGAAAATACCGACCGGGTCGATACCGTGATGCTCATAGAAGCGGCTGTCTTCGGTCGCAATGAACGCATGCACCAGCTCTGGTGGGATCTGGTTCAGTTTGAGCGGAATACGACGCTTTTCACCGTACTGAGCGATTAATTCGCCGTCGGCGCTGAATACCTGCATAGGTGTCTGCAAGCGAACGTCTTTTAACGTCGCGACATCTGGCAGCTGTGGCTCGATATATTTGTAAAGGCCAAATACCGAGGCAGCTCCCAGCACAATGCAACACACTACAAGGATCAATAAATACTTTACGAACTTCACCTGATAATTCCCATTTAATGACATTTGGGCAGTTTATAAACAGCCGCGCGCGCAGTACGGTAGTCGAAGGCAGACTATAAAAGCAAGTCTGCCCCGTAGATATACCCACAAGTATGGAGTCGGGTATGCCCTTAAAACGACAAGGAAGTGCAACATAATGCGACACTTTACATGGCAAGTGGGCCTGGATATTCAAAACGGTTATGCCAGAGCTATCGCCGTTCAAAAACGACGTAGCGGATGGCAGTTGCGCCATTGGTGGCAGCACCCGTTACCGCAAGAGGTTATGCGGCAGGGAATATTACATGAGACTGAACAATTAATCGTCATTTTATCGCGCTGGCGACGCTGTTTGCCCGTAACAATTTCATTACGCATCTGCCTCCCGGCGCAGCGAATTATCCAGCTCCGGCTGCCCACGCCGGATAACCGATTGCAGGAACCGCACCGCGACGCCTTTATTCGCGCCAGCGCGGCTAAACAGCTGCCTCTGGCGATGGAGTCCCTGATGATCGACTATCGAACGGAACCCTGCGACAACCGGCAATTGGTGGTTACCGCGGCGCGTCAGGATGAGGTCGCGCAATGGCAGCACTGTCTGGCGCAGGCGAAACTGTTCCCCGAGGCCATTGACCTGACGCCCTGCGCCATCCAGCAAAGTGCCAGTTCTGCGGGTATTCCGGCCGAATCTTTGCTGCTGCATCGCTTAAATCAACAGTGGTTATGGGTGGCTCCGCACGGTTTGCCGTTTCAGTTTGGTTTGTTGGAAGAAGACGAAGCCCCGTCACTCGACCAGTGGCACAACACGCTCAGCGGCCTTTATAGCGCTAGCAAACTGTGCAGTGGGGAAATCCATTACAGCAGCTTTGAACCCGATACGCCGCCTGCGGGAATGAAAGTCTGGTCGCCATTTAGCGCCTTCACGCAGATGTCACCCCCGCTGCCGTTGGAAACCGGCGCTTTTGTTATTGCGGCCGGTCTTGCGCTGCGCCCGGCTGAACGCTGATGCTGCAGGTTAATCTTCTTCCGTGGCGCGAAACGCATCGCAACAAACGCTTTAGATTTTGGCATTGGTTGTTACTGATCGGTGTAGCTATGGAAATAGTGCTGATCGTGCTGTTCGCCTTGCGCAGTCAGCAACAGCTGCGGCAGAGCGAAAGTCGTCAGGCAGAATTTAACGCCTCGCACAACGCGCTACAGGCCCAGCTTGAAACCGTCAACAAACTCAAGAATGCAGTTCAGCGGGCCGAGCTTCTTGCGTTGCAGAGTCAACAGCGCTTTGAACGCAGCCTGCGGTATACCAAGCTGTTACAGCATTTGTCACAGGTTATTCCTCCGGGCGTGTGGGTGACTCAACTGCATCACAGTGGCGACCAATTCAAACTCGACGGCCAGGGTGAAAGCTACAGCAATATCCTGGCGTTGAGCGAGTCGTTAAAGCGGGAGAGTTTGTTACCTCAGGTTCAATTACGGGAAGTGAAGCAGCTTGCCACCGGTTCGCTGTATTTTTCATTTAACGCGGCGCTGGCCTCTTTGGAAAATGAATAGGAAAGGGAGATCGCCATGCGCAAGGAATACCGCGAATTTATCCTGCATTTATTACTCCGACCCGATTGGCAAATTGCGGCGCTAATCAGTTTTTTACTGCTGTTGATTTTGGCGGGGGGTTACTGGCTCACGCTGTCAATGCTGATTCAATCGGCGGCGGTGATTGAAACGCAGATTACAACCCTTCGAGAAAAGATTCACCAACAGCAGCGCACACTGCTACGCCAGCGTTCGCGTGCAGAGTTGCAGGCTGTGTTGGTTGGCATCGCCCCTTTACCGACGATGATTCCCCCTCTGCCGCAACAGTTGCTTGCACCGCTCAGTACGGCTGGAGGGAAATTGCTGCATTGGCTCCCCCAAAGGCCTGCGCCTGTTGCGGATGGTCAGGACAACGGTTTGCAGCAGCAAGGTTCATTCAAGCTGCAATTGCCCTTTAACGGGCTGGTAAAGCTGCTTGATGGTCTGATGACGCAATCAACAGCGCCGTTGGCGATAGAGCAGCTTTTGCTGACCCGGCCCGATCCCGACAACGCTATTCTCGACGTGACGCTGCAGCTGGCGTCCTATCACGGCAGAATCACCGCCGAGCAAATAAAGCAGGCTCGGCAACAGTTTGCCATGCCTCTGTTCAGGGATCCTTTTTTGACCGAGTCCGCTGCAGTCGAAGAGTGCGATATCAATAATGAACGGCAAGGGCTGCCGGAACTCAGAGGCGTGATTGGCGATGCTCGAGGCTTTACCGGTTGGCTGCGTTTGACGAGCGGAGAGTGGTTGCGGGCCAGAACCGGAGACACGCTGGCCGACGGGCTTGGTTATGTCGATGAAGTGAGTAAACAACAGGTTCGGGTCAGTTTTGGCCGTCCGCGCTGCGGTGTAAAGCAGCAAACTTTCACTCTGGCAGGACCCTGAGCCTGCAAAAAATGTCACGGAGGACATGATGCCCCCCTTTTTAATTAAAATATTCGCTAAAATAATGCGTTTTTTTGCCGCGGCTTTTCATTCTGCATTTTTTTTACTGCGGATAATGTGTGCCGCCGTGCTGGTGCTGGAGTTTACCTTTTCCGCTCATGCTGCGGGCAAGACGACTCCAGCAGCCAAAACTTCTGCGGCAGTAAAAAACGAAAAAACGACTGTGGCACCGATCAGCCTGGAATTTTTTGAGGCCCCTATCGGATTGATTTTACGCGCATTGGCCGACCATCAGCAGCTAAATCTGGTTATCGGGCAAGGCGTGGAAGGTAATTTGACGCTGCGTCTCAATACGCTGCCATGGCAACAGGCGATGGACATCGTCATGCGCATGGGCAGGCTGACCAGCCAGAAGCAGGGCAACGTGCTGATGGTTTTTCCCGAAACCGAACTGGCTCGACAGCGTCAGCAAAAAACCGAACAGGCAGAACGGCAAAAGCTGGCGCGTCCATTAATCAGCAGTACGCTGGCGTTGAAACATGCAGACGCAACGGCAGTCGCGACTCAGCTCAGCGCGCAGAAGGGCACATTACTTTCATTGAGAGCATTGGTGAGCGCCGATTCGCGCACCAATCAGCTGTTGATCCGCGATACTCAACCCGAGTTGGACAATGCAAAAGTGTGGGTCAGTGCCCTGGATTTTCCTATTCAACAAGTACAGCTGGCCGCGCACATCGTCACCATGAATCAAGATAATTTACGTGAGCTGGGTGTGAAGTGGGGGCTGAATAGGCCAGAGATTGCCAGCAAAAGGGCGTCAATCGGCGACGTAAATATTGGCGCTGCGGTTGAAAACCCGATGATTACTGCTGGTTTCACGCTGGCGCGCATCGGAGAACGTCTTTTGAGCCTGGAATTATCGGCGCTGGAACAGAAAGACCGAGTACATATTATCGCCAGCCCGCGTCTGATGACCGCCAACATGCAAACCGCCAGCATCAAGCAGGGCACCGAAATCCCCTATCAGGTGTCAAGCGGTGCCAGTGGAGCAACCTCTATTGAATTCAAAGAAGCGGTGTTGGGTATGGAAGTTACGCCGAGAATTCTGCCTAACGGAGCAATTACGCTGGCGCTGCAAATCAGCCAAAATATGCCAGGACGGAAAATAAAGCAGGCTGAGGGGGAGGCGCTGTCGATAGACAAGCAGGAAATTAAGACCCAGGTTACCGTTAAGGACGGCGAAACTTTAGTTTTGGGCGGAATATTTCAGCAACAGGATATAAACACGGTGAATAAAGTCCCCGGCTTAGGCGGTCTTCCGCTGGTTGGAGGGCTGTTCAAACAACAGTCAGCACATGACCAACGTCGCGAATTAGTTATTTTTATCACCCCAACGTTAATCAACAGCCAATAGCATCCAATAGTTTAGGTATACTGTTGACTGAAATCGCACAATTTCGTTGAGCTTATGCAACTTTTTGTGCCGGGAAAGGCTTCTGAGTTTGACGCTGCGGCTGATTTAGCTTACAAGGGTTACCGAATTGAGCACCGAGATTTTTATTTAATGCCAACGCGCTGTTAAAAACGTATGGTTTCCCTCCTGCGGCGCGCTATGTAATTTATTCGGTTGCCAAACTACCAGGAGTGTTGAGATAATTTTCATCTGATCTCGCACTATCGCTCATGAGGTTTCAGTTTAGGTCCCGTCGCTGATTTGATTGGCGGGGCGGGTTATCATCAACGAATTGTCTTAGTAATACCGAAAAACATGGCAGAGAAACGCAATATCTTTCTGGTTGGGCCTATGGGTGCCGGCAAAAGCACTATTGGTCGACAGTTAGCTCAACAACTCAATATGGAGTTTTTTGACTCCGATCACGAAATTGAGCGACGTACCGGAGCTGATGTGGGCTGGGTATTTGATTTGGAAGGTGAGGATGGATTCCGCGATCGCGAAGAGAAAGTGATCAATGAGCTCACCGAAAAACAAGGCATCGTTCTGGCAACTGGTGGAGGTTCCGTTAAGTCTCGCGAAACCCGTAATCGCTTGTCAGCCCGCGGCGTCGTCGTTTATTTAGAAACTACAATTGAAAAACAGCTGGCACGTACACAACGTGACAAGAAACGTCCTTTACTGCAGGTAAGTTCACCGCCACGTGAAGTGCTTGAAGCACTGGCGGCGGAGCGCAACCCGCTGTATGAAGAGATCGCGGATGTGACAATCCGTACTGACGACCAAAGCGCCAAAGTTGTTGCCAATCAAATTATTAACATGATTGAAAGCAACTAGTTATGGCATTCCACCACTGCCTGAGGGTGTAAGTTAAGAAGGTCATAGAGCACGACATGGAGAGGATTACTGTAACGTTGGGGGAGCGTAGTTATCCCATTACGATTGCCGCCGGATTGTTTAACGATCCGGCTTCTTTTATGCCTGTAAAGGCGGGTGATCAAGTCATGCTGGTAACAAACCAGACATTGGCACCTCTCTATCTGGACAAAGTACGTTCAGTGCTCGAGCAAGCAGGCGTTCGTGTTGATCAGGTGATCCTGCCTGATGGCGAACAGTACAAATCCCTGTCTGTTCTCAATGAGGTATTTTCTGCTTTACTGGAAAAGCCTCACGGTCGTGATACCACCCTCGTGGCACTTGGTGGCGGCGTAATCGGTGATTTAACCGGTTTCGCTGCGGCCAGTTATCAACGTGGTGTGCGCTTTATTCAGGTGCCTACCACGCTGCTTTCTCAGGTCGATTCTTCCGTTGGTGGCAAAACTGCCGTCAACCATCCGCTGGGCAAAAACATGATTGGGGCGTTTTATCAACCAGCCTCCGTTGTGGTCGATTTAGACTGCCTGCGCTCTCTGCCAGCCCGTGAGCTTTCGTCCGGTCTGGCCGAGGTTATCAAATACGGCATCATTCTTGATGCTGACTTCTTTGTCTGGCTCGAAAACAACATCGATGCACTGCTAACGCTGGATTTCACCGCGCTGGCCTACTGTATTCGTCGATGCTGCGAGCTGAAAGCCGAAGTGGTTGCTGCCGATGAACACGAGCACGGCATGCGTGCCTTGCTCAATCTGGGCCACACTTACGGCCACGCGATTGAAGCGGCCATGGGCTACGGCGTCTGGTTGCATGGCGAAGCTGTGGCAGCGGGCATTATCATGGCCTGCTACACCGCACATCGCCTGGGGCAGTTTAGCCTTGAAGATATCGCACGCGTCAAATCTCTACTGGCACGAGCAGGTTTGCCTGTCAGCGGGCCTGAAGAGATGACTGCCGAATCTTATCTGCCGCACATGATGCGCGATAAAAAAGTGTTAGCAGGTGAACTGCGACTGGTTCTGCCTACGGCTATCGGGAAATCGGAAGTTCGTAAAGGTGTACCTCATGACATGGTTCTGGCGTCGATCGAAGACAGCCGTGTACCTTGACATTCAGACGGGTTGGAGGATTTTAGATGGACGATTTAACACCGGAAGACGATCTTAAGCCAGATACCAGCGACCGCCGCCCACAGCGCTCGCGCAAACCGTCTTCACAGGCACCCAAGCTTGCGGTCTCCCGTCAGTATTTAATGATTGGTATCGGCATTATCGTGCTGTTGCTGGTCATTTTAGGCATCGGTTCTGCGCTGAAATCCCCTAGCCAAAATGGCGCTGCGGCTCCATCTAACGGACCTAAAGATATTAACCTGTCTGGCAATAGCGGTGATGCGACTCCTGCAGCGGGCACGCCTGTTACTACACCAAACGCTCAGACTCCGGCCGCCACTGCGCCGTCTGATGCCAATGCAGGTAATGCAGCTACCAACAGTGCAGCAGCAAACAATACTGCCATAAACAACAGTGCTGCAAATGACGCCGCCAATGGTGCATCGCAACCGAAAAGCATTGGTCTGCCTCCTGTTTCCTCTACGCCAACTGACGCACAGCCGCAGGCTGATAATGGTCAGAAAGAGCGTGTTGACCTGCCGGGCGACATGAATGATGCGCTTTCCCAGCAGCAAGGGCAGGTTAATGCCGCCGCTCAGGATGGCATCAATGCCGCAGGCGCGCAGTCTTTGACCTCGTTGCCAACCGGTCCGGCTACCCTTAACGGCAGCCTGAAAGGTCGTTCAACGGTCACTATACCGCCGCATCAGGCCCGTCGTGCGCCAGAAAAAACCACTGCAGTCGAACATCGTAGCGAGCGTCGCGCCGAGCATGCAACGCCAGCTGCCCGTGCTGCCGAACCGGTTCGTAAGCCGGAATCCAGAAAACCAGAGGCTGCTCACCAGGCCGCTGCACCTGCGCATTCTGCCGTTGAGTCAGGCAGCGTTGCCGCCCTCAAGTCTGCTCCGGGTAGCCATTTTACCCTGCAGCTTAGTGGTGCTTCGCAGTCGAACTCTTTGAACGCCTTTGCTCGCCAGCAGGGACTTAAAAACTACACCGTCTACCAAACAGAACGCGATGGTAAACCGTGGTTCGTTCTGGTCAGCGGCAATTATGCGTCATCTGCCGATGCGAAGCGCGCGATAGCCAGTTTGCCTGCCGATGTTCAAGCGAAAAAACCGTGGGTCAAGCCTGTACACCAGGTACAGCAAGACCTTAAAAAATGAATTTGATCTGTACGCGATGTGCTGTCTAAAACAGGGTACAATCCGCGGCTGTGAATTGTATAAGTAGCTAACTGACGGCATGAAGAAGAACCGCGCTTTTTTAAAATGGGCTGGTGGCAAATATCCGCTGGTTGATGACATCAAACGTTATCTGCCAGCGGGAGATTGTTTGATTGAGCCTTTTGTCGGTGCGGGTTCGGTGTTTCTGAACACCGATTATGACGCCTATATTTTGGCCGATATCAACAGTGATTTGATCAACCTATACAACATCGTGAAAACGCGTCATGAGGAATTTATCCGTGACGCTCGCGAGCTTTTTACTCCAGAATTCAACCAGTCAGAGCTTTATTACCAGTTGAGAGGCGAATTTAACGCCTGTAACGACGTGTATCGCCGCTCTCTGCTCTTTTTGTATCTGAACCGCCATTGCTACAACGGTCTTTGCCGCTATAACCTTAGTGGATCTTTCAACGTGCCTTTTGGCCGTTACAAGAAACCTTATTTTCCTGAGGATGAGCTGCGCTGGTTCTCTGAAAAAGCACAGAATGCACAGTTTGTATGTGAGCATTACCAGCAAACTCTGTTGAAGGCGCAAAAAGGATCGGTTGTGTATTGCGATCCGCCGTACGTGCCGCTTTCGGCCACGGCGAACTTTACGGCTTACCATACCAACAGTTTTAACCTGAATGACCAGCAAAATCTGGCCAATCTGGCAAAACAGCTTTTATCTGAGCGTCAGGTGCCGGTACTTATCTCTAACCATGATACCGAGTTGACTCGTGACTGGTATTCCTCTGCCACCTTGCATGAGGTTACGGCAAGACGGACTATCAGCAGCAATATATTGCAGCGCAGCAAGGTGATTGAGCTGTTGGCGTTATTTAGCTAAAGCCACCTATGCTGACAGGTATTGGCCTGACTAAACGTAGAGAGTAGGAGAAACGGATGAAAAATTTTTTGATTGCTCCGTCCATTCTGGCGGCTGACTTTGCTCGTCTGGGTGAAGATACCGTTAAAGCATTGGAAGCGGGCGGCGACGTCGTGCATTTCGATGTCATGGATAATCACTATGTGCCGAATCTGACTATCGGGCCAACCGTGCTCCAGTCTTTGCATAAGTATCTGCAAGATAAAGGGATCAACAAGCCTATCGATGTTCACCTGATGGTGAAGCCGGTTGATAGCCTGATCCCACAGTTTGCAGAGGCCGGCGCGACCTATATTACCTTCCATCCGGAAGCCTCTCTGCACGTTGACCGCACGCTGCAACTGATTAAAGAACACGGCTGCAAGGCGGGTCTGGTGTTTACGCCCGCAACGCCGTTGAGCTATCTCGATTACGTGATGGACAAGCTCGACGTGATCCTGCTGATGTCGGTTAACCCTGGTTTTGGTGGTCAATCGTTTATTCCAGGAACCCTCGACAAGCTGCGTCAGGTGCGTCAGCGCATTGACGCCAGTGGTTATGATATTCGTCTTGAGATCGACGGCGGCGTTAAAGTCGATAATATCGCTGAAATCGCTGCCGCAGGTGCCGACATGTTCGTCGCCGGTTCGGCTATTTTCGGCCAGCCTGACTACCGTGCGGTGATCGACAAGATGCGCAGCGAGCTGGCTAAGGTTTCTCATGACTGACACGCTTTCTCCGCTAGGTGTCGCCTTTGACCTTGACGGGACACTGGTAGACAGCGCGCCGGGTCTGGCCGAGGCGGTAGATAAAGCGCTGGTCGACGCAGGATTATCCGCAGCGGGCGTTGAGCGAGTCAGCACCTGGATTGGCAACGGCGCTGATGTTATGGTCGAGCGCGCAGTGCGCTGGGCGGAGGGTGACCTTAGCTCTGAGTTCTGCCAAAAAGTGCGCGATAAGTTTGATCATTATTACGCACAAACTGCCGCTTCGGGCAGCACGCTTTATCCTCAAGTTAAAGAAACCCTGCATGCTTTGGCTGCGGCGGGCATTCCGTTAGGGCTGATTACCAACAAGCCGACGCCGTTCGTTGCACCTTTGCTGGTTTCTTTGGGCATTGATGAGCTATTTTCCCAGGTATTGGGAGGTGACGACGTCGTGCAGAAAAAACCGCACCCCGCGCCTCTGTACCTGATGCTGGCCAATCTAGGCCTGCGAGCCAGCGAGCTGGTGTTTGTTGGCGATTCCCGCAACGATATTCAAGCGGCGCAGGCTGCTGGTTGTCAGAGCGTTGGAATGACCTACGGTTATAATTACGGCGAAGCCATTGCGCTGAGTAAACCCAGTCGGGTTCTTGAACGCTTTGCCGACCTTTTGCCCCTCTTCGGGCTATCCCCTTTAAAGGATCAGGAAGCATAAAAAATGAGTAAACCCATCGTCTTTAGTGGCGCACAACCCTCTGGTGAATTGAGCATTGGTAACTACATGGGTGCTCTGCGTCAATGGGTTAAAATGCAAGATGACTATGACTGCATTTATTGCATCGTTGACCTGCACGCAATCACTGCACGTCAGGATCCTGCTCAATTACGCAAAGCGACTCTGGATACGCTGGCGCTGTACCTGGCCTGTGGTATTGATCCGAAGAAGAGCACCATTTTCGTTCAGTCTCACGTTGCCGAGCATTCTCAGCTGGGCTGGGCGCTGAACTGCTACACCTATTTTGGCGAGCTGAGCCGCATGACCCAGTTTAAAGACAAGTCGGCGCGCTATTCTGAAAACATCAACGCCGGTCTGTTTGACTACCCGGTGCTGATGGCGGCAGACATTTTGCTATATCAGACCAACCAGGTCCCGGTCGGTGAAGATCAGAAGCAACATCTTGAGCTGAGCCGCGATATTGCCGGTCGTTTCAACGCGCTGTATGGTGATGTTTTTGCCGTGCCAGAGCCGTTTATTCCGAAGTCTGGTGCTCGCGTGATGTCTTTGCAGGACCCGACCAAGAAAATGTCCAAGTCCGACGACAACCGCAATAACGTGATTGGCCTGCTGGAAGACACCAAGTCGGTGACCAAAAAGATTAAGCGTGCGATGACTGACTCGGAAGATCCACCGGTCATCCGTTACGATCAGGCGGCGAAACCGGGTGTGTCTAACCTGCTGGATATCCTGTCAGGCGTGAATGGTAAGAGCATTGCCGAGCTGGAAGCCGAGTTTGAAGGTCAAATGTACGGCCACCTGAAAGGCGCAGTAGCCGAAGCCGTTTCAGAAATGCTCACTGGTTTGCAAGAGCGTTATCACCAGTATCGTTCTGATGAAGTTTTCTTGCAGCAGGTGATGCGCGAAGGTGCAGAAAAAGCCCGCGCTCGTGCACAGGTCACGCTGAAGAAGGTTTATGAAGCTATCGGCTTCGTTGCTGCTCCATAAATCCTTCGTTCTTGACGCCTGGCTGCAACGCCAATGACTTGGATTTGTTCTGAGTAATAAATATTAAAACCACGCTTTTTACGGCGTGGTTTTTTTATGCGCTGAATTCCTGCTGAGTGTGGTTGCCCACAGCGCGCCGCCGAGCAGCGAGAGAGCAATGGCGATGCAGACGGCGAGATGAATGCCGGTAGCGAGCGGTTTTACGGCGCCGAGCAAGCCGCCAAAAATTGCGACTCCCAGCGCCGAGCCGGTCTGTCGGCTTGCGTTGAGCACGCCGGCGGCGATCCCGGCCTGATCTCTCGTAATCGAATTCATAACCACCGAAGTGGCGACTGGCGTAATGATTCCAGCGGCAAGTCCTAGCGCAGGAAAACACAGCGCAATCCGCCAGTAGGCAGGGTTTTCCCCAAGTACCAGTAGTCCGGCAAAACCCGCGGCGTAAAGTCCACAGCAGCCGGTGATCAGCCAAAAAGCACCGAATTGTCGGTTAAGTTTTCCTGCACTAAAACTCCCGAGTGTGACCAGCATAGTCAAGGGAAGGAAAGCCAGTCCGGTATCGAGCGATGACCAGTCGCGCACGGTTTGCAAATAAAGGCTCAGCAGGAAAAACAGGCCATAAAATACCAATCCGGAGATCAGCGAGACGGCAACCGCAGCGGAAAATTCCGGCTGACGGAACAACGTCATCGGCAGCATGGGCTGCTCGATGGAACGTTCGATGAAAATGAATAAACACCAGGCAAGTGCTGCCACAACCATACACGCGACAATCCACGGGTCCTGCCATCCCCGACTTACCCCTTCAATCAGCACGGCGATGGACGATCCCAGCGCGATAATGGCCAGCAGCTGCCCAGGCACGTCTATTGGCCTCTTTTGGACGGGATTTTTTATCACCGAGATGCGCATAGTTATGAGCACGCCGAGCAGAGCAATGGGGATATTGAGCAGAAAAATGCTGCGCCAGCCTAACAACTGGATGAGTATGCCGCCGAGTAAGGGGCCAGCAGCCATGGCGATCCCGCCGCAACCGGCCCAGATGCCAATTGCTTTGATGCGCTGTTGCGCAGCCAAAAATTCGCCATTAATCAACGATAAAGAAGCAGGCACCAGCAATGCCGCGCCCGCGCCCTGCAAAATACGTGAAACCACGAGAGCAGAGAGTGATGTTGATAAACCGCATCCCGCCGAGGCGACGGCAAATAGCAGCAAACCGCTGAGATAAACTTTTTTGGCACCCAGTTTGTCACCTAATGCGCCGCCGCTGAGCAGCAGGCTGGCGAAAGTAACGGTATAGGCGCTGACTACCCACTGCAGGCCGGTGATGGTCGAGTGTAGAGTTGCTGCCAACGGCGCGAGGGCGACATTAACAATTGAAGTATCCAGGATAACGATGATGTAGCTAATACTGGTTGCTGCCAATAACCATTTCTGAGCAGGGGTGGTGTTCATGGGCAATATTACGAGTCCATAGGGGGGATAAATTGACTATACCCTGCATGCACTTAATAATGATTCGAGCCGAATCGAAGTGTCATCTACTTTGATAAATATATAACTCCCTTTCACTGGCGTGCCAAATGAACCAATTTCATATTTCGGTCGTGGCCCATCTTATCGCCGAACCCGTGCGTTCAGTGATGCTGATCGCCTTGTCCGGTGGGGAAGCCCTTTCCGCCAGCGCGTTGGCTGAGGCGGCGGGAATTACCGCACAAACCGCCAGTTTTCATCTCGGAAAGCTGCGCGATGGCGGGTTAATAAACGTGGAGTCGGTGGGGCGCTATCGCTATTACCAACTGGCGGGCCCGCATATTTCCCAGCTTCTTGAGAGTCTGGCCTCGGTCGGGCCGGTGACTTCGCCTTGGCTAACTACGCCCAATCGCTCTGCCAAAGATTTGCGTTTTGCGCGTTGCTGTTACGACCATCTTGCCGGGCAAATAGGCGTAGCGGTGACCCAGGGCATGCTGAGACGCGGTCTTATCGTCGCAGAAGAAGGGCTACATTTTTCTCTGACCAGCGCCGGTAGGTACTGGCTTGAGCAGCAGGGCGTGGAGATTCGTGCGGATCACGGCGAAAATATTCGCCAGTGCCTTGACTGGACCGAACGGCAATATCACCTTGCCGGAAGTTTGGGTGCCGTGCTGTTAGAGGCTTTTTTAGCATGGAATTGGCTAAGCCGATCGGCCGAGTCGCGAGCTTTAAAAGTCACCGCGCTTGGCTGGAGCTCTCTGGAGCAGCATTTCGGTATTGGCTGTCAGCAAGGAGTCATTTGCGTGAGTGAATGCCTACCCGCCTCCAGCTGCGAGAATGAAAATCACGGTCAGAGAAATTAACACCTGTCGTGCGGCTGATGCGAATGTCATAAATTTGCGTTAAATTTCTACCCGTTGGCGAGTATCAGGCTGTATTGTTTATGTAATCATCGAAAAACTGACACTGACAGAGAGGTAAAGGTGACGCAATCCAGCCTGCGAGCGATTAAGAATGTACGCATGCCGTTTACTCAGGGCCTGTGGCAGATCGATATTGAAGATGGAAAAATTACCCAGATAACGCCTCAAATGCAGGGCGATAACCAAGGCGATGACGTTCTCGATGCGCAGGGTGGGCTGGCTCTGCCGCCGTTTATCGAGCCGCACATTCATCTTGATACCACTCAGACCGCCGGTGAGCCATCGTGGAACATCTCGGGCACTCTGTTTGAGGGGATTGAACGCTGGGCTGAACGCAAAGCCTTGCTGACTCATGAAGACGTCAAACAACGCGCCTGGATCACCCTGAAATGGCAAATCGCCAACGGTATTCAGCACGTTCGCACCCATGTAGACGTCTCCGATCCGACCCTGACTGCACTGAAGGCAATGCTTGAGGTCAAGAAAGAAGTCGCTCCCTGGGTTGATTTACAGATTGTTGCCTTTCCGCAGGAAGGGATCATGTCTTATCCCAACGGCGAAGCTTTGCTGGAAGAGGCGCTGAAACTTGGCGCAGATGTAGTCGGTGCTATCCCGCATTTTGAGTTTACCCGCGAATACGGCGTCGAGTCTCTGCATAAAACCTTCGCGCTGGCGCAGAAATATAACCGCATGGTTGACGTACACTGTGACGAGATTGACGACGAGCAGTCGCGATTTGTGGAAACTGTTGCCGCGCTGGCGCATCGTGAAAATATGGGCGCGCGCGTGACCGCCAGCCATACGACTGCGATGCATTCATACAATGGCGCTTATACGTCCAGGCTGTTCCGTCTTCTGAAGCTCTCCGGTATCAACTTTGTCGCCAACCCGTTGGTTAATATCCATTTGCAGGGGCGCTTTGATACCTATCCCAAGCGTCGCGGCATTACGCGGGTCAAAGAAATGCTAGAGGCGGGGATTAACGTCTGCTTTGGCCACGATGACGTGTTTGACCCGTGGTATCCGATGGGCACCGCCAACATGTTGCAGGTTTTGCAAATGGGGCTGCACGTATGCCAGCTGATGGGCTACGAGCAGATCAACGACGGCCTTAATCTGATCACTCATTACAGCGCCAAGACTATGAATTTGCCGGAATATGGCATCGAAAACGGCCATGTTGCCAATCTGATTATTTTACCAGCCGAAAACGGCTTTGATGCCGTTCGACGCCAGGTGCCAGTGCGCTATTCTATTCGTCATGGCAAAGTGATCGCCGAGACGCGCCCTGCTGAAACAATGATTCATCTCGAGAAGAGTGAATTAATCGATTTTACACGCTGATTCAAAGGCTTGTGCTCGCATTGCGTAAATAACGGTAAAGGTCTGGCGCGATGGTGAGAGGGTCTTTAGAATCAATGCGTTTTGTTGCTTGCCTAATGGAGAAAGGAACCGTCATGTTTAAACGTACTTTAGTGACCTTCACTGCTTTGCTTTCCCTCACTGCGATGGCCCCTGCGGCGTTTGCAGCCAAGTCTGCGGATACCCACGTCATGTTGACCACCTCGGCGGGGAACATTGAGCTGGAACTCGATAACGCGAAGGCACCGGTTTCCGTTACTAATTTTGTCGATTACGTGAATAGTGGTTATTACAACAACACCATCTTCCATCGCGTGATCCCGGGCTTTATGGTTCAGGGCGGGGGTTTTACCGCCAAGATGCAGCAGAAGAGCACCAATCCGCCGATCAAAAACGAGGCGGACAATGGCCTGCGTAACCTGCGCGGTACTATTTCTATGGCGCGCACTTCCGATCCAAACAGTGCCACTAGCCAGTTCTTCCTGAATGTCGCGGATAACGCCTTCCTCGACCATGGTCAAACTGATTTTGGCTATGCAGTATTTGGCAAGGTTATCAAAGGGATGGATGTTGTAGACAAGATTTCCTCAGTGAAAACCGACAACGTTGGGCCTTATCAGAATGTCCCGGTAACACCAATTGTCATTCTTTCTGCTAAAGTTTTGCCATAACCTTTCTTAAAGCTTAAGCCAAGGCTGCCTGCGCGCTTTTACAGGCGGCCGTGCAAGGAGAAAAGATGAGTGAACCTCGTGTTATTGCAAAAGCAATGCAGGCCGGGAAACCGGCACAGGATCTGGCTATTCTCCCTGCTTTGGCTAATCGCCACGGGTTGATAACCGGTGCTACCGGCACCGGTAAAACGGTTACGCTGCAAAAAATGGCCGAGCAGTTTTCACGCATTGGCGTACCGGTATTTCTTGCCGATGTAAAAGGGGATTTATCGGGAATTGGCACCGCGGCTGTGGCCTCCGATAAACTCAGCGCCAGACTCGCCGCGATTGGCGTCACAGACTGGCAACCCTCGGCTTGCACCATTATTCCGTGGGATATTTTCGGCGAAAAGGGTCATCCGATCCGCGCTACGCTCTCCGATTTAGGCCCTTTATTACTGGGTCGTCTGTTAGATCTCAATGAAGTACAAAATGGCGTATTGCAGCTGGTGTTCAAAATTGCCGACGACAATAGCCTGCTGCTGCTCGACATGAAAGACCTGCGCGCAATGCTGAAATTTGTCGGCGATAACGCTAAACAGTTCCAGACCCAATACGGCAATATTTCTCCCGCTTCGATAGGCGCTATCCAGCGGGGACTCTTGACCCTTGAAAGTCAGGGCGCCAATCAGTTTTTTGGCGAACCGATGTTGGACATTAACGATTTAATGAAAACCGACGCCAATGGGCAGGGCATAATCAACCTGCTGGCAGCGGACAAGCTCATCAATCAGCCGAAACTTTATTCGGTGTTTCTGTTGTGGCTGCTGGCCGAGCTGTTTGAACATCTGCCCGAAGTCGGCGATCCGCAACAGCCAAAGCTGGTGTTTTTCTTCGATGAGGCCCACCTGCTGTTTAACGATGCCCCTGCGGCCTTGTTGACTAAAATTGAACAAGTGGTGCGGCTGATCCGCTCCAAGGGCGTGGGTATCTATTTCGTGACTCAGAATCCGCTGGATATTCCCGACTCAGTGCTGGGGCAGCTCGGCAACCGAGTTCAGCACGCCTTGCGCGCATTTACCCCGCGCGACCAAAAAGCCGTACGTGCAGCGGCGCAAACGCTGCGCGCTAATCCTGCGTTTGATGCCGAAACTGCGATAACCGAACTTGGCGTCGGCGAGGCATTGATCTCATTTCTCGATGAAAAAGGTCGTCCGGCAATTGTTGAGCGAGCAATGGTGATTGCGCCGGAGTCGAAAATGGGGCCGCTGGGTGAAGAAGGGCTCAACAAAGCAATCAATCAGTCACCTTTGTATGGTCGCTATGAAGACGCCATCGACCGCGAATCCGCTTATGAAAAACTTAACGCTCAGGGATTTAATACGGTTGGAACAAACGGGGATAGCGTCGAGGCCAAAAATCCTGCCGCCGAAAAATCTGCTGGCGGTGGACTCATGGACGGTCTCAACGATCTTCTGTTTGGAACCACCGGCCCGCGCGGTGGTAAGCACGACGGCATCGTACAAACGGCAGCAAAAAGCATGGCAAGAGACTTGGGCCGTCAAATTTTACGCGGCGTACTTGGGTCAATTACTGGCGGCAGAAAACGTTTGTAAATAGTTCGGGCTGCAAATCAGCTCGCCGTTTAGGTAGAAATTTTTGCCCATCAAATTAACGTCTCTATTACTGTCGGCCTTGACGATGAGACCAAAGGCGTTTTCTTTGGTGACATGTTGTCCCAAGATCAATGTGTCCTCGGTCATGTAAAAGTCATTGCCGACTACTTCCACATTCCGGATGACAGCTGCAACCGGGATTTTGCCTTGCTCAGGCCTACCAATATCTGTGCCATTCACTTCGCCATTGCGCCTATCAGCCGAACGGCTAGCTTGATCAAAGGTATCAACACCGGCGGCGTGATCTCGTGGATGTACTTGATTGTTGCCGAGTTTCCTAACCGTTGTCTTGTGTTCTGG
Source organism: Serratia sp. M24T3 (assembly GCF_000257645.1). Lineage (GTDB taxonomy): Bacteria > Pseudomonadota > Gammaproteobacteria > Enterobacterales > Enterobacteriaceae > Rouxiella. The sequence continues at coordinate 256,459 of NZ_AJHJ01000004.1, forward strand.
AGTGGTGTAAAGCGTTTGGATCTTAATATTTTTAGAGGCGTTAATCTGACCAACCTGTGAGTTGATAATCTCGACGCTATCATGGGTCGATTCGACCGTTCCTGTCCTAATCTGAATGACCTGATCAAGGATAATATCGCCGCTAGCCTGAATTTTAGAGCCTGCTTTGCACTGTTTCATGGAGATGTTACCGGACAGTGACTCAATGATTTCCCCGGTGTGAATCACGTTTTCCAGCACAATACTTTTATGCGCTCTGATATCGCCTGTGATATTCCAGGGGCGTTCGGAGTCGTTGCTCTTGATGACAATACCGCCTTGATAGGAAGTGACGTTTTTAAGATTTCTCGAAATTCTGTTCGCATTCTCAAGATTGATGTTGTTGCTTCTCTCTATCGAGCTCGATTGTACCGCCCTTGGTTCCATCGGTCTTGGACTGTGGCTGCGATTCCCTGAGGAGATTGGTGTTGGCATTTTAGCTTCCCTGTCTGGCTGGGCTTAGCCGTAATTTGCGCCACGGAGGTGGCGTTTACAGCAGATAAGAAGTGCCTACTTTGCTGGAGATTGTGATTTTTTACTTACGCGTTTCGCTCATATCTGAATCACATGGCCACGGGCTAAAAAATCATTCTCAGCGTCTATACTTAAACTCCACTGTCTTCGGTCACTGGAGGAATCAGTATGGCAACGAAAATGACAGACAAACAGAAAGAGCAATTTTTCCGCAAACAGCGAAGCTTGAACTTTCAGCGCAGTGCGGCTTTGGATGATCTGCAAACCGAGCACGTTGAATTATCGGAAGATCGAGTCCTTGACCGCATTGAAGAGCTGAGGAGGCACTATGAGCGATAAGCCGGTCACCGGTGCCGATCCCTATCTCTACAAGGGGATTAATGTGCTGAGAAACAAGCTTGAAATCCATGAATCTCATCGTCTGTTGCAAGCAGAGATGGAGTTTACTCCGCTGCGTGCTTCCACTATCGAGCTGGGGCAGCCGAACATCGGTTTGCCGCATCTTTGCGCCATTCACGCCACGCTGTTTCAGGATTTGTTCGATTGGGCCGGCAAACTGCGTGAGGTGGACATTGTCAAAGACGATACGCCGTTTTGCCATTTCGCCTATATTGAGCGCGAAGGCAATAATCTGATGCAGGGGTTGGAAGACGAAGACTATCTGGTTGGATTGCCCAAGGAGGAACTTTGCGAACGCCTCGCGCACTACTATTCCGAAATTAATCTTCTGCATCCTTTCCGTTATGGCAGTGGCCGAGCGCAGCGCATTTTCTTTGAACAGTTGCTGACTCATGCGGGTTATGCGATTGACTGGAGTAAAGTAGAAAATCAGCGTTGGATTGATGCTAACAAGGCGGCAGCTTTTGGCGATGAAAAACCGTTGAGTGAGGTTTTTAAAACCATTATCAGTGATGCCTAGCTCTGGATAGACTGAGTCTGGGAAAAGTCTGCGGGTTACTGACGAAAATAGGTAGAATGACGCGGCTAAATCCCAGACTTTGCCAAACCGGAAAACCATGCTGCTGATTATCGATAACTACGACTCCTTCACCTACAACCTATACCAGTATTTTTGCGAATTAGGGGCGGAGGTGATGGTAAAACGTAACGATGAGCTGCAGCTTGAAGACATTTGCCGCCTTGCCCCCTCGCATTTGGTGATCTCTCCCGGCCCATGTACACCCAATGAAGCGGGGATATCTCTTTCGGCCATCAAGCATTTTGCAGAAATTATGCCGATTCTCGGCGTATGTTTGGGTCATCAGGCGATGGCGCAAAGCTTTGGTGCAGAAGTGGTGCGCGCCCGTCAGGTGATGCACGGCAAAACCTCGTTGATTCAGCATACTGGCACCGGCGTATTTGCGGGCCTTAATCATCCGTTAACCGTTACGCGCTATCATTCGCTGGTGGTTAAGCCGGAAACGCTGCCTGACTGTTTTTCCCTGAGCGCCTGGACCGGCAGCGCCGATGCGCCTGACGAGATCATGGGTATCGCTCATCGCACTTTGCCTTTGCATGGCGTGCAGTTCCACCCGGAGAGTATCCTCAGCGAGCAGGGGCATGAGCTGCTGGATAATTTCCTTAAAATTTAGAGTATTAAAAATTACTTACATCAGGAAGGCGATTAGTGTTTGCCTGTGAGTGATTTTTTATGCATATTTTGTGATTATATTTTCACATTCATTTCGAGTGTGATTCCCTGAAAGCAGCGGCAGCGCAAAGGAGAGTAGGGCAATGACAGAAAAAACAGCGGTAGGTCGTGATGCATTTGACCGGGTAATTTTGCCGGTTTATTCACCAGCCAAGTTTATTCCCGTCAAAGGTAAAGGCAGTCGCGTGTGGGACCAGCAAGGGACCGAATACGTTGACTTCGCCGGCGGGATTGCGGTTACTGCACTGGGTCATTGCCATCCTGCGCTGGTGAAAGCCTTGCATGAGCAAGGTGAAACGTTGTGGCACGTAAGCAACGTGTTCACCAATGAACCGGCTTTGCGTCTGGCGCAAAAACTGATCGACGCCACCTTCGCCGACCGTGTGTTCTTTGCCAACTCCGGCGCAGAAGCGAACGAAGCTGCCTTTAAGCTGGCGCGTTACTATTCTTCAGCTAAGCACAGCCCGTACAAAAGCAAAATCATCGCTTTCCACAACGGTTTCCATGGTCGCACGTTGTTCACTGTCTCTGTTGGCGGTCAGCCTAAATATTCAGACGGTTTTGGCCCGAAACCTGCCGATATCGTCCACGTACCTTTTAACGATCTCGAGGCTGTGAAAGCAGTAATCGATGATCACACCTGCGCTATTGTGGTTGAGCCGATTCAGGGTGAAGGCGGCGTGACCCCGGCAACTCAAGAATTCCTGCAAGGTCTGCGCGAGCTGTGCGACGCCAATAAAGCGCTGCTGGTATTCGATGAAGTGCAGAGCGGTATGGGCCGTAGCGGCAAACTGTTCAGCTATATGTATTACGGCGTGACGCCAGACATTTTGACCACCGCCAAGGCGCTGGGCGGCGGCTTCCCGGTGAGTGCGATGATCACCACCGAAGAAGTGGCTTCTGTCATGGCTCCGGGCAAACACGGCACCACTTACGGCGGTAACCCGCTGGCCTGTGCGGTAGCGGAAGCCGCGCTGGACGTGATCAACACCCCGCAAGTGCTGGCGGGTATTGCCGAGCGTCGCAATGCGTTTATCAACGCGCTGGAAGCCATTAACGCGAAATATCACGTGTTCAGCGAATTCCGCGGTCAGGGCCTGCTGATCGGTGCCGAGCTGTCAGACAATTACAAGGATCGCGCTGGTGAATTCCTCAATGCGTCGTCTGAGTTTGGTTTGATGATGCTGGTAGCGGGAAGCAACGTAATGCGTTTTGCGCCTTCGCTGGTGATCGACTTCGAAGACATCAAAGAAGGCATGGCACGCTTTGAAAAAGCTGTGCAGAAAGTCGTCGGCTAATAACACTCCGTTTGGTGTGCTGCGCACGGCATGACGGCATGACTGCATGCGCTGCGCTTACTGGGCGCTGGCCCACACCAGCCAGAGGGGATTCCAAGGCAAATCCCCTCTGGACACCCGTGCCTTTGCCCTCGCGACGCGATTAGTGCAAAAGAACGAGATCGTTTCATTGACCGCAGCTCTCAGCGTTGGCCTTGGGCCGCCAATCCCACCTTACAAAGAAAACCCGGCAACTCTACGGCGGTCAAGACCCGTTCTCTTAAAGAGCTTTCTTTAATTTTTTTAGGTGCTTAGGTTAGGATTTGTTATTTAAATCTAGATAATTAAATTCATTAGGGAAGGTGTTTTGACCTCAGTTCAGGTTGCCGGTTAAATGCTCATTGAAATTATTGAACCGGAAAAACTCCTGAGAGCTTATTGGCCTTGATTCAAAGTTTATTGACCTTGAAAATGCGATTGCGTCACTCCATAAAACAGCGCTTACTCTTTCACTCTTCTCGTCAACCATATCCCGTGATGCGGCCGTTGTTTCCAGGCAAGGGACGAAATGGTATGCATGGCAGCCAGATGCGACAGCATGCGGCGCAAATGGCGTTCCATCTCGGTGATCGGCATGTCGGAATGCTGCTCCGGCGCGTTAAACAGTGACTTTTCGCTGCTCGGCCCATCATAAATCAGTCGCTGCTGACAGCCTTGCAGCGCGATTTCGCAGGTTTGCAAATACTCGACCGCCAGCTTCGGCGTCAACATATAATGCTCGCGGGCAAGAATCGTCATCGCGTTAATGTGATCGACAATAAACTGGCTATGAGTTACCCACAAACGCATATCTGACAGATAATCCGAATTAAAACCCGGCTCCTGCATCGCCTGATTCAGCGAGGTGAACAGCTGGTTGTGAGCCTGATTGACCTTCATGCGCGCATAGGCCAACTCGGCAGGGTCGGGATTGTCGTGTAAGACCAGCCGAATAGCCTGTTGATCGGTCTCCAGCGCCTGATGGGCGTTGGTCCTGAGCATGCCGCTTTGCCACTGCGGCCACAGCCAAATCGTGCCACCAAACGCCAACGCGCAGCCAATCAGTGTGTCGAACAGTCGCGGCAGCAGGAAATGCGCGCCGTTAAGCGCCAGCAATTGCAGGGTATAAACGGCGGTCACGGTCAGGCCAATCATCCCAAGACCGTAGTTTTTACGCAGTACGGTGTAAGAAACCAGTGTGATAATCAGCATGAAAAATAGCGTGATGTTTTGCGGAATTTCTAGCTGCAAAAGCCCCGCAGCGGCAATCAGGCCAATCAGTGTGCCCAATGCTCGGTGCTGGATACGCACACGGGTAGCGTTATAACCATTCTGGCTAACCAGCAGCGTAGTCAGCAAAATCCAGTATGGCTTGGGCAAATTGAAAAATAGCCCCAGACTGCTGCCCAGCGCCAGAATCAGTCCTAAACGAGCAGCATTGCGCAGCGCCGCCGATTTGAAAGATAAATAACTTTTAAGCGCGGGCCAGAACGGCAGGCGATTTTGCGTTTGCATCAAATCGCGACGATACAGCGGGCGCTGGGTGCGCAGCAGGCGCGCGATGCGGCTGAAATGGTAATAGCAGAATTGGCCAACCGGATTATCTCGATAGCGGGAGGAGATTTTTTCCAGCGCCGCCAGCTCGTTGGCCATGGTAAAACGGTCAGAACGGCGATGATAGAGAATGTCTCCGGCAATTACCCGCAGTCGGGTCGCGATAATCTTTGCGTTACGGCGGATAACCGCCTCGGCGTGGCTCTCCTCTACCAGCTTTTGCACCTCTGAAGGTAAATGCAGGCTGACGGTAATGTGCTCCTGCAAATCCAGCGCCACCTAAAAACTTCGCAGCAGTCGCTTGTGGTGCTGACGATCGCCGGTCGGTAGCATGTGAATTTGCTGGTACATGGTAGCGATCAGGTCGATAACTTTTTGTTGCCGGTTAAGCAACGGCGGCAGCGCGGTTTCAGGGTCGGTGTGCTGGGTCAGGAGGCTATATTTCGCTTCAAAATAGTCGGCCAGTTCATGGTAAAGCTGGCTGAGCGTTTCGCGCATCGGCTGCTCATCAGAGAGTCGAAACCAGAACCAGTTAAACAGCCCGTACCACGCCGTGCCGACCACGAACAGCATCGGAGCCTGCCAGATCGGCACCGCGCCCGCCATACTCAAGGTGAAAATCGCCGCTACCAGTGCGCCGGGCAGCAGGCGAGCATGCAGTGGGCCAATCGCGCCGGTCACGCCAACCAGTAGCGTCAGGCCAAGCATGATCAGCGGCAGCGGCCAATGCCAGTTAATCAGCATCAACTGGAGCAGAACACTGCTTACGGCAAACAGCGAGCCGCCTACAGCAAGGCGTTTGAAAAAACGTTTATGCGGGGTGTCGAGGCCGGAAATATTGCAGTAGGCAGGGACCAGCGCGAACAGCATTCCCATTCTTAACTGACCAAACAGCATGGCGATAGCAATAGGCAGGCAGAGAACCAGCGTTTGTCTCAGCGCGTAGTTAACTTCAGGGTGATAAAAGATTCGTCGCCAAAGCGTCATAATTGAGAGGATACAACAAAAAACGGCGCGACAGTTATCTG